>NZ_FOFG01000043.1 GCF_900110915.1 Faunimonas pinastri
ATCGCGAAGCTTGGAGTTGAAGCTCTCGCAGTAGCCGTTCTCCCAAGGACTACCGGGCTCGATGAAGGCCGTCTTCGCACCGACCGCTGCGATCCACTCCCGCACCGCTTTGGCGACGAACTCGGGGCCGTTGTCCGAACGAACATAGCCTGGCACGCCGCGCAGGATGAACAGATCAGACAAGACGTCGATGACGTCGGTGGACTTGAGCTTCCGGTCGATCCGGATCGCAATGCATTCGCGGGTGAACTCGTCGATCACGTTCAACATGCGGAACTTCCGGCCATTGTGGGTGCGATCCTCGACGAAGTCATAGGACCAGACATGGTTGGGATATTCCGTCCGTAGCCGGACACACGAACCGTCGTTTAGCCACAGGCGGCCCTTCTTCGGCTGCCTGGCCGGACCTTCAGTCCCTCCTGACGCCAGATCCGCTCAACGCGTTTCAGGTTGACCAGCCAGCCCGCCTCTCGCAGCAGGGCCGTAATCCGACGGTAGCCATAGCGGCCATATCGGGTGGCAAGCTCAACGATGTCGGCCGTCAGCGCCGCGTCATCGACACGGCCCGCCGGCACCTTGCGTTGCGTCGACCTGTGCTGCCCCAGAACCCGGCACGCCAACCGCTCCGACACGCCGAACTTCGTCACGACGTGGTCGATGCATTGGCGACGCCGAGCGGGGCTCACCAGTTTCCCGAGGCGGCTTCCCTCAGGATCAACTTCTCCAACGTCAGATCCGACACGGCCTTTCGTAGCCGCTCGTTCTCCTTCTCCAGATCCTTCAGCCGCTTGACCTGATCGGACTTCAGCCCGCCAAACTCCTTGCGCCACCGATAATAGGTGAACGGCGTCACGCTGATCGTGCGAATCGCTTCCGAAACCGATCGCCCTTGCGAAACGAGCACATCGACCTGCCTCAGCTTCGCGACGATCTCTTCTGGCTGGTGCTTCTTGCGCGGCATTCCTGGCATCCTCCAAAGCTTCAAAAGCCTACTTCACGGAGGACCACTTTTCAGGGGGCAGACCA
>NZ_FOFG01000042.1 GCF_900110915.1 Faunimonas pinastri
TGACGTGCTCCCCGAGTTTGGACCGCCCGGCTGGAGGATTTCCGGGGGTGCTGCTCAGGCTGTCGCACCGTCTCCTGAGCGTTTCATCAGCTCGATCGGCGTCTTATGGCCGATGGAGCTGTGGGGGCGGATCTCGTTGTAGTCTCTACGCCAAGCTTCCATTTTGGCGCGAGCGTCGTCAAGGCTCATGAACCAGTGAGTGTTCAGGCATTCGGCCCGGAATTTGCCGTTGAAGGACTCGATAAAGGCGTTGTCCGTCGGCTTGCCTGGCCGGGAGAAGTCGAGAATGACGCCTTTCTGATAGGCCCACAGGTCAAGGTCGCGGGAGATGAACTCCGAGCCCTGATCGACCCGGATCGCTTTGGGGTAGCCGACCTCGGCACACATGCGCTCCAGCGCTTGCACCACGTCTTCGCCGCGATAACTGAACCGCGGATCGATCGCCGGGGAGAAGCGCGAGAAGGTGTCGACGACCGTCAGAATGCGCAACTTGCGGCCTGTGGCGAGCTGGTCGTGGACGAAATCCATCGCCCAGGTCTGGTTGACATGGGTTGCCACGGTACGGTCGTCCCGTAGCCTTGCCTTCACTCGCCGCCTCGGGACCTTGTTCCTGAGCTGAAGGCCCATCTCCTTGTAAAGACGGTAGATCCGCTTCGGGTTCACAGTCCAGCCCTCCCGCCGTAGCAAGACGTGGACGCGGCGATAGCCGTAGCGCACACGCGTCTCGGTGATCTCCTTGATACGCGTTCTGAGAGCGGCCTGATCGTCGCGCCGGGGCCGATAGGTGTAGAGCGACCGATCGATCCTCAAAGCCGAACAGGCCCGCCTGACCGATACCTTCCAGCTCGCCCGTACCTCGTCCACCAGCCGACGTCGACGAGCAGGCCTCAGAGCTTTTTTGAAAGCACGTCCTGCAACATGGCCTTGTCGAGGGACAGGTCCGCGACCAGCCGCTTCAGCTTGGCGTTCTCCTCCTCCAGCTGGCGCAGCTTCTTCACCTCAGACGGCATCATCCCGCCATAACGCTTGCGCCAATTGTAGAAGGTCGCGTCCGAAATCCCTGCCTTGCGGCAGACTTCCGCAACCGCCGTGCCCTCATCGGCCTGCTTCAACACAAAGGCGATCTGCGCCTCACTGAACTTCGACGTCTTCATGGAATTCTCCTCGTCCCGATCCCGGGATCATAAGTGGAAAATTCCAGCTCAAAACGGTCCGAATTCCTGGAGGCACGTCA
>NZ_FOFG01000041.1 GCF_900110915.1 Faunimonas pinastri
CGGTTTCCGCCTCGTCCGCCCCGGCCTGTTCCGCCTGGTCGATGCGGCGGAAGGTGGCGAGTGCCTGCCCGACGACCTGGTCCATGTTGTAGTAGCGGTAGGTGGCGAGGCGGCCGACGAAGTGGACGCCCGGCTCTTCGCGCGCCAGCGCCTCGTAGCGGCGGTAGATCGCCTGGTTCTCCTCGCGCGGGATCGGATAATAGGGATCGCCCTCCGCCGCCGGGATCTCGTAGGTGAGGCTCGTCTGCGGATGCACCTGCCCCGTCAGGTGCTTGTATTCGGTGATGCGGGTGTACTCTTCCGTCTGCGGATAGTTCACCACCGCCACCGGCTGGTGCCGTTCCTCGTCCAGCGTCACATGGCGGAAGCGCAGCGAGCGATAGGGCAGCCGACCGAAGCGGAAGCCGTAATATTCGTCGATCGGCCCGGTATAGACCAGCCGGCGATACGAGACCTCGTCCTTCACCTCGGCAAAGTCGACGCCCAGCCGGATCGTGATACCCGGATGATCCAGCATGCGCTCGAACATGCGCGTGAAGCCTTCCGCCGGCATGGCCTGGAAGGTGTCGGAGAAATAGCGGTCGTCGGTGTTGCTGCGCGTCGGCACGCGGGAGGTCACGGACTTGTCGAGTTCGGACGGGTCCAGCCCCCATTGCTTGCGGGTGTAGCCCTGGAAGAATTTCTCGTAGAGCTCGCGGCCGACCGCGCTCACCACCACGTCCTCGGAGGTGCGGATCGTCTCCACCGGCTCCGCCCGGCTGGCGAGAAAGGCCGCGGCCTCTTCATCCGTGGTGAGGTTCAGCTCGTAGAGCAGGTTCAGCGTGGTGCGGTTGATCGGGATCGGCACCAGCTTGCCGTCGACGGAGGCGAGCACCCGGTGCTCGTAGGGCCGCCATTCGGTGAACCGCGAGAGGTGGGAGAACACCGTCTCGGAATTGGTGTGGAAGATGTGCGGACCGTACTGGTGGATCAGTACCCCCGCCGCGTCCAGACGGTCATAGGCGTTGCCGCCCACATGCTCGCGGCGGTCGATCAGCAGGACCTTCGCGCCATGCTGGCTGGCCAGTCGCTCGGCAAGCACGCTGCCGGCAAACCCGGCGCCGACGATCAGCCAGTCATACATCGACGGCCTGTCTTTCCATCTCGCGCGCGCGGTTCGGCACCGGCGGCCGCGCCGCGACGCTTCTGGCCGGGGCAGCGCTGGAGGCGTCGATCTTCGTCGTGCGGACGCGCTCGATCTGGCGCTGCATCTCCCGCCATGTGCGATCCCAGGAGGTGGTGGCAAGCTGCCGGTCAACCCGCGCCAGCCAGTCGGGCGCGAGGTCCCCGGCCGGGGCAGCGAGCAGCGCGTCCGCCCGGGCCACGATCTCCCCGGCGGTCGCGGCGATCTCCACCAGGCCGAGGTCGCCATAGGGCCGGATCACGTCGCGGATCGGCGTGGAGATGACGGGCAGGCCCGCCGCCAGGAACTCCGGCGTCTTGGTGGGACTGATGAAGCGCGTCGCCTCGTTGATGGCGAAGGGCATCAGGCCGAGGTCCCAGTTGGCGAGATAGGCCGGCAGTTCCGGGTAGCTCTTGCCGCCGAGCCAGTGGATGTTGGGCCGCCGCGGCAGGCTGGCCGGGTCGATCTTCACCACCGGGCCCAGCATCACGAACTGCCAGTCCGGCCGCAGATCGGCGACCTCGCCCAGCAGGTCCACGTCCATGCGCTCGTCGATCACGCCGAAGAAGCCCAGACGCGGCCGGGGAATGCCCGCCTGGTCGGCCGGATCGGCCAAGCCCTGCCGCGCGCCCGCGAAATGGTGGACGTCGATGCTGCTGGGGAACGGGTGAATATCGGAATGGCGGCCCTGCTTGGCCTCGAAGATGCTGACGCCGCCGGTGAAGACCAGGTCGGCGCGCGCCATGAGTTCCCGCTCCATGTCGAGCAGCGCCTGCGGCGCGCCGAGGAAAGCGGAAAGCTCGTCCATGTTGTCGTAGACGACGATGTCGGGCGCCATGGCGCGACTGAAGGCCAGCGCCATCGGCGTGTAGTACCAGAACACCGTGAAATCCGCGCCCGCGGTCGCCAGCAGCGAGCGCAGCAGGCGCTCCTGCGCGGCCACGATCTCCGCCTCGCCCATCCCATGCGGCAGCACCGGCACCGCGACGCGGACCCCGCCCGGCCGCTCGCTCACGTCCAGCCGAGGCGCCGGCTCATCGGCGAAGACCGGCTCCTCCATGAAAACCACGGAAAAGCCCCGCGCCGCCCGCACCAGAAGATGCTGCGG
>NZ_FOFG01000040.1 GCF_900110915.1 Faunimonas pinastri
GACCTTGGTGGAGAGCACGTAGCTGTCGCGCGGCTTGTCGCGCAGGAAATCGCCGAGCCGCCGCTCGCTGAGGCCGTGGCCGTAGCGCGGCGCCGTGTCGAAGGTGCGGATGCCGGCGTCCCAGGCCATGGACAGCACGGCATGCGCCTCCTCGTCGGTCACCGCCTTGTAGAGGTTGCCGATGCTCGCGCCGCCGAAGCTCGCGAGCGTGGTTCGGAGGCCGGTGCGGCCGATCCCGCGTGTCGCTGTGATGTCCATCGGGTTCTCCTCAGGCGTGCATGGTGCCGCGGAAGGTGTATTCGCGCACGGATTCCGGCTTCATCTCGCCGGAGAAGCCGGGGGCGGTCGGCGCCATGTAGGCGGCGTCGCGCATCACCACGGGGTTCACGAAATGCTCGTGCAGGTGGTCGACATATTCGATGACGCGGTCGTGCTTGGTCGCGGACACGCAGCAATAATCGATCATGGAAAGGTGCTGCACGAACTCGCAGAGCCCGACGCCGCCGGCATGCGGCCAGACCGGCAGGTCGAACTTCGCCGCCATCACGAGCACCGACAGGATCTCGTTCAGGCCGCCGATGCGGCAGGCGTCGATCTGCACGATGTCGATCGCGCCGCGCTCGATGAACTGCTTGAACATCACCCGGTTCTGGCACATCTCGCCGGTCGCGACCTTCACCGGGGCGACCGCCTCGCGGATCTTGCGGTGGCCTTCCACGTCGTCGGGGCTGGTCGGCTCCTCGATGAAATACGGGTTGGCGAACTGCAGCTGCTTCACCCAGTCGATCGCCTCGTTCACCTCCCAGACCTGGTTGGCGTCGATCATCATGCGGACGTCGGGGCCGATCACCTCGCGGCAGATGCGCAGCCGCCGGATATCGTCCTCCAGGTCGCGGCCGACCTTCATCTTGACGATGGTGAAGCCGCGATCGACCGCCTCCTGCGCCAGCCGGCGGAGCTTGTCATCGGGGTAGCCGAGCCATCCGGCGCCGGTCGTGTAGGAAGGATAGCCCTCGCGCTTCAGCGTGGCGATGCGCTCCGCCTTGCCCTCGGCGGCGCGGCGGAAGATCTCCAGCGCCTCGTCCGGCGTGATAACGTCGGTCAGGTACCGGAAGTCGATCGCCCTGACGAGCTCCTCGGGGCTCAGACCCGCCACATATTCCCAGACCGGCTTGCCGGCCTCCTTGGCCATCAGGTCCCAGACCGCGTTGACGACCGCGCCGACCGCCAGGTGCATCGCGCCCTTGTCCGGCCCGATCCAGCGGAGCTGGCTGTCGCCGGTGACGTGCCGCCAGAAGCGGCCGGGGTTCTCCTTCACCCAGGCGAGGTCGAGCCCGACCACCAGATGCTCCAGAGCCTGGATTGCCGCGCAGCAAATCTCGTTGCCGCGGCCGATGGTGAAGGTCAGGCCATAGCCGGACAGCTCCGCGCGGTCCGTCCCGAGCTCCACATAGGCGCAGGAATAATCGGGATCGGGGTTCATCGCGTCCGACCCGTCGAGCAGGCGCGAGGTCGGGAAGCGGATGTCGTGGACGGTGAGGGACTTGATGACGGTCATGATGGCTTCCGATGGGTCTCGGGCGGGATGGCTGACGTGGTCAGCCGGACTGAGTGGATCAGCCGGTCCAGCCGCCGTCGATCACGTGGATCTGGCCGGTCGTATAGGTGGCGGTCGCGAGATAGAGCGCGAGCTGGGCGATCTCGTCGGGCTGGCCGATGCGGCCGATCGGCTGGCGGGCGATGAAAGCGGCGCGCGCGCCCTCATAGTCGCCGCCGGCGCGCAGGCGATCCTGCAGCGACGGGGATTCCACCGTGCCGGGGCAGATGGCGTTGCAGCGGATGCCGCGTGAGACGTAGTCGGCGGCCACCGATTTGGTGAGACCGATGACGGCCGCCTTGCTGGCGCTGTAGGCGAAGCGGCTCGGCACGCCCTTCACGCTTGAGGCGACGGAGGCCATGTTGATGATCGTGCCGTCGCCGCGCTCCAGCATGCCGGGCAGGACGGCCTTGATGGTGCCCACCATCGCCTTGACGTTGAGGTCGAAGGCGAAATCGAGGTCGCTCTCGCTGCACTCCAGGATCGTGCCGTTATGCACGACGCCGGCGCAGTTGAAGAGCACGTCGATCGGGCCGATCTCCCTGAAGAGGCTTTCCACCGCGCCTCGGTCCAGCACGTCGAGGCGGCGCGTCTCCACCCCGGGGAGGCCGTCCAGTTCGGCCAGCTTGCCCTCGTTGATGTCGGTCGCGATCACCCGCGCGCCGGCAGCCGCGAAGGCCTCGGCCGTCGAACGCCCGATCCCCTGCGCCGCCGCCGTGATCAGCGCAACCTTGCCGCTGAGAGTGCCCATGGTGTTCTCCTTCGGATGATTGGCGC
>NZ_FOFG01000039.1 GCF_900110915.1 Faunimonas pinastri
TTCACCGCCGAGCTTCGCGGCATGGCGCATGAACTGGGGCAGGAGATCGGCCGCGTCTTCTCCTATTCCTGCGACGCCAATCTGGGCGATGCGCGCTGCCGGGTCGATCTTTCCGACCCGCGCTTTCACGGGACGGGAAGCGTCACCGCGATCCTTGCCGCCGACCGCTGGTTCGCGGTGGACGGGCTCGGCGACTTCGGTGCCGGCTGGTTCAACAATGGCGCGCTGACCTGGACGAGCGGGGCGAATGCCGGCCGGCCGATCGAGGTGCGGCTGCATTCGGTGGTGGCCGGACTGGCGCGGCTGGAACTCTGGACGGCGATGGGCGTGGCGGTGGCGGTCGGTGACACGTTCGCGGTGACCGCCGGCTGCGACAAGCAGTTCGGCACCTGCCGCGACCGCTTTGCCAATCTCCTGAACTTCCGCGGTTTCCCCTACATGCCCTCCAACATGCTGGTCGCCTCCTACCCGAACGACCACACCGCCAATGATGGCGGCAGCCTCTACGGCAACTGATCATGGCAGAGACAGAGATGGGAACCCGGGTCGTCAATGCGGCGCGGGACTGGATCGACACGCCCTATCGCCATCAGGCGTCGCTCAGGGGCGTCGGCGCGGATTGCCTCGGCCTCTTGCGCGGCGTCTGGCGCGATCTCCGTGGCGCGGAGCCGGAGACACCGCCGGCCTATTCGCCCGACTGGGCGGAGGCGACCGGTCGCGAGACCATGGCGGAAGCGGCATCGCGCCACCTCGTGGCAATCGGTCTTGCTGAGCTTCAGCCGGGCGACGTCGCGCTCTTCCGCATGAAGCGCTCCGGCCCGGCCAGGCATTGCGGCATCGTGGCGACCGGTCCCTCCGGCCCGACGCTGATCCACGCCTGGTCGCGCCACAGCGTCGCCGAAGTGCCTTTCGACGCGGGCTGGCAGCGCCGGCTCGCCTTTGCCTTCCGCTTTCCGGAGATCTGACCCTTGGCATCCCTTGTTCTCGGCGCGGCCGGGGCGGCGCTTGGCGGCTCGCTCTTCGGCTCCGGCTTCAGCATTCTCGGCGCGACGCTGACCGGCGCGCAGATCGGCGGGGCCCTCGGCGCCGTCGCCGGTTCCGTCGTCGACAGCGCCCTTTTCGCCTCGCGCAGCAAGGTGAAGGGTGCCCGCTCCGACGTCAGCATCACCGCCTCCACCGAAGGCGCGGTGATCCCGCGCCTCTATGGCCGCCAGCGCGTTTCCGGCCAGCTCATCTGGGCGACCCGCTTCAAGGAGAAGGAGAAGAAGGAGACGACCGGCGGCAAGGGCGGCGGCGTCACGACCACCACCTACACCTATTCCATCTCCGTCGCCGTGGCGCTTTGCGAAGGACCGATCAGCCGCATCGACCGCATCTGGGCCGATGGCAACGAGATGGACCTGGAGGACGTGACCTACCGGATCTATCTCGGCTCGGAGGATCAGGCCGCCGATCCGCTCGTCGCGGAGATGGAGGGGGCGGATAACGCGCCGGCGTTTCGGGGGACGGCCTATATCGTCTTCGAACATCTGGCGCTGGCCGATTTCGGCAACCGCATTCCGCAGTTTCAGTTCGAGGTAATCCGCGCGATCGGAGCGGAACATCCGGGCACGCTGGAGACGATGGCGCGCGCCGTCACGCTGATCCCCGGCGCGGGCGAGTTCGTCTACGGCACCACGGCGGTGACCCGCACGGTGGACGGCAATTCCGACACCGAGAACAAGATCAACCCGACCGACGAGACCGATATCGTCTTCGCGCTCGACCAGTTGCACGCGATCCTGCCCAACGTGGAGACGGTGGCGTTGGTGGTCGGCTGGTTCGGCACGGACCTGCGCGCCGGCTCCTGCCGGATCGTGCCGGGCGTCGAGGTCGCGGGCAAATCCACGTCACCCTATGCCTGGAGCGTCGCGGGCGTCGGGCGCGCCGAAGCGCATGTCGTCAGCCACGACGACGAGGACAACCCGCTTTATGGCGGCACGCCCGCCGACCGGGCGGTGACGGAGGCGCTGGCGGAACTGAAGCGGCGTGGGCTGAAGGTGATCTTCTATCCCTTCGTCTTCATGGATATCCGCGACGGCAACGGCTTGCCCGATCCCTACGGCGAGGCGGAGCAGAAGCCGTTTCCCTGGCGCGGGCGTATCACGGCCGATATCGCGCCGGGGCTTTCCGGCAGCGCCGACAAGACATCGGCCATCAGCGCGGATATCGACGCCTTCTTCGACGGGGAATGGGGCCTCAAGCGCTTTATCCGCCACTATGCCGATCTCTGCACTGACGCCGGCGGGGTCGATGCCTTCCTGATCGGCTCGGAGATGGTGGGCGTCACCACGCTTCGCGACGGCGCCTCCTCCTATCCCGCCGTCGCCAAGCTCCGGGAACTCGCGGCCGATGTGCGCGGCATCGTGGGGGCCGATACGAAGATCGGTTATGGCGCCGACTGGTCGGAATATTTCGGGCACCACCCGGCCGACGGCAGCGGCGATGTCTTCTTCCACCTCGATCCGCTCTGGGCCGACGACAACATCGACTTCGTCGGCATCGACAATTACATGCCGCTCGCCGACTGGCGCGACGGCGAGGATCA
>NZ_FOFG01000037.1 GCF_900110915.1 Faunimonas pinastri
CTTCGACGTCTTCATGGAATTCTCCTCGTCCCGATCCCGGGATCATAAGTGGAAAATTCCAGCTCAAAACGGTCCGAATTCCTGGAGGCACGTCAATATAGGTCAGTGATGAAATCATCTCTTGGGCAGGGTGCCGGAGTGCAAATCCCGACTGAACTCAAGTAGCAACTTTCGTCGCGAAAACGCAGGGCTCGGCATCTGTCGGAGCAGCGAAGAGCGGCCACCAGAACTTATGCGCGGTCCAGCCCAGCTCCCGGCCGCCTTCCTGCTGGAGCAAGATAAGCGCCGGCTTAGAGCGAGGCTCACCCAGAACCTTCCTGCGAAGGGATGTGCCGAGGATCGAGCGGCCGGATTTGTCACCCGATCCCGCCCGCGACAGCTTTCTGCCAGTCTCGGCGTAGATCAGGATTTTGCCGTTTCCGCCCTGCGCCACGTCGGCGTAATAGTCGATCAAGCCGCGCATGGCATCCCACTCGAACTCGACCGCGTCGAATTCCATACTCTTCTCGATGGTATCGATGATATCGATGGCAGTCTTGCGATCAACGGCCACGAAATCCTCCTTGTCGCGCCATTCCGGCCTGATCAGGCGATCCAGTTCGGCTTGAATCTTCGCCATCGTCGTACCGCCTTTGGTCTGGAAGTCACTGGGCAGCAGCATGTCGTTCGGCGAGACCGCAACGACGGCGCTAAGCAGGACCTTGTTAGGCGCGCAGGGGCGCACGCGCCGGCCGGCATCGGACTGGATAAACACCACGCCGGCATCATGCGCGCCCGTCTCGAAGGCGTTTCGGAGCGAACCCTCAAGGGCATTGATCGTGTACAGCCGGTCATAGACTGCCCTTGACGTGTAGAACCGTGTCACCGCCAAGTCGCGACGTTCGCGATTGCCGTACATGCGCGAGTGCTGCAGCACGGTGTCAGCCTGCATCGTCTTGGGGTTGCGCCCGTAGTAGAATGAGATGAGGTTTGGGATCGTAATGCCGCGGTCGAGGATGTTGCCACCTACCCAGATATTGTAGGGCGTGCGGAGCTTCAGCTCGGCATTGGCATCGAGCAGAGCCATGACGTCTGTGTCCGAATTCACCTTTTCGACCGCCACATCGTCGCTCTGCAGGGCGTCGATGAAGGCATCGAAGGCGTCGTCGCGCGGCGGCATCTTACCCTTATCGGCCAGCACCGATGCCTCAAGGTCGGCGTAGGCCGCGTCAAATAGCGGACGCAGTTGCGTCGGGTCGTTCTCTGCAGCATCGACGATTGCCTGGAAAATCCAGTCGATCACTTGATCCTGCCAAGCGTGGGCTGCCCGTGCAATGTCGTTGTGGATCACCATCGCGTACTTTTTCGCGCGCTCGCCGCCTTCACGCTGCTGCCAGCGGCGGACGCCGACGGCCACTACGAAGGTGATGATGGCGCGGCGCAGGCCGGAGACGTTGTCGGTCTCGAGCACGTTGTTCGAGCTGATGCGGCGCTTGTCCGGACGGCGCAGGGCGTCCTGCTCCTGCTCGGCTACTTCGACGATCAGCTTGCAGCGGGGATCGTCTTCCTCCAAAGGTCCGAAATAGTCGTCGCCGCCGACGTAGCCGGAATGGATCGGCAACAGCTTGGTGAAGGCCGGGCGCTTGGGCTTGAAGACGTAGTTCGTGTTCGCCTCGTCGTAATCCTCGGGCTGGAGGTACAGCGAATAGGGCGTAGCGGTGACTTGGAGGAACGCGATTCCCGTGGTCATGTCGCGGAGCTGATCAATCTGATCGGCGATGGTGCCTTGGTTGATCGCGGGATCGCCGGCCTTGCGTACGAAACGAACGCTGGCGAGGTCGGCCTCGTCGTCTACGAGCAGGACCTTCCGGTTCTGCAGGTCCTCATGCTTCTCGATGAATTCGATCAGCTTATCGAGATTGCGAGCCTGCTTTTTGGCGACAATGACCACTTTCCGGCGAAGTTCGCTGCGGCGCAATGTGCCCGGCAGGTTCATGATGTCGACCACAAGGAATTCGTCGTCCTCGATGAACTCGGCGAAATCGCCTTCGAGACGGCGAACGGTCTGGGCCGAGAGCGTCTTCGTACCCTTAGTCAGAACGATGGCCATGTCGAAGCCACGGTCGAACGCCCTGGCTATGACGCCGACGAAGCCGCGCGTTTTGCCCGACTGGATCTTACCTAGGAGCATGCCCGGCTTGTCGCCGGTGGTGGACGCACTCTCGAGCTCGTCCACGATCTCCTCTATGCAGTTGGAGAGGGCCTCGTCGTCGTTCCGAAAACTCTTGAGGCGCGGGTAGTAGGAGGACGATTCCTCGAGTGCGTTAAGTTTGCGATTGTTGCGCTTGAGCCAGGCGCGGACCTGCGTGCGCCGAAATACGGGGCCGGAGGCTAACTCCTTGAGCGGCTGCGGGAAATCGGATGACCGAACTCGCCAGTTGGCGACCGCTTGCGTGCTCACTCCCGACATTGCCGCGATTTCGTTGATGCCGACCAGATCGTGCTCCATAGCCTTCCTCCGTGAACGATTATCACAACTGTGTATATCGCTCACGTGTTCATTGTCAACGATTGTGACGCTCTAGGTGGAACTGTCGTCATTTGCCTGCATCTTCAACCCAAGCTAAGCGGTGTTGGACAGACCGGAATGGGCTTTGCACGGTGCCGGATCCGTGCATTCGTAGGATTTCGATAAGCCTTCCTGCGCTACCGGTTGCCATGTCCGACATTGCGCAAAGCCCAACCTGAGTACGCCGAATACGGGCTTCGCAATTGCGACCCTCCGCTCACAGCTCGACAGTGCCAAACTTCTTAGGTGCGCCGCAGGTGCAAATAGATAGCGGCGAAGCGGTCGGGTGGAGACGTCCAGTTGCCACTAAAAGCCTGACAATCCGATTGAAAATGGCTGCAGTTTCCATCTAGAAAATCTTCCGCAGGTGCTGTATAGGAGCGCCAGGCTACCCTCAGGCGCACTGCACGCAGGGGTTCGGCACCGTGCGGGTGTGGTGGAACTGGTAGACGCGCCGGATTCAAAATCCGGTTCCGAAAGGAGTGTCGGTTCGATTCCGACCACCCGCACCATCCTTCGTCATCAACGTCGTGGGTGGTGAGTGTTTGGTCTGAGCTATCCGCGCTTACGCGACGGTCTCTAACCCAGCCGTGCGATCAGTCAGGTTGATGCCGAATAGGCGAACGCCGATCTCGGTTCGCGGCCGATGGCTGCTATTTGGGCGAAAATGAAGGAACGTGCCCGGCCCGTGCCGCGCTTCGCCTTCGATTACCTCGCCGCTCGCCACGAATACGTCCTCGCCGTAGCCGTCGTGATGATCAACATGCGGCCACTGCGCGCCTGGATCCATGTCGACAATCCAAATGCGGACGCCATCCCGCGACCTTGACCTGTGGGCCTATCAGAAAGGCGTCATTCTCGACTTCTCCCGGCCAGGCAAGCCGACGGACAACGCCTTTATCGAGTCCTTCAACGGCAAATTCCGGGCCGAATGCCTGAACACTCACTGGTTCATGAGCCTTGACGACGCTCGCGCCAAAATGGAAGCTTGGCGTAGAGACTACAACGAGATCCGCCCCCACAGCTCCATAGGCCATAAGACGCCGATCGAGCTGATGAAACGCTCAGGAGACGGTGCGACAGCCTGAGCAGCACCTGACGTGCCTCCAGGAATTCGGACCGTTTTGAGCTGGAATTTTCCACTTATGATCCCGGGATCGGGACGAGGAGAATTCCATGAAGACGTCGA
>NZ_FOFG01000036.1 GCF_900110915.1 Faunimonas pinastri
TCCGCACTCCTCGATCGGCTACCTCACCCCTGCGGCCTATGCCGCGAGCCTGACCGCAACAGGCCTACCCGCTGCGCGACTTGAAAGCTGCGCGGCACGGCCTGTTGCTCACACCGCGCTGAGAAGCGTAACAAACGCCAGGACTCAGGTCGCCGCTGGATGAAAACTCAGGGGCAGGTCAGGATGTAGACCGGCCTGTCCGGCAGCTGGCGGAAGACATCGATCAGCCGCTCGGCAACCAGTTCTCGCATCCAGTCGCGGTCAATGAGCATCGCCCGCAGGCATGACGGACAGCCCTTCGGCTCCCCGTTGATCGAAGAGTTCCCTCACGCAAGTGCCAGGCAAGTACCGGCTGGCCGGCCGGTAAATTGATATCAGAGTTCGCCACGCTTCGCGGGGGCGGAACAAAGCGAGATGAAACCTGCGGCCAGCCGCACACTTCAGGACGACAACGGCCTCATCAGTGGACAACCATTCGAGTGGTAAGCAGTCAACGTAGAAAAGCGAAGAAAAGCGTGACAAGCGCGTTGACTGAAAGAAGGCAGAAGACTGCGAAAGAGCCAAGATCCTTGGATTGCTTCGCAAAGGCGGAGTAACCGGGAGACACGGCATCAGTGAGGACTTCGATCGCCGTGTTCAATGCCTCCACGGCCAGAAGCAAGATCAGGAAGACCGCCTGAACGAAATAGGCCTCCGTCTCCGCCCTCCTCACGGCGAGCACCGCAAAGAGCGCGATCGCGAACAGCAGCTCCTGCCGAAAGGCCGCTTCCTTGAGCATCCGCCTCAATCCGTCAAACGAATATCCGGCCGAAGCGAAGAGATGCGCGACGCCGGTCTTCTTGCGGAACGGCGGCGACGGCTCGGAAGACCTCACGACACTCAAGATGCCCGTCCGTCCGCGGCACTCATGGTGATATTTGGCGAGAGCTGACGACAGGCTGCGAAAGCATCGAGCTTGGGATCGTAGACGCTGGTCACCACGTCCATCATACCGAGAAGGGTATGGAACATGTTGTCGTGGGACAAGGGCGCATCACGCCGCCCAGCGACGCAATCGACGTCCAGGCCCATGGCCCGGCGGTATCCATCGGAGAACCAAGCCACAAGCGGTACATGGGTCTGGAAGTCCGGAGCCATGAAATAGGGCGCCCCGTGCAGGTAGAGACCGTTTTCGCCGAGAGACTCGCCATGGTCGGACACATAGATCATGGAAGTTTCCATATCATTGCGCTCCTTCAGAAGGTCGATCACCTCGGAAAGCACATGATCGGTGTACAGGATCGTGTTGTCGTAGCTGTTGACGATTTCTTGGTGCGTGCAATCGGCGAACTGTACCGTCTCACAGGCCGGCTTGAAGATCTGAAATTTTTTCGGATAGCGCTCGTAGTAAGCGGGTCCGTGGCTGCCGAGCTCATGAAGGATGATGACCGCGTTGCCCTTTACATCGTCGAGCTGGCGCTTCAACCGGTCGACAAGAATGTCGTCGTGGCATTCACCGCCCTTGCAGAAACGCTTGTCGTCCGTGTTGGGCAGAAATTCGTAGGGAATGTTCTCGGCGACCCGCATGCTGCCCGTGTCGTTGTCGAACCAGCTGACGTTGATGCCCGCATGGGTCAGGACATCGGTAAGGTTCTGCGTGGCGCGAGCCTTCGCTTCCGAATAGTGCTCGCGCGGATATACGGAGAACATGCAAGGCACCGAAACCGCGGTCGCCGTGCCGCAGCTCGTGACGTGCGAAAAGGCTATCGCCTTGCGGGCGGCGAGCTCCGGATTGGTGTCGCGGTCGTAGCCGATCATGCTGAAATTCGCGGCACGCGCCGTCTCGCCGACCACGAAGACCGTGACGACCTTATGGGGCGCGTTCGCGAGATTCGCCCCGGCACGGGCGTCGGTGCCGAGCGGCTGGGCGACGATGTCGCGCACCTTCATCTGCCGCTGCACGAACTTGGCGGTCGCAACGATCGGAGCCGACGGGTTAAAGCTATCGATCAGATCGTTATGGGCGCGTATCGTCGAGGCATAGGTGGAGTAATTCGCCATCAGGATCGCGACCACGGCGAGAAGGCAAGGCGTGATGACAAGCGTATTCCACGCGGCCTTCGCCAGGACATTTCGATGGGTCACCCTCACCCAGACCACCAGAAGCGAGGGTATGAGGCCGAAGACAACGATGTGCGCCAGCATGTCGAACGTGATGAGATGCTTGGCTTCACTCGGCGTCGTCAGAAAGACGTTCTGGATCATGTCGCGGTCGATCAGGATGCCGAAGGTGTCGACGTAATAGGAGGCGACAGCGGAGATGAGGATCGCGGCGATGAAGACGGGCTTGATCACGTATTTCATCGTGAAGAGCGTGAGAATCGCCGTCAGGAGCAGGTAAAGGCCGACGACAAAGAAAGCGAGCTGGACCGTGTGCCCCTGGAAGTATGTCAGCCCCTTGCTCCAGAAGCTGAAATTCGTAAGCAGAACGAAATAGGCCGAGACGATGAAGGCGAGCGCATTGCTCGTCACTTTCGGGCGATACATGAAGGCTTGGTCCGTTTCGCGCGTTGACAGCTCAGGGGCTTCGGGGCGCGGCGATCGCTCAGATCCACAACGTGCCAAACCGGAGGCAAGTTGACGGTAATGGCGCAAGGTGGCCGGTGCTTTTCCGGAACTATACGAAAACGTATAAGACGAGCGTCAGCTACATACGGCATGGATGGTGCATGAAGGTCCTTCTCATCGAGGATGATCGTTCGATGGCCGATTACGTGGCTTCGGGCCTACGTGAGGAAGGCCACGGGACCGATATCGCCAATGACGGCCTTTCCGGTCTCGAACTCGTCATGACCCGCAGCTACGATGCCCTTGTGGTCGATCGAATGCTCCCCGGCCTGGACGGGCTTTCCCTCGTGCGCGCCCTGCGTTCATCGGGAAAGGACGTCCCGGTCCTGTTCCTGACCTCGGTCGGTGGTGTGGATGATCGGGTCGAGGGATTGGAAGCCGGCGCGGACGATTATCTCCTCAAGCCCTTCGCGTTCTCCGAGCTTCTGGCCCGGCTGAACGCCTTGATCCGCCGTGCGCCGGTGCGGCGCGAGGAAGTCGTGCTCGAAGTCGGCGATCTCAAGATCAACCTCGTCAACCGCACGGTCTCGCGCGGCGGCACGATCATCGAGCTGCAGCCCCGCGAGTTCAAGCTGCTGGAATACTTGATGCGCAACCGCGGCCGTGTGCTGACGCGCACCATGCTTCTGGAGCGAGTCTGGAACTTCCACTTCGACCCGCGAACCAATGTCGTGGAAACCCATATCAGCCGACTGCGCACAAAGGTGGACCGGCCGTTCAAGGGAGAGATGATCCGCACGGTCCGTGGAGCAGGCTATGTTCTCGAAGCCGCTTCCTGAGGTTGTCAGGACCACCTCGTTCCGCGTCGCAATGGCTTATACGGGCCTTCTCGTCGCGGCGATCGCGGTGATCATGGGAACGACATATCTCGTCGCTTCGAGGGAGATGAAGGGTATCTACCGCCGCGAGATCACGCTCGATACCAGCATGTTCCGCTCGGCTTTCCGAGAAGGCGGCATCCAAGAACTTCGGCATTCGTTACAGGACCGCGCGGAAGGCGCGAACGACGACAGCTTCTTCATGCTGATCGAGCCTGGCGAGAAGGTGTCGGTCGGCGACCTTCCGGCCAGCCTCTGGTGTGACGCCTGGTGCGACCGACGGCTGGACGAGGCAACGGTCAAGGCGAGTCCCGAGCTGTCGCAGGCCGCGTCGATGAACAGCGACAACGAGGTGATCCTCTTCAGTTACGGAATGAGCCTGGGGCCCTACCGTGTTCTCGCCGGCCGGAACTCGCACATACTCGACGAAACCCAGGAAATCATCTTCGGCTGCTTCGTGGTCGGGACACTCGCCATGGCTTTTGCCGCACTGGTCGGCGGCTACTTTATCAGTCGGACATCGGCGCGGCGTGTCGCTTTTATCACGACTTTCACCCGCCGTGTCGTTGCCGGGCGGTTCGACCTGCGGCTGCCGATCACCCAGAGGCGCGACGAGCTCGATCGACTTTCGGCCGACATCAACATCATGCTCGCGCGCATCGACCGGCTCATGGAGAGCCTGAAGCAGGTTTCCACCGACATCGCTCACGATCTTAGAACGCCGCTGGCCAGGCTGCGCCAGAAGCTGGATGTCGCCCGCCGCCAGGACAAGCGGTTCAGTGTCGAGGAGATCCTTGATCAGGCTGTCGACGAAGTCGACGGCATCATCGAGACTTTCAACGCGCTGCTTCGAATTGCTCAGGTCGAGGCCGGCGCCAGGCGAGCCCGGTTTCGACCGATCAATCTTTCGGAGCTCGTCGAGAATATCTGCGACATCTACCGTGACGTGGCGTTTGACGCTGGGCACAGGCTCGATAGCGCGATCGAGCCGACGCCGCCGATCGAGGGTGATGTAGACCTGCTCACCCAGGTTATCGCGAACCTCATCGAGAACGCCATCGTCCATGCGCCGCCACCGGCGAAGATCAACGTCGCGGTGCGGCATATCGGGACGGAGGTTACCCTCGCTATCGCAGACGACGGGCCCGGCATCCCGGAAACCGAGCGTGAGAAGGTCTTCCAGCGCCTGTACCGACTCGATCGCAGCCGCACGACACCTGGCAACGGGCTCGGTCTGGCCCTCGTCGCGGCCATCGTCGAGCTCCACGGGACCCGTATCGAGATCGGCGACAACCTTCCCGGTTTAATCATGCGCCTGACATTCAATGCCCGTAACGGCCAAAACACGGACAGTTAGAGCAAGCCGGCGAATTCACTCCCAGGCAGCCGTCCGTCCATACGAGTGCAGAGGGACGGCGTCTCCATCGTCGCAAAATCAGACTTGATTCGTGATCGGAGTTGCCTGCGTAACTGTGGAAGAGCGCAGCAGCGCGTTAGCACCACCAGAGCGTCACGAAAGAAACGCTACCTCCCGTGTAAACAAGTGCGGGACCTTTTTAGAAAATTTAAATTTGTCAGCGCGCTTCTAAAGACGCCACAGAGGATTGCCCCCCCACTCCCTCCGCCAGAACACGATGCATCCTCTTGCCTGACGTGCTCCCCGAGTTTGGACCGCCCGGCTGGAGGATTTCCGGGGGTGCTGCTCAGGCTGTCGCACCGTCTCCTGAGCGTTTCATCAGCTCGA
>NZ_FOFG01000033.1 GCF_900110915.1 Faunimonas pinastri
GTTGACACCCTCGGCTGCCCTGTCTATATCAGCGTCACACCGGACGACGGGGCGCGGTTAGCGGCACTGAGGTCTGGTTGTTCTCGATTGAGATGCCGGGGTTTGGTCGGCTTGACCGACTGCTCTGGCCTGTTGCCTTGATTTAGGGCTGATGCTCTGGGTTTGGGGTGATGGTTTCGGTTGGGGGATGGCGAAAGTCATCGGTTCTTTGACAATTTGGATATTGAAGAAAGAGAAACGCAGACGGCGAGGTCTTGCGGGTACCATGAGAGTGGTGCCTTTGATGAGACTTCGGTGTTGACGTTTCTTGACACTGACATTTGGGCCCAGCGATGGGTTTGGATGTTGTGTGTCCTCGTCATTGAGTTTGAAACGTGACGCCGGTTTAGATTCTCATTCAACCTGAGAGTTTGATCCTGGCTCAGAACGAACGCTGGCGGCAGGCTTAACACATGCAAGTCGAACGCCCCGCAAGGGGAGTGGCAGACGGGTGAGTAACGCGTGGGAACGTACCTATCGGTTCGGAATAACCCAGGGAAACTTGGACTAATACCGGATACGCCCTTTTGGGGAAAGATTTATCGCCGATAGATCGGCCCGCGTCTGATTAGCTAGTTGGTGGGGTAATGGCCTACCAAGGCGACGATCAGTAGCTGGTCTGAGAGGATGATCAGCCACACTGGGACTGAGACACGGCCCAGACTCCTACGGGAGGCAGCAGTGGGGAATATTGGACAATGGGCGCAAGCCTGATCCAGCCATGCCGCGTGAGTGAAGAAGGCCTTAGGGTTGTAAAGCTCTTTCAGTGGGGAAGATAATGACGGTACCCACAGAAGAAGCCCCGGCTAACTTCGTGCCAGCAGCCGCGGTAATACGAAGGGGGCTAGCGTTGTTCGGAATTACTGGGCGTAAAGCGCGCGTAGGCGGATATTTAAGTCAGGGGTGAAATCCCAAGGCTCAACCTTGGAACTGCCTTTGATACTGGATATCTGGAGTTTGGGAGAGGTGAGTGGAATTCCGAGTGTAGAGGTGAAATTCGTAGATATTCGGAGGAACACCAGAAGCGAAGGCGGCTCACTGGCCCAATACTGACGCTGAGGCGCGAAAGCGTGGGGAGCAAACAGGATTAGATACCCTGGTAGTCCACGCCGTAAACGATGGATGCTAGCCGTTGGGGAGCTTGCTCTTCGGTGGCGCAGCTAACGCATTAAGCATCCCGCCTGGGGAGTACGGTCGCAAGATTAAAACTCAAAGGAATTGACGGGGGCCCGCACAAGCGGTGGAGCATGTGGTTTAATTCGAAGCAACGCGCAGAACCTTACCAGCTCTTGACATCCTGTGCTACCTGGAGAGATCCAGGGTTCCCTTCGGGGACGCAGTGACAGGTGCTGCATGGCTGTCGTCAGCTCGTGTCGTGAGATGTTGGGTTAAGTCCCGCAACGAGCGCAACCCTCGCCCTTAGTTGCCATCATTCAGTTGGGCACTCTAGGGGGACTGCCGGTGATAAGCCGAGAGGAAGGTGGGGATGACGTCAAGTCCTCATGGCCCTTACGGGCTGGGCTACACACGTGCTACAATGGCAGTGACAATGGGCAGCGACTTCGCAAGGAGTAGCTAATCCCAAAAAACTGTCTCAGTTCGGATTGTCCTCTGCAACTCGAGGGCATGAAGTTGGAATCGCTAGTAATCGTGGATCAGCACGCCACGGTGAATACGTTCCCGGGCCTTGTACACACCGCCCGTCACACCATGGGAGTTGGTTTTACCCGAAGACGGTGCGCTAACCCGCAAGGGAGGCAGCCGGCCACGGTAGGGTCAGCGACTGGGGTGAAGTCGTAACAAGGTAGCCGTAGGGGAACCTGCGGCTGGATCACCTCCTTTCTAAGGAAGATCCTTTACGGTCCTCCATTCCTGCCTTCGCAAGAGGGTGGCGATGGATCGGTTGTTTTGGATCTCTTGGAACAAGATCGGGCCAGTCAGGCCTGATCGATCAAACTATGGCGAGACTTCGCCGTCTCCGTTTCTCTTTCTTCGACAAGCGAATGCGTGCCCGACGGGCTGCTGGTGTCTGCGCGTGCGCGGGCTGGCGGATTGTCGGTCCGACGCGCGGGCCTGTAGCTCAGGTGGTTAGAGCGCACCCCTGATAAGGGTGAGGTCGATAGTTCGAGTCTATCTAGGCCCACCATATTCGAGCTCGCCTGGTGCTTCTGGGCTCCGGCCTTGCGGTTGGGGTGCCTTGAGATTGGGGCCATAGCTCAGCTGGGAGAGCGCGTGCTTTGCAAGCATGAGGTCGTCGGTTCGATCCCGACTGGCTCCACCACTTCGTGGTTCCGTCAGTCGTTATCCTGTTTGTTTGTGCTGGCGCCTTTGGTGCTGCGCGCGAACGGGTGGCTCCACTGGCTGTGCCTGACGGGTAGCGTGAGATGCATTCGATGGGTTCCCGGTCCGCATGGATCCGGTTGAGCCTTGCTTGTCGTTGAAAAACAAGGATTGCAGACGGTCTTCGGACTGTTTGCCTGTGTTGTGACATCGTGAAGAGAAGAGTTGTTCGGGTGTGGATTCCCTTGGGGGTCCATGGACGGGCAGTTCTCGTGAAACTGGTCTTTCCATGTCGTTGCCGATTGCGGCGATGGCATGTGACCGGCGCCAGGTCGTTTGAGACCGGCGTTGGATGGACCCTGTCCCTGCCGAGGGGACTGGGTTCGGGATGGCCGTTCATCTCTCTCTTGTGCTGCCTTTGGCGGCACCGGGATGGCGGTTATCGATAATGAGAATGATCAAGTGTGAGAAGGGCGTCTGGTGGATGCCTAGGCACGTACAGGCTATGAAGGACGTGGTACGCTGCGAAAAGCCGTGGGGAGCTGCGAACAAGCTTTGATCCATGGATATCCGAATGGGGAAACCCACCTTCGAGGTCTGTTGTCGAAAGCCGGAGACTGGCGCGAGCTGGTGTCTGGCCTTCGATAACAGGCTTCACAAGAAGGTATCTGGCCCTGAATAAAATAGGGGTTAGAAGCGAACCCGGGGAACTGAAACATCTCAGTACCCGGAGGAAAGGACATCAACAGAGACTCCGTTAGTAGTGGCGAGCGAACGCGGATCAGGCCAGTGGCAAGCATGATTGAACCGGAACTGTCTGGAAAGGCAGGCCGTAGCGGGTGACAGCCCCGTACGGGTACGGATCATGTTTGTCCTTGAGTAAGGCGGGACACGTGAAATCCTGTCTGAACGTGGGGGGACCACCCTCCAAGCCTAAGTACTCGTACGTGACCGATAGTGAACCAGTACCGTGAGGGAAAGGTGAAAAGCACCCCGACGAGGGGAGTGAAACAGTTCCTGAAACCGGACGCCTACAAACAGTTGGAGCCCAAGGTTCGTCCTGGGTGACAGCGTACCTTTTGTATAATGGGTCAGCGACTTAGTCTGTCGAGCGAGCTTAAGCCGTTAGGTGTAGGCGCAGCGAAAGCGAGTCTGAATAGGGCGACAGTTCGACGGATTAGACCCGAAACCGGGTGATCTAGCCATGACCAGGCTGAAGGTTGGGTAACACCAACTGGAGGGCCGAACCCACGCCTGTTGAAAAAGTCGGGGATGAGTTGTGGCTAGGGGTGAAAGGCCAATCAAACTCGGAAATAGCTGGTTCTCCGCGAAAACTATTTAGGTAGTGCGTCAGACGAATACCTCGGGGGGTAGAGCACTGGATGGGCTAGGGGTCTTTACCGGATTACCAAACCTAACCAAACTCCGAATACCCGAGAGTACTATCTGGCAGACACACGGCGGGTGCTAACGTCCGTCGTGGAAAGGGCAACAACCCTGACCGCCAGCTAAGGTCCCCAAGTCACGGCTAAGTGTGAAAGGATGTGAGGATCCCAAAACAACCAGGATGTTGGCTTAGAAGCAGCCATCATTTAAAGAAAGCGTAACAGCTCACTGGTCTAGTCAAGGGTCTTTGCGCCGAAAATGTATCGGGGCTCAAGCCGTGCACCGAAGCTGCGGGTTCGTCTTTGACGAGCGGTAGCGGAGCGTTCCGTAGGCCTGTGAAGGGATACCCGTGAGGGATCCTGGAGGTATCGGAAGTGCGAATGCTGACATGAGTAACGCTAACAGTGTGAGAGACACTGTCGCCGAAAGTCCAAGGGTTCCTGCGCAATGCTAATCAGCGCAGGGTTAGCCGGCCCCTAAGGCGAGGCCGAAAGGCGTAGTCGATGGGAATGGGGTTAATATTCCTCAGCCTGCAGGAAGTGACGGATGCTGTGTGTTGTCTGCCCTTATTGGATTGGGTGGGCTTCGAAGGTGTCCCTGGAAATAGCTCCTGCTTATAGACCGTACCCGAAACCGACACAGGTGGACTGGTAGAGAATACCAAGGCGTTTGAGAGAACGATGCTGAAGGAACTCGGCAAATTGCTCCCGTAAGTTCGCGAGAAGGGAGCCCGGTTCGTGGGCAACCATGGGCCGGGGGCACAGACCAGGGGGTGGCGACTGTTTAGCAAAAACACAGGGCTCTGCGAAGCCGCAAGGCGACGTATAGGGTCTGACGCCTGCCCGGTGCCGGAAGGTTAAGAGGAGAGGTGCAAGCTTTGAATCGAAGCCCCGGTAAACGGCGGCCGTAACTATAACGGTCCTAAGGTAGCGAAATTCCTTGTCGGGTAAGTTCCGACCTGCACGAATGGCGTAACGACTTCCCCGCTGTCTCCAGCATCGACTCAGTGAAATTGAATTCCCCGTGAAGATGCGGGGTTCCTGCGGTCAGACGGAAAGACCCCGTGCACCTTTACTACAACTTCACACTGGCAGTTGTGACTTCATGTGTAGGATAGGTGGTAGGCTATGAAGCCGTGGCGCCAGCCATGGTGGAGCCACCCTTGAAATACCACCCTTGAAGTTATGATTGTCTAACCGCGGCCCGTCATCCGGGTCCGAGACAGTGTGTGGTGGGTAGTTTGACTGGGGCGGTCGCCTCCCAAAGAGTAACGGAGGCGCGCGATGGTAGGCTCAGACCGGTCGGAAATCGGTCGTTGAGTGCAATGGCATAAGCCTGCCTGACTGCGAGACTGACAAGTCGAGCAGAGACGAAAGTCGGTCATAGTGATCCGGTGGTCCCGAGTGGAAGGGCCATCGCTCAACGGATAAAAGGTACGCCGGGGATAACAGGCTGATGATATCCAAGAGTCCATATCGACGATATCGTTTGGCACCTCGATGTCGACTCATCACATCCTGGGGCTGGAGCAGGTCCCAAGGGTTCGGCTGTTCGCCGATTAAAGTGGTACGTGAGTTGGGTTCAGAACGTCGCGAGACAGTTCGGTCCCTATCTGCCGTGGGTGTAGGAGAATTGAGAGGATCTGTCCCTAGTACGAGAGGACCGGGATGGACGCACCTCTGGTGGACCTGTTGTGGCGCCAGCCGCATTGCAGGGTAGCTATGTGCGGACGGGATAACCGCTGAAGGCATCTAAGCGGGAAACCCACCTCGAAACGAGTTCTCCCTCGAGAGCCGTGGAAGACCACCACGTTGATAGGCCGGGTGTGGAAGTGCAGTAATGCACGAAGCTTACCGGTACTAATCGCTCGATTGGCTTGATCGTTCTCATTACCCATAACCGTTAGTCCTGGCCTCCATGCGGAGGCGGGGATGACGTCATCCCAATCTTTGAAAGACCAGTTCACGATCTGTGCTTCGCCGGCCTGGTGGTCCTTGCGAAGGGCATAGAACCCGATCCCATTCCGAACTCGGCCGTTAAACCCTTCAGCGCCAATGGTACTTCGTCTCAAGACGCGGGAGAGTCGGTCGCCGCCAGGCCTGCCAAGCACAGATCTTCACGAGAAACTCTTCTCAATCACGACCGCCGCCGCGCCCTTTGGCTCGGCCGCCCACAACCCCAGCGAGCCGCATCGGCCCGCCCGCCCGGATCCCCGGGAAACACCTTACGCGGGGTGGAGCAGTCTGGTAGCTCGTCAGGCTCATAACCTGAAGGTCGTTGGTTCAAATCCAACCCCCGCAACCAAATCCCCGCAACCAAATCCCCGCCTCCCAACAACGATCCTCCATAACGCATCGGCCAAGCATACGCGCGCCCGCGAAACGCTCGCGCAGATCCCGCGGCTCCGAAAGTGGTGCCGGGCGGACGCAAGCCCGCCCCGCGCTGCCGACGCGCTTGCATCAGCAGGCATCCGCATCGCTCTTAGGCACGATCGCCGGCCTTCCGGAAAACACCCCCCCTCGACCGCCACACCCCACAAGCGGCAGCCAGCCGGCGTTCGCGTCTCGCCGCGGCCCGACATCCCAAACGAACTCTACGTCCCCGAAAACGCGCCAGCCGGAGCCAGGCGAGGGCTTGCTTTCGTCATGGAGATGATCTGGCCTGAAGCGCAGCCGCTGACCGGAACGGCGGCATTGCCGGTCGGCACGGCCAACAGGCAACGTACTCCGGTCCAGGTGAGAGAAGGACCAGGGGAGGGGGGCTCAGCCTGCAGTCATCGGTCATCGAACCGATGGTCGGTCAGCCGACGGTCGTGGAGAAATGCCAGATCGAGAAGCGAGCTCGCCGCGCCGCCTGAGGTCGGCGGCCCTTGCGGCGTATCGTACGCGACCTCCTGCAGATAGCGCAGGAC
>NZ_FOFG01000030.1 GCF_900110915.1 Faunimonas pinastri
TCGCTGAGATCGTAACGCGCCATCACCATGCTCCTCCCCGAACAGGTGAATCAGCCTTCGACCAGAAGCTCAACCCTTAATGAGTTCAGAACCTAGGGGCTCACCTTCTGCGTCACCCACTTTCGGGACAGGGTGACGCATCCTCTTTGCCGCTCGCGACGTTGTCACCTGGAGGGCGCCGACGCTGCGCCGGACAGAGCGTCACGGATGATGCGAGGAGGGCACATGCTGAAGGGACTGGCTATCGCGGGCGCGATCGCGCTTCTGGGTTCGACGATGGGAGCGGCCGCCGCGGCTGAGAACTCCGTGCCGGAACCCGCCGCCACGGACATCACCGCGATCCGGCAATGCATGTCGTCAGCCACCCAGGGCGGGGGAGCCGTGGAAACCTGCATCGGCGTGGTCGCCGACAAGTGTGCCGAGGCCTCCGGCGCGTCCGCCAAGCTCGGCACGGTGGAATGCAGCCGCCGCGAGCGGGCGGTCTGGGACAAGATCCTCGGTGACGACTACGAGAACCTTCGCAAGACGCTAAGCGGCGATGCGAGCACCGAGCTTCGCGACGCGCAGCGCATCTGGATCGACTGGCGCGACGCCAAGTGCAAGTTCGAGGATACGATCCGCACCGGCCCGTCGGGCAAGCCGGCGACCGGCCGATGCCTGCTGGAGGAAACCGCGCGCCGCGCGGCCGAGGTGCGGTCCGACCTGAAACTCGCCAAGGCCGGCTGAACGGCTCGCGAGAACGGCGCGCGGGCGCGGAACAGGTCCCGTATGCGTTGATGTTGCTGCCGGGGTGACCTACCAATCGGTGATTGGACAGGGACCCCGCCATGCCGCTTTCACCGGACCTAGTCGGCGCCTTCGGCAACGTGTCCACAGCGACGATCACCACGATACTGCTGAAGAATGGCATCCGTCGCACGTGGATGCGCGGGCCCATGCCGCTGAAGGCGGCGGAAGGGCGCCGGGTGGTCGGTCCTGCCTTCACGCTCCGCTTCGTACCGGCTCGGGAGGATCTCGCGCCCCCGGAATCCTGGTCGTCGCCGACCTCAACCCGCGCCGCGATCGAGACCATGCCGGAAGGCGCGGTGGAGGTGGTCGACGCCATGGGCGTAACCGATGCGGGCATTTTCGGCGATATCCCTTGCGCGCGGATGGCGAGGCGGGGCCTTGCCGGGCTCGTCACGGACGGCGTGGTGCGCGATCTCGCCGGCGTGACGGAAACGGGCCTGCCGGTCGGGTCGGCGGGTACGGCCGCCCCGGCCTCCGTGGCCGGCCTGACCTTTGTCGGGTGGCAGCAGCCGGTAGGCTGCGGTGGCGTCGCGGTCTTTCCCGGTGACGTAATCGTGGCGGATGGCGATGGTACCGTCGTCATCCCCGCCGCGCTGGTGGAGGAGGTTGCCTTCGCCGGTCCCGAGCAGGAGCGGCTGGAGGCGTGGATCATGACGTAAGTGGCGAACGGCGTTTCGCTGCCGGGTCTCTATCCCCCGAATGCGGAAACGCGCGCCCGCTACGAAGCAAGCCGCAAAGGCTGATGAGGGGAGCGGTCGATGCCCGGGTCGACCGCTCCTCCTTCCGGTCCGGGCACAGGAGACAGCATGACACTCAGCATTTCCGCCAATGGAGCGGAGATCCCGACGATCGGTTTCGGGACGTGGCGGCTCACCGGCGATACGGCGATCCACATGGTGCAGGCCGCGCTGGAAAACGGCTACCGCCACATCGACACGGCCGCCGCCTATGGCAACGAAGCGGAGGTGGGCGAGGCGATCCGCACCCAGGTCACCCCGCGCGACCGCATCTTCGTCACCACCAAGGTCTGGCACACGGACCTCGCCGACGGAGCCCTGCAGCGCTCGGCGGAGGCAAGCCTGAAGAAGCTCGGCCTTGACCAGGTCGATCTCCTGCTGATCCACTGGCCCGGCAAGAACGTGCCGCTGGCGGAGCAGATCAAGGCGCTCTGCGACGCCAGGCGGCGCGGGCTGGCCCGGCACATCGGCGTCTCGAACTTCACGCTCGGTCTGCTGGATGAAGCGGTCCGCCTTGCCGACGAGCCGCTGGTCGTCAATCAGGTCGAGCACCACCCCTATCTCGACCAGAGCCGGATGCTGGCCGCCTGCCGCAAGCACGGCATGGCGATGACGTCCTATTCGCCGATCGGTCGCGGCGAGTTGCTGAACGACCCCCTGATCGCGGAAATCGCGGAAGGGAAGGGCAAGACGGCGGCGCAGATCGTGCTCCGCTGGCACGTCGAGCAGCCCGCCAACATCGCGATCCCGCGTTCCTCGAATGCCCGTCGGGTCGCGGAGAACATCGACATCTTCGACTTCGCGCTGACACCGGAAGAGATGGGCCGCATCTCGCTGCTTGCGAAGCCCGACGGGCGGATGGTCAACCCGGAGTTCGGACCCGACTGGGACTGAACCGGCGGCCCGTCAGTCGCTTTCCGGCGGCAGCGCGAGGCGGTAGACGCCCTTGAAGTCGTCGGGGTCGACCGGTCGGCCTTTGCGCAGGATCACGACCCGGCCCTCATGGGCGAGCAGCACGGCCTCGCGGCGGAGCGGCGTCATCAACTCGCTCCATGCCTTCTCGTTCGGCCCGGCGAGCTGGAGGGCGATATCCATCGGGGCGAGCGTGCGGCCGGGCCCGCGTTCGTTCAGCGCCTGCAGGATGGCGGTTCGCAGCGTATCGCGGTCGAAGCTCATGCTGCGATGATCCCGATGGCCGCGAGCACCCAGCCGAGGATCATCAGCGTGCCGCCCCAGGGGGCGGGGCTCGGCTGCAGGTGAATGCCGCCCAGAATGTGCAGGGTGAGCGTGCCCGCGAACAGGATGACGCCGATCAGCATGGCGAGCTGTGCCGCCGCCAGCAACCGACGACGGCCGGGGGCGGCGTTCAGCGCGAAGATCGCCGTCGCGTGGAAGAGCAGGAAGGAGGAGGCCGTGACCAGCCCTTCGGCGCCGGCCTTGTGGGCGGCCACGGCGCCGAGGATGACGCCGGCGCCACCGAGCAGGGCCGCCAGCGCGAGCAGCGTCCTTCGCCAGGGGGAAAGGGCTGGCCGGGAAACGGCGGATGTGTCGGAACTGGAAAGCGTCATCGCGTCATCGTCCTGAAATTCTGATTGCCCGGTTCTGATCTCGTCAGGAAGCCACGAGACTTTCCCCGGGTTCGCCCGTTATCTTCGCCGGGACGAGCTTTACCGTCACTGCTGCGGTCCGAGGGGAGACGGCCTGTTCATGCTGAGCCAGTTCAAACGGGCGATGGCCTCGTTTCCGAACCGTCTGCTGGCGTCCGACCCCGGCTTCATCCGGCTGCAATTCGCCAGCCGCATCGTCGGCTCGCTGATCCTCGCGGTCGGCGTGCTCTTCCTGACCCACGGCCTCCTGAAGCTGCCGTTGCCGGCCATGTCGATCGGCGTCATGCTCTGCCTGTTCACCTCGGTCCTGGTGCGCGACCAGAAGCTCGGCGCCCAGCGCCTGACAGTGCTCATAGCGCCCCTGCCGGGGCTCGTCACGTTCAACCTCGCCGCGGCCCTGCACGGCCACACGATCCTCACCGACGCGACGTTTCTTCTCATCATCTTCGTGGCCGTGAGCCTTCGCCGTTTCGGACCGCGCTGGAGCGGGCTGGGCACCATCAGCTATGTCGGCTTCTTCATCGGCAGCTATCTCCACCCGCCGCTCTCGATGGTCCCGCAGGAACTGGTGGCGGCGGCGATCGGCACGGCCTCGGCTTATGCCAGCCGTTTCTGGATCTTCCCCGAACGCCCGGTTCGAAAGGCCCGCAGCATTCTCCATGCGGTCCGGCGGCGGATGGCCGACCTTCTGGAGGGGACGCGGGACGTGCTCAGGGCGGGAGCGCCGGGCGAGAGAGGCGAGCGGCTCCTGCGCGACCGCCTCGCGAACCTGAACGGCACGGTCGCCATGGCGGAGAGCTTCCTCGATGCGATCATTGCCGACGAGAAGACCATGCGGGAGCTCAGGGCGGCGCTGTTCCGGCTGCAGGTCTCCGTCGAGCGCGTGGTGGAACTCGTCGTATCGGGCCGGGGAAAGCAGGAACCGGACGCGGACCGGGCGCTGGCCGGGATCGCCCGGCATCTTCGCGCCGCTCAGCCTTATCCCGAAAAGATGTCGGAGGAAGAACCGGACCTGGGCAGGTCGGCCGCCCGGCAAGCGGCGAAGGCCGGCGTCGATCCGGATGCCGCGCGCCTCGATCTCGCTTTGCGCGAACTGCGCATCGCCCGGAGTACCTTCGCCGAGGCTTCGCACTTCCTGTGGGCGGAGGACATCCGCAACACCGACCGGCAGTTCGGCATCGGGGCCGTGCAGCAGCCGATTCCCGGTCCGGCGAGCAATGCCGCCGCGCTCCGCCTCGCCGCGCAGGTGACGATCGCTTGCGGGCTGGCCATCGTCGGCGGGGAACTCCTGTCGCCGCAGCGATGGTACTGGGCGGTGATCACAGCCTATTTCGTCTTCGCCGGCACGAATTCGCGGGCGGACACCTTCGTCAAGACGTTCCAGCGGCTGGTCGGCACGGTGCTCGGGATCGCCGCAGGCATTGCCGTGGCGAGCCTGCTTTCCGGTCATGTGCTCCTGGAAACGATCCTGGTCTTCCCCTGCCTCTTTGCGGCCTATTACGTCTTCGCGACGTCCTATGGGGCGCTGGTCTTCTGGATCACGATCGCCTTTTCGCTGCTTTACGGAGCACTCGGCTATTTCTCCAGCGGAGTGCTGCTGCTCCGGCTGGCGGAAACCCTGATCGGCTGCATTTCCGGCGGACTGGTGGCGGCCTTCATCTTCCCGGTGCGAACGCGCAGGTTGGTCTGGGATGCTCTCGGAACCTATCTCGGCAGCTTCGAAGAGGTGGTGAAGCAGGCGACCCTCACACTGCGCGGAGAGGATGGGAAACCCATCGGCGCAATCAGGAAGCACGGCGCGAATGCCCGCGATCTGCGCAACCTCATGCGTCCGCTCACGCAGAGCTGGGGCATCATGGGCCCGCGCTCCTCCGGCCGCGTTCTGGCGGTGCTCCTGTCCTGCGATTACTGGCTGCGCGAACTCGCGATGCTCAGCCACAGCGAAGGAAAGCTCGTGGACGCCACGATGCTGGAGCAGGTCGAGCAGGCGTCCGGGACGCTCTGCGCGTCCGTCGCATCGTTGCGGGAGGACCTCGCCGCGCGCCAGCAGCCGCCGAACTTCTCGGTGCGAAGCAAAATCGACGAGGCGGCCGATCGGGTGCAGGCGGAAGGCGAGGGGGGCGAGGCCGGGAAGAGCTCCCTCGGCCTGCTCAGGATCTACCGGATGCTGGACCGGGGGCTGGGGCAGGCGCGGACACAACTCGGCAAGGCGTGAGGCGGCAAAGCCTCACGCTCCGATTGCAGGCAGCCGGCTCCGTCCCAGTTCGGGCCAGCCGGGACTGGCGCGGTTCTCAGTGGCCGAGATGGTCCGTCGCGACGCCATCGGGGCCAACCAGCCGGGAGTGGTGATGCCGGTGGTGGTGATGATACTTGCGGCCGTCCCGGTGGTGCCGGGCCGCTTTATGATGATGGACAGCATGGTGTCGCACATGCCGGTGGTGAGGCTTGCTTGCCTCCGACACGCCTACCCCGACACTGAGCACCAGTCCCAGACCCAACAAACTCGCCGTCCAAACGCGAAACATTCAGTCCTCCGACCTCTCCAGGCGTGATGTAGAGACACCCCGCCTAATTACGAGTCCGGAACGCCCGAAGCTTCGTGCAGCTCGGAATTAATCCTAACGCGCCCGAAGCGTCGCCTGAAATCAATCCCGCGATTTTCGTCGGATGGAGCGGGCAAGTCCCAGCATCACCCGACGCGTGCGGATGCCCTTGGCGCCTGATAACGCCTCGGCAAACTGCGCGGCATCGGCCCGAGACAGCCGCGTCGATCTTTGAGGCGGAGCCTCCCGCGCGCGTTTTTCTTCCGTGACGGGGAAGAAGAACGAAACGTTGGACTCCAGCGCCTGAGCAAGCTCAAGCAATCGGCCGGCCGATATTCGGTTCTGGCCGGCCTCGTATTTCTGCAGTTGCTGCGGACTGATGCCTATTCGTTCCGACAAATCCTGCCGGGTCAGGCCCAACGCGGTCCTGCGGCTCTGGAGTTGACTTCCAATATAGCGATCAGTGTCGCTGACGGCTCTAGAACTGTAGCTCCGCTCAGCCATCTCAGGCATCCCACCCCCTGCGATTGCTTCACATGCCAATGCCGAAACAGTTTCGGACACGAACATCGACTTGCGGTATTCTACTAAACTTCAAGGCAACAAAGCACAATGCCGCAGGGGGATGGAAATGAACAACGATGATCATTCCGATGGCGGCTCTGCGCCCGTAGCCTCTGTCGGCTCACGAGGCATTCTCGGCTTCACCATGTTCGCGGCGTTGCTCGATCGCCTGTCTAATTCGGGGGCGCTCTCCAACGAAGACCTCCAGTTTATCTTCGATTCCGGCGCCAGAAGCCTGATGAAGAACGGCGACGCCACCTCCGACGAAGCCTGGTCCATCCTGATGGAAACCGCGGAGACTTTCGGGTTCGAAGTGAAACAGACGTAAGCCGGCGCGAGAAAAATAAACGGTGGATGAATTCTTTTCCATCGAACGAACCGCGTCCGCTGCTCCCGAGCGATCTTTTGTTCGGGAGTATTTTCCTCGTTAAGAGAAACGAATGGGCCTTGTTGTAGTTCACGATGCGCCTGATCGGGCGGGCTGAGCGAGGCGACGGGTGGACGTGGAGAGAAACGGACTACCGGGCAGTTCCGAGGAGCCGGCCGAGATCGTCGCTGCCAAGGAGATGATCCGCCGTGTGATCAAGGCCGTCCGCTCCCATCTCGGCATGGACGTCGCCTATGTCTCGCAGATCATCGACAACCACAGCATCGTTCGCGTCACTGACGCGCCGGGCAGCGAGGGCAGGATCTGGGACGGCATGTCCTGGCAGATGGAAGACGCCTATTGCCAGGCGATCCTGGAAGGAAAGCTGCCGGAACTGATGCCGGATACCGGAGCGGTGCCGGCAGCGGCGGCATTTCCCGTCACCTCCGAGGGGCCGATCGGCGCGCATATCAGCGTTCCCCTCAGGCTGCCCGATGGCCAGGCATACGGGATGTTTTGCTGCCTGAGCTTCGAGCCCGACCCGACGCTGACCAACCGTGACCTTCAGGTGATGCGGGCGTTCGCCGATCTCACGGCGGGCCAGATCAGCCAGGAGCTGGACGCGGCGCGCGCTCAGCGAGCCAAGAAGGCGCGTGTCGTCGAGGCGGTCGAACGGCACGAACTCACCTTTGTGTTCCAGCCGGTCGTGCGGCTCGTGGATGATCGGGTGGTCGGCTTCGAGGCGCTGGCGCGTTTCGCCGGATTGCCCCACCGCGCGCCGAACGTATGGTTTCAGGAGGCGGCGGAGGTCGGCTACGGCCTGGAGCTGGAGTGGATCGCCATCCGTGAGGCGCTGAAGCAATTCGCGCCCTTGCTGGACCGCGCCTATGTCGCCGTGAACGCCTCTCCGGAAGCCATCATGAGCCCAGGCTTCCCGGCCCTGTTCGACGGGTTGCCGGGGGAGGCGATCGTTCTGGAAATAACCGAGCACGAATCCATCACCGATTGTACGCAACTGATCGCGGCGCTCGCTGGCGTCCGCTCGCGTGGCGTGCGCATTGCGGTCGACGATGTGGGCGCCGGCTATTCCAGCCTGACGCGACTGGTCGATCTCCGCCCGGACCTCATCAAGCTCGATATGAACCTCGTCAGGAACATCGATTCCGACACCGCCCGTCGCGCGCTGGCATCCGCGTTGATGTCGTTCGCGGCCGGCACGGAAACGATCACCGTCGCGGAAGGGGTGGAAACGCTCGCGGAACTGCAGGTGCTCCGCGACCTGGGCGTCGACAAGGTGCAGGGCTACTATCTCGGACGTCCAATGGCGATAGAGCAGGCGGCCGCCTTGGCTGGCAACCGGATCGGGGCCGCGGCGCCCGCGGCCCAAGGCTGAATCGGGTCGCTCGCCCGGAGGTCCTTCGCCGGGGCCTTGTTGCAGATTTACGACGCCGGGGCGTTTTTGCCCGGTGCGACTTCCATAACAGCAGTCGAATCGGAAGTGGGATGTAGGGTTCCGCTTTCGATTGCGAGTACGTGATGAATACCGATTTGCATGCAGCGGTGAACGCGCTGCTGAGATTTGTGGGAACAGCCATCGTCATCGCCGCAGGACTGGTTCTGGTTTTCGCGGACGTCCTGATCCTCGGGGATAATCTCGGCGAGATGTCCCTCACCGAGATCGGCCAGGAACTGACTCTCTTCGTGATATCGCTGCTTTTCTGGCGCTCTTCGCGTCTGCCCGGTCATGCCGGCTTCGGCATCCTGGTCGCGGGTTTCTTCGGCTGCATGCTCATCCGAGAACTCGACGCGTTGTTCGACCATGTCTTCCACGGGTTCTGGTTCTTCCCGGCCATTCTCCTGGCTGCGGTCTGTATCTTCCATGCCTGGAGAAGGCGGAACGAGGTGCTGGCCAGGCTTGCCGAATTCGCCCGCACTCCCGCTTTCGGGACGATGATGACGGGCCTCATCGTCATCCTCGTCTTCTCGCGCCTGTTCGGTATCACGACGCTCTGGCACCACATGCTGGCCGCCGACTACACCAAGGTGGCCAAGAAGGCGGTAGAAGAGGGAAGCGAGCTCCTGGGCTACACGATCTGCCTGGCAAGCACGCTGGATTACATGTTCTCCCTGAAGCGCCGTGCGAGGTCGACCGGCACGCCACGCGCCAATCTCGCGTAACCCGGCCGGGATGCGAGGGAGAGTGAATGATCGAATCTGACGATCGATTCGTGCGGTAAGATGCGTTTTTCGGATCGGTCGATTTAAGCGATGTTGCCTCCTCCACGGAGGCGCATCATGTTTTCCCGACCGCTCCGGCTTCTGCCGGGCATTCTGCTCTGTGTCTTCGTCACGGGGTTGGCGACCTTGCTCCAGATACTGGAGGTGCAGGTTGCCGGCGAACCCTACCTGGAGGCGTTGGTCCTCGCGATCCTCCTCGGCGTCCTTCTCCGGGCGGCGTGGCTGCCGGGGCCGCGCTGGGAGCCGGGGATCCGGTTCAGCGCCAAGATCCTGCTGGAGATCGCCGTTGTGCTGCTCGGCGCCTCCGTCAGCGCCGCAACCGTGCTGTCGCTCGGGCCCGCCCTCCTGTTCGGGATCGCCGCCATCGTCGCGATCGCTATCGTGGCGAGCTACGGGATCTGCCGGCTTCTGGGGCTGCCCGTCCGGATGGCGATCCTGGTGGCCTGCGGCAACTCCATCTGCGGCAACTCGGCGATCGCGGCGGTGGCCCCCGTGATCGGCGCCGATGCCGACGACATCGCCTCATCGATCGCCTTCACCGCGGTGCTGGGCGTGGCGGTGGTCTTCGGGCTGCCCTTGCTGGTCCCCGTGCTGAACCTGTCGCTAACGCAATATGGGGTGCTTGCCGGGCTGACCGTCTATGCCGTGCCGCAGGTGCTTGCGGCGACCCTGCCGATCGGCGCGCTCAGCAATCAGGTCGGTACCGTGGTCAAGCTGGTGCGCGTGCTGATGCTGGGCCCCGTCGTGTTCGGCCTGTCGCTGCTCACGGGCCGGCTGCGCGGCGAACCGGACGCGATGTCGCCGATTCCGGGCGCCGGTGAGCGCCTCCCGCCGGGCCTCCCCCCGGGGCGCCCTTCGGGACGCCCGTTGCCGGCGCGAGCGTTGCCGGGCCGCCTCGGGCTACACGAACTGGTGCCGTGGTTCATCGTCGGCTTCCTGATCCTGGCGGCGCTGCGCTCCCTCGGCCTGATCCCGCACGCGTTGCAGGTGGCCATGGCCACCACCGCCGGCATCCTCACCACGATCTCCATGGCCGCCCTCGGGCTCGGCGTCGACGTGCGCGTGGTGGCAAGGGCAGGGGCCAGGGTGACGGCGGCGGTCTGTCTGTCCTTGCTCGTGCTCGGCATCATCAGCTTCGCGCTGATCCGATTCCTCTCGGTGGGATGACGTTCGGGTTCCCGCCCCGGGGTGCTTGGCGTCGCCGCATTCCCGCCGGGAAACAGCCGGCTGACGCGGGATTTTTCCTAAAGACTTAGGGCTTCAACAAAAAGCTTGAGCGCGCGCCCGAACATAGTGAGAAGCTGTCGGGCAAGGGCGCCCAGACGCCGAGGTTTCTCTGACCGGACGCTTGATGACGACACCCGATCGCGTATCCACCGGCAATGCCGGTCTCGACACCATTCTGCGCGGCGGGTTCCCCGCGAACCGCCTGTTCCTGCTGGAGGGGACTCCCGGCTCCGGCAAGACGACGCTGGCGCTGCAATTCCTGCTGGACGGCAGGGCCAAGGGCGAGCGGGGCCTCTACATCACCTTGTCCGAGACGGGCGAGGAACTGGATTCCGTGGCGCGGTCGCACGGCTGGAGCCTGGACGGCATCAGCCTGTTCGAGCTCTCCTCCGCTGACGAGGTGCTGGGGCGCGGACGCGACCAATCCGTCCTGCACAGCTTCGAGATGGAGTTGGGCGGCACGGTGAAGCTGATCGAGGGGGAGGTGGAGCGCGTCGGCCCCTGCCGCGTCGTCTTCGACAGCCTCTCGGAATTGCGGCTGCTGGCGCAGGACCCGCTGCGCTATCGGCGCCAGGTGCTCTCCCTCAAGCAGTTCTTCGCCGGCCGCCACGCGACGGTCCTGCTGGTCGACGATCTCACCACCATCCATGGCGAGCGAGATCAGCATTTGCACAGCCTCTGCCATGGCGTGATCACGCTTGAACGCCTGACGCTGGATTTCGGCGCGGCGCGGCGACGGCTGGAAGTGCAGAAGCTGCGCGGAGTGGATTTCATCGCGGGCTACCACGATCTCGTCATCGAGCGAGGCGGGCTCAAGGTTTTCCCGCGGCTGATTGCTGCCGACCATCCCTCGCCCTTCGTGGGGGAGCCGGTGGCGAGCGGCGTGGCCGAACTGGACGCTCTGCTGGACGGCGGCCCGCTTCGCGGCACGAGCACGTTGATCACGGGGCCGGCCGGCACCGGCAAGACGGCCATCACGCTCCAGTATCTCTTCGCCGCGTGCGAGCGGGGCGAGCGTGCCGCCATCTACGAGTTCGACGAGCGCATCGGCACGCTGCTGTACCGGGCCAAGACCATGGGGCTGGATCTCGACAAGCATCTCGAAAACGGTCGCCTGACGGTTCGGCAGATGGATCCCGCGGCGATCTCGCCGGGCGAGTTCGCCTTCCTCATCCAGAGCGAGGTGGAGGACCGCGACTGCCGGCTGCTCGTCATCGACAGCCTGAACGGCTATCTCGCCGCGATGTCGCAGGAGCAGCAGCTCATCCTGCAGATGCATGAGCTGCTTTCCTACCTGAACCAGCGCGGCGTCGCGACGTTCCTGATCAATCCGCAGCAGGGATTGGTGGGGACCATGTCGCTGAGCAGCCTCAACATTTCCTATGTCGCCGACGCCGTGATCCTGATCCGCTTCTTCGAGGCCGGCGGGCGGATTCGCAAGGCCATCTCGGTTCTCAAGAATCGCGCCGGCGGGCATGGGGACAGCATCCGGGAGCTCCGGGTGGATGCGCGGGGCATCCGCGTCGGCGAGCCGCTGACCGAGTTCCAGGGCGTGCTGACGGGAACGCCTTCCTATGTCGGCGCGGGTGGTCCGCTGATGGAAGACCGCTCTTGAGCCATCGGACGGCAGCGGAGGGATACCGTGTCCTGATCGCGGCTCCCTACGGCCGTGACGCGGAAAGCCTCGCGGAGGTGCTGGCGAGCCATGGCTATGAGGCTCATGTCCTGCCCGGCATCGATGCGATCGGACGTTCGCTGGATGCGCGCCTCGGTGCGATCCTGCTGACGGAGGAGGCGCTGACGGGCGATCTGGCTCCGCTCGGCCAAGCGCTCGCGGGGGAACCGCCATGGTCGGACATTCCCTTTCTCCTGCTTGCCGGCCGCCCGTCCTCCGGCAACCGGAATGCGCAGGCTCTCCGCCGCTACCTGCCGGAGGCCGCCACCAATGTCGTAATTCTGGAGCGGCCGCTTGGCGCGGAGTCGCTGGTCAGCACGGTCGCTGCCGCCTTGCGCTCGCGGCAGAAGCAATTCGAGATGCGCGACCGCCTGCTCGAACTCGACAACAGCCGACAAGCGTTGGCGTCGAGCGTGGCCGAGCTGCAGCTCGTCGCCGATTCGCTGCCTGTCCTCATCGGTTTTCTCGACCGCGATCTGCGCTACCGCTTCGCCAACCGAACCTACCGCGAGTGGTTCGACCGGGCGCCGGACGAGGTGATCGGCAGGCGCCTCGAAGAGATCATGCCCCGCGAGGCGCTGGATGCCCGCATGCCTGCGATCCGCCGGGCGCTCGCGGGCGAAACCACGCGTATCGAGCTTGACTGGCCGCATCCCGACGGAAGCCGGCGCGATGCCGAGATCCGCTACCTGCCGCGCCGCGACGCCGCCGGCGAGGTGGATGGCTTCTACACCTTCGTCCTCGACGTCACCGACCGCAAGCTGGTCGAGGAGGAGCTGGAGCGCCGGGTCGTGGAGCGCACCGAGGCCCTGAACGAGGAGATGGTGAACCGCGCCGCGGCCGAGGCTGCCCTCCGGCAAAGCCTGAAGATGGAAGCCGTAGGCCAGCTCACGGGCGGTATCGCGCACGACTTCAACAACATGCTGACGGGCGTTATCGGCAGCCTGGCCGTGCTCAAGCGCCGGATCGCTTCCGGGCGGATGGAGGATGTCGATCGCTTCATGGATGCGGCGAACACCTCGGCACAACGGGCGGCCTCGCTCACGGCGCGACTTCTGGCTTTCTCGCGGCGGCAGTCGCTGGATGCCAAGGCGCTCGACGTCAACCAGCTCGTGGGCTCGCTGGACGACCTGCTCCGCCGCAGCATCGGCGAGCAGGTGGACCTCCGGGTCGTCGCGAGCGAGGGTTTGCCGGCGGCCGTGGCGGATGCGAACCAGCTTGAGAACGCGATCCTCAACCTCGCTATCAACGCGCGCGACGCCATGCCGGAAGGCGGGCAGCTCACGATCGAGACCAGCCTCGTGGAACTGGACGAGGCCTATGCCGCCGCCAAGCCCGACGTGAAGCCCGGCCGCTACGTCATGGTAGCCGTCTCCGATACCGGGGTCGGCATTGCGCCGGACGTGCTGGAAAAGGTCTACGAGCCGTTCTTCACGACCAAGCCGATCGGGCAGGGAACCGGTCTCGGTCTCTCCATGGTCTATGGCTTCGCCCGGCAGTCCGGCGGGCAGGTCCGCATTCACAGCCGGGAAGGCGAGGGCACCTCGGTGAAGCTCTACCTTCCCGTCGCCGACGACGCCGTGTTCGAACCTGCTGCCGATCTCCCGGCCGCTCCGAGCGGCAGGGGTCAATCCGTGCTGCTGGTGGAGGACGATCAATCGGTCCGGCTCCTAGTCCGCGAGGTCCTGGCTGAGCTTGGCTATAGCTGCGTCGAGGTTCCGGAAGCGCAGGCGGCGATCAGGGTGCTTTCGGCCGACCGCCCGATCGACCTGTTGATCTCCGATGTCGGCCTGCCCGGCATGAACGGTCGCCAGCTTGCGGAGATCGCGCGCCAGCACCGGCCGGACCTGCCGATCCTCTTCATCACCGGCTATGCCGAGAACGCCGCCATCCGCGCCGGTTTCCTCGGCACCAACATGGGCATGATCACCAAGCCCTTCGCGCTGGACCTCCTGGCCCACAAGATCGGCGAGATGCTGATGTGGTCTGCCCCCTGAAAAGTGGTCCTCCGTGAAGTAGGCTTTTGAAGCTTTGGAGGATGCCAGGAATGCCGCGCAAGAAGCACCAGCCAGAAGAG
>NZ_FOFG01000031.1 GCF_900110915.1 Faunimonas pinastri
TGGTGCCAACCCGCCGGGATGCCGACCGCATTTTCCGCGAGGCGATGGCCGTCTGCGGCGTCGATCCGGTCACGCGCTGGATCATGTGGCTGGGCGTGCGTGTCGGCGCGCAGCTTCCCGGCCAGGCGCGCAACAGCCGCTTTGATTGAGGGGCGGCAGCTTCCGACCCTTCCGAGACGTTCCGGACAGAAAACCTGCCGTCCGAAGCCGACACTCAGCAATCGGCGATCAAGTTGCGATCAGCGAAGCGAGGTGTCGCCACCTTCGATCCGTCCCGCCAATCTTCCAGCAAAACCGCGCATCGCTACGCGGATGTGATCGCAGAGGAGACGAACTCGCTTTGTCTGCCGCGTGTCGGCGTGGGTCAGAAGCCATATCTCTCCGGCGCGCGTGATCGGACCTGCTGGCACGCGGACAAGGTCCGGATCGGCGTCGCCGAGGAAGCATGGCAGGAGCGTGATCCCCATGCCTGCGCGGGCGGCTTCGAACTGTGATCGCATCTCCGCAAACCGGATCGGCGTGGTCGCCATTTTGACCCCGCTTCCCGGCTGCCAACCCGACGGTACGACCTCGTCGGCTCCCAACAACCAGGCCGCAGGGGGCGAGCGGTCCGTCAACAAGTTCCGATGGGCGTAGTGCCCCGTGTGGAACTCGCAAAGTCTCGTGCCGTAGAGGTTCTCCGGAGGAGTTCTGTCGCCGACGACCACGCGCAGGGCGACGTCCGCCTCCCGGTTGCCGAGGTTGATGACCGCTCCCGAGCCGATGATCTCCAGCGCGATGTCGGGGTAGGCGGCCCTGAACTTGACCAGCGTCGGCATCAACAGGTCGGTCGCAAACGAAACAGGGAGCGTCAGCCGCAAAGGTCCGGACACGCCCTGGTCCCGCCCGAATATCTTCGCCTCCAACTGCGACGACGCCATCGACATCTGCCTCGCCAGATCGACGATGTCAGTCCCCGCGTCCGTCAGCCTGTATCCGGACGACGGCTTATCAAAGAGCTTCGTCTCGAGCCTTTCCTCCAGACGGCCGATGCCGCGGATGATCGTGGCGTGATTGACCTCGAGCGCTTCCGCAGCCGCGCGCACTGTGCCGCCCTCGGCAACGGCTAGAAACATCCGAACCTCGTCCCAATGATCCATGGTGCGTTTTCTCACGGGTGATGTGCGTTCTTCGCCAGTTTCGCGACGCTCAGACATGCTTCACATCGGCATCGTGAAAGCTCGAGGTGCAATATCGCACATCGCTCGCCAACGAGATAAACGACCGGGAACCTCATGGGCAAACTTAACGACAAAATCGCCATCGTGACGGGTGGCTCCAGCGGCATTGGTCTTTCGATTGCTGAACGCTTTATCGGGGAAGGCGCGACGGTCTACATCACGGGCCGCCGCTTGGCCGAACTCGAGGCTGCTGCCGAAAGACTTGGAGGGAAGGCGAAGGCGATACAGAGCGACGTTTCCGACCTTAGCAGCCTCGACCGTCTGTTCTCGACAGTGCAGGCATCGGAAGGACGGCTCGACGTCCTCGTCGCGAATGCCGGCGTGATCGAGCAGGGCCTGATCCGCGACGTATCGGAGCAACACTTCGACAAGCTGTTCGACATCAACGTGAAGGGGACGTACTTCACGATGCAGAAGGCGATCCCGCTCATGAACGGCGGCGGCTCGATCATTCTGGTCTCGTCCTGCCTGGCGACCAAGGGGTTTCCAGGCCACAGCGTCTACAATGCGTCCAAGGCGGCCGTCCGGTCGCTAGTCCGCACCGCGGCAGCAGAATTGGCGGCTTCGGGCATCCGCGTGAACACGTTGAGCCCCGGCCCAGTCGACACCCCGATCATCGAGGGGCAGGTCGGATCGCCGGAAGCTGCCGAAGAATTCCGAAAGCAGGCCGCCGGCCATGTACCGCTCGGGCGCATCGGGCGTCCGGAAGAACTCGCGGCCGCAACCGTCTTCCTCGCCTCGGACGAGAGCAGCTTCTCGACCGGAACGGACCTCGTCGTTGACGGCGGCATGACGCAGCTTTGAGGAGATGGCCATGGGAAGGCTTGAAGGCAAGACGGCGATCGTCACGGGCGCATCGAAGGGGATCGGTGCCGCAATCGCCAAGGAGCTGGCAGCGCAGGGAGCACAGGTGGTGGTGAACTACGCGTCCAGCAGCAGGGGCGCCGACGATGTTGTGGCGGCGATCACCACCGACGGCGGTCAGGCGGTCGCGGTCCAGGCGAGCGTCGCAAACGGTGAGGACGTGAAGCGCCTGCTTGCGGAAACGATATCCGTGTTCGGGCGACTCGACATCCTTGTGAACAACGCGGCCGTCTACGGCCCGACGCCGCTCGGCACCATCACGATCGATGAGTTCCGCCGGCAGTTCGACATCAATGTCCTCGGGGTCATCCAGACCATCCAGGAGGCGGCCCGGCACTTCGGCCCCTCCGGCGGCAGCATTGTCAACATCGGTTCCATCGACAGCATCCGCGCGGTTCCGGGAATGGCAGTCTATTCGGCCACCAAAGGGGCGCTGGACTGCTTGACGCGCGCCTTCGCGGCCGAACTTGGGTCCCGCGGCATTCGCGTCAATACGCTCGCACCCGGAGGGACCCACACAGAAGGTATCGAGAGCGTCGGCTTCATCGGAAGTCCGTCCGAAAAGGACATGATCGGCAAGACGCCGCTCGGAAGGCTCGGCCAGCCCGCAGACATTGCTAAGGCGGTTGCCTTCCTTGCCTCAGACGACGCCGCATGGATCACCGGGGACCGCATGGTGGCTTCGGGCGGGTTTTACGGCTGAAGCTTGCGTTTCGGGCCAAACCTACACGGTCGATGTCCGCTCTTCCCCAGGTTCAGCCGGAAGCGGACAGTCAAGTAACCACCCATTGCCGCCATTGCGCCGGCCTCCGCACTCACCCAAGCCCGCTTCAGCGGGCTTTTTCTTTGCCCGGAGTTTCCATGACCACCACGAATGCCGTCAGCGTCTGGATCGGTGACGATTGGGCGTTCCCGATAGCGCTGCAGGATTCCGTTGGCGTGGCGATCGACCTGACCGGCTTCACGGTCACCGGCGAGTTCTACCGCTACGGCGCCCTCGAACCGGTCGCGGATCTTTCGATCGCGAACGGCCGCGTCGAGATCCTCGACAGCGCCGCCGGCGCCGTCATCCTTCGGCTGGACCGAGGGTTGACCACCGGGGTGGAACCGCAGGATTTGGACGCCACGATCTTCCCGACGCGGATCCGCATCATCCTGACTGATCCTGACGGGTACGAGCACACCGTCCGCATTCTGCCGATCCTGCCCATCGATCCGCGCTCCTCCAGCGTGGTCGACCTGCCGGCGAGCACCACGGCGACCGTCTACATTCTCGGACCGCAGGGGCCGAAGGGCGATAAGGGCGAAGACGGCGACGTGAACCCGGCCAGCCTGCAGGCGGTCGAGGATGCCCAAGCGGCTCGCGATGCTGCCGGCGGTTCCGCCCGGGATGCTGCCGCGTCCAATGATGCCGCCGGCCGGGGCGCCAGCGCAGCGGCCGAGAGTGCTTCGGCTGCCGCCACGTCGAACAGGGACGCCGGCGACTTCGCCGATGCTGCCAAAGGCTCGGCGCAAGCCGCAGCTGGAAGCGAGACCGCGTCGGCGGAGAACGCTGATGCGGCCGGCAAGTCCGCCATCGCCGCGGCGTCCAGCAACGACACGGCGAGCACCGCCGCCCAGACCGCCACCGACAAGGCTGCCGCAACTGTCGCGTTGGAGAAGGCGGCGGCGAATAGCGCAACAGCTGCCGCCACGTCCGAGAAGAACGCGGGCAGCAGCGCAACGTCAGCGGCCAAGAGTGCAGCGGATGCCAAGGCGGCCGTCGCCGGCATCAATGCCCAGTCGGCGAGCTACACGCTCGTCGCGGCCGACGTGAACAAGATCGTCCGGATGAATGCTGCCGCAGCAACTGTGGTGACGATTCCGCCGGACAGCGTCGCTTCCTTCGGCGATGCGGCAACCGTCTATGTCTGCCGGGCAGGGGCGGGGGCGGTCACGATCGCCGCCGGCACAGGCGTGACGATCGACACGCCGGCGAGCATGGCGCTTCGGGCGGTGAACTCCACCGTGGCGCTGGTGCGGATCGCCGCCAACCGCTGGCTTGCCATGGGCGACCTGGAGATTGCCGCGTGATCACGTCCAGCGTCGTTGCCTCCGGCTACCGGCCGGCGCGGCAGCGCATCACCACCGAAACCAAGGCGGCGCTTGCCGCCATGACGGTCCAGCCTTCGGAGAAGCGGATCTTCGTCTATGACGTCGCAATCCGCTCGCTGAAGGCTGCCGGCCTCTGGTCGAAGCTCGGCTGGCTGTCGCTGCTCGCGGCCCACGACGAGCAGGCTGGCCGGCTGAACCTGGTCGCGCCGTCGCAGGTCATGACGGCGGTCAACTCGCCCGGCTTCACCGTCGACCACGGCTTCAAGGGCGATGGTGCCTCGTCTTATCTTGTTCTGGCGCTTCCGCCCGCGATGGGCATGGCGGCAGGCAATGCCGCTTTCGGCGCCGGTGTGAGAACGGGCGGCACGACGGTCAACCCGCTGATCGGGCAGGTTTCCGGCACGAACTCGTTTGAAATCCTGTGGCCGTCCAACGCAAGCTCGCGCTTCACCGGCCGCATGAACTCGGCAACCGCCGTGACGTTTGGGGCCGTCACCAGCCGGGCTGGGCGGTTCGTCATGTCGAAGGTCGCCACCGACACGACGTCCGGCTACCTCAACGGCGCGCTGGTCCAGTCTGTCGCTGCCGCCACGGAATCCGACCTCAGCACGCAGGCCAACCCGACAACCCTGTTCCGGCAGGGCTCGACCTATGCCGATGACGAGGTCTCGTTCGTTCACTTCGGCAAGGGCATGACGGCCCCCGACGTCGCCGCCTTCGACGCGATCATGACCACGTACCTGCAGGGGGTTGGAGCGGCATGATCATCCTGACCGCGGCCGAGGCCGACAAGGTGCGCGGCGAGACCAGCGACGGGCACGAACTCGAGCCGGTCCTGCTGGCCGATGGCGTCACCTTTGTCCTGCCGGAGGCTGTTCTCACCGATCCCGCGCATGCCGAGCGGCACGAATTGCTGGCGACCTTCCCGACGCGAGAGGTAGCGCAAGCGGAATGGCTCCGCGAGGATCCGAGTTGATCGCGCCAGCTATCTTAACCCGGCAGCGGAAGTCATGAGCAGCCAATGTCTTCAGGTTCGAGCCCAAGTCGGCATGAGCCATTGGCCTTTGAAGGAGAGCGATGCCTCGTAGATTTCCGCGTTGGCAGTATCTCGGATCATGATCCGGAATGCTCGCCGGTCACCATGAGGTAGCTCTTCTTTGACGATCTCGCCCAGGGCCCGCAGCCCCTCAGTTCTTGCGCGTTCATCATCACGCAATTCGAGACCATCGTCGTCACGAGCGATTCTCTCTCCGTCCGAGATGTGGAAGAAGTAACGCGGCATCCTTTTCTCCTGTTTGGAGCCCGCCGTTCTAAAGGCCGACGAACGGTCCTGCCTTAGCATTTGAAAAATTGGCCACCCCAACCCGCCCCCTGAGGCGGGTTTTTCTTTGCCCGGAGTTCCCATGACACCGACGTTCTTCGCCAATGTGCGGCAGCGGCTGTTCGACGGCCGGCTGACGCAGGGTCAGGTCGACGGCATGAACGCGATCATGTCGGAGTGGAAGGCAAGCGGCGACGGCGACGACCGCAAGCTCGCCTGCATCTTGGGCGAGGTCTTTCACGAGACTGGCAAGACCATGCAGCCGGTCCGGGAGGTCGGACGAGGGAAAGGGCACCTCTACGGCGCACCGGACGGGCAGACCCATCAAACCTATTATGGGCGGGGCTTCTGCCAGGTGACATGGAAGCGCAACTATGCGCTGGCCGGCGAGAAGCTCGGCCTCGATCTCCTCAACAATCCCGATCTTGCCCTGCAGCTGGACGTCTCCGCGACGATCCTGATCCGCGGCATGCTGGAAGGCTGGTTCACCGGCAAGAAGCTGGCCGACTTCTTCAGTGCGGCAGCCTGCGACTGGGAAGGCTCTCGCGCCATCATCAACGGCCATGACTGCGCGGAAAATATCGCCGGCCACTGCCAGGCATTCCATCTAGCCTTGAGCGCGAAGACCGAGCAGCCGTCGCTGCCGATGACCAAGGCGACCGTCAGCGCGGTCCAGAAGCAGCTGGCGCTCCTGCACTACCCTGTCGGCAAAGTCGACGGCCGCTACGGCACCATGACCCGTGACGCGATCCTCGGCTTCCAAGCGGACAACAAGCTGCTCAAGACGGGCAAGATCGACCGGGCGCTGCTCGACGCGCTGAAGGACGGCAAGCCGCGGCCGCTCTCGCTCGATCGCCAGACCGCCACCGCGTCGGATCTGAAGGGCAGGGCGCCCGTGCAGGCGGCCAAAGCCGTGCAGGCGACGGGCGTTGGTGTTGCAGCTGTCAGCGTGGCCGGAGCGGCCGTGCAAGCCGTCGTCTCAGCCGGGCCGGTGATCGTGTCCGCGCCGGTCGCCCACACGGCCGCCAGCGCTCTTGCTCACGGCTGGCCCTACCTCGCGCTGCTCGCCGGCGGCGTCGTGTTCTTCCTGCTCGGCCGCAAGGTCGTCAGCTCCCTCACCAACGAGTTCCGCCGCGGCCAACTGATCTGAGCCGCGGCTTCTCCCGGAGACCATCCATGATCCGACTCCTGAACGTGGCCTTCGCCGCGCTGCTTCTGCTCGTTCTCTTCCCGGCGGCTGCCCTTGCAGCGGACGGCTATTCCGTGACCGTGCCCTGGGGCTCGCTGCTGATCGAGTTCATCGTCGCCTTCGGGGGCGTAATCGTCGCGGCCATTCTCGCGATCTACCATCTTGTCCTGAAGCACCTGCCGGCGCCGATCCGCACCTTCCTGGAGCAGCGCAACGCCGACCAGCTGCTGGAGCGAATGATCAACTACGGGCTGAACTCCGCCGCCGGTGCCGCCAAGGGCAAGACGCTGAACATGGAGGTTGGCAGCCGTGTCATGCAGGCAGCCCTCGGTTACGGCTTCGGCCAGGCGCCGAAGCGGCTCGCAAAGTATTTCGATCAGGGACATCCCGGCGTGGCCGTCGCCAAAGCGATCTACGCTCGCCTTGACATGGACGCAGGTGCCGACGAGCCGGACTTCGAGGCAATCGTCGCTGATACGGCTGCGGCGATCGCGGCGCGCTAATCATGATGCTCACCCTTGTACGAGGCATCACCTCGCACTTCCGCGCCCGGGTGACGGAGTGGGCGCTCGCCGGCGCCCTCTTCGGCTGGGGCTATATCCTGAAGCTGCCGTCGCCAACCTTCGACCAGCCCTCCTATGGCGAGATGGCGCGTTTTGCCTCCGAGGACACTTGGGGGCAGGTTTGCTTCTGGGTCGGCCTGGTGCGGATCGTGGCGCTGATCGTCAACGGCAGCATCCGGCCGAGCTATCACCTCAGGGCCGTGCTGGCGTTCTTCTCCTGCTTCATCTGGTTCCAGATCCTGATCGGGCTGATCAAGGTCGGCACAGTCTCCACCGGCATCGCGATGTACGCCGTCGTGTTCGCGCTGGAGGTCTACAACGTGATTTGCGCCTTCGGCGACGCGGGCAAGTCGGACAGGCAGGCAGCGGAGAGGGGCGCGGCGAAGAATGGACGCGAATGAACTGGGGAACTGGCAGAACGTCGTCACGATCCTGGTCGTGGGTGTCGCCGGCGCCTGGAGCTATATGCGGGGCAAGAAGCGGGAGCCCGCATCGCCGCCGTCGCAGGACACAACCGTTGCTGTGCTTGCCGGCGGCGCGCTCGCCGATCGCAGCTCACTGATCCGCTTGGCCGAGGTGCTGGAGCGGATTGCCCGGCAGCTGGAGAAGCGCGCGCACGATGACGAAGTCGAGGAGGAGGCGGAGCTGCTCCGGATGCGGGAGAAGCTCAGGGAGCTAGAGGAGAAGAAGGACGGATGATCGGTACTTTTACTTCTAAGTGGTCCCAAGTCCACTGATAGACTGCGGACGAGCATGCTGCTGGTGACGTGTTAATAGTCTGTGATGTTTTAGTCTCCATTCCCGTCCTGTACGCGTGGCTAAGATAGCGCACACGTGGCGTTGTTACTCGCGTCGTTATCGACACAGTCAGAGACGCCGCCAAGCCTAATCAGGCGCTTTTCGGAAGATCATTATTCCGGCCAGATCGTCTTGGGAATCGAGCCAAACTGCGATGAACGACCCATCCAGTTCTATAACTCGCGAATGGACCGTTCTGTCATGCTCCTTCAGAGAACTAATGGTCTCATCCAGTCCGGGGACAATGGCCTTGTAGTATTTCGATTTTTTCCTGAACTCATGCAGGTCGGCGAGAGACCTTGAAGACTGCCCCGGTCCAGATGGGCCGTTGATCCTATCGATCAATGAGGCGTTAAGAAGCGACATCGCTTCTCTGCTCACGCTTTCAAACCGAGGGTCGCTAACGCCGCGTTGGAGCAACTGGGTGGTTGTCATCGCCATGCAGGTACCCGCATCGTGTCCGCTCCCGTCACGGGACCCGGCACCAAAAACTCAGACTCCCCCATTGCCGCAGCGTTGCCGGGAGATGCAATGACCGAATTAGAGGGGAATGTTTTCCAAATGACAACTCCTGAACCGCTTTCTTTGGTAGCAAAGCCTTCCGCTACCGAAAAATCCGTCGTCCACGACGTGTACTCGCTAGCTGTATTTCCGCCGAACACATGTTCCGCGATGCTTGCGTCCCCACCTACAGGATTAGCGACCCCGTTTATTGCATTGCTATAACCCGGATGGGCTGCGTCTACCCCGCGATACAGCGTGATCCCTTCCTCAGCGGTTTCCGCGGCGGCAACGCTCGGTACGGTTCCGGCGGCGAGCCGAGACGCAGCGCTTGCTAGAGCACCACCGGCTGCTCCCCCGATGGTAGAAGCGGCGGCTGATCCGACATTGATGCAGGAGAGAGGCTTATCCTGACCGTAGTTAGCAATCTCCTGCCCAGCTAGATTTTCGGCGCCGCCGGCTAAGCCTCCGATCAAAGCCGCAGTGGCTACCCCCCCCGTTGGATCGAGGAGACCGACACCAGCACCGATCGCGCCACCGACGAAAGCTCCCTTGGCAATGTCGAAGGCACTTCCTCCCGCAGAATATGCTCCGATTCCGCCGTTTATTGCGCCTAGAAGGCCTCCGACCGCGGCACCAACTAGCTCTTGTCCGTCCTGGTCAGTGAAGCTGACAGGATTGCCGTTGGCATAGCCGTAAGTGTCGATACCAGCCGCCACACCTAATGGATCAGATTGAATGTACCGGCCGATCGTCGGATCGTAGTCGCGCATCCAGTTTTGAGAGAGCTGAGTCTCGCTGTCGAAGAACTGGCCGGGAAAGCGGAGGGACGTGTTAGCGGGCCCGGTAATCGATGTCGGGTTCCCGAAGGGATCAAACACTCCGTCCCACGCAATCGCACCTGCAGAATCCGTGAGCTTCTGCGGGCGTCCGATCTGATCAGTGTGAACGGCGTATAGAACCGGGCCCGAACCGTTGTAGTCGACCATCGCCACCAACAGGTCGGCAAGCCAAACGTACTCCTTGATTGCCTTACCGCTAGCGTCCGCCTCTTCGATCAGATGGCCTTGCTCATCGTGGACGAACTGTGTCGTCGAGCTTCCATCTATCTTTTGGACCCGCTGGCCGAGCGCATTGTATAGGTAAGTGCCGACCGTAGATCCGTTCCGGGAGGCTGTACTCATCCGGCCAGCGTTGTTGTAGCCGAATGCGTAGTTTTCCGTTGAGGTGCGGATGTCCTGCGAGACTTGGCCGGATGCGAGATAGGAAAATGAGCGCGTATTCGGTCCCGTGACAACGCTGGTCAGGCGATTAGAGGTCGCCGGATAGGAGAAGGTTTCCGTTGCAGTGCCGTCACTCGCAGTCAGACGGTTGCCAACACCGTCATAGGTGTAGGACCGAGCGCCATATAGGCCGGAGCCCGTGGCTAGTCTATTGAGGTCGTCGTAGGTGAAGGTCTGGCTACGATTGGAAGCGACAGCATCGGCGACAGACAAGGTGTTGCCGGCGGCATCATAGCCGAGAGCGAGATTTTGAATCGCCGTCGCGTCGCGCCCGGCGGTGAGGTTGGTGAGGCGGTAATCCTGGTCGTAGCCAAGCGCCAGAGACAATCCGTTACCAAAGTTAAATCCAGTCAGCGGCCCGAATGGAAGGTAAGCTCCTCCAGTCACCACCTGTTGATCGGAAGCCGTGCTGTCCTGCCGTGTGCTAACCGCAGTGATGCGGGCCGCAGAGTCACGGGTGTATGTGACAAGGCGCCCGGAGGGATAAGTGATAGTCAGGACATGGCCGGCCGGATCGTACGAGTAGCCTGTAATATAGGTCTGCGTACCGATGGTGCGCTGGTCGACGACGATCTGACCGAGCTCATTGTAAGTCAGTTTCGTCGAGCCGCTGGCATCATTCACCTCGGTTAAGCGGCCGACCCCTATATTCCCAGCAACCGCGGAATCATACGTGTACGTGGTGTTCTCGCTAGCGTCCGTGGGATACGTCTTCGTCAGGACGCGGTTGGCATTGTCATAGGTGAAGTCCGTTTCGATACCACGGGCATCGACTTGCTTCGTCAACCGACCGGCAGCATCGTACCAGTAGTCAGTGGTGCCAGTGTTCGGGCTGACACGCTCAATGATGTCGCCGAAGCCATCCCGGACATAGGTCGTCGAGAGGCTGCGAGCATCTTTGACCGAAGTGATTTCGCTCTTGAGATTGTAGGCAACGCCGGTCACGTGAGTGTCCGGATCTGTCTGCGTCATGAGCCGGTTCAAGGCATCGAAAGTCTGGCCATAGACCTTGTTGCGCGGATCGGTTCGCGAGACCTGATTGCCGACAGCGTCGTAGCCGTACTGCGTCGTCTGAGCCGAGGCTCCAATGCTTTGCAGCAACCGGCCAAGTTCATCGAACGTTGCTGTTTGCCTCTTTTTGAGGGTGCCGCTCGCATCCTTGATGTCGGCCGCGGTGCGATTGCCCATCGCGTCGAGCGTGTAGTTGATCGAATTGTTCTGATCGTCGGTGACCGATGACAGCCGGCGCGCGTCGTCATAGGAAAACGCCAAACTGGTCCCGTCCGGGAGAGACACGCTGACGATCTGCCCGACTGGATCAAGCGTAAAACCGGTGACTGCGGCATTCGCGCCGGGATTGCGGGTAACGCCGGTCAACCGCCCACGCACGTCATAGGTATAGTCGGTCTCCACCCCGTTCGCATCGGTGGACGTAAGAGGCTCGCAGCGGCCATTCACCGTGCCGATGGTAGTGGCATGACCGAGTGGATCGGTTACGGAGGCAACGCAGCCGTGTGCATCGTAGGTAAAGGAGATTGTGTCTCCTGTGCCTGGCAGTGGGCCGTCGACCGACTGCAATTCGCCCAGCGCAGTGTAGGCGTATGACCATGTTCGGCTCTCGCCATTCGTCGAATAAGGGAGAGTCCCGGTCGTGGTGTCGGTGTCGGTACGCTGTGTTAGGCGTCCGGAGGCGTCGTATTGGAACGTTCGCGTGAGACCGGGTTCCGTGACTTCGGTGGGAACGTGGAGGTTTGCATCCCAGGTAGTGTTGATCGTACGGGCCGCGGCAGTGCCATAGCCATCTGTCTCTGCCGTTGTCTGACCGCGCGAGTTGTTGGTGTACCGGGTCACATGCCCATCCCGGTCAGTGTGACTGGCGACAAACCCGTTGGTGTCATAGGTGAAGGACTCGGTGGTTGCCGGCGTGTGGGCGGTGGCCGCAGTGGTTATGCTCGTAACCTTACCCACGTTGCCGACGTATCCGATGTGGTAGGTCGACTGCTTCCCAAGCGGGTTGGTGACCAGCACGGTCCCTGTGCCGCTGGAATTCAGGGAATATGAGAAAGTGGTGGAGTTCACGCCTCCAGCGTTCTCGCTCCGCTCTGCAAGGCTGGTGTCCGTGTAATTCCAGCTAGCAAACTGCTTCCCGTTTTCGTCGACGACGCCGGTCAAAGCATATGGATAAGTGGCATTCTCATATTTGTAGCTGACGGCGGGCGCGTTGGCACCGGGGAAGACGACGCTGGAAAGGCGATCGGAATGGCCGCTAATCGGTCCAACATCGTAGTGATAGGCGATGACGTTGCCATCTGGGTCAGTGATGCTCTGCACCACACCGTCAGCAAACGCGAACAACAAAGATCGCCCGAAAGTGTCTGAAACGGACGTTAGCTGCCCATCGGGGTCGTAGTTCAACGTTTGGGTGTAGCCAGATTTCCAGCTTATCGAATTTAGCTTACCAGTACTGAAGGCATACGTGTACGAGATGTCGTTGTTGTCAGTGTACGTCCACGTGGTGGAACCATCTGTTGCAAGCGTACCGACGACGTCGCGATCATTCGCGTTCCAAACGCCATTGCTTTTGACGAACTGCAATAATGCACCATCGGGTCGCGCGACCATGATGCTGACAGTTTTGCTTGGAGAGGAACTCATAAAATCGAGCGAAGTGTCGAAATTCGACCTCCAGCCAAGACCTAATATGGATCCAGAATTGCCTTTGCTGTTGTAGTATCTCTTGAAAGACAGGTTCTGGATGCCTGCTGTAGAGAAGTCTGTGGTCGACTCAAAGAGGTTTCCTGTATTTACGAGAACCGGATCGCCAGCAAACGCAACTCCCTCGCAGTTGCACCCTAACTGCTTCGATGGTGAAGTCTGGCGCAACGAGCAGCCTGTGGCGCTCTCGTAATCAACTTTGTAGGGAGCATCGCAGTACGCGTCAGCAACCTCGTCAAGGCGTATGCCTCCAGCAACAGTATACAAGACGCTGTACTTGACGCCGACTATTCGGCCGTTCAGGTATTCCCACCCGGTGATCCCGAGACAGCCGCCGCCGTAAAAGTTACCCCAGTATTCGCAAACGGCTTGAGGAGATGCACATTTTGTGCCGCAGCCGTTCGATAGGGTTGCCCCCCACCCAGCAAGGGCAGGGCTCACGCCAAGTGTACACCACATGCAGGCTAGGGAGAGAGCAAGGCTAATCCAATGGAAGAATCTGTGCTTCGACATAGCTGCTTCCCCACCCTAGTTCATAAGGCGAGATTATTACCCACATTGTGCATCTGGCAACCTATAAAGAGGTACAGAGGAAGAAAAATCCCTCATTTCAATTTGTGAATCCGGAGAACATCTAAACAAGTTGAAGTTTATCTATTATGAATATGAGAGAATCTTTCATAAATTCGTCGCTGGTGTGGAGAGAAGCCCTCAGAAAATAGGCGCCATTTCGATGCGGCTTCAAGAGGAATAGGCTTCGCCCCTTTGCCTAACCAAGGGCGAGGTTGTTCGAAGCGTCTGATGACGTGCTCCCCGAGTTTGGACCGCCCGGCTGGAGGATTTCCGGGGGTGCTGCTCAGGCTGTCGCACCGTCTCCTGAGCGTTTCATCAGCTCGA
>NZ_FOFG01000028.1 GCF_900110915.1 Faunimonas pinastri
TCCGCACTCCTCGATCGGCTACCTCACCCCTGCGGCCTATGCCGCGAGCCTGACCGCAACAGGCCGACCCGCTGCGCGACTTGAAAGCTGCGCGGCACGGCCTGTTGCTCACACCGCGCTGAGAAGCGTAACAAACGCCAGGACTCAGGTCGCCGCTGGATGAAAACTCAGGGGCAGGTCAGCCCCAACGGCGAGCTCGCGCGCATTCATCTTGCAAACTGTAAAAGCCAAGCTCAAGGGTTCTTAGCCTCAGAGCCAGGCGATCTTTATCTCTTCATCCTCTACGACTGGACTACGGGTACTACGACGTTCGAGCTCTTCGAAGTGGACCAAAACAGTGCCGTGAAGGGCTAGCTTCCGACACTCCCATTGTACTTGGAGGCGCAGTACGGTCGGGCATGATTCTTCGATCCATGCTCGTCAATCCCGGTCGTTTGCGGGATCGGTCTTCGCTCCTGAAAGCCGCCGTCCGTTGAGATCGGGTCCGCGGGTACAACTGGCTGAAAGCGGCGCGGCCGCTTTCCCGCGTTGCTATGCACGCATCATGTCGCACGTGCGTTGCACGGACAACACGATGGAACATCCGCGTTCGTACGCTTTCCGACGCAATCGCGAAAGCTATGAGACGAACGCCTCATTGGCAAAGGCCCTTGAGGCGCTTGATGTGGTTCCCGTCGACGTGTTCCATCATGGCGAACAGCACGGCGGCCGCCCCTCGCGTCTCTTCGAGCGTCATGGTCGAGAAGGACAATAGGTCGTCCAAGTTGTCCGAGTGGGATTCGACCTGGGCTAGCCTTTCGAGGGCCGCCAACTGCTCCCTGTCGAGGCCCGGGTAGTCCGAGCACAACTTGTCGAGCTGCCCAGGCAGGCCGCCGCCCCCCGGGCTCTTGAACGCCAGGAACACGTCGAGCACCCGTCGGATCACGTTGGGCATCATGTAGCCGTGGTCGTCGTATGCGTCGGGCCGCTGGACGAACCGCAGCACGTGGCTGAAGAGGAAGTGATATTCCGAATCATACTCGCGAAGCAGCTTCGACATCTCGATGATCTTGGAGGAGCGGCGGGGCTGTCCCTCCGGGACGGTCACGTCAATGTAGAGAAACGTCGCTGTCGGGTCCTTGCCTGTCGGGGGTCTGGCCTTGCCCTTCCAGGCTTTTCTGAACTCGTTCATGCACTGGAGGTTGTGGGTGAGGATGAAGACCTGTGCGGCATTTTCGAGCCTAGTCCTCACGAGGGAGCAGGCGAAGTTCAGCGCCTTCGTGTCCAGGCTCGAAACCGGATCATCGACGACCACGATGACGTCCTTCAGCTTCCGGTTGTCCGCTTCGATTGACGACAAGAAGTATGAGATCGCGATTGCGGTCTTCTCGCCCTCGCTCGGTACGCCCGTGATCGGTGTCCCGTGCCGCTGGAGTTCGTAGCCCTCGTCGACGGGGTTGATGGTCATTTCGCCGTGGCCGAGGTAGGCGGCGATGAGCTTGTTGATCACGCCGGCGGCGGGACCGTGGGTTCGGATCCGCTGGCGTAGCTCGCGCGCCCTCTCCCGTAGCGTAGCCACGCTGTCGGTCTCGACCTTCAGCTTGCCCGTCGCATCATCGAGGTCCCCGGCCGCTTTCGCGTATTCGTCGCGGCAGTCGACGATAAAGTGGCGCCGGATGGAGGTCTCGGCGGCCGCCTTGTTCATTTCGAAGTCGGTGACGGCCTGGTTGTGTGCCGAGATCGCCTCGTTGACGGTCATGACGCTTTCCGCGAGGCGCTCCGCGGTGGCGACCACGTCGGCCTCCGCGGCAACGTCCTTCATGTCTGCGGGTGTCGCCGGGCGCTCCAGTTTCGCGGAGAGGACCGCTTGCAACGTGCCGAGTTGCCTGCCTAGCAGTTGCGCGTCCCTGGACAGGTTCTCCCGCACGTCCCTGAAGCCGCCCCGCAGCTCCGTCGATAGATCCTCCATGGTAGGACCCCGAGACCCCATCTGCGTCGATGATTCGATCAGGCCGCTGAGCCGCTCGGCGGTCTTGTTCAGCCGCGCGACGAATTGGTCGACGCTGTCGTCCAGGGCGGCGGCGAGAAGCACGCGGCGCTCGGCGGTGATGGCGTTGCCGCAGAGCAGGCAGTCGGCGATCGCGTGGGCTTCGTGGTATTCGTGCCCGTGCTTCAGCCAAAGCAGCATGTCGGGATGCCTCTGCACCTCGTCGAGCGCCACCGTCGCCAACGATTGGCCGCAGACGTCGGCGATGAAGCGGTAGGCCGTCTCTATGGTGGCCTTGTCGAATGACACAGGCTGAAGGCGCGGCATCGGTTCATCCAGCCTGCGAACTTCCTCGGCCGCCTTCAGCTGGTCGTCCGTGAGGCCGAGGCCGCCGTCGTCCTTCCAGGTATCGTAGTCTTTGGCCAGCGCCGGCGCTTCGTACTTGCGGCTGCCGAGATGGAGGCGGGACGCGACCAACTTCGCGCGCTCCCTCTTGTAGTTGGCGAAGGTCTTCTCGGCGGCCTTCTCGGTCGCGGCGGTGGCCGCCTTCCGCGCCTCCGCTTGGACGATCTCTCCTTCGATCCTGCTAAGCTCGCTGGCGGCCTCAGCCTGATCGGCGCCAATGTAGAAGACCGGGTTCGCCCGTCCCGCGGCCCATTGCAGGTTCTGCTCGACGTAGTCCGAGTTGAACACCAGTAGCCGCTGCTCGATCCCAACGGGGTTGGACGGGCAACCGAACGTTGCGCCGTCGTCCAGCGCCATCTCGAACGTGCCGCCGGCGGGGAGCTTCGGGTGTGGTTCGCCAGCCTCTAGGCTGGCGAACAGCCGGGAAAGCGTGCTCTTCCCCGACCCGTTGAAGCCGTAGACCAGGTTGTAGCGGCGGAACTGAAGGGACGGAGAACGCGCTCCGCGGTCGGCGTAGATCCCCATTCCCTGCAACGAGTTTATGTTCGTTATGATCCCCATGGCCGTAGTTCATGCCTCGATCGGATCGTTGTCAGCAGCCGACGGGCCTCCGCATGCGTCCTGAACGAACGTCTGCTTCGCACACTTTGCCACCCGAAAGCACAATGTTGGCAAACGGCCCAACCTCAGTCAATCGACGGTGGCGTCCGTACAAGGCTGAAGCGTCTGCTGTCGTCGGAAGCCGTCATTCAAGTGGCGAGCCGTGAACGACGGCTTCGTCCCCGACATTGGTCGTCCCGGGCGCCGCTCAAAGCTGGGTAAACGAATGGCAGGTTTCGGGATCGCGTCGAACCAGGCTGAACGGCTGAGTTGGGCCCGAAGCGGACTACCTCCACCAACAAAGCTCCTATGGAGCCGCGAAGCGGCCAAGAACCAGGAAGAAATATCCCAAGTACTTTGCCTTGAGTCGTCTTCAGGTTGTGCTTAGCGTGAGCATCCAAGCCGTGGACGGGGTGTGAAAGTTAAACGGATGCTTCAGCCAATTAGTGTCGCTCACAGAGAAAAATACCCCCGAGTTGGCTCCATCATGGTTGAGGTCGACTTAACGATCTATCCCCGCGACGCCGTCCTGCGCGCTTGTTACAGTCTTGATGACATTGCTTCGTTCCAGCTGGTCGGCGATCCTGGGAAGGCCACAGTCGTCGAGGTAGTACCGAGAGGGTCGTCCCTCGCCGATGACGAGATCGTATCCCGCTTGAAGTCGGCCCTGATCGATTTCGCTCTCCGGGTCCAGATTGAGGAGCAAACACGCGAGCTTCGGGACCAGATCTGGCGAACCGCGTTCGCCGAACTGGGCTCGCCCTCTCGATGAATCTGCCCTTCTCTTCTCCAAGCGCTTTCACTTCGGAAGGGACATATCGCCTGCTTCCTTTTCGGTTCATTCGGATCCCAAGGCGCCCAGGGGAAGTTTTGCTCACCTCAGATGCAGGAGAGCACCTCTTCCTGCAGGAGGGTACCTTCCAGAGCTTCGTTGACATGGATCTTGCCCGAGGCGATCCGTCCTACAGCGATCTTGAAGCAAAGCATTTTCTGGTAGCAGGCGATCCTCATACGGCCGTTCGCCTGTCTGGCGCCAAGCTCCGCACCCGGAAGAGTTTTCTCAAAGGCGGTCCAGCGCTCCATATCTTTGTGGTCACTCTTCGTTGCGATCACGGATGTCATTACTGCCAGGTATCAAGGCGAAGTGCGGACCTCAGCCGCTTCGACATGTCCGAACAGACGGCGCACCTTGCGGTCGATCGCTTGTTCGAGGCCCCTGCGCCGCACCTGACAGTGGAGTTTCAGGGAGGAGAGCCTCTTCTCGCCTTCCCCATGATCCAGCTGCTCACCCGCCTCATCGAGGATCGGGCGGCACTCGAAGGGAAGCGGGTGACCTTCACAATGACCACCACGCTGCACCATGCCTCCGACGAGATCCTCGGTTTTCTGCGGGACCACGATTTCCAGGTCTCGACCTCTCTGGACGGTCCTTCGGACGTGCATGACAACAATCGTCCGCTTCCGGGCGCAAGTAGCTATCAGCGCACGCGTCAGGCGATCGAGCGCGCGAAAGCAGTCTTGGGAACCGAACGTTTGTCTGCTTTGACGACGTTGACGAGAAGAAGCCTGCAGGCGCCCGAGCCGATCATCGACGAGTATGTGCGCCTTGGGTTCCGCTCCATCTTTCTGCGGCCTCTCAGCCCATTCGGCTTCGCCGTTCGCTCCGCCCGCAAGCTCGCCTATCCGACGGAAGAGTACCTCGCCTTCTACGAACGAGGTCTGCGCTACATTCTGGAGCTTAATCGGTCAGGCATTCAGCTGGAGGAAGCCTACGCCGCAACTCTGCTGCGAAGCATCCTAACCCCTTTCCCCACGACCTATTCAGATCTGCGGTCGCCCGTCGGGGCAGGCTTTGGCACCCTCGTCTACAACTACGACGGCTCGGTGTATGCCTCCGACGAAGGTCGCATGCTGCACGAGATGGGGAACGACAGTCTGCGACTTGGATCAGTGCAACAATCCTACCGCGAGCTGATGTCCTCCGACACGATGCGGATGCTCGCTGCTACGGGCCTTGCCGAGGCCCTACCTGGTTGTAGCGACTGCGCGTTCGTGCCGTTCTGCGGCCCCGATCCCGCTGGCTCAATCTCGCGAAGCGGAGATCCAGTCGGCCACCGGGCCAATAGCGAGCACTGTCAGCGCCACATAGGTCTCTTCAACATCCTGTTCGCTCACCTAGCCGAAGCGCGACCCGAGGTGTTGCAGACATTCACGACGTGGGTACACCGCTCTGCCCCATTAAGGCTGGCGGCCTGACATGGCTCTTCCTCTTCACACCCGGTGCGAAGCTACAGGCAATCTACCATCGTTGCCTCTGAAGGTTCTTTCGCTGGGAGAGATGCTCGAAGGGCAGTACCCACTGGATCGAACGCTCATCGACCTGCGCGAGAACGCCGATCTGGTAGATCTGACCGCCCTCGCCTCCCTCGGCGTTGCTGCCGTCCTGTTGATGATCGATCCGGGCAACGCTCCTCTCCCTAGCCTCTATGCAGTTCGCAACCCTGCTGTGATCGCCCCCGGCGATGTGATCCGGGTCCGAGACAATGGACAGATCAACGTCCTGTTCAGGCGGGCAGCAAACGCCAATGCCGTCTTCACCACGGAGCGTTGCAACAGCCGTTGCCTGATGTGTAGCCAGCCGCCTCGGGAGATCGACGACACTTGGCGCGTCCGCGAGATCCTCGACCTTTTACCCCTCATCGATCGCGATCTTCAGTTTCTCGGCTTCACGGGGGGCGAGCCGACGTTGCTCGGGAGCGGGCTATGCGAGATCCTCTCTGCCGCCTCCACAGATCTGCCGTCGACACGCTTTCACGTCCTGACGAATGGGCGAACCTTTCAGGACAGTGACTACGCTGCGCAGTTCGGGAATGTGTCAGGTCGGGTAACTTGGGGAGTTCCCCTCTACGCTGATGTGGCGGCCCTCCACGACTACGTCGTCCAGGCGCCAGGCGCATTCGCAGAGACGATCGACGGCATCTACAACCTGGGTGAGCTGGGACATCGGATCGAGATCAGGTGTGTAGTCCACGCTCAGACGCTCCCTCGTCTCCAAAAGCTCGGCGAGTTCATCTACCGGAACATGCCTTTCGTCTCCCATGTCGCTCTGATGGGCTTGGAACCCATGGGCTTCGCGAAGGGTAATCGAGATCTGCTCTGGGTCGATCCAGCCGACTACAAGGAGATCGTCCAAGACACCGCAGAGCGCTTGCAACAGAGCGGCATGAACGTCTCCCTCTACAACATGCCACTTTGCACGCTGGACCGTTGGGCTTGGCCTCTCGCCCGACAGAGCATCTCGGATTGGAAGAACAACTACGCACCAGAGTGCGAAGCATGCGAGGTGCGCGGGTCCTGTGCTGGATTCTTCCAATCAACCGATGCGACCTGGCGTAGCCGGAATCTCAGCCCCATCCGACCCACGGAGGTTGCCGTTTGATGAAAGATTGGAAACGCTATCTGGATCGGGTCATCACCTGGACAATGCCAGCCGTCAGCACTCTTGCCAGTGTCTGGTCGCCCGCCAATGCATCCACGGGGACTCCGGCGCAAGACGTGATTCCACCGCCGAATGGCCCGAAGTGGGCGCCGATGACCTTCGAGCGCCCGCACCAACTTGCCGGGGAATTGTACGCGGGGCATTCGAGCCATAGTAGCCATGCCAGCCACGCCTCGCACTACTCTGGCTCGGGAGGCGGCTACACTGCCCCGAGTTACTCCGCTCCGAGTTACTCTGCGCCTCCGTACACCCCAAGCGCCCCGTCCTTCACATCTCCGACCCCTGCGCCTGCCCCCACGCCAAGCCCCTCAACGACGATCATTCCGGCGACTCCGTACAATCTGCTGACGTCACCTGGCGATCCATCCGCAAGCCCGACGGTAAAAGGAAAGCGCCCGGTGAAGCCTGAGCTCATCGTTATGCGTGTCCAGTTGGAGCTGCTCTCGCGTAGCCTGTACAGCGGCAAGGTGGATGGGCAACTGTCGCCGGAACTCCGGAAATCGATCAAAGCGTTTCAGGTGTTGCAGGATATCCCAGAGACAGGGTCTCTGGATGACGCAACATTGTCGAAGCTCGGGATCGTCTACTGACGCGCGTATCGCTTAACGTCCAGAAGCGCTTCTGAGTGCGTCCCATCTTCCACATGAGTGTTGGCACCTCGAACCTCTGGATCATGAGACTTGTCCAAAGCCGCGCTTGCGAGTACCAGTCCCTTGTTCCTCGCTTCGCGTTTCGGTTGTGCAACTTAAATTTGGTGACATCTTTGGCGGCGCTGGTGGACTGTCACTCGGAGTAGCAGGGGCGCGCGCCAGAGATGGCAAGGCGAAATGGTCTTTCACACCTACCTGGAGCATCGACGCTGACGCGGATGCCTGCGCAACTTACAGGCTGAACCTCCACACCGATGATCCCTCCGCTGACGTTCTCTGTGGCGATGTCCGTACCGTCGACACCCAGTCCGTCTCTCCCGTAGACGTGTTGCTGTTCGGCTTCCCCTGCAACGACTTCTCAGCAATTGGTGAGCGGAACGGCATGAAGGGATTGTTCGGCCCGCTTTACCTGGAGGCCCTGCGCTTCGTTCGGGACCTACAGCCCCAAGCTTTCATTGCCGAGAACGTCCCAGCCTTGCTTTCCGCCCACAATGGCGAAGGCCTTAAGCAGATCCTGCATGACTTCTCTCGCGCTGGTGTCGGTTACGAGGTTACAACGCATCTCTTTAACTGCGAGCAGTACGGAATCCCCCAAGCGCGGAGCCGGGTTGTTCTCGTCGGCATACGTCGGGATTTCGGCCTTCGCTTCCTTCCGCCCGCTCCGACGACGCTCATTCCCAGAACCGCAGGCGAGGCGCTCCTCGCTCCCTTGCCCGATGGTTGCGCAAATGCGGAGCCCTACCGAACGTCGGACCTGGTCCGTGAGCGCTTGAGCCATATTCGGCCGGGGGAGAACATCTGGATCGCCCAGGCGAAAGACGGTTTCCCTGATCATCTCCGACTGAAGGATAGGAAGGAGCAACGCTTCGCTCTCATTTACCGACGCATGGCTACTGATCGCCCCGCTTACACGATCGTGGCTACTGGAGGCGGCGGTACGCTGGGCTACCACTTCGATGAACCCCGACCTCTCACAAACCGCGAGAGAGCACGACTTCAGGGCTTTCCAGACACATTCCGGTTCATTGGCACGCCTTCAAGTGTCCGTCGGCAAATCGGCATGTCCGTGCCGCCACCATTTGCGCAGACGATCGCGGAAGCGTTGCTGAAGACTCTGGTAGGGGTTGCATATCACTCGGCAACTCCAAACTTCGACTGGAAGCCCGAGCCACTCCCCCGAGGGCGGCCACGTCGATTGGAAGCGCAACCTGATGCCAAGCGGGCACATTTGTATCGTCAGCGTCGCATCACGGAAAATCGGCTGATCGCAGAGGTCATCAGACGCGCGATCAACAAGGGACATTTCAGTCAGATCACGACGTCCGAGTTGAACAACCTGCTCGGCTTCATCCGCCGACACACGGAGAACGAGCGAGGCAACGGGGGTTCATTCGATCTAAAGGCATTTTCCGTGACGCGACAGCGCCCCACTCCGGACAATTTCAGTCGCTCACAACGGCACCGACTTCACCTGAAAGCGGAGTTGGACACCGTTAAAAGATCTTTACGAGTCCTCGACGCCTACGGACTTTTTAGCGGAAAGCTCCTCACCTCCGACGATGAACTTGTTGCCGTCCAACGGCTGATCGGAATTCATGCCAGCGATGCTCGCGTTGGAATGGTTTCTGAAAGGACCCGCGCATGATCTCCGCCGAAAGCTAAGCCTTCGCTCGATCCTGAGTGGGACGTCGCCTCATCAACAACTCTTATTTCCGTTAGCGGCAACGCGAAGTCTTCGGGAAGGCGCTAGCTATGTCGAAAAGCTCCGTTACCTTCGGCTACTACCCCCTGCCCCAAAATGCCGTTTCTGCTTCTTCATCACCCATTGCGGCCGCAAGAATGGATCTCGCTATCCCACCTCTCAGGTAATAGCGGCCCGAGGTGAGCAACGCACCCGCGGGGCCAAGGGATGCGGAGATGCAAGATGCTACTTTGATTACGATGGCGACAGCCTGCCAGGGATCAAGCAGACAGTTTCGTCGGTGACCGCCTCAAGGTCATGAGCTCGGTCGGAGCGCCGTAGAGAACGACTTCACCCTCTGTCCGGAAGCCAGCCTTTTCCAGTACCCGCCGCGACGCCGGATTGGCCGCCCGAACCAGCCCAATGAGACGATCCGCGTCAAGATCTTCGAATCCCACAAGGGCAACCTCACGGATCAACTCGGATGCGTATCCTCTTCCCCAGGCGCTCGGATCGAGATGATAGGACACATTCAAGCCGGGCAGATCGATCTTCGGGAAGGTCAGGCCTCCAAACCCGATCAGACGGCCGTCAGATTCGACAGCCCATCGTCCAAATCCGTGAACGTCCCAGTGGTCGACGTCGCGCATCAACCTTGCTCTGCTGGCCTCCGACGTGTCCGGCGTCGGGTCTGGACGATGGACGACAAGCTCAGGTCTGGAAAACAGGTCGATAATAAAGTCCAGATCCGACCGATTAGGAGGCCGCAACCTGAGCCTTGCAGTGCTCCGATGAGATACGTTTGACATCCCGCCCACCACAGCGTCTTTGACGCCGAACGATATGCCTCAATTCGATCAGGAAACAGCCACAGCATGGCCCGGGAGGAGATCGTGGAAAAGGATCACAGGCGGGATCTAACAATGCTACGAGCTCGCGTTGCGGACGCGAATGTGAAAGCCGCGTTGGCGATCCTGGATCGAGCGCCTGATGTTCCCCCTGATGAGGGGGATGAACCGCTCGACTCGTCCAAGCCGCTCAGGAGAAAGCCTCGGCGTGCGCCGCGGCGGCAGACCTGATCCAGGATTCCCCAACTGTTGCCGGTCGCCCAGCATCACGCCAGACGCACTCATCAACATGGGTGTCGACGTGGTTCCCGGACGATAACGGCGCCCACCTCGATCTCCGTCCTGCGCCACTGGCGGAAGTCACCGTCATGGAGGTTTGGACTGTCGATGATAACGTCGTGCCAAGCCTTCGGCATAACCTCCGCTACGGCCATTGCCTTCGACACGACCCACTCGTCCACCTGAGCGACCAGTGCCGAGCGGATCCCGTCCCGAGGCGCCAGGACGGCACCAGAGGCCGATGTTAGGATCGCCTGGCGCGGGGACTCTTACCTGACCCTGGTAGTTCGCACAGGACGTACAGCGTGGGTCTTTCGGGATCCGGGGCGATCAGCCGTCCTGGGGCGGACCCAAGGGAATGGGCTTATTCTTCGACCAGGAAGTCGGTTGCAATCTTGTCCATCCGGCTCCCGAATATCTCAGCGAACCACCCCATGATTTACCCCCAGGCGTTCCGCGCGCCCCATGAAGAGAACGATGCCGATGGCGGATGCACGGGTCAAAGGTAGCGCGGCGCCGACGCCCCCGATCACTCCGTGAAACTCCGGACAGACGAGACTCAAGCAAGGAGTAATGGGGGGACTACCTTCCCGCCGGTCATCTAACCTCAGGCAAGGCATCCCGCTCAATGAGAGCTTCCGGACCCGGTGCCAGCGCCCTCAGGAGCCGACGGGAGGCTTCCTTCCGGTCAAAGCCGTTCTCCACCAACGACTGGGACGCCTCACCCACGATCGTGCGCAGCGCCCCTGCATCAGCTTCGGTGACCTGACCGTCAGCCAGCAGGCGCCGAACGCCCTGGAGGACCGCCCGGGCCACGCTGTCGAGCTCGGGCGCCTGGCGCTCCCGGAGCCGGGCACGGTAGCGCCGCTGCGCCTCGGCGTGGTTCACCCCGATCCTGCCTCCAGCCATGCCTGTCTCCCCCTCACCCCGTGACGGCCTGCTCCATCACCCTGTGATGATCGGCGCCGGACCTGCAAGCGACAAAGCGCCGACCGCAGGCCGCCGTCCGCCGACAGCAGCGCCGTCCAGCCTGCCCTGCGCCGATCTCCAATGTTGACAGAATGACGGTGTCGCCGCTCGCAGACTTGAGTAACTCAGGCGTCAACGGTCTTTGCAGATGTGGGCGAGCGGCGACTTTATCGTGTGTTGTCCGCAACTTACCGTAAATTACGATGATTTACGGACAACGTGCAGGCGGTTTGCCGAGCGGCAGGCGCCGGGTTGGATCAGAGACCCTGGACCATGGCTTCGACGTGCCGACGCGTGTCCAGCATCTTCGGCAATCCGTCGATCATCATCGCCTCCACCGGAGACAGGTCACGGAACAGCGCGTTCTTATTTGCGATGCTGGGCCACCGGTCGGCCATGCTGTCGGCGAACACCGTGCGCAGGGCTTTGAAGATGCCGACAGCAGCGGAGATCCGGATCAGGCTCTCCTGGTCAAGCTCCACGGCCTGGCTCTGGGCGATGCTGCGCCAGGTTGCTTCCGGAACAGCGAACAGCACCTCCGCCTGAGCGTCTTCGAGTCCCCACGCACGTGCGATGCGCTTGGCGGCCTTTCCTGCCGTGGCCGACAGGCGGCGCCGATCATCCGGCTCGGCGAAGGGTTCTGCCTGCGGCAGGCTCCGGGGCTTTAGCTTACCCTTGCGGATCCTGGCTGTAACGTTCGCCGTTGCGGCCGGATGCTCTGGCCAGGCAAGCTTCGCCGCTGCCGCCAGCACGGCCTCCCCGGCGGGGTCGCGAGATCCGATGAGGGCTATCGCCGCGTCTGCTAGAGCCGACCGGATGTCATCCGTTGTCAGGTCTACCCGACCCTGCTCTGACGTCTCACGGAGACGCTGGCGGCTCTTCTGCTTTGCCTGGCGCATGTACGCTCGGCGCACCTCCGGCGGCAGCCTGCGGATCTCCTGTCTGGTCTTGTCTCGCTGCGCAACGAGATGCTGATACATCCCGGCCATTGCTTCGTCGTTCATGTCACCCTCCCTGTCGGCCGATCCCTGCGGCCGATGATCCGAGAGTATGGTCGGCGCTTCGTGATACAATGCGTTTGACATGTCAAACCGAAAATAAAAATCGCGCCTTAGTAGCGCTTCGCGCCCGGGCGGGTGCCATCTGACTTGACCGGCGGCGAAAGCTGACGCCACGGGTGCATCCTGTCGGGGAAGGATTCAGAACCTTTCGGGAGGGCGGATTCCGGATCTGGGAATAAGGCGAAGCTCGGCGCAGCCGACACGGCACGGCCTTGGCTTTAAGCCCCGTCAGGGGCGCACGGCTTTACCCCAGCCCGTCAGGGGCGCACAGATCTGCCACACCCCGTAAGGGGCGCAATGCCCTGACCTCCCGGCACTGCCTAAAACCCTCAGCCCGCGCAGCGGACGGCTTCAGCCTGGTGCCGATTCACGAAGTGTTGGCGGCTCGCAAGCAAGGGTCTGAATCCGGATGCCGACAGGCCTGTGAATCTTCCGCCGAAGGGTTGGAATCCTTCCGCGCCGCAGGCGTGGGAATCCGTGGCCCGAAGGGAGCCATCTATTCATTTAGAATTAGTACTCTGGGAGGGGTGCTAAGAACCCTTGTCCCACAAGGGTTGGTCAACTTCTTTCTGTCCGTAGTTGAACGGATCGGCAGACTGAATCCGGAGGGATGAAGGTCCGAATCCGAAGCTGGGCAAAGGTGATCCGGAGCGGCGAAGGGTTGGAATCCAGGTCCCGAAGGGGAGCTATCTATTCATTTAGAATTAGCACTCTCGGATGGTCGCTCAGAACCCATGTGTCACAAGGGTTGGTCAACTTCTTTCTGTCCGTAGTTGAACGGATTGATCCGTCGGCGGAGACGGACGGCTTGCATGATGTCGTCGGCCGACCAATCCTGTTCAGGCAGGGGGACGGTGAATGGACGAGATCGAGGACATCGAGGGTGATGAAGCTCTGGACGCGCTTGTTCGCGATCAGCAGAGTTTTCACGATCTTGATCGTCGTCTCCTTCGTAACCGGGGTATGACGGATGACGAGATCGATCATCTAGAGGCAAAGGAAGAGGCCGAGAGACAGCGTCGGCAACGGGCATTCGAAGAGCGCCCAGCCTACATCTATAGCGATGAGGAGATCGTTCGGCAGGAGGCATGGAAGTCCAAGTCTGAGGACCGACTCTCCGCCATCCTGGCTCACAAACGGCGCCGACGGGACTTCCGGCCGAGCACCCGAGGCGACATCTCCGCTGCGCTGTCTGTGCCAGGCGGACTGGAGCGCATCGCACCGCAGTCCCCTCGCCCGGTCGAGATGCTGGAGACGGTGCACGTTCACGGTGACGACAAGCTGACGGCTGGTGACCTGGCGCTGCACGAGCTCCTCGTGGCGACCGCCTACGCTGAGAACCCGGAGATGGACCAGGAGCGGCACGTCATTCCGGTCCGGGATGCACTCGCCTTTATCGGCGAAAACGCCCGCCTGCAACACCTCCAGCAGTCTCTGAAGCGTCTGACGAAGACGTTCGTCTCCTTCGACCTGCAAGGTTCGAAAGGTCGGGCATGGGGTGAAGTGCCCCTCCTGGTCGCTTGGCTCACGGCGCCGGACGGCGAGCAAGAGGGGCGTGAGCTTCTCCACTACAACCTTCCGATCCCGGTCCGCCGCATGATGGCCAGGCCGGAGCGCTTCGCTTACCTGGAGCTGGCGCCGCTGGCGGCCATGCAGTCGAAATACGGCATTCGCCTCTATCGGCTGCTGACGGCCCTCACTTTCGGAATGAAGTGGAAGAAGACTTATGGCGATGACAACCTGCTCGTCTTCGAGTTCACGCCTGAAGAGCTTGCCGAACGTCTGGGCTATCCCGTAGGCCCTGAAGGACTTCATACCAGGAAGTTCCGGGAGCGGGCCGTAGCCCCTGCCATCCAGGACCTCCTGGGAGTTCGCCGCTTCCGCGCCCGGGAGCTTGATCCGATCCGTGGCACGGGTCGCGGATCTCCGGTCGAGAAGATCAGGATCGAGGTCGAGCTGTGCACGCCCGATCCGCGGATCGTGCAGAACCAGATCATGAAGAGGCTCAGCAATCGTCTCGTGAAGCAGACCCTTGCGAATGAGGTCTTCATCAGGACCGTAGTTAGACCGGATGAACCACGGTACTGCGTCGCTTCGTCGACATGGGTGCGATTGCGCCAGCAGATCCTTCCGGCGGATACGACACTGGAGCTCGTTCGCACGAACGAGCTTCTCGGCAAACTCGTCAACGCCTTTCAGGTGGCCTTGCATGAGGCCCTGACCGGAACCTGCCTGACGGATCCGGAAGAGTGTAAGAGCCGAGGCTTCCGTGGTGCGGCCCTCTTGGCGGAGATCGATCGCACTGGGCCAGATGTAGCCGCTTTGGAGTTCTCGAAAGAAGAGCTTTCCAGACCTTCTCTTTCGGCTCCGTTTGGATGGCATTCGACTGAAGTCCGGCGGGCGATATCAGATGCTCTGAAGGCGGCCGACCGCGCACGAATTCGTCGGTACAAAGCCAGCCTGTCGGCTTCAGGTGAGAAGACCAAGCTGGCCCAGCGCCGGGAGAAGATCTCCACCGGTCAGGAGCAGGCGTCGGGTAAGGTGGACCAGGCGCCTCGCGGGGAGAAGTCACACCGTCAGGTGAACGACGAGTACGAGCGCTGGAAGAGCCCAGAGCGGTTTGCGAAGAAGGAAGCCGAACGCGCAGCTCAGGCGGAAGCAGAAAAACTCCGGGAGTTGGAGCGCGAGTCTCGTCGGCGTGAGTTGGACCATGAAGACGAGGTTCGCGGCCGCGGCTTCAGCAAACGGCCTGCTTCCATGAAGTCCAGGGTTTATGCAGACGAGGATGACGAGATCCCGTTCGACTGAGGGGCCCTTGGCATTCATGATCGTTTGACATGTCAAACAAGGTACCCGTTATGATGAAGCCCCTTCTCCTCGCCTCGTCCATGGCCTCCCTCCTCCTCCCCTTGGCGACCGGCACGGCCGTTGCGGGATCCGTGTACACAGATCTGACCGAGCACTCCGCCTCCTGCACCCCGCCGGACGCCGAGGGTTTCTCCTGGACCTGCCGCGGTCCCGGGGGTCACCGCATCGAGTTCCTGGATGAAGGCAACATTGCGAGTTTCTCCGTCGACGGTCATGAGGGCCTTGCCTTCCGGGGCGGCCAGACCCCCTTCGGATCAAAGGCCGAGTGGGTAAGCGGCGCCGATGGCAGGCCCACGGCCCTGATCCTCAGGATCTCCTCACCGGGCGCCAGCCTTCTGACGGTGACCCGCCTGGCGCCCGGTCCAGTGTGCGTCGTCGCCTCAGCCAAGGATAACGGACAGGCGCGTGCGTTCGCCAGCGTGGTCGGAAACCTCCCCTGCGAGCACCCAGATCTCCTCAACTAGCGGATCCGGACACCAGGCACTTTGACGCTTTGGGCAACTTAAGAGCCTGGTTTGACGCTTTGGACGACTTAAGAGCCCGTCATTTACCGTGACGCGACGCGATCGCGCAGAAGTTGTAGACAGCCTGTTGACTGCAGAACAAAACGGGCTCATCTCTCCTGCCCTGCCCCGAACGAAGGGCACTGGAGATCGATCATGACGGGCCTTCGAAAACACAAGCGCTGACCGTCAGCCGCCCGGCGCCGATGCCGGGTGACCCGTGTTTTTCAGGAGACCTACATCATGATCCGCTTCTACGACGGGCGTGTTTCCACGCTCGACGCCGCCGAACTCGATTCCGCCATTGAACGGGCGCAACGCCTCGGCAGTCATCTATTCAACCTCTCGAACGGCAACGGACCTTCGGAGGAAGAACTCGCCGCCGCCCCCCTGATCTCGGCCTGGACCCTCGGTAGCCGACCTGTCACGTGCCTCCGCGGGGACATTTATAATCACCCGCGGCTGGCGCCGACGACTGTCGCGCGAGATGACATCACGTCGGACCTCGTCGTGATCGACGAAACCTTGGGCTGGGCTCGCACGCTGTCCCGCTGGTACAGGCTTGGCCTGCCCCTCCATGTCGGTTCCCCACGGGGGCGAGCATGAGGCGCGATCTCGACCGCGACGACATGGAGGACTTTCGCGACTGGTTGTCGTTGCGGCTGGCTCTGGGCGAGCTTCGCGGCACCAGCCGGGAGACATTCGTCAACGGGGGCAGGCTGGCTGACGTCCTGCTTGCGGCGCCCATGATCGACAACTGGTCTTACCACCAGCGTGACGCCGAGTGCTTGATCGGACGCATCGAGGCACCGGGCTCCGACCCTTTGTTCGGTCACCGGACGGCCGAGATCATCGAACTCAATCCGAGGCGGGGTTGGGTGCTGACCACGGCTGGCTATCTGAGACTTGGCCCGCCGGCAGCACCAAGAGATGGAGGACACTCATGACGAGAGCCGCAGAAACACTCCGCTCCAGAGCCGATAGGCTACGAAGGCTGGCCGACGATCTAGATCGGATCGCGGATGGCGGGGTCCCGACCGCAGAAGAACTGGCATCGTCTCCGTTGATCCAGGACTGGTACGAGGACAGCAGACTCCAATCGTGCCTCCGAGGTACGATTTCTGCCCATCCGAGTTTCGACATGGAAACCGACAGCCGAACCAGTGAACTCTGGTTGCTGGCTCCGAACCTTGGATGGGCTCGGACCTACAGTCGCTGGTATCGGCTGGGTCGACGGCAAGGAGAGCCGCGATGATCCGTCTCTATAACGGGGCGATCCCGTCGCACGGTCGAGAGATCCTAGCCGTCCACCTGTACCGGACACGCGGCCTCATCCGCGACCTGGAGGCCCTTCGTCAGGGCATTCTTCCGACGCCCGAGTTCCTCGCTGAAGCGCCGATCATCGACCAATGGGACATGGCTCTACGCCCAGCGAGAGTTCTGCGATGGACACTGGCCAGCGGTGCAGAGGCCGTCTCGCAGCCGCTCTACTCGTACGACTGCCGCGGTGGCTGGTGTCATGACGAAGCCCGTCTGATGCGCCTGGGAGAGGCGGCGCCGGATGCCGAGCAGTGATCCGGCTCTTCAATGGTCAACCCGATCTCCTCGGCGCATCAGAACTCGAAGCCGCAGCGGAGATGATGTCCGCCCTGGCGGAAGATCTCGTCGGACTGAGGCAGGGAGACATGGTCGGCGCCGATCACGCGGACCGCATCGATGCCTGGAGAATTAAGTCGAGGGATGTGCTCTGCGTCCGGGGACGGATCTCTGGTCACCCTCGGATCGAAGGACCCGGATGCACGGCACGGGGCTGGGTGATCGACATGGCGGCCGGGTGGCTTCTCACAACGGAAGGCTTCTGGAGGATTTCGAGATGACGCGTCTGTGGATTCTGTCGGACCTGCACCTGGAGTTCCCGGAATATGCCGACTGGTTGCCGCCAGCGATCCCGGAGGCGGACGTCTGCATCGCGGCAGGCGACATCGCGCGACCGATCTCGACCAGCGTCCGCTGGCTGGCGGAGCACATTCTCCCCTGGATGCCCGTCGTCTTCGTGCCGGGAAACCATGAGTTCTACCGTTCGAGCATCGTCGAGGGAACGGCGGATGGGCTGGCGGCCGCAGCGGAGTTCTCCGGCCTGGAGTTGCTGGTGGATCGCGCCGTGACGGTCCGGGGCGTTCGGTTCGTTGGCGCGACGCTCTGGACGGATTACGCTGTTCAGGCGTCCACCGCACCTCCTGAGGATCGAGACCGCGCGATTCTGGGGGCTATGGCGATCGCGTCGAGCGGAATGAACGACCACTCACAGATCGCCCTCCAGAAGAGACCCTGGCTGCGGTTCCTGGCCCGTGAGGCTCGGTTCCTGCATCACCGCAGTCGGGGCTTCATCGCGGGCGAGCTGATGCAGCCGTTCGATGGGCCGACGGTCGTGGTGACGCATCACGCGCCCCATCCGGAATCCATCCATGAACGGTTCGCTTCCGGGCCGGACGCGGCTCTCACGCCCGCCTACGTGAGTGATCTAACGGAAGTGATCGAGGCCGGGCAGCCCGACCTTTGGGTTCACGGACACGTGCACGACTCGTTCGACTATCAGGTCGGCCGAACGCGCATCGTGGCGAACCCGCGGGGGTACGGGACTGAAAACCTCGACTTCGATCCGGGGATGGTTCTGGAGGTCTGAGTCACACGAGGCCCGTTAACTATTTTGTCCGAACCGAATCAAAAATGTGGACGAAGGGTTGACGGGCCTCGGTTTTGGCCAAACCATTTTTTCATGGCTGAGACATCGCACATGCACCAGTTGGTCGTCGAGACCACCCCGTTCCTGCTTGAGGACGTCCACCCGGACGAGCCGCTGCGGATCGAGGAGGCCTGCCTGCTACCGGAGATCAGAAGCTTCACCCCGGCCATGCTGCGTAGCGCGATCCGTCGTGGCGACCTCATCCCGGAGCGGCATGGTCGCCTGATGTTTCTCACCCGCAACGAGATCGCCGCCTGGAGACAACGATGCCGCGCCCCCGCAAGCCCGCCCGCCTGTGGCTCCGCCCTGCCCGCACCGACGCAAAGGGCCGCGTCACCCATGAGACGGCCTGGGTCATCCTCGATGGAGGACGGCAGATCAGCACTGGTTGCGGCCATGAAGATGGCCGAGGAGCTGAGCGCGCGTTCCAGAAGTACCTCGCGGAGAAGGGGATCCAGCAGCTAAAGCGCGGACTGAAGCGAAGGAATCCAGAAGACGTCCTGGTTTCGGAGGTGATCGCCCGGTACCTGACGGTGAAGTCCGAGAAGGTTGCACGCCCTCATGAGCTGGGCCAGCGTAGCGTGAAGCTGTTGAACTTCTGGGGTGAAAAGACCTGCGACGACATCACCTCGATCACCTGCGACGAGTACGTCCGGTCACGAACCGGGAAGGCATGGGCCTCCTCCCGGCCTGATAGCACCGGGAACGCCCCTCGCCTGACTTCGACCGCAGGCGCCCGCCGAGAGCTTGAGGATCTCCGAGCAGCGATCCGCCTGGCGGTCGACGACCAGCTCCTGAACCACCCGGTCAAGGTCTTCCTCCCTGCCGAGAACCCAGAGCGTGAAGAGTGGCTGACGCACGATGAGGTCGCCACCCTCTGTCGCGTCGCGCGCGAGACCGTCGAGCAGCAGAGGATGTATCGAGGCTCGCGAGCAGGACAGGTGGTCGAGACGTCGCGTCGGCCGCTTGCCCACGTCGAGCGATTCATCCGCGTCGCAGTCCAGACGGGGACGAGATCCGGGGCGATCTGCGAGGCCTCCTTCGAGAAGGAGGAAGGCCGTCCATGGGTGGACCTGGAGAACGGCGTCTTCCATCGGCGCCCGCCGGGCACGCGCGACCACAGCAACAAGCGATACCCACCTGTGAAGCTCTCGGACTCGCTGATGGAGGAGATGAAGGGTTGGCGCGACGGCGGAGCCAGGTACGTCGTTGAGCTCGGCGGCCAACCTGCCGACTGCAAGAAGGGCTTCGCCACAGTTGTCCGGAAAGCTGGCCTGTCCAAGGAGATCGTCCGGCACACGCTGCGCCACACGGCCGCGACGTGGATGATGCAGGCAGGTATCCCGCTGGCTGAGGCCGCAGGCTATCTGGGCATGTCCCTGGAGACCATCCAGCGGCGCTATGCTCACCACCATCCGGACTACCACATGGCCTCCGCCAACGCCCTTTCGGAACGTGCGAACCGAGCGGGAACAGACGCGGCAACCGCCAACGTTACGCCAATGAATGAGCGAAAAACGGCATGAACAGATGTGAACAGGACGACACAGAAACCCCGGAGTTCTGCGGGTTTCGACGTCGGCTTCCCTCGTTCGGGACGAGGGGGTCGGAGGTTCGAATCCTCTCGCTCCGACCAAATTTCCCATGATTATCCGGGACTTAGAAGATCGGCAGAAATGCCGGTCTCTTCTTCCGTTCAGAAACCCGCTCAAAACGGGTTCTTCCATGCATCAGCACTCCACCATCATCGACACGATCGGCGACCTGATTGACCGCGGGTACACGGTGACGAACTTCCGCACCGCACGGCGCGCGGGAGATCGATCTAGAGAAGCTGGCGGCCAAGTATGAGCGGGATGAGACCTACATCGCGTCGGACCCATCGATCCGCGTCGTATGCGCGGTCTACAGCCAGCTTCCAGCAGCAGGTGATCAGCCCGAACGGGACCTAAGAGCGGTAGCGTAGAACACTATCTGGTAGGTGGTTTCCTGCTGCGGCCGCGTCTGGGAACATATGAACCGGGCTCCAGGCCGGGTAAATGAGAGCGCGATCGCGGACAAGATGCTGGAATTTCCAGTTTGGGCCATCCTCCCGCCTGGAAAGGACGAAGGAGACACATTTGAAGCAGCTACTCACCGCTTGGCAAACATGGGCGCTTCTGTCGGCTGGTTTTGCCGCGCTTACAGCGATCTTCGCCAAGGTTGGCGTCGCCAATGTCAATTCGGACTTTGCAACCTTTCTTCGGACTTGCGTGGTCATTGTCGCACTGTCGGCAATTCTTCTCATGACGGGCCAGTATCAAAGCCTCGGCTCAATTTCACGACGGTCCTATCTATTCCTGATTTTGTCCGGCTTGGGCACTGGCGCGTCCTGGCTTTGTTACTTCAGAGCCTTGAAGCTTGGAGACGCCGCCCGAGTTGCCCCCATCGACAAGCTTAGCGTTGTGATGGTCGCTGTTTTTGGTGTTCTTTTTCTAGGGGAAAGGCTTTCCGCACCTAACTGGCTGGGAATTCTCCTGATCGCGGCAGGAGCAGTTCTGGTGGCGCTCTAGCGCCGCATTATCTCCGAACCGACATTCTAACCTGGGAAAGCTGAGGAAATTTACTGGCTTAAGAAGCCGTCTCTCGATGAGCCGCTTTAAGAACCCCTCACAGGCACATTTGCCATCTTGGTAGGTTGGAAGCAGCCCTCTCATTCATATTGCCCATTATGCCCTGGCCACGCAGCTGCGCCCCGTCCGTCACGTAGCCGGGCGGAACATCGATGAATCTGCCCGAGCCGATACGCTCGAGTTCGTAGCGCAGGAGCCGCTCAATGCCAGCAGTGGCAATCGGTGTCGAGCTCGCTAACGGTGAGCGGTCCGGTGAGGGGTGTCGTCACAACTCACTCCCAGGAAAGCCGCACCCACCCTTGTGCGCCGGCATAGTCGGTGCCGCTCGTCGAGGTGTGACGTGCCTCCAGGAATTCGGACCGTTTTGAGCTGGAATTTTCCACTTATGATCCCGGGATCGGGACGAGGAGAATTCCATGAAGACGTCGAAG
>NZ_FOFG01000027.1 GCF_900110915.1 Faunimonas pinastri
GCCGAGAAGCGGAACGCCGAGAACGTGACCTTCACAGAGTCGGCCGCTGTGGCAGGCTGGTATCTGGAGAACTGGAATGATCGGAAGGCTCTTTCTCGACCGTTCGAGCCGCCGGCCCAGGAGTGATTGCCTAGAGTTCCATCCCTTGCCCCAAGTGGCAGGCTGGACCAGCCGGGAGCTCATTTCATGCTCCGCACTCTATCTCCTTTATTCGCCGGAGTTGGGGCCACCTCATCCATGCTTACCGCTGCAGGACCATCCTGACGCCGAACACGAATTTCGATGCGTCGACGCTCCTTTGAATCTCCGGGCGCAAGTCCATCAGTCAGTACATCCGCCGGCTTAATGAGCTGGGCACCTGAGAGGGGCAGCACCGCTACGCCTGATAGCCTTGGGTCACGACGCAGGACACTTGCAACGGAGACCGCTCTAGCCATTCCGAGGCCCGCATTATCAGCAGGATTCAGCTGGCCGATGTCTAACGTCCCGGCAATAGCTTTGACGAGGCTCGAATCGAGGTTCGATGTCCGGCCACCCATTGGCTGCTCATCGGTATGGCCCACGACTTCAACGACATGTGCGTCGTACTTTCTTACGATCTCCGCAACCTGATCAGCGATCGAGGTCTGTAACTTGTGCTCGAACTGCGTAGTCAGGCCCGCTTTCCCGCTTGGGAAGCTATAGCCTTTTGCCTCACTGAGATTGATTATGGGGGGCCAGTCATGCTGGCCGGCGCGCTTAGCTTGCGTCATAAGTCCCTCGGCGGCCAAGTGAACCAGCTCGTTAGGGGCTTTGTTAGCCAGCTCTTGGTTAGTGGACAGAGCTTGCTGAAGAGCCTTTTGTTTCTGGGCCGAAGCTTCTAAGCTGCCGACATTCGCGCCTTGGTCGATCAGTCGCATCATCTCGCGGACATCATTCTTTTCCGAAATCAGTCGCTCCGGATCTAAACCAGACTCCTTCAGGTTTCTGACAGTCTCGTCCGAAGCAACGAGACGCTTCCAGTCCTCCTCAAACTGCCTCCTGGAGGCTTCGTCCCCAAGTTGGCTAGCGTTCGCGAGAGCTGCCAATCTGGCCAACTCAGCATCTTTCTGAATGGCCGCCTCTCTCAGACGACGGTTGGCTTCCTCAAGTGACGAGGTCTTGCTTCTTACATCGCTTAGCGCCGCACGGGCAGCCTCAAGGGCGCTCTCCGCCTGCTCTCGCTTCTTTTGTTGGCTTTGCATCGCCGCCGCTGTCCCGAGAAGCAAACAGAAGATCAGGAGCAACATAATCTCTGCCATGGTCAGCCCCAAGACGAGGCCGCGGCGATATCCAGCGTCATCAGCCCCGATTGTTCGGGAGGGTACAGCCATCAGAGAGACGCTCCAGCGCCGGAACGATCATTCTCGCTCTCATGCTGATGTATGGTCGCGGCATCGAGCCCTGGGGACCTCACGTCTGCCGGCTGGCGACGCAACCCATCTAGAAAGGCACTAAATTTCGTTGCCACCGACTGCAACGCGGCAGCTCCGGTAGCCGCCTCGACTGACGCCGCTCGCAACGCTTGTTCTGCAGCAGCATGCGAGTGAGCTCCCTCGTCAACCTTCCGGACGGCTCCATCCACCTTTTGCATTGCTTGCACAAAAGCCTCATCTCGGGCGGCGACCTTTTCCGCCGCCTCGGCTAACGAGCGTGTGCTGCTTTCAAACTGAGCCGCCAGAGTTCTCAAGGTTTGAGTGTGCTGGCGCTGTTCCTCAGCAGCTGCTTCACCCCGCGTCTGAGCTGCGCTCTCTGCTCCCTCCAGCCGTTTGGCGAACTCTCGAACAGCGGTAGCAAGCTCGTCCGAGATCGGCTTCATACTCACTTCTATGACTTTGTCCGGCCCTTGCATCTTAGCAAGATTTTCAGACGTGGTCTGAAGAGCTGCGGCTACTGCTGCAGATTGCGTAGCCAGCTTGTCATTCTCTTCTGCGAGCCTCCTGGCAGCGGCATCTAAAGTGTTGCCCAGCGCATCCGCGAGGCTCGCTAAAGTGGCGCTTGAGCTCTCGGACGACGTACGAAAAGGCTCGGCCGCCTTTACAGTCATTTCTTCGAAACGCGCGAGAATCGCCCCGGACACTCCCGTCATGGTTTCTCTGACGTGATCGAAACCCTCCTTGACTTGCTGCTCCGTCCCGCGGCGGAAATGAGCCAACTCGACTACGGTAGCATCAAGTTCGCGGCGCATTTTGCGGGCTGCTTCAGCCATCTCTAAGCGTGCGATATGCTCCACATCCAGCGGGTCGATGCTCATCTGGTTGAAAGCAACCCGGAGAGCTACGCCCGCGATAGTGGTAGCGACCGCGACGCCGAAATTATTGAGGATTTCCTCCACGGGCGCATCTGAATGAAACTGGTACAGCGAAGCGCCCAGGCTTGTCAGTGTATAGAGGAAGCCGAGATAGTAGACATTGTCGCCTGCTTGGTCGGCACGCAGACGCGCGAACGGCAGGAACTGCACAATTGCCGAGTACAGGACCAGAAGCCCAACTGGAACGGATGTCACCAGGAACGGGGCCAAACCAAAAAACTTGGCGACCACGATGTAGGCCGCACCAGCAGTAATGAACGCGAAGAAAACAACCGGATTGAAGATAGCTGCGAACTTGCGCCTTCCGTCGTTCCTTGCCATCAGCCGAGCCCCTCAAGCTTCTCAATTTCTATCAGTTTGCCGCCGTTGTCAGTGATCCAGTGGCTCCAAAAATCGACATGTCGGTTTGCGTCGAACCGGGAACCCTGTCGGACGACATATTTGATCCGCACCTCCGCGCCAGACAGGTCAGCTGAGAGAGCTTGTTTGGCTGTTGAGTTTTTGAACGCATCCCACGACACACCTGCCCGGTATTGCGAGTAGTAGGGGCCATTTTCAATCATGTCGGACACAACAATGAGTTGCTTGTCAGCGTCGCGTACCTTGTCGCCCTCAAATCTCTCGACCGCAACTCGCTGAATTGTTTCCATCAGCGGTGACGTATCGGACTTGCCTACGGTTAACGTCTGCTCAAGCGCATCATTCAGCGGAGTACGAAACCCCTCGTTCCAAAGCTTTCGGGCGAGCGCAGGATTGGCGACTAACTCGCTCAGGTTGGATCCGTCGCCAGGATTACACTTGGAGAAAACTGTCCTCCCCTCCTCATTTGAGGGATCGAGGAGCCTCAACTCCAAAAGACCGTACTCTGGCGTTCTACCAGCAAGGTCCGAAAGATACACCGCAAGCTGCCGCCGAGCGATGTCGGGAATGGCATCCGTCGCGTCTAACAACACAATGGTTAGGGACTGCGGACCATCGACGGGGCAGAGCGTCTTCGCTTCGAGAACAGGCCGTCGTTCGGTCGTGAGGGAGAGCCAGGCGAAAACGCTGACGATTGCGATCGTTCCAATAACCAACGCGGAGATCAAAAAGATGGTGCCGATCCCCGCCCCACCTCGAGAGCGGGTGCGCCTACGCCGCCTTGACATGCACAACATCCTGCTCGGGTACGATCTCGTCCAAGCTCCGGTATCTGCGGATAGCTTCATCAAATTGGCTGTAAAGCAGCGTCAGTTCTGCAGTGAGTAGGTCCTGCGCCTCAGATATTCGCTTGCCCAGCTCCTTAGGCTCCCAATCAGTTTGAACGTTTGCAAGCGCCTGAACTCGATCCATTTTCCAGGACTGGCTGAAACGACGCGGGGGCTTAGTAGTGCGCGTCCTGGTGTTCGGCTCACGGTAGATGGTCAGCAGCGTGTTCCCTGCCCTTTCAAGCTGCGCTTGATGTTGATCGAAGAGATGGATGAGCCGCGTACGGCTAATCAGGATATTCTCATGCTCGCTCCGCTTCACCGATAGGTCACGGCTGATCATCTCCATCTCTTCCTTGAACCGATCCCTAATGTCGGCCAGTTCATCGATAAGACCTGCGACTTCATCCCTATAGCTGTCCCGCTTTTCAGACAGCTTTTTCTCAAGCTTCGCGAAGCCGGGATACGGGTCCATCATTCCGTGTGCATCGATAAAGGCGATCAACGAGAACAGCGATCCGATAGCGAAGTAGACCCAAGAATTGAAGTTCTTGAGCCCAAGCGGAGCAGTACGGAGCCGCTCGATTACCTCACGTCCTCCCCCTTCAGCGAGAGCGATCGTGGCTTCTCGATAATGAGCAAGAGCGAGATTGAATCCAAGGCAGCCTAGGGCATAGAGAGAGAAGCAGAGAAGACCCGCTAGCCTCGGACCGACAGAACGGTGGTGAACTAGCGATGCACCACGCGCCAAGAGGAACGCCCAACCGATGTTAATGAAGGCGAAGGCTACTGCCTCACTGAATCCCCCGAGCAATCCCTGAAGATTACCTGCCGACAGGAAGTAGCCATTCAGGACGGCCTCTACCGTACCTAGGAAGACAAGCAATGACCACTTGAGGGCCGTGGCAAGGCCGCTGGGCACATAAGCGGTTCGTTCCAGGTGATGGCGCTTACGAAAGGTCTCATACTCCCGTTCTGTCTCCCTTAGGTGGCGCCGTCGGTCGTGCAGATCGTTGATGCCCTTTGCGACTTCCGCGTTAAAAGACGCGAGGACCGCTTTGCTTCCAGTCCGGATAGAACCAAAGCGAGCCTCGAAATCCAAGTTGGAAAGCCTCTCCCCATAGGTCCTAAGCTCGTCCTCAAGGATTGCGTGCGACGACTTCCGAACGGATTCGACCCGTTCCAGAATTCTTGCCTCTACCTCGTCCATCGCAGCAGAACCGGCCAGAGGTTCGTCCTTGGCCCCTCGCTCCGATCCAGATGTCTCAAGCTGCAGCTCAGATGCCACTCTCGAGACATCAAGGTCGGGAAAGGTTTCCAGCGAGGAGCGGAAATCATGTCCCGGACGAGATAAGGTCTCCACGAGAGCTCGGAACGGGCTGTTCTTCAATGGAATGTCCTTGGATCAACAGGGGGATGCTGTAGCAAGCTTGCAAGCGCTAGCAACTGCAGATTGGCGCCTTCAACGCCTCTTCGAGTGTACAGTGAAGCCATCATCCGTCGCATGCGCAGCCAGCATCCTTGTAGCATTCATCGTTCTGACTGATGCAGGTGTTCCCGCATGCTTTCCCCTTGCGGCAGTGCTTACAGCAGGACTGCACGGGGATCCGAGACATATTCCGGGGAGGAGGAGACTTCAGCCATACCGGTAGTCGCAAGACATTCGCTGCTGATACCGGCATGGTAGAGAGCAGGCCAATGACCGCTGCTGCACCTGCTCCAACACGAAGTCGCCCGGCCATGTCTTTCCTGCTCGATTAAGAGGCTCAACGCTAAGACGAGCAACTGCAATCGCACAACAAAGATCGAGATGTCTATGACACTGCCCACAGGCAGTTCGCTAGTTTATCTCGGGGAAGCACTGGCTTCTACGCCGTTCGCATAGGAGACGGCGGCACGCAAGAGAAGCCCGCCAGAACTCAAATGCCGGAAGAGGCCACACATTGGCCTGTTGGTCCGCTTCGATAAGCGGCTTGATCCGGCGCTCCGAGTTGTGGCCGGCCGCCGAACAGCCGCTCGCGCACCTTAGCGAAGGGAGCCGGTCCTGAAAGGCCCGCCTTGGATCGGTTTCCACGACCACAGCGTCTTAGATCTTGAACGATGCTCGAAGAGTCTCGACGCTTTCCGGTCGTCTGCCGCGTATCGGCTTGCCTAGGATGCCAGGCACGTAGCAGTTCCGAATGAACCAAGTCTTCTTGGAGTTGCGAACATCAGGATTCGCGCGAAGCGCCATGGCAATCATTGCTGTTTCAAGAGCGTCGATCTCCATATTCAGCACGAGCTGAACTCCGGGAGAAATTACCCCGGTTCGGCTCAATGCGAGGGATCAAATGAAGGACGGGGGCGCCCCGCTTTCGTTCCGACGAAGAGATGTAATGGTTCAACTTATGAGTCTGGAAAATCTCACCCCGAAAGCCCGCCTTCGCGTTCGTCTTACCCACGTACCAAGGTGTGTAAGTGGCACCGTGACAGGTTGAGAAGACATAGATCCCAACTGCCCGTGAAAGGCCCTCGCTCCACTCCTCTACCTCGTCCCAGAACTCGATCAGGCTCTCCCGAGATATGTTGGCTTGAAAGCGTGGGGTCCAAAAGGGTCCATAAACGTCGTACTTCACAGAAGCCTCACCCACATCGTGCAACGGCAGCTTGCGCGTACGTGTCCGTTCTATCAAGCGCCCGAGATCACACACTATCCGGCGCGTCGGCCGTGGCCTTACTGTTCGGGGTCACGCTGGCGAAGGGCTCGCCATCGGGAACGATGCCGGTCGCGCCGCCGAAGCCCTTCAATGCGTTCTGGGTGACCAGATCGAGCGTCGTGGTCGTGCCGCCCTGGTCCTGACTGAACTCCACACCGCAGACGGTCAGATCGGCATCGATCATCATCATGTCCGACTTCACCTTGACCTGCAGGCCGACCTCCCACAGACCCGTTCAAGATTTCACAACCGTCGCCCGGCTTCACCCGCGACTTCGTGAACGTCGATGGCTCGGGCTTGCCTCTGTCTCGCTGACAGAGAAGCGAAACGTTCGGGCTGGCGATCGTGCGTAAGCCGCGGAGATTGACACCGTCTCCAGTCGCGGAGCCGGTTGCCGCTGACAACGATCTCGGCAAGCTCCTGTGACCTCGGAAGGCCTCCTCCTACTCGTTCTCGTTCAGCGGATTGCGGAGCCGGGTCTTCAGACCGCCAAAGCGGTTCTTGCCCTCCGGTGGCGTCCTCCCCTCGATGACGTGGCTGCGCTTGCCGCCCTGCTCGTCGAAGGCGGCCAGCGCCCGGTTTGCCGGATGCGCCGGGTTCTGGCGAAAGAAGGTATCTCGCTCTTCGTCGCTCATGCCGGTGACCCCGCGGCGGTTCTCGTCTGCCGGGGTGGCAACCATAGTGCTCGGGTTCTTCGCCATGTCAGGCCACCATCAGCGGAGAAGCGGGAAAACGCTTCGCCTCTACCGGCTTGAGACGCCGGATCCGGGACTCGATCGCGAGGTTCACGGCCGCCACAGCGCTGGTGCTTTCGCCGGCATCGCGATCAATGCCGCGGAGGAACTCCGTCTCTACCCCGGCGAAGCCACCGATCCGAACCTCGGTGAAGTTGCCGGAGCGAATATTCCGAAGCCCGTTGAACTCGGCCACGATGGGAGCCAGGCCGGCTACCGCCTTCTTGAATTGTTCCTGGACCTCCCTCTCCCGCGCTCCGGCCCAACGGTTCAGGGCGGCACGGTATTCCTCGGCAGCTTTCTGCAGGCGCTCCGCAAGATCGGCCTTCATGGTGCCGACGGCGCTGGTCAGGCCCTCCAGCCTGGCCAGGGTCTCATCCGCGGTTCGGAGATCCTTCTCCGCCGCCTTGTCGCTGGCGCCCTCCAGTTCGGCACGGAGGAGGCGCTCACGGGCGGCGGTACGGATCGCCTCCGCCTCGTTGCGCTGGGCCATCAGCCCATCGGCGCGGCTGGCGACGCGGTCGCACTCGGCGATGATGGCGTGCACCGCGTCGGCGACATTGCGAACCTCGCTCGGCAAATCAAACTTCGACATGGACTAGCTCCTGTCTCTCGCGGCCGCATCAACGGCCGCCTGGCGCCGGGCAAAAATGGCTTCGGCACTGGATCGGCGTAGCGTGGCCGCGGCGGCGCTGGCGCTTTCTGCCGGCCCTCTTTCGCCACGGGCAGCGGCGCGATCGGCGGCCATTCGCTCGCCTCCCGCGGCGACGGCCTGCCGACGTTGCTCGAAGATCCGGCCGGCCCGGCTATCGGCTACCGGGGCCGGCGTCGGCTTGCCGGTCTGCATGGCCTCGGCGCGGCGGGCGAAGATCGCCTTGGCATCGATCGTCCGTGAGGCTTTCCAGCCGTTGGCGTTGGCTGGGGCACTGAACGACTGGGCCAGCCATCTTGGCAGCGGCTCGGCCTCGGTAGATCGCGACGGTGACGGCTGCGCTCGCGCCGGCTGCCGGGACGCCTGGGCCATCGGCCCGTGCTGACCTCGAAGGGCGCGGAGGGCATCAACCGCCTCCATTGAGGACATGGCTCCTCGGGCATAGCTGCTCGTGACCTGCGCGATCGCCTCCGGCGGAACGCCGTCCCGCGTATAGCGTGCCGTCCAAGCTTTGACGTTCGTATTGATGATGTGCTGATTAAGCATGGGGCCTCCCCCTTGTGAGGTGCGAGACCGCGCCGACGAACGCAGGGAAATGTCACCCGTCAGCGCGGTCTCAGCTGCCCGGTCCCCACCGGGCATTCCGAACAGGGCGAGATGCCCCATGTTGCTCGGCTCAGGCATCGCTGAGCGCCGCTCCCTCAATCTGCAGCCGTTCCTGCCGGTAGGTCTCCCACGCCGCCTCATCGACCGGCTCCCCCGCTTGCAGCGCCAACCACTCCCACCGAGGCTTCACGAAGGCCTCGAGGTTCCAGATGTCAGGATCGGCGTTTCCCTCGAAGGGGCCGAGACCTTCGCAGACGGACGCGACCGCCTCCATCATGGCGATCTTCATCAGGCGCTCTATCGTGTAGGCGATCTTCATTGGCGCCCCGGCCATGACGGCCACGACCGTAGCGTTGCCCGCGGTGCGGTAGGCCAGGCTCATGCCGACGGCCAACGCTCCCTGATCGAATGGATTGAAGCAGTCGTCGACCGGCTCCAGGCCGTGCGGCACGCTCTTCGGCAAGCCGGGCATCGGCTTCGAACGCCCGGACTGCTTCGGCGTTGCGGGCTTAACTCCGCCCTCGCGCACGATGCGTTGCGCTCGGTTCGCGCCCTTGTCCGCGCTGGTCTGGGATACGCAGTAGCGGTTAATCCAGTTAAGCGCGGCTTCACGGTCGATTTTACCGTCCCCGCGAACCGGAAGTCCTCGCTTGCAGTATTGCGAGATCCGCGGCTTAGAAACGCGAAGTTCAGCAGCAAGTGCAGCCTTGGTAATGACCGTCACCCCCAACCCCCCGGAGTTGCACAGTTAAGCGGTTTGAAAATGTTGGAGCTAGTCGGGGACTGCACTCGCGCGTTACCCCCGAGGCCCGGGGTACCCTGGAAGGACCCGTGATGGCCCCCGGCCCCTCCTGACGTCGGCTGCCGGCCTACCATCCTCAGCGCGCCCTTCCCGGCGCGATGGCCTTGCGGAAGGCGGTGAGCGCATTCACGGCCGGCAGGCTGGCGCAGGTCACGCCTTCGCGTTGCAGGCGCTCGGCAACCGCTTCCCGGGCATAATCGGACATGGTGATGCCCCGGCCCTCGGCAGCTGCCCGCACCGCTTCACGGAAGTCGGACGGCACCGAGACGTTCAGGCGATCGATGAAGTAGAGGTGATGGTGCGGCTGAGACATGCCTCCGAACCTACCGGGGACAACGGCTTCGCTCCAAATGCGGAAACGTCGAAAACGTTGATGCGAAACGTCGAAAACGTCGATCGACCGTCGCGCGACGCGGGTGCGACTGTCGCGCGACAGGCTGCTACTTCCTCGGATGCTTCCCCGCCTTTGCGCCTATTGCCTCTCGTTTCGCCCTGCCACGCGCAGGATTCGGCGCCCCAGACGTGTCCGCATCCTGGTCGATGATGGCGACCGATAGGCTTGCCTGAAGTTTGGCCGGCCCGCTCAGTTCGGACAGAGCCTCGTGGATTTCATCACGGAGGGCGGCCTCGATGCCGGCCGCCCTGTCCTGTCAGGGCATCAGCAAGCTTGCCGGGCATCGCCAGGAGGCGATCCCGGACGACGCCATAGTCGCGCTAGACGTTCTGCTTGACCTGATCAAGGCGCACGAACTCTCCGCGCATAATGGCGTTCCTCATCGCCTCGCGATCTGTCTGCTCGGCAGTCAGCCGCGTCCGCTCTTCCGCCAGCCCGATGTCTTGCGTCCGCACGGGCGCTTGGCCGAAGAACGCTTCACTGACGTCCCGAAGATAGTAGACCGGCGCGCGCCGTTCATCCGGTCGCACGGCTGCACGCCCGCCGCGTCGAGTTTCCTCTTCACGGTCCGCTGATCGGCGGCCCATTCCACTACGAGGCGCGCGACGCTCCACTTGCTGGGCGCCCGCGAGACTGGCTGTTTCTCGTCGCTCATTCGTGATCGTTGCCCGCTGTCATGGGTACAGGACCCCTATGGAAACTTAGGCGCTGGAGATCGCACGAGCTCGCGCGTACCCCTCGACGCCGAGGGCCCCGGAAGGACCCGAGAAAGAGCTGGCGAGTCGCTGCCAACTTGATCCACGCTGTAGAAAGGTCGCAAGGAGGACAACGGGAATGGACGCTCAGCTTGAGAGCTTGGTCGAACTCTACCTTACCAGAGGCGGCAAGGTGTTCGTCAGTCCGCAGTATGACGTACCCTATGACAAGGACGCGCTGGATGGCGGCGCTTGTCCCGATATCTTGGCCCTGGACTTCGAGCACAAGGACGTGCTGGTCGTCGAGGTAAGCAGCGCCGCAGGCCTCACCTCACTCTTTGGCAGAGTTGCCGAGCGGGAGTCACGTTGGTTCGCTCCCATTCGGCGGCGTCTGCAAGCAGATAAGATCATCGATACCGCGTGGAGCCTTCGGTTTCTCGGCTTCGTCCGCGAGAGCAACGTGGATCACGCGAACCGCAAATTCACCGCTCAGGCTGACGTCCTTTTCGTGGCCTTGGAAAGTGCTGCCTTCTCGTTTGCCTATTGGGATAAACGTGCAACCGGGCTGCCTCGTTAGAGGCTCTTCGGCACGACGCCATCGAGGACTGCTTCTCCGGGCGCCGGAGCGCGCTGCAAAGCCGGCCCGCAGAAAAGTCCCCGGTTACGTTTCGTGCATTTTCCCGGATACGCTGGCGTAACCAGGGGCCGAAAAAGCTCAATGTTTTCGGTGCTGACCTGACCCATTCCCCGGTTACGCTGGCGTAACTGCTCTATTAGATCTTGGGAGAGAGGGTTTTTCGGCAGCATCCCTGCGAGAGGCTGAAGGCGCTTGCTTTCCCGTAGCTCTCTTGACGGCAGTGGCGCGCTCCACGCGCGCCCTCGCCTCGTCTTCCGTCTTGCTCCCCAGCCATTCGTTTGTCGGTCCGAGAGCGTCCGGAGTTCCGAGCCAGGTGAGCCGGTAGGTTGAGGGACGCCGAAGCGACCCGTAAGACCGGCCGCCTCGATCCGTGACCGCGACGAGCCCGAGCGCCTGCAACTCGGCGATCGCCTCCGAGATTGACGGCCGGCGGAGCCCGCGCGCCTCGATGTCGCTGTATGGGACCACAAGCGCGCCATTCTCCTTGCCGCCCGTCCGGGCATGCTCCGCCATGATGGCCCCGAGCACCTTGAAGGCACGGTGTGAGAGGACGAGCCAGGCGGGCGAATCCAGGAGCGCGCCGGGCACCGGAACGCTCCAGCCGACTCCCTTGGGGAGGCCAAGCGCCTTGCGCGCGCGGCCGATCACGACGTTGGTGTCCCTGCCCTTTTGGTCCACCTTGGTCCGGATCAAGCCGCGCCTCCCGGCGTGAGAACTAGAAGCCAAAGCTCCGCCCGAATCGCCGCCTCCAGCGCCCGGATCTCGGAAGCAATCATCTCGGCAATGATCCCGCGGCGGGCCATCGTTTCGGCCTGGATGTCCAGCTGTCGCCGGAGGTGACGCTCGCCGGCATCGTGAGACAGCTGTGCCATTCGCGACGCATGCCGAAGCACAAAGTCACGCCGGCGGACGGCTGGGAACGGCAGAACCTCTGCACTGCAACGCGCGAGCGCGACCACGCGCGCGGTGCCAGACTGGTCGGCTCTCATGCTCGACTCCTCAGGATGATGATCGGCTGGCATTGCTCTGGCAATGCTACAAGCCCGGATAAAGCAATGCTGCTTCTGAGCCTGCCAACACGTAGTGACGCCCACCTTCTCGGACGTCCGGGAATTTGCGACACCGTCGTGCGAATCGGAACTCGCGTTACGATGCGTTTCACCGAATTTCATGCGGCGTGCACAGCTAGTCTCGGCTGCAGTAGCGGTGGCTCTCCCACGTCGCGCTTCACTACCGCGTGAGCTCAGCCCGATTTTGTAGAAAAACCTGGAGAGACGCCTCCGAGACAGTCCAGCGACCGCCAATTCTTGCGCCGTCTACGCGCTTCTTCTTGATCCAGTCACGGATTACAGCGTCGGACACACGTGCGAGCTTTGCTGCCTCGCCGGTGTTGAGACGTCGATCCGTTGACCACGGTACGAACGGCTCAGCATCTTCGGCGAGCAGCGCTCGAATTGCGGCAGCCTCTCTTTCCATCGTTACCGCTGTCTGCTCCAGCCGAATGCGAGCGGCAGCATCCATCAGCTGACGAGCCCCTTCTCCCGGGCGGTCTCCAGACCGCGCGAGACCGCGTCGGCAAGCTCCGGGAGCTGCTCGATCCGACAGGCGAACCCCTCGCGACCGGGCTTCATCTGGCCGTCAGCGTCGCGGTACCAGACGCGGAGGCCGACGAGGCGCTGGCCCTTGAACTCGTTCAGCACGACGCGGATCGTCTCGCGGGCATTCTTGCGGATCTCGGCAATCAGAAGGTCATCGGACATCAGTAGCTCCAAACGGAAGCGGCCCGCGCGATGGCGAGCCGGAGGAGGCTTTGCAGGGAAGGACGCGGCTCAGTGCCGTTCGGTGGAACTGGGGGCGGTGCTGATCGCCTGCATGGCGCTAGCAACGTCGCCGCTGCTCGCCGTCGCAAAGGGGGCGGCGGCCTTGATCAGAACGGCCTGGATCTCCGGCTCGCTCAAGTCGGTATTGACCAGGTGCTCCGCGAGCGCGCGAGCATACCTCGCCTCTTCGAGCGCCAGCACTCTCTCCCGACGCATCTTGAACGCTGCGATTGCCTCGCCGGTGATCGCCGTCAGAAGGTCGGCATCTAGCACCGACTCAGCCACTGGCCAATCAACGTTGCTGAGGTTGCACCGATGAACGGTGTTGCCGAAGAGCAGTGCCATCGTCCGCCCCAGCCAGCCGATTGGCTCGCCGCAGTACGGGCAGCACCACGACGGCATCGGACGGGCGAAGCGCAGCCTAGGCACGAGCCCTCCTCCGTACAGCATAGGCCGTCGCCAGAGCCATGCCGGCCGCCTGCCCGACGTGCTCGGTCGTGGCCGTCGGCCACCAGCGCTGAATTGCGGCAAGCATCAGATCGGGATCGGTTAACCGGCTCTGATAGAGGAAGGCCGCGATCGCCGACGCCTCGTCCGCAGGTCGGTCAGACACCCTGCGCTTCCTCCAACTGGTCGAGACGCCGAAAACGCTCCAGCTCGTCCTCGTCGCCCGCGTAGATGTGCTGGCGTGCCAGGCTGAAACCGGGGGCGAGTTCGTCGCGGGAGCCGTCCGGCCAGCGCCGGGCAACCGCCGGGTAGACGTGCTCGGAGCTCTCGAAGGGAGTTCCCGCTAGAAAAGCGGCGATCTCGCCGGAGCGATCAGCGCCGGTCATCGGAACGCCCTCCGGCGGCCGCCGCTTCCTGCTTAGCGAGCCAGGCGGTCAGGGCTGAACGGCGAGCACAGACCTTGCCTGCAATCTTGAAGGTTGGCAGACTGCCTTTTTCGCGCATGTGGTGAACCTGCCTGGCTCTAACGTTCAGAAAGCTGGCGATCGCTGGCACCCCGTAGAGCAGGTCAGCTTCCGAGTTTTCGATCTTTTCCATGTCGCACCTCATGTCGCGGCCATGTCGCGCGGACGATCCGGGCCGCCGAGCGAAGTTGAGGAAAATCAAGGGCTTAGACGTAAGCCACGGCATGTACGCAAAAGGCCGCCCGGAGGCGGCCTAGTGCTTTGTTTTCGTTGCTCTTTCGGGCTTTCCGCAGTCGGTCTATGACAACTTCGAACCAGAGGTCGAACACGACGCCGCACCAGTGATCCGTCAGGAACTGACGGACCGAATTGAAGTAGCGCCAAGCCTCCATGAGAGCGGCGCGGGCGGAAGAATAATTCGACTTTGAGAAGTCCCGGAAGACCAACTCGTAAGGCATGTTCAGCCCGGTGCCGATCGCCCGCAGCATCACCGTCGCGAACTGATCGAGGCCGACCATGTTCTGGTTTGGCGTGAACGGCGACATCTTGGTCCCCGGTGGCAGCGGGATCATCGCCCCGCCCTGCATCTGCAGGCTCCAGTCCCGCAGCGAGTCCTGGTAGGCCGCCATGGGATGCTCGGCATCGGCGAAGAGCTGCTCCACGCCATCCTTGTCGAGCGGCGTCTCCAGCGCCGCGAACACCAGCGAATTGAGCACGGCCAGCCGAAGCTGCTCCGTGTTCATTTTGTCGAACATCCGGAACTGCCGGAGCACCGAGGTGATCACGGCTTTGCCACGAGTTTGCCCGACCCGGTCGGACTCGTAGACGTGGATCACCCGCCGGCGCCCCCATGTCTGGTAGGCGGGGATGCGTTCCCACGTGAGGCTTTGCGCAGTCTGCGCCCCGAGGAAGTCGCCCGGATGAGTCTTGCGAATGTTGTAGGCGACGGCCGCCCCGTAATCGTCGAGCTCGATCCCGCCGCGCTGGTTCATCGAATCCATCTGCCCGTACGGGTTGGACAGACGGGCCGGATCGACCAGCTGCAGCGATGTGTTCCACTTGGACCCGGTGCGCTGGGTCCAGAGCGGCAGCGCCAGGCCCTCCCCAGTCGCCGCGATCATCCGTGCCTGCAGCCGCGTGGAGACGTGAAAGTTGTAGCGCAGCCCGACATCGAACCAGTCAGTGTCGGTGAACGACCGCCACAGCGATTCCACCTGACGCGACCAGCCGTCCGCCCAGGCCCGATCGCGCCCGATCGCAACGATATCCGGGTTCGGCTTGCAGATGATCCGCGGGCCGACGACGTTGTCGACGAAGGTGCGCTCGGCGCCTGATGCGATTCCGTTGTTGCGGGCCAGATCGTCGATGCGCGCCGCGATCGTATCCATCTCGGGCAGGAGCGCGGCATCCGGCGAGATCCGGGAGACACGGTTCCAGCTCATCATGTCGCGCGCAATGCGCGAGGCGGCATGATGGCTCGTCTCGGAGTCCGGCATGCTCATCTGTGCCCGGCCGGTCAGCCGGCCCATGGCTTTGGTCAAGAAGCCCATGTCAGAAGCCCAGATTGATGGGGCCGCGCCGGACACGGATGCCTTGCGCCGCGGCAACCTGGTTCTGCAGGCTCGTGATGTAGGCCTGCAGGTCGGTCTTGTCCGCCTGCGAGAAGCTGACAGACTTGCCCTCGTAGGACACGGAGACCGTCGCCTGGCCGGTGAGCAGCTTGTGATAGGCGACCTGCGCTTCAGCGAGCCATCCCTGAAGCGTCATCAGATCGGCCATTCAGCATCCTCAGAGGTACGGGTCGTTCATCCGCGCCAGCGGACGAGCTTGGAAGAACCGGTTGCGCACCGCTTCCTTCGGTTTGCCCTCGGCATCCGATGGAGCGTCGGGCGCCACCGCATATTCCAGGCTCTGTTCGATGCGCCGCGGCAGCGACCGGCGCACAGCCAGAGCGCCGACGAAGGTGTCGAGCACCTCATTCCGCTTGCCCGGCGGGAGAACCCAGACGGTGTAGGGCACGCCGGCCTTGTATCGTGTCTCGCGCCGCTCCGACGTCAGCTGCTCGAAGTAGTCCGGCCCAAACCCTTCTTCCGTCGGGAAGTGGATCAGGCCCGGCCGATGCTCACCATCTTCGCCCGGCGCGATCGCCAGGCGCGCATAGATGGCTTCCTTCGCCGCATCGACACCGATCAGCCAGACGTTATCGTTCGTCTTCAGCGACTTCGAAGCATGCGTTGGCCACATCGGGTATTTGCCGGCGCGGCCCTTGGTCGGAAAGATCCGCCGCGCCTTCCGGGCCCGGCAGAACGAGTAGACCTGCGCGCCATGATGGCCGCCTGTGTCGATCCCGAAGGCACCCACCCTGATCTTGCGACCTGATGCCGTCACGAACCGCCGCAGCAGCAGCGCGTCGAGTTCCTTCCAGGCTTGTGGCTGCGCCGGGTCCTGGTTGATGACCTCGTAGACGAATGGCCAGCATTCCTCGTCGGCGCCCCAGCCGATCAGCTGCGCTTCCAGCCGATCGCCCTGCACGTCGCAGAAGCCCGTGATGACGCGCACCTCGTCCGGCAGATCGTCAGGCCCGTACACCTCCGCCCGGGTGATCAGGTTCGCGCTCTCGACGCCCTCGCCTTCTTCCCAGGTCTCTCCCAGGACGAGGTTGACGAAAGTCCGCAGCAGCGCCGGATCCTTGTGGACCCGCAGCCACTCCTCGACGAGCCGCGCCCAGGCGGCGTTCGGGAACAGGCTATAGCCGGCCCAGATATGGAAGCCGGCATGACCATTGAACGGCTTGCCCGCCCGCCACTCGCCGGCATCGATCATCGCCGGCTTGTCGTGTTCCTCGATGCGCTCGCGGCACTCTTCCGCTTCGCAGACGAAGTGCGCCGTCTCCGGAAGAGGCGCGCCCTCCTCGTTCTTGTCCCAGTGCAGGTTTGCCCATTGCAGGACCTGCATGTGGCCGCAGTGCGGGCACGGCACGAAGTAGCGCCGTTGATCGCTTTCCGCCCACGCCTTCTCGATGCGGCTGACGCCCTTCACCGTCGGGGTGGAGCCCAAAATGATCTTCCGGTTCCAGAACGATTCCGAACGCTTGGTGCCGAGCGCGATCTGATCGCCCTCGTTGCCGGCGCCGTCGGCCGGATATCCGTCCACCTCGTCGAAAGCGATGATCCGCGCCGTGATGCGCCGGAACCCGCCGGGACTGTTGGCGCCGACGAAGGACACCGACGAGCCGTTGCGGAAGACCCGCTTGAGGATTCGCTGGTTGGAATCCTTCGCCTTCAGGTCGCCGGCGATCTCTGCCAGGACCGGCGTATCGCGCAGCATCGGCGCGATCTCGGTCCGGCTGTAATCCTCCGCATCCTCGACGCGCGGCTGCACGATCAACTGCGGCGACGGATCCTGGTGGATGAAATAACCCACCACGTGGTCGAGGATCTTGGTGTAGCCGACGCGAGCCGACTTCATCACCGTGATCTGCTTGACCGTGGGATCGGTCACCGCATCCATGATGCCGTTCTGGTAACCGAAGGCTTGGAACTTGCCGGCATCCGCACTCGTCTCCGCGGAGAGGAAAGCGTACTTGCCGGCCCACTCGCTCAACGACAGGATCGGCGGCGGCTGCAGGGCCTCCGCCCGCCCTCGCCTCAGCTCATCAAGAAGACGGCCCGAACCTTTCTCGTATCGACTGCTGGAGGTCGGCGGGGTCTGCACCTCCGTGACCGTCAAGCCTCAACTCCTCAAGGACCAGCGCCACCTCCGCGTCGATCAGCGCCTTCACTTCTTCCGCCGATCGCAGCACCGCGGCGCGAGGCGCCACTCGGGAGGCGATGTTCAGGAGGCGGTTGCGCACCAGCGCATATTCTCCGGTCACGGCTGTTACCACGTCGCCGACCAGAACAACGGCGCCGATCTCCCGGTCGTATTCAAGCTCGCGCAGCAGAGCGAGGTAGCTTTCCTTGTGGCGCTTGGCCTCGGCTTCCGTGGCAAAGACCCGGCCGCTTTCAAAGACGAGGCGCTCCGCCTCATCCTCGATCGTGTCCGGCAGCTCCAACGCAGGTGCGGACACCAGTGCGGACAGTTGGTCCCTGTCCGCACCCTTGCTGTCCGCACTGTCCGCAGCCGGCCCATTGCGCTTGCGCCAGGCTGTCCCGACCAGTGCGGGATCAAGCTTTCCGTCAGCAAGAACAGGCAGATAGCCGCTTTCGATCTTCCGGCGCACGACCTTGTCGGAGCAACCGTCACGACGGGCGAACTCGCGGATCGAGATGCCGTCAACAGGTGCGGACACCATTTGGACCTCTGCACCTACAGATCAATCGCACTCGCGCGTTACCCTCGGGCCGTGGGGGCCCCGGAAGGACCCGCGAACGCCTTGATCGGGCTTAATCGGCCGTCTCCCAAACAAGGGAAAGTCAAGACGCCATGCAAAAAGGAACAGAATAATCGGACGTTCAGCGCCGCGTCTTCATCGCCGCCTGAATGCGGCCGGGGAATGCGCGCTGCACCTCTTCGGTCATGAAGCGGCGGAAGTCGCTTTCGAAAGGCACATCCTGCTTGATGCGCGCCTGGCGAGCGAGACCATACATCAGCTTCAGCTTGGAGCGCTTGCCCTTGCCGACGCGCTGGTAGATGGCGTTGCCCTTCACGACCTTGTTCTGCAGGTTCGCCGGGCGCTGCGTCTTGCGCACGCCGCTGGCGCCTCTGCTCACCTTGGCCGAGGGAATGGCCAGTCTGCCCTTGCCCTGCTTCACGCCACCCTCGGCATGCTTCTTCAGGCTTGCCCTGCCCAGCTTGTCGTAGATGGTGACGCTGAGCTTCCGCTTGGTGGCGCGCTCGCCCTTGGTGGACAGCGCGCCCTTCATGAAGGACTTGTTCCGGACCGTCACATGGGACGGCCATGTCTCGTTGATCAGCCGATCCCGCGTTTTCTCGGCAGCATCGTTGAGCGCCTGAGAGAGGGCGAACGGCACTTGGTCGGCAGCGGCATCCAATAGGGACGCCATGCGCTCGAAAGCGCTGAGGTTAATATTGAGCACGAGATGCCATCGGCATGGGAGCGATGCCCTTGAGCAGCCCTCTCGCCTCCTCCCTCACATCCCACCAGTTCAGCTTCGGCGCGGTCGCAGCCATGATGATATCGCCGCGCAGGAAGCCCTGGAACATGACCGCGAGTGCCTCCTCGTGAAGGATCTCCATGCGCGGTGCCATACGACCGCGGGCCAGCGCCCAGAGGACGCGAGATGGCTGGCCGTTCAGCACCTCGGGCAGGAACGAGTGGCAGAACTCGTGGTCGACGTTGTAGGCGTCGATGTCGTGGCCGTAGCCGAGCCGCTGAGCGAGCGCCCGATATTCTGGCGTGTCATGCGGCTGCGAACCGTAATAGGTGCCGTCCGGAAAGTGGGTGACCACGTCGCCGGGATAAACCTCGATCCGGCAGAACGTGAGCTGGATGACGCGATCGGGCTGCATCGGCCTACCGCAGAGCCGTGAGGTTGAACCGGCCGCGCGGTTCGCGACCGGTGTCGAGATTGTAGAAGACCAGCTCGTTGCCGCGCTGGATCATCATGGAGCGCTTCGGCGACTCGTTCCGGCGCAGGCGCATCTCACGACGCAGCCGGAATGCGAGCCAGAGCCGACGCAATGCTAGGGTGCGACACTCAGCCAAAGGTTGTCCTCTCTGTCACGCCATGCCAGCGTCAAGCATCGAGATTCGTCAGATGTTGGAGTGATGAGTGGCCAGCTTTGAAGAAGATACCCTGGCGGAGTTCGCCGCCGTAAACACGGTCGCCTTGACCGCGCTAAAAGCTATTGCGCTGCTCCAACCGGATTCGTCTGCTTTCCTTGCTCAGATTCTCGAGGGAGGACTGAAAGCGATGGAGCAGACGAACTATTGGAGCATTCCTGCTGACCGACGGGAAGCGTTTCTCGAGAATGCGAAAGCTCGCTACTCCGACGCGATTGCGAGCATCCGAGTGCGCTAAGCCCCAATTTGCGACGAGCGACGGCTGCTGCTTCTGTCATCAGGAGACGGCGGTCGTATCGGTTGACGACGCTGCCGGGTCGATGACGACGTCGTTCGCGTCCACGCTGCCGAGCGTGTCTTCAGCCATCACGGTATCGGCCTGCGCTGCCGGCGCATCGGCCTTGATCACGTCGTAGGTCGAGGCCTTCAGGACCAGGTTGCCGTCGAGATTTTCCTTCGCCCAGTTCTTGGCGTCGTACTCGGTCGTGAAGTGGCCGGTGCGCTGCTCGCCACCTTCGGAGACCTCAAGCGTGACGCCCGCGAGATCGCCGGCGGCGATGGTAACGGTGTCGGCGGAGATTTTCTGATCGGGCATGTTCTTCTCCAGATGCGAAAAGCCCCGCTGATCGGATGATCAACGGGGCATAAGCCCGATGCCAAAGCAGAGCGGGGACGGGTCAGCCAACCAGCGCCTCCTCAAGAGGCAGGCGGGGTGGCTTGTCACAGGGCAAAGCGGCGATCTTCGATGCTAGCCGGTTTTGTGCGATGGTTATTCTCGGATCATCCGGAGATAGGTCCGCCGGCAGGTCGCTGGAGCAATCTTTGATGCAGAAGATCAAGGCTACAGGTCAGAGAGGCTCATGGTTCGCCAGAGCCGACGGGGAGAAGCTTCCTTGTGTGCACAAGCACTGGTGGCGGGGTGGCCGCTACCATGACCCGTTCGCTAGGCCAGGAGAAAAGAAATGGGACGAGTTGATCGATGCGATCAGGACGGGGAAAAGGGTCATCCTGACTGACGATGATGTCTCTGCAGATTCTTCGGAGTTCCGACGCAAGGGCTACATTGCAGTCTTTGCTGTTTCAGACGTTCACGTCGATGAGACCGGCCTTCATTTCTCGATGGATGCTCGCTTGAAGGAGCTGAAGTAAGCGCACCGTAGCCCTAAAATGCAAAACCCGCCGCGATTTCTGGGGCGGGCGCAGATGTTCGAATATGGTGATCTGACATAAAGGCTGGCTTTACGTCAATCCCCAGTGTTCAGCGAGGGCATCGAGACCAGCAAGAAGGTTGTGGATACCGAGACTGCCGACCGGCACCTCGTTCTCCTCGCAGCAAGCCCGCACTGCTGCGGCGGGCGCACCCTCCCCCAATGCTGCCTTAGCCGCATCCATGTCGGCAAGAATCTTACGCTCGCTCTTGGCAAGTTCGAGCCCCTCGTCGCTGTCCGGATCGGGTTCTCGGATACTGCCTCCTCCGAACAGAGATGCCGCCTTTGCCACCGGTTTCGGCGCGGCCAACGCCTTGCGAGTTGCCGAAGCCAAACGGCCCCAACGCTTGCCTGCTTCATACTGCTCGGGTGTCAGTCGCCTGGCTAAGAACAGTCGGCCAATCTCAGTCGCCCACTCTGGCGCTGCCATCCCCAGTAGCGCCGCATCCCGCAGCCGCTTCGCCTGACCCGGCGTACAGGCTTCAGTCACGAGCCTGCTAGCACGCGACAATCTCCCGTTCGCTTCGCGTACGGGTACGATCTTGAGCTTCTTCTTTGCCACAGCGGCCCTCCAATGGGTCGCCGCAGCACGTCGTGGGGCAAGGACAGGGTAGCCTGCCCTACAAGATTCGCAAGCGCCACTTTTCGGCTAAGCACATCTCGGAGGATGCGATCCAAGAGCTTGCACTACTGCCTTGGTTTCGGAGTCCGCTTAACAACCGCCTCCCACTCGCGGCCAGTAACAGGAGATTGCAAGAACAGATCCGTCAGAAGGTCGACAAAGTCTTCTACTTGACCTCTGTTAGTGTGATCGACTTCGAAGTGAGCGTTTCCCTCTTCTATTCGACATCTCAACCGAAGTCGCTTTTGGGCAGCCCTGTCGACGAGTTTTTGAGGATCGATATCATTGATTAAGCCGTAGCGATGAGCTGCGGCCAATCGTTTGGCAAGCATCGTCCTCTTCCCGATCTCTGCCTTTAGCTCGTCGGAGTTCGGACCGAGCCCGAACTTCAACGCCAACGCGTCCATAGCCTCGCCCGACTTCCGCACGGTGACATCCCTGATGTTAGTCACTGACTCGAAGGTCCTGAAATTCGCTATGAAGACCAGCCCCTCCCAAGCGAAAAAATCGATCAGTCCATCGAAGCTCACGACGGCGCCATCGATTGCCACCATCTCGTTCCGATCTCGACTGAACGCTGCAGCAACTGCCCCTTTTTTCCTGAGAGTGACAGTGAGCCCTCTCGATCCTCTGAAGAGAGTCAAACGGCGGCCATCAGCAAAATTTAGCCGAGTAGCGTAGAACCTGGCTTGATCGAGCAATCGCTCGTCACCGTCGAAACGAACCGGCCAATCGTCCTGAGGTACTTCGTCAAGCCATTCGGCGATCGCCGGAACCTCTGCAACCTTGAGCACCCCAATACTACCCTCCACCATCGCATCGAAGTCAAATTCGGAGAGCGCTTGGTCGTCGGCTGCGCGTCCCTCTAACTTCGCAAGGGAGTGCCTTGAAGCCGACGCCAGTTGGTCTGCCACGGCCCCTTCCATCGCCAACTTGTACCAGTCGTGCGGACGCTCTCTGGTATGACGTGAAAAGAAAAAAACGTGACAGCCAATTCTATCGCCAGCTCCCAACGCGACACGTATGTCAGCGAGAGCTGCGAACGCGTCATCGATCAATGCCATCTATAACCCCTACCTTAGGAGGCATAGAATAGCTTCGAAGGTTGTATTTCGTGAAGCGTTAGTATCTCTTCAGGAAGAAAGTTAGATCGGCGCGTGATTATGACACCCGACCTTCCTGAAGGCAGCTTCGCCCGCATAATTCGATAGCGAAACAGTAAAAACAAGGGATTAACGTAGACGGTGTCAGTTCTGAACATAATCAGCATCAGAACGGCGTAAAATACGCACGCAGGGACAACCTTTGCCCACGAGCTAAGATCATCAATCATAAGTGGGGGAATGTAGGAGAGCATGTAGCTCAACACGCTCTCGTCTAGTGGCTCTATGTCGTCAACTGCATAACGCATTGGAGAGCCTTGCTCGAAGCCCGAGCGCAACTCGTTAAACATGAGGATCGACGCAAAGAACGCGCAGGCAGAGAGGCCCATCACGAACAACCCGGTTATACCTGTACTAGCGTTTTTCCAGTCATGCTGAGCGGCCTCCCCGGCAAAGAGCAAGAGGTACAAAGGAGAAAACGAGCAGAACAGGAAGCGAGCGCGATACCAGCTGGTCATTCGTCACCATCCAGAACAAAACACGAACTCTAGAGGATCCTCACGCATCCGCAAGAGCGGTCTCTGAAGAGATTCTAATAGGATGGCTGTACCGATTTGCCTATCGGCGCTCGTGGGCCGCAGGACGGGACGGGCGTTGCTCGACAGGAACGTCTAAATCTGAGGCGTTGGAACCTTTTGTGGACGAGTTCTGTGCGAGACGCGGATGCCAATTGAGAACTCGCGCCGGAGCTACTTCTTACGCTTGACCTGCCCCTAAGAATATCCTCCACGCGGCGTTAGAGTCCGGCCCTTGAAAGGACGGACGGACGGAATGAAGCGAGCGAGATTCACGGAAGAGCAGATCATCGGGATCCTGC
>NZ_FOFG01000025.1 GCF_900110915.1 Faunimonas pinastri
GCTGCTGATCACCGCCGGCCAGGCTTCGGACAAAACCGCCGTTCCGGACCTGCTGGTCGGCCTGCCCGCAGCCGGAGCACTCGTTGCGGACCGCGGTTATGACAGCCGCGCTATCCTCGATCCTGTCGCCAAAACAGGTGGACAGGCGCATATCCCCACCCAGAGCCGGGTCCGTGTGCAGCGCTCCGTTGAGCCAGCCCTCTACCGCCGGCGCAACCTCGTGGAGCGGTTCTTCTGCAAGCTCAAACACTTCCGCCGTGTCGCAACGCGCTTCGACAAGCTCGCCCGAAACTTTCTCGCAGCCCTCCTGATCGCCTCAACACGCCTATGGCTGAGAGCTTATGAGTCTACGACCTAGGCGAGGTGATCGAGCGCGACATGATCGCGGTCCCGGTCAGCGCGAAGCAGCGCCAGATCGTCGTCGCCGCGCCGGCCTATCTTGAGGCAGCCGGAACGCCGCTCCACCCGCGCGAGCTGACGCAGCACCGTTGCATCGGCTGGCGATCGGCGGTCGAGGCGGCGCCCTAGCGCTGGGAGTTCACCGAGGACGGCCGCGACTTCGCCGTCACCGCGGAGCCGGAAATAACCACCAACGACATGGCTCTGATGGTGAAGATGGCCCGTGCGTGCGGGTCTGACCATCGGCATGGCCGAAACCTTGGCCCCTCTGTTTCACACCGGCGAGCTACGCGCGGTCCTCGAACCGTACTGCCCGCCGTTGCCGGGCTTTTACCTGTTCTATCCCAGTCGACGTCACCTGCCGAGCAAGCTGCGCGCGCTTGTGGATCATGTGCGAGATTGGCGTGAGGGACGCATCTGACCACCGCTCGGCGAAGATGTTCGGCTTTCCCGTTAGGGGACGCTCGACGGGGCACTCGGGCACCGTGGGTCGCGCCAACATATCTTGCGGGTGCGCCTTCCCGAAATTGACTCCTGGATATGGAGAAATGAGAATGCTGCGGGTGCTCAAATGGCCGGTCCCGGGTTGACGCACCGGTTCATCGAACTTTTGGCTTGGGTCGAAAGCGGAATGGCGGCATTTACGCGCCGCTCACCCCAAAGCGGACAGTCCGCTTTCGGCCACAAGGAGCTCAGACCTTTCCATCAATCAAGACGGTCTCCACGAAGTCGACGAAGGCACGTGCTCTGGCGCTTGCCAGGCGCCCTGTGGGGAAGACGGCCCAGAGGTCGATCGGCGGTAGCTCCCAGTCTTCAAGAACGCGCCGAACGGCTCCACTCTTGAGTTCAGGGGCGAACATCCAATCGGAGACCACGGCCAGTCCCATATCGGCCAGCACGGCCGCGCGGATACCTTCCGCCGCGCTGACCCTGACGCGACCGCGCACCGTAACCGAGGCTTCCGTGCCGGCGCGCTGGAACAGCCAGCGGCTGTCGGTCCGGCTATAGACCACCGCCTCGTGGCCGGCGAGATCGGCAGGCACCTGAGGCATACCGGCGCGAGCGAGATAAGCGGGCGTCGCCACCACGGAGCGGCCACCGCTGGCGATCCGCCGCGCCATGGCGGTCGAATCGGCCAGGGCACCCATGCGGAGCGCAACGTCGATGCCTTCGGCAACGAGATCGATGACCCGATCGTCCAAAATGACGTCGATATCGAGGTCGGGATGACGCGCCAGGAATGCGGGCAGGCGCGGCACGATCATCAGGCGCGCGAAAGTGGTCGCCGCGCAGATGCGCAAGCTCCCCGATAGCCCCGCGCCCGCGCCGCGAGCCTCGAGCTCCGCTTCGTCCACCTCCTGGATTGCCAGTCGCGCGCGCTCGAAGAAGCGCAGCCCGGCTTCGGTGGGAGCGAGGCCGTGCGTGGAGCGCAAAAGCAACCTGACCTGAAGGCGGTTCTCCAGCTGGGCGATCGTCTTGGACACCGCCGGCTGGCCAAGGCCGAGCTGCCTCGCCGCACCCGAGAATGTGCCGTTCTCCACCACCCGCACAAAGGCGATCATCGACTGCAGTCGGTCCATTTTCATTCCTGTCAGGAATAGCCAATATCGCTCTGCGATGTCTGCCAGACCTGCTTCGGAATAGCGATACCTGCCCCACCGGCAACAATGCCGGAGGGAGTTCCGGGAATGATCGAAGTTCATGCGTTCGCGACGCCCAACAGCGTCAAGGTGCCGATCGCGCTGGAGGAGATGGGCGTCGAATACCTGCTGAAGCCCGTCAATGTCCGTCGCGGCGAGCAGAAGGAGGCCTCGTTCCTCGCGCTCAACCCGAACGCCAAGGTGCCTGTCCTGATCGACAGCGAAGGCCCCTCCGACGAACCGTTCGTCCTGACCGAGAGCGCGGCCATTCTCGTCTATCTTGCGGAGAAGACAGGTCGGTTGCTGCCGGCGACGGGCGTGGCGCGGGGACGGGTGTTCGAGCAACTGTTCTTCCATGCCTCGGCGCTCAGTCCCGCTTTCGGCAATGCCGGCTTCTTCCGACGGTTTGCAACCGAACCGCAGCCGCTCGCCGAGGCTCGATTTGTCGGTGAGGGCAATCGGCTGCTGGATTTGCTCGACATGTTGCTGACCGAGCGCCGTTTCATGGCCGGCGAGGCCTTCAGCATCGCCGACATCGCCCATTTCGGTTGGCTGTGGCGGCGCGAGTTCCCCGGACTGACTCTCGACAGCCGTCCGCATCTCGCACGCTGGTTTGAAGCCATTGCGGCACGTCCAGCCGTGCAACGCGCGCTTACCCGCGTCGAAGCGCTCGCCGCGCAGGCCTAAGCCCATCCCGAACTCAAGGAGATCCCCATGTCCCGTTTCGAAGCCTATCGCGACAGTTTTCCCAACGCCCGGCTGACCCGCACGCAAAGCGGCGTGCTCGAAGTCGCGCTGCACACCGCCGGCGGCAAGCTCGTCTTCGACGGCCACACGCACGAACAGTTCGTCGAACTCTTCCACGCCATCGGCTCTGACCCGGACAACCGCGTGGTGATCCTCACCGGCTCGGGCGACGCATTCATGGACACGATCAGCCCCGAGGGCTTCGATTTCTTCTCCCCGCGTGGCTACGACAAGATCTTCCGCGAGGGCAAAAAGGTCCTGATGAACATCCTCGATATCGAGGTTCCGTTCATCGCGGCGCTCAACGGACCGGTGCTGCTCCATTCCGAATACGCGCTGCTGGCCGACATCGTGCTGGCGACACCGGCGACAACGTTTCAGGACAAGCCGCACTTCGACTTCGGTATCGTTCCCGGCGATGGCGTGAACCTGCTCTGGCCCGAAGTGATCGGCAGCGTGCGCGGGCGCTATTTCATCCTGACGCGGCAGATCCTGGATGCCGGGACCGCGAAGGACTGGGGCGTCGTCAACGAAGTGGTGCCCGCCGACCGGTTGCTCGCCCGGGCCCATGAGATTGCCGAGGATCTGGCCGCATTGCCGCCGCTCACCAGCCGCTACACGCGGATCGCGCTGACCCAGAAGCTGCGCCGGATCGTCGATGAAGGTGCGGGCTATGGCCTTGCGCTGGAAGGGATCAGTGCCGCCGAAGTCGCCCGCTCGATGGCGTCCGCCGGCTGAGCCTAATTCCCGATTTCCGTCGACCGAAGCTCGCCGGCGGCTTCACCACAGCACCGACACGCAAGGAGAATTTCCATGTCACTTCAGGACAAGCTCGACGCCTTCAAGGCCGATTTCGAAGCGGGCAAGCCACCCTATAACGTTCCCCACTCAGTGATCGAGACGATGCACCGGGCGACTGCCGAGTTGATTGCCTCGGGTGCAGCAGGCCGCGCGCTGAAGGCCGGGGACAAGGCGCCCGCCTTCGTGCTCAACGATCCGGACGGCAACCCGGTCTCCTCCACCGATCTCCTCGCCAGGGGACCGCTGGTGCTCAGCTTCTATCGGGGCGTCTGGTGCCCTTATTGCAACATGGAGCTGCAGGCGCTCCAGGGGGCACTTTCTGAGTTCAAGGAGCTTGGAGCGGGTCTCGTCGCCGTCTCTCCGCAGACGGCCCCGAACAGCCGCAAGTCGGTGCGGCAGAACCAGATCGGCTTCCCGATCCTGTCGGACCCGCGAAACGAGGTCGCCGCCGCCTTCGGGCTGCGCTTCGAACTTCCCGACTATCTGGTCGAACTCTACAAGGGGCTGAAGAACGACCTGCCTTCGTTCAACGGCGATCCGAGCTGGACGCTGCCGATGCCCGCTCGGTTCGTCATCGGGCAGGATGGTACGATCCTCTATGCCGAGGTGAACCCGGACTATACTCGCCGCCCCGAGCCCGGGGACATGCTCCCCATGCTGCGCAGCGCATAGACCGTCGCCACCTGAACTCCGACCTGAATCGCCCGGCTCCAACCGGAGCGGGGCTGGAGACCCGTCATGCAACGAAGCTTTCTGATCACCGGTGCCAGCAAGGGCATCGGCCTGGCGCTGGCCCATATGCTTGTTGAGCGTGGGCACGAAGTCATCGGCATTGCCCGTGGCGCGGATCCGGGTTTCCCCGGAACGCTTCATTCTCTGGATCTCGCGAGCGAAAACGCGACCGAAGCGCTCGCGGACATCGTCGCCCGCCATCCCGTCGATGGCATCGTCAACAATGTCGGGCTGGTCCGTCCCCAGCCTCTAGGCGCGATCGAGCTATCCACACTGGATGAGGTGATGCGCGTCAATCTGCATCCCGCGCTGGCGGCGGTGCAGGCGGGCCTGCCGAGAATGAAGTCGCAAGGGTGGGGACGGATCGTCAACGTGTCGAGCCTCACCGTGCTCGGTGCGGTGGAGCGCACGGCCTATGCGGCAGCCAAGGCCGCCCTGGTGAGCTTTGCCCGAAGCTGGGCGCTGGAACTTGCGGACGAGGGGATCACGGTCAATGCGGTGTCGCCGGGGCCAACCGATACCGAGTTGTTCCGCGCCAATAATTCGCCGGGCAGCGAAGGCGAGAGGCGTTATCTTTCCGGCGTGCCGATGAAACGCTTCGGCCAGCCGGCGGAGATCGCGTCGGCCATCGCCTTCCTGCTCTCCGAGGAGGCCGGGTTCATCACCGGCCAGACAATTCACGTCGATGGCGGCGCCTCGATCGGGAAAGCAGCGTTCTAGAACGGAGGCTTGTTCTTGCAAGAAGCAGACGGGTGTCAGCGGCAGGAGCGGCTCAGGAGATGGCGCGACAGCCTGAGCGCTCCCCCAAAAATCCGCCAGCGGGGCGGTCGAAAGCCGGGCACACGTCACACGAGATGCGGACCGGCAACCTGCTAGGCAGGGGGATATTTTCCTCACCAGAGTGCATCCGCTAGTTCGGCAGGTCAGATGCTTTATAGATCGAGAAGTTTCTTGCAGTTCTGCACAAGGCTGTCGCCATAGTCCGGGGTCAGCGGGCGAATCTTCAAGAGCAGATTGAAGTACAAAGCCCCGAATATCGCATCCACGACAAGCTCGGGGTCGATATGTGCGGGCACAAGCCCTTGCCTTTGTGCCTCGATGATATCGTTCACCGTCCCGGCGCGTCGCGGTTTGACGTAGTGTTCATTGAGCTCGTTCAGCACGTTCGGATCGCTCTGTCCTTCGGCAACAAGCTCCGCGACGACCTTCCCGAAAAAGCCGTTGAAGGCGGCGATGAGCCTTTCGACCTTTTGACGGATCGCATCCTCGACGGTCGTCGCCTGAGGTGCCTCGAGCTCGGGCACGATCCGCTCGTTGAACATCGCGATGACCAGGGCGGCCTTCGTCTTCCACCACCGGTACAGGGTCGGCTTGCCGACGCCGGCGCGCTTGGCGACCTTTTCCATGGTCAGTTCGCGAACCGACATCTCCTGAAGCAGATCGTAGACGGCCGTAAGGATCACATCATGCGAGCCCGCGCTCGATGATCGCGGTCGGCCAAGCGGGGAAGGGGGGCGAGTCTTCTTTTCCATGCGATTTATCGTAACTCTCCGTCACGAAAAAGCAATTGACATCGCAATAAATAACTTTACGTTACGTTCTGGAACGTAAATAGGAAAATGATCATGGCTCATGGACAGGACAAGACAGCGTTGATCACTGGCGGTTCGCGCGGGATCGGCGCCGAGATTGCCAAGCGGCTCGCGGCGGACGGTTTTACGGTCGCGGTCAATTATGCGAGCAATCCCGGGTCCGCAGACGCGGTGGTGAAAGAGATCGTCGCGGCAGGTGGCAAGGCTTTCGCAGTGGCAGCCGATGTGAGCGACGCCAAGGCCGTCGCCACGATGTTCGAGAGCATCGCCGAACAGGCCAGCGAAGTCGCGGTACTCGTCAACAACGCGGGTGTGATGGAACTGGCTCCGATCGCAAAGATGGACGCCGGGACGTTCGACCGCATGGTCGCGATCAACCTCAAAGGCACGTTCAATACGCTGCAGGAAGCTGCGCGTCGGATGGGCGACGGCGGCCGGATCATCAACACCTCCAGCAGCGTCACGAAACTGCGGCAACCCGCCTACGGGCCTTACGCGGCAACCAAGGCCGCCGTCGAAACCCTGACCGCGATTCTCGCACGCGAACTCCGCGGCCGGAACATCACCGTCAATGCCGTCGCCCCGGGACCGACCGCGACCGAGCTGTTTTTCAAGGGCAAGTCGGACGAACTCATCGCCAACATCAAGAAGATGGCGCCGCTGGAGCGGCTCGGTGAGCCGAGCGACATCGCCTCGGTGGTTTCGTTCCTCGCTGGCCCGGATGGCGCCTGGATTAATGGTCAGACGCTGTTCGCAAATGGCGGTGCGATCTGAGCGAGGCTCCGATGCACCCGAGACAGAAAACGGCTCTTGTCACCGGTGCCTCGCGGGGCATCGGTGCCGCGATCGCTCGAAGGCTTGCGCGAGACGGGTTCGCCGTGGCCGTCAACTACGCTGCGAGCGTTCGCGACGCTGACGCGATCGTTAGCGAGATCGAACGGGCGGATGGTCACGCCTTCGCGGTGCAGGCCGATCTGGCCGACGCCGGGGATACCGAGCGCATGTTCGACGCTGTCAGCGATCGGTTCAGCCAACTCGATGTCGTGGTCCACAACGCCGGCATCCAGTTGCTTGGAGCGCATGCCGAGATGGACGGGGTCGCTCTCGATCAGCTGGTCGCGGTCAACCTCACCGCGGCCTTCCGGGTCCTCAGCCGTGCGGCGCGCCAGGTCTCGGATGGCGGCCGCATCCTCGCGCTGTCTTCCGGCACGACGGCCGTGCTTCCGCCACGCTACGGCGTCTATGCCGCGACGAAGGCGGGAGTGGACGTTCTGATTGCCGTGCTCGCCAAGGAGCTGCGCGGACGCGGCGTCACAGCCAACGCCATCGCTCCCGGCCCGGTCGCGACGGACCTCTATCTCAAGGGAAAGACCGAGGCGGACCTGGAAGCGACTGCCGCCAGAACCCCTCTCGGCCGCCTTGGGCAACCTGACGACATCGCGGGCGCCATCGCCTTTCTTGCTGGACCGGGCGGCGAGTGGGTCAACGGCCAGACGATCCTCGTAAACGGCGGTCTCATCTGAAGCCCGTCAGGAAAGAAACCAAATGAGCAAGACGGTACTGATAACGGGCGCATCCAGCGGGTTCGGCCAGATGACCGCCTATGTGCTCGCCGAGGCTGGTCACACGGTCTATGCCTCGATGCGCGATACCAAGGGCCGCAATGCCGAAAAGGTCGCGGCCGCAGCTCGGCATGCCACCGAGCAGGGCATCGATCTCAGAACGGTCGAACTGGACGTGCAGGATGAGGGCTCAGTCGAACGCGCCGTTCAAACCGTGATCGACGAAGCAGGCAACCTGGATGTGCTGATCCACAATGCCGGTCACATGGTCCTGGGGCCCGCTGAGGCCTTTACGCCCGAGCAATACGCGCAACAGTACGATGTCAATGTGATCAGCACGCAGCGGGTCAACCGTGCGGCACTGCCCCACATGCGTGCCGCGCGATCCGGATTGCTGGTCTGGATCTCGTCGACCAGTGTCCGCGGCGGCACGCCACCTTATCTCGCGCCCTACTTCGCCGCGAAAGCCGCCATGGAGTCGCTCGCGATCAGCTATGCGGGCGAGGTGGCGCTCTGGGGCATCGATACATCGATCGTCGCCCCGGGTGTGTTCGGCACGGGAACGAACCACTTCCAGAACAGCGGCCATCCCAACGATGCGGCGGTAGCACAGACCTACGCCACGGGACCGACCGCGGATCTTCAGGACAGGGTGGCGAAAGGACATGCCGCCATGGAGCCGGACGATTCCGATCCGCAGGAAGTTGCAAGGGCGATCGTCAGGCTCGTCGATCTCCCCGCCGGCAAGCGGCCTTTCCACGTCACTGTCGACCCCGCCGACATGGGCTATGAGGTCATGGCGGCGATGAGCGACCGCATCCGCGGAGAAATCATGACCGCGATGAGCTTGAAGGACATCTTGAAGCCCGCCTCCGCATAGTCAACGGCTACTCCGCCGCGAAAAGCGCGGTTGCACGGCCTCGCCGCGCGACCGTTCCTGTCAGGTCGTGTGCGTTGCTAGCTGGATCAGACAATCCCGATTTGACGTTGCGGTAATCGTTTATCCGATCGGTTGCGGCATGCTCTTGGAGGGTTCCATACGTCTCTCGGAATGCTGTGCGAGGTGGGAGGAGTAGAGCAGCCGGTCCCAAGGCCGACTGCAATGGAAGGCACGAGACACTGACCAAGCAACCTGGACTGCCCTCAGGATCGGGGCGCCTCACGAGTGGATGTCTGTTCGACCGACCAGCAATGTCCGATCATAATGAGAACAGGAGGCCTCCTCCTCGCGGGGCGACTTACTGTCTGCGCGGTCAAGATCGCTGCGGTTACCAAACTATTGGATGCGTTTCGCCGGTCTGCACGTTCACGAACCCGGCGGGCGCCATCGGAGAAGGCGCGACAAGGACCCAGCGCCAAGGCGCGCAGGTTAGCGTCGCGAAGGCAAGTCGCTCGGGGAAACCCGGCCACCACCGGGGAGAGAAGGTAGGCTCGTACATCCAGTCGATCTTTTCGCCCTCGGCATAAAGGTGTTGCATCTCTGGCTCGAGCTCTTCCGGCGCGCGCGCCGTCATCAGCCCGCCGACCTCGTAGCGGACCTGGGCGACTACCTGCTCGTCCCGCACCAGCACCCAGCCACCCTGCATGGCGGCGATCGCGTTGACGACCGTCGCCATGGCGCTGTCGGAGGAACCGACGACCCAGATGTTGTGCTTGTCGTGCCCCATGGTGCAGCCGAGCGCCACGCCGGGATCACGCGGCCCGCAGCCGAGCCAGAACATTTTGGAGGTCTTCGCCTCGCCGGAGAAGCGGTCGACGATGGCGAACTTCGTGATGTTGCGCCCGGCGTCTCGCTGCACCAGTCCGTCCTGCACGGGGAGCTCTGCGGTGATGAAATCGTCGTCCCAGTGGAAAGGGCGGAGCAGGGCTGCCTGCATGGTTTCGCGGCCAGGCTCCGCAGGGATCGAGAAATCCCGAGCGGTGAGTTCGCGGTCGATCCGCACGGTCTTCGTGGCCCAGTCCGGCCAGTCGATCTTCGGCAGCGCGCCGGTATAGGTCTTGCGCTCCGAGATCGGCGCCCCGTCCGCCCACACCTTGGCGATGGAAAGGTTGGCGATGTCGTCGAGCAGCACGATGTCGGCATAGCGACCGGGTGCGAGCGATCCGACCCATGGTGTCAGCCGCATGTGCCGGGCGGGATTGATGGTGACACACTGGATCGCGATTTCCGGCGGGAGGCCGCTCTCGATCGCGGTGCGGACATTGTAGTCGGTCGCGCCAAGCTTCAGCGTGTCGGAGGAACTGCGGTCGTCGGTGGTGAAGGCGATCTGCGACCAATCGGCCAGGCCATCCTCCAGCAGCGCGCGGACGATGTCCGGCATGGAATAGGGACGAATCTCGACGAAGAGGCCGCGGGCGAGTTTGTCGCGCACCTCGTCCGGCGTCCACGCCTCATGGTCGGAGGCAAGTCCCGCCGCCGCGAAGGCGTTGATCGAGGCGAGGTCCCTGAGGCCGGCGGCATGACCTTCCACGACACCACGCTTTTCGAAAGTTGCCTGGATCATCCCCCAGAGACGCCCGTGCGACGGGCTTTCCGGGTTCCACACGGCCGGCCAATCCATCACTTCGTCGAGCCCGGCCACCATGAGCGATTGCTCCATGAACGTCTTCTGCTCGTCGTAGCCGAAGTACCCGCCGCCCCATTCGTAAGCCGTGGGCGGAACGGCGGAGCCGGGCAGCGGAAAGATCTTCAGAGGCGAGCCACGTCGCCGGGCCTCCAGCCAGAATTCGAGGTTGTTCGGCCCGTTGACGTTGGAGAATTCGTGGCTGGCCTCGCAGGTCCAGGTATTGCCGTGCGGCAGGACCAGCGCGGCCTCGTATTCCGGAGTGAGATGCGAACTCTCGATATGCTTGTGCACCTCGCCGAAGCCCGGGACTGCGGCAAGCGCCGGCTCGTGGATGCGCTCGCGCACCTCGCCTTCGTATCCGCCAGCGGGGCCGATCCAGGCGATGCGCCGCCCCCGGATGACGATTTCCTGATCCTCGTGCCATGTGCGGGTATGGACATCCAAGAGGCGTCCGATCCGCAAGGCCCGATCCGCCGGCCGCTTGCCCAGCGCCACCAGCGCGAGATCCTGCCGGATCCGCACTTCCTCGGCCGCATCGAACAGGAGATCGGCGGGCGAAGCGGATGCGTCGGACGTATTCATGAAGGCTTCTCCTCGCTGTTTTTTGCCCGGACAAGTCCGTGTCGCGCGAGAAAGGTGCGGATCACGTCAACGCTCGCGGCGGTGAGTCCCTCCAGGAGGCGCTCGCCCTTTTCGGCGGTTGCCGGTCGGGAATTGCCAAAGACGCCGCTTTGGCAGAAGCTGCTGAGCTGCATCGGCTCGGCTCCGAAGGTGGGGGGAAAGACGGGATATTCGCTGATGGCCCGCTCCATCCGCACCGCTTCGGGCGCAAGCGCCAGCATGACGGAGGTTTCCACCTCGTCGGCATGGTAGAAGGTCGGCGCGGCCGGTGCGCTGGCGCAGATCTCGTCCGCCAAGGATTCCAAACCGGGATAATCGAGGCAGAGAACGGGAAAGCCGCTCTCCCGCCAGAGTTCACGGGCCGCGAGCGCGATCGGTTCGCGGTTGCCGAAATGCCCGTTGACCACGATCAGCGCGCCGAGGCCGATTCGGCGCACGCCGCGCGCGAGATCCTCGACGGTGCGCTGCACCGTTTCCGGGGAAAGCGAAAGCGTGCCGGGAAAGCCTTCGTTGTTCCAGGCATCGCCATAGGGCAAGGCTGGAAGCAGCAGCGCGTCGAGAGCTTCCGCCAGCCGCCGCGCGAAACCCGTAGCCATGACCGTATCGGTGGCAAGCGGGAGATGCGGACCATGCTGCTCCTGCGCCCCGACGGGAAGCAGCCCGATCCTCCCCTCGCGAACGAAGTCCTTCACCTCCGGCCAGGTGGCGAGAGCGGCATCCAGCATGTCAGGCACTCCGTTCGTCGCTCGTGCTACCAGACCACGGGATGGGTTTCGCCCGTCTGGACGTTGACGAGGCCCTGCGGCGCGGCCTCGCATGGCGCAACCAGGACCCATCGCCACGGTGCGCAGGTCAGTGTCGCGAAGATCAGCTTTTCCGGGAAACCCGGCTCCCACACGGGCGAGATGCTGGGCTCGTACATCCAGTCGACCTTCGCGGCTTCGGCATAAAGCGCCTGCATGTCGCGGTCGAGATCGGCGGCGGGGCGGGCCGTCATCAGTCCGGCGACCTCGTAGCGCACCTCGGCACGCAGTTCGCCGTCGCGCACCAGCGCCCAGCCGCCGCCGATTTCCCCGAGGCGGTTCACCGCCTTGGCCATGGCCGCATCGGAGGAGCCGATCACCCAGACATTGTGCTTGTCGTGCGCCACGGAGCAGGCGAGCGCGGTATCGGGATCGGCGGGCCCGCAGCCCAGCCAGAACATCGGCGCGACAGCCCCGGTGCCGTGGAAACGATCCACAATGGCGAACTTCGTGATGCGGCGGCCCGTGTCGCGCTGCACTGCGCCGTCGGCAACCGGCAGCGTCGCCGTCAGCAGATCGAGGTTCCAGTGGAAGGGGCGCAGCAACGCCGCCTCCATGGTCTCGCGGCCGGGCGCGGCGGCGATCGCGAAATCATCGGCGGTGAGTTCGCGGCCGATCTTCATCGTGTCGGTGGCCCAGTCCGGCCAACGGATCTCCGGTTGGGGACCGACATAGCTTCCCCTTTCCGCAGCGAGCCGCCCATCGGCATAAACGGCGTCGATTGCGATACCCGCGACGTCGGAGAGCAGCACGATATCGGCATAGCGGCCGGGCGAGATGCTGCCGACCCAGGCGTCGATCCGCATGTGGCGGGCGGGGTTGAGGGTGGCGCACTGGATAGCGGTTTCCGGCGCCACGCCATACCGGATCGCGGAGCGGACATTATGGTCGCTGGCGCCGATCCTCAACGTTTCCGACGCGCTTCGATCATCTGTCGTAAAGGCGATGTTGGACCAGTCGGACAGGCGCTGCACGAGCTGCGGCAACACCGCTTCGAAGTTGAACGGACGGATCTCGATGAAGACGCCCCGGTTCAGCTTTTCCCACGCATCCTCGAAAGCCCAGATCTCATGGTCGGAGCTCAGGCCTGCCGCCGCGAAGGCGCTGGAATCGTGTGCTTCCACAAGGCCCGAGCCGTGCCCCTCCACCACGCCGCGCTGCTCGAAGGTGGCGCGGATCATCCCCCAGATCCTGTCGTAGCCGGGGTTCTCCGGGTTCCAGACGGCCGGCCAGTCCATCACCTCGTCCAAGCTGACGACGGAGAGGTCGTCCGCCATGAACCGGCGCTGCTCCTCATAGCCATAATAGCCGCCGCCCGATTCCCAGGCGCTGGGCGGCACGGCGGAGCCCGGCTGGATGAACACCTTCTGCGGACAGCCGAGCCGTCGCGCCCGCTGCCAGAATTCTGTGTTGCGCGCGCCGTCGACGTTGGCGAATTCATGGCTCGCCTCGCAGGTCCAGGTATTGCCGCGCGGGATGACCAGCGCGGCCTCCCATTCTGGCGTCAGGTGCGTGCTCTCGATATGCTTGTGGACTTCGCCGAAACCCGGCACCGCCGACAGGTCGGGATAATGCACCCGCTCCCGAACTTCGCCGCGATAGGTGCCGGCCGGGCCGGTCCAGGCGATACGCCGGCCCTTGATGACGATTTCCTGGTCGTCGAGCCACGTTCCACTGTGCACCGAGAGCATTCGTCCGACCCGGATCGCGAGATCCGCCGGCCGCCGCCCCAACGCCACCAGCGTCAAGTCCTGCCGGATGGAGATCTCGTCGGCGGCGTTCAGGATCAGGTCATCGGGGAGCGACATCGGAGCGTCAGTGCATGTGGTGTGTGAGGATCATGTAGATGATGAAGATCGCGTCGAGGCCGAGCAGCCACGGCGTCACCTTCTGCCACTGCCGCGTGGCGAGCACGATCAGCGTGTAGACGAAGCAGCCGACGGTCAGGCCCATCATCAAGTCCGTCGTGCAGACCGTGATCAGCAGCGTCATGATCGGCGGCAGCGCGTTTTCCGGTCGCGTGACGTCGAGATCGCGAATGCCCTCCATCATCAGCACGCCGACCAGTACGAGAGCGGGGGCCGTCGCCTGCGCCGGGATGATGGCGATCAGCGGCCAGATGAAGAGCGAGAGCCCGAACAGGATTGCCACCACGATGCCGGTCAGCCCGGTGCGTCCGCCCGCCTCCACGCCGGTTGCCGACTCGATGTAGGCGGCGACCGTTGAGGTCCCCACCATCGCACCGATCACCGAGGCAAGACCGTCGGCGATGAAAGCCTGCCGCGCATTCGGGATCTGGCCTTCCGGCGTCATCATGTTGCCGCGACGGGTGACGCCGATCAGCGTCGCCGTGGCGGAGAAGAAATCGGAGATGAAGAAATAGAGGGTGATCGGCAGGACGAGGAAGAAATGGCTGATGAACTCGTGGAAGTCGAAGGCGAAGAAGAGCTCCTTCGGGATCACGGGCAGGTTCACGATGTGATCCGGGATCGGCGTGACGGGCTTGCCGTTCAGCCCGGTCAGGAAGAAGCCCGCGATCGTCAGCAGCACGATGGAGATCAGGAAGGCGGCCGGAACGCGCATCGCCACCAGCACGGGCGTGACCAGCACGCCGATAAAGGTCAGCATCGTCGCCGGATCGGCAAGGTTGCCGAAATGGACGCTGTTGTTCTGCACCACCAGCAGACCGCCATTCTTCAAGCCGAGATAGGCGATGAACAACCCGATGCCGCACTGGATGCCGAGACGGATGGCGGCGGGAAAGCCAAGGACGATCTGTTCCCGTATGCGCGTCAGCGACAGGATCAGGAAGAGGATGCCGCCGATCAGCACCATGGTGAAGGCGGTCTGGTAGGAGACGCCCATCTGCAGCACGACGACCTGGGCGAAGATGACGTTGCTGCCCATGCCCGGTGCCAGCGCGATCGGCAGGTTGGCCCAGAGCGCCATGATCAGCGTACCGATGATGGACGCGATTGCGGTGGTGATGATCAGCTCGTGCCGGTCCATGCCGGCGGCGGAGAGGATCGCCGGATTGACCACGACGATGTAGCTCATCGCGCCGAACGTCGTGAGACCGGCGATGACCTCGCGGCCCAGGGTGGAGCCCCTCGCACTCACGCCGAAGAGCCGGTCCAGCCCACGCGCTTCCACGTGGCTGGCCGGAGCCGCCACAACCTCATCCGACATCTGGAATCCCCCCGATCGCGATGCGCTCGTGGCCTGCAAATTTCCGCAAGCACGAAAATTCTACAAGATGACATTTTCGGCAGCCAAGTGATCGCTCTCTGCCCGTTCATCCCCGGTTCGAGCGCCGGATCGCGGCATTCCCGCGCGGCGCCGCCCATTGCCTCCATCCTGGCCACATTGCTGAATGTTAAGGCTTGCTTCTCATCTCCCCCCGGCCTGAAAACTTCCGCCGGCCGGAGCCGCCGTGCTGCCGCCGACATTTGCGGGAGTGGCGCGATGCAGGAACCTCATGACCTCGACGATCCGACCCTGCGCGACCGCGCCGTTCGTGCGGCGCGCGGCCAGGAGGGCTTCGACGTCCTGCTCGTCGGCGGGACCCTGGTCGACATGGCCACCAACGAGGTCCGTCCGGCCGATATCGGGCTGATCGGTCCGCTCATCGCCAGCGTGCACCAGCCGGGCACCCGCAGCGATGCGGCCGAAATCATCGACATTGCCGGTCGCTTCGTCGCGCCGGGCCTGATCGACACCCACATGCATGTGGAAAGCTCGATGGTGACGCCGCGTCGCTATGCCGAGACGGTGGTGCCGCAGGGCACGACTACGATCTGCTGGGACCCGCACGAGGTTGGCAATGTGGTGGGGCTCGCCGGTGTGCGCTGGGCCATCGAGGCGAGTCGCGGCCTGCCGCTGCGGGCGCTCGTGCTGGCGCCCTCCTGCGTGCCGTCCGCCCCGGGGCTGGAAGTGGCGGGAGCGGATTTCCGCCGCCCGGAAATGCAGGAAATGCTGAGCTGGCCGGAGATCGCCGGCGTCGCCGAAGTCATGGACATGCGCGGCGTGATCGAGCGAGATCCCCGCATGTCCGGCATCGTGGGGGCCGGGCTGGAGAGCGGCAAGCTCGTCTGCGGTCATGGCCGCGAGCTGACGGGCGGCAACCTGCAGGCTTTTGCGACGGCCGGCATCCAGTCCGACCATGAGATCGTCTCCGGCGACGATATCCTGGAGAAGCTGAGGTCGGGCTTCACCGTCGAGCTCCGCGGCTCGCACGATTACGTGCTCCCCGGCGTGGTGGAGGCGTTGAACAGCCTGCCGCAGATCCCGCAGACGCTGACCCTTTGCACCGACGACATCTTCCCCGACGACCTGATCCGCGTCGGCGGGATCGTCGACGTGGTGCGCCGGCTCGTCCGCTACGGCCTTCCCCCGATCGATGCGCTTCGCGCCGCGACATTGAATGCCGCGATGCGGCTCGGCCGCCGCGACCTCGGACTGGTAGCGCCCGGTCGCCGCGCCGATCTCATCGTCCTTGCCGATCTCGTCGAGTTCGGGGTGGAGCATGTCTTCGTCTCCGGCCGGCATGTGGCGGAGAATGGAACGCTGCGCGAAGCAGTGCCGGAGCGCCCGGAGGGACCGACGGACACCGTCAAGGTGCCGCTGCTTTCGGCGGAGGACTTCATGATCCACCTGCCGGGGCATCCCGATGGCAGCGTCGAGATCAATACGGTGTCGCAGCCGCGCTTCACCCGCTGGGGCCGCATTGCGGCTGACGTTCGCGAGGGGAGGGTTGTTCCGCCTGCCGGAACCATCGTGATGGCGATGATCCACCGGCACGGATTCCGACCGGCGGTCCCGCAGCTTGGCATCCTGGAAGGCTGGAGCGAGTGGCGTGGCGCGCTGGCGACCAGCGTCTCGCATGACAGCCACAATCTGACGGTCTTCGGTCGGGACCCCGAGGACATGGCCGCCGCGGCAAACGCCGTCATCGAGGCTGGCGGCGGAATGGCCGTCTCGCAGAACGGTGCGGTGACCGCTCTCCTGCCGTTACCCGTCTGCGGCCTGCTTTCGGATGCGCCCACCGAAGAGGTTGCGCAAGGGTTCAGGAAGATCCGTGCCGCCGCCGAGCCGATCGCCGACTGGCAGCCGCCTTTCATCGTCTTCAAGTCCTGCGTCGCGGCAAGCCTTGCCTGCAATCCGGGGCCGCATGTAACAGACCTTGGTCTCGCGGACGGAAAAACCGGCGAGTTTCGCCCTCTGATTGTCACAGAAGAGCAAAACGCATGAGCGGGACGCTCGGCCCTAACCTTGAACTCTCACCGATGCGAACTCCGTGGATAATCCAGAACAGCGACTCCGGTCGTTGGACTAACTTGGGGCATGGAAGGCTCTCGGAGAGAGCGGGGCGTTCCAGACCAGAGCTCCGCTTTGAGGACAATCAGGACTTCGGAGCGTTCGTGAAGAACGGAGAAGGCGAGGTGATCGCCGGCCTTATCGGGAACTCCCGATGGAACGGCTTCCAGTTCGACATGCTGGTCGTCCCGGAGCTGCTGCTAGGGCAGGGGCTGGGGTCCTAACCTTTGCGTCTCGCGGAAGAGGAGGCAGTCGATCGGGGTCGCCAGCACACGGCTGGAACCTTCTCGGCAACAGATGCGACAGGTTGCAGGTCCCGCACGAAGCGTAGGGCGTCCAGATAAAGTTATCCGAAAGAGCCTCTCATTCCTTTCCGCTTCTCGGCTAAGACGATGCGCGACAAGGCGCGAGAGGAATTGACCAGCCATCTGTGCGGGCAGCAGTCGATCGAGGTGCTGAACGTCATCAAGCCGGCAAAGATCAAGGGCCTCGGCGTAGTCTTTACCTCCCACACGCTGCCGCATGTTCTGGAAGTCACCGACCGTATCACCATGCTACGGCTGGGCGAGGTCGTCGCCGACCGGCCGACCCCGGACTTCACCGGGGACACGCTCCTGAAGCAAATCACCGGGCTTGCCTGAAGGAGCCGGCCTGGAGGCCGTGCTTCGCGAGGCGCCTCGTTATCAACTCACAGAGAGGCCGCGGCGCGGGAGGCCTGGTCGTAATGACCCGAGAGAGCGCGGATGCGTCGCGCCATCTCCGACAGCATGTCACTGGAGACTTCGGTGGAGAGAACCGAGCGAACCAGCAGCGCCTCACGGATCTCCGCATAGCGCTTGCAGGCGGCCCGGCCCTCTTCGGTCACCATGGCGAGCTTTTCCTTTCCGCGCCGTCCGCTTTTCACGAGCCCCAGCTTTTCAAGCTTCTTCAGCGCATAGGAAACGACATGCGTGTCCTCGATGTTGAGGACGAGGCAGATGTCGGCCAGTGTCTTGGCCTTGTCGCGGTGATTGACGTTGTGCAGCACCAGCACGTCGATGGCCGAAAGGTCGGGAAAGCCCGCCGCCGCCATGCACCGCACCATCCAGCGGTTGAACGCATGCGTCAGCATGATCGTGCCGAACTCCACTTCCGAGAGCGCCGGAAGGGCGCCGCTCGCCAGATGGCCGGAGGAGACGATAGGCCCCAACCCCGGCCTTTCCTTCCGTTCCGTATCTTCGGCCATCAGGGGTGCCCGAACATCTGGTTGGGGAGCCAGCTGACCAGCCCCGGCGCCGCCGTGACGATCGCGACCATGACGATCATGCCCGCGAAGAAGGGCAGCGAAGCAAGACCCACATAGCCCATCCTGCGATTGGCGAGCGACTGGATGACGTAGAGGTTGAAGCCGACCGGCGGCGTCACCTGTGCCATCTCCACCACCAGCACCACGAAGATGCCGAACCACAGGAGGTCGATGCCGGCGGCACTGACGGCCGGCAGCAGCACGGAGGTGGTGAGCACCACCATGGAGATGCCGTCGATGAAACATCCCATGATGATGAAGACCACGGTCAGCGCCGCGATGAGCGCCAGAGGCGACAGGTTCATGGCCACGATCCAGTCGGCGAAGCGGACGGGAAGCCCCGTGAATCCCATGGCGGTGGATAGAAACGCCGCGCCGGAGAGGATCATCCCGATCATGCAGGTGGTGCGGACCGCGCCGCCGATGCTTTCCCACATCATGGTCCAGGTGAAGCCGCCGGTGGCGAGTGCCAGGATCACCGCTCCGACTACCCCGAGCACGGCGGATTCTGTCGGCGTGGCAAAGCCCGCATAGATCGAGCCGAGCACCAGGATGATCAGGAGCACGACCGGGATCAGGCGGCGTGATTCCGAAAGCTTGGCCATGAATGGCATCGATGGGTCAGCGGGGGGAACGCGCGCGGGGTAGAGGAGCGCATAACCGCCGACGATCAGCGAGAACATCAACATCAGGACGATGCCCGGGATCACGCCGGCCATGAAGAGGCGCGCGATGGAGACCTGCGCCGCCACGCCATAGACGATCATGGTGATGGAGGGCGGGATCAGGAGACCCAGCGTCCCGGAGCCGGCAAGCGAGCCCAGGATCATGAAGTCGTCGTAGCCGCGGCGGCGAAGCTCGGGGATCGTCATCTTGCCGACGGTAGCGGCCGTGGCGGCCGAGGAGCCGGAGATCGCCGCGAAGATCCCGCAACCGACCACGTTGGTGTGCAGCAGGCGGCCGGGCAGGCGCTGCATCCAGGGGGCGAGGCCTCGGAACATGTCCTCCGCCAGCCGCGAGCGAAACAGGATCTCGCCCATCCAGATGAACATGGGAAGGGCGGTCAGCGCCCAGGAATTGCTGGCGCCCCAGAGCGTGGTGCCGAAGAGCAGACCCGGCGGGCGATGTGTGAAGAAGGCCAGCGCCACATAACCTACGGCGGCAAGCGAGATGCCGATCCAGACTCCGGCCACCAGTGTGATGACCATTGTCGCGGCGAGGACGAGAGATGCGAAGAGCGGATCCATGGAAGCCTCAGCGCTCGAATGTCAGGAGTTCGTTGGGATCGCTTTCCGGCTGCACCATGTAGCTTGGCGACCGGCCGCGCAGCACGCGCACGAGATCTTCCAGAACCGCCAAGAAGAGCGCCGCGGTGCCGATGAGCATGGCGAGTTCGGGGATCCAGAGCTGGACCGGCAACAGTCCCTCGGAGACGTCGCCGAACTGCCAGGAATTGCTGACGGTCACCCCGAGCCACCAGGTTGCCCAACCGGTGGCGATCGCGGTGGCGGCGAGCACGATGCCTTCCAGCACCAGGCGGTTGCGACCGGTCAGGCGGTCCACCAGCAGGCCAACGCGGATGTGGTCGGCACGGCAATAGGCCGGCGCCAGCCCCAGAAAGAACAGCCCGACCAGGCAGAAGCCGGAAAGGTCATCGCTGCCGGCAAGCTGCGAACCGGAGAGCCGCCACGCGACGCCGCCCAGAATAAGGGCCAGAATGGCGACCAGCGACAGTCCGGCCAGGAATTCCACGGCGCGGTAGATCCATGCAAACGGGCTTTTCATCGACTCCCCCCACGAGAAAAGGGCCGGGACGATCCGCCCCGGCCCGCACCGATCACTTGCGATAGGAGTCCAGAATGGCGGCGCCGTCGGAGCCGGCCTTGGCCGCCCATTCGGAGGCCATGGTCTTGCCGATGCCGGCGAGTTCGGTCTTCATGGCATCGCTGGCGTCGCTGACCGTCATGCCCTTCTCGGCCATGGTCTTCTTGTAGCCCTCGTTGAGGGACTGCGATTCCGACCAGCCGCGATCCTCCGCCCTGGTGGCGGCATCCATCACGGCCTTCTTCTGATCCGCCGGCAGGGCGTCGAACGTCTTCTTGTTCACGAAGACGATGTTCTGCGGCAGGAATGCCTGCAGGTCGTAATAGTACTTCAAATAGTCCCAGGCCTGCGTGTCGACGCCGGTGGCGCCCGAGGTCAACATCGCGTCGACCACGCCGGTGCGAAAGGCCTGAGCCACTTCGGCGGCCTGAACGGTGACGGGCGCCGCGCCGACCAGTTCGGCGAAGCGGGCCGTCGCCGGGTTGTAGGTGCGGAACTTCAGTCCCTTGAGGTCGGACAGCTTCTGCAACGCCTGCTTGGAATAGATGCCCTGCGGCGGCCAGGCGACGGAGAAGAGCAGCACCATGCCCTTGTCCGACATGTGCTTGGCGACGGTGTCGTGAGCGGCGCGCCAGAGTTTGTGGGCGTCGTCATAATTAGTCGCGAGGCCCGGAATGGAATCGATGCCGAAGATCGGGTCTTCGTTGGCGAGCGAGGAGAGCAGCACTTCGCCCGCCTGGACCTGCCCGGTCTGCACCGCGCGCTTGATCTCCGTCGCCTTCAGAAGCGAGCCATTGGTGTAGAGCGTGATCTTGAGGCCGCCATTGGTGGCCTTGTCGACCTCTGCAGCGAACTCCCGGATGTTCTTGGTATGGAAATTGCCATCCGGGTACGGGGTAGGCATGTCCCAGCTTGCCGCGCTGGCCTGGCCAGCCAGCGTGAGACCGAGCGCTACCGTCGCCGCATAAGCGGCGCCGAACAGTTTCCGCATGATGATGTCCCCTCTTGATTGACGGCCGGGGCCGCTGAAGAGACGCTCTCAACTTGACGGCAAAATGTCAACGAAGTATCGGCGTTGAGGATCTTGCGTGAGGGGGACTGCGATGGCCGGCGTCTGGGATTTCTGGATCGATCGTGGCGGCACGTTCACCGATGTCATCGGCCGCGATCCTGCCGGGCGGCTGCACACCCGCAAGATGCTGTCGGAAAACCCCGAGCAGTACCGCGACGCGGCGGTGGCCGGCATTCGCGCATTGCTCGGCCTCAAGCCGGGCGAGGCGATCCCGTCCGGGCTGATCGGCGACGTGCGCATGGGCACGACGGTCGCCACCAACGCGCTGCTGGAGCGCAAGGGCGAGCGGACCGCTCTCGTCACCACGCGCGGCTTCCGCGATGCGCTGGCGATCGGTTATCAGGCGCGCAGCGACATCTTCGCCAAGCGGATCGTCAAGCCGGACCTCCTCTATGACCGCGTGGTCGAGGTGGACGAACGCGTGCTGGCCGATGGGGGCGTGGAGCAGGCGCTCGACGAGACGGCGATCCGCGCGGCGCTGCAGTCGCTTGTGGACGAGGGCTACCGCTCCGTCGCGATCGTCTTCATGCATGCCTACCGCCATCCGGCCCATGAGCAGGCAGCCGCCCGCATCGCCCGTGAACTCGGCATTCCGCAGGTTTCCGCCAGCCACGAGGTTTCGCCGCTGGTGAAGTTCGTCGGCCGTGGCGACACGACGGTGGTCGACGCCTATCTCTCGCCGATCCTGCGCCGCTACGTCGCGCAGGTCACGGAGGAACTGGACGTGGCGCGCACCGGCGCGCGGCTGATGTTCATGATGTCGTCGGGCGGGCTCACCGCGGCCGATCTCTTCGGCGGCAAGGACGCGATCCTCTCCGGTCCCGCCGGCGGCGTCGTGGCTCTCGCCCAGACGGGCGGGGAGGCGGGCTTCAACGAGGTGATCGGTTTCGACATGGGCGGCACGTCCACCGACGTGGCGCATTACGCCGGCACCTACGAGCGCGCCTTCGAGACGGAAGTGGCGGGCGTGCGCATCCGCGCGCCGATGATGCAGATCCACACGGTCGCGGCGGGCGGCGGCTCGATCCTGCATTTCGACGGGTCGCGCTTCCGGGTCGGGCCCGATTCCGCCGGCGCCAACCCCGGACCGAAGAGCTACCGCCGTGGCGGGCCGCTTTCCGTCACCGACGCCAACGTGATGGTGGGCAAGCTCGTGCCCGATCTCTTCCCGGCGATCTTCGGGCCGAACCAGGACGAGCCGCTGGACCGCGACGCCGTGGCCGGGGCTTTCGCGGACATGGCCAGCGAGATCGGCGACGGCCGCTCGCCGGAAGAGGTGGCCGACGGCTTCCTCCGCATCGCGGTCGCCAACATGGCGGAGGCGGTGAAGAAGATCTCGGTCGCCCGCGGCTACGACGTGACGCGCTATGCGCTGAACGCTTTCGGCGGCGCCAGCGGCCAGCATGCCTGCCTCGTCGCCGACGCGCTCGGCATGACGCGGGTGCTGGTGCATCCCTTCTCCGGCCTGCTCTCCGCCTATGGCATGGGCCTCGCCGAAATCCGCGCCATGCGGCAGGCGGCCATCGAAGCGCCGTTCGACCCGGCCGCGCTTCGGCTGATCGCGACGGCGGCCCGGCCGCTCGCGGCTGACGTGCTGGCCGAGGTGACCTCGCAGGGCGTGGACGCCGCCGGTGTCGCCGTGCATGTGCGAGCGCATCTCCGCTATGCCGGCACCGATACGTCGCTGGAAGTGCCCGCTTTCGACATGCCGGGCGGAAGGCCGTTCGATCCCTCCGCCATGGACATCGATGCCATGAAGGCCGCATTCGAGGCCGCGCATCGCAGCCGTTTCGGTTTCATCGACCGGACGAAGCAGGTCGTGGTCGAGGCGATCTCGGTGGAGGCGATCGGCGGCAGCACGCGGCCCGAAACGATCGACGCCGCCCCGAGCGACGCTGCCCTGCCCGAGCCGGAGCGGCGCACGCGCCTGTTTTCCGGCGGGCGCTGGCACGATGCCGCAATCTTCCGCCGCGAACAGCTCGCGCCCGGCCACAAGGTTGCCGGCCCGGCTCTGGTGATCGAGCCGAACCAGACTGTGGTCGTGGAGGATGGCTGGACGGCGACGCTGACCGTCCGCGACCATCTCGTGCTGGAGCGCACGACCGCCCTGCCGAAGGGCGTGGCGATCGGCACCGACGCCGATCCCGTCATGCTGGAGATCTTCAACAATCTCTTCATGTCCATCGCCGAGCAGATGGGCCTGACGCTGCAGAACACGGCCTATTCCGTGAACATCAAGGAGCGGCTGGACTTCTCCTGCGCCGTCTTCGACCGCGCGGGCGCGTTGGTCGCCAACGCGCCGCACATGCCGGTGCATCTGGGCTCCATGGATCGCTCGGTGGAAAGCATCATCCGCAACAATCCGGTGATCCACCCGGGCGACGTCTTCGCCATCAACGCCCCCTATAATGGCGGCACGCACCTGCCCGACATCACCGTCTGCACGCCGGTCTTCGACGATGCCGGCCGGGATGTGCTCTTTTGGGTCGCCTCGCGCGGCCACCATGCCGATATCGGCGGCACGGCGCCGGGCTCCATGTCGCCGGACGCCCGGACCATCGAGGAGGAGGGCGTCTATATCGACAACTTCCGCATGGTCGAGGAAGGCCGCTTCCGCGAGGCCGAGCTGGTGGCCCTGCTGACCGGCGCGCGTTACCCCGTCCGCAACGTGGTGCAGAACGTGGCCGACCTCAAGGCGCAGATCGCCGCCAATGAGCGCGGCGTGACGGAACTCCGCAAGATCATCGCGCGCTTCGGGCTCGACGTGGTGGAAGCCTATATGGGCCACGTGCAGGACAACGCGGCGGAAAGCGTGCGCCGCGTCGTGGACCGCCTGTCGGACGCCGAGTTCACCTATCCCATGGACCAGGGTTGCGAGATCCGGGTGCGGATTTCCGTCGACCGGGAGAAGCGCGAGGCGACGGTCGACTTCACGGGCACCTCCGATCAGCGCGGCGACAACTTCAACGCGCCGGAGCCGGTGACCCGCGCCGCAGTGCTTTACGTCTTCCGCGTCATGGTGGAGGACGCGATCCCGATGAATGCCGGCTGCCTCCGGCCGATCCGCATCGTGGTGCCGGACGCGACGATGCTCTCGCCGCAATGGCCGGCCGCCGTGGTCGCCGGCAACGTCGAGGTGAGCCAGGCCGTCACCAATTGCCTGTTCGGAGCGCTGGGGGCTCTCGCCGCCGCGCAGGGCACGATGAACAACCTGACCTTCGGCAACGACCGCTACCAATATTACGAGACGATCTGCTCGGGCGCACCGGCCGGCGAGGGCTTCGATGGCGCGCCCGGCGTCCACACCCACATGACCAATTCGCGGCTGACCGATCCGGAGATCCTGGAGCTGCGCTTCCCCGTGGTGCTGGAGGATTTCCACATCCGCCGAGGCTCGGGCGGGCGCGGCCGCTGGCACTCCGGGGATGGCACCAGCCGCACCATCCGCTTCCGCGAGCGCATGGAGTGCTCGGTCCTCTCAGGCCACCGTCGCGTCGCGCCCTTCGGGTTGGAAGGCGGTCTGCCGGGGGAGACCGGCGAGAACCGGGTCCGCCGCCTTGACGGCCGCACGGAGTCGCTGGGCGGCTGCGCGCAGACAATGCTGGAAGCGGGCGAGGCGATCACCGTCATCACGCCCACCGGCGGCGGCTTCGGCGAGCCTGGTCCCGGTCCACGCGACGCCTGAGCGGACCTGATGCCTTCCTGCCAGTGCCGGCTTCGGCCACAAGAACGCGACTGTTCGGGCAGAACGCGATGATGGATGCCGTGGTGAGCCGCCGCGAGGGAGCGCGCAGGGTCGCCACCACCCTCCGCGCCTGAAGACCGACCCATCGGCGCGGAAGCCGACCACATCTTCGGAACGATCCTGATGGATGATGGAGTCGGTCCCACGATGTATCGACAACACCCTGCCGCGACGGTTCGATGTCGACGCGCAGGACAAGGCGTGGGTGACGGACATTACCTACATCAGGAAGGGCTTCGCCTATCTGGCCGTGGGGATCGACCTGTTCTCCCGTCGCGTCATTGGCTGGTCACTTCAGAGCCGGCAGTTCACTGACGTCGTGCTACAGGCGTTGCTCACGGCGGTGTGGCGGCGGAAGCCGAAGACCACCATCCTGATCCACTCAGATCAAGCTCCCAGTTCACCAGCATGGATTGGACAGCCTTCCTGAAGCACCACAATCTTGAGCATTCGATGAGCCAACGCGGGAACTGCCACGACAACGCCGTGGCAGAGAGCTTCTTCAACCTGCTCAAGCGGGAGCGAATCCGCCGCAAGACCTACCGCACGCGCGAAGAGGCAAAACAGGAGGTGTTCGACTCCAACGAGATGTTCTACAACCCCAAGCGCAAGCACGTCAGGAACGGGATGCTGTCACCCGTCGAGTTCGAACGGCAGCACGATATGTAGCCCGAGGGAGTCTACGAAACTCGGGGCTATTCAGACCTTGGTGGAGAGCACGTAGCTGTCGCGCGGCTTGTCGCGCAGGAAATCGCCGAGCCGCCGCTCGCTGAGGCCGTGGCCGTAGCGCGGCGCCG
>NZ_FOFG01000032.1 GCF_900110915.1 Faunimonas pinastri
GCCGAGAAGCGGAACGCCGAGAACGTGACCTTCACAGAGTCGGCCGCTGTGGCAGGCTGGTATCTGGAGAACTGGAATGATCGGAAGGCTCTTTCGCGGCCGTTCGAACCTGCGGCAGCAGCAGAATAAACCTGCCGCGTCAGACGGCATAAACCGCGATCCTGAAAGACTGCCGAATAGCACGCAGGTGCTCGCCGCCTCGATTGCGCGCGATCTTGAATTGCTCGGGTCCATCACTGCCAAAGCGGAGTTGGACATGCTGACCTACTTGATCGACCTAGCTCGCGTTGAGGCAAATCGAGCAGCCGGCTCGCGTGCGGGCTAGTTCCAGTCTCAGCGTGAGCTCCGAATATTTGAATAAAATTCAAATACAACCTTCGATTGCTGGAATGAGCGCTTCTCTAATTGCAAGAGAACACGCTCAGGTCGAAAGGTACCATCATGAATGCAACCAGCGAGGAATTCTCCGAGTGCCGGGCTCACGTCTCCCTGGGGAGGAAAGTAGCCCGTGTTCGAAACGCTCGAGGAATGTCGCAGGCCTCATTCGCAGCTGTACTGAACGAGGAAGAGGGGTGGGTGGCAGCTTGCGAGCAGGGCTCGATGGAGATCACCCTCAGCCAACTGTGCAAACTGTCGGAAATCCTGCACGTCGCCGTCTCTGAGTTGCTGTCGTCACCCTCCTCCGCGGCCGAGATGTCGACTGAGGAGCGCGTAGCAGCGGCTCAGGCCAATCATCCTGATCCGACAATGGCTGCCCGGGCCAGATTGCTCGGGGACGAGTACTAAGGCCGCAACGAGCTACGTCACCCGTCGCAGGCACAGCCGGTGTCCTTGTGGCATTCATCATTCCGGGTGATGCAGCTATTCCCGCATGCTTTGCCTTTGTGACAGTGCTTGCAGCAGGACTGTACGGGAATGCGGGACATGTTCGCTGGTGGCTTCGCCTGGAGCAGAGCAGGAAACTGAGAGGCAGTACCCGCCAGCGTGACAGGACTGGCCGCAAGCGCCGCAATTGCGAACGTGCTGATCCCGAACGCGAGTTGAAGTCCCTTCATCGTCCCCCCCGAAGTTTGTTCAACGAAGACCCTACCGACGGGCTCGAGATTCGCCAGCAGCACATGATCAGCCTAAACGGGACTGACAAGCGGTAGTCAACCGCCCTTCCCTGCTGCGAACTCCTTCAGCAGCCGCATCATCTCCCGGGTGGAGGCCAGCTCTTCAGCCCGCTCTTCGACGTGATGCTCCTCCTCTCGATGCTCCAGCAGCGTGGCAATGCGTTCGAGCGCATCAGCCGCACGCTCGTCCGCCTCAGCGATCCGGTTGAGCGGCAGGGTGTCCATAAGCGCCGCGCCGCGCATTTTGGGTTCTTCCACCTCCGCACCGCGCTTGCGCCCCATGAGCACGCCAACCGCCGCCGCGAGAGCGGTTCCGACGAATAGGCCAGCATTGACGACCCACGACCCTGCCGACGTGAGAGAAGAGAGATCACCACCTTCCGCTGCCACCCGTCCCCGCCTTTCTGGCGGCGCGGAGATAGCCGGCCTGCCCTGCGTCCTTGAAGGCGCATCCCACGTTGTAGACTTCCGCCAGTAGCAGCAGCGGGTAGATCGCCAGTCCGGTCGGAACAGTGCCGACGGTGAAGAAGCCGAGAGAAATCTCGGCCCAGAAGAAGCAGGACACGAAGGCCATGCCGGCACGCGCCCAATAGCTCGGATAGAGCGAGCCGTTCACGAAGAGCGCCCCCAGGCGAAGCCCTCCAGCCACGAGACAGGCCCAGCCCCAATGGTCCTCCGTCGCGAAGCGCGCCAGCTCGGCGTAGGAGGCCCCTTCGAAGGTCGGGTGGGGATCGAGCAGGACACGCCCGAAGTTGGCAAGCAGCCCAGCCAGCAGCCATTCCGTCGAGCGCACCCGGAAGTGCGCCCGCAGGCTGGTCACCATGCGGAAGATAATCATCCCGACTGGTCTCCCCTGCACGTCCGCACCGCTGTTCGCGCGGCGACTGCGTCGCGGAATATCTGCCAGAGCGGATCCGTGCGCGGCAGCTTGTCCAGCTCCTGCGCAAGCTCGGTCTGGAAGTCGACCGACCAATCTCGCACCTGCCCGCAGGCCGGCTTCAGGTCTGGCACGGACGTGGCCGGTTCAGAACTTGTGCTGACGCAGCCCGGCAAGAAGCTCGTCGTCAGAAGCAGGATTGGCAGCAGCCTTGGATTGGGCATCGGCTTTCCTCGCGATCTCGGCGGTGACGGCGCTTTTCTCTGCGGTGACGCCCGATTGCACCGTGGCGTGTGCCTCACCGTCCTTCGCCTTACGGGTCGCGAAATAGGCCGCGAACGCGCCGAGGATGGCCTTGAGGATGACCGACCAACTCACGGCGCGGCCTTGTTGCGGGCCTTCCACGCGGCATAGCCGGAGGTGACCGCCGTAACGACGCCGGCCGCGCCGCCGATCAGGAGGCCGACATTATCGGGCGTGATATTCGCCTGCGCCCAGTCCGCGCCGATGTACTTGGCGGCGAGCCCGATGAGAACGGGCGTGACGAAGCCGGCGATCGCCGCCCACTTCGCCTTGCTGGCGGTCTGGGGCGTGCCGGGTGCGGCGCTGTTGAGGGTATCGTCCATGATCGCTCCTATTCCGCCGCCTTGGCGGCCGTGAGGGATTTGGTGATGGTGGCGTAGACCGTGGCCGCCTTGGTCAGGGCGGTAGAGGTCGAGACATCCGTGGTGTCGTTGCAGAGGACCGTCATGCCGGCCCATGCCGCCGCCTCGTCATCCACGACCTTGCTGGAGAGCTTGCCGGTCGTGGCAACCGTGGCGAAGGTGACATGCGCCGTGGAGGCGAGCGCGCAGATCTGCGGCAGACTCTTCTGGATGGTGCTGTCGATCTTGTCCGTGGTGGACGTAGAGCAGCCGCCGGCGATCACCGCGACGCCCAGCGCCGCGCATGCGAGAAGTTTCATCGATATGTCTCCTGAAGGTCGGCTTGCCCCGCCGTGGGGATCAGGTCAGGCGAGCGCGGACGGGAAGCGGCCGGCGACGGTGGCGAGCTGGCTCACCGCCGACAGAAGGTCGGAGCGCAGCACGAGGTAGTCTTCGCCTTCCGGCCAGGCCTTGCCGGGCGCGGGATTGATCGGCGCGCCGAAGGTGAGATCGTTGCGAGCGATCATCGTGGCGTAGTCGATGACGCCGCTGTCGTTCGCCTGGAAGCCGGAGGTGGCGCCCATGACGCGGCGCGTCCAGCCGGTGCCGAAGGTCGCCCAGGTGCTGAGCGACTTCATGAAGGCGAGCCGGTCTTCGCAGATGATGCGGATCACGGCCTCTTCGTCCTTGCGGGCCGCGTCGATCACCGCCGCGAGCGTCAAATTGCCTATGACGCCGTCGGCGCTGGCGCCGACCGCCTTCTGCAGGCTCTTCGCGGCCCGGGCCGGGCCCGAGTTCACCGCGAAGTCGAAGACGGCGAAGTCGATGCCGGACGGAAGCTCGTCGCCGCGCACGACCCCCCAATAGCCGTCGCGGTAGATGGAGCGGATCTCGGCGTCGGTCACCATCGTTACGCTGCGCATGGGCACCTTCTGCAGCTTGCGCCATGCGTCATAGGTCGCCTGCGTGACGCCGGCCTTGGTCAGGCCTCCGGGATCGAGGGGATGATCGGAAACGCCCCCCTCATAGGCGAGCGTCACCTTCAGCGAAGGCTCGAAATCGGCCACTGTCATGGAAATCTCCGGGCATGAAAAAACCCGCTCGCGGCGGGCTGAAGGGCGGATCAGATCGACGCGGTTACAATCCGAACCGCGCCTTGATGTACGCGGTCACCGTCGCCAGATCGGCCGCGTGCGCATCGGCAAGTAGGTCAGCGTTGAAGACAAACGCGCCAGCGATGTCTGCGGCGATCGGATAAGTGGGCGTCTCGCTGGCGCCCATGTACATGGTCGTGTTGTATCCGGTCGCAGTCATGGTGCCTGTGCTGACGGCACCGTCGTCGAGCTTCAACCGCCCCAGCTTGTCGGAAAAATCTTGCGAGCTCGCGACGACATGGAAGACTGTCGCGTCGAGCCCCGTCGGGTAGGTCAAATTGCCATTGGTATTGCCGTCGGCCATTTGCAGATTGGCGTTGTTGACCTGCAGCACATGCTTGGTCGCCGCCGGCACCAGATCCGTCAGGATCTCCTGCACCCCGCCGGCGGTCGACGCGAGCTTCAGGACCGCGATCTTGGTGATGTCTCCCGTGGATGGCAGCGTGCCGGAAAAGTCCAGTCTGTTGAAGACGGAGTTCGTCGCGCTGCCGGCGAAGCGTGCGACCGGACGGCTGCTGACAACCTTGTCCACCCAGGTCGGCCGATAAGCAGTCGTCGCCTGGGCAAAACCCCGGCTGTTGCCGCTCTTGTCCGCCACCGCAGAGATGAGGCCGCTGGAATCCAGCGTCACGGAATCAGCGTCGAACTCTACCCAGGAGTAAAGGCTGGTGATCGCCTTCATCGCCGCCGCGAGATCGGAGATGCTGGGCTGCGTGGTGGTGTTGCCGGTCACGCCGGCAAGCGTGATGAAACGCTTCATGCGACTGCTGCCTTGAAGGTGATGAGCGGGTTCTTCAGGACGAGGCCGGGGAATTGGCGGCTTTCCAGCGTGACGCCGTTGATCGTGTCGCCGCCGTCGAAGCAGTTGCCCCAGGCCGAAGCATGGGTTGCCGAGCCCGGCCCCATATAGGCGTAGTCCAGCTGCCCGGCCGCATCCTGGCTGATGGTGATGTCAAAGCCGTCGCCGGCGACCTGGTCGCCGGCAATCGCCACCCCGGTGCAGACATTCACGCCGGCGACCATGTAGCGGAAGCCGTAGTGACCGTCGGGCACTGCCTCACAGGTCTGCGTCGCGGCATAAAACGTCGCCGTGTCGAAGTTCGCTCCGCCCCACGGCACGGTGCATCCGGCGTCGCGCCAGATCCGAAGCTTCACCGTCGTACCTAATCGGGTGACGGTGATGAACTCGCCGTAAGCCACCCAGCGCGAGCCGGACACGTCCTCCACGAGCCGAGCCTTGCCGCTGTATTCCCCGTCGAGAATGTACCCCTGCGGCGCGAAGTGGAACTCGTTCGCATTCGCACCGTCGGCCGTGTCATGCAGGCAGACATAGCGGGAATGGGTGATCCGGGATATATCCGGGTTCGCCCGCACCCAATCGACGATTGCCTGCGCCGTTCCGCTGCCATGGCTCTGCCCGTCCGGCGGAGTGCCAGTGGTCAGGCATGGCGCATCCATGAGAGCGACGGCGATGACCGGCCCGGAAATTTGGCCTGTAGCGGATTGGAAGGCTGCCGCATATTCCGCCTGCAGGGCGGAAAGGAAGGCACCCACACCGGCCAAGTTCGGAGCGCAGGTGAGCTGCGTTCCCGAAGGAATTGCGGCAGTCAGAGCGGCGCTGATCGTGATTGAAGTATTGGCGACATAGCTGGCGATCGTTGCGCCAGACGGAATGCCGGTATCGCTACTGACGAGTTCACCAAGATGGATGCCGCTGGTGCTGTCGACCGCGATCGTCGCGTCTCCGGCAGCGGCGGCGACCGTTGTTTTCGGGATCCCATATTCCCGGTCGTGCTCCTGACCGAGCAGGCGGACCCAAGGAGCGTTGACGGTGCGTCTATACTTGGTCGCGATGGCAGCCAGGGCTTTGATCTCGACCACGGCATTGCTGAAAGGGTTCTGCCCCTTGGAGACTTCCAGGATGCTCTTCCCCGGCGCCCCGTGGGCGCGACCGACATAGGTCTTCCAGGGCAGCCCTAGCTTGTCCCGCCAGGTGCAGAGCCACGCAACCATGCCGGTTTCACTGGTTTCGCCCTGTTGGGAGTTCGCAATCGCCGCCTCCTGCAGCGGAACCAGGTCGGTCAGGTAGGTTGCGGTAAGCAGGTTGTTGCCTGCCCCATGTGCGCCGGTGCCGTAGATCGCGTTCGACGGGTCAGGCGGAAAGCCGAAGCCACTATGCACGAGAACAGCAGGAGGCGTCGTGTCGACGACCTTGGCACCGCTGGAGCCGTTAGTGCCGGTGGCCGTCGAGGTGCCGGTCGACGGCAGGTATTCGATCGCGCCGAGCGCGGCTCGCATGGCCGTCGTTGAGGCAACATCCTTGCGCTGCAGGTACTCCATGACGGTCGGATACGGATTGCCCTTCCAGCCGGTTTCCAGCGCATCGTTGAAGCGGTAGAGGGTGCCTACCGCCGCTTCCCGGCGGACGTTGAAGGGATTCGCCGCGCCCAGGATCTCCGACGCGGACGGGAAGAGCTTCAGGTCAGGAACGAGATCGCCGACCGCTTCGCTCGCTAGCCGGAGATAAACGGTTCCGTCGTCCCTCCAGGCAAGCACCGGCCTACCGTCCGCGCTGAGGAAGCCGCCGACATAGCCGCCGATCAGCAGCGCTTCATCATCGTACTCCGTCTCGTCATTTCGGGTGAAGGACAGGCGCAGATCCTCGTCCATGCCGAGCACTACGACGTCATCCTCGGTAGCGATCAGCTCGTAAGGCACGTAGCCATTGGCTTCGGTGCCCTCCAGCACGACCTTGTCGGCGTTGATCACGCCATCGACGACGCCAGCCCCATCCTTGCCGTTCGTCCCATCTTTACCGTCACTGCCATCTGTCCCGTCCCTGCCGTCAGTCCCATCTTTGCCGGCCGGGATCTGGAAGTTGACGAGCTGCTCGGGAACGTCTCCCTCAATGGTGATCTGGACATCGGAACCCGGCTCGCCGGTTACCAGGGTGCCCACCTTGAGGACATTCGCCGGGCCGACCGGGCCTTGCTGCCCGGGAAGGCCGGGAACCTCGATCTCGACGGCGATAGCGTCAGGTTCTTCGATCACCGTCACGGCAGGTGCGTCAGTCACTATTGATGCCTCCAATTCCCGTGATCATCCCGGCAAGCAGGGTTCGCTGTTCGCCGGAGGCCCATTGCAGTTCGAATTCGTATGAGGTGAGCCGGCCGGAGGGGATGGACCGAGTATCCTCAACAGTCGGGAGCCAGGTGACAGCTCCGTCCTCTTGCTGCGTGAGCCCGCCTTCCGCGTCCGTCGTCTTGCGGATCACCGCCTTCGGCGTTTGGATCGTCAGGACTGCCCGTTCCCATCCCGACCAGGTCTGCGTGGCTCCATTTTGAGTGACGGCTACTCGGAACGTCATGGGGCGGCTGTTGCCGCGGACGATCTCCAGGTTGAAGGTTGCGGGTCTCATGCTGCGGTTTGCCCGTCGAGGGTCCAGACGGCGGCGGTGCCTGTGCTGTTTTCGAAGACGGCCAGCCGCGCCACGGCTTTCTGCCCGGCGGTTCTGGTGTGGCCGGCATAGCTTTCCATCGCCGCGCCGGATGCGGGTGCAAAGGTCACCTGCCCGGCCCCGCTCTGCTTGACGGTGACCGCGAATCCCGCCGGCGCGTCGGCGGCCAGCGTCAGCGTCGTGGCGGTGGCCTTGCTGATCGAGACGAGCGCGCCGCTGTCGCCGGGAAGCAGCGTGTAATTTGCCGTGGCGGCGACCACCGGGCGCAGCAGTGCCAGCCTTGCCCGGCCGGAGGCGGCTTCGATGCGGACCGCTTCGATCCAGGCCGCCCCGTCGGGCGAGACCTTGACGTGGAAATCGTCGTCGCCGGTGAGCCCCATCTCGGCGCGGCCGGAATACGCGGTCTGGAAGAGCAGCGACGCGGTGCCGGCCGTCGCCTCCTTGTTGACCTTGAACTGGATGTCGCCGTTGCCGCCGCTTGCTGCCTCGAGCGCGGTGAAGAGCACGGCGTTGAGCTTGGCCGCAAGGAGGTTGGCGTCGTCCGCCGCCGTGCCGATTCCGAGCTTCGGAATGCCGGCGGCGAGCTGCGCCTCCGTCAGCGAGGCCGCGCCGGAAGCGGCGGACACCCAGGCAGAGCCGCTCCAGACCAGCAACGCACTCTCATCCGCCACCCAGACGAGCCAGCCCTCGGCCGGCGCGAAGAAGGACCATGCGCCGTCGGTCCAGCTGGCAAGGTTGAGGTCTTTGCCCGCCCAGGCGCCGGTGGCATCGGCGGCGACGATGTAGCGGTCGCCGTCGGCCGGGGCGGCGGGCGGGGCGGCGAGATCGCTGTTCTTCACCGCGAGCTGCACCAGCGCATCCAGCATCCCGAGCGCCTCGTTCAGGGTGACGTGCTTCTGCGCCTGTGCGGCTTCCAGAAAGGGAAGCTTCAGGTTGGTCGTCTCGGACATGGTGGCTCCGTCAGATGGAGAGAGTGGCGGTTCGGCTCTGGCCGCGCCCGAAGGTGATCGAGATCTGCACGACCGCGATCGTGAGCGTGGCCGGCAAGGCACCGCCCCAGTCGGCAAGCTGGTCGGCGGCGCTGTAGAGGACGGAGGGCGAAGAAGCGGAGAGCGTGCGCTTCACCGCCCCGCCGTCGAGGATATCGACTGCGTAGGCTTCGCGTTCTTCCGCCAGCGGCACCTCAATTTGCGCCCAGCTATCGCCGTTCCGCCGCGTGCGGCGGACCCAGGAGACCGTCACATCACCGGTCACGGCATCGCGCTTTGCCCGGATATGCACCGGCGAGAGTGGTCGCAGCCCTACGCCTTCGAAAGCGCGCGTGGCGCTCTGGAAACTGGCGGCGGACAGATCGGCGGCAGCCGGTCCCCACTTCCAGTTGAAGGGCAACTCGCGTTCGTCCGGCACCAGCGTTGCCTGCTCGCAGGCGCTATCCAGCAGCACGATCCTCGCACCGCTGGCGACGGGATCGCGCATCGCGCCTTCCGTCCCCGCCTGCCCGCGCAGCAGCCGGGAAAGCCTGTAAGTCTTGCTGCCCGTCAGCTCGGCATCGGCGAACTGCAGCACCTCCCAATCGCCATCGGCATTCTCGACGCAGAGGACATTGCCGCCATCGAAGACCAGCAGATCCTCCTTGGCGGAAAGCTGGTCGTCGCCATAAAGCCGGAGAAAGACCGAGTTACCCCGGTCCCAGCGGCTGGTCGGGCCGGAATAAAGGGGCGCGGTCAGTTCACCCATCGTCGCCGCCTGGTCGAGCCGCGTGTTGAGCCGGAAACCTGTCTCGGCAGGCGAGCGATAGACCGCCACGTCGCGCCAGGGGCTGGCATAGGCGGCGAGTGTCGGCGCCGCATCCGCCTCGGTGCCCTTCAGCAGCGGCAGGTCCATGAAGGCCAGTTCCGCCGGCCCGTCGGTGGTTCGAAGCCGTCTCATGCGCCGCCTCCCGTGGGTCCGTAATCGCGCAGCGCGCCGGGCTTCAGCTGGTAGACCGAGCGGTCGGTGCGCTCCCCCTCGAGGTCGCGCTGCGCCGCATCCGAGATGGTGCTGACGCGCAAGCGCCAGTTGCGGCCGCCAAGGCTGAAATCGGCGACATCGCCGGGCTCCAGCGCCAGCGCGCTTGGCGGCAGCGACAGGGTGCCCGCCTCGCGCTTGACGTAGGCCTCGATCAGCATGGCCTCGGCGAGGCCGATCGCGTCCGCCTGCTCCATAACGAAGGGCACCGAGGTGCTCGTCACCCGCGCCGACTGCGAGGAAAGCCGCCGGCCATAGGCATTGGCGGAACGGTAGTCGGATGCCGCATCGGTGTAGCTGAGCCGGACGGAGAGCGGCAGGTCGGTCTCCTGCGCCCGCGTCAGCTGGAAGGCTGCCGCGACCGTTCCGTCGCTGCTGTCGCTGGCCGTCACCGCGAGATCGTCCTCGGCATAGCTCACCACCGACGGCCGGTCGCGGCGGCGGAAGACGATTTGTCCTTCGCTTTCCACCCCGTCGAAGAAGAAGGCCGTGCCCAGCGCCTCGATGGCATCGCGCGCGCTCGGCGCATCGTCCAGAACGTAGCCGGTGACAAGACCGGCGAGTTCCCCGGCATCGAAGCGAGTAAAACTCTGCCGCGACAGGATATCGGCGATCACCAGATCAACCGGCGCCAGTCCGGCCCGTCCGTTCAGCCAGTGGCCGTAGGTCCAGTTCGGCGTGTCGCGCCAGAAGTCGGAGGAGGACGGGTAGAAGGGGAACGGCCGCGCATCCCAGGTCCAGATGCAGATCCGGTCGGTGTCGAGCATCGGGCCGCCATAGACGGAGGAGACCGGGTTATGCCCGGCGTCCGCGTCCCAGTAGCTCAGCTGCGCTTCCAGGAAGGCGCGCTGGGCCAGGTCATCACGCCAGCCATTGGAGTGATACGGAAAGGCGCTCTCCGACGACTTGGGGTCGACGAAGACATTCGGCTGGTTCGGCCCCTTGTCCGCTGCCGGGCAGCCGAGTTCGGTGAACCAGATCGGCTTGGATTGCGGAACCCAGGCCGTTGCGGTGTCGCTCTCGGTTCCACCCGGCCGGTCGTAATGCGGGTTCGACCACCAGGAGCGGAGGTCTTTGTAGCGGAAGACCCAGGGCTTGCCCGCGCCGCCGTCGGTGATTGCCGCCCGATTCTGCGTGTCCCGGTCGGCTGACGAGGGATAGTACCAGTCGAACCCCTCCCCGCCCTCGATGTTGGACTGCAGGTAATCGCGGTCGCTGATCCGCCGCATCGGCTGCCAGTCGCGATGATCCTCGCCGTCGCGCCAGTCGGCGAGCGGCATGTAATTGTCGATGCCGACGAAGTCGATGTTGTCGTCGGCCCAGAGCGGATCGAGGTGGAA
>NZ_FOFG01000024.1 GCF_900110915.1 Faunimonas pinastri
CGACAGCTCAATCGTCCGCGCTCACCAGCATGCGGCGGGCGGTAAAAAGGGGGTCCGGATCACGCCATCGGCCGTTCTCGTGGCGGACTGAGCACGAAGATCCACGCCGTCGTGGATCAGGACGGCCTACCAGTGAGGCTGCTGATCACCGCCGGCCAGGCTTCGGACAAAACCGCCGTTCCGGACCTGCTGGTCGGCCTGCCCGCAGCCGGAGCACTCGTTGCGGACCGCGCTTATGACAGCCGCGCCATCCTCGATCTTGTCGCCAAAACAGGCGGACAGGCGCATATCCCCACCCAGAGCCGGGTCCGTGTGCAGCGCTCCGTTGAGCCAGCCCTCTACCGCCGGCGCAACCTCGTGGAGCGGTTCTTCTGCAAGCTCAAACACTTCCGCCGTGTCGCAACGCGCTTCGACAAGCTCGCCCGAAACTTTCTCGCAGCCGTCCTGATCGCCTCAACACGCCTATGGCTGAGAGCTTATGAGTCTACGACCTAGCCGTCCACCCCGAGTGGATCGGCGACGCGCGGCCAGATCTCCCGATCCAGCTTCCTGTATTCGGTGATCGCGGGGTTCGTCGGATAGGAGGTCGGCGCGACGACGTAGACGATCTCGGAGGCAACCGGCGCGAAGCCCGCGTAGAAATGGTTCGTCGACTTCACCAGCAGCAGGTCCTTGGCCGTGAAGTCGATGCCCATGTTGGAGAAGATGTCGGGCTCGTAGGTCTGCGTGCGGCTGGTGATCAGGATCACGTCGATCTCGGTCCCGACGATGCGGATCACGGCCGCCCGGCCGAGCGTTACCCTGCTCTTGCGGAAGCTCTGCCAGCCTTCCTCGGCGGTGCGGAGGATCTCGACTTCCGCATCGATCGGCTCGCCGCCCTCAGGACCGGACTTGCCGCCGAAGCGGAGCTTGATCACCGCGCCTTCGCCTGCCGCATGGCAGAAGGAGACCGCGATGGGATCCCAGATCGTGGCGACGGCCACCCGGTCGATGCCGCGCTCCATGATGCGGCGGAGAACACAGGTCGCGTCGCCCGCGACGCCGCCGCCCGGATTGTCCCACACATCGGCGATCACCACCGGCTTGTCCGGATGCACCTCACGCAGCCGGAGCATCTGGTCCAGGCCGCCGTCGGTATCCACCATCGGCATCGCCGTCTTGCCGCGCAGCGCGTAGAGTTCCAGCCCGATCCGGCGCGCGAGCCGGTCGCCTTCCTCGCGCCGCCCATCCGTCACGACCACGATCTGCGTGCCCATGTCCGGCACGTCGCCCGCCATGAAGCCATGGATGATGGAAACTGAAAGCACGCCATCCTGGCCCTGCAGCGCGACGATACGATCCACGAAGGAGCGCATGGGCTCGCGACTGGTCGGATAGATGCCGATCATCCGGCAGTCGAAGGTAGATATCTCCGGCCGGATCTCGCCGCGCACGGCGCGCAGCCCGATCTCCACCAGATGCTCGCCGCGCTCGAAGAAATCGGTGTGCGGGAATTCCAGGAAGGCCGCCATCGCGTTGAGCTGGGCGACGCGCTTGGCCGTGAGATGACTGTGCGGATCGAATTCGGAGGCGATCACGATATCCGGCCCGACGATCTCGCGGACACGGGCGAGCAAATCGCCCTCCGGATCGTCGTAGCCCTGCGCCACCATCGCCCCGTGCAGGCCGAGGATCACGCCGTCGACCGGCATGGCGGCGCGGAGCTGATCGAGGATCTCGTTGCGCAGCCCCTCATAGGTCTGGCGCTGGATGAGGCCCGCCGGCTCCGCCCAGCAGGACGTGCCTTCGATCACCTCGAAGCCTTCCTCGCGCCCTCGCCGGCGCAGGATCGGCACCGGCGAGGAGCAGAGCGTCGGCGTTTCCGGGTGCTCCCCCGGCCCGGCATAGAAGGCCGCCTCGAAGGCAAGACGATCCGTGGGAACCGGCGAGAAGGTGTTGGTCTCGGTGGCGAGCGAGGCTGTGAAGATCCGCATGGAAGGCCCGGGGAAGCTGTGGGGAAAGAACGGGGGTTAGCCGAGCGGCTTGTAGGCGACGGCCTCGATCTCGACCTTGATGTCGGCCATCAGCCGGGATTCGGCGGTGGTGCGGGCCGGCGGCTCGGACGGGAAGTAGCTCGCGTAGACCGTATTGAAAGCGGGGAAATCGCGCGCGTCTTCCAGCCAGACGGTGGTCTTTACCACGTCCGACATCTCGGCGCCGGCCAGCGCCAGCGCGGCCCTGACGTTTTCCAGCACCTGTCGGGTCTGGTGCTCGATCGTGCCGCCGACATTCTCGCCATCGGCGCCGTAAGGCGTCTGGCCGGATATGAAGATGAAGTCGCCGGCGCGCACGGCCGGGGAAAGGGGCACCTTGGCGGTGCCGAAAGTCTGCTTGGGCATGTTCTGGACCTTGTTGTTTTTGAAAAGAAAAATGGGTCCTCCACGACCTCATCGCCCCGTGAAAGCGACCATCTCGAAGAGAACGACCGCGCCGGGGCAGCTTCTGCGTTTTGAAGCGCGACCGGACGCGAACACCTTGTTATCGACGAATCCTGCCCGCATTTCAGGTTGCGTTCCACCCCGTCGGAATCGAGCAGTAACACCGGATTATACAGGTCCCGTATCGTCGCCATGCCGGGCCTCCGAATCGATGGTCGCACGCCGCTCAGGCGATCTGCTCGATAAAGGAAAGATTGCCCGCGGTCAGTCCCGCATCCACCGGCAACGCCGTTCCGGTTATGCCGGAAGAAAGCGGCGAGGCCAGGAAAACGGCGGCGTTCGCGACCTCGGTCGGCTCCACCAGCCGGCCCAGCGGATAGAGCCGCGACACGCGCGCGATGATGTCCGGATCCTTTTCGATCCGGTGGTCCCAGGCGGCTGTGCGGACCGAGCCGGGGCAGATCGCATTCGCCCGGATACCGTCGCGGCCATATTCCGTGGCGAGCGCCCGGGCATAAGTGCAGGACCTGCGGGATGAAGTCCTCGATATCGACGGACTTGTCATTCTTGATGAAGTCGTTGAGCGGCGCGATCCAGCCGTTGTCGAGATACTGGCCGGACCACATCTGGTCGACGCTGATGACATCGGCGTCCGACGTATGTGCCACGAAGGACGACACAAGGCGGGCCTGAAACGCCTCGTAGGAGGTGATCTATACCGGCGAGGCGCTGGGTGGAGCCCTTTACCTGGAGGGACATCTCCATCGCGGTCTCGCCGGTGCAGGCGGCGAACTCGGCCACACCTTTGTCCAGCTCGACGGTGAGCTATGCCGCTGCGGGCGGCGAGGTTGCTGGGAAACCATCGCCACGCTGCGATGGTTGCGAGGGGAAGCGGCGGCGCTGGGCTTGCCGGATCCCGCCGGCATGAACGCCCGCAGGCTGGTGGCGGTGGCGGGTGAGGGCAACGAGACGGCCTCGGCGTTGCTCGACCGCTACGCCCGCAATGTCTCTGTGGGAATTGCGAACCTGCAACAGACCATGGCGCCCAACTTCTTCATCCTGCATGGCGACGTGGTCGGCGGTGGGCCGGTGATGACGGAAGCCATCGACCGGCATGTGCGCCAGCTTGTGCCAACCCGCCCCGGCGGAGAGGTCGAGATCGTCGCCGGCGATGCGGAAGACGTGGCGGCGCTTCGCGGCGCGGCCGGGCTGGTGCTCTCGGAAGCCCTGCAGTTCGCGGTCTGAACTCATCGGGCGCGCGCGGCGACGCCGGGCACTGGAACGTGGGTGAGCAAGTCCCCACAATCCCGAAGACGCGATAGCCAAGCCCCTCGATGCCTTATAGTTATTTGCGTCAACGGGTAAAAAGCGGGAGCCGAGCGCGTGCATTTGTCGATGTGGACTTACCCTTGGGATATCCAGGACCTTGGCTTCGATCGCACCGTCGCGGATCTTCGCAATCGCGCCGGGCTGAACACGATCAGTCTCGCCACGTCCTACCATGCCGGTCGGTTCCTGCAGCCGCGCAGCCCGGCGCGCAAGGCTTACTTCCCCGAGGACGGGACCATCTACTTTCAGCCGACGCCGGAGCGCTGGGAGGGCGTGACGATCCAGCCGGTGGTCGCAAGCGTCATCTCGGAAGGTGGCGACGTGCTGGCGGAACTGGTGCGCCGGCGCGACGAGGACGGCGGCATGAAGGTGTCGCTCTGGACCGTCTGCCTCCACAACACCCGCATCGGCATGCTGCATCCTGAGGTCGTGACGCGAAACGCCTTCGGTGACCCGAACTACTACAATCTGTGCCCGTCGCATCCCGATGCGCGAGCCTACGTGATGACCATGGTAGCGGATGTCACCGCCCGCTACCGGCCGGACGCGGTGGAACTGGAAAGTCCCTCCTTCATGGGCTTTGCGCATGAGTATCACCACGAGAAGGACGGTGTCGGTCTGACGCCGGAGGACGATTTCCTGCTCTCGCTTTGCTTCTGCGATGCTTGCCACAAGCGGGCGTCCGCCGCCGGGGTGGATATCGCGAAGGCGCAGGCGACGGTGCGCGGCTGGATCGATGAGATGTGCGAGCGCGAGGTGCCGCAGGCGCGCTGGCCGGATTTCCCCGCCGCCGGCCTCGATGTCTTCAAGTCCTACCCGGAAGTCCACGATTTCCTGATGTGGCGCTTCGAGCCCGTTACGAGCCTCGTTCAGGAAATCCGCGCCACCGCCGATCCCGCCAGCAAGATCTATGTGATCGACCTGAAGGACGGCTGGCTCGGCGGTTGCGACACGGCCGCGCTGGCCGAGGTGTCGGACGGCATCATCCTCTGCGCCTATGGCATGGAGCCCGACGCCGTGCGGGAACTGATCTCGGCGGGCCGCGAGGCGGTCGGCCCGGAAAAGTATCTGGGCACCGGCTTCCGCGTCTTCTATCCCGAGGTGCCCGATGCGGCGACGCTCGCCACTCGCTCGAAGGCCGCGATCGAGGCGGGGGCGGAGGGGATAAACTACTACAATTACGGGCTCATTCCGGAAAAGCGGCTGGACTGGGTGCGCCGGGCTGTCGCCGCTGTAGCGGCCTGAGCAGGCTTGGGGCCCAAGATTGCCGCCACCCTGAATACGGAGAAACGTCGATGACTGCTTCCGGAACCGCCCGCGCGGGCTTCGTCAGGACGCTGACCGGCGATGTCGCGCCGGAGACGCTGGGCGTCACCTATGCCCACGACCACCTCTTCTGCATTCCGCCTCTGTGGAGGGAGAAGAAGCTCGACGATTTCATGATCGATGACGTCGAGGCGTCCATCAAGGACGTGGAGCTTTTCACCGCTGCCGGCGGCCAGTCCGTCTACGATGCGACGGCAATCGACTACGGCCGCGATCCGGTGGCGCTGAAGACGATTTCCGAGCGGACCGGCATCAAGATCATCGCCACCGCCGGCTTCAACAAGGCGATCATGTGGCCGGGCCAGATGGCGGGCACGGGCGGCACGTTCCAGGCCTGGATCGACGCGCATGACCGGGCGGCGATCCGCGCCCATGTGGTGCGCGAGGTGACGGAAGGCATGGACGGCACGGACCTGCGCGGCGGCGTGGTCAAGTTCGGCACCGGCTACAACACGATATCGACCGCCGAGGACAAGGTCATGCGCGCCGTGCTCGACGCGCACAAGGAAACCGGCGCACCGATCCATTCGCATACCGAACTCGGAACGCTGATCCTGGAGCAACTGGCGATCGTCAAGGCCGAGGGGGTGGATCCCAACCGCCTCACTATCGCGCATGTCGACCGCAATCCCGATCCGTGGGTGCATGCCAAGGCGGCGGAGACGGGTGTCTTCATGTGCTTCGACGGGATCAGCCGCATCAAGTATCACCCGGAAAGCGTACTGATCGACTGCATCCTGAGGCTGGTGAAGCGCGGCCACGAGAAACAGCTCCTCATCGGCGGCGACATCGCCCGCCGTACCATGTACCGCAACTATGGCGAGGGCGGTCTGGGGCTCGGCTACATCCTGGAAAGCTGGGTGCCCCGCTTCATCGAGGAAGCCGACGAGGCGGGCTTCGACGGTCGCGCTCTGATCCACACCTTCATGGTGGAAAATCCGCGGCGCGCCTTCGTGTTCAGGGGGTGATGCTGTCGTGACCGTTCAGGAAACCGACGCCGAGTTGCTCAACGATCGCGAGATGCGGACGCTGCTGGCCCGGCGTCCGGTCGTGCTCCTTCCCATGGGGGCGGTGGAATCTCACGGCGACCACCTGCCGGCCGGCACCGACAACATCCTGGCCCGCCGGCTGGCGGAGCGACTGGTGGAGCGTGTCGCCGGACGAACGCCGCTGCTGCTGCTCCCGCTGCTGCCTTTCGGACAGGTCTGGTCGCTGGCCGATGCGCCGGGTTCGTTCACCCTGTCCAACGAGACGGTTTCGCGCACGCTGGTGGAGATCGGCCGCGCGGCCAGGACCAAGGGACTTTCCACAATCGTCGCGATCAACGCCCACTACGGCAACGCGGTGGCGATCCGTGACGCGCAGCGCGTGCTGAAGGAGGAGGGGGTGACGCTTGCCGCCTTCAACTATCCTGGCGCCGGAACGCCGACCGAGGCGGTGCGCGAGCGGCCGGCGGCCCATCCCGCCTTCATGCATGCCTGCGAGATCGAGACATCCTACATGCTGCATCTCGCGCCCGAGCATGTGCGGATGGACGAGGCCATCGAGAATTATCCGGCCTTTCCCGACGATTTCGGCGAGGTGCCGTATCGCTGGAGCGAGTTCTCCGACAGCCCCGTTCTGGGGGACGCGCGCGCCGCCACGGCGGAGAAGGGCAGGACCATCCTCGACGCGGTGCTCGACCGCATGGCCGAACTCGTCGCGCGCCTTCACGAGCGTCAACCGCAGGCCTGAGGCACCGCTGGATCGACCGGAAGCGCCGGGCCGGCTCATGCCGCCCGGCCGGTGGATCAGCCGTCGATCGGTTCCGCCACCTGGATCAGGCAGTCGCCTGCTTCCGAATGACTGTGCAACCGGTGCGAAATCACGATGCCGGCTTCCGCGAAGCGGAGCACGGCTTCCGGCTCCTCAAGGCGCTCAAGGTCGTGATACCAGCCCGCGACATCGCCGGCCTGGACGCGCGCGCCGAGCGGCACGGCGGGCTCGAACCAGCCACGTCGGGTGGAGTAGATCCCCTGCGAGTGCCGGGATAGCGAGAGAAGCTGCAGCGGCTCCGGTTGCGCCAGGCCCGAGGGGCTCAGCACCGGCGCGTCCACCATGCCGAGCGCCAGGAGGAGGCGGTCGATCGCGCCGGCGGTCTTGGCCATCGTGTCCGGCGTGGTCGTGCCGCCGCCGCCGCATTCACCGGAAAGCCCGAGCGCACCGGCTCGCAGCGCCGCGCCCATCGAGGTCGGCGCGGCCGGGCCGTTATCGGCGACGAAGCCGTGCGACAGGCCCATCGCGCGCATGAGTTCCAGCGCGCGCTCGAATTTGGCCGGCTCGCGCTGCCGCTCGATCAGCGTGCAGGGCAGGTGCGCCATGGACGTGCCGCCGGAATGCAGGTCGAAGACGATCTCGTGGCGGCGAAAGAGGTCGTGCTCGAGGAAATAGGCGATGCGCTGCGTCGGCGTGCCCGCCGCGTCGCCGGGAAAGGCGCGGTTCAGGTTGCCGTTGTCGAAAGGCGAGCACCGCCGCGCCGCCATGACCGCGGGCATGTTGGTCATCGGCAGGATGGTGATGCTGCCGGAAAGGCGCGCCGGATCGAGCTTGCGGATCAGTCGTGCCAGCGACAGTTCGCCCTCATATTCGTCGCCGTGATTGCCGGCCATCAGCAGGACGCTTGGCCCGTCGCCATTGCGGACACGGCAGATCGGAATCTTGATCTGGTAATAGGGCGAGCGGTCGATGGAGAAGGGAAGGCTCAGGAAATCGAATTGCTTCCCCTGCCGCTCGAAGTCGATGGAATGGGCGAGTCCGGTATGCATTCCCTTCTCCTGCCCGTTCAGATCGCGGCGACCGCGGTCATCTCGACCCGGAGATCCGGATCGGCGAGGCGCGCTTCGGTGCAGGCGCGGGCGGGCGGGTTCGCCGGGTCGATCCACTTGTCGTAGACGCTGTTCATGCCGTCGAAGTCCACGATCGCCGGCAGAAACACGTTGACGGCCAGAAGCTTGGACTTGTCCGTACCGGCTTCCGCCAGCAGCGCGTCGATCTTGGCGAGCACGTCGCGGGTCTGCTCCTCAAGGCCGCCCTTGCGGTTGTCCGCGACCTGGCCGGCAATGTGGAGGACGCCATTGAAGGCCACGGCCTGGCTCATGCGCGAGCCGCTCTGGAAACGCTTGATCATTCTCTCTGCTTTCTTCTGACGTGAGTTCGGGAGCCGGGACGAGCCCGGCCCGGTGAATGCCTGGGAGGGCGGGGTTCAGCCGAAGCTGGTCGGATAGGCGGCGCTCACCGTACCCGTCTCGTCCAGCGCGAAGATCACGCGGTAGCGGTCGAGACAGGTGCAGGGATGCGAGATGCCGAACTCCACGACGTCACCGACGGCAAGCTGGCTCCCCTCGGGAACGGCGAGGAAGGCGTGTTGGTCGTTCAGCCGGGCCACGCGCGTATCACCGAGATCGAAGCCGGCAGGCTGCCCGTCGCGATAGGCGCGGAGCGGGCGCGGCAGGTCCTGGTCGGAGGAGACGTCTCGCATGCCCATGCCGCAGATCGCGATGCCCGGCTCCGGCCGTGACAGCACTTCGGCCCAGATCCGCAGCGCCGGGCGGAAGCTGTCGCTGGCGGCAGCCACCTCGCCACCGCGCCGGAAGCCGCGACGCCCGTCGAGCGCCGCCATGCCGCGCTCGTAGATACCGTGGTCATGGAAGAAAACCGCGCCGCTGCGCAGAACCAGCGTCGCCGCGGGATCGAGAGCCAGAACGGGCTTTAACGCATCCACCACGCGGTCGAAATGCACGGAGCCACCGGCCGTCACGATCAGGGGAGCCGAAGGGCCGACGGTTTCGCGCACCAGACCGTAAGCGTCGGCCGTGAGCGCCAGCAGGGCGGCGATGATGCGGCCGGTCTCGTCCGGGTCGGCCGTGGCGGCCGCGCCCTCATAGGTCGCCACCCCGCCCAGCAGAACCCGGTCGGAAGCGGCGCTGTCGATCGCCTCCATTATGGCCCCCACATGATCGAGCGAACGCGCGCCGGCACGTCCGGCGCCGACTTCCGGCAGCAGTCGGATCTCGGGGAGGTCGGGCCGCTCACCCCATGCGGCGATTACCGCCTGCGCCGCCTCGACCGAATCCACGAAGAGATAAAGTTCGGAATCCCGATGACCGGCGAGCAGCGCGGCAAGCCGCCGGGCGGCGTTCAGTCCCCCGATCTCATTGGCGAGGATCAACCGGCGGAACCCGGCCTTCAGCATGACGGAAGCCTGGCGGATGTCCGCGACGGTCGTGCCCCATGCGCCGGCATCCACCAGAGATTTCGCGAGCTCCGGCGACATCGGCGTCTTGGCATGCGGCGCAATCGCCACGCCTTCGTCGCGGGCATAACCGAGCATCTGGTCGCGGTTGTTGTCGAAGGCCGCGCGGTCGAGCGTCAGCACGGGAAGGGACATGCGCCCGTCCGTCGGACGCCAGCCCTGACGGCCGACATCGTCAAGCGCGACCGGCGCGATGCCCGGAGGTACGCCGCGAATGCGGTCGTCCAGCGTCTCGAAGGCTTCAGTCATTTGCAATGTCCGTCCTGGAAATGTTCGGCTCTCCGGCAGCGACCGTCATCGCTGCTTTTCCCGCCCGGAAAGGAGCAGAAGTATGAGGATCAGTCCCCCGAACATGATGTTGCGCCAGCCGGGCGAGGCGTTGACCACGGTGATCAGCGCGGTGATCGTGACCAGCAGCACGGAGCCCGGGATGGTGCCGGCGTAGGTCCCCGCGCCGCCGAGGATCGAGGTGCCGCCAAGCACGACAGCGGCGATGGAGGTCAGGAGGTAGGGGTCGCCGATGCCGACATAGCCCTGCCGGTTCATGCCGAGCACAAGCAGGCCGGCGAGTCCCGCGAAGAAGCCGCTCAGCGTGAAGAGCAGCAGCGTGGTCCGTTCCACGTTCACGCCGGAAAGTCGAGCTGCGATGCTGTTCGCGCCGATAGCGAAGAAACGGGCGCCGGTGGCGGTGCGATGCAGCAGGAGAAGGACGCCGACCATCACTGCCACCCAGAGCAAGATGTCGGCCGGAATACCGCCGGGGCGCGCCGAGCCCAGCCAGATGACCGCCGCGTTTTCAACCGAGACGGCGCTGCCGCCGGCGACGATCACCAGGAAGCCCTGCAGCAGCGTCGCCATTGCCAGCGTCATGATGATCGGCGGGACCTTGAGGAAGGCGGCTCCAATGCCGTTGATCAGCCCGATCAGCGACGCAAGCGCCAGAACGGCCACGATGCCGAATATGCCGGTGGGGTCCCAGGCCGGCGAGAGCATGGGTAGCGTGATCGCCGTCACGGTGATCACCGCGCCCACGGACAGGTCGATGCCGCCGCCGATGACGACCAGCGTCTGTCCGGCCGCGACGATACCGATGATCGAGGCGAGCTCCAGGATGTAGCGGAGATGGCCATACGTGCCGAAGCCGCGGGAGAAGAAGCTCGCGCCGATCCACACGATCGCGACCAGGAGCAGCGTCAGAAACGGGCCGTTGCGGAGCAGGTTGCGCATGACGGAGCCAGACGCGGAGGAAGAAGCGGGAGCGGGCATCAGGAACGCCTCCAGCGGCCGGTGAATTGCGGGATCGCCACGGCGCCGACAATGATCAGGCCCTGCGCGATGTATTGCGCCACCGGCGGGAAGCCCAGGAAGAACATGACGTTGATCATGACGCTGAGAAGCAGGCTGCCGGCGAGTGCGCCGCGCATGGTGCCGCGCCCGCCGAGGAAGCTGACGCCGCCCAGAACCGCCGCCGCGATGGAGTTCAGCGTGAAGGGCGTTCCGATGACCGGGTCGCCCGAGCCGGTCTGCGCGGCCACGAACAGGCCGGCCAGCGTCGTGAGCAGGCCGCTCAGGGCATAGGTTGCGATGCGGACGCGGTTGACCGCCACGCCGGAACGGAAGGCGCCGATCGGATTATCCCCGGCGGCGTAGATCCCGAGCCCGAGAGGCGTGGCGAGATAGAGCTTCCAGAGGATAACGATCACCACAAGCAGGCCGAAGGCAGCCGGCGTGTGCCCGGCGAGAAAGTCGGAGAAACCGGCTGGAATAACGCCACCGGGCCGGGGCAGGATGATGAGCGCGATACCGCCGATGATAAAGGAACCGGCCAGCGTGACGATGATGGCGGGCAGGCGCAGGTAGCTGACGATCGCGCCGGTAATGCCGCCCACCACGAGCCCGGCAAGAAGCACCGCGACGATGGCGCCGGTAACGCCGAAGGCCGTGCCCATGACGGTCGCGGCGATCACCGCCCCGAGACTTACGAGCGGGCCGATGGCAAGGCTGATGCCGCCCATCATCATGAGCAGGGTCTGCGCCATGGCCACCAGCGCCAGCGGGAACCAGTTCTGGGTGAACTTGGAAAATCCGCCAAGCGTGAAGAGGCCGGGGAAGAGATACGCATAGAGCGCGAGAAACGCGATCACGACCACGAAGAGGCCGATGACGCCGCGATTGCGCTGGCGCTGGACGGCCCAGAACAGCGGTTCGCGTGAGGAAAGGGTGCTCATGCGGCCTGCTCCCTGACTTCCACACCCATGGCCGCGCCGACGATCGCTTCCTCGGTGATGTGTCCGCGTGCGATGGTCGCCACCGCCCGGCCTTCGCGGAACACGGTGACGCGGTCGCAGAGATGCACGAGTTCCGGCGTGTCGGAGCTGATCAGCACCACCGTCTTGCCCTCGGCGGCAAAGGATCTCAGCATGAGATAGATCTCGCGCTTGGTATCGATATCGACGCCGCGCGTCGGATCATTGAGAAGCAGCACCGATGGCGCGAGCGGCAGCCACTTGGCCAGCGCCACCTTTTGCTGGTTGCCGCCGGACAGCGCCTGGACGGGACGCGCCGTGTCGCCCTTGATCGTGAGCCGCCGGGCGAGATCGGAGACAAGGTTCCGTTCGGCACTCCGGTCGCGCATGCCTGCGCGGTTCAGTCGACCAAGCGAGGGCAGGATCAGGTTGGAGGCAATGGAATGGGGCAGGATCAGCCCCTCGTGCTTGCGGTCGGCCGGGACATAGGCAAGGCCGGCGCGCGTCGCGGCACCGACCGAGGAGAACGGTGCCTTCTGGCCGCAGATCGTCGCGCTGGCAGCCTGCGCGGCGAGCGCACCGTAAAGTCCCAGGACGAAATCTTCCTGCCCCTGGCCGACAAGGCCGCCGATCCCGACGACTTCGCCGCGCCGGGCGGTGAAGGAGACGTCGCGGGCCATGCCGCTGGAGAAGCCCTGGACATCGACAAGGAGGTCGCCAGCCGCGTTCGGCTCCCATTTCGGAAAGAGGTCGCCGGCATCGCGGCCGACCATCAGCCGCACGAGACCTTCCGCATCGACGCCCGCCAGGGGCTGATCGGCGGTGCAGACGCCGTCCTTCAGCACCGTCACGTAGTCGCAAAGCGCCATCACCTCGTTGAGGCGATGCGAGATGTAAAGGACCGCGACGCCTTCCTGCTTCAGGCGCAAGACAAGTGCCGAGAGGATTCCCGCTTCATGGGCGGAGAGCGACGAGGTCGGTTCGTCCAGGATCAGGACGCGTGGCTTGCGAAACAGCGCCTTGGCGATCTCGACCATCTGCCGGCGACCGAGCGCCAGCGTGCCGACCGGCGTCGCCAGCGGTTCGTCGAGGCCCACGAGATCGCGCACCTCGGCCGTGCGACGGGCAAGCTCGGGATAATCCACGAAGCCCAGGCGCCGGGGATAGGCGCCAAGGCCGATGTTCTCGGCGATCGAAAGGTCGGGAGCGAGGCTCAACTCCTGCTGGACCACCGCAATGCCGGCGTTGCGAGCGCCCGCCGGGTTCAGCCGCGAGAGCGGCTGCCCGTCCATAAGGATCTCGCCCCCGTCGGGTGCGAGCGATCCGGACAGGAGGTTGATCAGCGTCGACTTGCCCGCGCCGTTTTCGCCGAGCAGCGCATGGACGCGGCCCGGGACGAGCGAGATGGAGACATCCTTCAGCACGGGATTGCCGAAGAAGCCCTTCGACAATCCCTTTGCTGCGAGGAACGCGGTGGATCCCGCCATGACCTTTCCGTTCGTCCTACTTCTGCGCCAGGAGCTTGTCGAAAAGCGCCGTGTCGAAGTCGGAGTAGATGTAGCCGTCGGCCGGGAAGTCCTTGGAGCGGTCGAGATAGCTGCCGATGTTGCTGTCGTCGATCACGGGCAGCGGCACCTTGACATAGGCCGGTACGTCCTTGCCGTTCAACGCCTGAACGGCGGTGTAGACCGCGAGCGCGCCGAGCCAGTTCGGCTGCATCGTCGCCCAGCCCTTCACCCCTTCCTTCTTCCAGAGCTCGAGGAACTGACGGTAGTTCTCGCCGGTGATCGGCACGGGGTCGTGGCCCTGGCGGTCGAAGGCGAGCAGCGCGCCGGCCGACAGAGCTCCACCGAGGGAAAGCACGCCGTCGATGTCCGGGTTGCTGAAGAGCAGGCTGGTCATCGCTTCCTGCGCGGGCGCCACGTTGTACTCGGTGTTGGTCTCGGTCAGGACCTGAATGCCCTTGTTGGCATCAAGCACCGGCTGCGCGCCCTTGCGGCGGTCGTCGCTGACGGAAACGCCGGCCGGGCCGTTCATGATGATGATCTTGCCCTTGCCGCCGAGCCGGTCGACCATCCACTGCGCGGCCTGGCGGCCCCACTCGTTGGAATCCGTGTTGAGCTTGGCCGTCAGCTTGTCGGTGTCGACCAGGCTGTCGAAGTTGACCACGGCGATACCCTTGTCGCAGGCATCCGAAATCACGCGGTCCAGGGCGGTGGAGGAACCGGCGTCGACGACGATCGCATCCAGGTTGGAGTCGATCATCGACTGGATCTGCTGGATCTGCGTGTTGGCGTTGCCCTGAGCATCGGTGATGATCAGGTCCTTGACGACGCCCTGCTTCTTGAGGTCCGCGACTTCCTTCGTGATCGTCCCCTCGGTCTGTTTCATCCAGGTCGGCACGGAATAGATGTTTGCCCAACCCACCTTGTAAGGCGGCTTGCGATCGCCTTTGATGCAGTTGGAGGCCGCGAAGGCCGGACTGGAAGCAGCGAATGCCAGAATGGAAAGCGCGCCGATGCCGGCCAGCAAGCCGCCCGACAGTGTCTGCGAAAGACCCGATCTCATGCCAGTTCCCCTCACCGTGAGTGCGCCCCTCGCGCACTTGATAATGTCCGATATTTCAGACAATATGACGATATATCAGACGATGCGATCATAGGATCAGAAAAGGCGTGGACGCAAGGGCCGCGCTCTCGAGTGGACCGGGTGAGAAAAAGGAAGAGCGATTTCGGATGAGCATGGTGGAAGCGGCCAGTTCGCGAAGTGGAACGAAGGCGGCCCGTGAGCCTGACCGGCAGCGTGGGATCGACCGCGTCATCGCGGTGCTGGAAGCGCTGCAGCGCCATCATGCGCCCATGCGTGCCGGCGAAATCGCGCGCTCGATCGGCGCGCCGCGCTCCACCTGCTACGAGATCGTCAACCGGCTCCTCGAGGCGGAGATCCTTGAGCCGGCGGGGGCGGAAGGGCAGGTCTATTTCGGCCGCGCCTCCTATCTGTTCGGGCGCGCCTATGCCGAGAACAATGCCTTGCATCGTCGTGTCGGCGGCGTCCTGGAAAGCCTGGCGGCGCAGACCGGCGCGATGGCCCAGTTCTGCGCATTGCGCGGCAACAAGTATCTCGTGCTGGAATCCCGCAGTGGCTCCGGACTGTTCCGGATCACCGTCGATGTCGGGGTGGAAGTACCGCTGCCCTGGACCGCTTCAGGGCGGCTCCTTCTGAGCCATCTCGACGCGCAGGAGATCCGCGACTTCATCCCGCCGGAGGATTTCGTGCTGCCCACGGGCGAGCAGCTTTCCGTCGATCAGTTCCTGGCCGAGGTGGAAGCCGCCGCGCGCGAGGGCTACAGCGTCACCCGAAACCTCGTCGACATCTTTGCAACCTGCCTTGCCGTGCCGATCCTCCGGCAGGACGGCAGCGTAGCCGGGACGCTCTGCCTCGTCGTGCCGGCCGAACTGGTGGCGGAGCAGAGGCGTGAACTTCTGGATCTGCTGATTCCGGCAGCCCGCCAGCTTTCGGCACACTGACCGGAGGTGCCCGTCATCTCACCTGCGCGCCGACAGCCCGGCAGAGCAGAAGGGACGCGAGAACTTCGCCATGGCTTCTCTCGCGTCCGTGCCGATTGACTTGGGAGACGCCGATGCTTGCCTGCACGGTGCCGCGCTGCGTGACGATGGGAAAGCAGATGCCGACGAACTCGCGCGCTCAATCGTTGCCGTTCCGCATCGTCCTGGAAAGATCATGACGAGTTGCCCGGAGGTGGCGTCCGCTCGAATGATCGGTTTCAGCGGGTTGGGCATTCCTGCCGCGGGAGCGAAGTTGCTCGATCCGGTTGAACAGAAGCAAGCCTGCTTTCCCGCCCAGCCGGCCAAGGTCCGCCCAGGCTTTGGTAAGCGGCGGTGCCATGACGGCGGTGCCGGTGATCGTCATCTTCGCCTTCGCCTTGGCCCGATACTTCTTCGGCTAGGGCATCACCGCCGCGCGCCGGCAAGCGACGGCGCCTCAGAGCTGGGGCGGCGGGACGTTGCGGTCCGCGTATTGGCGGCCGGCCTGCGCATGACGGCTGCCGTTCCGCAGCGAGAACAGGCCATGGCCGGGCAGGAACGTCTCGAACGGGAGCTCTGCCAGCTTGCGAACCGTCGCGATGGCCTGCGCCACGCTGCAATCCTCGATTTCCTGCAGGAAGATGCGCCCGCCCGCAAAAAGCGCGTCGCCCGAGATCAGCGACGTTCGCCCGCGATCCTTCACGAGAAAGGAGCAATGGTCCGCGCTGTGTCCTGGCGTCTCGATCAGGGTTACCTCCAGCGCGCCGAAGCGGGAGGACAGGTCCGCCTCAAGGACGCGATGAACGGCCGGAGCCTCCCACGCGTAGTCCAGCGGGTAGTAACCGCCTCGCGCCCGGTCGAGGCTGATCAGCCGCTCGTCCTTCGCCTTCAGGATCTCGGCCGTGCGCACGCCGCAGGTGACTTGCGCGGCAGGCGCATCGCGAAGCAGGGAGACGGTCCCGCCGGAATGGTCGGCGTGGGCATGGGTGAGGAAAATCGTGTGGAGCGTGGCGGGATCGAGGCCGTCGTCGCGAATGGCTTCGGCGAGAGCTCCCGGTTCGGACCCCGCGCCGGTGTCGAAGAGAACAAGGCCATCGCCCGCATCCATCAGCCAGGCATTGCAGTCCAGATCGTGCGAAAGATCGAAGCCGGACCCGCCACTGGCGACCAGGTAAATGCCATCACAGATCTTCATCGGGGTTCCTCGTGAGTGCCAGATGCGGGAAAGAGGACGATTGCCGCTCGGGCGGCTCAGACGGAAGACGGTTCGCGCCCGTCCTGTCCAGGAGCAAGCAATGACGGAAACGGTCAACGGGAACAAGCCTTTCGCAGGCCGGACCGTGAGCGTCACGGGCGCCGCGTCGGGGCAGCGTCGGATCGCCCCAAAGGCCTATGTGGAAGCCCGCGCCCACGTCGTCGTGGCCGACTTCACGGGCCGCACAGCGGGGCGAGTGGCTGAGAGTATCGACGACGCGGCCTTCTCCGCGAAGGTCTCGCGCGAAACACCGCTCATGGTGGAGCGGGGCGGCGGGTCGATCATCAACAACGCGTCCTTCAATGCCCTCTCCCGTGTTTCCGGTGCGGACGGCCGTGCGGCGACAAAGGGCGGCATCGGTCCGCTGACGCGCGTCCCCGGGGATACGCCGATGAAATCGGCCCTGATGACCGAACCGGGTTGCCTCCACGCCATGACGTCGGCCATCCCGCTCGGACGCGCCGCGTGGGCCGGTGAGGTCGCGCACGTCGCGGTATCCTTGACCTCCGAGCGCCCTTCATACCTGAACGGGGTGATCCTTCCCGTCGATGGCGGCTGGGAGGAGAAGTCGGCATGACCGAGCTTCTCCTGGGCCTCGACCTCGGTTCGTCCATGACCAAGGGCGCGCTGTTCGATGAAGACGGGCGGGAAGTGCTTACCGCTTCCCGACCGATGCCGACCGAGCGACCTCGTCCCGGCTGGTCCGAGGCCGATCCAGACGTTCTCTGGCGAAATGTCGTTTCCATCTGCCGGGAACTGGCGGGCAGCGAGGCCGCCCGACAGCAGGGTATCGCCGCGCTCGGCATCTCCGGCGCCATGGTCGGCGCCTGGGTGATTGACGCAAGCGGCTCTCCGCTGCGACCGGGCATTCTCTGGAGCGACGGGCGCGCACAGGCGCAAATCGACGAAGCTGAGCGGCGAACTCCCGGCTTCATGTCGGAAGTATTCCAAAGCTCAGGCTCGGTGATGCAGCAGGGCTGCACGCTGCCGCTCGTGCGCTGGCTGCTGGATTACGAACCGGAGGTGATGCAAAGGGCACGAGCCGTGATCGGCGCGAAGGATTTCGTCCGCCTGAGGCTGACGGGAAATCTTGCCACCGATCCCACGGAAGCGGCCGTCGCGCCCGGCAGCGCCATGACGCGCGACCGGAGCCCGGCGATGATGGAGCTCTTCGGGCTCTCCTCGGCGGCCCGCCTGTTTCCCGAGGTGCTGCCTTCGGAAGCTCCCGCCGGAGCGGTCACGAGGAAATCCGCCGAGGAGACCGGCCTGGAAGCGGGCACCCCGGTCGCGATCGGCACCGGCGATGTCGCCGCAAGCGTCCTCGGTGCCGGGGGCAGCAAACCTGGAACCGCAGTTACCGTGCTCGGCACCACCTGCCTTAGCGGCGTGGTCACGGCAGCGCCCTTGTTCCTGCCACCTGATCTCGGCCTGCTCTTCACTCTCCCCGGCGACCACTGGTTCCGCGCCATGGTCAATGTCGCCGGCACCGTGAACCTGGACTGGTGCCTTTCAACGCTCTGCCCGGATCTCGACGGTCCCGACCGGTTCGCCCGGCTGGAGGCGTTGGCGTCAGAGGCCGGGACAGGCGCGCAGGGAGCGACCTACGTGCCTTATCTCAGTGAGGTCGGCATCATCGCGCCCCGGGTGGAGCCGCGCGTGAGGGCCGGGTTCTCCGGCCTGACTCCCGCGCATCGACGCGCCCATCTCGTCCGCGCTGTCTACGAAGGCATGATGTTCGCCATTCGCGACTGCTACTCCGTGATGGAACAGCCGATTTCCGAGGTACGGCTGGTGGGCGGTGCTTCGCGAAGCCGATTCTGGACGCAGATGCTGGCGGATGTGACGGGTGTGCCTGTCGTGGTGCCGGAAGGGACCGAGTTCGGCGCGAAGGGGGCGGCTCTCCTCGCCGCGGTTTCCATCGGGCGCTTCGGTTCCGTGCGCGAAGCGGTCGCTGCATCCAGCAGCATTTCACGCCGGCATGAACCGGATCTCGAGAATCACGCTCTTTATGAGGCGGCCTTTGAACGATACCGCGCGGCTGCGGACGGGATGATCGACATTGCGCGACGGGAGCGCGCAACGTGAGCGCGCGACGAGGGGCGCGCCACGGGATGCGACGGGGGAGGTGAGGGGATGAGCATGAATGGGATGAAGGCTTATCTGGCGGATGCCGCCGGGCGGGTGGCGACGGTGGTGGACGGGCAGGAAGATGCGTTCGAGGCGGCGGCGGCTGCGCTGGTGCGAACGATCCGCGACGACCGGCTGGTCTATGTCTTCGGCACGGGCCATTCCCACATGATGGCCGAGGAAGGCCATTATCGCGCCGGCGGGCTTGCCTGCGTCGTCCCGGTTCTGGCGAGCACCGTGATGCTGCATGAGGGAGCGGTCGCGGGTTCTGCGCTGGAGCGAACGCCCGGGCTCGCAGCCATCGTGCTGTCGCGTTATGCGATCGGCGCCGGCGACGTGATGTTCGTCTTCTCCAACAGCGGCGTGAACGCGGTGCCGGTGGAGGCGGCCCATATCGGACGCGAGCGTGGCGCGACGGTGATCGCCGTGACGTCGGAGATCTATTCCCGCGCGGCTGCCAACGGGCGGGAGCGACTGGCCGAGGTCGCCGATATCGTGCTCGACAACAAGGGACCGGCCGGCGATGCGGTGGTCGACCTCGGTGGCGGCCTGCGCACCGCGCCGATTTCCACCGTCGTGGGAGCGGCGATCCTGAACGGCCTTCTTGCCGAAGCCGCGCAGCGCCTGACCGCCGCCGGCGAGGACGTGCCGGTCTATATCAGCGCCAACATGCCGGGCGCGGCGGAACGCAACAGCGAACTGGTGGAACGCTTCCGCTCACGCAACCCTCATCTCTGAGCAAGACGGCGCGCTCGGCGGCCAAGGTCAGTCGCTGTCGGCTCGCTCGATCCATTCAGCCAGAGCGAACTCGTCCGTCGGTCGGGTTTCCGCGTCCATGCTGGTCTTCATGATCTCCAGCGCCCATTCGGTCCGCTGCCCGTCCTGGCTGGCGACCGCATCGCGCGGCACCCAGAGATCGTATTCCCGCATATGCGCGTCGGCGGCGGTGAAGAGGATGCAGATATCGGCGGCTATGCCCGTCAGGATCAGGCGGCTGACGCCGATCTGGGGCAGCAATACGGGAAGGTTGGTGGAGTAGAACCCCGAAAACTGCGGCTTGATGATGAAGTAGTCGTCCTCGCGCGGCGCGATCGTCCTGATAATGTCCCGCCCGTGGCTTCCCTCGCGCATGCAGTACTCGACGATCTTCGACTGCTGGGAATGCCACTGGCCGTAATTGTCGTTGACGTAGACGACCGGCACATGCGCTTTGTCCGCCTCGGCGCGGAGCTTGGCGATGGCCTCCGCCGCCTTTTGCACGGCCGGCCGCATGCTCTTGCCGCCACCGAAATCCAGATCGTTGATCATGTCGACGATCAACAGCGCGGTCGAGCCGGGGGCAGGGGTGTTTGGGTCCTCGCTCACGTCGGTCGTCTCCTTGCGTCAGCCTGAGCGGCGGAATGTCCTGCCGAAATCAGGCGTGTCGCTAAGAAGGCGTCTCGGTGCGTTCCGTTCCTGCCGTCGGTCGCCGGCGGGTTCGGCGGGCGGCAGAACCGCCCGCCGAAAGGCGTGTCAGAAGGCGCGGGCCTTGGCCACGTCCTCCGGCGTGATCGCCGGCTTCTTGTTGCCGAAATGGGCGATCACGTAATTGCTGACCGCGGCGATCTCAGCGTCGCTGTAGGCCTTGCCGAAGGCCGGCATGGCGATCGTGCCCTGGTTGGTCTCCAGCTTGGCTCCCCGCAGGATCACCTGGATCAGGTTGGTGCCCTCCGGATCGTTTGCCGTCTGGCTGCCGATCAGCGCCGCGTGCGGCGATTGCAGGCCTTCCCCGTTCCAGGCGTGACAGCTGGCGCAGGCACTCTGGAAGATCTGCAGACCAAGGCTCGCGTCCTGCAATTCGTCCGGCGTCGGCGAATAGGGAGTGGATGCCTTCAGGGCAGGCGGATCGAGATCCACCGCGGACTCGGTCGTCGCCGTCCCCTGCGACGGAATCGTGCGGAGATAGGCGACCATGGAGCGGATATCGTCGGGCGTGAGGTGGCGCAGGCTGAGCGAGACGGCCTCGCCCATGTTGCCGGCGGCGGAGCCGCGCTTGTCGGCATGGCCGGTGGACAGGTAGTCCGCCACCTGCTGATCCGACCAGTCGCCGAGCCCGGCGGTCTTGCTGGACGTGATGTTGTAGGCCTTCCAGCCCTCAGTTACCGCGCCTGCGAACTTGTGGGCGTTGTCGAGCCCGTACATGAAGTTGCGGGGGGTATGGCATTCGCCGCAATGGGCGAGGGCTTCGACTAGGTAGGCGCCTCGGTTCACGTCGGGCGACTTGCCGTTATCCGGCTGGAAGCGATGGCCGGGCAGGAAGAGCAGCTTCCAGAACCGCATCAGGCGGCGCTGGTCGAAGGGGAACTTCAGCGTATTGGCCGGGGTGTCCGCCTGCACCGGGGCGAGGGTGAAGAGATAGGCTTTCACCGCTAGCGCGTCTTCCGTCGTCATCAGCGCGTAGGAGGCATAGGGGAAGGCGGGATAGAGATCCTCGCCGTTCTTGCCGACGCCGTGATGCATGGCGCGCACGAACTCCGCGTCCGACCAGTCGCCGATGCCGCTGCGCTTGTCCGGCGTGATGTTGGGCGCATAGATCGTGCCGACCGGCAGCTTGAACGGCAGCCCCCCGGCATATTGCTTGCCGCCCGGCGCGGTGTGGCAGGCCACGCAATCGGCCGCGCGGGCGAGGTACTCGCCGCGCTGGACCAGGGCCTGCCCGGTCGGCATGCCCTGCGGTGCCGACACCTCCTCAAGGCGGTGCGGGATGAAAAGAAAGGCTCCGACCGCGACGATCAGGATGACGATAACGGCAAGAAGAGCCAGCCCCCAACGCTTCATTACCGTGCTCACACCATCTCAGAGGAAAGGGAAAGATCCGGCCGGGCCGGGTCGGAACTTGTCTTTGCCCCATCGGAGGAGGCAAGGCCCGCGACGGCGAGGCCGACGGGCGCCACCATCGAGAGAACGCTGCCGTCGCTGCCCTTCTGGCGGAGCTCTTCCCTGTCGAAGGGCAGGGTGCGAAGGCGCACGCCGGTCGCCGCGAAGATCGCGTTGCCGAGCGACGGCGCGGCGGAAACCGTGCCGGATTCGCCCAGTCCGCCCGGATTTTCGCCGCTGGCGACGATATGCACCTCGAACGGCGGGATCTCGTTGATGCGGATCTGCCGGTAATCGTTGAAATTGTTCTGCTCGACCTGGCCGTTGGCCAGGGTGATGCCGTTGTAAAGCGCGGCCGAGAGGCCGAAGACGAAGCCGCCTTCCACCTGCGCCTTCACCGAGTTCGGGTTGATGTTGATGCCGCAATCCACGGCTGCCGTGATGCGGCGCAGCTTCACCTCGCCGGCCGGGCTGACACTGGTCTCCAGCACCACCGCGAGATAGCTGCCGAAGGAATCGTGCAGCGAGATGCCGCGTCCCGTGCGGTCCGGAAGCTTTTCGCCCCAGCCGGCCTTCTCGGCGGCCAGATTGAGCACGGCCAGAGCGCGCGGGTTCTTGCCGAGCAAAGCGCGGCGATATTCCACCGGATCCTTGCCCGCCGCCTGCGCCATCTCGTCGATGAAGCTTTCCACGACGAAGACATTGTGGGTGGGACCGACCCCGCGCCACCAGTTCACCTTGATCGGCGGGTCCTTGCGCACCCAGTCCACCTGCGTGGCGGGGAAGTCGTAGGGAGTTTCCGCCGCCCCTTCGATCGCGTCGGTATCCAGCACGCCTTCCGGGAGACCCTTCGGCAGGTAGGAGCCGAGCACGGACCCGCCGGTGACCCGGTCGGTGAAGACCGTCGGCATGCCGTCCGCGCCGAGACCGGCCTTGATGTGATCGTAATAAGCGGGCCGGAACAGATCGTGCTTGATGTCCTGCTCGCGCGTCCAGATGACCTTGACCGGGTAGCTCACCTGCTTGGCGATGTTCACCGCCTGCACGATGGAATCGGCGATCAGGCGACGTCCGAAGCCGCCGCCGATCATGTAGTTGTTGACGATCACCTTCTCCACCGGCAGCCCCGTCAGGTCCGCCGCCGCCTTCTGGACAGCGGTCGGCGCCTGCGTGCCCACCCAGATCTCGCAGGCATCCGGCCGCACATGGACCGTGGTGTTGATCGGCTCCATGGTCGCGTGCGCCAGGAAGGGAAGCTGGTAGACCGCTTCAACCGTCTTGGCCGCGTTGCGGAAGCCGGCCGCGACGTCGCCCACGGTGCGGCCCATCACGGGCTTGCCGACTTCCGAGGCGGTCTTCAGGTCTTCGACGATCCGCTGGGTGGAGACGTTTTCCTTGGAGCCGTTGTCCCAGTTGATGTCGAGCGCTGCCAGACCCTGGCGCGCGGCCCAGAAATGATCGCCGATGACCGCGACGGCATTGTCGAGCTTCACCACGTCGACGACGCCGGGAACGGCCCGGGCCGGGCGGGTGTCCACGTCCTTCAGCTTGCCGTCGACCACCGGGCAGACCTCGACCGCCGCGATCTTCATGCCGGGCAGGCGAACATCGATGCCGTAGAGCGCCGAGCCGTTGACCTTGCTGGGCGTGTCGATGCGCTTGGCGGGCTTGCCGACGAGCTTGAAGTCCTTGGGATCCTTGAGGACGATATCGGCGGGCACAGTCTGCTTGCTGGCATCGTCCACCAGCTCGCCATAGCCGAGTGTGCGGCCCGTCGGCCCGTGCTTCACCACGGCGCGCTCCGCGGTGCACTCGCCGGCGGGAACGCCCCAACGGGCGGCCGCGGCGGCAACCAGCATGGTGCGGGCTGCCGCTCCGGCCTGCCGCAGCGGTATCCACGCGCCGCGAATGGACGTGGAGCCGCCGGTCGCCTGCGATTTCAAGATCGGCTGCTGGTACAGCTGTTCGTTCGGCGGGGCGGGAATGACGGTGATCTGGTCGAGGCCGACTTCCAGCTCTTCCGCGATCAACATGGATTCGCCGGTATAGATGCCCTGGCCCATCTCCGTGTTGGGGATGATGAAGGTGATCTTGCCGTCGCCTGCGATGCGGATGAACCCGCCGGGCTGGAAGCCCTGGAAGGTGTTGCCGCCGTTATTGTCGCCGCCGCCGATGACCTTGAGGCTGGGTTCCTCGCCCGCCGCCCAAGCCTTGCCGTTGCGCAGCCAGACGAAGCCCATCAGCAGGCCCGCGCCGCCGCCCTGGAGGAAGCGCCGCCGCGAGGTGACGGAGAGGTCACCGGGTTCGAGAAGCCCGTAGCTCGGGCCGGAAATCTTCTTTGCCATGATCCCGCTCCCGCCGCTCAGACTTCCGCGGCTTTCTTGATGGCCGCCCGAATGCGCGGATAGGTGCCGCACCGGCAGATATTGCCCGCCATGGCCGCGTCGATATCGGCGTCGGAAGGCCGGGGATTGCGCGTCAGCAAGGCGGTGGCGGACATGACCTGGCCGGACTGGCAATAGCCGCACTGGACCACTTCGAGGTCGAGCCAGGCTTCCTGCACCTTCTTGCCCGCGGGCGTCTCGCCCACCGCTTCCACTGTGGTGATCGGCCGGTCGCCCACGGCCGATACGTTCATCACGCAGGACCGGACCGGCTTGCCGTCGATATGAACCGTGCAGGCGCCGCACTGGGCGATGCCGCAGCCGAACTTCGTGCCGGTCAGTCCGACCACGTCACGGAGAACCCAGAGAAGGGGCATGTCGCCGGGAACGTCGACATCGTGGCTCTGCCCGTTGATCTTCAAGCTGATCATGTTCCGCTCCGTCCGCCGTCGTTCCGGAACCGCTCGCTGATCGTCGAGGCGCTCCGGCGGTAAAATACTGAAGTAGCAGTTCAAGCTGCCTCTTCAAGGAAGCTCAAGCCGCAGGGGGCGCGGTTTGGTGCCACACCGGGGAGAAACGAGCATCGCCTTGCCCGGATTTCACGCGTGAAGGCCCAGGGTCGGGCCGCCACGATCGGTCGACACCTTCGCCGTCTCGTTCCTTTCGACCTCCTCCACCGCCAGCCCCTTCGCCTGCAGCGACCACATATGGGCGAAGATGCCGTTTCCTCGGCGCAACTCGTCCGGCGGCCCGTCCTCCACGATGGTGCCGTCCATCAGCACGAGGATCCGGTCGAGCCCCACCACCGTGGAAAGGCGATGCGCCACCGCCAGCACCGTCCGGTCCCGCATCAGTTCCGATAACGCCGACTGCACCTCCATTTCCGACTGCGTGTCCAGCGCGGACGTCGCCTCGTCGAGGATCAGGACAGGCGCGTCCTTGAGGAAAGCGCGGGCGATGCCGACCCGCTGGCGCTGGCCGCCGGAGAGCTTCGTGCCGCGTTCGCCCACCAGCGTCTCGTATCCGTCCGGGAGGTTGCAGATGAAGTCGTGGCAATAGGCCGCCCGCGCCGCCGCCGTGACGGCCGCATCCGTGGCGCCGGGCCGGGCAAAGCGGATGTTCTCCATCACCGAGCGGTGAAACAGCGACACCTCCTGCGGCACCACGGCGATGGCGGCGCGCAGGCTGTCCTGCGTGATCCCGGCAAGAGGCTGGCCGTCGATCAGGATCACGCCCTCGTCGACTTCATGCAGGCGCTGGACGAGGTGGACCAGCGTGGACTTGCCGGTGCCCGACGGTCCCACGATGCCGACGGTCTGCCCGGCCGGTATCTCCAGGTTGAGCCTGCGATAGACCGGACGCCCGGCCGTATAGCCGAAAGTCACGTCCCGGAAGGTGATCCGCCCCTCCTTGCGGTGGAAGGGGCGGGCCTGCGGCGCGTCGGCGATGGCATGCGGCTGGCCGACGATCTTCAGGGTTTCGCCGAGATAGGTCAGCTGCTGCGTCATGTCGACGAGCGCCAGCGCCAGATCGCGCGAGCCATGCAGGATGCGGAAGGTCATGGCGCTGACCACCACGACGTCGCCGGCCGAGATCGCGCCCCGTTCCCAGAGGACGAGCGACCAGATCAGCATGGTGCCGGCCATGATCAGGAGCAGCACATCGTGCAGGACGCGGCTCGTTTCCGTGTACATCCAGCTCCGCCGCTGTGCGCGCGCCTCCGCCGTGAAGGCGCCCGTCAGGCGCTCCCGCTCGCGGTTCTGGGCGGAGAACGCCTTTATCGCCCAGATATTGGTGATCACGTCGATCAGCTCGCCACCCACCCTGCCCGCCTGTTCGGCATAGGCGCGGTGAAGCGGTCTTCCCCGGATGCCGAACAGGATCAGTCCGGCGGTGATCGCCACGGCGAAGAGCCCCAGGGTGACCGCCATCCAGATGTCGAAGGCGGCGAAGATGATGATCGCGCCGACGAAGTTGATGACCGGCGGCGCGACGTCCCACACCGAGCGGTTGGTGAGCAGCCCGAAGGCGCCGGCGGTGGCGGTGATCCGGTGGCCAAGCGCGCCGGCGAGATTGTCCTGGAAATACCGGATCGGGTGGCCGGTCATGTAGGTCAGGAGGTCCAGCCGGATATCGACCCCGACCGCGATCGTGGTGCGCGCGGCAAGCCAGCCGCTGCTTCGCCACAGCACGGCTTCGCCCGCGATCAGCGCCAGGAAGAGGCCGAGCGCCCACCATGCGGCGCTGTGGCTGGCCTGGCTGCCGGAAAGCGCGTCCACCAGAAGCTTCATGCCGTACTGCACGCCGACCGAGCAGGATGACGCGGCCGTGGCGACCAGCGCCAGGCTGAGGAACAGGAGGGCCCGTTGCCGGACATAGTGGATCGCGAAGGCCAGCGAGGAACGCAGGTAGGCTGGCGGGGTGGCCGTGAACGCCATCGCCGCGTCGGCCCGTCCCGGTGACGGCTCGCCCGCTCCGACCGGCTTGTTCATGGTCCGATCCGAAGCTCTTTGGGAATTCGCGGCCGCCGACGGGCGACATCCGCCGGAGCCCGATCTTGCTCCTGCCGCCTCATTTCGTCGGCCAGCGGTCCGTAGATCTCCCGTGTTCCCTCCGGCCCCGGTTCGGACAACAGGCCCAGGGGGCGGACCCGTTCATCTTCCCAGCCGGGACAATCCGCCACCGGGTAGATGCAGATCCCCTCCACGGGGATCCCGCCCGCGATCGCGGCCTCCACTTCGCTGGCGACATAGTGCAGCCACGCCGGCCGGGCGGTCCCTTCCGCGCCGGTTTCCGACACCACGATGGGACGTCCGTATCGCCGGAAGACCTCTGCCAGCATCGCGCGAAACGGCTGATAGGCGTGGTGCCCGAGCGGAATGGTGCTGCCGTGGAGATACCACTGGTTGTCCGGGTAATAGTTCATGCCGACGAGGTCCAGGTGACCGGGCGTGCCGCCGAGTTCGGGGGCGGCCAGGCCGGTCAGCATGTCGTAGGCCTCGAATTGGGAAAGCCGGTAATTTTCCGCCTCGGCTTGGTGCTCCGCCGGGCCGCTGCCGCCGTCGACATGGATGGCCGGCTCGGCGAAGAGAAACCGCGCCTGCGGATCGATCTCGCGCACCGCCTCGATGGCGGCCAGGGCGACGCGCACGAGCTGCCGCTTCAGTTCGGCCGCACGGCCATGCGCGGCCGGGTTCATCTTGCCCACCTCGGCCCCGGCCCAGGCCCAGTAGGAGATCTCGTTGACCGGGCAGACCATCGGTGTCTCGCCCGTTTCCTCGCGGATCAGCCGTGCGGCGGCTGCGGCAAATTTGCCGAACCGCTCTACGAACTCCGGCGACCAGATGTCGATGTCGTCCGGCCAGCCGTAATGGCAGAGATCCCAGAACACATGGACGCCGTTCCTGTGCGATGCGCGCAGCATCGGCAGGAACGAACTCCAGTCGTAATGCCCGGGCGCGGTTTCGATCAGGTGCCACCGGAGGCCGTCGCGGGCCACGCGAAGCCCCAGATCCCCGATGCGGCGGTAATCGGATTCCGCGAGCCGGTCGTGCCCCGAGGAGGCCAGGAGATCGAGCCGTCGGCCATCGGCGCGGCGGTGCGACGAACATTCGAAGCCGGCCATGAAGAATGAGTCGAACAATGGCGCCTCCGCGCGGGAAGGGGCAATCCCAAGTCCCGATGACGCAACCTGTCGTTACGATAATGAGCTTGTGTGGAACGTAGTAATTCAGATTAGGTTCATGTTCCCATGGGGTGGTGGGAGATTGATTTCATGGATCAAAAGGTTTCCGTGGCTAAGGATCTTTTAGCTCTCGCCTCCGATGGTGAAAATCTTTCGTGCCGGGCTGATGTTCTCACCCCCCTTCTTGTCTGTCTTTCGCATTTGCGCTGGGACTTTGTGTATCAGCGTCCGCAGCATCTTCTGGTGCGGGCGGCGCGGGGCTTTTCCGTGGTTTTCATGGAGGAGCCGGTCTTCGCCGATGAGCCGGCGCCTCGGCTGGACGT
>NZ_FOFG01000023.1 GCF_900110915.1 Faunimonas pinastri
TCGCTGAGATCGTAACGCGCCATCACCATGCTCCTCCCCGAACAGGTGAATCAGCCTTCGACCAGAAGCTCAACCCTTAATGAGTTCAGAACCTAGTGGCAGGCGAGACTGAAGGCGCCGCCTCCCAGTCCCGCTTCCCGCCCCAGTCCGGCTTCCCGCCTGAGGCCCTCCAGCAGCGAGGTGGCGTCGGACACGCAGGCCTCGATGTGACGCCTCAACCCCGCGACGTTCCCGGCCCGGAGATCGGCCTCGATATCCGGCTGGGAACGGGTCCACGCCAGAAGCGACTTGGCAGCCATCCGTCTCGCGAGCACCGGAGACGTCACCCGGATGTACTCCAGGAACTCCATCGTGTCGCCGAGGCGGATGAACTCGGCTGCAAACCGGGGCACACAAATCGGCTGCTGCGACGACGCACGGAGGGCCTGGACGAGCCTGTCCGCTTCGGTGGTGCAGTCTCTTATGTGGCGCGCGAAAACCAGAACGTCACCGTGCAGGAGCGCGTGGGCAACCTCCGGATCGCTTTCAGCGAAGTGACGGAAGGACTGCGCCATCAGTCGTGCCGAGCGCGTATCGGCATCAGCTTCGGCATAGTGCAGGAAACCAAGACATTCGTCGAGCAGCATCACTTCGACCGCCTCTGACGCGGGACAGAACTCTTTGATAGTCCAGCCTTATCATATCCGTATAGCGGGAGTAAATGCCTTCCGAAAATTAGAACCTCTCGCAATAATACGACACAGTGTAATATAAATACGCGGCTATATTGCAGTGCACCATAAAAAAGAGATCAATTCATTGAGACCAGTTCCACACCAGCTTTCGCGAAACTCTCCCGGGTCTCCTGAAGATCGCCAATTCCGCGGCAGGCATTTTCGACAACAACGGCCTCAAAAGCCTGAAGTCGGGCATCCAGCGCGGAGTAGCGGACGCAGTAGTCCAGCGCGAGACCAGCCAGGAACACCCGCTCCACACCGCGCCCGCGGAGATAGCCCGCAAGGCCGGTGGACGTCGCACGATCGTTTTCCTGAAACGCGGAGTAGCTGTCGACCCGCTCGTTCAGGCCCTTCCTGACGATCAACGTAGCCGGCACCGTTTCCAGATCGGGATGAAAGTCCGCGCCCCTCGTGCCCTGCACGCAATGGTCCGGCCAGAGCACCTGATCGCCGTAGAACATCTCGACCATATCGAAGGGTTGCCTGCCTTCGTGCGAGCTCGCGAAGGATCCGTGACTTGCCGGATGCCAGTCCTGCGTCAGGACCACGGTCCGGAAGCGGGGCATCAGCGCGTTGATGACGGGGACGACCGCATCGCCATCGGGCACCGCCAGCGCACCGCCGTTGCAGAAATCGTTCTGGACGTCGATGACGACCAGCGCGTCCGTGCTCTTGATGACCAAGCTTCCACCCTCCCCACGATCCTGCGGAATCCGACGGCTGCAGCCAGCCCGATAAAGCCATACCATGTTGCTTGTTTGTTCTCAAACAACAAAGAACCTCGATATGGATTCGGCGACCGGGAAGCGGCTTGCGAGATCTTCTTTCATTAGCCCGCCTCGGCGACCAAGGGGCCGGCCAAGGAGGCGACCAAGGGGTTGACCGGCCGGAAAGCGCCTTATGTTCCAGCACGAACCTTTCACGCCAGGAGCAGCATATGGAAATCCGGAATCTCGGAAAATCGGGCCTTCGCGTCTCGGCCGTCGGGCTCGGCTGCAACAATTTCGGCTGGCATATCGACGTCGAGCAATCGCGCGCGGTGGTGCACAAGGCGATGGATGCGGGCATCACCCTGCTCGACACGGCGGACATCTACGGCGATCCGCATGGTGCGTCCGAAAGTGCGCTGGGGCAGATCCTCGGCCCGCGCCGGGCGGATGTGGTGCTCGCCACCAAGTTCGGGGCCACCTTCGACGAGGAGAAGGGCCTGAAAGGCGGGGCGCGCCGCTACATCATGACGGCGGTGGAAAGCAGCCTGAAGCGCCTGAAGACCGACTGGATCGATCTCTACCAGCTGCACAGATTCGATCCGCTGACCCCGCAGGAAGAGACGCTGCGGGCGCTCGACGACCTCGTGACGCAGGGCAAGATCCGCTATTACGGCTGCTCCAACGTGCCGGCCTGGCGGGTAGTGGAGGCGCAGTGGACCGCGCGCGATCGCGGTTTCGCCGGCTATGTCTCGCTGCAGGACGAATACAGCCTCCTCGTGCGCGAGGCGGAGAGCGACCTGATCCCCATGGCGCAGGAATATGGCCTCGGCCTCCTGCCCTATTTCCCGCTGGCGAGCGGACTTTTGACCGGCAAGTACAGCCGCGACCGGAAGCCGGCGGACGACACGCGCTTCGCCAAGACGGCGCGGCTCGCCGACCGCTACATGACGGATGAAAATCTCGGCACGGTGGAGAAGCTCAAGGGCTTCGCCGAGGCGCGCGGCCATACGATGGTGGAGCTCGCCTTTTCCTGGCTCGCCGCCCAGCCGGCGGTTTCCAGCGTCATCGCCGGCGCCACGCGTCCGGAGCAGGTGGAGCAGAATGCCCGCGCCGCGGACTGGAAGCTTTCCGCCGAGGATCTTGCCGAGATCGACCACCTTTCCGGCAGGTCACGGGACTGAGACGTTTCCCGCGACTGAGTGGAGCGGCCGCAGGGCCGCTCCACTTTGCGAGCTTCGCAAGGCTCAGGTCTGCTCGCGCTCGATCCACTTATGGACACGCGGCGGCTCGTAGCCCGCGAGGCGGTCGAGCAGCGTGTCCGGATCGTTCTCCACGATCAGCATGTCGCGGTGCGGCTGCTTCATGAAGCCTTCCGCGACCTGGAAGTCGATGAATTCGAAAAGCCGGTCGTAGAACCCGGCCGTGTTCAGGAATCCCACGGGCTTGTGGTGGTAGCCGAGTTGCGCCCATGTCCAGGCTTCGAACATCTCTTCCATGGTGCCGGGCCCGCCGGGCAAAGTCACGAAGGCGTCGGAGCGGTCCGCCATCATCGCCTTGCGCTCATGCATGGAGCCGACGACGTGAAGCTCCGTCAGGCCCTTGTGGCCGAGCTCGCGGTTCATCAGCGCTTCCGGAATGATGCCGACCACCGAAGCACCGGCGGATAGCGACGCATCCGCCACCGCCCCCATCAGCCCGACATGGCCACCGCCATAGACAAGGCCGATGCCGCGCGCCGCCATGGCGGTCGCGAGCGCTCGCGCGCTATCGATGTATTCCTGCCGGAAGCCGGGACTGGAGCCGCAGAAGACGCAGATATTGCTGATCTCGACGCTCATGCCAGGTTCTTTCCGGCGCCGAGTTCGCCGAGGATACGCGCCCAGGAGCGCGTGCCGCCGTGGAAGGAGGAAAGATTGTACTTCTCGTTCGGCGAATGGATACGGTCGTCGTCGAGACCGAAGCCCACCAATACGGAATCCATTCCGAGGTGCCGCTTGAACTGGGTGACGATCGGGATCGACCCACCCATGGCGATCAGCGCGGCCTCCGTGTTCCACTCGTCGGAGAGCGCCTTGCGCGTCTTCTGGACGAAGTCGCTGTCGGTGGGCTGGCTGACGGCGCGGTCGCCGCCATGCGAGAGGAACGTCACCTTGCAATCCTCCGGCGCCCGTGCGGTGACGAAGGCGCGGAAGGCCGCGCGGATCTTGTCCGGGTCCTGCTCGCCGACGAGCCGGAACGACACCTTGGCGGAAGCCTTCGCGGGGATCACCGTCTTGGCGCCCTCGCCGATATAGCCGCCGACGATGCCGTTCACTTCCAGCGTCGGCCGCGACCAGATCTGCTCCAGCACGGAGCGATCCCGCTCGCCCGCCGGCACCGACAGGCCGACGCCGCCCAGGAACTCCGCCTGATCGAAGCCTAGACGGTCCCAGCTCGCCTTCTGCTCGTCGCTGAGCTCCGGCACGCCTTCGTAGAAATCGGGGATCTTGATGTGTCCGTTCTCGTCGCGAAGGTCGGCGAGGATGCGGGTCAGCACGTGGATCGGGTTGCGCGCGGCGCTACCGTAGAGACCGGAATGCAGGTCGCGGGAGGCCGCCTGGATGATGACTTCGTCATAGACGAGGCCGCGCAGCATGGTCGCGATCGCCGGCGTCTTCCGGTTCCACATATTGGTGTCGCAGACCAGCGCCACGTCGCGGGTCAGTTCCTTCGCATTGGCGGTGAGGAACGGGATCATGCTGGGGCTGGAGGATTCTTCCTCGCCCTCGAAGAGTACGGTGACGTTGACCGGCAGGCCGCCGGTTTCAGCGAACCAGGCGCGCGCCGCCTCCACAAAGGTCATCAGCTGGCCCTTGTCGTCGGCCGAGCCGCGCCCGACGATCCGCTTCTCGCCTTCCACCTCGGCCAGCGACGGTTCGAAGGGGCTCGTTTCCCAGAGATCCAGCGGATCGACCGGCTGCACGTCGTAATGGCCGTAGAAGAGGACATGCGGGGCGCCCTCGCCCGCGCCGGTATAATGACCGACGACCATCGGGTGCCCCTGCGTGTCGCGCACGGACGCCTCGAAGCCGACTTCGGACAGGGTGGCGGCGCACCATTCCGCGGCGCGGCGGCAATCCGCCTTGAAGGTCGGATCGGCTGAGATGGAGGGAATGCGCAGCAGCGAGAAGAGCCGGTCGAGGCTCTGGTCCAGATCTTCGTCAATGCGCTTCAGAACCCGCTCGAGATCGGCCATTCGGAACATCCTGCCTTTCGAAAATTCATCATCGGGCCCGACGCTGCGAGCCCTTGCTGCCACCGTCTTACAGGATCGGCGCGGGCGGGGACAATCGGAGGAAGCCGCATAAGCTGCTTGTCTTTTCACCCGACGTGCCGACTTATCGCGCAGAAAGCGAGCCTCTTGGAGACGGTCATGGACGAACTGATTCAGCGCATCACCCGCAATGTGGGCGTTGACGAGATGACGGCGCGCAGCGCGGTCACGGTGATCCTGTCCTTTCTCTATCGCGAGGGATCGGCGGAGAAGATGAGCGAGATCGCCGCGCGCATACCCGGCGCGGACGGCTTCATCGATCCGGAGCCGCAGAGTTCACCGGCCGGTGGCGGTGGCGGCCTTTTCGAGGTCTTCGGTGAGTTGCAGGCGCTCGGGCTGGACCTGCCGGAAATTCAGCCGATCGCCGAAGAAACCGTGGCGTTTCTCCGGGAAAAGGCCGGCGACCAGCCGGTCGACGACCTCCTGCAGGCCATCCCCGGGCTCAACCAGTTCCTCTGACGCAGGCCCCTTGAGGAATGTGTCGACTTTGGGGCGGATTCCAGGCTTAGCCACCACATACCCCCTAGCGAAGGCCGTGCTTCTGCCTTAGGGAAAGTTTCCCCTCCGGAGCCGGCATGCCGTCCTACTCGATCGCTGATATGGAGAGCGTTGGCGCTTTCTACGCCAGCAAGCTCAAAGCTGTTGGAATTCGTTCCACGACGGCCCTGCTCGCGCGGTCGGAAACGCCGAGGGCGCGCAAGCAGCTCGCCGAGGAGACGGGCATTCCGGAAAGCGATATCCTGCGCTGGGCCAATGTGGCCGATCTCATGCGCGTGCGCGGCATCGCCGTCGGCTATGCCGAACTGCTGCGCGCCGCCGGCGTCGATACGGTCAAGGCGCTGAAGCGGCGCAATCCCGCCAACGTCGTCGCCAAGATGACGGAGATGAACGACAGGATGCGTCTCGTGACGCTGCTGCCCAGCCAGCAGCGTGTCGCACGCTGGATCGACGAGGCGCAGATCCTCGAACCCATGATCAGCTACCGCGAGAAGAAGGCTTCCGCGCCGCGGCAGGACTGATCCGGCGCTGTCGTCCCCGTCCGGCCGCCAATCGCGGCCTTCAATCCTTCCTTAAACTGCCATAGGCTCTCATCCAGCCGGGAGATCCGTCGTCTCCCGCGAGCGGGCCGGGGCGGCATGGCGGATCTTGGAATTGCGTTCGGCATCTTCGTGCTTCTGGCGGGCGTTGTCCTGCTGACCCTCTGGGGCCAGCTTCGCCTTCCCGCCCGCCTTCGCAACAAGGAAACGCACGACGTCATCAAGCTCGGCGTCGGCATGGTGTCCGTGATGGCGAGCCTCGTACTCGGGCTCTTCGTCACCTCGGTGAAGGGTAGCTTCGATGCCGTCGATCGCGACGTACATCAATTCGCAACCCGCCTCATCCTCCTGGATACGACCTTGCGCGCCTATGGACCCGACGCCGAAGGCCAGCGCCAACAGCTGATCGGCTACACCGAGATGGTGCTGACGCGAACCTGGTCGCGCGCCGGGGATCTCTGGCTGGTGAAGGACGACCGGGCCTGGGGGATGCTGACCGACCTGGAACTGCATATCGACGACCTGGCGACCGGCACGCCGCGTCAGGCGAGCCTCGCCGCGCAGGCCCGTTCCGACGTGCAGCGTGTCATCGAGCAGCGCTGGACCCTGATCGCGGATGCGCAGGCAACCTTCTCCTCCTCGCTCCTGATCGTGCTGATCCTCTGGTTCGTCGTGATCTTCGCGAGCTTCGGCTACAATGCTCCGCCGAATGTTCTGGTGCTCGTCTCCCTGATGATCTGCGCCGCCGCGATCTCCAGTTCCATCTTCATGGTGCTGGAGATCGACGGGCCTTTCAGCGGCTTGATCCAGGTTTCTCCTCAACCGGTGGAGGATGTCCTGGCGAGCATGAAGGCATGAGTCTCTCGCTCACCCGACGCAGCATCGTGACGGGTGCCGCCCTCGTGCCGCTGGCCGCGACCGCCCGTGCCCAACCGGTCTGGTCAGGCGCGCTGGATGCGGGCACGCTCGGCGTCAGGTCCGGCGCGCCCGACCAGAACGCCGCCTTCACGAAGGCGCTCGCGGAGGCGCAGGCGCGCAAGCTGCCGCTGTTCCTTCCGCCCGGCCGCTACAGCGTCGCCGACATCGATCTGCCCGACGGCACGCAGTTGATCGGCGTGCCCGGCCGGAGCCGACTGGTCTTCACCGGCGGCCACTCGCTGCTCCGCGCCCGCCATGGCGCGCGGCTTCGCCTGCAAGGGCTCATACTCGACGGCGCGGGGCTGTCGATGGACGAGGATGGCGGCCTCCTCTACGCGGACGGAATCGCTTCGGTCGTGATCGAGGATTGCGAAGGCGTCGGCAGCGCGGCCTACGGCCTCGTGCTCGCCAGCAGCGCCGGCCGCATCGAGCGTTGCCGCATCGCCGGAACGCGAAGCGCGGGTATCCATATCAGGCAGTCCGCCGGCTTCTCGATCACCGATAACGTCCTCACCGATTGCGGTGACCGCGGCATCCTGATCTCGCGGGAGACGGAAAGCGACGACAACTCCATCGTGCGCGGCAACCGGATCGGCGACATTCCGGCGCGCTCCGGCGGCACCGGCCAGAACGGCAACGGCATCAATCTATCGAAGGCGAACGGCGTCATCATCACGGATAATCGCATCGACAACTGCGATTTCTCCGCCATCCGCGCCTTCTCGTCCGACAACGTGCAGATCATCGGCAACCAGGCGACGCGCTCGGGCGAAAAGGCGCTTTACGTCGAGTTCGCCTTCGAGGGCGCTGTGGTCTCCAACAACATCGTGGACGATGCGGGATTCGGCATCTCCTTCGCCAATCTCAAGGATTATGGTGGGCACCTCGCCGTCTGTTCCGGCAATCTGGTCCGCAACATCCATGGCGGCACCCGCCTGCCGACGGATGATCCGACTACCGGCATCGGCGTCGGAGCCGGGATCGGTGGCGAGGCGGATCTCGCCATCACCGGCAACGTCATCGAAAACGCGCGGCAGGGCCTGAACCTCGGCTTCGGCCCCTATCTCCGCGACATCACAGCCACCGGCAATGTCATCCGCAAGACGGAGATCGGCATTGCCGCATCGGTGGTCGAAGGCGCCGGCCAGGCGCTGATTGCCGACAACCTCATCTCCGGCGCCAGCAAGGCCGCCATCGTCGGCTCCCGCTGGACGGAGGTCGCGACCGGCGATCTCACAAAAGCCGGCGCGGAGAACGCCCCTAACCTCCTGCTCGCCAACAACCGCGTCAGCTAAGAAGCCTGATCTTACGGCGTGCGCGGGATTATCCCCGCTGCCGTAAAACCGCCGTCGACGGCAATCACCTGCCCGTTGATGTAGCTCGCTTCCGCGCCGAGCAGGAAGCGGACGACGCCGGCGACTTCCTCCGGCTCGCCGTAACGCCGCTCCGGCAGGTGGTCGCGCCAGAGTTTCCGCGTGTCGGAGTGATGGTTCATGCGAATGGAGAAGGTCTCGATCGCCCCGCAGGCGATGGCGTTGACGCGAATGGCCTTGGGCGCGAGTTCCACCGCCATTGCGCGGGTCATGGCGATCACCCCGCCCTGCGACGCGGCATAGGCGACCTCGCCGAAATTGCCGCGCAGGCCGGAAATGGAGGAAACATTGACGATGGCCCCCGCCTCGCCCATCCGCATCACGGCGGCGCGGCTGGCGACGAAGGCGCCCGTCAGGTTGATCTCCACCGTTTCGCGGAAAAGCTCCGCACCGGTCCGCTCGAACAGCTCCTGCGGCATGACGCGGGCGCAGTTCACCAGCCCCCCCAGCGGCCCGGAGGCTTCCACCGCTTCGTCGAGCGCGGTGTCCACGGCTTCCTCGTCGGTGATGTCGGTCTGGAAGAAAAGGGCTTCGTGCCCGGCCAGGACCTCGTCGGCCTCGCTGATCGCCTCGCGACTGGCATCGAGGACGGAAACCTGCCAGCCATCGGCCAGCAGCAGGTCCGCGCAGGCGAGCCCGATACCCGAGGCACCGCCGGTGATCACGACATGCCGCCTCATGACCGGCCCGCCCTGTGCCGTTCCGTTCGCCGCCAGCCCTCTGAAATCCGCATGAACCCTGCCCCGTTGCCCGCGCCATCTTTCGATAAACGGCGCCGGTCCGCAATGAGGCTATCCCCGCGGAGGTAAAGAGCTCACAAAGACTGGGAATCAGACGGCGAGCGTCGCGCCTGTCCGATCGGATTCGAAGCAGAGGTCGAGAACGTGCTGCAATTCGGTGGCGCGCAGGAAGCTCGGCTCCAGCGTCTCGCCTGTCCGCACGGCCTCGATGAAGCTCTGGTAGGTGCCCTGCACTGGCGGACACTCGACTTCTCGCCATGTCTGCGTATGCACGTCGTCGACCGCGCAAAGCCGCAACGTCTGCGCCTCGCTCTCGAACTCGATTTCCAGCGCGCCCTTGGTCCCGAAGATCGCGACCTTCTGGGCATTTGCATAGCCCGTCGCCCAGCGACTCGCGTGGATGGTGCCGATCGCGCCGCCATCGAAGCCGACGGACATGACGAACGACTCGTTCGCGTCGAGATCGTAGCCGGAGATCTGGCCGACCTCTCCCTTGAGGAAGCTCTTCATACGGCAATTGATGGAGACGGGTTTCTGCCCCGCGACGAAGGAGGCGAAATCCAGGATGTGGATACCGACGTCTCCCAGCACGCCCTTGCTGCCATGCGCTTCGGAAAGCCGCCAAAGCCAGCGCTCCTCTGTCTGCCAGTCGCCCCAGTGCGAGCCCACGAGCCAGCTCTGGAGATAGGCGGCATCGACGTGACGGATCACGCCGAGTTCGCCGGCTTCCACCAGCTGCCGCGCCTTCTGCATCACCGGCAGGCCGCGGTAGCGCAGGTTCACCATGGCGACCACGCCCTTTTCGCCGGCGGCCTGCGTCATCGCGGCGGCAAGCGGATAGGTCGGCGCCAGCGGCTTCTCGCAGAAGACCGGTACCCCCGCCTCGATCAGCTTCATGGTCGTTGGATAATGCACCGCGTCCGGCGTCACATTTGCGGCGGCATCGAACTCGCCCCATGCGATCGCCTCGTCCAGATCGGTGAATCCCTTGGGAATGGAGTGCATCTCGCAGAAGGTCGCGAGCCGGTCCGGCATTATTTCCACGGCGGCGGTCAGCGTGCAGCCCTCCGTGGAGGCGAACTCCATCGCATGGCGGTGCGCCATGTTGCCGGTGCCGAGAATGAGCATCCGCACCATCAGCGATACCCCGCCTGGCCGGCGTGGTGCAGCCGCGGTCCCTTGGTCTCCAGCTTCTCCGGCGCGCTTTCGACCGGCACGTTGGGCGCCTCTTCCACGAGCTTCCAGCGCGGGGCCGGATTGTGCGCCCATTTCACGGCATTGCGCAGCACCGTGCGGACCTGCTGGTTGTGATAGGTCGGATAGGTCTCGTGGCCCGGCCGGAAATAGAAGATCCTGCCGCCGCCGCGCTGCCACGTCGCGCCGGAGCGGAACACCTCGCCGCCCTCGAACCAGGACATAAAGACCGTCTCCATCGGCTCGGGAATCGCAAAGGGCTCGCCATACATTTCCTCGTTCGGCAGATCGAGCCGGTCGCCGATTCCCTGCACGATCGGGTGGTTGGGGTTGACCACCCAGAGCCGCTCCCGCTCGCCCGCCTCCCGCCATTTCAGGCTGCACGGCGTTCCCATCAGGCGGCGGAAGATCTTGGAGAAGTGCCCGGAGTGAAGCACGATCAGCCCCATGCCCTGATGGACATGGTTGGCGACCCGCTCCACGACCTCGTCGGCGACCTGGCTGTGCGCCGCATGGCCCCACCAGAGCAGCACGTCGGTAGCGGCAAGACGCGCCTCCGTCAGTCCGTGCTCCGGCTCCTGCAAGGTTGCGGTTTCCGCCAGGATCCCGGGATCGCCGCGCAGCCCGGTCGCGATCGCCTCGTGCATCCCGTCGGGATAGACGCCCCGAACGATCTCGTTGGTATGCTCGTGGACGTTCTCACCCCAGACAAGAGCGCGGACAGGCATGTCGATCTCCTCACTTCCGTGTGGAGTTCAACGTTTCCAGCCAGCGACCGATCCGTGCCAGGGCCTCGTCGAGCACCTCATTCTTCTTGCAGAAGCAGAGACGGAGGAACCGGTCCGGCGCGTCGGAACCGTAAAAGGCCGAAACAGGCACGGCCGTGACGCCCGCCTCGATCGTCATGCGGCGCGCCAGCGTGACGTCGTCACCCTCCAGCCCGAGCGGTGCGGTGTCGAGCGTCAGGAAATAGGTGCCGGCCGATTCCATCACGCCGAAACCAAGCTTCCGGCACCCATCCGCGAGCCGGTCCCGCTTGGCCTGGAGGTCGGCGGAAAGATCGGTGAAATAGGAGAGATCCTTGCGCAGCGCATGGGCTATGGCGAGCTGCAGGTTCGGCGGCGTGGTGAACGTGGCGAACTGATGCGCCTTGGCGACGGGATCGAGAAGCGCGGGGGCGGCGGTGACGTAGCCGATCTTCCAACCCGTCAGCGAAAAGCTCTTGCCTGCCGAGCCGATGGCGACCGTGCGCTCCCGCATCCCCGGAACGGTCAACATGGAAATATGGCGGTGACCTGCGAAAACGAGGTGCTCGTACACCTCGTCGGCGATGACATAGGCATCGAACTCCTGCGCGAGCCCGGCGATCAGTTCCAGTTCCTCCGATGTAAAGACCTTGCCCGCCGGATTCATGGGGTTGTTGATGATGATCGCCTTTGTCCGCGCGGAAAAGGCAGCCCGCAGCGCGTCCGGGTCGAGCTTCCATTGGGGCGGAGTGATCCGTACGCGACGAGCGATACCCCCTGCCCGTTCCACCAGCGGCATGTAGCAATCGTAGAGCGGCTCGATCATCACGACCTCGTCGCCCTCTTCCACCAGCGCGTTGATCGCGTCGGAAAGGGCCTCCGTCGCACCGGAGGTGATCAGCACTTCCGTCTCTGGATCGACCCGGATGCCCTGAAAACGGTCCCAGGCTTCGGCCACCGCCGCGCGAAGTTCCGGAACGCCCAGCATGCGGGGATACTGATTGGGCCCGGATATCAGGATCTCAGCGGCCTCGCGCCTGATGTCCTCAGGTCCATCGACGTCGGGAAAGCCCTGGCCGAGGTTGATCGCCCCATATTGGGCCGCCAATCGGCTCATTTCCTCGAAGATGGTGGTGGGAAGTCCGGTGTAGACGCTGTTTGTCGACTTCATAATGACCATATTGCATGCGGCCGGGACTGGTGAACGCCAGCCTTTGCCCAATCCGAATGCGGTGTACGCTCAATTCGCCGGCAGTAAAGGTCGGGGGCCATGGTGCAATGCAACTATAACCTCGGCGAAATCAGGAGCCGGGGAATGCTCACCTCGCAAGAAGCAAGACAAGATGCAGATCAAGGCACAGATCAGCAAACGAACGAGCCTGAATTCAAGCAGAAATGCAGACTATTTCTGCCGCTTGTCTCTCGTTAATCCAAGTTAACGAGTGGTAACCGCCATCATTCAAAAAGGTTCCACACCGCCAGAAGACTCACCAAACCACACTCGTGGCGAAAATGTGTCGAAAACCGCCCTGGAGATTCGTTCCATGAGACTCCAGTGACTTTGCGATCACAAAAACGAGAGCTCCTGTTCTTGCCCTTGTGTCTTTGCGGTCACAGACAGACCGGGGAACCGGTGCTACATAAGCGTCATCGAACATCGAACTCTCGGTGAGACAAATGAAGAAGATCCTCCTCCTCTCCGCCGCTGCAACGGCTCTCCTCGGTGGCACTGCTTTCGCTGCTGACCTTCCGATGCACGAAACCGCTCCGGCTCCGGTCGCTGCCGTTGTGCAGCCCTTCAACTGGACCGGCTTCTACGCTGGTATCCAGGCTGGCTACGCTTTCGGCGGTGACGATCATGCCCGCTACAACGTCGCTGGCGTCCCGGACGTCAGCCTGAGCCCCGAGGGCTTCGTTGGCGGTGGTCACATCGGCTACAACTTCGCGCCGAACTTCCTGACCAACATGATCGGCTCCAGCTTCCTGATCGGCGTCGAAGGCGACATCGAATACGCTGACGTCGACGACAGCGGCACGAACACTGCCGGCCTGGGCGCTTACGCCAAGTCGCAGATCAACTGGCAGGCGTCCATGCGCGGCCGTCTCGGCTGGACCTGGGATCGCTTCCTCGTGTACGCCACGGGTGGTGCTGCTTACGCTGACGTCGACGTCCGCGGTGGCGACCTCTTCGGCAACACCGTCAAGAAGAGCGACGACGCTTGGGGCTACACCGTCGGTGGCGGTCTCGAGTACGCTCTCTCGGATCACCTGACGACCCGCGTCGAATACCGCTACACGGACTTCGGCGATGTCAAGGCCAACCTCGGCGGCGGCGTCCGCGAGAAGGTCGACCTGGACACCCACGCTGTCCGCGCTGCGATCAGCTACAAGTTCTAATCAACCCCCACCGGGTTGATCTGGACACGCCCGGGCTTCGGCCCGGGCGTTTTTCGTTCATGGGACCGCCCGCCGGATGCGACAGCCGCATCGTTCTCCTATCTATAGGGAGCGGGTTTCAGGTTGAAATTCTCATGTCCAAACTGCGTGCCACTGCCGTTGGATTCAGCCTGCTGGCCCTTTCAGGCCTGGGTTACATCCAGGGACCCAAGCTATTCGATCGGGCTTTCGCGGCTGCCGGGCAACAGCAATTCGTCGATCCGACCAAACTCCCGTCGCGGATCGCTCGCCTGCCTGTCATCCTGGAGGAGCCGGCGGGACGTCCGAAAGCCATCGTCCTGTTTCTCTCCGGCGACGGCGGCTGGCGGGGCATCGACGAATCCATCGCCTCCGCCCTCGCCCGCCAGGGCTATCTGGTCGCCGGGCTGGACAGCGTCATCTATTTCGACAAACGCCACTCGCCCGATGGCGTCGCGCGCGATTCCGCCCGCATCCTTTCCGAGCTCCGTCGCCGCTACGGCGTCCACGATTATGTTCTGGCCGGCTACTCCTTTGGTGCCGATGTCCTTCCTTTCGTGGAAAGACGCCTGCCGGAGTTCCAGAAGCGCGATCTGCGTCTGACGGTGTTGATCGGGGCTTCGCCGACGGCCGATTTCTGGCTCGGTTACGGAAAGCTCTTCAAGTCCTTCGGGGTTGCGGAGGCGCCGACTCGCCCTGAGATCGCGGCCCTCGGCCCGGTTCGCCTCGCCTGCTTCTATGGAGCGGAGGAAGACGGCTCACTTTGCCCGTCTCTCAAGGGGCCGAATATCTCGTCGATCGCACTGCCCGGAAGCCATCATTTCAACGGCGACTACGACCTTCTGGCCCGGCGCATCACGGCTTTGCTCCAGTAAGCCGCGCGACTCACCTCTTCCAGCTGCTCCCGCCCCCTCGAACAAAGGCCGCGCCCGCCTAGTTAACTCCCGAAGCGCCGCTTCAGCGGTGCGATTCCAGGGAGATGAGTATGGAATATCGCCAGCTCGGCCGATCCGGCCTGAGAGTTTCCGTCCTGACGATGGGCACCATGACCTTCGGCGGAAAAGGCAATTTCGGTAAGGTAGGCTCGACGGACGTCGACGGCGCCCGCAGGCAGCTCGATCTCTGCGCCGAAGCAGGGGTCAATTTCATCGATACGGCCGACGTTTATTCGCAAGGCGCCTCTGAGGAAATCCTGGGCGAAGCGCTGGAGGGGCGTCGCGACAAGTTCCTGGTCGCAACCAAGGTTCGATTCTCCATGGGGAAGCGGCCGAACGATGCCGGTCTTTCGCGGCATCATATCGTCGCCGCGTGCGAAGCGAGTCTTCGCCGGCTGAAAAGCGACCACATCGACCTTTATCAGGTCCATCAATGGGACGGGCAGACGCCGCTCGAGGAAACCGTGGAGGCGCTGGATACGCTGGTTCGCTCCGGCAAGGTCCGCTACATCGGCGCGTCCAACTATTCCGGCTGGCACCTGATGAAGGCGCTGGGCGTTCAGGACCGCACGCATTCGGTCAGATTCGTATCGCAGCAGATCCACTACACGCCGCAGGCGCGTGAGGCGGAATACGAACTCGTGCCGATCGCGTTGGACCAGGGCCTCGGGATTCTGGTCTGGAGTCCGCTGGCCGGGGGCCTGCTTTCCGGCAAATATCGTCGCGGTCAGACGGAGCCGGAAGGCACGCGGCGCGTCAACCAATGGAACGAACCGCCGATCCGCGACGAAAACAAGCTCTACGACATCGTCGATGCGCTGGTGGAAATCGCGGGTGCTCGCGGCGTTTCACCGGCGGAGATCACGCTGGCCTACATCCTGACCCGCCCGGCCGTGAGTTCGCTCATCATCGGGGCGCGGACCGAAGAGCAGTTGCAGACGAATCTCAGGGCGGCCGAGATCAAGCTGACGGATGAGGAGCGCCGGAAGCTCGACGATGTCAGCGCGCCGCCCTTGATCTACCCCTATTGGCATCAGGCGCAGACCGCATCGGACCGGCTCGGCCCGGCCGATCTTTCGCTGCTAGGGGCGACCGTCGCGAAGAAATCCTGAGGCATATCGAGACCGGGACCCGCGTTTACGCGGTTCCCGCCGCCTCGTCGATTTTCGAGACCTCCCAATGAAAACCGGAACAGACCAGGCTGCCGGCGCCGGCTCGCTCCTGCCGCTGAAGGGGTGATTCTCCCTTCCTCACGAAACGGAGACGGAAGTGCAGATTCATGTTTCGAAACCCTTCTTAACTCCTTGTTTCGGCGAATTATTCACCGGTCCTCTGGTCATCCGCAGGGGTTGCGCCAGCGGCTCGGGCCGGCCCCGGAAACTCTGATCGGCCCGCCTCGGTCCGCCGGCGACGTTTATTGCGCTGGAGCTCCGAGGCGCGGACATAAATTCGTTGGCTCGCGGCGCGGAATGGACCATTGTCCGCCGCGAGTTGGAAGGGTGACGCCCCGTCGTTTCGGCGGGCGGTCGCCTTATGCCGTCTCACCATCAGCACAAGAGGTTTGGACATGTCGAACCAGGTCAAACGCATCGCCGTCACGGGCGCCGCCGGGCAGATCTGCTACTCCCTTCTTTTCCGCATCGCCAATGGTGACGTCTTCGGGCCGGACCAGCCGGTCGCCCTCCAGCTTCTCGATCTCCCGCAGGCGCAGAACGCGGTTCGCGGCGTGGTGATGGAGCTTGAGGACTGCGCTTTCCCGCTGCTGCGGGACGTGACGATCACCGACGATCCCAAGACCGCCTTCCGCGACATCGACGCCGGCTTCTTCGTGGGTTCGCGTCCCCGGTCCAAGGGCATGGAACGTCGCGACCTGCTTTCGGCCAATGCCGAGATCTTCCGCGTGCAGGGCCAGGCGCTGAACGAAGCCGCCAAGCGCGACGCCAAGGTGATCGTGGTCGGCAATCCCGCCAACACCAACGCGATGATCCTCGCCGCCAACGCTCCGGACTTCCCGACCGCCAACGTCACCGCGATGGTGCGCCTCGACCACAACCGCGCGCTGACTCAGCTGGCCAAGAAGGCCGGCGTGAAGGTCGACGAGATCAAGAAGTTCGTGGTTTGGGGCAATCACTCCCCGACGATGTTCGCCGACTGGACGCATGCCGAGGTCAACGGCCGGAAGCTGCCGGAGATCATCGGCGACGATAGCTGGTACCGCGAGACGCTGATCCCGGAAGTCGCTCGTCGCGGCACCGCGATCATCGAGGCGCGCGGCGCGTCCTCGGCCGCTTCGGCCGCAAACGCCGCGATCGACCACATGCATGACTGGATCCACGGCAGCAACGGCGACTGGGTGTCGATGGCCGTCAGCTCCGACGGCTCCTACGGCATTCCCGAGGGCCTGATGGCCGGCGTTCCCGTCATCTGCAAGGACGGCTCCTACGAGCGCGTCACTGGCGTGCCGGTCGACGGCTTCGCCCGCGAGATGCTGGACCGCACGGTCGGCGAGCTGACGGAAGAGCGCGAAGCCGTTTCCGCACTCCTCTAGGCCTCGCATGCTTTCGTGCCGGCGGCCCCTCAGGGGCCAGCCGCCGGCACGGAAAACAAGGAAGAGTTGTCTCGCCTCTCGTAAGTTCCTGAAAAGGTCTGCCCGCTAAAAGCTGCGGAAACGGCGAACAGCGCAGTGTGTTCGCCTGTATTTCGCTGGGGGGCAGCATGATCAGGGTGAAGCAGGCAATCTTGGGCGTCGTCATACTTGTGGCGCTCTGGCTCGCATTGACGAGCTACTACACGATCGACGCGACCGAACGCGGCGTGCTGCTGCGCACCGGCGCGATCGTCGGGGAAGAACAGCCGGGCCTGCATTTCAAGATGCCCTGGCTGGAAACCGTGAAGATCCTGCCGGTCTCGACGCAGATCCTGACGCTGGACAAGATGGAAGCCTACAGCTCCGACCAGCAGCCGGCCGATATCCGCATCTCCACCACCTTCCACCTCGATCCCGGCAAGATCAGTCAGATCTATGCGGAGTACCAGACGGCGGCGAATGTCGAGGCGCGGCTCGTCGCTCCGCGCATCCAGCAGCAGTTCAAGAACATCTTCGGGCAATTCACCGCCCAGCAGGCGATTCAGGAGCGCGCCAGCCTGAATGCCAAGGTCTATGACGCACTCGCCAAGACGCTGAACGGGACGGTGGTCCTGGAAGGCATCCAGATCGAGGACATCACCTTCAGCCCGCAATATGTGCAATCGATCGAACAGCGGATGCAGGCGCAGATTGAGGTGGAAAAGCTGCAGCAGAACGCGCAGCGCGAAAAGGTGCAGGCGCAGATCACCGTGACGCAGGCGCAGGCCGCGGCCGATGCCGTTCGTGCCACCGCCGATGCCGACGCCTATGCCACGCAGAAACGCGGCGAAGCGGAGGCCGCCGCGATCAAGGCACGCGGCGACGCACTTCGCGACAATCCCGGCCTCGTCGCCCTGCAGAGCGTGGAGAAATGGGACGGCCGGCTTCCGGTACAGATGGTGCCGGCCTCGGCGTTACCGTTCCTCAACCTTCCAGGCCCGCCATCGGCGCACGAGGCCGACCGCTGAACGGCGAAGCCTTACGCCCGACGCAATCCTGACGCACGCCACCTGTCCGGCCTATATTGAGAGCCGAGCGTTTCAACCCGGCGCGATGGCGAGCCCTGTCGCAGGCCATGATCTCGACGGAGCCCCGAATGAAACCCATCGCACTTGCGATCCATGGCGGCTGCGGCGTCATGGCCCAGACCGGTCTCAGCCAGCAGGAGTGGGAAGAGGCACGCGCCGATCTTGCCAGCGCCTTGCGCGCGGGATGGGTCGTCCTCTCCAAGGGTGGCCGGGCGCTGGATGCCGTGCAGGCCGCGGTGATCGTGCTGGAGGATTCTCCGCACTTCAATGCCGGCCACGGCGCCGCGCTGAACGCGGAGGGCGAGCACGAGCTCGATTCCGCCATCATGGACGGAGCGACGCTCGCGGCCGGCTCGGTTTCCGCGGTGCGGCGCATCCGCAATCCCGTGAAGGCGGCCCGCGCTTTGCTGGAGGACGGTAGTCTCCTGATGCTCACCGGCCCGGCGGCCGACCGCTACGCCGAGGAGCACGGGCTGGAGATCGTCAGCCCCGATTACTTCACCACGCAGCGCCGCACCGACACGCTGAAGACCATGCAGGCCCATGAGCGCGCGGGCACCGCCGCGTCAGCGAGCGAGGCGGAGAAGCACGGGACAGTCGGTGCCGTGGCCCTTGATTCGGCCGGTCATCTCGCCGCCGCGACCTCCACCGGCGGCTACACCAACAAGCCGGCGGGCCGGGTCGGCGACAGCCCCATCATCGGGGCCGGCACCTATGCCCGCGACGGCGCATGCGCGGTGTCCGGGACCGGCCAGGGCGAGTTCTTCATCCGCCATGTGGTGGGTCACGAGATCGCCAGCCGCATCGACTACCTCGACGAGTCGCTGGAACATGCGGCAGGCAAGCTGATCCACCTCGACCTCGCCCGCTACAATATCGGCGCGGGCCTCGTCGCGGTCGACGCGAAGGGCAACATCGCGGCTCCCTTCAATACCGACGGGATGTTCCGGGGCTGGATCACGCCGGACGGCGACCTTTCCGTCGCCTCCCACCGGGAAGTCTTCTTCGTGGAGCGGCTGCGCTAGGCGGCACTCCACGCATGACCGGACGGGCTTCTGCCACATCTGCGCAATGGCCGCCTTCGACGCAGAGTTCGGCGCCGGTGGTGAGCTGCTCTCGTCGTTGGCAAGAAAAAGCGCGGTTCCTCGGGCCTCCCGAGACGGCCGCGGGGGATGAGGCCGGTCAGCGCCGCGCGGACCTCGTCCGACGTGGACCCCATCATCCCAGTGTCGGTCAGACCGGGGCTGACGCCATTGACCCGGATGCCCCAGACCACCACGCGCTCGTTCGCCCATGTGCGGGCGGAAGAGCGGGCGGCCGCCTTGCTGACGCTGCAGACGCGGTCACCCTTCGTGCCCACGAACGTCGGCGATGAGAGCACGATCGACCCGCCGGACTGCATCAGGTCGGGCGCGCCTTGTGCCGCCAAGACGAGCAAGGGGGCGTTCAGTCCGAATACCTGATCGAGATGATCTTCGCGGATGGTATCCAGCGTGGCGCATTCGGAGGTGCCGTCATTGATCACAAGATGCCGATCCGCCCCTCCTCCGAACGGATCTTCGCGAAATCCTGCGTCAGGTCGCCGACGTCGCCCGCATCGGCACGAATGGCGCGGATCTCGCCCTCGCCCTCAAGCGGCTCGTACGGCTGGTCGCGTACATAGCCGCTCCTTCCGCGGCGAAGTGTTTCGAGATCGCGCCGCCGATTCCGCTGCCTCCGCAATAACCACCGCGACCTTGTCATCCACCTGAGTGGATCGTGCCCGGAGAAGCGGCGGCCACTCGCGCACCGGCGCGCGGCGAGGACGGCGTTAACGCGGATGCGCTGATCGACACGAAGTGGACGCGGCCGATCCTGGAGCACCTCGCCAACAAATGGTCGTTGCCGATCCGGTCGTGCTGTGCACCCGCCCCTCGGGCTTCAACGAGATCATGCGCCGGCTGGAGCGCAACCGGCTGGTTCGACGCGAGGCTCTGCCGACCGCACCTGTCGGCGTCGAGTACAGGATCACCCGCTTGGCCGCTCGCCGCAGGAGCAGCTTTCCGCGCTTTATGGCTGGGCGCTGACCCGCGGGCCGGACATGGAGCGCGCCCAGGCGGAATACGATCGCAGGCGGGGCTGAGGGGTTGCCTCCCTGGACGGAAAAGCCCGCGCAGGCCGATGGCCGCGCGGGCTTCCTTGTCTCAGGCGTCCAGCGTCAGTTCAGGCGCTGGCCGCTTTCCGCGTCGAAGATATGCGCGGCGGTCGGGATCGGTGCGAGCGGGATCGTCTCGCCCGGACGCAAGGTGACGCGCTCGCGGAAGACGCCGACCATCTCCTGCTTGCCGAGGCGGGCGAAAACCTGCGTTTCCGAGCCCGTGGGCTCCAGCACGCTGACTTCCGCCGGCACGCCGATGGAGCTGTCGATCGTCAGATGCTCCGGCCGGATCCCGTAGATCGCCGGGCGCCCGTCGGAGTTCGCGGGTGCTGAGACGAGCGGCAGCTTCAAGCCGTCTTCGGTGATGAAGGACGTCGTGCCGTTCACCGAGATCTTGCCCTTCAGGAGGTTCATGGCGGGCGAACCGATGAAACCGGCGACGAAGAGGTTGTTCGGCCGGTCGTAGAGATCCAGCGGCGCGCCGACCTGCTCGATGATGCCGTCATGCATGACGACGATCTTGTCGGCCATGGTCATGGCCTCGATCTGGTCGTGCGTGACATAGACCGTGGTGGTCTTCAGGCGCTGGTGCAGTTCCTTGATCTCGGTGCGCATCTGCACGCGCAGCTTGGCATCGAGGTTGGAAAGCGGTTCGTCGAACAGGAAGACCTGCGGATCGCGCACGATGGCGCGGCCCATGGCGACGCGCTGGCGCTGCCCGCCGGAAAGCTGGCGCGGATAGCGGTCGAGCAGCTTGTCCAGCGCGAGGATCGAGGCGGCGCGCGAGACGCGATCCTTGATCTCCTGCTTGGACGTGCCCTTCAGCTTCAGCGAGAAGCCCATGTTGTCGGCGACCGTCATGTGCGGATAGAGCGCGTAGTTCTGGAACACCATCGCGATGTCGCGCTCTTTGGGCGGCACGTCGTTGACGACGCGCGGCCCGATCCGGATCTCGCCGTCCGTGACCGTTTCCAGTCCGGCGATCATCCTGAGCAGCGTGGATTTTCCGCAGCCTGACGGACCGACGAGAATGACGAATTCCCCGTCCGCGATATCCACCGAAACGCCGTGGATAACTTTGGCTGCGCCGTAGGCCTTGCGCACGTCCCTGATTTGTACAGAAGCCATCGAGACCTCCTCCGTTGATGTTGCGTCTGGGCTGCGCGCGCTTTCGCACGGACCTCGCCAGCCCGGTGACGGAATCAGGCTCGCAACAACGAAGCTCGGTGTCAATCAACCGGCGGTGCGTGGGCGGGGTAACGGATCAGCCGGGGATGCCGACGACGAGATCGCCGCCTTCCTCGCGGGCCCGGATCGCGCGGTAATCCGAGATCCAGTCCTCGCCGGCCAATTCGTCGGGGCGCAGCGTCGTCGCCAGCGCCAGCGTGCGCGCCCCGGCGTTGCGTCCGGCGAGCAATCCGGCAGGCGCGTCCTCGAAGACGATCGTCTCGGCCGGCTCGAATCCGAGCAGACGCGCCGCCTTCGCGTAACCCTCGGGATCCGGCTTGCCTGCCGAAACATCCTCGGCGGTGATGATGATGTCCGGCAACGGGATGCCGGCCGCCTGCAAACGCACGTCGGCGAGCCCGCGATCCGCCGAGGTGACGACCGCCCAACGCTCGCGCGGCAGCGAGCGGAGGAACTCCACCACGCCCTCGATCGGGACGATCCCCGCCACGTCCTCACGCTCCTCGCGGGCGAGCCGCTCCGCCTCGGACACCGCGTCGACGCCGGGCGGGCAGAAGCGGGTCACCGTGTCGATGGTCCGGCAGCCATGCGAGGCCGCGAGCAGCACTTCGGGATCCAGCCCGTGCAGCGCCGCCCAGCGGCGATAGACGCGCTCGATCACCGCCTTGGAGATCAGCAGCGTGCCGTCCATGTCGAAGAGAAGCGCCTTGGCGCGAAGATTGTTGCCTGGCTCAAGACGCATGAGGCCCCCGGGAAAGACTGCAAATCCGAAGCGCAGTCTCTATCCCGGAAGCGACCGGCCGCGAAGGCCGGATGAGAAGCTTTGGAGAAGATGCCTCTCGTATCGCTTCAGCCCGCCAGGTTACCGGCGATGGCGCGAACGAGATCGGCACGGCTGACGATGCCGACCACGTGGCCGTTGGCGAGCACCGGGAGCCGCTTCACGCCCTTTTCCGACATGAGTTCGGCCAAGGCGGGCAGTTCCATGTCCTCGGTGGCCGTCACGACCGGCGATGTCATCAGCAGCGAGGCTTCCCGGTGCTCCGCGCGCGTCAGGTCGAGGAAGTTCCCGGAAAGGTCGTGGCCTTCGGCGAGCTTCTCCACCCACCATCCGCGCTTCTGCTGCACCGTCTCCTGGAATGGCCGCAGCAGGTCCCGTTCGGTGACGATGCCGAGCAGTTCGCCGTTGGGTCCGCAGATCGGCACGGCGCTGATGGCGTGCTTCACGAAGAGCGACGCGATAGACTGCAGGTCGCTGCGCGGCGAAGCCGCCACGACGTTGCGTGTCATGATGTCTCGGGCTTTGACGGCCATCTTTGATCTCCCACCGTTTCGATCCTGAGTAGATGGCCGGGAACCGGGCGGCATTGATCCGGATCAATCAGTCAAGCCGACGACGCGACGACGCTCCTCTGCGCACAGCAATTCGGGGGGAGTGGCCGGGGCTTTCTGCCCGGAGAGCCTATCCGGTATGCTTATTGTTCAGGGCCTCCCTCACTCCATTTCGCGGAGACGGGAGGCGCCAGTGACTCAGTTCTTCATCCATATCGATGGCAGGCATCTCGGCACCGAAGAAGCCCTCGCCTTTGCCGACGACGAGGAATTGAAGGACGAACTGACCAGCTTCGCGCAAAAGCTCCTGGACGAACTGCACGAGAGCTTTCCACTGAATCCCGAAATCACGGTGATCGCCGTCGACCAGGAGCGCCGGGCCGTGCTGCGCATCATCATCCTCGGCCAGCTCAGCGGCACGCCTCTGCTGGCGCCGAAGCTCACCTCCAGGACCGACGACACCGGCGAGTAGACGTCGCCGGTCGGCCGATCATTCGTCCGGGGAGTAGATCACCGTCCCGGAAATGGGCTCCACCGAGATCAGGTGATCCTGGATCGCCTTGACCCCGGGAATATTCTCGATCGCGATGCGGATCGGCGTGCGTTCGCGCTCGTCCGTCAGCGTTCCCCGCAGTTCGACCTCGCCGTCCTGCACCTGCACGTTGATCAGTGCGGTCGGCGCCCAGCCATGACCGCCAAGCTTGTCGAGGATCGCCTTGCGCAGCGCGGCATCGTCAGGCTGCACGGCGAGGTTCACCTCGGCCAGCGCGCCGGCCAGCGCGTGCAGCACGTCGGAGCGGCTGACGATACCGACAAGCCGGCCCGACTCCACGATCGGAAGCCGCTTGATCCGGTGACGGTTCATCAGGTCGACGACGGTTTCCAACGGCGTCTCCGGGCTGCCCGTCACCACCCGCGAGGTCATGACCTCGTTCACCTGGCGGCCCCGGCTTCGGGCATAGTCCTCGGCGAAGTGGCCCGCCCCGAAGATGAATTCCAGCCAACGCGCATGGCGACGTTCGGTGCCGAGCTCCTTCCGGCAGAGCAGGTCGGCCTCCGAGATGACGCCCGCCAGCCGGCCATCCGCATCGGTGACCGGCAGTCCGCTGACGTGGTGTTGGAGCATCAGCTCGACCGCGTCCTTGAGCGACGTCTCCGGGCTGACGGAGATCACAGGAACGGTCATGATATCGGCTGCGCGCATTGTTTCCTCCGCAGGTTCGGGGTCGGTCGTTGCTGAAATGGGGATCAGCCGCCCGTTTTGCGTCCCTGGCAAAGCACGATCGGATTGGAGAGAGCGTTCTGGAAGCCGCTGCCCTGATAAACCTGCACGTTCGAGGCTCCGGGCGGCAGCATGAAAGAGCCGTCGACGACGGTCGGCTTGCCGGAGGAAGCCATCAACGTCCAGGTGAACGTGCAGAACTGCGTCGGCTGCCGGGGCGCGACATGGCTGCAAACGAGCTGGGCGGCTCCCAGCAGCGCGGCGCCGCCGCAACTGATCGCGCCTTCCGCCCGCGCCACGCCGGGACAGAGAAGCCCGGCGGCGATCGTGACAGCTGCAACCTTCCTCATCGACCCGGTTCCTGTGGGATGAAATCGCCTGCAGCCTGCGACCAAGCCGCGCAACGCCCGCCTGAATTCACCCTCTGACCTAAGAACTCTTGCGGGTCATGTCCACTGTCTTATATGGCACCAAACAATAAGCTTCCTCATAACCAGCCAGGCTCAGTTCATGGGAACCACCCCGACACTCGGGTTCCTCCTGCATGACGTCGCGCGACTTTTGCGCAAGCGCTTCGAGCAACGCTCGCGCGCGGCCCGGCTGACTCGATCGCAATGGCAGGTGCTCGCCTATCTCGCGGGGAACGAAGGCATCCATCAAAGCGCGCTCGCGGAGCTCCTCGACATCGAGCCGATCACGCTGGTGCGCCTGATCGACCGGATGGAAGCGCGCGGGCTGGTGGAACGCCGGCACCATGCAACGGATCGGCGCGTGTGGCTGCTGTTCCTGCAGCCCGAGGCGCGTCCGCTTCTCGAAATCATGCGGCACACCGGCCACCTGACGCGCGAGGAAGCCTTCAGCGGCATCTCCCCGGCCGAACGCGACCGGCTGCTCCAGACCCTTTCACTCATCAAATCCAATCTGCTCGATGCATGCGGCCAGCCTGTCGAAGAGCAGGAGGCACATCATGGCTGATGCTATTTCCGAAAACAGAGACGTGGCGCGCGGGATCGAGGATCGTCCGCGACCGGAGACGACGGCGGAGGTTCGCGAAATCCGCAGGTCCGCCCCCGAGATTACGGAAGACGAGGTGGAGGAAGCGGTTCCTCCGCAGCCCACCGGGCACAGCAGGACCGCCCCGGCCGCAACGGCCGCTGTCGCGGCGCCCTCTTCCGCGCCGGTCCGCAAGCGCAGCCTGAAGCGCCCGCTGCTCTTCATCCTGCTGCCGGTCGCGCTGATCGCCGGCGGCTATTACTATGTCAACGGCGGGCAGATCATGTCCACCGACAACGCCTATATCCAGGCGCAGTCGCTTGCCGTTTCGACGGATGTCTCCGGCACGGTCGCCGAGATCGACGTGCACAACAACCAGCAGGTGAAGAAGGGCGACGTGCTCTTCAAGCTCAAGCAGGATTCCTTCCAGATCGCGCTTGCAGGCGCCAGGGCCCAGCTCGGCACCGTGCGCGATCAGGTGCAGACGCTGAAGGCGAGCTACGCGCAGGCGCAGGCGGAGATCGCGCAGGCCGAGGCCGACATCCCTTATTACCAGGCCTCCTTCAAGCGGCAGCAGGATCTGCTCGCCAGTTCCGCGGTTTCCCGCGCCGCCTTCGATACCGCGCAGCACGATCTGACGGGCGCCCGGCAGAAGGTCGCGGTGGCGCAGGCTCAGGCCCAGGCGGTGCTGGCGCAGCTCGGGGGCAACCCCGACCAGCCGGTAGAGCAGAACCCCTTCTTCCTGCAGGCACAGTCGGCCGTGGACAATGCCCAGCGCGATCTCAACGACACGATCGTCCGGGCATCCTTCGACGGCGTCGCCACCAACGTCGACGCGTTGCAGGTCGGCAAGTATCTCCCCGCCTCGCAGGCGGCCTTCAGCCTGATCTCGGAAACCAATCTGTGGATCGAGGCCAGCCCGAAGGAAACCGAGCTTACCTATGTCCGCCCCGGCCAGAAGGCGACGATCACCGTCGATACCTATCCGGGCGTGGAATGGACGGGCGTGGTTTCGAGCATCAGCCCCGCGTCCGGTTCCAGCTTTTCCCTGCTTCCGGCGCAAAACACGACCGGCAACTGGGTCAAGGTCGTGCAGCGCATTCCCATGCGCGTGTCGATCGCCGACATGTCCGGCAAGCCGCCGCTCCGGGTTGGCATGAGCGTGGTCGTCGAGGTCGATACCGGCCACAGGCGAGGCCTGCCGCATTTCCTCGCCCGGTTCTTCGGCGGCTCCGACGAGCAGCAGAACCGTGGCTGACGCGGCAGCCGCAGGCGGCCAGCCGAGGATCGCCAATCGCGGCATGATCACCGCCTGCGTGATCCTGGCCGTCATCATGCAGGCGCTGGACACGACGATCGCCAACGTGGCGCTCCCCTACATCCAGGGCAGCATTTCCGCCAGCGCCGACCAGGTGAACTGGGTGCTCACCTCCTACATCGTGGCCGCCGCGATCATGACGCCGCCTTCCGGTTATCTCGCGACGCGGTTCGGGCGAAAGCGCGTGCTCCTGACCGCGATCGCCGGCTTCGTCTTCGCCTCGGTCCTCTGCGGCCTTGCCCAGTCGCTGGTGCAGATTGTCGGTTTCCGCTTGCTGCAAGGCCTGTTCGGCGCGTCTCTGGTGCCGCTCTCGCAGGGTATCCTGCTCGACATCTACACGCCGGAGGAGCGCGGCTCCGCCATGGCGCTTTTCGGCATCTCCGTCATGGTCGGCCCCGTTCTGGGCCCGGTCATCGGGGGCTGGCTGACGGAAAACGCCAGCTGGCGCTGGGTCTTCTACATCAACGTTCCCATCGGCCTGCTGGCCTTTCTGGGCGTTTCCGCCTTTGTCACGGAAACCGGCCGCAACTTCGCCGCGCGGCTGGACTGGCTGGGCTTCGGCATGCTCAGCATCACGATTGCCTCGCTGCAGCTCGTCCTGGACCGCGGCGAGCAGCTCAACTGGTTCGCTTCCGGCGAGATCATCATAGAGGCGGTGGTCTGCGCTTCCACCTTGTACATCTTCCTGGTTCACACCTTCACGGGCGAAAAACCGTTCGTGAACCCACGGCTGTTCCTGGACCGGAATTTCAGCGTGGGGATGGTCTTCATCTTCATCATCGGCATCACCTATCTCGCCTCGCTGGCGCTGATGACGCCCTATCTCCAGACGTTGATGGGCTATCCGGTGATCACCGCCGGGCTTGTCATGGGTCCGCGCGGTCTGGGCACCATGCTGTGCATGTTCATGGTGGGCCGGCTGATCGGGCGTGTCGATACGCGCTGGCTGCTGCTGACCGGCCTCCTCGTCACCGCCTACGCCATGTACGACATGACGAAGTGGACGCCGGACGTCTCGCAATGGACCATCGCCAGCACCGGCTTCATTCAGGGGGCCGGCCTCGGCTTCCTCTTCGTGCCGCTGACGACCGTGACCTTCGCGACGCTGCCGCCGGAGAAGCGCGGCGACGGAACAGGCCTCTACAATCTGTCCCGTAATATCGGCTCCAGCGTCGGCATCTCCATCGTCACGGCGCTGCTGACCGAGAACGTACAGGTCAACCATGCCAACATCGCGAGCTACGTGACCCCGTTCAATCCGGGATTCCACAATCCGGCGGTGGCGGCGGCGATGAACCCGTTCACCGCCGCCGGCCGCGCCGCGCTCGACGCGACGGTGACGCTGCAGGCAACGATCATCAGCTACATGGACGATTTCAAGCTGATGATGATTCTCTCGCTAGCGGCCATTCCCCTGGTCTTGCTGCTCCGCAAGCCAGCGCAACCGGCTGCGGTGGACCACAGTGCCGTAATGGAGTGAGCGGAGGGCGCCCGCGCTTTCAGTGCGCGGACGCTGCTCTCGTCCGGATGCTTGATTCCGTCTGGTCCAGTTCTCGCTGGAGCTTGCGGAAGACCTCATCGCCAATCCGGTTTTCGCGTCGCAGACGGTAGAGCTGCCGCAGCTCAGCCTGAAGCGCGACCAATCTGATCTCACGCTCGGCCGCCAGCCGCTCTCGCTCCTGATCGGCCTCGGCCACGTCTGCTTCGTCGTCCAGCCGCTCCCGATACAGCGCCATTACCGATGCCAGTGCCTCGGCGTTCCGATCGCCGCGCTCGCCCAGTTTCTCCAAGCGCCCGACCGCCGCCTCGGCAATCCCAACTCGCGCGGCCTTTTCCTCCTCCACGGCGGGCGCGTCCGCCGGCAGCTCCAGATCTTTCAGGAGCAGCGGCAGGCTGAGGCTCGCCAGAAGCAACGAGGCCAGGATCACGCTGGCCGCGATGAAGATCGCGAGGTTCCGGCCCGGAAAGGAAGAGCCGTCCGACATCACGAAAGGCAGCGTCAGGATCGCCGCCAGCGTCACGGCACCGCGAACGCCCGCAAAGGCCGAGGCGACGACGACCTTCAAGGGCGGACGGCTCGTTGCCACGCCCCGGCGACGATAGAGCGTCACCAGCATCGACATCCAGACCCACACGAAACGGATCCCGATCAGCGCCAGCGTGATGATCGCGGTGATGCCGAAGAGCTCCCATGAGGATTCCAGCCCGACCGCCCGGGAGATCTCCGGCGCCTGCACCATGATGGTCGGGATCTGCAGGCCGAGCAGTACGAAGATGACGCCGTTCAGCGTGAACTGCAGCATACCCAGGAGCGCCGCGCCCTGCGTCCTGACCGAACCCGGAGTGGCGGTGCGAAGTTCCTGGTAGCTCATGAAGATGCCGGCCGCCGAGGCCGCGAGAATGCCGGAGAACGTGGCGTGTTCTGCGACGAGATAAGCGGCGAAGGGGATCAGCAGCGTCATGAGGATCTGCGCCGATGCCGTATCGTGCGTCGATCGCGTCAGGATCCGGATCACCCGCTCAAGGAGCCACGCTGTCGCGACGCCGACCGCGAGGCCGCCGACTGCCACGATGAAGAAGGAGCCGGACGCTTGCACGAACGAGAAGTGGCCGGTGAGCGCGGCGGCTACCGCCACACGCATGGCGACAAGGCCCGACGCGTCGTTGAGCAGCGCCTCCCCTTCGAGGATATGCATCAGGCGGGGCGGCATGCGAATGCGCCCCGTTATGCCGGCGACCGCGACCGCATCGGTGGGTGACAGCGCGGCGGCCAGCGCGAAGGCGACAGGCAGCGGCAGTGCCGGAATGAGCCAGTGGATGAGATAGCCCGCACCGACGACCGTGAAGATCACCAGCCCGAAGGCCAACGTCAGGATCGGCTTGATGTCGCGATTGAACTCGCGCTTCGGAATGCGCCAGCCGTCGAAAAACAGAAGCGGCGGGATAAAGAGGACGAGGAAGAGTTCCGGCTCCAGCCGAACATGCATCCCGATCGGCCAGGCGAGCAGCGCGCCCAGCAAGATCTGGATCAGCGGCAGCGGGATGGGAACGAAACGAACGGCAGCTCCGGACGCGGCAGTCGCTGCCAGCATGACGAGAACGTCGATAAAGGTTTCCATCGGCCTCGGGGTTCGGAAATCGCCGGGCGGACCTCTTTTCGGGCCGCCGCTGCATGTGGGTGATTTCCCCTGATCGGGCAATTCGGCCGAATTGGCAACCGCGCAGGGTGCGGACGTGTCCGGCCCGGACCCAACAATCCCGTGATAACCCGCCTACTCCGCGGGCACCCTCTCCGCTCCCGCTTCGGTTTCCGCCTCGTCCGCCCCGGCCTGTTCCGCCTGGTCGATGCGGCGGAAGGTGGCGAGTGCCTGCCCGACGACCTGGTCCATGTTGTAGTAG
>NZ_FOFG01000026.1 GCF_900110915.1 Faunimonas pinastri
CCCGCTTACCTTCGGGCCGTAGATCAGCGGAGCGCCGGCGCCTGCCGTCTGCAGATAGAACTGACCGTCGACGCCGTCGTCATCGTCGGGTTCGGTCGTGCCGTAGAGAACGCCAAGGCCTCGCGAGCCCTGGTTGCCCTCCGGCCCTCTCGCACCCCGGAGCTTGAAGATGGGCGTCCATGTCCCGCTGGCGCGGCGGAAGAGCTGCGAGGTGTTCTGGTTCAGCCACCAATCTCCATCGCGCCCGTCTGCGGTGGTCGGGTTGCGTGCGGCGTCGTCGCTGAGGATAGCAAATCCCATCGCCGCCGGGACGATGCTGCGATTAAGCTGGAGCGTGGTCATGATCGGGTGATGCCCTGCAGAACGGTGACGCTGCCGCGGCCGCCATAAAGCGTCTCGGTGCCGCGCGTGATGATGATGTCGCGGACGTAATCGCCGGCGCCGACCGCGCTCATCAGCGCGGCATTCGGACCGATGGTGAAGGCCGTCTCGTCGTCGCTGATCGTGATGCCGGTCGCGGGAGAGACGAGATCGAGCAGAACGCTCGTGCTGTCCGCGCTTTCCCGGATCTGCATCGCTACGGTGCAGCCGGACAGCGACATGACCGTGCCATCCGAGCCGGCCACGGTGTAGCTTTCGGGCGGCCAGTCGGCGTTGTTGGAGACGGTGATATCGTCGAGCGCCGCCGCGCCGGAGGTCTCAGCCATGAGGATTAGCCGGCCGTGCCGCTGGATTCGGACGAACTGTCCGAGGTGGGCGTGGTGGTCGTGGTGCTTCCCAGCGTGATCTTCGTCACCGACGTCGGATCAGTGTAAGCCGCGCGGAAGAGGTCATCGATCTGCGCCGAGGTCAGGCCAAGAGCAGCACCCAGAGTCGTGAACATGGAATCGCTTCGGTACCAGCTCGCTGCGTCGTATTTGATCTGCGCAGCCGCCCGCCCCGTGTCGTCCGGGATCGCCGCGAGAGCCGCCTCAACGGCCGCTTTGATGCCGGCATAGAGCAGCGTTAGTTTGCCCTGCGTGGAGGTAACGCTCTCCGGCACCGGCATCACGTAGCCCGCCATGAACTCGGCCGAGAGCTTGCCCTGTGTCTGGGCGCCCGTCGTCCGGTCGATGGACGAGATAGGCGGAACGTCCGGATCCTCCATGATGAAGGACTTCACCGTCTGCCCGTTAAAGGCATAGGCATCGGCGGAGATGTCCTGGTCGATGTCATGGACGGCGATCAGGGTTCCGTCCTCGGTCGTGAAGACCTGCTTCATGGTTCACCCGCTCAGTGGCTGTAGATGTAGGAGTTCTGGTTGCCGGAGGCATTTGCGGTGGGCGAGCAGGTTGGCGTCGTTACCGAGCCTGACACATCCATGGTGGCGCCGATCTGCGCGAGGAGATCGCCGCTGGTGTTGGTGCCGCCGTCATAGGCGTAGACGAGCGCGAAGCCGCCCTGGCTGGCGGTGATGCCGTAGGTGCCGTTCGCCTTGCAGCGCAGCGCCGTCGCCCCGCCCGACTGGAAATTCGAGGTGTTGTCGGCCCGGATGCCGTCCTTGGTATTGCTGCGGAAGTCGCCGGCGCCGGAGAAGAGCTCGGCGAAGGAATTGTCGGTGATCGCCAGGCCCTGGTAGCCGTTGTACATGGCGATCCATGTATCGAGGACCTGGATCCCACTCATGTTCGCGGCAAGGAACCCGCATTGCGTGTTGTGGGTAGCGCCGACGCGGTAGGCCTGCACGGCCGAGGCATAGTTGATGCGCAGACCGGTGTTGCCGAAGTTATGGAACCAGCACTGCTCGATGCGGGTGTAACCGGTGCCGATCTGGTTCAGCCAATCGCCGATCAGAAAGCCGACCTGCCCGGCCGTCTTGTCGCCGACGAACAGGATGTCCTTGATCGTGCCGAAGCCGCCGCCGGTCATGTAGAAGCCCGCCTTCACCGCCCCGGTGACGACGATGCGCGTCGGGAAGATCGCGCGCAGCGACGCCTCGACGGTCGCAGCGGTGGCGTTGTCGACGGTCGCATAGGTCGGGAAGGCGTTCAGCAGGTCCTGGCCACGGATGGAGATCTGCGATCCGTAGGGATGATTCAGAACGACCGGACCGGTCGAGACATCGATCGTATGATCGCCGGCGCCAAGGACAATCTGCACCTCCACGTCGCTTGGGATGATCTTGTCGGACAGCTCCAGAAGGCAGTCCTGCACCGTGTCGTAATCGCCGGGAACGTAGTAGGTCTTGCTCTCCGTGATCCGGTGTGCCTGAACGATTGCCTGGAACAATTGCGTCAGGTCGTCGGCGGACGGCGTGTTCTCTCCGAGAACACCTTTGATCGCGTTCAGGATCTCCGTCTGCGGTGCGCTGAAGACGCGGGCCGGCGGCACCGAGCCCTCGATCCCCTGCGCGACATCCTCATCGACCCAGTCGCCGGAGGTCGCTTCCGCACCGTTGGTGGTGTCGAAGGGATAGATGGCGTCCATAGGATCTCCGGAATCAAAAAGGCCCGCTCGAAGGCGGGCCATGGATCAGCGGTGTTGCGGTTGCTCAGGCGGCGAGCGAATAGGTGAAGCGCACTAGCGTGTGGGCGGGCTTCCATTTGCCGACCAGGCATTCCAGCACGGTCGCGCGCTCGAAGCGCGCCAAGGCATCCCGGCCCGCCCGGCTCTTGCCGGCACGGAAGTAGGTCACCGGCACCGCGCCGAGATGCATGGTCCAGAACATCCGGTACTTCTGCGAGCCGACCCGCCAGATGGGTGACCCGCAGCGCGAGCGCCCAGCACGGAACGGCGAGAACTCGGTGATCGTGGCGTCTGGAAAGCCGAGTTCGTTGGCGAGCTGCAGGAAGTAGGCCCGGCTCTGGCCACCCTCCTCCACCAGCTTCTTCCGCAGCAGGTAGCGTCGTTGTTCCACCGCCTGGTCAACGTCGGTGAAGCACTCTTCCGGCAAGCCCGCGACATCCTCCCACCGCGACAGCATCTCCGTCGTGGTGTCGGGGAAGCCCTCGATGTCGCGCAGGTCATGCGCTCGGCTATCGACCGTGCCCCAATAATCCGACAGCGCGCCCGTGACGCGCATCAGCAGCGTGTCAGGATCGCGCGGCCATGCCGCTCCCGTCGGCAACAGGTCGGCCAGCGCTCCCGCATATTCGGCGCCCGGACGGCGCGGATCAGCAGTCATGGATCAGGTCCAGCTGATGTTGCCGCCAGAGAGCGTCGCGATGTGCCCCTTGGACGGCATGGCGATGGTCGCGAAGGTCAGCTCGTAATGGTCGACACCGGCGGCCGAAGCGATCGCCTCATCCACCCAGGAGCGATAGATCGTCTGGCCGGGCTCAGCCTTCTCCAGGATCATCGCGTTCAGGCTGCTCTGGATCGCGGCGCGGATCGATGTCGTGTCCGGGCTGAGCTTCGAGATCCCCATCTTCAGCGCGTTCGGGATCGGCGCCGGAACGTAGATGTCGGAAGCGCCGACCGGTCGCACCGCCTCCAGATAGGCCAGCACCGTCGCGAGATCGTCAGCCGCCGGAATGCCGTTCGTCCGGAGGTCGTCCATCATGAAGCGCACCGTCACCGTGCCAAGCCCGGCCTCCTGCCCCGCCCAGGCGCGCGTCACGCCGGTGACGCTCTTCGCCCACAGGACGTAATCCGACGCCGACCCGCCATGCGGCGGCTTCTGGATCCGCTCCAGCACGCGGGCCCGGAGATCGTCATCCGATTCCGCATCCGCACCGCCGGTCAGCGCCACCACCGTGGCCGTCGAGCTGACGCCGGCAACGGCCGTGGAAAGCGACAGCGAGGCGCCCGCTTCCAGGTTGCTCTCCGAACCCGTATCGAGCGCCCGGATGGCCACCGCCGTCGCGGTGTCGCCGATGGTGATCTGGGACGTCGTCTCGAAGTTCAGCGTGTCGGTCCCGGAAGAGCCGGAGAGTTCGGTCCCGGCCGGCAGGATCGTGCCGCTCGTGCCGGTCGCCGTCGCCGTGCCGCTGGCGTAGGTCGCGCTTTTGCGCCCGGTGCTGCCGTCGGCGTTCGTCAGCCAGATCGCGGCATGACGATCCAGCCATTCCGTCTCGGCGGTGTCCGGCAGGAACTGCTTCGACAGCCAGTCGAGATAGAGCAGCGTCAGGTAGCAGAGCCCGGCCTGCCCGTCCGCCAGTCCGCGCGCTAGGCTGTTCGGGAGGAGAACGCCGACCGACAGGGTAGCCGCCAGCGTGTCCCGGACCTGCTTGCGCACGTCCGTGAGCGTCGGTGTGGTCCAGGTCATGCGTTCCCGATCTCGTCCCAGAGGCTCTGGAATTCCAGTTCAATCGCGCTCTTCGGCCCACGGTAGATCACCACCCGGGCGTCGATCCGCCCGAGGCCGTTCCGCTCGGCGGTGACTGTCACCTTGGAGGCGATCTTCTTCTCCACGAACGGCTGCAGCGCTTCCCGGATATACTGCTCTACGCGGGCCACCGTGCTGCCCGACCGGGCGTTCTGGCCGGTGATCTTCGCCCGCTCCAGGAGCCAGAGCCGCGAGCCGATCGACCAGCCGCCCCAGATGGTCGCGGCGTCCGTGTCGCCCCACCAGCCGCGGCGATCATCGCTGTTCAGGTCCGGCAGTTCATCATCCGCATTCGCGGTCCGGTCGGTGCCGAGCGCGACCAGCACCGCGGAGCGCAGCGCCTGCGTCTCGTCCAGCTGGCCGCTCGGCGTCTGCAGCAGATCCATCGTGAACCCGTCTTGCAGCGCGCCAGTCTTGAGGTGGAGGTCTGTCATCAAGTCCTCCACCTCCGTCGACCATTGGCTCAGTCAACGTCATAAGAAACAGAGTGATGCGTTCACTTCTTTTGCGGTGTACCGCTTTCTTCTGCGAATTCAGCGAACTGCTCCACCGATACGCGAAACCACGAGTGCTTCCCTTTCGGGCTCCACAAAAGCCCGCTGGCCTTCACCCGCACAGTCCCAATCTTTTTTCCATCTTCCAGGATTTCAAAATCCTCAGACTGGGCGCGCTGAATTGTCTTCTTTCCCATTTCTGCCTCCGCTCTGATCGGCGGCATATTAGGACATCGGCTCAGGGAAAAGGTCGATAGACTATAAAGCCACTACACCGAGATATTCGAAGGCGGCCCAGACGTATCGCTGCCGGCCTTCACACCGGTGTGCTGATGATCCGAGCCGATGCTCTTGCCGTTGTGCTTGATCGTCCCGCCCTGGATATCGACCCCGTCCGGGCTAAGTGTGAACGTCACGCTGCCGACAGTGAGGGTCAGCTTCTTCGGGCTGGTGACCGCGATCCCGTCGCGGGTCAGATGGACCAGCTGTTCCTGATCGTCATGAAGCCCCACCTCGCCCGCTTGGCTGTTCTGCGGTCGGTGGCGGCGGTCGGCAATGGCGAGCGCAATGGGATGCGACCGGCTGCCACCAAGGAATCCGACCAGCGCCTCGGCGCCTTCCAGCGGCACGGAGAAGAAGCCGTAGGGGTGCCAGTGCTCCACCGCCTCATGCGCTTCGTCGTGCAGGATGCGAACGGCGACCGACTGCATCTTCGTGGCGTCGTTCGGCGCCTTCAGCACGGCACGGGCCAGCCCGAGCAAGCCGCGCCCGGCGATGTCGCGGACGCTGTTCCTCATGTGCTGGTCGTTCCTGTCGAGCTTGCCTGGGTGTCCGGCGCGTCTGCCTTCGCCTTGCCGTTCGGCGTGGCGCTGGCGAAGGGCTCGCCGTCTGGAACGATGCCTGTAGGCCCGCCGAATCCCTTCAACGCGTTCTGGGTGACCAGATCGAGCGTCGTCGTCGTCCCGCCCTGGTCCTGGCTGAACTCGACGCCGCAGACGGTCAGGTCGGCATCGATCATCATCATGTCCGACTTCACCTTCACCTGGAGGCCGATGTCCCAAAGACCTCCACTGGATCGGAGCCAGCCCGGTACCGTAACCCGGACCTGGATGGTCTCGCCCGCTTCCATTGCGGCTTCGGCGTTCACGCGCTCGACGATGTCTTCCCGCGTGCCCGGATGCTCCGCCACGAAGACCAGCGGCCGGTATCGTTTGACGTTTGTGTTCTTCAGCGTCGCGGAAACATCACGCGAATCCTCACCGAAGGCCTTGTCGCTGCCGGGACGCTGCGTCACGCCCCGGAGCGTGTTGTGCAACCCCTGCATATTGATGATGCATGAGCCGGAGAGGATGTTCTTTCCCTCCTCCAGCGTGTCACCGTCGTTTTGGATGAAGCCCTGCTTCATCGCCACGACCGCGCCGCCGGCGTCGCCGCCGATGGTGATGCCGCGTACCCGCGCCATGCGATCAAGCGCTTCGGCCACAGTCTCGCCGGTCTGGATGGCGAAGTTCTCGAACGGCTTCAGGGCGTTTGCATCGAGGCCATAGGTCTTCAACTGCAGGCCGAAAGGCTTCAGCAGCGCCTTCGAAATCTGCTCGAAGTTGTAGCCGCGGAACTGGCCGCTGCCAGCGATCGCAGAGCAGTCCACGATGTCGTAATCCAGAGACGTCCCTGACAACACGATGCCATGCACACGCTCGTTGAACGCCACCTGCCTGGTGTCGACGAAGCCGGTCAGCGCCCGCACCCCGGCGAGGAAGATCTCGCACCCGTCGCCCGGCTTCACCCGCGACTTCGTGTAGGTCGAGGCGCTCGGGTTGGCTTCGGTCTCGCTCACGGAGAAGCGGAACGTGCGAGCCGGCGAGCGCGCATAGACGGCAGAGACGGAAACCGTCTCCCAGTCGCGCAGGCGCTGACCGTTGACCACGATCTCGGCAATCTCGTTGGCCTTGGGCATCCGCTACTCCGAAAGCGCCCGTAGTGCCGCCGGCATGAAGGCCGGATGCATGGGCTTGTTCTCCGCGATCAGCTCCGATGCCCGGCCGGCGTCCTGGTAGAGCCGCTGGGCCAGCGTCAGCGCCGGGAAGGACTTCGGATAGGTCACCTTCACAATGCGCGGCAGCGTGTAGGAGAGCGTCGACAGAAACCGCGTCACCGCCGCGTGCAACTCCACTAGCGTCCGGTACGTCTCCGTCTCCATGGCGTCGGCCGCGGTATTCTCGGCCGCCTCGAATGCGGTGTTGAACCGGTCCTGCAGGCTCTCAACCTCATCCCGGCTGGAGAGGGTCGAAGCGAACAGGATTGCCGCCTCCTGCACCAGCGCCAGGCGCACGGAGAAGGTCTGCACGATCAACCCGGGCTTGCCGCTCGGGCTCATATCCTGAACCGTCTCGCGCACCGTGCGCATCGTATCCAGCGTCGCGCCTGCCGCCGTGGCGAGATCGAAACAGTTGGACAGGTCGTCGGCTGCTGCCCCTGAAATCAGACGCGCGCTGGCCGAAGCCGAGAGGTCGCCGATCGCATAATGCAGGTCAGCCGCATCCTCGCCTGTCGCGGTGATCGACGCCCGGAGCGCATCCAGCACCGAGCCGAGAACGCTCACGGCTTCCTTCAGGAGCGTGTTCCTCATGCCTCGATCGTCCAGGTGTCGCTGGTCTCTAGCTGGCTTTGCGCCGAGGACGTGGCGGCGCTCTTCGCGCTCGTGGCCTTCGTCGTACCCTGGGAGGCGGTGTCGTCCTGGAGCACCGTGTCAGCCGCTTCGCCCGCCTCGACGAAGTTGATCTCGAGGGCACAATAGCCGCCGTGCGTCCGCTCCTCCGTGACGTTGTAGCCGACACAGACGACCGTCTCCTCGCCAAGCGAAGGATGGATCAGGAGGCCGGAGCCTTCCTGCTCCAACGCGGTGATCAGCGCATCCCGGTCGTCGAGATAATAAGGGCCGATGCAGTAGGCCGAGATCGTGACGCGCTTCGCCGCCCGACCCATGTCCTCGGCATAGGGCGTGTCGCGCTTGGGAAACTCATGCAGCGCGACCCGGCGGCCGCCCTGCCTCGTATCCTGCTCGACCTTGAAGCCGGCGCCGCGAAACGACGCCGGCCGCAGCCGCGCGCGCCAAGGGGTTTCGGGATAGGCCATATCGGATTTCCTCAGGCCGGGGTCGGCGCATTGTAGAAGTGGCGGCGCGTGTCGACCCGCTCGAACAGGCCCTCGGCGCTGGCCGACACCGTCGTTCCGCGCGGTGCGTTCACGTCGACCTTCAGGTGCGCCTTGCCGCGCACGTCGTGACGCTGCACCTCGGCACGTTCTCGGCGCTTCATAGCGTCATTCGCGGTCGCGACATCCTCGTCAAATTTGCCGTTCGCAAGCCGGCGCGCATTGGCGATCCGCTTGGCAACCTCGGCCGAAGGGTTGGCCGGCACCTCGAAGCGACGGACGCCGACATTGACCGCATCCTCCATTGAGTGGGCCGCCATCATGTCGTTCCAGACCTTGGCATACGGCCCCTTCATCTCGCGTTTGAAGAACTGCTGCTGGATGCCGATGTCGGTCCATGCTTTTCCCTGTTTCGCCGCGAAAGCGCGCAGCGCGGCCCAGCGTTCGTTGTGCCACTGCGCGGTGCCGCCGCTGGTTCCGTGGTCGCCGATGATGCCCGGGTCAAGACCTTGGCCACTCTCGCCCTGGAGCATGCCGACGATCGCCGCGGCCTTGTCCTTGGTTGCTCCCATATCGTGCATGAGGAAGTTCATCCACGACCCGGCGTTCTTGCTGCTGCCGCTGTACTTCGTCCCTTTGTCGGCGCCCGGCCCCGGCATGTAGGTGCCGCCACCCGCTCCGCCACGGGAGAGTCCACCGCCGCGTCCGCCGCTGGCGATGTCCGCGCCCGTCACACCGCCGAGACTGACCCGCTGCAGAAGAGCGCCACGGCGCGCCGCGCCCCCGCCCTGCCCGCCGAAGCCGAAGCCGTCGCCGGTGAAGGACTCCTTCTGGATGCCATCCTTGAAGGTGTCGTACATTTCCTTGCCGGCAGCGGTGCCCTGCGCCTTGCCGATCTCCGCGGCGCGCTTCTTCATGTCGTCCATCTCCTCCTGGAGCTGGTCACGAAGAAGCTCTTTCTCCTTCTCCGCCGCGCTTTGATCCCCGGAGCCCTGGGCCTTCGAGATCTCTGCATTCAGCGAGTCGAGGCGCTTCTGAATGGCTTCGGTGCGGACGCGGACGCCGCCGGCCGTTTGAGCGCCGGTGACGGAATCCGTCCAGTTGGCGAGATCCCCGATCGCCCGGATCGTCGCCGCGACGGCATGGGCAACGCCGAGAATGGCGTCGCCGACGGTCTTGATGTCGCTCCCGATCTCCTTCCAGGGCGCCTGCTTCAAGCCATCGGCCATCCAGTGGATGGAATCGCCGATGTTGCGTGCTACCTGGTCCCGGTTCGCGATGAGGTATTCGTGAATGCCGCCGAGCAGTTCGTTGATCTCCGGCAGCACGTCCGCAGCAATCGCATCCCGGAGGCCGATGAGATCCTGCTTCATTGTCAGCAGAAAGTCCGAGAACTCTTTGCCAGCAGCAAGCTGGTCGCCGCTGATCGTGCCGAGTGACTCTATGACCTCAGAAAGCGCTTTACGCCAACCCTCGGCACCCTCCATGCCGAGCTTCGCCATATCGGCGTTACCGAGAAGAGCCTGGGCGAACAGGCGCTGCTGAGCTGGATCCTGGATCTTCAGGAGCGCGGCGATTGCCACACTGAGCGCTTCAGTGTTGTCATTGGATTCCAGCAATCCCTTCAATACCGCTGGATTACTGTCGCGCAGCTGCGCGTAAACTTCGCCGGTGTGATGCCGGATCTCGTTCATCCGATCGGCGAACGACACGACGCCCGACATGATCTGGCTCTGCGAGAGCCCGAATTTTTCGCCGACGCCCTCCAGTTCACGGAGGCGCTGCGCAGTAATCCCGGTCTGCCTGGCGAAGTCCAGCAGCTCGCTGGAGCGCTCGCCGAAGCCCTTGAAGGTCTCGATCAGGCCAGCAACGACGCCCGTCACCGAGAGTGCCGTCACGCCAAAGGCGCTCAGCCCCGTGGCGAGACCCGCCTGGATCACCTCCTTCGGGCTCATGGCCTCCTTGAGGCCGTCCATCTGCTTCTTCAGCGCCTCGACGCCCGGCTGCTTGCCGATACCGCGCAGCTGAGCCTGGATCTGCCGCAGAGGCCCGGACGCCTGGTCCCGTACCGTCGCGGTCATGCGCAACTGTTCGTCAGCCATCCTCGCCCTCGTCGGCTTCTTGGATCATGCGACCCGTCCAGTGCAGATCTCGCTGCAGCCCTGAGATCGGCTTAATCAGGAACACCGACGGGTCGGTGCCGTAAAATCTGGCCAGCCGGTAAGCGGAGAGGATTAGCTCCTCATGTCCGGCAGAAAAAAACCGGAGATCGCCAGCGCGCAGGTGTTCCAGTCTGACGCGGTGATGCGGCCGATCACGAACGGAGGCACGTTGGCGAGAGCCGACAGCATAGCCGTCATGGCCTTCGCCTCGTAGCTGATCTTGGGATCGCCATTGATCAGGTCGAGGTTCACGGGATTTCCGTGGCGTTGAATGTCAGCGCCGGTTGGCTCCCGGAAGACGAGTTCCGCGATCTCACCGTTCGGACCTTCGACCGGCCGCTTGAGCTTCACGCGCAACTTTCCGTCGCCTACCGCTTCCGCAGTAACCGCTGTATCGTTCTCGGGCATAAAAACCTCGGGGGATTTGATGAAACTGCTTCAGCTGCTCGTCATTGCAGCGCTCTCAGGAGGCGTCATTTCGGAGCGGGGTGAGGCCGAAACAGTGGCCCGCCCTGTGGGAGGCTCACTTCAGACTTTGCCTCAAAAGTACAATGCGGCAGCAAAGGATCTGGGCGTGGCCAGCCACATGCTCGCGGGCAGTTGCCACGCGATCAAAACGACGCCCACCAGTCTTTGTTCTGTCGCCATCACCGACGTGAGCAGCGCCAACATCCTGATCCTCAGTGGAGAACACGATCAAGAGATCCAGAACTTTGGCCTGATTTGGCATCGCCCTTTGCCGCCGATCAGCGAGATGAAGAACACGATTCGAGTGCTTCTTCAGACAGTGGATCAGCAGGGCCAAAGTGATGACCTAGAACTCGCTGTGCAGGAGCTCACGGCTGACCTGACTTTGCCCGGAAGCAATGACCTGCGACGAGAGATCACCTTAAACGGAACAGTGTGGCAGATGAGTGCGGACCGGGATTCGGCTCTCCTTGACGTTCGTCGTCCGGGCAAAGTTCCTGGTGCGCCAGACGTTGGTGATCCCGACGACTACGTGGACCCGTTCAAGTAGGGCGGGCAGAGGCCGCCCCGTCTCACATCTCGTCGCAGCTGACACCCTCGAACCGAACGGTGGTCTGCCCGTCGCGGGTGTTGAGCTCCATCGCCGCCGCGCACCAGGCTTCCCGCAGGACATAGGTCTTGCCGTTGGCGAGCTCCGCGGTGACCGTCGCGTTGGTGACGGCGCGGATCGTCTCGATGGAGATGTCCTCCGTCAGCGAGATATCGCCGGAGATGTACGGCACCCGAGGCGTCTCGGAGTAGCCGTGCACGGAGTCCTGGCCGGCGATGCCGGCGCGCTCGATCGCATCCGGGCTGACGGTGAAGTTGCCGCGCAGCGGGTACTGGGTGCCGTCCACGAAGAGGTAGGCGATGCCCGCAATTCTCTTGGCCATGTCGCCCTCCCCTTAGTCCGTCACAGTGCCGCGGTTCGCCTGAAGCCGGAACTGGTTCAGGACGTAGAAAATCCGCAGCTGGTTGATGATATCGGGCGGGAACAGGACGTTCACCCGGTTCGGGTTGTCGTTGTCCCGCTCCACGATCAGGTTCGTCTTGAACCAGTCGGTGTTCTCCACGAGGCCGTCGTACTCCATGCCGCGATACTCGGCGACGAGCTCGGCCTTGATGACATTGGGCGTGACGATCGCCTGGCCGGCGCCGAACTTGGTGCCGTTGTCCGCCAGCTTGTGGCGCGGATACTTCGAGGTGATCGCCGCGCGCTGCCGGCGCATGATGGTCATCAGCGTGGCGAGCGTGGTCACGAGCTCGTAGGCGTCATCCGCCTGGCCGTACTCGTTGAACTGGTAGGTCGTCTGCTCCCGCAGGATCTGCGGATAGCCGGCGGAGCCTGTCTTCTGGATCGCCAACCCCACGCCGGCGATGGCGTTCAGCTCGGAGATCAGGAAGCGGTCGGACTTCGGCGCCGGCTGGATGCCGGTCAGGTCGAGGGTCTGCAGCGGGCGTGCGGGGTCAGCGATCAGCGCGGCCGCCGCCTGGGCGGTATAGGCCGCTGCAGCCTCCCACATCGGCACCGGCGTCGAAGTCTCGAAGGCGAGCACCGAGATGGCCGGGACGTTGTTGTCCGGGCCCCAGGCGAGCAGCCCGGAATAGGAGCCGCGCCGGGCGGAGAAGACCATGCCGTAGATCTGCCGCATCCAGCCCCAGCGGCCGGTCTGGCCGAAGCCGTATTCCGTACCCCAGGCCGAGAGGCTGCCGGTGTCCGTGAACGGCATGCCGACGAAGTCGTACTGCTCGTCGCCAAGCTTGGCGATCGCTGTGGACCAGTCGGGCACGCCGGTGCCGCCGGCCAGCACGTTGTCCGTGGGATAGGTCACGGCCATGCCGGTCGGCAGGCTCTCGCCACCGCGCAGGCCGAGGATGCTGTCCTCGATGCGGATGTCGTTGCCGTCGATCCCCTTGAACTTGGCGGTCAGGCTTACCGCGGCCGTGTTCGTGCCGTCGACCGCCGCCGTGACGCTCAGCGTGCCAACCGCGTTCACCGCAGCAGCGATCGCCTCGGCCACGTCGGCCAGCGTGTCGTCGTCAGTGATGGCAACGGAGATCTTCTGGCCGCCGATGTAGAGCGCGTAGGTGCCCGACGCAGTCGGCACCGACGTGACGGTGATCGAGCCCTTGGCGGCGACGCCGGCTGCCGGTTCGTCGATCGGCAGGCAGTAGAGCGTGGTCGAGGCGTTGATCGCCAGGAAGGCGGCGACCATGCGCTCTAGCATGGAGCCTTCGCCGAACTGCTTCTTGGCGGTCGCCACGGAGCTGATGGCGATCGGGATGTTCGCGGGCGCGATGCCGTTGGCCAGCTTTGTTCCGACGAGGAGCGCCGGCTGGTCAGTCGAGGCGAGGCCAGCTTCGGAGCCGTCCACCTCGACATAGTAGAGCGGCGGCTTCCAGTTGGCGGGAAACGTGAGTGCGCTGACGGCCATGGATCAGGTTCCCGTCGTGGTGGAGGCCGACGCGGTGTCCGCGGCCTTGGTGGTCGTGGAGGAAGCGGCAGGAGCCGCCGCCGTGGACGCGGCCGTGCTTGCGGCAGTCGTGCCCGTGCTTGCGGCGGACGTCGCGTCGGCAGTCGAAGCCGTTCCCGAGGTCACGGCCGCGCTCGTATCGCTCGCCTTCTCCGCGTCCGGATCGAATTCCTCGATGTCGCCGTCGGCGATGCGGCGCCGGGTGAAGGCGTCGTCCAGCCAGCGGCGGCCGGAGTCGCGGATCGGACCGCTCACGGGATGCGCGAGCGTGGAGCCCGGCGTCTTCGGCCGGACCCAGATCTTGGTCGTCATGGATTCTGCTCCTGGTCCCAATGGGCCGAGATGGCCGGAGACGTGTCGTGGTCGGACGGGCGCGCGGTGACGTTGGCGCCGAGGTAATCGTCGGGGATCACCGGCGGCCAATCGGTGCGGAAGACGACGGTGAACTCCACCCGCGCTTCGGCCAGCAGGCGGTCGCCCTTGCCGGGGAAGGCGATGGAGGAACCGACGCTGGAGAAACCTTCGATCTCGCGGTTGAACGACGCGCTCTTGAGCAGCGCGTTCATGATGTCCGCGGCGCGCGTGCGCGCATCTGCCTCCAGGGCGCCGGGCTTGGCTTCGCCGATCGACGAAACGCCGAGCGTCAGTTCATTGACGAAGCGCGGCTCGCCCGCATCCAGGTCGCCGTCCGCGTTCATCTGTTCGCGGATGAAGAAGGCGCCCAGAACCGGAAACGCGTCATCCTGGTCGGGCAGCGCCCGGTCCTTGCGATAGGTGACGTAGCCGGGGATCGCCTTCAGGATATCGAAGGCTGCGTCGAGAATATCGGCCGCCTCAGGTGTCATTGCTGACGCCCATCAGCACGAGATCCGCGCCACCCTGCCCGTCGCCGTTCACGTCGAAGACGAAGAACGTCCCGAGCGCCGGCGCGGAGAGATAGGCGGGAATCGTGATCTGGTCCCCTTGGACCGGTGCGACCGAGAACTCCGAAAGCCGGATGCCGAGCGTCGGGACATTGGTGGAGATCACCTCGCCGCCTTCTGTCTGGATCGTGTCCGGCTTGCTGGCCCATACGCCGCGCGCCGAATAGGCGAAGACACCTGGCTGAGAGTTGACCGGATCGATGATGATGGGACGCGAGAAGGCGTCCATCGCCGGCGTCAGCACGAGGGCGTCAAAGTCGATCATGGCACCTCTGAAAAGCGAAGGGGCGCCGAAGCGCCCCATCCGCAGGTAAGCCGCTGGAGGTCGGCTATTTCGTCTTGGCGGTCGTGGCCGCCGTGGTGGCGTCGGTCGCGGCAGCGTTCGTGCTGGCGGTCGTCGCCTCGGTGGTCGCCGAAGCGCCGGTGTTGCTAGCGTCCGCGACCTTGATCTTGGTATCGCCGGTCGTGTCGGCGCCCGTCTTCGGATCGGTCTGCTTGGCGGTGTTGGTGGTCGTGTCGACCGTGACGTTGCCGGCGTTCAGATCCTGCGGCGAGGTGCCCTCCGCCGCCTCGGCGACACCGAAGGCAATCAGGCGCTTGGCCTGGCCCTCGTCCTCGATATCGACCTCGTCGCCGGCGACATACAGCTTCCCGCCATAGGGCAGGTTCTTGCGTGCGATGATCTTCATGACCGTCTCCGTTATGCCGTGCCGGCCTTGCCCTTGATCAGGGTCTTGGGCCGCGTGCAGTAGGTGAGCGCGTTGGTCTGGCTTTCCAGCGAGCGCCCCTTGCCGTTGGGCATCGGGAACTGCTTGGCGTACCGCGGCAGGCCGAGGGTGTTGACGGTCTCCTCGTAATCGGCCGGGCCATAGACCGTCCGGAAGAGACCGGGAACACCGGTCGGGAAGAAGTGCGCCTCGTCCGGCTCGATGAAGGAGGTGCCGTTCACCGCGCCGCGATAGTTCTCGAAGGTGATGCCGCCGAACTCGAAGCTCTGGTAGGCGTAGCCCTCGCGCAGCGCCCGCGCTTCCGGCTGGTTCAGGAAGGAAGCGCGAACCTCCTTGTTGGCCAGCAGGCCATCCATGAAGTCATCGCCGACGATCGCGTAGACGCCGGTGAGCGGGATGAAGCCAAGCGCGTCGGAGATCGTGCGGACGACCTGGGCGCAGGCCTTGCGCAGCGCGCCGCCGGCGGCATCGGTCGTGTTGGACAGGTCGAAGTAGACCGTGTCCTGCGCGGTGACGCCGAACTCGTCGTAGAGGTCGAGCGTGGTGCCGTCGGCATAGGCCACGACGCCCATGACGGCGCCCATGCGCGAGAACTCCAGCGTCACGTCCAGCGACTGGGCGTGCAATGCCAGGCGGCCATCGACAAACTGCTGGATGCCCAGCAAGGCGTTGGTGGAGCCGAAGGCGCGAACACCCTGGACCTCGTCCGCCATGACGGCATCGTCGATCTGGAAATGCGGGATGGTGATCTTGCGCATGTTGCGCTTCGGCTTGTCGAGGGTGATGCCAGGCCCGCCGCGCGGCGTCGGCGGCACCAGCGTCAGGATGCCGTTCTGCTCTTCGATCGCGACGGACAGCGCCGCCGTGCCGGTCTCGGTGAAGAGACCCATGGCGCCGAGGCGGCCCGGCGCGAAGGGCTGGTTGTTGATGCTGTCGGTGAGCGCGATTACCGAGAACGCATCGCCGTTGAAGATATCCAGGAAATTGTCCACGGAACCGGTCTCCGATTGAGGTTGGATCCGCGTCAGCGGACGATGATGCCGGCCTCGGCGAGGCTGGCGATCTTGGTGGTCTTGTCGGCGGCGGCGGTGACCGACGCGTCATAGGTGAGGATGTTGCCGTTCACCTCAGCATCGCGGGTAATGGCCGCGACCTCGGCATCAGCATCGGTTGCATCGACGCCGTAGAGGATGATGGCGGACGCCGTCTCGGAGCCGTCGGTGGCCGTGGTGGCGCTGCCCAGATACTTCTTGGAAGCGGTCACCTTACCGACCACGGTGCCGGGAATGAGCTTTCCGGCGCCGGCGGCAATGACGATGTTGTCGCGCGAGCGGTGGAAGTTCGCCTCGCTCATCACGAATTCGGTCGGGCGGCGCCCTTCAACCAGGACCTGAGCCATGGGGCAGTTCTCCTCAGTGCTTCCGGGCGCGGGCTGCGTCGACCGCGGCCTGGCGCTTGGCGAAGATCGCCTGGCTGTCGATGGTGCGGGGCTTGGCAGCCTCGGCGGCGGCCTCCGGCGCGTCGGCTCCCACGTTCGGGTTGCCGTTGGCGCGCATCCGGGCTTCGAACTCGCTGGTCCGGGTCGTGGGCGCTCCGGCAGGAGCCTTGGCCAGCATCGCCTTGATCTGGTCTTCCGGCATGTCGGAATCGACGAGCGCTTCGGCGAGCGCTTCACGACCCTTCGCCTCTTCCATGGCCATGACGCTGTCGCGCCGGGCCTTGTACCTGGCGACGGCATCCTTGCCGGCGTCCAGCTTGGCCTTCTCGAGGGTGGCGGTGGCCTCCGCCGTAGTCGGATCCGTCATGGAATGTTCCCTGCGTTGACGGGGTGACGCGGACGCGGAGGCGGCCGCCTGGTGCTTGGCATCCTGCAGACGCCAATTCTTCTTGCTGGCGAGCGCCTTCAGGCGCTGCGGTGCTTGCGCGTAGGCGCGGTAATCGAAGGCGGCGACAGGCTTGGCCTTGTCGTCGCTGGTCCCGTCGGCAAAGCCTTCCGCAACCGCCTCATCCGGCGAGTACCAGCGTTCGGCCTTCATGATGGCCCGGCACTCGTCCTCGGTCTTCCCGCACTTCGCCGCGTAGACGCGGGCGTAGGATGTTGCGAGCGCTTCAAGCGCCTCGACCGTCTTGTTGTGGTCGTCGGCCGTGCCCGCGGTGAACCCCGAGGGATCGTGGATCATCAGCACCGACCCGGCCGACATGGTCACGGTATCGCCGGCCATCGCGATCAGGCTGGCGGCCGACGCCGCAACCCCGTCGACGACGATATTGGTGGTCCCAGCCCGACGTGAGAGGAGCGCATGAATGGCCGCTCCCTCGGAAGCGTAACCGCCGCCGCTATTCAGGTAGACGGTCAGCGGAGCCGCTTCGTCCACTTGCCCGAGCGCTTCGACGACGTCGCCGTGGGTGAAGCCATCCCCGAACAGGAAATCGCCCACGTCGCCGGTGAGCGTCAGCTCGCCATTCTTCAGACTTGCAGCCATTTATGCGGCCTTTTCCTCTGCTGCGCGGTCGGCCGCGTCCTGGGCATCCTGGTTGGCGACCACAGCCGCGACGTCCGCCGGTCCTTGATGCGGGCGCGGAATACCGAGCTCGTCGGCATAGGCGTTCTCGCGCGCCTGCTGCTCCATCTCCTCGCGCCAGTCGCGGCCCTGCTCGGCCGCTTCGTCCTCAAGCGACGAGATGCCGATATCCATGCGGATCTTGGCGGCGTTGGCTTCCTTGACCGGATCGATCCAGCCGCGGCCGGCGAACACCCACTTGCAGCGGGTCCACGCAATCTGGTTGCGGTAGTAGTCGTCGGGCGTGCAATCCGGGATCAGGCCGCGGTTGACCGCCTCTTCGAACCAGAATTCATCAACGCTGTATTTTCAATGACTTACGCGAGAAAATTCGCGTTCATGTCGCGTCGAGGCTTACTCCGTGTCGCCTCAAACGATCATCGTTAGCCGCGGAGGCTGCTTTCGATGGCGGTCGCTGCCGCCTCTTCGAGGCCGTCTCCCGGGAAGAGATGCCCATATCGATCGAAGGTGATCGTGATTGAGGCGTGCCCCATCAGGTACTGCACGCGCTTCGGCGGGAGGCCCTGCTCGATGAAGAGACTGGCGGCAAAATGCCGGAGTGCATGGAAGTGGTACCGGTTCCTCCCTTCCGAGGTCAGCAGTTTGGCTTGCCCCAACAGCCGGGGCCACTCCGTTTTGTGGAAGTTCGGAGTTGAAAGGGGCGTGCCGTTTCTCGATGCCAGCACGAGACCCTTCCTGTTCGGCTTGGAGGCGAGCTTCCACTCCTTCAGCTTCTTGAGAAGCATGGGCGGGATCGGTACGTCGCGCACACCTGCCCGCGACTTCGGCTCCTTGATATCGCCCCACCGGTTTGCGCTATGCCGGACGCGGATGATCCGTTTCTCGAAGTCCACGTTCGACCACATGAGGGCGAAGATCTCGCCCTCGCGCATACCCGTGAAGACGGCGATCTCCGCCGCAAGGCAGGCGCGACCTACCTCCCCCATGCCGATGATCGCCGTCTCAGCAATCTCCAGCACCCGACGCACCTCCTCCTTGGTCGGGATCTCCAAGCGTTCGGACGGCATAGCAGCCACTCTCGGGGGAGCTTCCTTGACCACGTTCCTCGCCACCAAGCCGCTGCGCTGCGCTTCGGTGATGGCCTGCCGAAAGCACTGCAGTATATGCGCCATGATCCAAGGCGAGCGCGGGTCATCCTTGTCGGCTCTGAGCCCGTCGACCCACTCCTGCACCATCGGAGCCGAAAGGCGGGACAACTTCACGTTGCCGATCAAGGGGTCGATATGCTTCCGGATGATACCTCGCCGCGCCGCGAGGGTCGTGCGGGCGATACCATCCTTCTCCCGGTACCGACGCTCGCAGATGTCGAGGTAGCGAGCACATGCTTCGCGGACCGTGATCGACTCCGAGTCCGGCGTGTGAATGCCCTTCTCGACTTCGGTTTCCACTTGGGTCCGGTACCGATCGGCATCCTTCTTCTTGTCGAAGGTCTTCAGCCGGCGCTTACCGCCTTGATCCGTATAGGCGACGATCCACGCCTCCCGGTCGGCGCCATCTGGCGCGACCCACTTCCGCTTTCTGACACTTGCCACGTGTGCTTCTCCTTTCAGTGTTGAGCCGGCCGATCCACGATCAGCTCGGACAGTTTCGCGAGGCCCTTGGGGGTGACCCGGACCTGCGTGACGGTGAGCAGGTCACCGTTCTCTCGCGGGACACGCGCGAGCTTGTGCTCCAGCAATCCGGCCTGGAGCTTTGTCTGGTAGGCGAGTTCCCGACCGTCGCCAGAACGATAGATCCAGCTGTGCGCCCGGAGCCACGTGAATAGCTCCTTCGGCCCGACCTGCAGCGTCTTGGCCGCGGCCGTCACGGTCAGCGATCCCGACGTGCTGGCTATCCGGTCGAAGCCTTCGGCCTTGGGCGCCAGTTGCTCGACCTGCCCTTCCAGCGTGATCACGCGCTCCGAATAATCGGCGAGCGCGCGCCGGAGCGTGGCGGGATCGTTCAGCAAGGCTGCAACGTCCTGGCTACCGCGCCTGAGCTCGGCCTCCATGGTGTTGAAGGTCTCGATGTACCGGAGCTTCCACTTGAGCGCCTTGGCTCCGGTGAAGCCCATGGCGAGCAGCGTGAAGCCGTCCCGGTCCATGTCGAAGCTGCGGTAGGTTTGACCGGTCGAGGCCTCGATGAAGGGGGTCTGCGTAAAACTGCGCAGACCCAAATCCGGCTCTTGCTGGAGCAGGTTGCCGACCGCCCGCAGCACGTCGCGATGGTTCTTCTCGAAGACGCGCGCGACCTCCCGGCTGTTCGTCCGGGCGGTCCCGTCCTGGTAGAAGACGACGGGCTGGCTCTCGGCTTGGCGCTGATCGGCAGGGACCAGAGCGCCACCGACGTTCTCGGTTGATGCTTCCATGATGATCTCCTGATGTGCCCCGCCGCCGCCAGCGACGGGGCGGATGGATCAGAGGTGGGGCCGGTTTTCCGCGATGTAGTCGCAGAGGCTGTCGGTCCAGCGATCAACCTGCTTTGCGCGTCGGCGGAGTGTCGTCTCCGCTTCACTCACCGCTCGCGACCACACGTCCGGAAAGCCCTCGCGGTAGCCGTAGCCGAAACCGGAGATGCGCAGCGACACGTAGGAAAAGCCAAGCGCTTCCATCTCGGACACGAACTCGGCCGGAGTGATCGGACGCTCACGAGACAAAGCAGCTCCGCCGACTGCCGCGAGCAAGGGCAGCGCCGCCAGCCCTTGAAGGACAGCGCGGCGATTGGGGGACAGGTCAGGCATGAGCCCGCTCCCACTCTCCAAAAGCACCGGACGCCCAACCGAGGGCGGGCTCCAGATCAGCGTCGTCGCGCTCACGATCATCGTGCTCGCTGACCGGCTCGCACTCGTCCATCTGCGGATTGAGCGCTGCCGCTTCCGAGCCGCAGGACGGTTCCAGATCGGAATCGCCTTCGCTCTCGTCGAGCAGATCAATGAGGTTGCCCACGGCCTCAAGCTGAAGACGGCGCAGCGCGGAGATGCCGCTGCGCATACGTGCCTCGTCGGCGTCGTGAAGGTCGGGGGAGAATGGAAGAGGACGGTCAGACAGGAGGCAGTGCGCCACCCGGATCTGTGTGGTGTTGAACATGGTTTGCTCTGTGGTCTGACCGGCTTCTCAGGGCCGGGTGCCAGCGAACAGCACTGGCGCCGGGAGGCTGAGAACACGCCACAGAGAACGTGCCCGACCGTCTTCCCCTTTCGGGTCTTGTATAACGGGCGGACTCCCGGCATAGTGGTACCGGTCGCGCCCCAATACAAATTCGGGCACGTTGTTATCGGCGGCACTTCTCCCGGCAAGGAGACACGCCAACGCTCTGTGGTGAGGATCGGCCCGGCAAGGCCAAGTCCTCGGGAGTTCTCAGGCTCCACAGACGACCCTGACCTATTCGCGCATCACTTTCAAGATGGTCGCCCCTCCGGGGAGCGAACGCTTGCGCGCGTTCGTAGAGTTGCTGCAGCCTGAACCTTGGGCAGAACAAGGGATTCGTAGTGTCCCACGGCAGCTTTCTACCTTCGTGGTTTGCGGATCTTGGATCGCTGATCGGCTTCATGACCGGCGCAGGCGCGTTGGTTGCCGCAGCGCTCCGCAGCCGTCCGATGATGTGGCTCGAGCGAGCACCTGACGAGAGCTCCAGCGCGCCGCTTCAGATCACCGTTCGGAATAAGACACCGCGGCCGATCGTCGTTGACCGGATAATTATCTGGCCCGCTGGCGCCTTCAGGGTCGCCGGTGGCCGCAGTACCCGCCACACGGTCAATCATGTTCTTAGAGGCCGCCTGAACGCCATCGTTGAGGATGCTTCCACGGACAGCTTTCGCCTCGTTGTATGGGAGCGGCCCGATCCGAAGACGCTCCTGGTTTTGGTGCTTTGGTCACGGCTGGGGGGATGGCCCTGCGCTGGGCTTCCCCGCTTGATCTTTACCCGCCGGCTGTGGTTGCAAGATCTCCAATGGGCCGCCCGAAGAGAGACCGACTGACTCCCCCTTGTTCCCAATTCGGGAACACTCTAACTTAGGCCGGCATGGACGTCGTTGCCCGATCCACTCTCCACCGCTTCATGATCCAACACGCCGACGCGGCCGCATCGGCAAGTTATTGGCTAACTGTGACGACCGCGGCGAAGTGGCAAAGCATGAACGACGTCTCGCAGAGCTTCTCGAAGGCAAAGGTCATTGACGCAAAGCGGGTGCGCTTCGAAATCGGTAGTCAGTACCGGTTGATCGCTGGTGTCGACTTCCGGCGTCAGAAGCTCTTCATCAAATTCATCGGCACGCATGCCGAATATGACGCGGTGGACGCTGCCACCGTGTCTATGTTCTGAGGAGGCAGCGATGGACGTTCGCCCGATCCGTACAGAAGAAGACCTCCGTTGGGCCCTGGGTGAGATCGAACGGCTTTGGGAGGCTGAGCCCGGCACCGAAGAAGGCGATCGCCTGGACGTGCTCACCACCCTTGTCAGTGCTTATGAGGACGAGCACTGTGCGATTCCGGAGGCGGACCCCGTTGACGTGATCCGCGGCTACATGGAAGACCGTGACCTCAGCCAGAAGGACCTTGCTGAACTGCTCGGGTCGCGCTCGCGCGCGTCCGAGCTCCTGAGCCGGAAGCGCCCGCTCACACTCTCCATGATCCACAAGCTCTCGCACGAATGGAGCATCCCCGCCGAACTCTTGACCCGCCCGTACCATGCTGAGATCGGCGGAGCGGAAGAACTCGTAGAGGTCGTGGTCAAACAGCCAAAGCAGCGGCCGTATCGCTCGGCGAGCACGGGCGGATACTGGGTCGAGAACGAACGCAGTGGCGCCGTCATTCATGAGATTAAAAAAACGACCGGCGGACGCTCCAAGAAGATCTGGGTGAGTCGATCGCCGATCAGCGGCGGCAAGCGCTAGGCCTGACCGATTGAGGAACCCGACCGGGATGACGGGCGAGAGGAAGTGATAGCTCTCCGCGACCCGGCGTACCTGCTCGCAGTAGGCGGTCAGCGCTAAGCCGACTCGAACTTTCCAGCTGCGGAAGATCCTCCACCATCCGGCTCAACCGCTCGCGACAAAGCTCTGAAACCAGTCAGCGATCCGAACCGAACAGATGTTGAGACACAGCCCCTAGTTGTGATTGTCTTCCCTTTGGGAGGATCCCCAATGAAGGCGCTGCTCGGAATTTTGGTTGTCCCGCTTCTCGCAATGGGCGCGGCGCACGCGGCCGATGAGCGAAATGCATCGCAGTACCTTCAGCAATGCCCGTATGTGGGCGATCAACGGGTCTGCGAGCAAGAGCGCCAGTCATTTGCCGACGATCTCCGTCGCGCGTTCCAGGGCGAGTACACACCCCAGCGGAATGTCGCTTATTGCCTCCAGACATCGTGCGATGGGGCGGTCCGGCCCAATCGGATCCAAGCCTGCGCCTGGCGGATCGTCGTGATGAGCTCCGGCAGCTCCGAGGTCGACGACAGCGACGAAGCGAACCTCCAAAGAGCCTGCGGGGAGCTTTCCCCGGCCGGTCTCGAAGCCGCCAAAACTCGTGCTCAGGTCATCGCGGACCATGTTGACGAGCCGGTGGCATCGGCACCGCCGGCTGCACCGGACTTCAGCGATCCTTCAGACGGGCATCGGGAGGCCTTGGTCGGGCAATCCTACGCGGCCGCGTCCACAGCTTTGCTCGGCTTCGGCTGGAAACGAAGCCCCGTGCTTGCGCGGAGTGAACCCTGCACCGGCTTCGAACAGGTTTGCGCCATTCATCCAGAGGTAAGCGAGTGCTTCCACAAGGGCGATCACGACTGCTACTTCGCGTGGAGGGACTCCAAGAACATGATGCGCGTTGTCGTGACCGACGGCCAGGATCCGGCTCGCCTGACCGCCAAAGAGATTGTGCCCGGTCCCTACCCGATCGATTCGGCCTGGTGAGTTGCCTGCTGTCTCAGCAGGCGCAGCAGCCTCAGGAGACTGCTCCGCTGGAGGCTCGCCCTAGTTCCTCTCGCACAACAGGAGGACGTTGAATGCGAGCTTCTCTCTTTGCTCTTCCCACGCTGGTTCTGATCGCCGCGGCTCCGACATTCGCCACCGCGCAGACGGCGAACAATGACCGAATGAAGGCTTGCGCCTCGCAATGGAGCGACATGAAGGCCAAGGGCACGACGAACGGCCAGAACTACCGTGACTTCTCGAAGTCATGCCTGTCCGGCGCGAGCCAAGTTCCCGCCGGTGCAACAGCTCAATGCAAGGATGGCAGCTACATCCAGACCGCCACTCATCAGGGCGCCTGCTCTCGTCATGGTGGCGTGGCCAAGTGGCTCGACGGG
>NZ_FOFG01000008.1 GCF_900110915.1 Faunimonas pinastri
GCTGCTGATCACCGCCGGCCAGGCTTCGGACAAAACCGCCGTTCCGGACCTGCTGGTCGGCCTGCCCGCAGCCGGAGCACTCGTTGCGGACCGCGCTTATGACAGCCGCGCCATCCTCGATCTTGTCGCCAAAACAGGCGGACAGGCGCATATCCCCACCCAGAGCCGGGTCCGTGTGCAGCGCTCCGTTGAGCCAGCCCTCTACCGCCGGCGCAACCTCGTGGAGCGGTTCTTCTGCAAGCTCAAACACTTCCGCCGTGTCGCAACGCGCTTCGACAAGCTCGCCCGAAACTTTCTCGCAGCCGTCCTGATCGCCTCAACACGCCTATGGCTGAGAGCTTATGAGTCTACGACCTAGGCGCGTCGCCCAGTCGGGCCGGACGAGCGCAAGTGCCGCACTGGCATCTTGAACGCTTGTGCTAGATCGGTGTTTAGACGCCGAAACGGCCTTGGGTGGAACCGGAAGTGTTTAGTGAATTTGCCAGCCTCGTCGCCCGCGCCATGGGACGACCGAGCGCTTTCATGATCTGTTGCGTCGTCGTGGTGCTCTGGGCCGTCAGTGGCCCGCTCTTTCATTATTCCGACACCTGGCAGCTGATCATCAATACGGGAACGACCATCGTCACCTTCCTGATGGTGTTCCTGATCCAGAATTCCCAGAACCGCGACGGAGCGGCGATCCAGGCCAAGCTGGACGAGCTGATCCGGGCCAGCGCCGCGCAGAATGCCTTCATCGGCATCGAGCACCTGACGCAGGAAGAACTGGACCAGATCCGCGACCGCTGCGTCTCCCGCGCCAAGATCGAGGAAGCGGCCGACGGAGCGGAGGAGCGGGCCAACGACCGCGCGCGCCGGGCCGCCGCCGCCGCCGGGTGAGCCCTCACCGGCTCTAAGGACCGGACCGCATCCCGACCCCGACCTTTCCTTGACCCCGGCATGTCCCGGTCCTAATCCAAGGGGAACAGACAGGGTCCCGCCATGCTGCTGGTCATCGACAATTACGACAGTTTCACCTGGAACCTCGTTCACTATCTGGGGGAACTCGGCGCAAAGCCGAAGGTGGTGCGAAACGACAAGATCACCACGGAGGAAGCGCTCGCGCTGAAGCCGGAAGCCATTCTGCTGTCGCCCGGCCCCTGCACCCCCAACGAGGCCGGCATCTGCCTCGACGTGATCGAGAAATCCGCCGGCACGGTGCCGATCTTCGGCGTCTGCCTCGGCCACCAGGCGATCGGGCAGGCCTATGGCGGCGACGTGATCCGCGCCCCCAGCCTGATGCATGGCAAGGTCTCCAAGATCGTGCATGAAGGCCGGGGCGTCTTCCACGGCATCAACGGCCCCTTCAACGCCACGCGCTATCATTCGCTGACGATCCGGCCGGAGACGATGCCGGGCGATCTCCTCGCCACGGCTCATTCGGAGGACGGCGTGGTGATGGGCGTCAGCCATCGCGCCCACCCGGTGCACGGCGTCCAGTTCCATCCGGAGAGCATCGCCTCCGAGCATGGGCACCGCATCCTCCGCAATTTCCTGGAGCTTGCCCGCACCTTCAACGAGACGACCGGACGCGAGACGGCGGCATGATACCCGTGCCAGTGCCCGCGCCCCTGCCCGACCTGAAAGCGCTGATCGCCAAGCTCGGCTCGGGGCGGACTCTCAGCCGGGACGAATCGCGCCGTGCGTTCGACATCATGATGTCGGGCGACGCGACGCCCAGCCAGATCGGCGGATTCCTCATGGCACTCCGCGTCAGGGGCGAGACGGTGGACGAAATCGCCGGCGCGGTGTCCTCCATGCGCAGCCGCATGACGCCCGTGGTCGCGCCCGAGGGCGCGGTGGATATCGTCGGCACCGGCGGCGACGCTTCGGGCACCTACAACATTTCCACCTGCTCGGCCTTCGTGCTGGCCGGCGCGGGCGTGCCGGTGGCCAAGCACGGCAACCGCGCCCTCTCCTCCCGCTCCGGCGCGGCGGACGTGCTGACCGCGCTCGGCGTCAAGGTGGACATACCGCCGGAAACCATCTCCCGCTGCATCAATGAGGCCGGCATCGGCTTCATGTTCGCGCCGAACCACCATGCCGCCATGCGCCACGTCGGCCCCAGCCGGGTGGAACTGGGAACGCGCACGATCTTCAATCTGCTCGGACCGCTCTGCAACCCCGCCAACGTCAAGCGCTACATGTTCGGCGTGTTTTCCCGCGAGTGGATCGAGCCGCTGGCGAAGGTCCTGCAGGCGGTGGGCGCGGAAAGCGCCTGGGTGGTGCACGGCGCCTTCGGCGAGACGGGCGGGATCGACGAGATCAGCACGACCGGCACCAGTTACGTGGCTGAACTGAAGGACGGCGCGATCCGTACCTTCGAGATCCACCCCACCGACGTCGGCATCGCCGTGGCCCAGCCGCGGGAACTCGTCGGCGGCGACGCCGAGCATAATGCCCGCGCGCTCCGCGCCGTCCTCGATGGTGAACCCGGCGCCTACCGGGACGTTGTCACGATGAACGCCGGCGCCGCCCTGATGGTCGCCGGCCGCGTGGAGCTTCTTGCCGAGGGTGTGGCGAAGGCGCGCGAGAGTATCGATACCGGCCGCGCCAAGGCGGCCTATGAGCGGCTCGTCGCCGTCTCCAACGGGTGATTCATGGCCGATATCCTGAAGAAGATCGAAGCCTACAAGCGCGAGGAAATCGCCGCCGCGAAAAGTGCGGCTCCGCTGCCGGAGCTGAAGGTGCGGATCGCCGAACAGGATGCGCCGCGCGATTTTCAGGGCGCGCTTGAACTGGCTGTCGAGCGCATCGGTGCGGGACTGATCGCCGAGATCAAGAAAGCGAGCCCGTCCAAGGGCCTGATCCGGCCGGATTTCGATCCGCCGGCCCTGGCGGCGGCCTACGAGGAAGGCGGCGCGGCCTGCCTGTCCGTGCTCACGGACAAGCCCTCGTTTCAGGGTGCGCCGGAGTTTCTGGTCGCCGCGCGTGAGGCCTGCTCGTTGCCGGTGCTGCGCAAGGACTTCATGTTCGAGCCCTATCAGGTCTACGAGGCGCGCGCCTGGGGCGCCGACGCGATCCTGATCATCCTGGCGGCGCTCAGCGACGACGAGGCGAAGGCCATCGAGGATGCCGCCTTCGAACTCGGCATCGGCGCGCTTCTGGAGGTGCATGACGAAGAGGAACTGGATCGGGCGCTGCGTCTCTCCTCGCCGCTGATCGGCATCAACAACCGGAATCTGCGCACCTTCGAGACGGACCTCGCGACCTCCGAGCGGCTGGCCCTGCAAGTCGACGACGACCGTCTCGTGGTCGGCGAAAGCGGGATCTTCACCCCCGCCAATATCGAGCGGCTGAACCGCGTCGGCATCAAGAGCTTCCTGATCGGCGAAAGCCTGATGCGGCAGCAGGATGTCGCATCAGCGACGCGCGATCTGCTCGCCCCGTCGGCCGCCGCGGTTTCCACTTCCACCGTGGAGTGACCTTGAGCGAACTCACCCATCTCGACGCTTCCGGCGCGGCCAACATGGTCGACGTCGCGGAGAAGAACGTCACGACGCGCACGGCCATCGCCTCGGGCAGTGTCGTCATGGAGCAGGCGACGCTGGATCTCATTCTTTCCGGCAATGCCAAGAAGGGCGACGTGATCGCCACGGCCCGGATTGCCGGCATCATGGCCGCCAAGCGCACGCATGAACTGATCCCGCTCTGCCATCCCCTGGCGCTGACGAAGGTGTCGGTGGATATCGAACCGGACGCATCCTTGCCGGGCCTGCGCGTCACGGCGCTCGCCAAGCTCGACGGCAAGACCGGCGTGGAAATGGAGGCGCTGACCGCGGTCTCCGTGGCCTGTCTCACCATCTACGACATGGCGAAGGCGGTGGACCGGGCGATGCGGATCACCGGGATTCGCGTGGAAGAAAAGACCGGCGGCCGCTCCGGCACGTACCGGGCGGAGTAGACATGGCCCTGCTTCCCGTCGCCGATGCGCTGGAACGCCTTCTTTCCGGCGTGGCACCGACCGAGACCGAGATGCTGCCGCTGGCGCAGGCTGCCGGCCGCGTTCTCGCGGACGACATTGCCGCCACCCGCACGCAGCCACCCTTCGCCGCCTCCGCCATGGATGGCTATGCCCTTCGCGCGGCCGACGCGGCTGCCGGGGCGGAACTTCGCGTGGTCGGCGAATCCCGCGCGGGCGAGCGGTTCGAGGGCAGCGTCGGCGTCGGCGAAGCCGTCCGCATCTTCACCGGCGCTCCTGTTCCTGCGGGCGCCGACACGGTCCTGATCCAGGAGAACACGGAGCGGCGCGGCGACATCGTCGTCGTGCAGGAAGCCGCTCAGGCAGGCCGGCACATCCGCGCCGAGGGTCTGGATTTCGCGGCCGGCGATATCCTCCTCAAGGCCGGTCGGCGGCTCGATCCGCGGGCTATTGCGCTGGCCGCCGCGATGAACCATGCGGCGCTGCCCGTGCGTCGGCGGCCCGTCGTGGCGCTGCTTTCCACCGGAGACGAACTCGTGCCGGCCGGCGCCGAGCCCGGGCCGGACCAGATCGTCTCCTCCAACGGGCCCGGCCTCACGGCCTTTGTCGGCGAAGCCGGCGGCGAGCCCCTGGATCTCGGCATCGCGCCGGATGATATGGATGCCATCGAGGCGGCGATCCGCCGGGGCGCCGGGGCCGATATCCTTGTGCTGATCGGCGGCGCGTCGGTCGGCGACCACGATCTCGCGCAGGGTACGCTCGCCCGCATGGGCATGACGCTCGACTTCTGGAAGATCGCCATGCGGCCGGGCAAGCCGCTGATCGTCGGCCGCCTTGGCGAGCAGCAGGTCCTGGGCCTGCCCGGAAATCCAGTCTCCGCGATGGTGGTCGCAACCCTGTTCCTGAAGCCGCTGATCCGCGCCATGCTGGGCGATACCAGCGCCACGCCGCCGGTCACCGCCCGGCTTGGGACCGCGATGCCCGCGAATGACGGCCGGCAGGATTACGTGCGCGCGCGCACCGAGTTCAAGAACGGAGAGCGCGTGGTCTTTCCATTCAGCCGGCAGGACTCTTCCATGCTTGGCCTGCTGGCCGCTGCCGATGCGCTGATCGTGCGCCCACCGCTCGCCGAGGCTGCGGAAGAAGGCACCCTCGTTCCACTGATGCCGCTGGACTGAACTTCCGGGCCGTCGCCTTTCGGTCGGACGGCTTCGCCAACCGTTCTCGCGGACGGTCTGTGGTCGTCTTCAGCCGGCGGAAACCGAACGTCTATTCCAGTGGCGTGAACTGAATGGCGACGCCGGAAGCCGCGGCCGCGCGAACCAGCGCAACCACGATCTCCTTGGGAGCGAGCTCCGCCCCGGGGAGCGCGGCGATTTTTTTGGCCTCAATACCGGTACGAAGGACAGATCCGGAATTACGGGCTTTTTCGACAGCAATCTTGACGCTGTCCTGAACGATATCGGTCATGCTGAATTCCTCCACCGTGCACGACGGGAATTGAGGATACCTCTATTGGACCGAATCATTCGGCGAATAGCAAATCCTAATTTTCTCCCAATGATTGCTGAATTCATTCACCGGGGTACGCCATGACTGATCTGCTGAAAGGCTCCTGCCGCTGCGGCGCCGTTTCCTACCAGCTGCAGAGCCATTCGCCCTATCCCTACCAGCTCTGCTACTGCTCGATCTGCCGGAAGACGGCGGGTGGCGGCGGTTTCGCCATCAACATCATGGGCAATGCGAAGACGCTGGACGTAAGCGGCCGGGAAGCGCTGGGTGTCTACCGGACAGAGATCGAGCGCGACGGCGGTCACTGCGAAACCAGCACCGGCGAGCGGAACTACTGCACCCGATGCGGGTCCGCGCTCTGGCTCTACGACCCGCAATGGCCGGACCTCATCCACCCCCACGCTTCTTCACTGGATACCGACCTGCCGACGCCGCCTTCCCGGGTCCATCTGATGCTGAAATACAAAGCCAGCTGGGTCGAGCCCGACGTGGGCCCGGAAGACCAGTGTTTCGAGGAATATCCGGATCAGTCGATCGAGGATTGGCACAGGACCCGGGGTCTCTGGATCGACTGATCCTGTCCCCGAAAGATTAACGCAACGACGCCCGCCCGGCCGGAACTTAGATCATGTCCCGCCGTTTGTCCGGCTCAGCCGAAGGGGATACCTATGGACGTCAGTTCCACCACGATGGAGCGATCCGCTACAATGATCAACAAGTCCCGCATCCGGGAAGGCCGCCCCTATCCGCTCGGTGCGACATGGGATGGGCTGGGTGTCAATTTCGCCCTTTTCTCGGCCAACGCCACCAAGGTTGAACTCTGCATTTTCGATAATGACGGAGAAACCGAGCTGGAGCGCGTCGAGCTGCCGGAATATACCGACGAAGTCTGGCACGGCTATCTCCCGGACGCCCGTCCCGGCACCGTCTATGGCTATCGCGTGCACGGCCCCTACGAGCCGGATGTCGGCCATCGCTTCAATCCCAACAAGCTTCTCATCGATCCGTATGCCAAGCAGCTCGTCGGCGAACTGAAGTGGGCGCCGGAGCTCTTCCCCTACAAGGTCGGCTCGCCGGACAAGGACCTCGATTTCGATGATCGCGACAGCGCCGCCTTTGTGCAGAAGTGCCGGGTCATCGATCCCGCCTTCACCTGGGGCACCGACCGCAAGCCCTCAGTGCCGTGGGACCGCACCATCGGCTACGAAATGCATGTGCGCGGCTTCACCAAGATGCACCATCATGTGCCGGAAGAAATCCGCGGCACCTTCGCCGGCCTCGCCGATCCGCAGGTCATCGAGTACCTGAAGCAGCTCGGCATCTCCTCCGCCGAGCTCCTGCCAATCCACGCTTACGTCGATGACGACTACCTGCTCCAGAAGGACCTGCGGAACTACTGGGGCTACAACACCATCGCGTTCTTCGCGCCCCAGCCGCGCTACCTGCACTCGCCCTTCGTCAACGAGTTCAAGGAGACGGTGAACCAGTTCCATGCCGCCGGCATCGAGGTCATCCTCGACGTGGTCTACAACCACACCGCCGAAGGCAACGAGATGGGGCCGATGCTCTCCATGAAGGGCATCGACAATGCGAGCTACTACCGCCTGCTGCCGGACCAGAAGCGCTATTACATCAACGACACCGGCACCGGGAACACGCTGAACCTCAGCCATCCCCGCGTGTTGCAGATGGTCGCCGACAGCCTGCGCTACTGGGCGACCGAGATGCGCGTCGATGGTTTCCGCTTCGATCTGGCGACGATTCTCGCCCGCGAACCCTATGGCTTCGACGAGGGCGGCGGCTTCCTCGACAGCTGCCGGCAGGATCCCGTCCTCTCGCAGGTCAAGCTCATCGCCGAGCCTTGGGATATCGGCCCCGGCGGCTACCAGGTCGGCCATTTCCCGCCGGGCTGGGCGGAGTGGAACGACAAGTACCGCGATACCGTCCGCGCCTTCTGGAAAGGCGACGAAGGCAAGCTGCCGGATCTCGCCGCGCGGCTCACCGGTTCCGGCGACCTGTTCAACCGCCGTGGTCGCAAGCCCTGGGCGAGCGTCAACTTCATCACCGCCCATGACGGCTTCACGCTGCACGATCTCGTTTCGTACAACGAGAAGCACAACGAGGCGAATGGCGAGGACAATCGCGACGGCCACAGCGACAACCATTCCTATAATTACGGAGTGGAAGGCCCGACCGACGATCCGGAGATCATCGAGACCCGCGAGCGCCAGAAGCGCAACATGCTGGCGACGCTGCTCCTGTCGCAGGGAACGCCGATGATCCTGGCGGGCGACGAGTTCGGCCGCACGCAGAACGGCAACAACAACTCCTACGCCCAGGACAACGAGCTCAACTGGATCGACTGGAAGTCCATCTCGGAAGATGGCCGGCAGATGGTCGATTTCGTGCGCAAGCTGATCTCGATCCGGCGCGCCTACCCGATCCTGCATCGAGGCCGTTTCCTGATCGGCGAGTACAACGAGGAACTAGACGTCAAGGACGTGACGTGGCTCTCGCCCAACGGCGAGGAGATGACGATCGAGCAGTGGAACGACAACAACGCCCGCTGCTTCGGCCTCGTCCTCGACGGCCGCGCGCAACCGACCGGCATCAAGAAGCGGGGCGATGACGCCACTCTGCTGCTGATCATGAACTCCTACCATGACGTGGTGGAGTTCACGCTGCCCGAGGTGCCGGAAGGCGAGAACTGGCGCTGCCTGATCGACACCAACGTGCCGGACCGCATCGAAGACGAGCCGCATGCCTTCGGCGAGACCTACGAGGTGACCGGTCGTTCGCTCCTCCTCTTCGTCCTCTCGCGATCGACGAAGAAGAACCGTCCGCTTCGTGCCGGTATCGGCGCCCTGCTGGACGTGGCGGAAGATCCGATCCCGACCGATAAGCTCTGAGCCGAGCCGCATCGATCCGACAAAGGGCGCCCGCGAGGCGCCCTTTGCTTTTTCGCGCAGAAGCGCATCTAGAAAAGCATCCCTCTCCTGTCCCGAGGAATCATCATGACTGACCATCCCGCCCTCGCCCCCGGCCATGTCGCCGTGATCACGGGAGGCGCCAGCGGCATCGGCCTTGCCGCGGCGGAACGCTTCGCCAGCTTCGGCATGAAGGTCGCGCTTGCCGATATCGACGAGGCAGCGCTGGAAACCGCCCGCGCGCAGGTCGCCAATGTGGCTGCCGTACCGCAGGATGTTCTCGCGGTGCTCACGGATGTCAGTCGGCGCGAGGACATCGAGGCGCTGAAGAGCCGCGTCTACCAGGCTTTCGGCGCCGTGCATGTCCTGATGAACAATGCCGGGCGCGAGGGTGGCGGCAAGCTCCTCGGCGGCGCGGATGCCTGGCAGAAGACGCTGGGCGTGAACCTCTGGGGCGTCATCAACGGCATCCAGGTCTTCGCCCCCGACATGATCGCCGCGAAAACGCCGGGCGCCATCATCAACACCGGCTCCAAGCAGGGCATAACCACCCCGCCGGGCGATACGGCCTATAACGTCAGCAAGGCCGGCATCAAGGTGACGACCGAAGCGCTCGCCCACGACCTCCGTGGCATCGAGGGCTGCCAGGTGACCGCGCATCTCCTGATTCCCGGCTTCACCTTCACCGGCTTCACCCGCAAGCGCGTCACCGAGAAGCCGGTTGCCGCCTGGACGTCGGAGCAGGTCGTGGACTTCATGCTGCCGGCGCTCGGCAAGGGCGACTTCTACATTCTCTGCCCCGACAACGACGTGACGCGGGCCACGGACGAGAAGCGCATGCGCTGGACGATGGACGACGTGATCCGTAATCGGCCTGCCCTGTCGCGCTGGCATCCCGACTACAAGGACGAATTCGCGAGCTACATGAAGGATTAGCGATCTCTTAGCCAATCAGGCGTATGACTGGGGTTGCAGAACACGAGGTGAACATGTAGCGTTCGTTCGTGATTTGTACACGGATCACGACCCGTCCGGCCGAGGATCTCATGCTCACGCGCAAGCAGCTCGAACTTCTTTTGTTCATCAACGAACGCCTGAAGGAAACCGGCATCCCTCCCTCGTTCGACGAGATGAAGGACGCTCTGGACCTTCGATCGAAGTCGGGCATCCACCGGCTGATCACGGCGCTGGAAGAACGCGGTTTCATCCGGCGCCTCCCGAACCGGGCCCGCGCGCTGGACGTGATCCGGCTGCCGGAGGCGATGGCACCCAGCCCCGCCGAGATCCGGCAGCAGGGCTTCAGGCCGAGCGTGATCGAAGGACGCCTCGGCAAGTCGCCGGAACCCGCCCCTCCTCCGCGTCTCGATCCAGCCCTTCCCGGCGAGATCTTCGAGATCCCCGTGATGGGCCGCATCGCTGCGGGCGTGCCGATTTCCGCGATCCAGACGCACAGTCACACCATCGCGGTTCCGCCCGACATGCTGGCCGGTGGCGAACATTTCGCGCTGGAAGTGCGCGGCGATTCCATGATCGAGGCCGGCATCCTGGACGGCGATACGGTGGTGATCCACAAACAGGATACCGCGAATACCGGCGACATCATCGTTGCCCTCATCGACGACGAGGAAGCGACGCTGAAGCGACTTCGCCGCAAGGGCGCCTCCATCGCGCTCGAAGCCGCGAACCCGGCTTACGAGACGCGGATCTTCGGGCCGGATCGTGTTCGAATCCAGGGCCGGCTTACGGGATTGTTACGCCGCTACTGAGCGGTGCCTCCCTGGCGTCCGTGGCGTCGGCGGTATCGGTCTCGCGCTCATCGCTTGTCCGCTGCCCGACGGCGTTGCGAACCTGGCGCTTCGGCTCTGATGGAACAAGCCCCTCCCAGGGTCGCGGATGCAGGCTGCGGGCTGCGGCCAAGAGGCTTGTCCCTCCTCCCCTTTCTTGAAGCGGACGGTCTGCGCTTCAGTCCGTTTCAGCTTTGGACCGTCGATGATGAGCCGCGCCGCGCAAAGGGGCGGAGCCTCAAGCGGCGTCACGATGATGTCGGCGCGGCCGCACTCCTCCGCGAATGCGGCAGGATCGAGCACCTGCGAGACGGTCACGCCAGTCCGGGCGATGGCGACGCACGCCTCTCTGTCGCAGGACCAGCCGTCGCGAAGATGATCGGACGGCGGGCGAGCCGGGCCTTCCTTGCCGAGGATCTGCTCGATGGCGAATGACCCCGGCCGGCTGCCCGCGACACCGAGCGCTCCGCTGTCCAGCCTGACGGCGACGGTTCTGCCGTTCGGTGTGACGACGAGATCCGGCGGGCGCTGCAACAATGGCATCAGCACGAAGCCGAGTGCGATCAGCGGCAAGCCCAGCAGGCGCCAGCGGGACTGCCACAGGACCAGCCAGAGAAATCCGGCCATGACGATGGCGAGGCTCAATGTGGGGATCGAAGGAGTGAGCATCGTCGCGCCCCGGAGGGTGCCGACCCAGGCGGCCAGATCCTGCGTGATCCGAATGCCATGTCCCATGAACCAGAGCGGTACCTGCTCCAGTCCGAACGGGATAACCAGCAGGGCAACAAGCCCCGCCGGCATGACCACGAAGTCCACGACCGGCATTGCCAGCAGGTTGCCGAGCAGAGAATAAGGCGAGAACTCCTGAAAGTGGTAGGCGGCGATCGGCGCCGTCGCGGCGCTGGCGACGAGCGTCGTCATGCCGATGGCGAAGACCTCGCGCTTCACCTTTCTGAATGCCGCAAGCCCCGGCAGAACGGATCCGTCCGCCGCGATTTCGGTCCGCTCCCGTCGGCTCCATGCGGCCCATGCCGCGATCAGGCCGGCGACCGCAACATAGGACATCTGGAAACTCGGCCCCAGGATGCTTTCCGGCTGGATCGCCAGCACGATGAAGACGGAAAGGGCGATGTTGCGCATGGAAAGTGCGGGACGGTCGACAAGCACGGCCAGAAACACGACGGCCGCCATCACATAGGCCCGCACCGTGGAGACGGCGGCCCCGGAAAGCGCGAGATAGATCGTGATGACAGCCAGCGCGGCAATTGCGGACCAGCTGCGGATCGGCCGGTTCAGCGCCAGCCCCGGCCAGAGCGCCAGCAGCGCGCGCACGGCAAAGAAGGCGGCCCCGGCCACGACCATCATGTGAACGCCGGAAATTGAAAGTACGTGGCTGAGACCCGCCGCCTGAAGGTCCTGCGTGACCTTCGCCGTAATTCCGTCGCGCTCCCCGACCAGCAAGGCGCCGGCCATGCCCCGCGTATCCGCCGGCAAGCTTTCGTTCAACCGTTCGAGCAGCCAGCCGCGCAGGCGTTCGATCCAGATACCGGGCGAGCCGCCGCCTGCGTCCGGCAACACCCGCATCTTGCCGAAGGCGAACCCGCTGCCGCCGATCCCACTGAAGAAAGCGCTGGCGCGGGGATCGTAGGCGCCGGGAATGGAGGGGCCGGCAAGCGGCATCAGCCGCGCCTTCAATGCGACGCGATCTCCGGCATCCGGCAACTCGGCTTTCGGCGACAGTGTCAGCCGGACGGCTCCGGGCGTGCGCGCGGTCGGCAGACCCTGGATCACCAGCCGGTCCAGCACCACGCGCGGTCGCCGTCCGTCTTTGTGGTCGGCCTCCACCACGCGCCCGGAAATATCGGCAGTGATCACGCGCTCAATCTGCGGGGCTTCCAGTCGCTCCACCCGCAGCTTTCCCACGGTCGCGCCGGCAAGAAGCACTGCGATCACCGTCAGCAAGCGGTGCCGGGTTCCGCGCTGGAACGCGAGGAAGGCGGAGACCGCGAAGACGGCGGATGCCAGGATGAGAGCCGGCAGCATCGGCTCGCGCGGCAGCGCGAAATAGCCGATATCACCCAGCCCGAAGATGACGGCGAGCCAGAGAAAACCGGCCCGCCCCTCAAGCTCGCGCTCGAAGAGGCCGGCGACGTTGCCCGCGAGATCCTCCAGCCGCCACGCGAGGCGTTGCCGTCGCAGGGGCGCGGCGAAGCGCGGCAGCCAGCGCCTGGCGGCCGTCTCGATCCTTCGTTTCGTGCCCTGCAGATCCAAGATTGCCCGGTTCCGGCCGCGCGCTTGCGCCCCTCTTGGTCTATGCTACACAAGCCGCAATCTTCCCAGCCAGACAATTCAAAGATCCATGGCCGACACCATCGTCACGCGCTTCGCGCCATCCCCCACCGGCTTCCTGCATATCGGCGGCGCCCGCACCGCCCTCTTCAACTGGCTTTATGCCAAGGGGCACGGCGGCAAGATGCTGCTGCGCATCGAGGATACGGATCGCGAGCGCTCCACCGATGCCGCGATCCACGCCATTATCGAGGGGCTGACCTGGCTCGGGCTGACGTGGGAAGGCGAGCCGATCTCGCAGTTCGAGCGCCGCGAGCGTCATGCCGAAGTCGCGCGCGAACTCGTGGCCGCCGGCAAGGCCTATTATTGCTACGCGACGCCGGAAGAGCTGACCGCCATGCGCGAGACGGCCCGCGCCGAGGGTCGTCCGCCACGCTATGACGGCCGCTGGCGCGATCGCGATCCTTCGGAGGCACCGGCCGGTGTCGATCCGGTGATCCGCATCAAGGCTCCGCAGGAAGGGGAAACCGTGGTCCAGGATCACGTGCAGGGCCGCGTCGCCTTCCCCAACAAGGATCTCGACGACTTCATCATCCTGCGCTCCGATGGGACGCCCACCTACATGCACGCGGTCGTCGTCGACGACCACGACATGGGCGTGACCCACGTGATCCGCGGCGACGACCACCTCACCAATGCCGCGCGGCAAGGCATTATCTATGACGCGATGGGCTGGCAGACGCCGGAATGGTCGCACATCCCGCTGATCCACGGGCCCGACGGCGCCAAGCTTTCCAAGCGTCACGGCGCGCTGGGGGTGGAAGCATACCGCGCCATGGGCTACCTGCCGGAAGCGCTGCGCAACTATCTCTCCCGCCTCGGCTGGGGCCATGGCGACGACGAGATCTTCACCAGCGAGCAGGCGGCCGAATGGTTCGAGCTCGATGCTGTCGGCAAGGGCCCTGCCCGCTTTGATTTCGTGAAGCTGCAGAACGTCAACGGCCACTATATCCGCAACAGCGGCGATGCCGAGCTTGTGAAGGCGATCGAGGCGATCCTGCCGGAGATCGAGGGCGGCCCGGAAATCGCGGCCAGGCTCGATGATGCGGCGCGGTCGAAACTGCTGGCGCTGATGCCCGGTCTGAAGGAACGCGCCAAGACGCTGGTGGAGCTTATCCACTCCGCCGCGTTCCTCTGGGCGGAGCGACCGCTCGCGCTGGAGCCCAAGGCTGCCGACCTGCTCGACGGCGATTCCCGCGGGCGTTTGCGCGGTCTGGCGAGCGATCTGGAAGCGGCGGAATGGGAAATCCCGGCCCTGGAAGCCGCCGTTCGCGCCTTCGCGGAACGGGAAGGCATCAAGCTCGGCAAGGCGGCGCAGCCCCTTCGGGCCGCTCTCACGGGCAGCACGATGTCGCCCGGAATCTTCGATGTGCTGCTCGTACTGGGGCGCCAGGAGAGCCTCGCACGCATTCGCGATCAGGCACTGTAAGGGACCCTTGCAAACACCTTTCGGTTGCCTTGCAGCGCAACAGAAAAGGGTCTAGGCAGTCCGTGCACTCTCAAACCGCACGGACTGCTCTTCCTGAGCAACGAAGAACCGAATATCCGCGTTCTGCTCCGTGTCGATCCAAAAGAGGTATCGCATGGGCGAATCTAAAGCCACGCTGTCTATCGGCGAGAAGAGCTGGGACTTCGATATCAAAGAAGGCTCGGTCGGCCCCTCCGTTATCGACATCAGCACCCTCTACGCCAAATCCGGCCATTTTACGTACGATCCGGGCTTCACGTCCACGGCCTCGTGCGAGTCGGACATCACCTATATCGATGGCGACGCAGGCGTGCTCCTCTACCGGGGTTACCCGATCGACGAACTCGCCGAACAGGGCGACTTCCTGGAAACCTGCTACCTTCTCCTGAAGGGCGACCTGCCGAGCGGCATGCAGAAGGCCGATTTCGTGGAACGCGTCACGCGTCACACGATGGTCCACGAGCAGATGTCGCGTTTCTTCACCGGTTTCCGCCGCGACGCGCACCCGATGGCCATCATGGTGGCTGTGGTCGGCGCCCTCTCCGCCTTCTACCATGACTCCACCGACATCCATGACCTGCACCATCGGCAGGTCGCGCAGATCCGCATGATCGCGAAGATGCCGACGCTGGCTGCCATGGCCTACAAGTACTCGATCGGCCAGCCTTTCGTTTACCCGCGCAACGATCTCGACTACGCCGCCAACTTCCTTCACATGTGCTTCGCGGTGCCTTGCGAGGAATACAAGGTGAACCCCGTTCTCGCGCGCGCCATGGATCGGATCTTCATCCTCCATGCCGACCACGAGCAGAACGCATCCACCTCGACCGTCCGCCTGGCGGGCTCCTCCGGCGCCAATCCCTTCGCCTGCATCGCGGCCGGCATTGCCTGCCTCTGGGGTCCGGCCCATGGCGGCGCGAACGAGGCGGCACTCAACATGCTGCAGGAAATCGGCAGCGTCGACCGCATCCCGGAGTTCATCGGCCGCGCCAAGGACAAGAACGATCCCTTCCGCCTGATGGGCTTCGGCCACCGCGTGTACAAGAACTACGATCCGCGCGCCAAGCTGATGCAGCAGACTTGCCACGAGGTTCTTGCCGAGGTCGGCGCGAAGGACGATCCGCTTCTCGACGTCGCCATGGAACTCGAGCGCATCGCGCTTCACGACGAGTACTTCATCGAGAAGAAGCTCTACCCGAATGTCGACTTCTATTCCGGCATCACGCTGAAGGCCCTCGGCTTCCCCACCACGATGTTCACCGTGCTGTTCGCGCTTGCGCGCACCGTCGGGTGGATCGCCCAGTGGGAGGAGATGATCGAGGATCCGAAGCAGAAGATCGGCCGTCCGCGCCAGCTCTACGACGGCAAGACCAAGCGCGAGTACTCGCCTATCGCTTCGCGCTGATCGGCAGCTTCCCGCAAACAGAAAAGCCGGCCCATCGGGCCGGCTTTTTTATGTGCGCCGCTTGGCTGCCAGGGTTTCGAGGACAATGCTCGCCGCCTTTTCGCTGGGATGCTCGCCGGGCGGAAACGTCATGAGTTCATCGAGACGCCGCCAGCCGTCGAGCTGCCGTCGACGAGCGGGCGTGTTTCGCAGGAGTGCCGCCGTCTCCTTCGCCAGAACGGCTGGCGACCCCGCCTCGTCCAGGAATTCCGGCGCGATGTTCTCGCCCACCACGAGGTTGGCGAGCACGATGGACTGAACCTTGAGGAAGCGCTTCAGCATGCGCGCGATCGGGTCGACCCGGTAGGCGACCACCATCGGAACGCCGGCAAGACCGAGTTCAAGCGTCACCGTGCCGGACGCGGCGAGCGCCGCATGGGCCTGACGGAACGCCGCGAACTTCGCCGCCTCACCGACAACGATCTCCGGCTGCACCGACCATTCCGCCGCGCGCGCCCGGATCTCCGCTTCCAACCGCGCCACAGCCGGCAGCACCACCCTGACGCCGGAGATCTCCCGCCTGATCAGCGCAAGCGCTTCTCCGAACGGCTTCATCAGCCGCTCGATCTCGCTGCGGCGGCTACCCGGCAATACCAGTAACACCGGTCCCTCATCCAGAGGTCGACGCTCGCCCGGAGCGGCTCGCAGTTCGTTCAGGCGCTCGATCAGGGGATGACCGACATAGGTGCATGCGGGACCGCCGAGGCGTCGATGCACCTCCGGCTCGAAGGGAAGCAGCGCCAGCACATGGTCGATGAAGCGGGCCATCCGCGCGGCCCGCCATGGCTTCCACGCCCAGACGGACGGCGAGACATAGTCAACGATCGGGAGGCCCGGCAGCCGCTTCGCGACCCGCTCGCCCACCGAATGGGTAAAGCCGGGGCTGTCGATGATGACGAGGATGTCCGGCCCCCACGCGACGATCGCCGTCACGGCCTCGCGGACCCGGCGAAAGATGCGGGGGAGATGCTTCACCACCGCGCCGATGCCGATGACGGCAACATCGGAGACGGGAAACACCGTCCTGGCTCCGCGCGCGAGCATTCGGTCACCGGCCACGCCGTAGAACTCGGCATCCGGGTGCTTCACCCGGATCGCTTCCATCAACGGGGCGGCGAGTTGATCGCCCGATTCCTCGCCGACGACCAGCGCGATCTTCAGCGGGCGATTCATGATCGTTCCATTCATTCCGAAAGGCCGTAGAGAAAGAGGCCTTCAGCCTCGAAGGCGGCCAGTGTTTCCGTGCGCCCGGCCATCAACGTGCGCCCTGCATCAGCCGCGACACCGGCAAGCCCAGCCCGCTTTGCGCGACGGGCCGTTTCCGGGCCGATGGTCGGCAGGTCGATGCGGGGATCCTGCCGGGGCTTCACGCACTTCACGAGCACACCGCCTTCGGAGGGAATCCGTCCCGACTTCCGGAGATCGTCCAGCCGCGCCATCAGCCCGTCCGTGCCTTCCGCACCCTCCAGCGCGACGACCCGGCCGCCCATGGCAACCGCCGCCTGCCCGATATCCAGCCCGCCGATGGCACGCGCGGCATCGGCCGCCTTGCGAACATCCTCAAGCGCGTCGGGGGACGGCTCCACCCGGGTGACGCAGCCGGCGCCAAGACTGAGCTCGGGCGCGACATCGAGCGCACTCACCAGCTCGACGCCTTTTTCCGCAAAGATCTGGGCCACGCCCCGGAGCATGCCGTCGTCGCCGCTCCGCATCATGCGGATGATGCGCGGGATCAGCATCACGGCGCCAAAGTCGGGCCGAATGGTCCGGTAGTCGGGCCGCCGGCCGATGGCACCGATAAAGATCGCCTGCCGGCACCCTGCACCGGCCAGCGTCTGGAAGAGCTTGCCGATCTCGCCCCAGCGGATAATGTGCACGGGGAGGCCGGCAAAGCTCAGGGGATCCGCTTCCCCCGCAATCGCCATCACCACCGGTGCTCGGCCGGAACGGACGGCAGCTGCCGCGACCAGCGGCGGCAAGGCACCGCTGCCGGCGATGATCGCGATCGTTGCGTCGGCCGCCATGCCGGACGCGGCGTCAGGCTTCGGCACGATCTCGCGGCGTGCAGACCGCGCGCTCGCCACCCTCGCGAAGAAAGGCCACGATCAGCTGCACGTCCGGTTGATCCGCGTATTCAGCAGCGACCTTCTCCACGCGATCCTTCAGCGTGCCCTCGCCCAAGTGGAAGAGCTCGCGGTAGGCATGGCGAAGCGCATGGATCGCGTCCCGCGAGAAACCGCGCCGCTTGAGGCCCACCAGGTTGAGGCCGCCGAGATAGGCCCGGTTGCCAAGCACGGAACCGAACGGGATGACGTCGTTCTCGACGCCCGCCATGCCGCCGACAAAGGCGTGATCGCCGACACGGGTGAACTGGATGATCGCAGCACCGCCACCCACAATCACCGCTTCACCGAGGGACACGTGGCCCGCCAGCATGACGTTGTTGGAGAGGATGACACCATCACCGACCGCGCAGTCATGACCCACATGCGAGTTCGTCAGGAACACGCAACGATTGCCGATCGTGGTCGTCATGCGCCCGCCGGTCGTACCGGGGTTCATCGTCACGCCTTCACGGATCAGGCAGTCGGAACCGATGCTGAGCGTGGATTCCTCGCCGCGATATTTCAGATCCTGCGGCTGGTGGCCGAGCGAAGCGAAGGGAAAGATACGCGTCCGATCGCCGACGCTCGTGCGTCCCTCGACAACGACATGGCTCTTGAGTTCGCAGCCGTCCCCGAGCGAAACGTTCTCGCCCACGACGCAGAACGGTCCGATCTTCACTCCCTCCCCGATCCGAGCGCCCGAGGCTACGATTGCGGTGGAGTGGATCTCATTCACTTGACGTCTCTTCCAGCATCATCGCGCTGATCTCGGCCTGCGCGACCTTGGTTCCGTCAACGATCGCCTCTGCGCCGAAACGCCAGATGTTGGAGCGGCGGCGAAGCTTCTTGACGTGGTATTCCACCACGTCGCCGGGAACCACCGGCTTTCGGAACTTGGCGTTGTCGATGGTCATGAAATAGACCAGCCGCGGACGTCCATCCAGCCCCTGATTGAACGCGCAGAGCGCCGCCGCGGTCTGGGCGATGCCCTCGATCAGCAGGACGCCGGGCATCACTGGATGACCGGGGAAGTGCCCCTGGAAGTGCGGCTCGTTGATCGTGACATTCTTGATGCCGATGCAGGACTCGTCCCCCTGGATATCCCGGATCCGGTCCACCATCAGGAACGGGTAACGGTGCGGGATCGCCGACATCAGCTTGAAGATGTCAGCCGTCTCCAGGGTCTTCACTTCACTGTCCATCTGTTTCTGCTCCTGCCGCCGGCTTCTTCCTGTCTGCTGCCGCGGTAGCCCCCTGTTTCTGTCTTGCCGCGATCTCGCGCAGCCATTCCCCGATCGGTCGCGCCGGCACGCCGCCCCAGCGCGCGCCTGGCGGCACGTCGCCATGGACGACGCTGACAGCGGCGATCTGCGCGCCCATGCCGATGGTGACGTGACCGTTGACCCCGGTCTGCCCGCCGATGGCGACGAAGTCCTCCAGCGTCGAGGAACCGGAGATGCCCACCTGGGAGACGATCACGCAGTGGCGGCCAATCTGGACGTTGTGCCCGATCTGAACTTGGTTATCGATCTTGGTACCCTCGCCGATCACCGTGTCGCGGTTCGCACCCCGGTCGATCGTCGTGTTGGCACCGATCTCCACATCGTCCTGGACGATGACGCGCCCGACCTGTGCGACCTTCATGTGCCCCCGCGGGCTCATGGCAAAGCCGAATCCGTCCTGACCGATACACACGCCGGGATGAACGATGACACGGTTGCCAAGCAGCGCGTTCTGAATGGTGGCGTTCGGCCCAACCGAGCAGTCTCGGCCGATCGCCACGCCTTCGCAGATCACCGCTCCGGCGGAGATGATCGTACCGCGACCGATTTCGACACCCGGCCCCACGACCGCACCGAACTCGACGATGACGCCGTCCTCAAGCTTGGCGCCGGGATGGACTGTTCCGTCATGGCGTTCGCCCAGACCGACGGCATTTCCGCCGAAGGCGCCCTGTGGCCTGAGCGCCTTGGGAAAGGCGGCCGCGAGGTAGCAGGCATAGGCGCGATAAGGTTCGCGCGTCTCCAAAACAGCCACACCTTCCGGCACGCGGGCCGTGTGGCGCGGCGAGCAGATGCAGGCGACCGCGGAGGTCGTCGCAAGATGCCGGACATATTTGGGATTATCGAGAAAGGTCACATCGCCGGGACCGGCCGCTTCAAGCGGCGCTGCCCCCGTGACCTCAAGAGAAGGCTCCCCTCTGACGAGAGGCGCCCCGATCAGCCGGGAAAGCTGGTCGAGGCGCATCGGTTCGGGAGCCGGAAAGAAGCGGGTATCACGCATCGAACTCTTCCGGCAAAACGCAGCCGGAGCGCCAGAGGCGCCCCGGGTACTTAGTCCTAGAACTGGGTTCCGCCGCCGATCCGGAAGACCTGGGTCTTGTCGGAGTCGGCCTTGGTGGTCGCGTAGGCAAAGTCTGCGCGAAGCGGCCCCAGCGGCGAGGCCCAGATGATCGAGCCACCCACCGACGAGCGGATCGTGTTCTCGTCATCGATCTTGTCACCCGAGGCCACGTCGGCGTCGGTGCCCCAGGCAGTACCGGCATCAACGAAGAGGCCGGCCTTGAACCCGAGATCACGCGGCAGGCCGGGGATCGGGAAATCGACCTCAGCGGTTCCGGCAACGAAGTTCTTCGAGCCGAGCGCGTCGTCGGTGTTGTGGTCGCGCGGACCGATACCCGAAGACTCGAAGCCGCGGATCGTCTCGCCGCCCTTGAAGAAGGAGTCGAGCAGTCGGACATCGTCGCCAAGACCGGTGATGTTACCACCCTGCACCTTGATAAAGCCGACGGCATCGGCGTCCTCAAGCAGCTGCCGGTAGTAGGTCGCCTGACCGGTCGAGCGCAGGAACTGCACGTCGCCACCGACGCCAGCGAACTCCTGCGTGAACTTTGCGTAGACGCCCTTATGCGGATCGCGAATGTCGTCGATCGTGTTGTAGATCAGCGAGTAGTTCACCGAGGAGATCCAAGCATCGCCGCGAGCCTGACAGATGGCGAGAGACACGTTGCCATCGGAGCAGTCGCTGTCGTCGACGCTGATTTCCTGCTTCTCGATCTGGTAGCCGAGCTGCACGGTGAAGTTGTCGGTGACCGGCAGACCGAACGTCAGGTTGCCGCCCGTCTCCTTGTAGTCGTAGGAGCGGTAGTCGTTGCTGTCGTACTCGCGACGGAACACATCGAAGCCGGCCGAGATGTGACGGCCCAGGAAGTAGGGGTCGGTGAAGCCGAACTCGTAGGTACGGGTGGAAGACCCGCCGCCGATGCCGGCCTTCACGAGGTAGCCGCGACCGAGGAAGTTCTTCTCCGACACCGACACGTCACCGATGATGCCATCGCTGGTCGAGTAACCGGCACCGAAGGAGAGCTCACCGGTAGGCTGCTCTTCGACCGCGACGTCCACGATCACACGATCGGCGGTGTCGCCGGGGTGCGAGGTGACCTTGACCGACTTGAAGTAGCCGAGATTCTTGAGCTTGCGCTCGGCACGATCGATCAGGATGCGGTTGTAAGCATCGCCTTCGGAAATGTTGAACTCACGGCGGATCACGTAGTCACGTGTACGCGTGTTGCCGTGGATGTCGATCCGCTGGACATAGGCGCGCGCACCCTCGTCCACGATGAAGGTGACACCGATGGTCTTCGTCTCGGGGTTGCGATCGATCTGCGGACGAACCTGGGCGAAGGCGTAGCCGGACTCGGCAAGCTTCAGCGTGATCGCCTCAAGCGAGTCCTGCACGTCCTTGCTGGAGTAGACATCACCCTGGTGCGGGATGATCGCACGCTGCAGCGACGCCGTCTGGACGTCGGGGATCGTGGATTCCACGCCGATATTGCCGAACCGGTAACGCTGCCCCTCATCCACCGTGAAGGTGATGAAGAAGGCGTTCCGCTCGCGATCGAGATCGGCGACGGACGAGACAACCTGGAAGTCGGCATAGCCATGGCTGGTGTAGAACTGCCGCAGCTTGTCGGAGTCCTGATTTAGGCGATCCGGGTCGTAGACGTCACTGGAACGAATGAAGCTCAGGATACCGCTCTGGCGGGTCGAGATGACCGAGCGCAGCTTGGCATTGCCGTAGATCTTGTTGCCGATGAAATTGATGCTCGAGACGCCGGTCTTCGGACCTTCGTTGATCTCGAAGACCAGATTCACGCGGTTCTCGGAGAGGTTGATGATCTTGGGATCGACCGAACCCTCGAAGCGACCGGCGCGGCGATAGAGCTCCAGGATCTTCTGGACGTCGCCCTGCACCTTTGCCTGAGTGAAGACCGCGTGCGGCTTGGACTCGATGACGGTGTTGAGCTGCTCGTCCTTGTACTTCTTGTTACCCTCGAACGCGATCTGGTTGATCGTCGGGTTCTCGACGACGGACACGACCAGAGCGCCCCCGCTCTGGTTGATCTTCACGTCGGAGAACAGACCGGTATCGAAGAGGGTCTTCAGGGACTGATCGACGTCCGAGGGACCAAAATTTTTGCCGGGCTGGATCTGAAGGTAGGCCCTCACCGTTTCAGCATCGACACGACGATTGCCGTTGACGACGATTCGGCTGACGGTCGCGGCCTGCGCCGTCGACGCTGTCCCGAGGACCGGAAAGACGGGGGCCGCCAAGAACGCGACTGCCGCAACCGTGAGGGCACTGAAAGTCGCCCTGAGATACGCTGTTTTCATAAGCCGTGCTTGCCCGGTCGCTGTTACCACGAGGATGCCTAAGGACCTTGGTCTGACTCGCATCAGACTCCCCTATGGCAGTCTTTGTGAAAGCATTCAATCCGAACCCGTGGGCCGCTCCAGCTTTTCAACCCGCCGTGGCCTTTCAGCCACGACGAAACGCCCAAAAAGGCTTACGAGCCGCCGAGTCTTGAGAGATCGTTAAAGGTCACGAAGACGAAGAGCAGCACGACCATGGCGAAGCCGATGCGGAATCCCACTTCCTGTGCGGCGCGGCTCAGCGGACGCCCACGCATCGCCTCGATCGCATAAAAAAGCAGGTGGCCGCCATCGAGCATCGGAACGGGGAAGAGATTGATGAACCCGATACTGACGGACAGAATCGCGCCGAGATGGATCAGCGCCGGCAGGCCGCCGGCATGCGCCACCACGCCGGACACCTGGGCGACCCGGACCGGCCCGCTCAGCTGGTCGGGGCTTTCGCGCCCGACGAAGAGCCGCCCGACGTAGGTGAGCGTGCGATGGATGATGTCCCACGTCTGGTCCACCCCCTGCCCTAATGCCGCGATGGGACCATAACGACGGTAGTCCACGTCGCCGGCCGACAGCGTCCGGGAAAGGCCGAGCACACCCACGCGCTGGGTGCCGCCCAGCCCGTCCGGCATCTCGCGCCGTTCCGGCGTCGCCGTGAGCGTGAGCTTCTCGCCCGCACGCTGGATCAGGATTGATAAGGAAGATCCGGCGGAAAGACTGACGATCTCCTGCATCTCGGAAAAGGAATCGACGGCCTCTCCGTTGATGGACAGGACGAGGTCGCCCGGCTTGAAGCCGGCCTTCTCCGCCGGGCTTCCAGCGACAACCGAATCCGCACGCGGCAGGCTGACGGGCCGACCGATCGTGGCAAAGAGGGCCGCGAACACCAGGATGGCCAGGATGAAATTGGCGATCGGCCCGGCCGTGACCACGGCGGTGCGCTTCCAGAGCGGCGCGAAATGGAAGAGGCCCCGCTTGGTCTCTGCCGGCAGGCGTTCCAGAGCGTCGAAATCCGGCGTGCTGGAAGCGTTGTCATCACCCTCGAAGCGGACGTAGCCGCCGAGCGGCACTGCGGCGAGGCGCCACCGCGTGCCGCGACGATCCACCCAATGCGCAAGTTCCGGTCCGAATCCAAGCGAGAAGGCGGCGATGCGGATGCCGCACCAGCGCGCCGTGAGGAAATGTCCCATCTCATGCACGAAGACGACGACCAACAGGACCGCCAGGGCGGGTACGACGGAGCCCGAGATCACCGTCCAGATCTGCTGCAGGAACTCCATCATCATGTCCTCGTGCGTGCCGAAGGCACTCTATTGTCGTTCCAGAACGTCGACGGCGAGGCGCCGGGCCTCTCCATCCAGCACGAGCGCGGCCTCCACGCTTGCCGGCACCTGCAACAGGCCTTCCCGATCGGCCGCCATCAGCGTCTCCTCGACGATGCGCGCGATCGACCCGAACGGAACACGATGCCCGAGAAAGGCCGCCACGGCCACCTCGTTCGCGCCGTTCAGCACGGTCGCAGCACCCTGCCCGCGCCGCAGCGCCTCCTGCGCCAGTCGCAACGCCGGAAAGCGCTCGGGATCCGGCTGCTCGAAGCTCAGGGACGGAGCCGCGGAAAGATCGAGAGACTTAATTGGGGTGCGCGATCGCCGGGGCCAATAGAGACAATGCGCAATCGGCCGCCTCATGTCCGCCGCGCCAAGCTCCGCGTGGATGGAGCCGTCGAGAAAAGTCACCATCGCATGGACGAGCGACTGAGGATGGACGAGTACCCGCAGCCGGTCAGGCGCGATACCGAAGAGGTGGTGCGCCTCGATCAACTCCAGACCCTTGTTCATCAGGGTGGCGGAATCGATCGAGATCTTCGCGCCCATGGACCAGGTCGGGTGCTTCAGCGCCTGTTCCGGGGTGGCTGAAGCAATCGCTTCGGCATCCCAAGTCCGGAAAGGTCCGCCCGAGGCTGTCAGCGTATAGGAGCCGATATCGGCAGCGTCGGTGCCGTCGATCAGCTGGAATATTGCGTTGTGCTCGGAGTCGGTGGGCAGGATGTTAGCGTCGTGCCGGCGCGCGAGATCCATGAAGGCCTCGCCGGCGCAGACCAGGCACTCCTTGTTGGCGAGCGCGACGTCGTGACCCGCCCGCACCGCAGCCGCCGTCGGCTTCAGCCCGGCAGCGCCGACGATGGCGGACAGGACGACGTCGGTCGGCATCGCGGCCGCCTCGTCCAGCGCCGACGCGCCCGCGGCGGCCTCGATGCCCGTGCCTTCCAGCGCGGCGCGAAGGTCTTCGTAGGCGGAAGGGTCGCCCACGACCGCGCGCTTCGCCTTCAGCCGTTTTGCGATTTCGGCGAGCTTGGCCGCATTGGTCTGCGCCGTGACCGCCACCACCGCGAAGGATTCGGGGTCGCCGGCGAGCACGTCGACCGTGCTGCTGCCGACCGATCCGGTTGCCCCGAGAACGGTAACCCGTCTTTGCGTCATGGAGCCGCTCCCGCTGCGGAAAGAAGAGGCGTGGCGAAGAGCCCGCCGGCCCATCCCGCGCTCGCGAGAAGCCAGGCACAGGCAGCCGCGCCGTAAAGGCCGTCGATCCGGTCGAGGACGCCGCCATGGCCGGGAATCAGCGTGCCGGAATCCTTCACGTCGAATTTCCGTTTCACTGCGGATTCCAGGAGATCACCACATTGCGAGGCGATGGAAAGCAGAACCGCGACCAGCAAGGCGTCCGCCCGCCAATGGACTGAAGCGGAAAGGACGGCGGCCACGATCAAGGCCCCGGCGAGGCCCGAGAGAGCGCCCGACCACGTCTTTTTCGGCGACACCCTCCGCCAGAGCTTGGGACCACCGAGAGACCGGCCGCCGAAATAGGCCGCCGTGTCCGTGACCCATACGACCAGCATCAGGAAAAGGATCGGGTACCAGCCTATCCCCGCACCGCGGAGGACGAGCAGCCCGCCGCTCGGGATCGCGACATAAAGGAGACCGACCGCCATCCAGCCCGCGCGACGTTGCCGGAAAGCCAGGAGTATCAGGACCACGAAGACCGCGAGCCACAGAAGGGCCGCCCAGGCGAGATGGTGATATCCGACAAAGCAGATGCCCACGAGGAGGCCCGCATTCGTCACGACCCGGACCCAGACCGGGCCCTTCGGGTCCGTAATCTCACACCATTCCCAGAACGCGGCACCCGCCATGATGATGGTGAGCGCCAGAAACGACAGGCCGCCGAAGGCGACGGCGAGCAGCACCACGGGGATGAGGACCATCGCCGAGAGAACGCGCAACCGGAGATTGGACGTGCGCCCCGCTTCCACAGCGACGGGCTCAGGCACTGACGACGCCTCCGTAACGCCGCTCGCGACACGAATATTGCTCCAGCGCGGCCTCGAATTGCGGATCGTCGAAATCCGGCCAGAGACCCGGCAGGAAGACGAATTCGGAATAAGCGGCCTGCCAGAGCAGGAAGTTGCTAACCCGCTGCTCGCCGGAGGTGCGCAGGATCAGGTCGGGATCGGGAATGCCGGCCGTGTCGAGCCCCTGCTCGACCATCGCCGCGTCGATGTCGGACGCCCGGAGTTCGCCCCGCTCCACCCGCTCCGCGATCCGGCGCACGGCGCGCGTGATCTCGTCACGCGAGCCGTAATTGAAGGCGACCACCAGATGCAATCCCGTGCACAGCGCTGTTTCGCGCTCGGCATGCTGCAGCAGCGCGATGATGTCGGGCGGCAGGGTTTCGCGGTTGCCGATCACGCGGATGCGGACATTGTCGCGCTTCAGGTCGGCCACGTCCCGGCGGATAAACAGCCGCAGGAGATCCAGAAGCTCGCCCACCTCGGAGGCCGGCCGCGACCAGTTCTCCGAGCTGAAGGAGAACAGCGTGAGGTAATCGATGCCCCGCGTAGCCGCAAACCGCACAGCGCGGCGCAACGCTTCCACGCCGCGCCGGTGCCCCTCGGCGCGCGGCAGACCGCGTGCACGCGCCCAGCGTCCGTTGCCATCCATTATGATTGCAACATGACGAGGCACGCCCGGGGAAGCCATCACCGGTTTCATCTCGTTGGCTTGCCCGCGCATGCCGTGTCCGCCCGCCCCCTGCGCTTTCCTGACTCGCCTGCGATCAGACCTGGACGATTTCGCGCTCTTTGACGCTCACCATCTCGTCGATCTCCTTGATCGCCTCGTCGGTCGCCTTCTGGATGACGTCGGATTGCGTCCGACTCTCGTCCTGACTGATCTCGCTGTCCTTCTCAAGGCGCTTCAGCGTATCCATGCCGTCGCGGCGGACATGACGCACCGCCACCCTCGCCTGTTCGGCATATTTGTGGGCGACCTTCACCATCTCCTGGCGGCGCTGCGCATTCAGCTCCGGGATGGGAATGCGTAGCGTGGTGCCTTCCATGATCGGGTTCAGGCCGAGGTTGGACTCGCGGATCGCCCGGTCGACGGCGCCGACAACCTGCTGGTCCCAGACCTGAACCGCGAGCATGCGCGATTCCGGTACGGTGACGTTGGCCACCTGCGTCAGCGGCATCTGCGCGCCGTACGCGCTGACGACGATCGGGTCGAGGAGGTTCACCGAGGCACGGCCGGTCCGCAGTCCCGAAAGTTCGGTCTTCAGGACGGAGAGCGTCGACTGCATGCGTCGTTTCAGGTCGGCGATATCGAACATAGCTTTCTTCCAGTTCCAGTCGCCGTCAGCCGGCGGATACCAACGTGCCGACGGACTCGCCGGCGATGATACGGCTGAGCGCGCCCGGCTCGTGAATGTTGAAGACGATTATCGGCAAGCTGTTGTCGCGGGCAAGGGCGAATGCGGCGGTGTCCATGACGGCCAGCCCCTGGCTGATCGCGTCGGTGAAGCTCACGTGGTCGTACCGCACCGCATCCGGGTCCTTGCGGGGGTCGGCGGAATAGACGCCGTCCACCTGCGTACCCTTCAGGAGCGCGTCGCAATCCAGTTCCAGGGCACGCAACGCCGCGCCGCTGTCGGTGGTGAAGAAGGGATTGCCGGTGCCCCCGGCCAGGACCACGATGCGCTCCTTCTCCATGTGAAGCGCCGCCCGGCGATGGATGTAGGTCTCGCAGATCGACGGCATCTCGATGGCAGACATCGCGCGCGCCATCAGCCCCTCGCGCACCAGCGCCGCTTCGAGCGCGAGCGCGTTCATGACGGTCGCCAGCATGCCCATATGGTCGCCGGTGACGCGGTCCCCGCCCTTCGCCGCAATGGCGAGGCCGCGGAAGATATTACCGCCGCCGATCACGACCGCAATCTCGGTCCCGGCGCGCGCAACGGCGGCAATCTCGGCCGCGAAGGCAGCCACTGTCTTGTCGTCGATCCCGAAAGGCTGGTCGCCCATCAGGGCCTCGCCCGAGAGTTTCAGAAGGATGCGCTTGGGCTTTGGCCTGGGAGGCATGGATCTCGCTGGGGTTTGGCGGCCGCGCCGCAGGTGATCTGAAGTCCGCATACGACAAGGGCGCCGACATGTCACGTCGGCGCCCTCGCGATCTCGTTTGGACGGGGCTTAGCGGGTTCCGACGGCAGCCGCCACTTCGGCCGCGAAATCCGCCTCTTCGCGCTGGATGCCCTCGCCAAGGCGGAAGCACACGAAGCCGGAAAGCTTGACCGGCGCGCCGGCAGCCTTTTCAGCTTCCTTGACCGCGGCCTCGACCGTCTTGTCGGGGTCGATCACGAAGGCCTGCTTCAGCAGCACGGACTCTTCGTAGAACTTGCGGATGCGGCCCTCGACCATCTTCTCGATGATCGCCTCGGGCTTGCCGGACTCGCGAGCCTGCTCGGCAAACACGTGACGCTCACGCTCGACCACGGTCGGGTCGAGCTGGTCGACGTCGAGCGCCAGCGGATTGGCCGCCGCGATGTGCATGGCGATCTGACGACCCACGGTTGCCAGCTGAGCCGCGTCACCCGTCGATTCAAGCGCGACGAGCACGCCGATCTTGCCGAGGCCGGGAGCGACCGCGGAATGGATGTAGCTCGCTACGATGCCCTGCGAGACCGACAGCACCGCCGTGCGGCGCAGCGTCATGTTCTCGCCGATCGTGGCGATCGCCTCGGAGACGGTCGCTTCGACCGTCTTGCCGGTGGAAGCGAGGTTCGCCTGCTTCACCGCATCCAGCGAGCCGTCGGTGGCGAGCGCGGCCTGCGCCACGCCGACCACCAGGGCCTGGAACTGCTCGTTGCGGGCGACGAAGTCCGTCTCCGAGTTGAGCTCGATGATCGCAGCCTTGGTGCCCTGCTCGGCAACCGCGATCAGGCCCTCGGCGGCAACACGATCCGACTTCTTGGCAGCGCGGGAGAGACCCTTGGCGCGAAGCCAGTCGATCGCGGCCTCCATGTCGCCATTGGTCTCGGTCAGCGCGACCTTGCAGTCCATCATGCCGGCGCCGGTCTTCTCACGCAGTTCTTTGACTGTCTGCGCTGTGATGGCCATACCGTAAATCCTCTCTGTCGTTTCCGAGCGCCGGATCAGGCGCTCGCCTGCTCGCCTTCGGCGGCAGGAGCATTGGTCTCGGCGGCCGGCGCCTCGGCGGCCGGCGCCTCGACAGCGGCAGCCTCGGCAGCCGGAGCTTCAGCGGCGGGCGCCTCGGCTTCAAAGCCTTCGTCTTCCAGAGCAGGCTCGTAGGGAACCTCTTCCGAAGCGCCGAGGTCGATGCCGAGATCGCCCTGGCTGCGCGAAATGCCGTCGAGCGCGGCGCGGGCGATCAGGTCGCAATAGAGCGCGAGCGCACGGCCGGCGTCGTCATTGCCGGGGACCGGGAGGTTGATGCCGTCCGGATCGGAGTTGGTGTCGACGATCGCGGCAACCGGAATGCCCAGGCGGCGCGCTTCGGCGATCGCGATGGATTCCTTGTTGGTGTCGATCACGAACAGGAGGTCGGGAACGCCGCCCATGTCCTTGATGCCGCCCAGTGCGCGCTCGAGCTTGTCGCGCTCGCGGGTCAGCGTCAGGCGCTCCTTCTTGGTGAGACCCTGCGCGCCCTGCTCCAGGATGCGGTCCACCGTGCGGAGACGCTCGATCGAATGGGAAATCGTCTTCCAGTTGGTCAGCATGCCGCCGAGCCAGCGGGAGTTGACGTAGTACTGGGCGGAACGGCGAGCCGCATCGGCGACCGCATCGGCGGCCTGACGCTTGGTGCCCACGAAGAGCACGCGACCGCCCTTGGCGACGGTGTCGCTGACCATCTGCAGCGCGCGGTGCAGCATGGGGACCGTCTGGGCGAGGTCGATGATGTGAACGTTGTTTCGCTCGCCGAAGATGTACTGGGACATCTTGGGGTTCCAGCGGTGGGTCTGGTGACCGAAATGAACGCCAGCTTCAAGCAGCTGACGCATCGTGAAATCGGGAAGCGCCATTTCTATTCTCCGGTTTAACCTCCGCGGGCCGGTCGGGCATTGCTGCCACCGGAAAGCCAAAGCTTGAGCCCGCGTGTGAGATGGCGCCCATATAGGGGAAAGTGGCGGAAACTGCAACGGCTTCCGGCGGCTCTTCACGCGGTCCCCACCCGGTGCGATGACTGCCGGCGCACAACGCACTCGACCGCGCCTTAGACGACCGTGCCATAACGCGCGTCGTGGAAAGAGCAGGCGAAAGGCCCGTGACGCGGGCGCCGCACCCCCGGCGCCGACGTCTTCTACATAAGTTCGACCTGCACCACGCCCGGCAGCGCCTTGATGGCGCCGGCGATGTGGGGTGTCACCCGGTAATGGCCGGGCAGCTTCATCTCCACTTCGCGCCCTTCCTGATCCAAAAGAAGAATCAGCGAGACGCTGCCCTCGCCCGGTTCGTTCAGGCGATTCTGCAGGCGCTCCACCGAGGCGGGGCGGTCGAGGAAAACGCGCAACGACGTGTTCCGACGGGCGGCCACCGCCTCCAGTTGCTCCAACCCGAGAATGCGCACGCGCAGGTCTTCCGTTTCCGGATCGAATTCCGCGCCGATCTGCATCATCAGAGACTGGCCGGGCTCAAGCTGCTCGCGCCACTCGAAAAGTCGCTCCTGATAAACCGTCGCCTCGAACTGGCCGGTCGGATCCGACAGGGTAACGATACCGAGCCGGCCGCCGGTCTTGGTGCGTTTCTCCACCCGCTGCACCACCGTGACGGCAAGCAGACCGCCGAGGTTTCGCTGACTTCGGAGACGCTCGAAAAAGGCCTTCCAGGTCGTCCCGCCCCGCGCCTTGACCACGTCCTGATATTCGTCGAGCGGGTGAGCGGAAAGATAGGCGCCGATCGCGGTGAACTCGCGCTGCAGCCGCTCCGTCGGCGTCCAGGCCTCCACCTCCGCCAGCGTGACGGCCGGGGCGCTGCCGGCTTCGCCGAAGAGATCGCCGACGCCGGAGGAAACACGCTGCACCCGCTCCTGCGCGGCGGCGAGCAGGCGCCCGACATTGCCGAAGATCAGCGAGCGGTTCGGCTCCAGCCGATCGAACGCACCGGCCTGGACGAGGCATTCCATGGTACGGCGATTGACGATGCGAGGATCGATGCGGCCGACGAAATCGTCCAGACCGCGGAAGGGTCCCCCCTCGCGCACCTCCACGATGTGCTCGATCACCTGGCTGCCGACCCCCTTCAGCGCGGAGAGCGCATAAACGATCTTTCCGTCCGCAACGTCGAAGAAGCCGCGCGAGCGGTTGATGTCGGGCGGGATGACGTCGATGCCGAGACGCCGCGCTTCCAGGCGGAATTCGTTCAGCTTGTCGGTGTTGCCCATGTCCAGCGTCATGGACGCGGCCAGAAATTCCACCGGATAGTTCGCCTTGAGATACGCCGTCTGGTAGGCGACCAGCGCGTAGGCGGCGGCGTGCGACTTGTTGAAGCCATAGCTTGCGAACTTCGCCACGAGATCGAAGATCATGCTGGCATCGGCCTCGACGACGTCGTGCGTGACGGCGCCCTCCACGAAGCGGGCGCGCTGGGCGTCCATCTCGGCCTTGATCTTCTTGCCCATGGCGCGGCGCAGCAGATCGGCGTCGCCCAGCGAATAGCCGGACAGCGTCTGCGCGATCTGCATCACCTGTTCCTGGTAGATGATGACCCCGTAGGTTTCCTTCAGGATCGGCTCCAGTCGCGGATGCAGGTAGTCCGGCTCCTCCTCGCCGTGCTTGCGGCGGTTGTAGGTCGGGATGTTGTCCATCGGACCCGGGCGATAGAGCGCCACGAGCGCGATGATGTCCTCGAAGCGGTCGGCCTTCATGCCGGCGAGCGCACGCCGCATGCCCTGGCTTTCCAGCTGGAACACGCCGACCGTCTCGCCGCGACCCAGCATTTCGAAGGTCTTCTTATCCTCCAGCGGCAACGCGGACAGATCGATGTCGATGCCGCGCCGCGCGATGAGGTCCACCGCCCGGCGGAGCGTCGTGAGCGTCTTCAGGCCGAGGAAGTCGAACTTCACCAACCCGGCCTGTTCCACCCACTTCATGTTGAACTGGGTGACCGGCAGCGCCGAGCGCGGATCGCGGTAGAGCGGCACCAGCTGATCCAGCGGGCGATCGCCGATGACGATGCCGGCGGCGTGCGTCGAGGCGTGGCGGTAAAGACCCTCCAGCTTCATCGCGATGGTCAGGAGACGGTCGACGACCGGCTCTTCCTGCCGGGCCTCGGCAAAGCGCGGTTCATCCGCCACCGCCTGCGCCAGCGTGACCGGATTGGCGGGATCGGCCGGCACCATCTTGGAAAGCCGGTCCACCTGCCCGTAGGGCATTTCCAGCACGCGCCCGACGTCGCGAAGCGCGGCGCGAGCCTGCAGCGTTCCGAAGGTGATGATCTGCGCCACCTGGTCGGAGCCGTAGCGCTTCTGCACGTAGCCGATCACCTCTTCGCGCCGGTCCTGGCAGAAGTCGATGTCGAAGTCAGGCATCGAGACGCGTTCGGGATTGAGGAAGCGCTCGAAGAGCAGCGCGAAGCGGAGCGGATCGAGGTCGGTAATGGTGAGGGCCCAGGCGACGACCGATCCCGCGCCGGAGCCGCGGCCCGGCCCCACGGGAATGCCGTTCTGCTTGGCCCACTTGATGAAGTCGGCAACGATCAGGAAGTAGCCGGGGAACTTCATCTTGGTGATGATGCCAAGCTCGAATTCCAGCCGCTTCTCGTAATCCTCGCGCGTCAGACCCGGCGCGGTGCCGAGTTTGTCCAGGCGGGCGATCAGGCCTTCCTCGGCCTGGCGGCAAAGCTCGGCGGCCTCCTCGCGCTCGGCTGCTTCCGGATCCTCCGCCTTTGCGGCGAAGCGCGGCAGGATCGGGTTCACCGTGCGCACGCGCGCATGGCAGCGTAGCGCCACTTCCACCGTGTTTTCAAGCGCTTCCGGCAGATCCTGGAAGCGGCGCTTCATCTCGGCCTGCGAGGCGAAATGATGCTCCGGCGTGAGCCGCCGCCTGTCGTCGCTGGAAATCAGGCGGCCGTCCGCGATCGACAACAGGGCGTCATGCGCCTCATAATCCTCGGCCTTCGGAAACATGGGCTCGTTGGTCGCCACCAGCGGCAGATCCATCGCGTAGGCGAGATCCACAACGCCCGCTTCCGCGTCCCGCTCCACATCCATGCCGTGCCGTTCGAGGCTGACATAGAGGCGGTCGTCGAAGATGTTCTTGAGGTTCTCCAGCCGGGTGGCGGCAAGCTCGCCCTCGCCCTCTGCCATCGGATGGTAGAGCGGACCGTCATGGCCGCCCGTCAGCGCGATCAGCGCGCGCGATGCCTCCTGCAGTCGCGCCAGCGACACAGGCTCGCCGCGCCCATCCTCGCCCACATAGAAATGGGAGACGAGCTTCATCAGGTCGGCATAGCCCTGCGGCGACGCGCAGAAGAGGAAGATCGGCGCGGTGCGGCGAGTGCGGTTCTGCTGACCGGGACGCATCGCCTCGCGCTCGTCCTCGACCTCGAAGCGCACGGGCAACTTGCAGCCGACGATCGGCTGCAGCCCCGCCTTCACGGCCTTCTCGGAGAATTCCAGCGCGCCGAAGAGGTTCGCCGTATCCGTGATGCCGAGGGCCGGCATCTCCGACTTCACCGCCAGGTCGATCAGCTTGCCCAGCGGCAAGGCACCTTCCAGCAGCGAATAAGCGGAATGGCAATTGAGGTGGATGAAATCGGGGCCGCCCGGCATCGCCCTCTCCCTGAAAAGCTCGACCCGATCCATGTCAGGCGCAAGCCGCGAGGTCCAGCGATTCGGACCGGTCGTCCCCGCTTTCCAGCGACCTCGCCGGACCGGCGGCGGATCAGGCGATGCCGCCGAGGAGACCGGCCCAGACGACAAGGCTGCCCATTAGAACGGCCACGGCAACAAAGGAACACGCTTCGCGGATCAGCCAGGTCATTGCTCTCTCCTTTATGTGTTCACTATATGTTCCACATCCCGGATTGAGCCGCAACCGAATTTTGTTCTCGTCCTGTTCTATGGTTTACGAAAGGTCAGCGGCGACGATCTCGCCGTCGCGCAGCGTGATCGCCCGGTCCATCCGTCGCGCCAGCGTCAGGTTGTGCGTGGCGATCAGCGCCGCGACGTTGGAATGTCGGACCAGCGTGCTGAGCGCCAGGAAGACGTGGTCGGACGTCTTGGGATCGAGATTGCCGGTGGGCTCGTCGGCCAGGAGCAGGCGCGGCGCGTTGGCGACGGCACGCGCGATCGCGACGCGCTGCTGCTCACCGCCGGAAAGCTCCGAAGGTCGGTGCGAGGCGCGGTGGTCCACCCGGAGGTAGGCGAGCAGTTCCATCGCCCGCGCCGCCGCTTCCTTGCGGGAAAGACCGGCGATCAGCTGCGGGATCATGAGATTCTCCAGCGCGGAGAATTCCGGCATCAGATGGTGGAACTGGTAGACAAAGCCGATCTCGCCTCGACGGATCGCCGTGCGCGCGGGATCCTTGAGCTCCGACGTGCGCAGCGGCCCGATCATCACCTCGCCGGAATCCGGCCGCTCCAGCAGGCCCGCCATGTGCAGCAGCGTCGACTTGCCGGAGCCGGAGGGCGCGACGAGCGCCACCAGCTCGCCGGGAGAGACGCGGAGATGGGCGTTCTGCAACACATTCAACGGCCCGGCCGCCGTGCTGTAGGACCGACTGACGCCATCGAGCGTCAGAGCATAGGGGTGATCCGTCTCCACCTTGGATTCGCTCATTCGTAACGCAGGGCCTCAACGGGATCGAGCTTGGCCGCCCGCCACGCAGGGTAGATGGTCGCAAGAAAGGAGATCGCCAGCGCCATGAGAACGATCTCGGTCGTCTCGCGGGCGTTCATCTCCGCCGGCAGGTTGGACAGGAAATAAAGCTGCGGATTGAACACGTCGGTGTTCGTCAGCCAGGAGACGAAATCCTTGATCCGCTCGATGTTGAGGCAGATCAGGGTGCCCATGGCCAGCCCGGCGAAGGTGCCGACGGTACCGATCATCGCCCCCGTGATGAAGAAAATACGGAGTACCGCGCCACGTGTAGCGCCCATGGTCCGCAGGATCGCGATGTCGCGCCCCTTGTCCTTCACCAGCATGGTGAGGCCGGAAATGATGTTGAGCGCCGCCACCAGCACGATCAGCAGCAGGATCAGGAACATGACGTTCCGCTCAACCTCCAGCGCGGAGAAGAAGGTGGCGTTGCGCTGCCGCCAGTCGATGGACAGAACCGAACGCCCCGCGGCCTTCTCTATCGCGTCCCGATAGGAAGCGATGTTATCGGGGTTATCGGTATAGACCTCGATCGCCCCCGCCTGGTCGGGCATGTTGAAATAGGCCTGCGCCTCAGTCAGCGGCATGAAGACGAAGGTGGAATCGTATTCCGACATGCCGATCTCGAAGATCGCCACCACGGGATAGGCCTTCACCCGGGGCGCCACGCCCATGGGCGTCACCGCGCCGCGCGGACTGATCAGCGTGATCTTGTCACCGACCTGCAGCCCGAGGCTTTCCGCCAGGCGCGAGCCGATTGCCACGCCGCTGGAATCGTCGAAGCCGTCAAGCGTGCCGTTGTTCTTGATGGAATCGGCGACCTTGCTGAGCTTGCGCAGATCCTCGCCGCGAACGCCGCGCACGAGCACGCCCGATCCGGCACTGGTGGTGCCGGAGGCGAGCGCCTGCCCCTCGATGATGGGCATCGCCATGCGCACGAAGGGCAGCTTGTCCAGCCGGTCGGCCGTCGCGTTGTAGTCGGTCAGCGGCGTATCCGTCGGCTGCAGCACCATATGGCCGTTGATGCCGAGGATCTTGTCGAGGAGCTCGCCGCGAAAACCGTTCATGACGGCCATGACGATCACGAGCGTCGCCACGCCCAGCATGATGCCGAGGAACGAGAAGCCGGCAATGACGGAGATGAACGCTTCCTTCCGCCGCGGACGCAAATAGCGGAAGGCCAGCATCCACTCGAACACGGAAAAAGGCCGCGTGGCCGGCACCAGGCCGACCGGCTCGGGCGCAGGGGCACGCCCCTGCCGCGCTCCGCCCCGGCCCGCCCCGCGTTGGCCCGTCCCGCGTTGGCCCGCTTGATCCGGGCCCGCGTCGCTCTTGCTCGCCGGGATAGGGCTACGCCGTCTCGTGAACGAGCCGATTGACGGCAGCGTCAATCCCGAGAGTCTCCCGCTCACCCGTTGCGCGACGCTTGATTTCAACTTCACCCTTGGCTGCCCCTTTCGGCCCCACGATCAGCTGCCAGGGCAGTCCGATCAGGTCCATGGTCGCGAACTTCGCGCCGGCGCGTTGATCTGTATCGTCGTAGAGCACCGACAATCCGGCGGATTCGAGTCGGGCGACGATGCCGGCTGCAATCTCGTCCGTGGCGACATCGCCCGGCTTGAGGTTGATCAGGCCGACGTTGAAGGGAGCCACGCTGTCCGGCCAGATGATTCCCGCCTCATCGTGACTCGCTTCGATCAGCGCGCCAAGCAGGCGCGACACGCCGACTCCGTAGGAACCCATATGGACCGGCCGCTCCACCCCGTCGGGTCCTGTTACCCGCGCCTTCATCGGCTCGGAATACTTGGCGCCGAAATAGAAGATGTGGCCCACCTCGATGCCGCGCGCGGATACCTGCCGCGCTTCCGGCAGCGCCGCGAAAGCGTCCGCGTCGTGCATTTCCTCCGTCGCCGCGTAGGGAGTCGTCCAGTTCGACACGACGCCGGAGAGATCGGCGGCAAAGTCGGTGTCGTCGCCGGGCAGATCGAGCGTCAGAAGATCCTGGTCGCAGAACACCTGGCTTTCGCCCGTCTCGGCCAGGATGATGAATTCGTGGCTGAGGTCGCCGCCGATCGGACCGGTATCGGCACGCATCGGGATGGCCGTCAGGCCGAGCCGCTTGAAGGTGCGCAGATAGGCCACGAACATGCGGTTATAGGCGTGGCGAGCGGATTCCGCGTCCACGTCGAAGGAATAGGCGTCCTTCATCAGGAACTCGCGGCCGCGCATGACGCCGAAGCGCGGACGCACCTCGTCGCGGAACTTCCACTGGATGTGATAGAGGTTCAGCGGCAGGTCGCGATAGGAACGCACGGTGTTGCGGAAGATGTCGGTGATCATCTCCTCGTTCGTCGGCCCGAACAGGAGTTCGCGCTCGTGACGGTCCTCGATGCGCAGCATCTCCTTGCCGTAATCGTCATAACGGCCGCTTTCGCGCCAGAGATCGGCCGACTGGATCGTCGGCATCAGAAGTTCCAGCGCGCCCGCGCGGTTCTGCTCCTCGCGCACGATCCGCGCGACGTTCTCCAACACGCGGAGCCCGAGCGGCAGCCAGGAATAGATGCCGGCCGTCTGCTGCCGGATCATTCCGGCACGCAGCATCAACCGATGCGAGACGATCTCGGCTTCCTTGGGGTCTTCCTTGAGGATCGGCAGAAAATATTTGGAGAGCAGCATCTTCGAGTCGTTCTCTGAGGTCGCAGACACAAACCGTAAAGGAGCGGCCTTGGCAAGTCCGGCGTAATGCAAGGCCGGTTGTTGCGCCGAGAGGGTCCCCGGCGAAAACTGCATCTCTTTTGTGCAATCCCCGCTAAAAAAGATGGCATTGCCATGACAAAGGGCGTGACAAGACGGAAATGCTGGTCTAGCTTAAGGTCATCAACAGAGTGCACCTGCACCGATCCACTGCGGTCCAAGTCTTGGGAGGACTTCATCAGGGCGACCATGTAAAACGCTCGATGATGCTTGACTTATCGCAATTGAGAGCAAGGCAACGCCTTGCTCTTTCTTTTTTGGGCCTTGGCCTTTTCCCTTCCCTGCCTTCATGACTGCTCGAAAGACCCCGGCCAAGCCGGCGTCTATTCACGGCTACTGAAGCCCTGCCCCGTTTCATCAACGCGGCCCGGTTCGGTGTTCCCCATCGAGGCGAGCGTCGCCCGTTCTCTCAGCCAGCGCAAACGAAACGACCGGAGCCGATCGGCCCCGGTCGGGTGAACACGCGTCCTGTTCCTGTGGTCAGTCGCTCACATGCGTGACGTGGACGATCACCGTGGGCCTCTTGCCCCAGACGGTTTCGATCTCGCCGCGGACGGTTCGCCGAACCGTCTCCTCGATGACGGAGGCATCCCGCTTTCTCGCCTTCGACATGCCGTCCAGCGCGTCGTCGACGGCTTTCTGCGCGATCTCGTAGAGCAGCTTGCCCGAGGCATCCGCCTTGGGAATGCCCAGAACCGCCAACGCAGGATCTTCCAGCACCTCGCCGCTGTCGCTCAGCACGACGGAGACGGAGATCACGCCAAGGAACGACAGCCGCCGGCGATCGGCGACACCGCTCGCATCCGGCGTCGACACGATGTTGCCATCCCGGAACAGCCGCCCGGAGGTGACGTCGGCCAGTCGCTCAGGCTTGCCCGGCCATAGCCGCGTCATCCGACCGTTACGCGTTTCCACCACATGCGGAATTCCGACGGAGCGGCCGAGCATCGCCTGCTTCTGAAGGTGCAGCGGCTCGCCATGGACGGGCACGAGGACCTGCGGCTTGATCCAGTCGTACATCTGCCGAAGCTCGTCGCGACGGGGGTGACCGGACGTGTGAACGAGGCCGTCGCGGTCGGTCACGACCTCGGCCCCTAGATCCACCAGCGCATTGATGATGCTGCCGATCGCCCGTTCGTTGCCGGGAATGGGCCGCGAGGAGAAGATCACGCGATCCCCCGCCGACAGCGCCACGGCCCGGTGATCGCCGGAGGCGATCCGCGAGAGGGCGGCGCGCGGCTCGCCCTGGCTTCCCGTCATCAGCGCGACGACGCGCTCACGCGGGAGATAGCCGTAGGCATCCTGGTCGAGGAATGGGGGAAGCCCTTCCAGAAGCCCGAGTTCAGTCGCGACATCCACGGCACGGCGAATGGCGCGGCCGATGATAACCACGTCGCGCCCTGCCCGCTGCGCGGCTGCCGCCACGGAGCGGATGCGCGAGATGTTGCTGGCGAACGTCGTCACCGCGACCCGGTGCTTGGCTTCCGCGATCATCCGTTCAAGCACCAGCGCCACTTCGCTTTCGCTGGGGCTGATGCCCTCGCGCACGGCATTGGTGGAATCGCAGATCAGTGCCAGTACGCCTTCGCGCCCAAGCTCGGCCAGCCGGTTCTCATCGGTCGCCCTGCCCGTGCCGGGCGTCGGATCCAGCTTCCAGTCGCCGGTATGGACGATCTTGCCCGCAGGCGTGGTGATCGCCAGTGCATTCGCCTCCGGCACCGAATGGGAAACCGGCACGAACTCCACCTTGAACGGACCGGCCTCGAAGCTTTCGCCCTGGTTCACGACGGTGACGGGGATCTTCGGCGCGTTGTGCTCGCCCGACCGCTTCGCCTCCAGCAGGCCCGCTGTGAACGGCGTCATGTAGACGGGCACGCCCAGCCGGGGCCAAAGATCGAAGAGGCCGCCAAAATGATCCTCATGCGCGTGCGTAATGACGATGCCGAGGAGGTTCTTCTTCCGTTCCACAAGAAAGCGGACATCGGGCAGAACCGCGTCCACACCCGGAAGGTCGTCATGCCCGAAGGATTGTCCCACGTCGACGGCGAGCCAGGACCGGTTCTTTCCCTGTCCGAAGCCGTACAGGGCAAGGTTCATCCCAATCTCGCCCACGCCGCCGAGCGGCACGAAAACCAGTTCGTCTTCGCCTGCCATCTCAGCCTCTTTCTGTCGCGGCGGTGCCAAAATGCACGTCGCCCGCACTGATTGTTTTTCTCCCGCCCTCATCCGTCATCACGATGAGGCGGCCGTCGTCGTCGATCGTCTCGAAAATGCCCCTGAGCACTTCGTTTCCCTGCCGCACGGCCACCGGTGCGCCCAGGCCGGCCGCGCGCTTCAGCCATGCCGCCCGAATAGCGCCGAAACCTCGTCCGCAATCCCACACACGCTCGCGCGCGACCCACGCATCCGTCAGCACCCGGAGAAGCGATTCCGCCGTCACATCGGCGCCAAGCCCCTGCAGCGAAGCCGCGGGATACGGCAGATCGGCCGGAGCATGCGCGACATTGACGCCGATGCCGACGACGACGGCTTGTCGGCCGGACGGCGCTGCCGTTCCCTCCAGCAGGATGCCGGAAACCTTGGCCGCGCCTGCCAGCACGTCGTTCGGCCATTTCAAGCGAAAGCGGCTGCCCTCTGCGCCGTCGTTTCCGTCCAGCGCCATCAGCGTGGAGACATCGGGAGCACATGCGCCGAGCGCGTCACTCAACGCGAGCCCCGCGACGAAGCCCAGCGTGGCGGCCATTTCGGCAGGCGCATCCGGTACCAGCAACAGGCTGACGGCCAGATTGCCCTCCGGGCTCTGCCAGTGGGAGCCACGTCGCCCCCGCCCATCCGTCTGCCTGTGCGAGGTTATCCAGAGTCGGCCCCGATCACCCGCGCGGGCCCGAGCCAACGCTTCGGCGTTGGTTGAGCCCACGGTATCCAAAACATCGAGGCGATAGCCGTCGGCCATAGCCGAAGGCCCGAGCGTGAAAGTCATGCCCTAGAAGAAGCTCTTGGCGGCAATCCCCGCAGCCACCACCAGCGGCGACATGAAGAACAGGAAGAACAGCGCGAAGATGCCGGACAGGCCGAGCACGGCGCGAAGTTCCACGGGTGCCGGCTCGAAGGCATGCTCCGGTTCATCGAAATACATGATCTTCACGATGCGGAGATAATAGAAGGCACCGACGACGCTGCTCAGGACGCCGATCACCGCAAGGGTGAAGAGGTTCGCCTGGATCGCCGCCAGAAACACGTAGTACTTCGCGAAGAAGCCGGCCAGCGGCGGAATGCCCGCCAGCGAGAACATCAGCGCCGCGAAAACGAAGGCCACCAGCGGCTGGGAGCGCGCCAGTCCGGCCAGCGATGCCACGTCCTCAACCATTTCGCCATTGCGGCGCATGGACAGGATGCAGGCGAACGCGCCCAGCGTCATGCTCATGTAGATGACCATGTAGAGGATCACGCCCTGCACGCCCTGGGCGGAGCCGGCGGACAGGCCGACCAGCGCATATCCCATGTGACCGATCGAGGAATAGGCCATCAGGCGCTTGATGTTGCGCTGGCCGATAGCCGCGAACGAACCGAGCACCATGGAGCAGACGGAAATGAAGACGATCACCTGCTGCCAGTCGGCCGTGATCGGGCGGAACGCCTCCTCGACCACGCGGACCAGCAGCGCCATGGCGGCGAGCTTCGGCGCGGAGGCGAAGAAGGCGGTCACGGCGGTCGGGGCGCCCTCGTAAACGTCGGGCGTCCACATGTGGAACGGCACGGCGGAGATCTTGAAGGCGACGCCGGCCAGCAGGAAGACCAACCCGATCACGAGGCCGAGCGAACGGCCGTGCACCAGCATCGAGGCAATGCCATCGAACTGAGTATGCCCGGTGAAGCCGTAGACCAGCGACGCGCCGTAAAGCAGCATGCCGGACGAGAGCGCGCCCAGCACGAAGTACTTCAGGCCCGCTTCGGTGGAGCGCGCGTTGTCGCGATGGATGGCCGCCACGACGTAGGCCGCGAGCGACTGCAGTTCCAAGCCGAGATAGAGGCTGATCAGGTCGCTCGCCGAAATCATCAGCAGCATGCCGATCGTGCCGATCAGGATCAGCACCGGGTATTCGAACCGCTCGAAGCCCTCACGCCGGGAGTAAGTCACCGACATTGAGATGGCGAAGCCGGAGCCTGCGAGCGCCGCGATCTTCATGAAGCGGGCAAAGGCGTCGAGCTTGAAGCTGCCGCCGAAGGTCGTGGCTGCCGGCGATACAGCCGCCACGATCACGATTGCAACGATCAGCAGAAGCACCGCGAGCACCGTCACCGTGCGGGTGGAGCGTTCCCCCCTGATCACGCCGAAGACCAGCAGCAACATCGCGCCGACCGCGAGGACGATCTCCGCCAGAGCCGGCGAGAGATTTGGAAAGACAGCAACATCCATCATGGGAGCCTCGAAATCCGTCAGCGCGCCAGAAGCGCAGTCTTCGGAGCGCTGCTGTCGAGCGCCGCCTGATATTGGGAAACCAGATGCTCGACCGCCGGCCCGGTCACCTTCATGATCGGCTGCGGATAAATGCCGAACAGGATGGTGAGCACGATCAGCGGAATCAGGATCGCCTTTTCCCGCACGCTCATGTCGAGGATGCTCTTCAGAGCGTCCTTGTCGAGCACCCCGAAGACCACGCGCCGGTAAAGCCAGAGCGCGTAGGCCGCGGAGAAGATGATCCCGGTCGTGGCGAAGACCGCCACCCAGGTATTGGCACGGAAGGTGCCGACCAAGGTCAGGAACTCGCCCACGAAGCCCGAGGTGCCGGGCAGACCGACATTCGCCATGGTGAAGAGCAGGAAGGTGAAGGCATAGACCGGCATCCGGTTCACAAGCCCGCCATAGGCCGCGATCTGGCGCGTGTGCATCCGGTCATAGATCACGCCGACGCAGAGGAAGAGCGCGCCCGAAACCAGGCCGTGCGACAGCATCTGGAAGATGGCGCCCTGCACGCCCTGCGTGTTCGCCGCGAAGATACCCATCGTCACGAAGCCCATATGGGCCACCGACGAATAGGCGATCAGCTTCTTCATATCCTCCTGCATCAGCGCGACGAGGGAGGTGTAGATGATGGCGACCACAGAGAGCGTGTAGACCAGCGGCGCAAAGTACTCGCTCGCCAGCGGGAACATCGGCAGCGAGAAGCGCAGAAAGCCGTAGCCGCCCATCTTCAGGAGCACGGCGGCCAGGACCACCGAGCCCGCCGTCGGCGCCTCGACGTGCGCGTCGGGAAGCCAGGTATGAACCGGCCACATCGGCATCTTGACCGCGAAGGACGCGAAGAAGGCGAGCCACAGCCACATCTGCATGTGCGCCGGGAACTGGTGGGTCATCAGGTCCGGGATGTAGGTCGTGCCGGCCTGCCAGTACATCGCCATGATCGCCAGCAGCATCAAGAGCGAGCCCAGCAGCGTGTAGAGGAAGAACTTGAAAGCCGCATAGACCCGGCGCGGGCCGCCCCAGACGCCGATGATCAGGAACATCGGGATCAGCCCGGCTTCGAAGAACACGTAGAAGAGAACGATGTCGAGCGCGCAGAAGACGCCGATCATCATGCTTTCCATGATCAGGAAGGCGATCAGATATTCCTTCAGCCGATGCTCGATGGAGCGCCAGCTCGCCAGGATGCAGAGCGGCATCAGGAACGTCGACAGGATGACGAACAGCATGGAGATGCCGTCCACGCCCATCCGGTAGGACATGAAGCCGCCCGCCCAGTTGGCCTGCTCGACGAACTGGAAGCCGGGATTAGCGCTATCGAACCCGGTCCAGATGAGGATCGAGACCAGGAAGGTCAGCACGGTCGTCGCCAGGGCGACGCTGCGCAGGTTCCGCCGCGCCGCCTCGCTGTCGCCGCGGATCAGGAAGAACATGATCGCGGCGCCGATGAGCGGCAGAAAGGTTACGGTCGAGAGGATCGGCCAGGTTTGCATATCTTTCGATCCTCAGCGCGTGAACATCATCCACGTGACCAGGAGGGCGACGCCCACCAGCATCACGAAGGCATAGTGATACAAGTACCCGGTCTGCAGGCGCACCACGCGGTTGGTGATGTCCAGCACACGGGCGGAGACGCCGTTCGGGCCGAGGCCGTCGATCAGCCAACCGTCGCCCCTCTTCCACAGGAAGCGGCCGATCCACATGGCCGGACGCACGAAGATCCGGTCGTAGAGTTCGTCGAAGTACCACTTGTTGAAGAGGAAGCGGTGCAGCCCCTGGTGCTCGCGGGCGAGTTCCGCCGGAACGCGCGGGTTCGCGATGTAGAACCAGAAGGCCACGAGGAAACCGATCACCATTTCCACGAACGGCAGCGAGCTTACCCAGAACGGCGTGTGCTCCATGGCTTCGCGGATCTCGTTGCCCTCGCCCAGCACCAGCGCATGCTTCCAGAAGGCGCCGTAGCCCCCTTCCACGAAGTAGCCGATACCGAGGACACCGGCGAGCAGCGCGCCGATGGACAGCACGTAGAGCGGAACCAGCATGATCTGCGGGCTCTCGTGGACATGATCCTGTACTTCCTGCGACGAGCGGGGCGCGCCGTGGAAGGTCATGAAGATCAGCCGCCAGGAATAGAAGGAGGTGAAGATCGCCGCCACGTTCAGGAGCACGAAGGCGAAGCCGCCGACATTGCCGCCGAATGCGTAGGTGGACTCGATGATCGCGTCCTTCGAATAATAGCCCGCCGTGAATGGGAAGCCCGTCAACGCCAGCGTACCGATGATCATCGCCACGTAGGTGATCGGGATCTTCTTGCGGAGGCCGCCCATCTTCCGCATGTCCTGTTCGTCGGAGACGGCATGGATCACCGCGCCCGCGCAGAGGAACAGCAGCGCCTTGAAGAAGGCGTGCGTGAAGAGGTGGAACACCGCGACCGACGGCGCGCCTACGCCCAGAGCTGCGAACATGTAGCCGAGCTGCGAACAGGTCGAGTAGGCGATCACGCGCTTGATGTCGTTCTGCACGAGCCCGATCGTGGCGGCGAAGAAGGCCGTGAACGCCCCGATCACCGTGATCACCATGAGCGCGGTGGGCGCGAAGGCGAAGATCGGCGACAGACGCGCCACCATGAAGACGCCGGCGGTGACCATTGTTGCCGCATGGATCAGCGCGGATACGGGCGTCGGCCCCTCCATGGCGTCCGGCAGCCAGGTATGCAGCGGCACCTGCGCGGACTTGCCCATCGCGCCCATGAAGAGCAGCAGGCAGGCGACTGTGATCGCCGCCTGGCCGCTGAAATCATGACCGAAGATGTGCAGGGCTGCGCTGCTGCCGGCGACCGCGCCGACATTGCCGAACACGGTGTCGAAATCGATCGAGCCGAACAGCACGAAGATGGAGAAGATGCCGAGTTCGAAGCCGAAGTCGCCGACGCGGTTCACGATGAAAGCCTTCATCGACGCGGAATTGGCGGATGGGCGATGATACCAGAAGCCGATCAGCAGGTACGAAGCGAGACCCACGCCTTCCCAGCCGAAGAACATCTGCAGGAAGTTGTTGGCCGTCACCAGCATCAGCATGGCGAAGGTGAAGAGCGACAGATAGGCAAAAAACCGCGGCCGGTTCGCGTCGTGGCTCATGTACCCGATGGAATATAGGTGCACGAGCGTCGACACGGTGTTGACGACCACCAGCATGACGACTGTCAGCGTGTCGATGCGGAGCGTCCAGTCGGCAACCAGATTGCCGGAATGAACCCAGGACAGCACCGGCACGGTAAAGAGTTCATGCGAACCGACGCCGACGCGGAAAAAGGCCACCCAAGACAGGATCGCGCTGACGAACAGCAGGGCCGTGGTGACGATCTCGGCGGCCCGGGAACCGACGGCTGCCGGCACGTGATGGTCATGCGGTTCGTGGTGCGCGACATGGACCGCGGCCGCATCGCCGTGGACAGACGGGGCGCCATGGCCATGCTCCGAACCGACGGCATCCGTGACGTGATCCTCGTCGCCGTGGCCCGTTTCACCACCGGGGTGACGGCCGGCCGCGCCGAAGATCGTGATCAGCCCCGCGAGAATCGCGCCGAGCAGCGGAAGAAAGACGATTGCTGAATACACGCTTCAGCCCTTCATCAGGTTGATGTCTTCCACGGCGATGGAGCCGCGGTTTCGATAGAAGACGACGAGGATGGCAAGGCCGATGGCGGCCTCGGCGGCGGCGACCGTCAGCACGAGAAGCGCGAAGATCTGTCCCGCGAGGTCGTGCAGGAAGGCCGAGAAGGCGATCAGGTTGATGTTGACCGCGAGCAGGATGAGCTCCACCGACATCAGGATGATGATCACGTTCCTGCGGTTCAGGAAGATGCCGAACACGCCCAGGGTGAAGAGCACGGCGGCAACCGTAAGATAATGTCCGAGACCGATGGTCATCCCTAGATCCCCCTGCCCGACTTGACCTGAACGACTTCGACCGCACTTGCCGGATTACGCGCGACCTGGTTGGCGATGGACTGGCGGCGCACCGTCTCGCGATGACGCAGCGTCAGCACGATCGCCCCGATCATCGCGACGAGAAGGATCAGCCCGGAAACCTGGAAGAAGAAGAGGTAGCGCGTATAGAGCACCGCGCCGATGGCGGCGATGTTCGACACCTGCTCCAGCGGCGGGATCGGCGCCGCGGCCCCGGCGCTCACCTCGGGAGAGATCACCACCCCTCCCAGCACCGTCACCAGCTCAACCAGCAGGATCAGACCGATCACCGCGCCGACCGGCAGATATTGCAGCACGCCCTGTCGCAACTCTCCGAAGTCGATATCCAGCATCATGACGACGAAAAGGAACAGCACCGCCACAGCGCCGACATAAACGACCACAAGGATCATCGCCAGGAACTCGGCGCCCAGAAGGATGAAGAGCCCGGCCGCGTTGAAGAAGGCGAGGATCAGGAACAGGACGGAATGAACGGGATTGCGTGACGAGATCACCATGAAGGCCGATGCCACGGTCACGATCGAGAAGATGTAGAAGAAGATCGGCTGGAGGATCATTGTGCGTTCCGCAGCTGTGGCCGTGTGGTGAATGCGACGCAGGCCGCAGGTTTCATAACCAAGCCTTGTTGTCGCGTCCACCGGTTGAGGCGCGACAACAAGGTCTACCGGTAGGGCGCGTCGAGCGAGATGTTGCGGGCGATTTCCCGCTCCCACCGATCGCCGTTATCGAGCAGCCGTTCCTTGTCGTAGTAGAGTTCCTCGCGCGTTTCCGTCGCGAACTCCATGTTCGGCCCCTCCACGATCGCATCGACCGGGCAGGCCTCCTGGCAGAAGCCGCAATAGATGCACTTCACCATGTCGATATCGTAGCGAACGGTGCGGCGGGTGCCGTCGTTGCGACGCGGTCCGGCCTCGATGGTGATCGCCTGCGCCGGGCAGACAGCCTCGCAAAGCTTGCACGCGATGCAGCGTTCCTGCCCGTTCGGATAGCGGCGCAACGCGTGCTCGCCGCGGAAGCGCGGGCTCTGCGGCATCTTCTCGAAGGGATAGTTGATCGTCGGCTTCGGCTTGAAGAAATACCGCATGGCTAGCGCCAGAGCGGAGAAGAACTCCTTCAGCAGTACCGAATTGACGCTCTGCGCCAGACTGGCCATGTCAGCCTCCAAATTTTCCTGTGACGGCCGCCCCCACGAGGCTGCCGATCACAGGATAGATCACCAGTTGTGCCCAGCGCAGCCAGTTCAGCGCGCGTGGACCGCGTCCGGTCTCCTCCCGCGCTTTGGCGCGCCGGAGAAAGATGCCGAACAGAACGAACTCGACCGCCGCGAAGCAGAACCCGACGAGGGCTCCGATATCGACGGCCGACATATCAGCCCGCAGTCGGGACGCCGCCCCAACCCGTCAGCTGCAGGACCAGCGCCACCACCACGACGGAGGCAAGCGAGATCGGCAGGAAGACCTTCCACCCCAGGCGCATCAGCTGATCGTAACGGTAACGTGGCACGATCGCCTTCACGATGCCGAACATGAAGAAGACGAAGCAGCCTTTCAGCACGAACCAGATGATGCCCGGAACCCAGGTGAACGGAGCGAAGTTCAGCGGCGGCAGCCAGCCACCCAGGAACAGCACCGTCGTCAGCGAGCACATCAGGACGATGGCGACGTATTCGCCGAGCATGAACAGCAGATACGGGGTGGAGGAATATTCCACCATGTAGCCGGCAACCAGTTCCGATTCCGCTTCAGGCAGGTCGAAGGGCGGCCGGTTCGTCTCGGCCAGAGCCGAGATGAAGAACAGGATGAACATCGGGAACAGGCTGAGCCAGTGCCAGTCAAGGAACGTATTCGGCAGGCCGAGCATCGTGCCGAGACCGACCTGCTGCGACAGCACGATGTCGCTGAGGTTCAGCGAACCGACGCAAAGGAGGACGGTGATGATGATCAGGCCGATGGACACCTCGTAGGACACCATCTGCGAAGCCGAGCGGATCGCGCCGAGAAAGGCGTATTTCGAGTTCGACGCCCAGCCGCCCATGATCACGCCGTACACCTCGAGCGAGGAGATGGCGAAGACGTAAAGGATGCCGACATTGATGTTCGCCACCACCCAGCCCGGAGCGAAGGGGATCACCGCCCAGGCCGAGAGCGCCAGCACGGAGGACACCAGCGGCGCCAGCAGGAAGATCGCCTTGTTCGCGGGCGCCGGAATGACCGGCTCCTTCAGCACGAACTTCAGGAGATCCGCAAACGACTGCATCAGGCCGAACGGCCCGACGACGTTGGGACCGCGCCGGATCTGGACGGCGGCCCAGATCTTGCGATCGCCATAGAGCAGGAACGCGACGCAGACCAGCAGGACCACCATCACGACAAGGCTTTCGACCACCATCAGGAGGCCGGGAATGAGATAACCGCCAACGAAACCGTGCATTGTCTGCTCCGCCTATTCGGCAGCTTCGGCGCGCGGCCCGAGGTGAAGGGCCGAACATTCGGCCATTACCTTCGAAGCTCGTGCGATCGGATTGGTGAGATAGAAATCCTGGACCGGATTGACGAAACTGGCGCCTTCCAGCGATCCGCCCGCCGCGCCGGCGAGGCGAGCGATATCGGCGGGGCTGCCGAGCGCGATCTCGTCGACCGCCGCCATGTGCGGATGCGCGGAATAAAGCCGGGCACGCAACTGGGCGAGGGAGTCGAACGGCAACGTCTGGCCGAGCACGGCGGAAAGCGCGCGCAGGATGGACCAGTCTTCGCGGGCATCGCCGGGCGGGAACGCGGCGCGGTTCGCCACCTGCACGCGGCCTTCCGTATTGACGTAGGTGCCACTTTTTTCCGTATAGGCGGCACCTGGGAGGATCACGTCGGCGCGATGCGCGCCCGCATCTCCATGCGTGCCGATATACACGACGAAGCTCTGGTCGAGCGCCGCCATTTCGAACTCGTCGGCGCCGAGCAGGAACATCACGTCCAGTTCGCCACGTCCGGCGCCCGCCAGCATCGCACCGGCGCCCGAGCCGCCCTGCCCCGGCACGAAGCCAATGTCGAGTCCGCCGACGCGCGACGCGGCGGTGTGGAGGATGTTGAGACCGTTCCAGCTCTCGCCGTTCGCGCCGACGTCGGCGGCGAGCTTGGCCACTGCGCGAAGCAAAGCCGCGCCGTCGCCGCGCGTGAGTGCCCCTGCGCCGAGAATGATCATCGGCCGCTCGGCGTTCTTCAACACGTCGAGGAAGGGCAGTTCCCCGGAAGCCAGGCGCGACAGCGTGTCGGCGCCGGCACCCAGGTAATCGTGGCCGTAGGTGAGATCCGCAGCCTCTCCAATCACCGCGACCGGCATGCCGGTCAGGCGCCAATGCTTGCGGATTCTCGCATTTAAAACAGGAGCTTCCCGGCGCGGGTTGGAGCCGATGATGAGGAGCGCGTCCGCTGCCTCAATGCCCTCTACCGTCGAGTTGAAGAGGTAGCTCGCGCGCCCGTCGGCCGGATCGAGCGCAACGCCATCCTGGCGGCAGTCGATGTTGGCGGACCCGAGCGCTTCCATCAAGAGCTTCAGCGCGAACATCTCCTCGACCGTCGCCAGATCGCCGGCGATCGCGCCGATGCGGCTCGGCGACGCAGCGCCCACGCGCTCGGCGATGGCGGCGAAGGCCTCGTTCCAGGACGCAGGACGCAGGCGACCGTCAACGCGGACATAGGGCTTGTCGAGACGCTGGGTGCGCAGGCCATCGACGATGAAGCGGCTTTTGTCGGAGATCCACTCCTCGTTGACGCCCTCATGCAGGCGCGGCAGCACGCGCATGACTTCCCGACCGCGCGCATCGACGCGGATGTTGGAGCCGAGCGCGTCCATGACGTCGATGGACTCGGTCTTGGTCAGTTCCCAGGGCCGAGCCTTGAAGGAATAGGGATAGGAGGTCAGCGCGCCGACCGGGCAGAGATCGATCACGTTGCCCTGGAGCTCGGACGTCATCGCCTGCTCCAGATAGGTGGTGATCTCCATGTCCTCGCCGCGGCCGATCGCGCCAAGCTCCGCAACGCCAGCGACTTCCGTCGTGAACCTCACGCAGCGCGTGCACTGGATGCAGCGGTTCATGATCGTCCGCACGAGCGGACCGATATACTTGTCCTCCACCGCGCGCTTGTTCTCGTGGAAGCGCGAGGTGTCGACGCCGTAGGCCATCGCCTGGTCCTGCAGATCGCACTCGCCGCCCTGGTCGCAGATCGGGCAATCAAGCGGATGGTTGATGAGGAGGAACTCCATCACACCTTCCCGCGCCTTCTTCACCATGGGCGACCTGGTCAGCACTTCCGGCGGCTCGCCGTTCGGGCCGGGGCGGCAATCGCGCACGCCATAGGCGCAGGAAGCCACCGGCTTGGGCGCGCCCTTCAGCTCGACAAGGCACATGCGGCAATTGCCGGCGATCGACAACCGCTCATGGAAACAGAAACGGGGGATCTCGGCGCCGCCCTCCTCGCACGCCTGCAGCAGCGTGTAGTGGGCCGGCACCTCGACTTCCTTGCCGTCGACCTTGATCTTGCGCAGATCAGCCATCACTCTTCACCCGTCCCTGGCGAGCGGTGCAGAGCGGCCCAAAGGCATCGCGCTGACCCCCGCAACTTGCATCCAGCCTTCCGCGCCGACCCTTGCCGACGGAAAGACCGAGACATTCTGCGGCCGCGCTTCCGCGACCGCCCCGGCCTACTCGGCCGCCTGCATCACCGGATAGGGATCCGGCTTGGAGTTAAAGGTATAGCGGTCGATCCGCTCCTCGATCACGTGGCGGTAGTTGCGGATCAACGCCTGAACCGGCCAGGCCGCCGCATCGCCGAGCGCACAGATCGTGTGTCCCTCGATCTGGGTCGTCACCTCCAGGAGCATGTCGATCTCACGCTTCTCCGCCTCGCCGCGGCACATGCGCTCCAGCACCCGCCACATCCAGCCCGTGCCTTCGCGGCACGGCGTACACTGGCCGCAGCTCTCGTGCTTGAAGAAATAGGCGATGCGGGTAATCGCGCGGACGATGTCGGTCGACTTGTCCATCACGATCACGCCGGCCGTCCCGAAGGACGACTTCACCGCGCGGGTGCCGTCGAAATCCATGATCAGGTCTTCGCACTGCTCCGCCGGGATCACCGGGCAGGATGCGCCGCCGGGGATGATGGCGAGGAGGTTGTCCCAGCCGCCACGAATCCCGCCGCCGTGCTTCTCGACGAGTTCACGGAAGGGGATGCTCATCGCCTCTTCCACAATGCAGGGCGTGTTCACATGGCCGGAAAGACCGAAGAGCTTCGTCCCTACGTTATTCGCGCGCCCGATGGCGGAGAACCATCCCGCGCCGCGACGCAGGATGGTCGGGGCGACAGCGATCGACTCGACGTTGTTCACCGTGGTCGGGCAGCCGTAGAGGCCGACATTCGCCGGGAACGGCGGCTTCAGGCGCGGCTGGCCTTTCTTGCCTTCCAGGCTTTCCAGCAGCGCCGTCTCCTCGCCGCAGATATAGGCGCCGGCGCCGTGGCTGACGATGATGTCGAAATCCCAGCCGTGGATGTTGTCCTTGCCGATCAGCCGGGCGTCATAGGCCTCGTCGACCGCACGCTGCAGCGCCTCACGCTCGCGCATATATTCGCCGCGAATATAGATAACGGCGGTATGCGCGCCCATGGCGAAGGAGGCGATCAGGCAGCCTTCCACCAGATGGTGCGGATCGTTGCGAAGGATCTCGCGGTCCTTGCAGGTGCCGGGCTCGGATTCGTCGGCGTTCACAACGAGGTAATGCGGACGCCCGTCCGACTGCTTCGGCATGAACGACCATTTCAGGCCGGTCGGGAAGCCGGCGCCACCGCGTCCACGGAGGCCGGACGCCTTCATCTCGTCGATGATCCAGTCACGGCCCTTCTCGATGATGCCCTTGGTGCCGTCCCAGAGACCCCGGGACTTGGCACCGCTCAGGCTCTTGTCGCGAAGCCCGTAGATATTGGTGAAAATGCGATCCTTGTCAGCGAGCATGGATCACTCCCCCGTATCTGTGTCGGTGCGCGTGCCCGGCCGCTCATGGTCTTCCCTAGCGGGCGTGCGCTCGGCCGGTGTTTCCTTCGGCCGTGCGGCATCGGCGCCCGGGTTCGCCATGGCATTCGATGCTGCCTGGTCGGAACGGCCGGAAGGATCGACGCGGCCAACTTCCTGGTTGGCGGCTCCCGGCTGGGACGTCGTGCTCGGAGACGAGGCCGGATCGACCTTGCCTTCCCGACGGCGCTGCTCGGATTCGAACTGCTCGCCGCCGGCCGTCTCGCTGATACCGGTCTTCGGCGCGTCGGGAGCCACCGCAGCGCTTTCCGGCGCATTGGCGTCGATGGTGCGCTCGCCAGCGGGAGCGGCGGCGGGCGTTCCTGCCGCCCGCTCCTTTTCGGCCTGCGCGTGCTCAAGCGCGTCGTAGTCAATGTCGGTCAGCGCGGTGAGGCCGGTGATCGGCTCGGAGACATGGCGCGAGCTCTGCGGGCCGGGCTTCGGCGGATTGCCGGTGGCAAGGCCGTCGAGCAGAGCCTCGAAGGACTCCACCGTCAGGTCCTCGTAATTGTCCTTGCCGATCTGCACCATCGGCGCGTTCACGCAGGCACCCAGACACTCGACCTCCTCCCACGAGAAATCGCCGTCGGCGCTCAGCTCATGGTGATGATGGGCGATGCGACGCTCGCAGGCGCGGATGATGTCTTCCGCACCGCTCAGACGGCAGGGCGTGGTCCCGCAGACCTGCACGTGTGCCTTTCGGCCAACCGGCTGCAGCTGGAACTGCGTGTAGAACGTCGCGACCTCGAGGACGCGGATCGTCGGCATGCCGAGCATTTCGGCGACGCTCTCGATGGCCGGCTTGGAAACCCAGCCTTCCTGTTCCTGCGCGCGCATCAGCAGCGGAATGACGGCCGAGGCCTGGCGCCCTTCCGGAAACTTCCGGATCGTCGCCTCGGCCCAGTTCATGTTGTCGGCCGTGAAGGCGAACGCCTCCGGCTGCTCTTCGTGAAGACGGCGGACGGCCATCAGCGATCAACCTCACCAAAGACGATATCGAGGGAGCCGAGCACGGCGGAAATGTCGGCCAGCATGTGGCCACGGCACAGGAAGTCCATGGCCTGAAGATGGGCATAGCCCGGAGCGCGGATCTTGCAGCGGTACGGCTTGTTGGTGCCATCCGACACGAGATACACGCCGAATTCGCCCTTGGGCGCCTCGACCGCGGCATAGACGTCGCCAGCCGGTACGTGGAAGCCTTCGGTGTAGAGCTTGAAGTGATGGATCAGCGATTCCATCGAGCGCTTCATCTCGCCGCGCGACGGAGGCACGACCTTGCCGTCCACCGACGAGACCGGCCCTGCCCCATTGGCGGACCGCAACTTATCGACGCACTGGCGCATGATGCGAACCGACTGCCGCATTTCGTGCATGCGGATCAGATAGCGGTCGTAGCAGTCGCCATTCTTGCCGATCGCGAGATCGAACTCCATCTCGTCGTAGCACTCGTACGGCTGCGACTTGCGGAGATCCCATGCCGCGCCGGACCCGCGCACCATGACGCCGGAGAAACCCCAGCGCCAGCAATCTTCCAGGCTGACCACGCCGATATCGACGTTGCGCTGCTTGAAGATACGGTTCTCGGTCAAGAGGCCCTCGGTATCGTCGAGAACCTTCAGGAACGGATCGCAGAACGCTTCGATGTCGTCGATCAGCTGGTTGGGCAGATCCTGATGAACGCCGCCCGGACGGAAATAGGCGGCATGCATGCGGGCACCGGAAGCGCGCTCGTAGAAGAGCATCAGCTTCTCGCGCTCTTCGAAGCCCCACAGCGGCGGCGTCATCGCACCGACGTCCATCGCCTGGGTGGTCACATTCATGATGTGCGAGAGCAGACGACCGATTTCGGAGTACAGCACGCGAATGAGCTGCCCACGGCGCGGCACTTCCAGACCGAGAAGCCGCTCTGTCGCGAGGCAGAAGGCGTGCTCCTGGTTCATCGGCGCGACATAATCCAGCCGGTCGAAGTAGGGCATCGCCTGGAGATAGGTCTTGTACTCGATCAGCTTCTCGGTGCCGCGATGAAGCAGTCCGATATGGGGATCGACACGCTCGACGATCTCGCCGTCGAGTTCGAGAACCAGACGCAACACTCCGTGAGCCGAAGGATGCTCCGGCCCGAAGTTGATATTGAAGTTGCGGACGTCCGCTTCGGCCATAGTCTCAGTTCTCGCTCTTTCGCTCCATTCGCTTGGGGCTCGCACCCCGGCGAAGAGCGACCTATCCAGACTTCACCGTCGTGTCGCCGGCCTTCTCGTCGCCGGGCAGCACGTAGTCCGGCCCTTCCCACGGCGACAGGAAGTCGAAATTCCTGAATTCCTGCGGCAGCTTGACCGGCTCGTAGACGACACGTGCGCGTTCGTTGTCGTAACGAACCTCGACAAAGCCGGTCAGCGGGAACTCCTTGCGGAGCGGATAGCCGTTGAAGCCGTAATCGGTGAGAATCCGGCGAAGATCCGGATGGCCGGAGAAGAGGATCCCGAAGAGATCGTACGCCTCGCGCTCGAACCAGTCGGCAGCGGGATAGATCGCGGTGGCCGACTGAACGGGCGTGCGCTCGTCGGTTTCCACCTTGATGCGGATGCGCGCGTTCCGACGCGGGCTCAGCAGGTGATAAACGACATCGAAGCGGTTCTCGCGCGCGGGCCAGTCCACGCCGCAAATATCGATGAAGCAGATGAACTGCAGATCGGGATCATCCCGCAGCAGCGTCAGCACATCGAGAATATCATCCCGACCGACCTTGATGGAAAGGTCGCCGAAGGCAATGGCGTGATCGAGGATCCGATCGCCGAGGACGGCGGAAACGCGCGTCGACACGGCACCGAGAACCTCATTCTCTGCAACGCTCTCACTCATGATCAACGCTCGATCGTGCCGGTGCGGCGGATCTTTTTCTGCAGAAGCAGAACGCCGTAGATCAACGCCTCGGCCGTGGGCGGGCAGCCCGGCACATAGACGTCCACCGGAACGACGCGGTCACAGCCACGAACGACGGAATAGGAATAGTGGTAGTAACCACCGCCATTCGCGCACGATCCCATGGAGATCACGTAACGCGGCTCGGGCATCTGATCGTAGACCTTGCGAAGAGCCGGAGCCATCTTGTTGGTCAGCGTGCCGGCGACGATCATCACGTCCGACTGGCGCGGCGAGGCTCGCGGCGCGACACCGAACCGCTCCATGTCATAGCGCGGGCCGGATGCCTGCATGAGGCCCTCAACGGCGCAGCAGGCAAGACCGAACTGCATCCACATCAAGGAGCCAGTACGGGCCCAGGTGATCAGCTCGTTCACGGAGGTCGTAATGAAGCCGCGGTCGGCGAGTTCGTCGTTCACTTCCTCGAAGAACGGATCTTTTTGACCGGCGGGTTTCGCTACGGGACCGCGCGGATGGGCGTCATCAACGACCAGGCCTTTGCTCATCAATCCCATTCGAGAGCGCCCTTCTTCCATTCGTAGATAAAGCCGATCGTCAGGACGGCCAGGAAAACCATCATCGACCAGAAACCGAACCAGCCGATATGCCTGAACGCGACGGCCCAGGGAAACAGAAACGCCACTTCCAGATCGAAGATGATGAACAGGATCGCAACGAGATAGAAGCGCACGTCGAATTTCATGCGCGCGTCATCGAACGCGTTGAAGCCGCACTCGTAGGCGGAAAGCTTCTCCGGATCCGGGTTCCTGTAGGCGACGAGGAAAGGAGTAACCAGCAACGCCCCGCCGATCACAAGGGCAATGGCGATAAAGATGACGATGGGCATGTAGCTCTGGAGGAGCGTTTCCATCTGTGATCCCGTTATTTGTTGTTCCAGGCTTTGTCTAATCGTTCCGACCGGTTGAGGAAACCAGTCTCGACGCGACGCGAAGACGCGGCCTGCCTGTCTCGCTGCATTGCACTAGACCTCCTCTAAAGAGACTGCAAGCCGAAGAGTGAACCTCCCCCCGAACGTTTGGACAGGTGTGGTAAATCAGGCAGGCCTTCGACGCAGATGAGGCCGGCGCTGTGGCCGGCCTCATGACTCTTCTTAGCGAACGGTGTGGCCGGGGCCATAGCCCGGGATAAAGCACCGGGATCCCATCGGCTGCATGTGGCGCATCCGGAAATATTCCCCGTCCACGCTGCAGGTGCGTCCGGGAGGCGGCGGGCCGTCGCGCCAGTCCCTCTCACGATCCCAGTCGCCCCGCGGCGGCGGAGGAGGAGGCGGCGGCCCCCATCCCCGGCGGTCGTCGGGATCACGATCCCACTGAGCCAGTTGCAGCAGCGAAGCCGCGGAAGCTTCCTGTGCATGATTCGATGCCGGGGCCGTCCGGATGCCCGCGTCCGCGAAGGCTGCCGAAGAGCAGCCGAGCGTCAGAGCAGCACCGATCACCGCGACCGTTTGCCTGAGATGCATGAGTTCCTCCAACCCTGTGCCGCACTTCCATGCTGGCACGACTGGAGAACCTGCGGCGTCGCCGAACGGTTCCCAGCGCTGTCGGCGGTTGTCAGCGCCCGCTGGTCATGGCCCGGATGAAACGGGAAAGCAGGCTCCAGAAGCTGACGGTCGTCCTGTTGTAGATGCGGTTGTACAGCGCCTTGCGGGGATGTGTGATCCAGCCATAACCGCGCGGGGCCTTGAGCCCCAGTTCGTTCTGGACGGTGCGCTTGAGCGAGGTCCGCGCCGCGATGCTCTTGCGGATGCTCGGCTTGCGAACTCCGATCTTCATGCTCGTCCCTCCTGCCCTGCTTTCGACCCGATCACGCCCGGAAAGCATCCGGCGGAAGCGAGCATCAAGCTATGCCTCGGCTTCCTGCGTTTCAATCTCCGCCGCCGCGGCCTTGCGGTGCCAGGCCCGCCAGGCGAAAGGCAGGTGCAGGAGATAGGCTATCGCACCCACCGCCAGCATCGCGAAGGTATAGCTGGCGAGAAGCGCCACCACGACCACGCCAACCACGAGCACCCACGGCAGATTTTCCCGCGGAATCCGCGTCCCTATGCGCTTGCCGGAGAAGGTCGGCAGCCGGCTGACCATGAGACACGCTATGACGACCGTGTAGAGCGCGACCAGCCCGGCCGCCGCATGGGGCACGGAAATGCCTGTCTGGTCCAGGCAGAGTGGCAGCAGGACCGCGACGGCCGCCGCCGGTGCCGGGACGCCGACGAAGAAATCCTTCTGCCATGCGGGCGGCTCTTCGCTCGAAAGTGCGGCGTTAAAGCGCGCGAGCCGCAGGGCGGCGCACATCGCCAGCGCCAGCGCGGCGATCCAGCCCAGGGAGCCCAGATCCTCCAGCCGCCAGACATAAAGGAGAATCGCCGGGGCGACCCCGAAATCCACGAAGTCCGCCAGCGAATCGAGTTGCTCGCCGAAAAGCGACGTCGTCTTCAGAAGGCGAGCGACACGCCCGTCCACCGCGTCGAGCAGCGCCGCGAAGATGATCGCCGTCACCGCCATCTCGAAGCGGTTTTCGATCGCCATGCGAATCGCCGTCAGCCCGGCGCAGAGCGCCAGCAGCGTGACGAGATTGGGCAAGGCCGCGCGGAATGGTACCGGCTTCACCCGGCGGGAGGAGCCGACCCGGCCGAAGGGGCCCGGCATCAGTCGATCCGCACCGGCAACCGGGCGGCCCGCGTTTCGAGAAACTCCGCCGTGATCGGCGAGCCATCCGTCAGACGGGCGAGGATCGTCTCACCCGCGACCGCCCGCTGCCCCTCGTGGACGGCCACCTCGGCCCCCGGGGGAAGATAGACGTCGAGCCGCGAGCCGAAGCGGATCATGCCGAAGCGGGCCCCCTGCTCCAGGTTCTCGCCCTGCTTGCTCCAGCACAGGATGCGGCGGGCAACGAGACCGGCGATCTGCACCACGCCGATTCGCTCCCCGTTCGGCAGTTCGATCACCAGTCCGTTCCGCTCGTTGGCCTCGCTGGCCTTGTCGAAATCGGCGCTCAGGAACTTGCCGGGCTTGTAGGCGCGGCGCAGCACGTAACCGCCCACCGGCGCCCGGTTGATGTGGCAGTCGAAGACATTCATGAACACGGAAATGCGGACGCGCGGCTCCGGGCCCATCCAGAGCTCCGGCGGCGGCACGGCTTCCACGATCGGCTCGACCCGGCCGTCGGCCGGGCTCACCACGATGTCGGAAGCCAGCGGCGTCACCCGCACGGGATCGCGGAAGAAGATGCACATCCACCCGGTCAGGATGATCAGTATCCAGAACAGCGGAGACCACAGCAGGCCGAGGAGAATCGCCGCGATCAGCGAGATCGCGATGAAGAGACGGCCTTCCCGGTGGATATACGGAACGGCGTCGGTGATGGAATGGGGAAGCAGCATGGGGCCGTTCTAGCCGTTCCCCCGCCGCATATCCATCACCCTGCCTTGGCTTTGCATGCCCTATTCCGCCGCTTGCGTTTCGCTGGCGGCCGTTTCGCTGGCGGCCAGGGCCTCTTCCTCCTCGCGCGTCCGGCGGAGCTGTTCCGCCGCCGCGTCGGCTTCCCGCTGGCGATCCCACATGCGGGCATAAAGGCCGCCGCGCAGCATGAGTTCGCCGTGGGTGCCCTGCTCCGCGATACGCCCGTCCTGCAGCACGATGATCCGATCGGCGTTGACCACCGTGGACAGGCGGTGGGCGATGATCAGCGTGGTGCGATCACGGGAGACGAGATCCAGCGCCTGCTGGATCTCCTGCTCGGTGGCGGTATCCAGCGCCGAGGTCGCCTCGTCGAAGATCAGGATCGGCGGCGCCTTGAGGATCGTCCGCGCGATGGCGACGCGCTGCTTCTCGCCGCCCGAAAGCTTCAACCCGCGCTCCCCGACCGGCGTATCGTAGCCCTCGGGAAGCTGCTCGATGAAATGGTCGACCTGCGCCATTCCAGCGGCTTCACGGACCTCGTCGTCCGAGGCTTCCCAGCGGCCGTAGCGGATATTGTAGCCGATCGTATCGTTGAAGAGCACGGTATCCTGCGGAACCATGCCGATCGCGGAGCGAAGGCTCTCCTGCTCGACGGCGCGAATATCCTGCCCGTCGATCGTGATGCGACCGGACGTCACGTCGTAGAAGCGGAACAGCAGCCGCGAGATCGTGGACTTGCCCGCGCCCGACGGCCCGACGATCGCCACCGTCGCGGCGGCGGGCACCTCGAAGCTGATTCCCTTCAGGATCTCGCGATTCGGATCGTAAGCGAAATGCACATCCTCGAAGCGGATGTTGGCGCCTGAAACGTCCAGCAGCGGAGCGTTGGCGCGGTTTTTCACTTCCGGCTCCACTTCAAGAAGCAGGAACATTTCCTCGATGTCGGCGAGCCCCTGCTTGATCTCGCGATAGACGAAGCCGATGAAATTGAGGGGAATGGAGAGCTGCATCAGCAGCGAGTTGATCAGCACGAAATCGCCGATCGTCTGCGTGCCGTTCAGTACGGCGCGACCGGACAGCACCATGCAGACGGCCGTGCCGACCGAAAAGATCACGGACTGCCCGAGATTGAGCCAGGCGAGCGAGGTCCAGGTGCGGGTTGCGGCCGCCTCGTAGATGGCCATGGAGCTGTCGAAACGGCTCGCCTCCCGGCGCTCGTTGCCGAAATACTTCACCGTCTCGTAGTTCAGGAGCGAATCGACGGCCTTTGAGTTTGCGTCCGTGTCGGAATCGTTCATCTCCCGGCGGATGTTGATCCGCCAGTCGCTCGCCTTGACCGTGTACCAGATGTAGAGCCACACGGTGACGGCGATGATCACGACATACCAGACGTTGAACTGGTGCCAGATCACGTAGGCACTCATCGCGAACTCCACCACGGTCGGGATGGAGTTCAGGATGGTGAAGCGCACGATCGTCTCGATGCCCTTGGTTCCGCGCTCGATGACGCGGGACAGGCCGCCCGTGCGCCGCGACAGATGGAAGCGCAGCGAGAGTTCGTGCAGATGGATGAAGGTGCGGAAGGCGAGCTGGCGAACCGCATGCTGACCGACGCGGGCGAAGAGCGCATCGCGGATCTGGTTCAGCGCGACGGAAATGATGCGGCCGACATTGTAGGCCACGACCAGCGCGAGCGGCGCGGCGATCATGGCCGGGATATAGCCGGGTGTATCCGCCTTTCCGACCAGCGCATCCGTCGCCCACTTGAAGAAATAGGGAACGAGAACCGTCACCACCTTGGCCGCGAGCAGCGCCAGAATGGCGACCATCACGCGCATTTTCAGGTCGGGCCGGTCCGACGGCCACATATAGGGCCAGAGATTCTTCAGGGTCTCAAAGGTCGAGCCCCGCTCGGCGGAGACTTTAGGCATACGGTTCTGGCTTTCCGGCTCTGGCAGGGCGCGTCCGGGGACGCCGACGGGAGGGAATTCACTTCAGGCGCGGACAGGTAAGGCCGACGCGCCCTTCCTTCAAGGCAGCAAGTTGCCCTCCGGGCGAGACGGCCCGCCTCGAACGAGGGGTTGGCGGCTACCTCCGACGCGGGGACCGCTTCAACGCGCGCGCACCGCGGACTTGCTCATTCGCCGGAAGTGCGAAGACCTGGCCGGGATAGATCAGGCCGGGATGCCGGATCTTGCCCCGGTTCTGCGCGACGATCGCCTTGTATGTCCGCCCATGCCCATAGAGCCGCCGCGCGATTCGCCAGAGCGAATCCCCGCGCCGCACCGTGATCGTGCGGAGGGTCGCGCGGGCCCCTGCGCCTGCCGATGACGCGGTGGGAGGGGCGGATTGCGGCGCGGGCTGCGCCGGCGTGGCGGGCGTTGCCGGTTGAGCAGTCGGTTCGCGCAAGACGGCAGGCGCAGCAGGAGCCGCGGATGCCGCCGGTGCGGGAGCGGCCGGCTGGGAAGGCTGAACGGGAGCTTCGTTCGCCGGCGACGTGACTGTCTGGGTCTGGGCCGGGGTCGGCGACGGGGCGGCAGGAGTTGCCGGCGCCGCGGCAGAAGAGCCACTCGTCGACGCGGTTGGCGTCATTGCTTCGGGCGGGGTGGAGGTGTTTTCCGGTTGCGTGGTGACCGGAGCCGTCGTTGCCTGAGCCGAAGCGGTCGTCGAGGGCGGAGACGCAGGCGCAACTTCTTGAGCGGTTGCCGGCGGTGGTGCGGCAGGAGCCGGTGCGATCTCGGCAGGCAAGCCGTTCGATGGGTTTGTCGATGCCGAGGCAGTCGCACCGGATGTCGGCTCGGAGGCAGCTGCCGGAGTTTCGGCCGGGTTCTTCGCGTCGGAGGCGGCGGAAGCGGATCGCGCTTCGGGCTGGGCCGATTGCGTCGTCGAGCTGCGCGACTCGGATGCAGGCGAAGACGGGGCCGTCGGAGCCGCCGCCTGCGTGCCCGGTTGCGCAGAGGCTGCAGGCCGATCGGCAATGTCCGAAGCGTCCGGTCCGGATGCGGCCGATGGCTGCCAATCCGTCGTCAGCGCGGGCGAAGCGGGTTCTGCCGGCTTGCCGCTCCCTGATGAAGCGGCGCCTGAAGCAGCGCTGTCGGGAAGGGTTCCGGTAGAGGGACCGCCGTTGCCGGCAGGTGCTGGCATTGCAGCCTGAGGCTCGACCGTCGTCGCCGTCGGATCGCCGCCTTGCCCAGCCTGTGCCGTTGCTGCCGGATTTGCCGTCTGCGGCGCTGCGGAAGCCGGTGCCGTTCCCTCAGCAGGTGCACCGGTTTGCGGAGCGCCGCCGGACGCGATGGTGGCAGCCGGCGGAGCGCCAGGAGGTGCGGCGGATGGTGCAGCCGGCGATGCTTCAGCCCTCGGCTGGCCAGCCGGCGCGGGCTCGGCGAGCCGGAGGGAGAGCTGCGCGCCGGTCGTCACCGGCTTCTCCGGGGTGAGCACGAACATGCCGGTAGCGTCGGCCGCACCGCTTGCCACGACGGTGCCGTCGGCGAGCAGTTCCACGGCGGCGCCGGGCCGGGCATGGCCGTGCACCGTCGTCTTGCCGTCGAGATCGGTGCGAACGCTGTCGAGCACGGGCGAGCCGTCACTGCCGGGAACGGCCGCGGCTCCGGGCAGCGTGGCCGTACCGGCGGCAGGATCCGCGGCCGTACCGGTTGCCGGACCTGAGATCGCGCCGGAAGGAGAACCGGGCGCCGGCGGGGTTGCGGCCGCCGGGGCTCCCGGCGCGCCGCCGGCGCTGGACTGCGCCAACCTAGCAGGCGCGGCGGCGGGTCCGTCGGGCGGAGAGGTTACCGACCCGGTTTCCGCCGGTGCTTCGGCCGTGCCGCCGGGCACCGGGCCAGCCATCGCCAGAGCGGATGCGGGCGTTGCGGGCTCACCCTGCCGGGCGTCGATCAGCCAGGCGCCCCCGCCAAGCAGGACCAGCAGAAACGCGGCCGTCAGATAGACAAGGGGGCGGGGCATGCCATTCCGATCCGTGGTGCGGCACTGTGGCCGATTTCACGCAATCTTTAGAGAAACACCGGACCACTCACAAGCAGCGGCGGCATTGGCGAGCGGCGCAATCCATCGTAAAAACGCCTCGAAAAAGCAGGACGACCAGAATGGAAGCGGACGAACAGCGCCGCCTGCCGAGACGGCGGGTGTTGAAGCAGGGCAGGATCGTGCTCGAAGAGCGCGGCACCATCGACTGCGTGATCCGCGACGTGAACGAAAAAGGCGCGCGCATCCGCTTCAACGGGCCGATCGCGCTGCCGGATACCTTCATCTTCCTCAACATCAGCGACCAGACCCAGATCCCGGCGCGCCGGGCCTGGCAGCGCAGCCTCGACGCGGGTATCCAGTTCACGGGCGAAGCGGGACCGATCCCGCCGCACTTCCGCTAGAGAGCCGCCGGCGGCGATGCGCCGCCAACATCGATGCCCGGCTACTCGGCCGCCACCGCCAGCCCGTCGGCGGCCCCGGCCTTCAGCAGCTTGTAATTCACGGCATCGAGCATCGCCTCGAACGAGGCGTCGATGATGTTGGGCGAGACGCCGACCGTCAGCCAGCGATTCCCCTGCCCGTCCCTGCTTTCGATCAGCACGCGGGTGATCGCTTCGGTGCCGCCATTCAGGATGCGGACCTTGAAGTCCACAAGCTCAAGGTCGTCGATATAGGCGTTGAGCTCGCCCATGTCCTTGCGCAGCGCGAGGTCCAGCGCGTTCACCGGACCATTGCTGCCTTCGGCGACCGACATTCGAATATCGCCGCCGACATTCACCTTCACCACGGCTTCCGAGAAGGTCTTCAGCTCTCCATGGGCGTCGTAGCGGCGCTCGATGTTCACGCGGAAAGCCTCCACGCGGAAAAAGGTCGGCACGCTGCCGAGGCGGCGGCGGGCGAGGAGTTCCAGCGAGGCGTCCGCGCCCTCATAGGCATAGCCCTGCGCCTCGCGCTGCTTGATCTCCGAAAGCAGACCGTCGAGGCGCGGGTCGCGGCGGTCGAAATCAATGCCGAAACGCTCCAGTTCGGCGACGAGGTTCGACTTGCCCGCCTGATCCGAAACCAGCACGCGCCGACGATTGCCGACCGCTTCCGGCGGCACATGCTCGTAGGTTTCCGGCTCCTTCAACAGAGCGGAGGCGTGGATGCCGGCCTTGGTGGCGAAGGCCGAAGACCCGACGTAGGGCTGCTGCCGGTTGGGCGCGCGGTTCAACATCTCGTCGAAGGCGCGGGAAAGGTGCGTCAGGCCGCGAAGCCCCTCCTCCGTCACGCCGATTTCGAAAGCGTCACGGTAAAGCGGCTTCAGCATCAGGGTCGGGATCAGCGTCACGAGATCGGCATTGCCGCAGCGCTCGCCGATCCCGTTCAGCGTGCCCTGGATCTGCCGGGCTCCGGCGCGGACGGCCGCGAGCGAATTGGCGATCGCCTGCCCCGTGTCGTTGTGGGCGTGAATGCCGAGACGCTCGCCGGGCACGACGCTTGCCACGTCGCGGACGATCGCGTCGATCTCGTGCGGCAGCGTTCCGCCGTTGGTGTCGCAGAGCACGACCCAGCGCGCGCCGGCCTCAAGCGCCGTCCGGGCCACGGCCAGCGCATAGTCCCGGTTCGCCTTGTAGCCGTCGAAGAAGTGCTCGCAATCCAGCATGGCGATGCGGCCATGCGCGACCGCAGCCTCGATCGTCTGGCGCACGCCGTCGAGGTTCTCCTCATCGGTGCAGCCGAGCGCGACGCGGACATGGTAATCCCAGGCCTTGGCGACGAAGCAGATCGCGTCGGCCTCGGCCTGCAGCAGCATCTGCACGCCGGGATCGTTCTCAACCGAGCGCCCGGCCCGCTTGGTCATGCCGAAGGCGGTGAAGGCCGCGCGCTTCGTGCGCTTTTCCCGGAAGAAGCTCGTATCGGCCGGGTTGGCACCGGGATACCCCCCCTCGACATAGTCGATGCCGAGATCGTCCAGCATCCGGGCGATCATCGCCTTGTCCTCGGCGGAAAAGTCGATGCCCGGCGTCTGCTGTCCGTCGCGCAGCGTGGTGTCGAAGAGGTAGAGACGCTCGCGGCTCATCCCCGCTGTCCGGGAACGTGCCAGTCCGCGGTGTCGTGGTCCGGATGCTGATGATTGCCGTTGCAGATAGCCTGCAAGCGGTCGGGCGCGGTGCTTTCGTCCGTCGATGCTGCCGGCAACGACGCCAGCTCGGCGAACCAAGGCACGCGGGTTTCCGTCCCGACCTGCAGGACGGGCCGCACCGATGACGGATCGTCGAGCGATCCCATCGACACGTTGATTTCAGGCTCGGAGAGATAGCGGAAGGTCAGCGGCGTGCCACAATCCCGGCAGAAGCCGCGCTCGGCCGCGTCGGAGCTCATGAAGGTGGCGATTTCGCCGCGCGTCAGTTCGAACTTGTCGCGCGGCACGCCGCCCAGCGGCGCGAAATAGGAGCCGAACGCCTTCTGGCACATGCGGCAATGGCAGATGCACGGATTGCCGATCGACGCATGCAGCGCATAGCGCACCGCTCCGCACTGACAGCCCCCGGTCAACCGTTCTTCGCTCATCGCTTCAGCTCCCATGTCGTTCCCTCCGCGCCGTCCTTGAGGACGACGCCCATGGCGTCCAGCTCGCCGCGAACGCGGTCGGCCTCGGCCCAGTTCTTTGTCTTGCGTGCCTCCGCGCGACCGGCGATCAGCTTCGCCACGCGGGTTTCGTCGATGGTGACGCCCGCCGGGCGCCAACTCTGCCACTTGCTCTGCGTGCCTTCCAGAAGACCCAGCAGGCTCAGCGCAGACTTGAACATGGAGCGGTCGTCGCCCTCATGGTCGTCGGCAACCTCATCGGCGATGCCATGCGCGACGGTGATCGCCATCGGCGTGTTGAGGTCGTCGAGTAGAGGCGCGGCGATCTTGTCCATCAGCGGGTTGGCGCCGGTCCATGGCTCGACGTCGCCGACCACCGCATACCAGCGATCCAGCACCTTGCGGCTTTCCTCCAGCCCCTTCACGGTCCAGTCGATGGGCTGGCGGTAGTGCGAGCGCAGCATGTTGAGGCGCAGAACCTCGCCCGGCCAGTCCGCCAGGAGATCGTGGATTGTCGTGAAGTTGCCGAGGGATTTCGACATCTTCTCGCCCTCCACCTGAAGGAAGCCGTTGTGCAGCCAGACCTTGGCCATGAGCGGCGTGCCATGCGCGCAGCGTGACTGGGCAAGCTCGTTCTCATGATGCGGGAAGACCAGATCGATGCCGCCCCCATGGATGTCGAAGGTCGGGCCGAGATGCTTCTCCGACATGGCGGAGCATTCGATATGCCAGCCGGGGCGGCCGTCCACCGCTATGCCGCAAGGCGACGGCCACGCCGGCTCGCCGGGGCGCGACGGCTTCCACAGCACGAAATCCATCGGATCGCGCTTGTAGGTCGCCACCTCGACGCGCGCGCCGGCCTGCATCTCGTCCAGCGAGCGATTGGAAAGGCGGCCGTAATCCGGCATCGACGGAACGTCGAAGAGCACGTGGTCGGCGGCGACATAGGCGTGACCGCGCTGGACCAGCTCGGCGATCATCGTCTTCATTTCCTCGATGTGGTCGGTCGCGCGGGGCTCGACATTCGGCCGCAGCGCCCGGAGCGCATCGATGTCGGCATGGAACTGCCTGACCGTGCGCTCCGTCAGCTCACGGATCGAGATCCCCTCCTGCGCCGCGCGGGCATTGATCTTGTCGTCCACATCCGTGACGTTGCGGACATAAGTGACGTGATCAGCGCCGTAGAGCCGGCAGAGCAGCCGGTAGAGCACGTCGAAGACGATGATCGGCCGGGCGTTGCCGATATGCGCGTAATCGTAGACGGTGGGGCCGCAGACATAGACGCGCACGTTGTCGGCATCGAAGGGGACGAAATCCTCCTTCTGCCGCGTCATCGTGTTGGTGAGCCGAAGCCCGCGGAAACCGTTCTGATCGCCCATATCAAACCTCGGCCTTTGGCCGGCTTGTTCGGATCGATCTTGAGAGGACGCGCGAACAGCTCCAGCCAGCAGATTGCTAGCTAATGAGAATTCCAGAAATGCAAACGGCGCGGATGGCGCCGGAATTCACAAGGCTGTTCATGCCGCGCATATTGCCTGCCCGGTGAATTGCGTCAAGCCTCGGCGAGACCGCCGCTCGGTGACACGCGCAGGATCGCAGCCTGCCAAATACGTGAACAGCGAGCGGGAGGACCCTGCTCGCTGTTTCCAGGTATGGTCGCCGGCGTATCGGCCCAAGGCGGACGGCCCATGAGTAAGGCGATCAGCCCACCACGGAGTTTGGATCGAAACTCCCGAGGGCAACGCCGGAGAGCGTCACGCTGCCGCCGCCGGAGAGCGAAAGCTCGGTCGAACCGTCGGACGTGGAACTGGTCGTGTAGCTCTGGCCCTGCAGATCCAGCCGGTCCCCTTGCACGAAGCTGAAGTCGCCCACTACATCGTTGCCGTTGTTGTTGGAGAAGACATACAGGTCCGCATCGGCGCCGCCGACCAGGGTGTCGTTGCCGAGGCCGCCGTAGAACGTATCGGCGCCAAGCCCACCATAGAGGATGTCGTCGCCCTGCCCGCCGTAAAGAATGTCGGCGTCCTGGTTGCCGTAGATCACGTCGTTGCCGAGATTGCCGTAGACGACATCCGCGCCGTAGCCGCCGCTCAGCATGTCTGCGCCCTGACCGCCATACAGCTTGTCGTCGTCGACGCCGCCATAGATGCTGTCGTTGCCCTTGTTGCCGTAGATCACGTCTTCGCCGGTGCCGCCGTAGAGCACGTCGTCCCCGGCATTGCCGTAGATCTTGTCGGCGTCGAAATTACCGTAAATGATGTCCGCGCCGTCGCCGCCGAACAGCAGGTCCGTGCCGTAGCCGCCGAGCAGAAGGTCGTTGCCCGCGCCGCCATAGAGCGTGTCGGGGTCATTGGCACCGGAGAGCGTATCGTCTCCGCCATAGCCGTAGATCAGGTCTGCGCCGTAGCTGCCATAGATGAAGTCCGAGCCGTCGGTGCCATAAAGCGTATCCGGCATGTAAGTGCCGGTGATTACATTCGCCACGTTCCATCCCCCGAAAGATTTCAGTAACCATATCGGGGGATTCATTGACGACCCGTTAAGACTTTCGGCTGAGCCGGATCAGTTCGTCACCCAGTCGCTGCACTTCTGCGCAGGCTGGTCGCCCCAGGGCATGATCGGGACGCTGGAAGTGGAGTTCTTCGGCGAGCCTTCCACGATCTTGTCGGAATAGACGAGGTAGACCAGCACGTTCCGCTTGACGTCGCAGCCGCGCACGATCTGCATCTTCTTGAAAATCAGCGAGCGGCGCTCGCGAAAGACCACGTCACCCTGCTCGAATTTGCTCTTGAACGAGATCGGCCCGACCTGCTGGCAGGCCAGAGAGATGTCCGATACTTCTTCCGCCACGCCGAGCATGCCGGACACGCCACCCTTTTCAGGCACGGTGTAGTGACACGCCACGCCGTTCACCACGGGATCGTCGACGCCGTAGACCGCGAGCTTGCTGTCGGGCGTGAGCAGCTTGAACACGGTGGATTTCTTGAAGATGAGGTCGGGGCCATCCGCCAGAGCGGGGGCGGAAAGGCCAAGCAGAATGAAAAGGGCCGCGAGCAGGCGCATCTTGATCTCCAGCACCGGAACATGGCCGGCGCAACGGAAATGGGGTGGGACGAAGCGGTCTTGTAGGGGCAGCCTCGCGTTCGGCATCCCTCCCGGCAACTTTGCCGTACTTTTGCCGGACCGAGGCTGTGATAGAAGCTTCGAGCATTCGGAGGTAACGAGGACGATATGGGAAGCGCAGGCGGAGTTGCCGGCAAGGCCGGCACGGCGGGGCTGATCCTCGGCGCGCTGCTTCTGGCCTCCCCCGTCGCGGCCGCCACCTGCCAGGATCTTTCCGGCGAGGCGCTTCGCATTCAGGCCATGGTCGACGGCTCGCGCGGCGCGCGGACGCGCTATGAAGCCGCTTTCCAGGAACAACTGACCGTTCTCGACGATGCGCGGGCCGACGCCGAGGATCAGGGCTGTCTCGGCGACCGCAGCTTCTATGACCAGAGGCGACCGGCGTCCATCTGCGGTCCGCTGGTCGCACGCATCGGCAGGATGGAGGCTAACCTCGTCACGCTGGATCGCCTGCGGCGGGGGCAGTCCACGGGCGACCTAAAGGCGCGGCTTCGCGGCCTGCAAAGCGCGCTCTATAATCAGGGCTGCGACATGGACGGGCCTGGCGGCAGGACAGGCGGCGGAAACGAGGACGACGAGCGATCCGCGCCGCTCCATGCATCGCAGGAGCAGGGCATCCCCCCGGATCCCGCGCGCGACCCGCTGGCGTCGAGTTCCCGCATCTCCGGGCCGATGTCGCTGGCCGGCAACACGTTTCGGACGCTCTGCGTCCGTGGTTGCGACGGCTACTATTTCCCGATCAGCTTTTCCACGACGCGCGACCGTTTCGCCGACGACGAGGCAACATGCCAGTCCCTCTGCCCCGGAGCAGACGCGGCCCTCTACGTCTATGCCAATCCCGGGCAGGACGTGAAGGACATGGTTTCGCTGGACGGCAAGCCCTACGGGGATCTGAAGGCCGCCTTCGCCTATCGCAAGCAGCTGAAGGCCACATGCACCTGCAAGGCGGCCTCCACCACCAGGTCCTATTCCGTGATCTCGACCGAGCCGGGCACCTCGTCCGGTCCGCAATCCTCGCCCGCAGGCTCCCTGCCCGACGCGGCAAAGAAAGCCGCTACGAACCCCGCCCCGGCCGGCGACGACGCGACAGTCCGGGCCGCCGATGCCGGCCCGGCAGCCTCGACCGCTCCCGCTAGCTCGGCGTCTACGATCCGTTCAGTCGGGCCAAGGTACTGGGGCGGCCAATCACAGGTAAAAGTGCCGCTAGCTCCGGCCCTGAAGCAAGACCGGTAAGCGCGAGCCTGAGCGGCATGAAGAGACTGCGGCCCTTCCGACCGGTCGCCTGCTTCAGGGCTCCGGTCCAGGCGCCCCATGTCGCGCCGTCCCAGGGTTCGGCGGGCAGCAGCGAGGCGGCCTCCGACAGGAAATCCCGGTCTTCGTCCGCCACGACGGGCTCGACTGGCCCGGCGACGACATGCCACCAGTCGAGGGCCTCAGCCACCGTTCCGCAATTGCCGCGCACCGCCTCCCAGAAGGCTTCCGCTTTCGCCGGCTCCGCCGCGACGCCCAGCACCGACAGGCGCTCGGCCACGGCAGCATAGGGAAGCGTTGCCACGAGCTGGCCGTTCAACGCCAGCAACTCGGTGTGGCTGAAGCGGGCGGTGGTGCGGCTCACCTTGTCGAGCGAGAACAGCTCGGCGAGCTCGCTCATGGAGCCGAGCGCCCGGATCGGCTCGGAGGTGCCGACCAGCGTGGCGAAAATCGCGACGCTCAGCCCCTCGATACCCTCGTCGCGCAGCGATTGCAGCGACAGTGACGCCAGCCGCTTCGACAGGGCCTCGCCCGCTTCCGACTGCAGCAGATTGTGGTGACCGAAAACCGGCGCCTCGGCGCCCAGGGCCTTGAAGAGCGCGATCTGCGCTCCGGTATTGGTGACGTGGTCCTCGCCCCGGATCACATGCGTTATTCCGAATTCGATGTCGTCCACGACGGAGGGCAACGTGTAGAGGAACGTTCCATCCTCGCGCACCAGCACCGGATCGGACATGGAGGCAAGGTCGATCGCCTGCTCGCCGCGCACGAGGTCGTGCCAGCTTTCCTCCGTGCGCGAGGGCGAAAACGGGTCGTCGGAAAAGTTCGGCAGAAGAAAGCGCCAATGCGGACGCCGGCCCTCTTCCTCCAGCGCGCGGCGCTCCTCATCCGTCTGCTTCAGCGCCCGGCGGTCGTAGATCGGCGGAAGCCCCCTCGCCCGCTGGCGGCTTCGCTGCCGCTCCAGTTCGTCCGCGGTCTCATAGCAGGGATAAAGCCGGCCCTCCGCCTTCAGGCGTTCCGCCGCCGCCTGATATTCGGCAAGCCGCGCCGATTGCCGCTCGATCCGGTCGGGCTTGAGCCCCAGCCAGTCCAGGTCGCGCAGGATGCCTTCGGCGAACGCTTCGGTCGACCGCTCCCGGTCGGTATCGTCAAAGCGCAGCAGGAACGACCCGCCCTGCCGCTGGGCAAAGAACCAGTTGAAGAGCGCCGGGCGGGCGTTTCCCACATGGAGCTTGCCGGTCGGCGAGGGAGCGAAGCGGACTTTCACGGTCATGACGGACGATTGCCTGTGGTCGGGGCCTCTGGGCGGGCGATCTGCCCGGCGGCCTGAAAAAGGCCAGCCCGTCGAGAAAACGCGGGATGCGCGCCGTTTACCCCGGCAGCACCGTTTCGGCAACGCCGCACCCGGACAGCCGCAGGTTGAGATTTTCCCGCAAAGTTACGCGTCGTTAAGCATATTCATCGAAAGAAGGATTCGCCTGCTCCTCGCTGCGGATCCACCATGCCCGTGCAAATATCCCTTGTCTCCCGCCTTCTCCTTGGCGCCCTGTTCTGCTCCGTTCCCGGCGCTGCGCTTGCTGCCGACATGCAGTTGCGGCCGGGCATCTACGAGAATTCCGGCGAAAACTTCAGCGTTTCTCTCGGCGGCGGCGTCATGGAGGGGAAGGCGCACGAATTCGTCCGCGATCCTGCGACGGGCGAACACATTTCCGAGCTGGACTGGGACATCAAGCACGCGACCACGATCAACGCCGCGCTGCACAGCGAAACGCCCGGCGGCCTCTTCGCCAATCTTTCCGGCTGGGTGGCGGTCGAAGACAGCGGTTCCATGACGGATTACGACTGGCTCGACGGCCAGTACGGCCGCAATGACTGGACGCATCGCTCGATCAGCCCGGACACCGACTTCGACCATGCCTGGGAGTTCGACGCCAATCTCGGCTGGAACTTCATCAAGCAGCAGAACTACACGCTGGGCGCGATGATCGGCTATCGCGCGACGGACCTGAAATGGAGCGCCCGGGGCGGCAGCTATATCTATTCCGTCGACAGCTTCCGCGATTCGACCGGCGACCTGCCGGGCGGCCGCGGCATCAGCTACAAGCAGAGCTACGAGACGCCGTATCTCGGCATGACCGCCAGCGCCCGGATCGGCCGCTTCGGCCTGAAGGGCACGATCCTCGGCAGCACGCTCGTCACCGCGCATGGTGACGACCATCACTGGCTGCGCGACCTGGAATTCCACGACACGATCGATGACATGTCGATGGTCGCCGCCAAGCTGGAAGCGTCCTACGACGTGACGCGCACCTTCAGCATTGTCGCCGGCTTCGAGTACGAGGAATATTTCCGCGGCAAGGGCAAGACCCGGCTGGAGCAGATCTCCACCGGCTACACGGCCAGCGAACAGGGGCAGGTCGCGGCGCAGTCGCTGGCGACCAAGGCTGTCAGCCTGTCCGCCCGCTACCGTTTCTGAGACCAGCCGGGGACGCCGACCGCTCCAGCGCCCCGGACACTCCAGACGAGCCATGCGGGGCTTGCTTCCCCTGCCCGAGAGAAATCATCTGCGAACGGGCGCGGACCGGCCTCGAAGATCCCGACGCGGTGCGGAACTGCGTCGCGGCCGCCCACATCCACCTTGTCTTTACCGACTTCGACGCACTCTGCGAAACAAGGTCCATGGAGGACCCTGTACCCGGAGCGGATGGCAGTTGACGGACACGTTTCTGGTAAATGCCGCGCCTGACACCGTCCTCGCGCTGACGGACTGGCTCTCTCATCTCGGCGGCGAGCGCCGCCTTTCCGACAAGACGCTGGAGGCCTATCGTCGCGATCTCTGGCAGTTTCTGGCCTTCCTGACCGGTCACATCGGTTCCCCGCCAGCCCTTTCCGATCTTTCCGCGCTTCGCCTCGCCGATCTTCGCGCCTTCATGGCGCAGCGGCGGCGGGACGGCGCGGGCGCGCGCACTCTGGGGCGGCAGATCGCGGCCCTTCGCTCCTTCGCCCGGTTTTGCGAAAAGCGCGGACTGGCCGCGAGCAGCGCCTTCACGCTGGTGCGCGCGCCGAAGCAGCCAAGCAGCATCCCGCGCGCCCTTACCGTCTCCGATGCCCGGGCGGTCGTCGCGAATGCCGACATGCTGGCCGAGCAACCCTGGATCGGCGCTCGCGACACGGCGGTCCTCACCCTGCTGTATGGCTGCGGGCTCCGCATTTCGGAAGCCCTGGCGATCTCCGCCGCGGATGCTCCGGTCGGCGGGCGACAGACGCTCCGGGTGGTCGGCAAGGGCGGCAAGGAGCGGATCGTACCGGTGCTTCCCGCCGTGAGCCGCGCCGTCGAGGCTTACCTGAAGCTTTGCCCCTATGAGCCGCAGGGCGCGGATCCGCTGTTTCGCGGCGCCAAAGGCGGCCCGCTCTCGCCACGCATCATCCAGCTTGCCATCGAGCGGCTACGTGGCGCGCTCGGGCTGGAGAAGTCGGCCACGCCGCATGCACTCCGGCATTCCTTCGCGACGCATCTTCTCGGGGGCGGCGGCGACCTGAGATCCATCCAGGAACTGCTCGGACATGCCAGTCTCTCGACGACGCAGACCTATACGCGGGTGGATACCGACCGGCTCCTCGACGTCTATCGCCGGGCTCACCCCCGTGCTTCGGCCAGCTAGGAATCGAACCAAACGAACATTCACGACACGGTGATTGAACCAATTCGAAGATGCACCGTTATCGTCGCATATCCAGTCCAAGTTACACTTTTAAAACGCCGGCCTTAGCGCCGGCGTCTTTTTTTGCGTGGTGTTCCCAGACGAAAAAAGCCGCCCCAAGGGCGGCTTCCTCGATCTCGGAATGGCAGTTCCGAAGACCGTCTCCGATCACATGTGGATCGGCTTGAACCCGGCAGCCATGGCGGCTTCGCGGACAGCCTCGGACATCGTCGGATGCGCGTGGCAGGTGCGGGCGAGATCCTCGGACGACCCGCCGAATTCCATCAGCACCGCGATCTCGTGGATCATCTCGCCGGCACCGGCGCCGACGATGGCCCCGCCCAGGACGCGATCGGTCTTGGCATCGGCCAGCACCTTCACGAAACCGTCGGTGTGACCCATGGCACGCGCCCGGCCGTTCGCCGTGAAGGGGAACTTGCCGACCTTGTACTGGGTGCCCGCAGCCTTCAGCATCTCTTCCGAAGCACCGACGACCGCGATTTCCGGCATCGTGTAGACCACGCCCGGAATGACCTCGTAGTTCACGTGGCCCTTCTGCCCCGACAGGATCTCGGCGACGGCAACGCCCTCGTCCTCGGCCTTGTGCGCCAGCATCGGGCCGGCGATCACGTCGCCGATGGCGTAGATGCCGGGCACGTTGGTCTGGTAATGCGCGTCGACGGCGACACGGCGGCGGTCGTCGAACTGCACGCCAGCTTCTTCCAGGCCCAGGCCTTCGGTGTAGGGCCGCCGGCCGATCGCCACGAGCACCACGTCGGCGTCGATCGTCTCGCTCGAACCCTCGCCCTTGGCCGGCGCGACGCTGACCTTCAGGTCGCTGCCGGAGGTGTCGATGCCGGTCACCTTGGTGGAGAGCTTGATCGTCATGCCCTGCTTGGCCAGCAGCCGCTGCGACTGCTTGGCGACTTCGTCGTCCATGCCCGGCAGGATGCGGTCGAGGAACTCGACCACCGTCACCTCGGAGCCGAGACGGCGCCAGACGGAGCCGATCTCCAGTCCGATGACGCCGGCGCCCACGACCAGCAGCCTGGCCGGAACCTTGTCCAGCTCCAGCGCCCCGGTGGAGGTGACGACGCGCTTCTCGTCGATCTCGACGCCGGGAACGCCTGCCGATTCAGAGCCGGTCGCGATGACGATGCTCTTGGTCTCCAGCGTCTGGCTCGAGCCGTCCTCGCCCGTTACCTCGACCTTGCCGGCGCCCTTGATCTTGCCGGTGCCGCGGAAGGTCTCGACCTTGTTCTTCTTGAACAGGAAGGCCACGCCGTCGACATTGGCCTTCACCGTGTCGTTCTTGTGAGCCTGCATGCCCGGCAGGTCGAGCTCCAGGCCGCTGATCTTCACGCCGAGCTTGGCAAAGCCATGACCGGCTTCCTCGAACATCTCGGAGGCGTGCAGCAGCGCCTTGGAGGGAATGCAGCCGACATTCAGGCAGGTACCGCCATACGTCGCCCGCTTCTCGACCACCGCAACCTTCAGCCCGAGCTGCGCGGCGCGAATGGCGCAGACATAGCCACCCGGGCCTGTTCCGATAACAACGAGATCGTAGCTTCCTGCCATGGCGGTTTCCTCATGTTGAAAAGGCGAGCCAGGCTCGCCTTTTACGATGTCATTCGAACTGTAGCGGACCCGTCGATCAGAGATCGAGAACCAGGCGCTGCGGATCCTCGATCGCGTCCTTGATCCTGACGAGGAAGGTCACCGCTTCCTTGCCGTCGATCACGCGGTGATCGTAGGACAGCGCCAGATACATCATCGGGCGGATGACGACCTGGCCGTTGCGGACCACCGGACGCTCCTCGATGCGGTGCATGCCGAGAATACCGGACTGCGGCGCGTTCAGGATCGGCGTCGACATCAGCGAGCCGTAGACGCCGCCGTTGGAGATCGTGAAGGTGCCGCCCTGCATGTCGGCCATGGTGAGCTGCCCGTCACGCGCCTTCTTGCCGAAGTTGCTGATGGTCTTCTCGACACCGGCGATCGACAGGTCCTGCGCATCGCGCACCACCGGCACGACGAGACCCTTGTCGGTGCCGACCGCCACACCGATGTGGTAGTAGTTCTTGTAGATCAGGTCCTGGCCGTCGAGCTCGGCGTTCACCGCCGGCACTTCCTTCAGCGCGGCGCAGACCGCCTTGACGAAGAAGCCCATGAAGCCGAGGCGGGTGCCGTGCTTCTTCTCGAACAGGTCCTTGTACTGCTTCCGCAGTTCCATCACCGCGCCCATGTCCACATCGTTGAACGTGGTGAGCATGGCCGCGTTCGCCTGCGCGTCCTTGAGACGGCGGGCGATGGTCTGGCGTAGCTTCGTCATCTTGACGCGCTGCTCGCGCGGCTCGTCGGCTGCCGGGGAAGGAGCCCGGGCCTGTGCCGGCGCGGAAGCGGGAGTTGCGGAAGAAAGGTTCTGCAGCGCTGACAGGACATCGCCCTTCAGCACCTGGCCGCGCTTGCCGGAACCGGAAACCTGATCGGCCGAAACGTTCTGCTCTTCCATCAGCTTGCGCGCCGAGGGAGCCGGCGGCATGTCGGTGTGCGCCGGGCCGTTGGCCGTGGCGGGAGCCGGCGAAGTCGCAACGGGCTTCGCGGGCTCGGCTTCCTTCGCGGCCGGGCGCTCGACGGGCTGCTCGGGCCCGGCATTCACCGTTCCCGCAGTGCCGCCGGCGCCTTCGCTCAGAAGACCCAGAAGCGCACCGACCTCGACCGTCTCGCCTTCCTTCACCGCGATGGAGGAGAGCTTGCCCGAGCTCGGCGCCGGCACCTCGATGGTGACCTTGTCCGTTTCCAGCTCAACCAGCGGCTCGTCCGCCTGAACGCTGTCGCCTTCCTTCTTGAACCATTGCCCGATGGTGGCCTCGGTCACCGATTCGCCGAGCGTCGGGACCTTGATTTCCGTTGCCATGTCTTCTTCCCGTCGTGGTTGCCGGCAGTGCTGACGTCAGCCGCCCAGTGCGTCTTCCAAGAATTGATCGCGTTGCTTCAGATGCGCCGACATCTTGCCGACGGCCGTCGCGGCCGCCGCCGGACGACCGGCATAGCGGATGTTGCGTGCCGGCAGCTTGGCGAGCTCGACAGACGCCTCGATGCGCGCCTCGACGAAGAACCAGCTGCCCATGTTCTGCGGCTCTTCCTGACACCAGACGATCTCGGCGTCGCGGAAGCGGGCCAGCGTCTCGGCCAGCGCCTTCAGCGGGAACGGATAGAGCTGCTCGACGCGCATGATGTAGACGTCGTCGATGCCGCGCTTCTCGCGCTCCTCGTAGAGGTCGTAATAGACCTTGCCGCTGCACAGCACGACCCGGCGGATGCGGCTGTCCTCTGCCAGCTTGATCGGCTGATTCGCCAGCGTCTCCGCATCGTCCTTGAGCAGGCGATGGAAGGTGGAGCCCTCCGCCAGATCCGACACCTTGGAAACCGCCCGCTTGTGGCGCAGCAGCGACTTCGGCGTCATCAGGATCAGCGGCTTGCGGAAGCTGCGGTGCATCTGCCGGCGCAGGATATGGAAGTAGTTGGCCGGCGTCGTGCAGTTGGCGACCTGCATGTTGTCCTCGGCGCACATCTGGAGATAGCGCTCCAGGCGAGCCGACGAGTGTTCCGGGCCCTGCCCTTCGTAGCCATGCGGCAGCAGCATCACGAGGCCGGACATGCGCAGCCATTTGCGTTCGCCCGACGAGATGAACTGATCGACCACGACCTGCGCTCCGTTGGCGAAATCGCCGAACTGGGCTTCCCACAGGGTCAGCGCGTTCGGTTCCGCCAGCGAGTAGCCGTACTCGAAGCCGAGCACCGCCTCTTCGGAGAGCATCGAGTTGATGACTTCGTAATGGGCCTGCTCGCCGCCCAGATGGTTCAGCGAGGTGTAGCGCTTCTCCGTCTCCTGGTCGTAGAGCACCGAATGACGCTGCGAGAAAGTGCCACGCTCGACGTCCTGCCCGGACAGGCGGATCTTGAAGCCTTCCTTGAGCAGCGAACCGAAAGCCAGCGCCTCGCCGAAAGACCAGTCGATGTTCTCGCCGCTGTCGATCATGCCCTTCCGGTTGTCGAGGAAGCGCTGGATCGTGCGGTGAACCTTGAAGTCCTTGGGGATGCGGGTCAGGCGCGTGCCGAGGGCGGTCAGGTCGTTCTTGGTCACGGCCGTGTCGCCGACGCGGCGCTCGTCGCCCGCCTGCGGGGTGGTCAGGCCCGACCACGCGCCGTCCAGCCAGTCGGCCTTGTTCGGATTGTAGGCCTGCCCGGCTTCGAACTCGACGTCCATCTTCTGCCGGAACTCGGCGCGGAGAGCATCGAGATCCTGCGCGGAGATCAGGCCCTCGCCTTCCAGCTTCTTGGCATAAAGCTCAAGCGTGGAAGGATGATGCCGGATTTCCTTGTACATCAACGGCTGCGTGAAGGACGGCTCGTCGCCTTCGTTGTGGCCGAAGCGGCGGTAGCAGAACATGTCGATCACGACAGGCTTGTGGAAGCGCTGGCGGAACTCGACGGCCACCTTGGCGGCGAAGACCACCGCTTCCGGATCGTCGCCGTTCACGTGGAAGATCGGCGCCTCGATCATCTTCGCCACATCCGACGGATAGGGCGAGGAGCGCGAGAAGCGCGGATTGGTCGTGAAGCCGATCTGGTTGTTGACGATGAAATGCAGCGAGCCGCCGGTGCGGTGGCCGCGCAGGCCGGAAAGGCCGAAGCACTCCGCCACGACGCCCTGGCCGGCGAAGGCCGCATCGCCGTGCATCAGCACGGGCAGCACCTGCACCCGCTTCTTGTCCTCGTGCTGGTCCTGCTTGGCGCGAGCCTTGCCGAGCACCACGGGATCGACGATTTCCAGATGCGAGGGGTTGGCGGTCAGCGACAGGTGGACCTGGTTGCCGTCGAACTCGCGGTCCGACGAAGCACCCAGATGGTACTTCACGTCGCCGGAGCCCTCGACCTCGTCGGGAGTGGACGAACCGCCCTTGAACTCGTTGAAGATCGCGCGCTGCGGCTTGCCCATCACCTGGGACAGCACGTTGAGGCGTCCACGGTGCGGCATGCCCAGCACGATTTCGCGGATGCCGAGCTGGCCGCCACGCTTGATGATCTGCTCCAGCGCCGGGATCAGCGCCTCCGCGCCGTCCAGGCCGAAACGCTTGGTGCCGGTGTACTTGACGTCGAGGAACTTCTCGAAGCCCTCGGCCTCGACCAGCTTGTTCAGGATCGCCTTCTTGCCCTCGGCGGTGAAGGTGATCTCCTTGGCGGGGCCCTCGATCCGCTCCTGGATCCAGGCCTTCTCCTCAGCGGAGGTGATGTGCATGAACTCCACGCCGAGGGTGGAGCAATAGGTGCGACGCAGGATCTCCAGCATCTCGCGAACGGTCGCGAATTCCATGCCGAGAACGTTGTCGATAAAGATCTTGCGGTCGTAGTCGGCCTCGGTGAAGCCGTAGGTCGCGGGCTGCAGCTCGGCGTCTTCGCGGTTCTGCGAAATGCCCAGCGGATCCAGCTTGGCATGGAAGTGGCCGCGCATACGGTAGGCGCGGATCATCATGATCGCCCGCACGGAGTCGCGGGTCGCGCGCTGCACGTGGTCGGGGCTGATCTCGGCGCCGGAGGTCTTTGCCTGCGCCTGGGCCTTGGCCTGAATCTTGTCGCCGACATGCTTCTCGATGGCCGGCCAGTTGCCGTCCAGGGCGGAAACCAGTTCGCCATTCGCGACGATCGGCCAGTCCGGACGCTTCCACGGCGCGCCGCGCGCTTCCGCCAGAACCTCGTCCTTGTTGTCCTTCAGCGTGGAGAAGAAGTCGCGCCACTCCGCGTCCACCGAGGACGGGTCCTGCTGGAAGCGGGTGTAAAGTTCTTCGAGATAGGCAGCGTTGCCGCCATACAGAAACGAGGAAAGCTGAAAGGCTTCGTTTGCTTCTTGCCGTGCCATTTTTCGTCGCGGAAGCCTCTCGGCCCCGTGCCTCTCGCCTGCCGCCGCCCCCCTGGCGACGGCCCCGGTGATGGCCGGGTCTCCCCCCGGCCTTTGGGTATTAACGCTTCAAGACCTCGACGAGCGTCTCGCCGAGCTTGGCGGGCGAAGGCGACACGCGAATGCCGGCCGCTTCCATTGCCGCGATCTTGTCTTCCGAGCCGCCCTTACCGCCCGAAATGATGGCGCCAGCATGGCCCATGCGACGTCCGGGAGGAGCGGTACGGCCCGCGATGAACCCGACCATCGGCTTGGAACGGCCCTTCTTCGCTTCCTGACGAAGGAATTCCGCGGCCTCTTCCTCGGCCGAGCCGCCGATCTCGCCGATCATGATGATCGACTGCGTCTCGTCGTCGGACAGGAACATGTCCAGCACGTCGATGAACTCGGTGCCCTTCACGGGGTCACCGCCGATGCCGACGGCCGTGGACTGTCCGAGGCCCTGCTGGGTGGTCTGGTACACCGCTTCGTAGGTAAGCGTGCCGGAGCGCGAGACAATACCCACCGATCCGCGCTTGAAGATATTGCCGGGCATGATGCCGATCTTGCACTCGCCGGGCGTCAGCACGCCCGGGCAGTTCGGCCCGATCAGCCGGCTCTTGGAGCCGGACAGCGCGCGCCTCACCTTCACCATGTCGAGCACCGGGATGCCCTCGGTGATGCAGATGATCAGTTCGATCTCGGCGGCGATCGCCTCGGCGATCGAGTCGGCCGCGAACGGCGGCGGCACGTAGATCACCGACGCGGTGGCGCCGGTCTCGGACTTGGCTTCCGCGACCGAATCGAAGACCGGCAGGCCGAGATGGGTCTGGCCGCCTTTGCCGGGCGTCACGCCGCCGACCATCTTGGTGCCGTAGGCGATAGCCTGCTCGGTGTGGAAGGTGCCCTGCGAGCCGGTGATGCCCTGGCAGATGACCTTGGTATTGCTGTCGACGAGGATGGACATCTTACTTCGCTCCCCTCACCGCGCTCACGATCTTCTGAGCCGCATCGTCGAGGTTGTCTGCCGGAATGACGTTCAGGCCGGAGTCGCGCAGGATCTCCTTGCCCTTCTCAACATTGGTGCCTTCCAGGCGCACCACGAGCGGGACCTGCAGGCCCACTTCCTTCACCGCCGCGAGCACGCCTTCCGCGATGATGTCGCAACGCATGATGCCGCCGAAGATGTTGACCAGGATGCCCTTCACGTTGGGATCGGAGGTGATGATCTTGAAGGCCGCGGTGACCTTCTCCTTGGAAGCGCCGCCGCCGACATCGAGGAAGTTCGCCGGCTCTTCGCCGTAGAGCTTGATGATGTCCATGGTCGCCATCGCAAGACCGGCGCCGTTGACCATGCAGCCGATCGTGCCGTCGAGAGCGATGTAGGAGAGCTCGTACTTGGAGGCCTCGATCTCCTTGGCGTCTTCCTCGGTCAGGTCGCGCAGTTCGACCTCGTCGGGATGGCGGAAGAGCGCGTTGTCCTCGAAGCCCATCTTGGCGTCCAGGCAGACCAGGCGCCCGTCCTTGGTGACGATCAGCGGATTGACTTCGAGGAGGCTCATGTCCTTGGCCACGAACGCCTTGTAGAGCGTGGCGCCGACCTTGGCTGCCTGCTTGGCGAGATCGCCCTTCAGCCCGAAGGCGCTGGCGATGTGCCGGCCGTGATGCGGCAGGAAGCCGGTCGCGGGATCGACGGAGAAGGTCACGATCTTCTCCGGCGTGTGCTCGGCGACGGCCTCAATGTCCATGCCGCCCTCGGTGGAGACGACGAAGGCCACCTGCGCCGTGGCGCGATCGACCAGCAGCGAGAGGTAGAACTCCTTCTCGATGTCGGAGCCGTCCTCGACGTAGATGCGGTTGACCTTCTTGCCTTCCGGCCCGGTCTGATGCGTGACCAGCGTGCTGCCCAGCATCTGCGAGGCGAATTCACGGACCTCGTCGATCGACTTGGCAAGGCGGACGCCGCCCTTCTCGCCGGCCGAGGACTCCTTGAACTTGCCCTTGCCGCGGCCGCCCGCGTGGATCTGGGACTTCACGACCCAAAGCGGGCCGGGAAGATCGGTGGCGGCCTTGGCCGCTTCTTCGGGGGTAAAAGCGGGGAAACCGGCGGAGACTGGTGCTCCGAACGACTTCAAAATCGCTTTTGCCTGATACTCATGAATATTCATGGACAGCCCTTCCTCAGGCCAGCGCCGGCTGGATCTTGGTGCATGCGGCGGTCAAGCTGCGGACCGACTGCACGGATTCGTCAAACATCTTCTTCTCGTCACGGTTGAGATCGATCTCGATGATGCGTTCCACGCCATCTTCACCGATCACCACGGGAACGCCGACATACATGCCGTCGACCCCATACTGCCCCTGCAGCTGCGCTGCGCAGGGAAGCACACGTTTCTTGTCTTTCAGGTAGCTCTCCGCCATGGCGATGGCGGAGGCGGCCGGGGCATAGAATGCCGATCCGGTCTTCAGGAGCTGAACGATCTCCGCGCCGCCGTCACGGGTGCGCTTAACGATCTCGGCCAGCCGCTTCTCGCTCACCCAGCCCATCTTCACCAGATCGGTCAGCGGAATGCCGGCGACGGTGGAGTACCGCGTCAGCGGCACCATGGAATCACCATGGCCGCCCAGCACGAAGGCGGTCACGTCCTCCACCGAGACGTTGAACTCCTCGGCGAGGAAATAGCGGAAGCGGGAAGAATCGAGCACGCCGGCCATGCCGACCACGCGGTTGGCGGGCAGCCCGGAGAATTTCTGCAACGCCCAGACCATGGCGTCGAGCGGATTGGTGATGCAGATGACGAAGGCGTCGGGGGCGTATTTCCTCAGTCCCGCGCCGACCTGCTCCATCACCTTGAGGTTGATCTCGAGAAGGTCGTCCCGGCTCATGCCGGGCTTGCGCGGCACGCCTGCCGTCACGATCACCACGTCCGCGTCCTTGATGGCCTCGTAGGACGCGGAGCCGGAGAAGCGGGCATCGAACCCGTCCACGGAAGATGATTCGGCGATGTCCAGCGCCTTGCCCGCGGGCACACCCTCCTGGATGTCGAACATCACGACATCGCCGAGCTCTTTCAGCCCGATCAGGTGTGCCAACGTTCCGCCAATCTGACCGGAGCCGATCAGGGCGATCTTTCTACGGGCCATTCAGACGCCTTCCGTTTACGTAAGGGTGAGGTAAGCCACGACCTTGCGAGGGCAGTTAGCGCCTTTGACTCTCCTTGGCAAGGAAAAGGCCGGTCGACCTTCACCCTTCGTCGGTCAGCTCATGCGCAGGACTTGGCCTCGGCCCTGGCCGGCGCGTCCACGGCGTGCCCGGTATTGAAATATTGCTCCGACCGCATTTCCGTCAGCCGGGAGGCGGTTCGCGCGAACTCGAAATTCTCCGTGCCCTGCGATCCTTCCCAGAGATCGTTGGGCTCCGCCGCGGCCGAGATGATCAGCTTGGTGTGGGTATCGTAGAGGGTATCGACGAGGTTGATGAACCGCTTCGCCTCGTTGCGACGCGTCTCGTCCAGCACCGGCACATCGGAAAGCAGGAGCGTGTGGTAGTTCCGCGCGATCTCCAGGTAATCCGACGCGCCGAGCGGACGGGCACAGAGATCCTCAAAGCGGAACAGGGCGACGCCGCCCACCGCCTCCGGCACCTCGATCGGGTGTCCCTTGTTGATGAGCTCCCGGGGCGTGCCACGGGTGCAGCCCGTCAGCTTCTTGAAGAAGCCCCGCATGCGGCACTCGGCATCCTCGGCGGTTCCCGCCGTGATGTAGAGCGGATCGGACCGCCCCTTCTCCACGCGGAAATCCTTCGGCGAGGTCAGGTGGAAGACGTCCATGTGCTCGCGCACGAGATCGATGAAGGGCAGGAACAGAGCCCGGTTCAGGCCGCCCTTGTAGAGTTCGTCCGGCACGACGTTGGACGTGGCGACGATCACGACGCCGCTCTTGAACAATTGCTCGAAGAGGCGCCCGAGGATCATCGCGTCCGCGATATCGGTCACCGAGAATTCGTCGAAGCAGAGCAGGTTCGTTTCCGCCACTATCTCACCGGCGATCACCGGAATCGGATCGGCGGCCATCCCCTCATTCGCCTTCATCTTCTGGCGATAGCGGAAGATCCGGCCATGCACCTCGGACATGAAGGCGTGAAAATGCACCCGCCGCTTCTGCTTCTCCGGAGCGATCTCGAAGAAGAGATCCATCAGCAGTGTCTTGCCGCGCCCGACGGAGCCCCAGATGTAAAGCCCCCGGATCGGATCCGGATGGCGGGAAAACAGCCAGCCAAGGGCGCCCTTCTTGCGCTCCTGACAATCGTCAAAGCGGTTCAGCAAGGCGTCGAGTTCGCGAACCAGGCCGCGCTGGGCCGGATCCGGCTCAATCGCCCCCTGCTGGGCAAGCGCTTCGTAGCGCCCCTCCACAGTGTCTCGCATTCAAATCTCCTTTGACGGCGGGATTAGTGAGAGGACACGGGAGATACAAGCGGCGGGCGACGAATCGCCCGCCGAAATATGTCAATTTTCTCTTAACGCGCGAACGAAACCGGCGCTCCCGCCTGGGTTTCACCGCTGAACTGCGTCTTGGACGAGGCATAGAGCCGCGCCACGGTCGCACCCTGGTCGTCGATCAGGCGCACCTGCTTGCCGTCCAGGCTCCACGCCGAGACGCCCTTCAGCGCCGGGCCGTTACAGCCGCGCGTCGTGGCGCGGTAGCCGCCGGACCACGTGGTCAGCGACATGAACAGCTGGCAGGAATCGCCCGCCGAAGAGAGCTTCCAGCCGCCGAGCAGATCGGTGCGGCCGACCGAGGCGCCACCGCCCGAGCCGGAAGCCGCGGACTGGGCCGGCGGCAGCGAGGCGACCTGGGTGCCCGGCTGCATCGTCTGGTCGGCGGGACCGCCTGCCATCGGTGCGTCGGGCGCCTGCATGGAAGCCTCCGGCGGCGGCAGGGTGTTGCGCGAAACCGGCTGGGCGGGGACGGCCGCGAGCGGCGGCGCGGCCATCGGGGGCGGGGGAGCCGGCTGATATGCCGGCGAAGCGCTCTGGCAGCCGGCGAGACCAAGGCTCGCGGCCGCCACAAAGATCATCATATCTGTTCTGAGCCGCATCGCTGCTTCCTTGATTGTGCCCCAGATTGGGACATTTCACCTTCAGATGGCGTCTCCGCCTGGACCGGACCTCTTGACCCGACTACCGGCACCATCTACCCCGTTTTCTCACGAACGCAACGGATCGCATGAATGTCAGATTTCGGTGAGGCCGGAAAAGCACAGTCCGTTGCGGTGCCAATAGCGGGCACGGACCCTCAGCCGCACATCGTCGACCAGCTGATCGCGGAGCGTGGCACGAAGATCGTCCACAGCCGATTCTGGCCGGTTCTGCGGCCTTTCCTGCACAAGATCCTGCGCTACGACGAGGCCGTAGAGATGGCCGACAGGCTGGCTCCGCTGCCGACCCGCCCGGCAATGGAATATCTGAGCGAGCTTCTGCATCTCGACCTCCGGATCGAGGGCCGCGAGAACATTCCCAGGAGCGGCGGCTTCGTGCTGGCCGCGAATCACCCGACGGGGATCGCCGATGGCGTCGCCGTCTATGATGCGCTTTTTCCGACCCGTCCGGACATCGCGATCTTCACCAATCGCGATGCGGTCCGCGTCAACCCGCGCCTGTCAGACGTGCTGATCCCGGTGGAATGGCGCGAGGAGTTCCGCAACCATACGAAGGCCAAGGAAACGCTGCGCCTGTCCTCCCGCGCCTTTCGGGAAGGTCGCGCCGTCGTCATCTTTCCGTCCGGCCGCATCGCCTTCTGGAAGGACAACAAGCTGAACGAGCGACCGTGGCAGGTTTCCGCCGTGACGCTGGCGCGCAAGTACGGCGTCCCGGTCCTGCCGGTGAACGTCCAGGCGCGCAATTCCAGCCTGTTCTACTGGTTCGCCAACTGGAACACGGAGTTGCGCGACATGACCGTGTTCAACGAACTCCTCAACAAGCGGGGCAAGACCTTTCGCATCCGCTTCGGCCCGATGATCGCGGCCGAGCGCATCGCCGAGGGCGATCCCGCCGAGATGACCGCCGCCCTGCAGGACTATACCGTCCACAGCCTCGCACGAGACGCAGCGGCGCCCTTCTAGGCTCCGGCTCCCGAGCTCAAGGCCGCGACAGGGGCTGCCCGAGGCCCTGCCCTCCCGAGCTTCCAACGAAAAGGCCGCCCGGATCGCTCCGGGCGGCCTTTCTCATTCGGCGCTCTGGATGCGCTTCAGCGCGATCTTCAGCTTGTCCAGCGAGGAGACGTATTCCTCCCGCTTCTCCCGTTCGGCCGCGACGACGTCTTCCGGCGCGCGGGCGACGAAGCTCTCGTTGGAGAGCTTCTTGTCCAGCCGCGAGATCTCGCCCTCCACCTTGACGATCTCCTTGGAAAGACGGCCTTCCTCGGCCGCAAGGTCGATCACGCCACCGAGCGGCAGCGCCAGCGTCGCCTCGCCGAGGATGATCTGTGCCGCACCCTTGGGAGCTGCGTCCGCAGCCTCGATGGAAGCCAGCCGCGCCAGCCGTTCCAGCACGGGCGCCTGCCGCTTGAGCCGCTCGGCGGTGAGGGCTGACGCGCCGATTACGACCAGCGGCATCTTGGCGGCCGGCGGCACGTTCATTTCCGAGCGGACCGAGCGGACCGATGTCACGAGGTCGACGAGCCAGTTGATCTCGGCGGCCGCGTCGGCATCGGCGAATTCCGCAGCCGGCCAGGGCGTCAGCGCCAGCACGCCGGCATCCGACCCGGCCAGCCCGGCCCACAGCGCCTCCGTCATGTAGGGCATGAACGGATGCAGAAGCTTGAGGATCAGCCCGAGAACATGGGCGGCGGTCGCCCTCGTCTCAGCCTTGGCCGCCTCGTCGCCGCTCCCCAGCAGGGGCTTGATCAGTTCCACGTACCAGTCGCAGAACGTGTCCCAGACGAAATGATAGATCGCGTCCGCCGCATCGTTGAAGCGGAAGCCCTCCAGCGCGGATGTGACCTTGGCGGCGGCCTCCGCCGCTTCCGTCAAGATCCAGCGATTGACGGTCTGCGACGCCGAAGCCGGATCGAAGTTGGAGGCGGGCCGGCATTCGTTCATCTCGCAGAAGCGCGCGGCGTTCCAGAGCTTGGTGCCGAAGTTGCGATAACCGGCCACCCGCGAGGTCGCGAGGCGGATGTCGCGACCCTGCGCGGCCATGGCGGCCAGCGTGAAGCGCAGCGCATCGGCGCCGAACTCGTCGATCAGCTCCAGCGGATCGATGACGTTGCCCTTGGACTTCGACATCTTGGCGCCATGCTCGTCACGGACGAGCGCATGGAGATAAACGGTGCCGAAAGGCTCCTTCTCCATGAAGTGCAGGCCCATCATCATCATCCGGGCGACCCAGAAGAAGATGATGTCGAAGCCGGTGATCAGGACGTTTGTCGGATAATATCGGGCGAGCTCCGGCGTCTGGTCCGGCCAGCCCAGCGTCGAGAAGGGCCAGAGCGCGGACGAGAACCAGGTGTCGAGCACGTCCTCGTCGCGGATCAGTTCCGCCTCGTGGCCGTAATGGCTGGACGCGGCCGCCCTCGCCTCCTCTTCCGTGGTCTCGACGAAGACATGGCCGTCGGGGCCGTACCAGGCGGGAATGCGATGGCCCCACCAGAGCTGGCGCGAGATGCACCACGGCTGGATGTTCTCCATCCACTCGAAATAGGTCTTCTCCCAGTTCTTCGGGACAAAGACCGTCCGACCCTCGCGGACGCTGGCGATCGCCGGCTGGGCGAGAGTCTTGGCGTCGACATACCACTGGTCGGTGAGGAACGGCTCGATCGGCACGCCGGAGCGGTCACCATGCGGAACCACGTGCGGATGGTCCTCGATCGCAGGCACGAGATCCCTCGCCTGCATCATGGCGACGATGGCCTCGCGGGCGGCAAACCGGTCGAGCCCATCCACGGCCCGGATCGTCTCAGCGAGTTCCGCGCTTTCCGGCAAGCCTTCCAGAAACGCTTCGTTGCCGGAAATGCGAATCCTCGCTTCCGGGTCCATGATGTTGATCACCGGCAGCTGATGCCGGCGGCCGACCTCGAAATCGTTGAAGTCGTGCGCGGGGGTGATCTTCACCGCGCCGGATCCGGCCTCCGGATCGGCATAGGAATCCGCCACGATCGGAATGCGGCGGCCGACGAGAGGCAGTACGACGTGCTTGCCGACGAGATCGCGATAGCGCTCGTCCTCCGGGTTCACCGCGACGGCGGTGTCGCCCAGCATGGTTTCAGGGCGTGTGGTCGCGACCGTGATAAAGCGGTCGGCCTCGCCTTCCACCGGATAGCGGAAATGCCAGAGGTGCCCCTTGGTCTCGACCTGCTGCACCTCGATGTCGGAGATGGCGGTCAGGAACTTCGGGTCCCAGTTGACCAGTCGCTTGTCGCGGTAGATCAGGCCTTCCCGGAACAGCCGCACGAAGACCTTCACCACGGCGCGGGACAGCCCCTCGTCCATGGTGAAGCGCTCGCGCGACCAGTCTGCGGAGGCGCCGAGACGCTTCAACTGGTTGCCGATCGCGCCGCCGGACTCGCCCTTCCACGCCCAGACCTTTTCCAGGAACGCGTCGCGACCGATCTCACGGCGGCCGGGTTCGCCGCGCGCCGCCATCTGACGCTCCACGACCATCTGCGTCGCGATGCCGGCATGGTCCATGCCGGGCTGCCAGAGCACATCCTTGCCGCGCATCCGCTCGAAGCGGACCAGCACGTCCTGCAACGTGTTGTTCAGGGCATGCCCCATGTGGAGCGAACCGGTGACGTTCGGCGGCGGAATGACGATGCAGAAGGTTTCGGCATCCGGCCTGGCGCCGGCGCCGGCGCCGGCGCGGAAGGCACCCGCTTCTTCCCAGCGCTCGCGGATTTCCGGCTCAACGCTTGCGGCATCAAAGGTCTTGTCTAGCATTCGCCCACTCTCGATGGCAGGCCGCCGTTAAACTGAGGGCGTCCGCAGGTGTCAACACAACGCAAAAAAGCATGAAGCGCGCCGAGGGGCGCGCTTCAACAGGCAACCGTCGAAAAATCTCAGCGACGACCGCGCGAAACCCGCTCGATTTCCTCGCGCACGAGCCGCTCCACGAGCGGCGGCAGGTTCTCGTCCAGCCAGTCCTTCAGCATCGGACGCAGGAGGTCGGCAACCACATCGTCCAGCGTGCGCGCGTTCTGCGTGAACACCAAGGTCGCGAGGTCGCTGAAGGCGCCGGACACCTGCTGATCCGCTTCCCGCGAGATCAGCGACGTTTCCTGGTGCGGATGACCGCCTGATTCCTGATCCATCATCTCATGTCCTGCATCGGGTTCCGCGTGGGCGACGGCGATGGGGGCCTGTTCAACGGGACGGGGCTCGGCGAAGATGCCAAGTTCCCCGGACGCCCGCCGGGCCGCCTCGAAGGTGCGCCCTTCCGCACCGCGCGAACGAGCCGGCTGGGCGGGAGCCTGCCCGGCATCCCGCGCGGAAGCCGCCTCGCTGTCCTCGGAAATGATCTGGCGAATCGAAGCCAGGATCTCTTCCATCGATGGCTCGTACGCCGCACTCTGGTTTGCCATCTCTACTCTCCGCTACCGACGCCGCCTGATTCGCCTGCGAATGGCAAAAAAACCTTACATCACCGGAGAGGCGCCCCGCGGCCAGAAGAGCCGCTGGGCACAGCTTTCTCCGTCAGCGGCCGTCCGGCGTGCGGAGCCCGCCCCACTTGTCCTTCACCGCCTGGTAATGGGACTGCGGCTTGTAGGCGGTCGCGGGCAGGTTCAGGTGATCGAGCCCGAGACGGCCGGTCGCCTGCAGCAGCGCCAGGGAAGCAAGACCGCGGTTGCGCTGGCCCGACACGACCTGCACCTGGGCGTTGAGGAGGTTCTGGCGCTCGTCCAGGACGTCCAGCAGCGTGCGCTGCCCGACCTTCTGCTCTTCCTCCACGCCGGAGACGGCGATCTGCTCGGCCTGGACCGCAGCGGTCGCGGCGGTGATCGAAGCCTTCGCGGCGGCGAGATTGCCGAAGGAAGCCACGGCGGCCTGACGCACCTGATCGCGCGCCTGATCGACCTGGATCTTGCGCTGGCCCAGCGTTTCCTTGGCCTGGCGGATCTGCGAGGCGTAGGCACCACCGGCATAAAGCGGGATCGAGATCTGGCCGACGACCTGCGCCTCATTGGTGAACTGGTGGCTGCTCTGGCCGAGTTCGTTGACGCTGCCGCCCGTGTGCTCGGCCGTGCCCTGCAGGGTGATGGTCGGCAACAACAGGCCCTCCGCCTGCTTCACGGCGAAGTTCGCTGCATCCACGGCATAGCTCGCCGAGAGCACCGAGGGATGCTCCTTGATCGCGACATTGGCCGCTTCGGAGACGGATCTCGGCAGCCGGCTCTCAAAGGGAAATTCGGAACGGAGATTGACCGGGTCGTGGCCGACGAGCTGCCGGTACGTCGCCTGGTCCTGCTTCAGCGTGGCTTCCGCCGAGGAAACATTGGAGATCGCGGTGCTCAGCTGCGACCGGGCCTGCGCCACGTCGGTGCGGGTGCTTTCGCCGACCTTGAACTGATCCTCGGCCGCCTGAAGCTCGCGCTGGAGATAGGTCACGTCGTTGCGGTTCAGCTGCAGCACCGCCTGATCGTAGACGACGTTGAGGTAGGACTGCGCCGCATCGTAGAGAACCGTCTGGACGGTGTTCTCGAGGCTTGCGCGGGAGGACAGGACGTTGGCGTCCGCCTCATTAATCGCATTGCGATTGCGGAACCCCTGGAACAGGGTCTGCGTTGCCTGAAGACCGTTGGAGTACTGAAACGTGTTCGCGGTGACCGGAACGCCGGACGTGCTCGGGCTCTGAGTGCGCGTCGTATTCGCGGTGCCGGTCGTATAGGCCGAGATCTGCGGACGGAGCGCGGCCTTGGCCTGCGGCACGTATTCGTCCGTGGCCCGCAATCCGGCGCGAGCCGCGTTGATCTGCGGGTTATTGGCGTAGGCCGATGCCAGCGCCTGGGCCATCGTTTCGGCATGTGCAGGGGCCAGCGCCGAAACGGCAAGACCACTGACGGAAATCAGGAGTGTCAGAATATGACGGGACACAGGCACCCTCGCTCACGCGTTACCAACCGAGGCAGTTGAGAGTTTATTAACATCTCTCGCTCACATCGGGCGGGGTTGAATTGGAGGTCCACGGAATTCGGAAGCAACCGAGGCTGAATTGCAACAGCCACTTCCGACCGAAGGACAAAATCAGCGAATCAGAATATGAATTCCGGCTTCCGTTCGAAGCCGGGCAAAATTGGCGCCCAGGCGTCAAAAAGAACGCGCCCGGCCACCTGATCGCCCACACGCTCGTACAGCATTGCCCGGCTGAGCCGGCCTTCCTGCTTGACGAGAGCCAGGATGCCACCCGGCTTGAGCTGCCGGACATAAGCGTCCGGAAGAACCTCCACCGCTCCATCGACGAGAATCGCATCGTATGGACCGCTGGAGGGATAACCATCCACCAGCCGAGACTGGGCGATGGCGACATTCGGAGTGCCGAGCGCCTTCAATGCGCCCTCCGCTGCGGAGACGAGCGAATCGTTCTCCTCCAGCGCGACGACGCCGCCGACGAGCCGGGACAGCACGGCGGATGAATAGCCGCTGCCCGCCCCGACGACGAGGACCACCGAATCACGGCGTAGCCCCATGGCCTGCACCAGGCGGGCAAACTGGCTCGGTGCCATCATGTAGCGGTCGCCGCCCGGCGTTGACGCGATCTTCAGATCGCGATCGGCATAACTGAAGGGCCGCTCGTCCTCAGGGACGAACAGTTCCCGTGGCACGGTCGAGAAGACGCGGATGATTTCGTGATCCGTGACGTCGCTCGGCCGGATCTGGTTATCGACCATCCGTTGCCGGAGCGTCGCGAAATCCGTCATGGCTGTACCCCAACCCAAGATGTTGCGGAGTTTCTAATGGGGCGGCCAGCCAAGCACAAGATGACGCGGCGCACACAAATCCGTAATGCAACCGAACTGTTGTTTACGGGCACTAGTAGAGCGGGCTCACTCCGACTACCGCCCGGTGCAGCCAGAACAGGATGACGGCCCAGAGCACCGCGCCGAGCACGACGGCGAGGATGTCGTTACGGACCGGCCCGCGCACCCGGACGATCCCGCTTTGCCGGTCGCGGCGGCGCAGGAGCGCGTAGTCCGCGATCGCCCAGACCAGGAACGCGCCGAAGAGGACGATGTCGTTCAGCGTCCCGTTCGCGAGCAGGTGCGCCAGCGCCCAGACCTTGACCGCCAGGACCATCGGATGGCCCAGCGCAGGCTTGAGCCGGCCGGCCGGCACGAAATAGGCGGCGAACAGGACGAAGGTGAAGAAGTTCAGCAGGATCGCCAGATGGTTCATCCCATAGGGAGGAAGCCAGACGACGGTCGGATCCTGCCGGGCGGTCTGATAGCCCCAGACCAGCAGGATCAGGCCGACCAGCGAGGCGACGGAGTGCATCACGCGCCAGGGGCCTCTCCCGAAGCGCTCGATCTGCCGTTCCCGCCAGGCCGGTGCGAAGATCCGCACGGAGTGGCTGCCGAGAAAGAGAATCAGGCCGATAATGAGGAGAGGCATGGCAGAACCGCTGAAAGCTACCTCATCGGGCTATCGGAGCTTCGTGAGGCTTGCAAGCCGCCTGTTGGTCGCGCCCAATCCCTCCCCACGCCGGACCTTCTCCCCAGTTTTCTGACCGGACCCGCACTCCAGCGCCGCCGCCGAACCTTTCAGCCCCGGAGATCACCGATGAAGCTCATGCCCCACCTTCTCGCCGGCGCCTTCGTCCTGCTCGGCGCTTCCCTGGCGTCGGCCGCGGACACGCAATCGATCCTGTCACGCATCAAGCTGCCGCAGGGCTTCCGAATCGCGGTCTACGCGGAGGTGCCGGAGGCGCGATCCATCGCGAATTGCGGCGACAACCTCATCGTCAGCTCCCGCGACGGATCGATCTATGCCGTGCGCCCGGATGGCAGCGGCGGTGGCAAGGCGACCCGGATCGCCTCCGACCTCCATTCTCCCAACGGAGTCGCCTGCCACGGCGACCGGCTTTATGTCGGCCTGCAGGACAAGGTCTCGTCGTGGCCGATCGCCGCCGACGGCTCCATTCAGCGGAACGGCCGGAAAGACCTGCTCGACCTGCCCGACAAGGCGCATCATGGCTGGCGCTATACCGGGATCGGGCCGGACGGGAAGCTCTATGTGGCCATTGGCTCGCCCTGCAACATCTGCCAGCCGGAGGGGCTGGAAGGCTCCATCATCCGCATGAACACCGACGGCTCGGACAAGGAAACGGTGGCCAGCGGCGTGCGCAACTCCGTCGGTTTCGACTGGCAGCCATCCACCGGCACCATGTTCTTCACCGATAACGGCGCCGACACGATGGGCGACGACACGCCGCCGGACGAACTGAACGAGGTTCGCAAGGTCGGTGACTTCTACGGCTTTCCCTATTTCGGCGGCACGGTCAGGCTGAAGGGCTATGCGGACAAGAAGCCGCCGCGCGAGCAAACGCCGCCGGCGCACGCGTTCAAGGCCCATGTCGCGGCGCTCGGCATGCACTTCTACCGTGGCGCCATGTTCCCCGCCGCCTTCAGAGGCGACGTCTTCGTGGCCCAGCACGGCAGCTGGAACCGGACCGAGCCGGACGGCGCGAACGTCGTGCGCGTGCATTTCGAGAACGGGCAGCCGAAGAGCGAGGAGATCTTCGCCCAGGGATGGCTGCAGGGCAGCCGCAAGCTCGGCCGGCCTGTGGACGTGAAGGAATTCCGCGACGGGTCGCTGGCCGTTTCCGACGACGAGGCGGGGCTGATCTACCGGATCAGCTATGGCGGCTAAGCAGCGGCGGGCTTTCGGAACGGATTGGCTTCTTTCCGCTTTTCCCCGGGAGATTTCGCAAGGAGCATTCAATGGCCGGGATTGATTTTCGCCTGCCGGGAACGGATCGACCGCTGAACGGGCCGGAGGCCTGGATCACCGGCGTCCTCAGGAATTTCCAGGAGACGACCAAGACTCTGGGCTTCGCCATCGATCGCCTCGTGCTCCGCATCGCGCCGAAATCCGGGCAGGATCCGGACTACCAGATCCAGACGGCGGACGGCGAGGATGCGGCCGCCTATTCCGGCGAGACCCACGAGCTCCTGCACGACGACATCACCGTGCATATCGAGGAGAAAGACCTTTCGGACCAGAGCTTTACCGCCGAACAGGTGAAGGATTGGCTGAACGTCATCAACGGCGAGGGAACGCCCGGCGGGCAGATCGATCCGATACTTTCCGATAGCTGGACCGAGGGCGACGTCAGCGACAGCCGGGGCTGATCCGCAGCTTCAGAGAAGCGAAAAGGCGAATGGCCGGTGCCATTCGCCTTTTTATTTGGCGGGTTACTCGCCGACCGTCAGCTGTTCCTCATCGCGAAGCTCGCCCCGGCCGACGCCGTAATAGCGAATGCCGCGGCGGGCCATCTCGGCGGGCTTGTAGACATTGCGGAGGTCGCAGATCACCGGCTGTGCCAGGAGATCCTTGAGCCGGGTCAGGTCGAGGGCGCGGTAGACGTCCCATTCCGTGATCAGGACCAGCGCATCGGCCCCGGCCGCGCAGGCATAGGGCTCGTCGGCGTATTCGATATCCGGCAGCACCTTGCGTGCCTGCTCCGCGCCTTCCGGATCGTGCGCGCGGACCTTGGCCCCCTTCTCCACCAGCGCGGAGATGATGTCGATCGACGGGCTCTCGCGCATGTCGTCGGTGTTGGGCTTGAAGGTGAGACCGAGCACCGCGATGGTGCGGCCTTCGACGGAGCCACCGCAGGCCGCGACGATCTTCTCCGCCATCTGCCGCTTTCGGTCCTCGTTGATCGAGATGACCATGTCGATCAGGCGAGCCGGGCTGCCGATCTGGCGGGCCGTCTCGGCCAGCGCGCGCGTGTCCTTGGGAAAGCACGAGCCGCCGAAGCCGGGACCGGCGTGCAGGAACTTGCGCCCGATCCGGTTATCCAGCCCGATGCCGCGGGCGACGTCCTGAACGTCGGCGCCAACCGCCTCGCAGAGATCCGCCATCTCGTTGATGAAGGTGATCTTGGTCGCGAGGAACGCGTTGGCCGCGTACTTGATCAGCTCAGCGGTGCGGCGGCGTGTGTAGAGGATGGGCGCCTGATTGAGTGACAGCGGCCGGTAGATCTCGTTTGCAACCTCGCGGGCGCGCTCGTCCTCGATCCCGATGACGATCCGGTCAGGGCGCTTAAAATCCTCGATCGCCGCGCCTTCGCGCAGGAATTCCGGGTTCGACACGACGGCAAAGTCCGCATCCGGCCGCTCGTCGCGAATGATGCGCTCCACCTCGTCGCCGGTGCCGACCGGCACGGTGGACTTGGTGACCACCAGCGTGAAGCCCTCGATGTGCCGGGCGATCTCGCGGGCGGCCGCATAGACGTAGGACAGGTCGGCGTGGCCGTCGCCGCGCCGGGACGGAGTGCCCACCGCGATGAAGACCACGTCACAGGTGCGGACGCACTCGCCGAGGTCGGTCGAGAAGGAAAGCCGCTTCTGCTGCACGTTGCGGGCGACGAGATCGTCCAGCCCCGGCTCGTAGATCGGGATGCGGCCCTGCCGGAGGGCATCCACCTTGCTCTCGTCGTTATCGACGCAGACGACGTCATGGCCGAAATCGGCAAGGCAGGTTCCGGACACCAGTCCGACGTAACCTGCTCCGACAAACACAATGCGCATGGGCGACTTCTTTCGAACGATCTCGGCGCGAGGCCCTCAGTGCCTGCCGATAGCCCACTCCGTCCGTCATGAGCAACATCTGAGCGGCAAGTTCGGGCAGGAAGCTCCGCATTTCAGCCGGACGAGCGACGGTCAGCCCCCCGGCGCGCGGCGCTCCCGCACGATCTCGACACCCACGCCGCCGTCGATGATCTCCAGCTTTTCCACGCGCACATGGACGCAGGCCGCCCGCTCGTCCGCCAGCACGGCGTCGGCGATCTCCTCCGCCAGCATCTCGACAAACTGGATATGCCCGCGCGCGAGAATCGCCCGGATCGCGTCGGTGACGATGTCGTAGGACATCACCGTGGTGAGATCGCGCGCGCCGCGGGTGCTGCCGGCAAGCTCGACGGTCACGTTGAAGCGGACCTTCTGGGTCCGGCCGAATTCGTGCCCGTAGATGCCGATCTCGGCGGGCAGCACGAAATCGCGCACGAAGATCCTGTCGCGGGTGGTCAATCGTTCCTCCTGCTGGCCCCCTCCCGGGCGGCCATGGATGCGGTATCCGGCTTGCAGCTTGCCCCGGCATCGGGTTGCGGCCTAGGACAGGCCACTTGTCCGGTTGCGCGCCCCGCACAATGCCTCCGAGCGGGTCGGAGCGGAAGGCCGGATCGACGACCAGATCAAACGTAGGGAACAGCCATGACCGAGATCACGCTGGACGCCGCGCAGGCGATCATCGCAGGGGCGCTGCAGCACGCCGGCGACCACGGACTGAAGCCGCTCTGTGTCGTCGTGCTGGATGCTCGCGGCACGGTGAAGGCGGCTGCCTCGCAGGAAGGCACCAGCCTGAAGCGCTACGAGATCGCGCATGGCAAGGCCTTCGGCGCTCTTTCGCTCGGAATCGGTTCGCGCTCCATCAACAAGCGTGCGAACGAGCAGGCCTACTTCGTGGCCGCCGTTTCGCATGTGGCGGGCGGCGCGCTGGTGCCGGTGCCCGGCGGCGTTCTGGTGAAGAACGAGGCGGGTTCGCTGATCGGCGCGGTCGGCATTTCAGGCGACACTTCCGACAATGACGAAGCCGCGGCGCTCGCCGGCATCGTGGCCGCCGGTCTGAAGGGCGATCCCGGCGCGGACTGATCGCGGCCCACCCAGATCCTCGCCATCCCCGGCCTCGGACTTGTTCTCGGCGCTGCCCTTCGGCCCTGCCCTCTCGGCGCTGACCGGCGGTGAAAACGGCCCGGCCACGGCCCCTCACCCGGTCCGGCCTCGCCGCGTTCCCCGGAGCGCCCTATAAAGGGGCCTGGGTGGCAGATATCGACTGGAAAGGTCCCTCATGCCGAAAACGCTTCTTCGCCTTGCCCTCGCCTCCGCCAGCCTCGCGGCTTTCCTCGGAACGGCCTCGGCGCAGCAGCAGGTCGTCCAGGATCACTTCCAGACCTCGGCCGGCAAGCCCGTCCGCGTCGGCGTGTTCGCGCTTCTCGGCCCGAATTGCACGCCGGCCGAACTAAAGATCGGCATGCCCGCCGTGCCGCATCATGGCACGGTCACGCTGCAGCAGGGCAAGGTTCACGGTTCGGCAGCCGCCAAGTGCCCGAACGTCGACCTCAAGGGCTATTCCGCAACCTACAAGCCGAGCGCCGGTTTTTCCGGCACGGACGAGATGACCATCGAGGTCCGCGCCCCTTCCGGCCAGACACAGCAGCACAAGGTGACGGTTCAGGTCGCTCCCTGAACCAGAAAGGCCCGGATCTCGCGATCCGGGCCTTTTCGTTCAATGGGGGATGAACACCCGGTCGCCGCCATTGCCGCCCCGGTTGCCCGGAGCATTCCAGGCCCGATTTCCGGAAGCCGGCCCGCTGCCGCCACCGGGTCCATTGCCGGCATTCCAGGGCTGCGGACCGCCGCGGCCGGAACCGGGTCCACCGGGTCCGCCCGGACCACCACGGCCACCCGGACCGTGCGGGCCGCCCTGGCCACGCCAATCGCCGCGACCGTGCCAGTCCCGCCCGTGCCAGCCGTGCCGATAAGGGCCGTAGGCGCCGTCCACGCGGTAATAGGGTCCGTAATCGTAGTAGACGGGATAGGCCGGCCCATAGGTCTCATAGGAGTAGCCGTAGCCTCCCGAAACGCATCCGCCGAGCCCAAGGCTCAGCATTCCCAACGTCACGGCCGCGCCGAGCGTCGCTTTCCTCATGATCGACTCCGCTTCTTCTTTGCGACAGGAACGGCCGGAAGCGTATTGAGTTTCGGTTCGTCCTCGCCGTGCGTCACAATGCGCCCAGCCCGCGTAAAGGAGCCATGAACGCCGGGTCCTCGCAGCAGGTATGCACTTCAATCCACCAGGGACGGAACTTGTGCAATGCCCGTCCGTTATTCGGCGGCAGTGCTTGCACTGCCGCCCCTCAGGGCGATTTCCTCCCATCACTTGGGCCGCTCCGAGCGGCCCTTCTTTTTGCGCGGTCGGAGCGCCTCGCGTTACGCGGAAAGCCGGTGGTTGGCGATGAACTCGCGAATTTCCTCGCCGCAGGCCGGGACCTCCACGGTGTTCATCATGGAGGCGGCGCTGCCGATCAGCTCTTCCTGCACGTTCCAGGGGAGCTGATCCCAGTGGACGACGAGGGCACAGGCCAATCGCCGGAGGATATGCTCCTCGTCCCTGAAGTACTCGATGTCCGAGATACGCACGTCCATGGCACCCTCCCTCATTTTCATTTTGAGGTAAAACGCCAGTAAACGCCTTCCGGTTCAGATTCGCGCCCGGTTTTTATGGTCAGGGCGCAGCAGCCCGGCCTTGCTCCCGTCCGGTTACTTCTTTTCCAGAAGCAATTGCCCGACGCCCTGCAACTTCGCCGTCAGCGGCTGGGCCATGGATGCAAGGAGCCAGGGCAGGTCGACCTCGATGCGGATGATGTTCTCCAGCACCTGGATGCGCCCGGCGATGTTCTGGCCGAAGGCGCCCGTCTTGAAGAGCAGCTGGTCGTTTTCCCAGCGCTCTTCCACGGCGAGGCCCTTGGGAGCGATCTGGTCGCGCACGCTGCCGAAGCCCTTTTCCACCCGGCGCCGGGCTTCGGCCTGACCGAGACTATGCTGGACATCGACAACGACGGGCTTGGCCATTCTGAACTCCTGAACTGCTATTGGGGCCCCGTCATCGACGAAGGCCCCCTGTCTGTATGGGTATGGGGTTAAGCCCTGAACCGGAATTCCGTTCGCTGCCAGTATGTCTCGCCCGGTTTCAATGTCGCGCTGGGGAAATCCGACTGGTTCGGAGCATCCGGCCAGAGCTGCGCTTCGAGGCAGAGGCCGGCATGCTTGGGATAGGTCCGCCCGCCCAGCCCCGGCGCGGTGACCGCGATCTGGAAGCCGTCGTAGAACTGCACGCCGGGCTCGGTCGTCCAAAGCTCCATCGACAGCGTGCCGTCGCGGCCCTCCAGCCGCGCGGCGAAGGCGGGCTCCGGCCGCCGATGGGCGGCAAGGCAGAAATTGTTGTCGTAGGGCGGCGTGGCCTCCGCGCCTTCCGGCCGGACGACCCGGAGCGAACGGAAGTCGAAGGGGGTGCCTTCCACCGGCTTCAACTCGCCGGTCGGGATGTAGCCGCTGTCGACGGGCAGATAGGCGTCGGCGGCAAGCTGGAGCTTGTGGTCCAGAATGGTGGGCGCGCCGTCCAGGTTGAAATAGGTATGCTGCGCCAGGTTCACGACCGTCTCCCGGTCCGTGCTGGCGCTATAGCTGACGATCAGCGTGCCGTCGGCGGAAACCTCGTAGCTGCACTCGGCCGTCACTTCGCCGGGATAGCCCTGATCGCCATCGGCGGAGACGAGCTTCAGCAGCACGGAACTCTGCGTCAGGCTCTCGATCGTCCAGACCCGCGTGCCGAAGCCGTGGGGTCCGCCATGCAGATGGTTGTCGCCGTCGTTGCAGGGAAGCTCGTGGATCTCGCCGTCCAGCTTGAACCGGCCGCGCGCGATGCGGTTGGCGAAGCGGCCGACCGTTGCGCCGAAATAGGGCGATTGCCCGACGTAATCCTCCAGCCGCTCGAAGCCCAGCACGAGGGGATGATCCACGCCTTCGAAGCGCACGTCGCGGATCACCGCGCCCCAGGTGATCACCTCCGCCCGCAGTGGCCCGGCGCCGATCGCCACGGCCTCGATCACGGTGCCGTCGGCCAGCGTGCCGAACTCACGGCGCGTTCCCAATTCCGCTTCGCTCATCAACCTCTCCTTGCACCGCTCCGACAACCGCCTGGTTGCCCATCCGATAATTCCTGCCTGAAAAAAAGGCGGGCAGGGATCAATGTTTTTGCGTGACGGTTATTTGCCTGTTCTCTAGCTTATTATTCAAACCTTAGGCACGGCGGGTTCTGTGAAAGTCCAGATTTCGGCAGAAGACACGTCAAAGGCGATTTTCAACGAGATGCTCGGGGCCGACGGGAGTGTTCGCCCACCCTATTCCGAGCTTCATAACTGGCTAAGTGCCCAGTCCAAGTCCGGGCTGAAGCGAAAGCAGGAAGAAGCCGATTCGATCTTCCGTCGCCTCGGCATCACCTTCTCCGTCTACGGAATGGAGAATGCGCTCGAGCGGTTGATCCCGTTCGACCTGGTGCCGCGCATCATCTCCGCGTCCGAGTGGCGCACCCTGGAGCGCGGCATCGAGCAGCGCGTCCGGGCGCTGAACGCCTTCCTCTACGATATCTATCATCGGCAGGAGATCATCCGCGCCGGCCGCATCCCGGCGGAGCTGGTGCTGCGAAACGAGGCGTACCTGCCGGAAATGATCGGCCACGCGCCGCCGCTGAACGTCTACAGCCACATCATCGGCGTCGACGTGGTGCGGGTGGCGGAGAACGACTTCTACGTGCTGGAAGACAATCTGCGCACGCCTTCCGGCGTCTCCTACATGCTGGAGAACCGGGAAACGATGATGCACCTCTTCCCGGAGCTCTTCTCCAAGCACCGGGTGGCGCCCGTCTCGCAATATCCCGAGCTTCTGCGTCGCACGCTGAAGGCCGTGGCGCCATCGGGCGTGAAGAGCGGCGACGCTTCCATCGTCGTCATGACGCCCGGCATCCACAACTCGGCCTTTTTCGAGCATTCGTTCCTGGCCGACCAGATGGGCGTGGAGCTGGTGCAGGGGCAGGACCTCTTCATCGAGGACGGCCACCTCTACATGCGGACGACGCAGGGCCGCCAGCGGGTGGACGTGATCTATCGCCGGCTGGACGATTCGTTCCTCGACCCCCTCACCTTCCGGCCGGATTCGGCGCTGGGCGTCTCCGGCCTGATGGATCTCTACCGCGCCGGGCGCGTGACGATCGTCAACGCGCCGGGCGCCGGCATCGCAGACGACAAGGCGATCTACACCTACGTGCCCGACATCATCGAGTTCTATACCGGGCAGAAGCCTATCCTCCGCAACGTGCCGACCTATCGATGCGGGGTGGATCAGGAGCTGAAATACGTGCTGGAGCATCTCGGCGAGCTCGTGGTGAAGGAAGTCCACGGCTCCGGCGGCTACGGCATGCTCGTCGGCCCGACTTCCAGCCGCAAGGAGATCGAGGCGTTCCGCCAGAAGCTGCTGGCGCGGCCCAGCAACTATATCGCCCAGCCGACCCTGGCGCTTTCCACCTGCCCGTCGCTGACGAAATCCGGCGTTGCGCCGCGCCACGTGGATCTGCGCCCATACGTCCTCGTCAGCGACAAGGTTCGCATCGTGCCGGGCGGGCTCACCCGCGTGGCGCTGCAAAAGGGATCGCTGGTGGTGAATTCCTCGCAAGGAGGCGGCACCAAGGATACCTGGGTGCTGAGGGACTGACATGCTCGGACGCACGGCAAGCAGCCTCTTCTGGATGTCCCGCTATATGGAGCGGGCGGAAAACATGACCCGTCTCGCGGAAGCGGGCTTTCGCATCACGCTCACGCCGGACACCGGCGACGGCCATCGCGAGGAATGGCTTTCCACCCTCACCAGCGCCGGCATCCACCGGCCCTTCAAGGAGAAATACGGCGACGCGGGGGGCGGCAAGGCGCTGGAGTTCCTGCTGTTCGACGAGGACAATCCCTCCTCCGTCCGCACCTGCCTGCGGCTCGCCCGCACCAACGCCCGTTCCGTCCGCACCAAGCTCACCCGCGACATGTGGGAAGCGCTGAACGGCACCTGGCTCGCCTTCGACAAGATCAAACCGGCGGAGATGACGCCGGAGCGACTGCCGGATTTCCTCGACTGGGTCCGCGAGCGCACATCGCTTTTCCGCGGCGCGCTGCTCGGCACCATCCTGCGCGACGATACGTTCTTCTTCAGCCAGCTCGGCGCGTTCATCGAGCGGGCGGACAACACCGCCCGCATCATCGACGTGAAATATTTCCTGCTGCTCCCCAACAACCAGGGTATCGGCGGCGACGTGGACACCTTTCAATGGGAGACGATCCTGCGCGCCGTTTCGGCGCACAGCTCGTACCGGCACGTCTTCAACGAGCGCCTCCTGCCCTGGAACATCGCGGAATTCCTGATCCTTCGGCCGGAAATGCCGCGCTCGCTGCGCTTCTGCTACGACCAGCTGCAGATCACCGCAGAGGGACTGAGCCTCCATTACGGCGAGCGCAAGGAGTCGGAAGAGAGCATCGTGGAGTGCCGCAAGACCCTGCGCGACGGCCGCATGGACGACATCTTCCAGAACGGGCTGCACGAATTCCTCACCGATTTCATCGTCAGCAACAACAAACTGACGGAGACAATCTCCCGCGACTACCACTTCGCATGATGGGTCGATGATGCGCCTCAGCATTCGCCACACGACAAGCTACACCTACGACCAGTCCGGGACATGCACGGTGCAGCGGCTGCGGCTGACGCCGGTCAGCAATCGCTGGCAGAACGTGCTGCACTGGACGGTGGACGCGCCCGGCTTCGAGAAGGCCGCGACCTATGTCGACGGTTTCGGCAACCGCACGCACCTCATCGCCTACAGCCATGGCGCGGAAACGGTGGAGATCACCGCCCACGGCATCGTGGAAACCCGGGACAATGGCGGCGTCGCGGGACATCTCGGCGAAGCGGCGAGCCCGGCGACCTTTCTACGCTCGACCCCGCTGACCGATCCGTCCGACGAGATCTCCGGGCTCGCAGACGGCGTCCTCGCCGCCACCCCGCTGTCGAAGCTCCACGCGCTGCTGGAAGCCATCGCCGAGCAGGTCACCTATGTCATCGACGCCACGAATTCCGGCACAAGCGCGGCCGAGGCTTTCGCCGCCGGCCAGGGCGTCTGCCAGGACCACGCGCACATCTTCATCGCGGCGGCGCGGCGGATCGGCATCCCGGCCCGCTACGTGACGGGCTACCTGCATCTGGAGAACGAGGAACCGGCGGAGGCCAACCATGCCTGGGCCGAAGCCTGGGTGCCGGATCTCGGCTGGGTCGGCTTCGATCCCGCCAACAATGTCTGCCCCACCGACCGCTATGTCCGCCTGGCTTGCGGGCTGGATGCCGGCTATGCCGCGCCGATCGTCGGCACGCGCCGGGGCGGAGGCAACGAGACGCTGGCGGTCGACGTTGTCGTCGAACAACAGCAGCAGCAATAGCCCTCCTTCAACACCACAGGTCCCGAGATGACTTACTGCGTCGGCTTCCGCCTGGACCGGGGTATCGTCTTCGCCTCCGACACCCGCACCAATGCCGGCGTCGACAACATCGCGACCTTTTCCAAGATGCACGTCTGGGAACTGAAGGGTGACCGCGTCCTCATCATGCTGACGGCCGGCAACCTCGCCTTCACCCAGTCGGTGGTGTCGATCCTCAGCGAACGCATCTCCACGCCGCCGGACCCCGAGCGGCCGTCGCTTTCCTCCGTCACCACGATGTTTCAGGCCGCGCGCGTGGTCGGCGCCGCCATCCGCGAGGTGCGGCGCGTGGACAAGCAGGAGATCGAAGACAATCCGGGCCTCTTCAGCGCCTCCTTCATTCTGGGCGGGCAGATCGGTGGCGAAGACCCGCGGCTCTTCCAGATCTACAAGGAAGGCAACTTCATCGAAGCGACGCCCGACAATCCCTACTTCCAGATCGGCGAGCACAAATACGGCAAGCCGATCCTCGGCCGTGTCGCCTCGCCCGACATGCGCCTCGGCGTCGCCGCCAAGCTGCTGCTGCTCTCCTTCGATTCCACGCTGCGGTCGAATCTCTCCGTCGGCATGCCGATCGACATCCTGATCTATCGCCGCGACGCGCTGGAAGTGAGCGAGAGGCGCCGTATTCAGGAGGACGACGCCTATTTCAAGAAGCTCTCCACGGCCTGGTCGGAAGCGCTGCGGGACGCCTTCGTGCATATCGACGAGTACGAGGGCGCAGACACGCTGATGCCGCCGGTCGAGGTTGCCTCCTCGCGCCGCGGCTGATCGCCCCGCGCTTAAGACGGGAACTCAGGCCCCCTTGGCTTCCAGGATCATGGCGGCGAGCCGCGCCTGCAGCTCGCCGATGTCGTAGGGCTTGGTCATCAGCGGAAATTCCCGCGCCGAACGATTGCTCGCCGCCTCGCTGTAGCCGGTGGCGAGCAGGATGGGCAGCGACGGATGCGCCTGCCGGATCGCGCGCGCGAGCTCGACCCCATTCATGCCGCCGGGCATCATGATATCGGAAAAAACGAGATCGAAGGCCGGGTCGCGTCCCATCGCCAGCAGCGCGTCCGGGGCCGTTATCGCCAGCGTCACGTCGTAGCCGGCCTCCCGCAGCGTCTCGCCGACCATCTCGCCGATGGCCGGATCGTCTTCCACCATCAGAACGCGGCCGGACCAGGTAACGTCCGTCGGAACCGGCGCGGACGCCTGCTGAACCTCGGCGGCCGCAGCGACCACCGCCGGCAGCTTGAAAACGATCATCGTGCCCGATCCCGGCTCGCTCTCGATCCGCATCCGGCCACCGGACTGCGTGGCGAAGCCGAAGGCCTGGCTGAGGCCGAGGCCACTCCCCTTGCCGATCTCCTTGGTGGTGAAGAACGGTTCCAGCACCCGGTCGCGGATCTCCGGCGGAATGCCCGTGCCGGTATCGCGGACCGAGATCGACACATATTGCTGCGGCACGCCGTCGTCATCCGGCAGGACGATGTTGCGGGCCTCGAAGCGGATCAGCCCGCCATTCGGCATCGCGTCGCGCGCGTTCAGGCCGACATTCAGGAGCGCGAGCTCCAGCTGGCTCGGATCGGCGGTGATGTGCCAGATATCTGGCGCGATCTCCGTTTCCACTCGGATCCCGGCGCCGATCGAGCGCTCCAGCAGGCTGGCCGCCGCCTCCACATGCGCCGCCACGGGAAGCACCTCGGGGCGTAGCGGTTGCTTGCGCGCGAAGGCCAGCAGCTGCGCCGTCAGGCTCGCCGCCCGCTCCGCCGCAAGCCGGATATTGCCGAGGCTGCGGTTCAGGCGCGGATGGTCGCCGGCGAATTTCTGCGCCGTCGCGGCCCCGCCGAGGATCACCGTCAGGAGATTGTTGAAGTCGTGCGCGATGCCGGCGGTCAGCTGCCCCACGGCTTCCAGCTTCTGCGCCTGCAGGAGCTGCTGCTCGACCTTCTCGCGATCCATGATGGCGCGCTCGCGGTCGGCTACGGCCGCGGCCACATGCTCGTAGGCGAGGAACTGGCGGATCAGCGCTGCCATGATCGCGGTGACGGCTGCCATGCAAAGCAGTCCGGCCGCGACGATGAAGACGCTCTGCCGCCGCCATGGCGAAAGAACCTCCGACATCGGCCGGGTGACGTTGACCAGCAGTGGATAGCCGGCGACCCGTTTGGAGGCGATCAGGCGAAGGATCGGCTCGCGCCGGCCCACCGAGAAGCTTGAGGTGAAGATGCCCTCGCCGGCGGGCGCCTCGATCGCCTCCACCGGCAGCTTCTGACCCACGGGAGACGGCGGATGCCGCGCCAGCAGCGTGCCGTCGTTTCGCCAGAGCGCGATGGCCGCGCCCGTGGTCAGGGGCAGCGAGCTGTAAAGGTCCTCGAAATGATCGAGCAGGATGGCGCCGAGTACGAGGCCGACGAAGTTTCCCGAAGGGCCGGTAATCCGGCGGGCGAGATAGATCGTCCAGGTCCCGCTGCCCCGGTTCTCGACGGGAACGCTGAGGAACGGCTTGTCCGTCGGATTATCCCTGAGCGCCAGAAAGTAATCCCGGTCGGCGACGTCGACGTCGGGAATCGGCCAGGTCCGCGAGAAGTTGATCAGCTTCCCCCGCGTGTTGATCATGGTGACCGCGTCGATCTGCGGCACGCCGGCGATCTTCTGGGCCAGGAGGTCGTGCGTGTCGCGGCCCGCCATCTGGGCCTCGTATTGCTCGGCCGTCGTAATGCCCTGGCTCGCGATCCAGTCGGCGATGCTGGAAAGGACGAGCTGCACGCTCTGCAGCGAACGCGCCGTGTCCTCCGCCAGAAGCGTGTCCGTCGTGATCATTTCCCGCCGGGCGGCGGCGATATCGGCGGCGCGCCGATCCAGCGCCGCCGCGACCGTCGCGGCGATCAGGGCGACCAGCACGATGGTTCCTGCCAGCAGGACGATGGCGATCGGCCGGCTTTCCTGCGCCTTGCCCAGGAGCCAGAGAGGCCCGGTCTTCCCTTTCTCGCGCGCGGACGGGGAGCTCTTCGTCATTCCAATGTGCGGACCGACTGCTTCGGGGAGGAACTATGATCTCGGCTAAAGATCATGCTCCCCCGGGGTTTGCAACCGGGCTCAGGAAGCGGCTCACGCGGTTCCGAGCGGCGAGCGATCCAGTTCGGCCAGGAGATGAGCGGGATCCTGGAAAATCCAGTGACACCCGGCCGCCCTCAGGTCCTCTTCCGGGAAGCCCCCGCAGAGCACGCCCATGGCCTGGATACCGGCACGGGTGGCCGCTTCCGCATCGTAGGGCGAGTCCCCGATCACCACGGCCTCGTCCGGCTGCAGCCCGTTCCTGGCGAGCGCTGCCTGGAATATGTCCGGCGCCGGCTTGGAATGCTCGGCGTCGTCGGAGGACGTGGCGCTGTCCACGAGATCGGTTATGCCGGCGATCTCCTGATAACGCTTCACCTCGTCCTCCTTGCCTGAAGATGCGAGGACCAGCCGGAAACCGCGAGCCCGGAGAGCGGAAAAGAGATCGCGGACGCCGGGAAACGGATGAACGCGGTCCATGTACTTGCGGGCGAAGAGGTCGGTCCGAAACGCCTGGATCTCCGAACCGAAACGCGCGATCAACCTCTGATCGAGGAAATCCGGCAGCAGTTGGTCGCCGCCTTTGCCGATCTTGCCGCGAATCTTCTCGGCCGGGATCGAGAAGCCGAAACGGCGGAACGCCTCTTCCCAGGCCTCTGCATGAAGATCCACCGAATCGACCAGTGTGCCGTCTATGTCGAAGATGACCGCTTTGAACATTCACTCCGCCTGCTGTGATGAGGTGGCGTAACCGGGATCGTCCGCGTTGGTTGCGCCAGCGTTTTCGACGCGGGTTGCGGTCTTCTTAAGGGCCGAGAGAAACCAGTTTCTTAACCACGCTGGACTTTGCCCCCCTGCCCATGTCAGGTCTGGGCCATGGCAGACGCAAGCATTCTGGGTAGCCGCATCAATGAGCGGCGTACGGTTCTCGGCTGGTCGCTCGACCAGCTCGCACAGGCCGCCGGCACCTCCGAGCAGCATGTCGACCGCATCGAGCGCGGCATAACCAAGCACTCACGTTTCATTCCGCTGATCCTGGAAGCCCTGACCCGGGCCGAGGGCGACCGGACCGCATCGCCTCCTCCCGGGGCCGTGCTCCTGGCCGAGCCGGATGAAGCGCCAGCGTCGGCACCCGCTCCGATGTCGGCGCCCGTTCCCCTCACGCCGCAGGTGGAACAGCCCCGGCCGTCCTTCACCGCCCCGCAGCCCCCTTCCACCGGGGACTCCTTCGCCGCCGAGCCGTCGCCGGCGGTGTTCGGTCCGTCGGACGCGGTGCTGGAACTCGACCTCAACATTCCCCTGAGCAACGCGACCGCGGCCCTGGTGCCCGGAGCAGGCATCGACGAAAGCGGTGCGTTGCCGGAAGGCGCGCGGGACTGGTGGCGTCTGCCGGACTGGATCCTGAACGCGCTCAACCTCCATCCCGGCCAGCTTCGCTGCGTGCCGGTGCGCGGCGATTCCATGGCCCCTGTTCTGGACGAAGGCGACATCGCGCTGGTCGATCTGGCCAATAACGTGCCCTCGCCGCCGGGCCTTTATGCGCTTGCCGACGAATTCGGCGGGATCGTCATCCGCAGGCTGGAGGTTGTATCGCGGCGCGGGGAGCCACAGATCCGCGTGCGCATTTCGGCTGAAAACGAGCAATATCTCCCGCAGGAGCGTCTGCTCGACGAGATCGGCATCCTTGGCCGGCATGTCGGCATGTTCAGCTTCCGCACCCGCCGTTGACAGCACAGGAGTCGCCCTTGAGCGAGCTGCAGGAAGATATCGCCGAGCAACTGGTGGTCGCGGCGGAAACGCTGGACGGGCTGTCCCGCCTGGAACTCCAGACGCTTCTCCGCACCGCGGCCCTCGTGATCACGGATCTGCGGCGGCAGGTGGAGGAGCGCACCGAGGCGGAGCGCGAAGCGTAAGCCTCGAACTGACCGCGAAGGCGACGCGGTAACCACGACTTTTAAGAGTGGTGAAGAAAACCTTGCCGGGACGGCACGAGCTATCTTGCCCTCGTTAAAATTGTTGTTAACTTTTCAGAAACATTCGGCGGGCGCGGTGGGGTGCCCGACCGAAGATCTGGAGGGAACAATGACGGCAAGCAGCATCATCCTCCCCGTTCTGGGGGTCGGTGTCTTCTCATCCATCATCTGGTCGATCTGGTGGGCGCACCAGCTTTGCCTGGGTCCGGCGGAATCGGTGCTTCCAAACACATCTGCTTGAACTGAAATGAACCGGGCGCGTTTCATATCCATATAAGGAGCAGCCGGGCGGTGGCCCGGACCTGATTGGAGAAACCTCGATGCGCTTGATCAAGTCGCTCGCCGCAGCGCTCGCCGTGACCGTTGCAGCAATCGCTATTCCCGCCGGTGCCCAGGCGCAACCGTACTGGAACCATGGGTACGGCGGTGGCTACTATCACCACCATGGCTGGGGCGGCGGTTACGCTGCCGGCGCCGGCATCGCGGGATTTGCGGCCGGCACAATCATCGGCAGCCAGCTCGCGGGTGGTCCCGTCTACGCGGCCCCCGCCCCGGTCTATGCCGCACCCACGGTCGTCTACCAGTCCGCGCCGTCCCGCTCGCCCGCGTGGTATTCCTACTGCTCGTCGCGGTATCGCTCGTTCGATCCGGCCTCGGGCACGTTCCTGGGATATGACGGCCTCCGGCATTTCTGCCAATAAAAGCAGACAATCGAGAAACAAGCCCCGCTTCGGCGGGGTTTTTTCTTTACCCGAACCGGCTGACACTGCCGAATATCGGACAAACCGACGCAACCCTTCCCGGCTAATGAACATTTAGCTGGAAAAGGGGATTTCAGCCGTGATCGACAGCAACGTGACTGCCCTGCTCGGCGTCGTCCTGAACGATGGATCGTACGATCGTCGCGTCGCCGCCGCGGCCCTCCTGGACGCCATTCGCAGCAACGAGCCCGTCGACACGGCAGCACTGTCGCTGGCGGTCGAGTTCGAGCTGCAGGAAAGGCTGGAAACCGCGCGTGCGGTGCGCACTCTGGTGGGCGAACTCGGACTAACGACGCCCTAAACGCGAAAACCGGACGGGAGTGACGGTAAAAGGGCTCAGCTACCTGACCGCTCGTTCGGGATGCAGGTTCTTCAGCCGCCTCTTTGCCAGACGTCGAACAGGCCTCGGCGACCGACAGCCTGAACGTAGCCAACACCGATGACGGAAGCCTACGACCGTCGAAGGATGCGGGGAGAAAGCGTTTTGCCGGAGGGCTGGAAGCCGTAGCTCGCATTGGGGTCGGAGCCATGTGCCCGGCGACCGTAGCCATAAGCGCCGCGATAGTCGCCACGGCTGTCGGGAACGCTGCTCTCCTCGATCTTCGGCGTCCGATCGGGATCGAGAGTCTTCGGATCGTAAGGCAAGGCGCTGCTCCTGCTTGATGATCGTCCGAATGTCTGTGCCAACGCGGGATGCTTCGAATGGTTCCGCGCGAAGCCTCCCCCACCCGTTCAGGGCGAAATGGGTGTGCCCGGCACCTTTAACCGCCGCTCGGTGCCGGCGCGCGCGTAGAAGGCCCGTTTGGCCTGATACATCGCAAGGTCCGCCCGCTTTACCACCGCTTCCAGTCGCTCCCCCGGCTCGGCGGTGGCGGTGCCGATGGAAAGACTGAGTTCGGTCGCCGAGTAGAACTGATTGTTGATGGCCACCAGCTTGTCGATGGTCTCGACGAGGACGGACATTTCCTCTTCGCCCACCCCCGGCATCAACAGGGCGAACTCGTCGCCGCCGATCCGCGCGGCGTGACAGGGCCGTTCCACGACTTCGTTCAGCACCTCGCCCGCCCGGCGAAGTAGCGCGTCTCCAGCGCCATGGCCCAGTTGGTCGTTGGCGGCCTTGAGGCCGTTCAGGTCGATCACCGCGACGCTGACGGGGAACGGCCCCTTCCGCTCCAGCCTGTTGAGTTCGTCGACATAGAACGAACGGTTGTAGAGCTTGGTCAGCACATCGTGCTTGCCGAGGAATTCCAGATAGGCTTCCGCCCTCTTTCGCGCGGTGATGTCGGTCAGCGCGACCTGCACCAACGACCAGTCCCGCTCGTGGCCGGGCAGCACGGAAAACTGCATGTGCAGGTGCAGTTCGTCACCGGCCAGCGAATAGTTCACGACTTCACGGCGCTGGAAGAGCTTGCCGTCCCACAAGTCAACGAGCTGCTCGCGGAAAGGCTGGATCATCCTGTCACGAAAGATGTCCCTGAGCCGCTTGAGCAGCGCCGGCTTGCTCTCCGCGCCAAAGAGTTCGACCGTGTGACGGTTGATGTCGAGGACCCGGATCTCGGCCATGCAGCGTTCGATGAATTCCGGATGCACATCGGTGAAAACCCGAAGATCGGAGATGCCCCGCTCGCGAACCTCGTCGAGCAAAGTCTTGACGCCGCTGAAATCCTCCACCCACAGCGAGATCGGGGAATGTTCGAAGAGACCGCGTGCATAGGCGTCGCTCTGCGCCAGTTTTCGCGTCGCGGTTTCGCGGCCGGTCACATCCTCGATGGCGACCAGCACCCGATCCCACTTCTCCTCGTGGCCCGGCAGAATCGCGCCTTTGAGCTGGATATCCAGGCGGGCGCCGGACAAGGTGTAGTTCACGGTATGGCTGTTGAACTCGCTCTTGCCCTCCCAGAGTTGCACGAGTTCCTCGATGTGGGTCTTCAGCATGTCCTTGCTGAGGATCCGGCCGATATTCTCCACGAGATGACGGATATCCGTGGCCTCGTACATCGCGAGCGTCCGACGGTTGACCTTCAGGATCTCGATCCGCGACGAGCAGGCCCTGACCCGTGCATCGTCCGCTTCCAGAAACGCCCGCAGGTCGGTCACGCCTGCCCGGCGCCATTCCTCGAGCTGGATCCTGATGCCGCTGTAATCTTCCAGCCAGAGTGAGACGGGCGCGAGATCGAACATCTCCGCATCGTCGCTGCGACGGGCGTCCCCGGCGCGGGGAGAGGCGTCATGAAGCTGCATGGAGAGCCCGAGATCGGTTGCAAAGGCAGGCCGACACGACAAACGTGCTGCCGTTTCCTTTGTAGTCGTTCTACGTGCAGGTGCGGCAAAAGCCAAGGCGCCGCCAGGACCGGCCTTGCCTCGTCGCTTGGTTCTAGACGGGACGCGCCACGCAGACCTGATTGGCGCTTTCGGCGGTGAAGCGGCCGCCCTCGAAGTCGCCGAAGCGTTCATCGAGCCGCAGCCCGGCCGCGTTCAGCAGCATCGGCAATTCCTGCGGAAAGATCTGGCGCAGATGCAGCGGCGAGAGATCGCGGTCGGGATGCCCGGCGCGCAGCAGCCGCCAGTGCGCGGTTCGGATCTGCGCGACCGGATCATAGGTCAGGCGCTCGCGGATCGTCAGGTCCTCCCCGCCTCCTTCGTCCGCCGACATCTCGCAGTCCTGCTCCACCGGATCGGCAAAGGACCGGCCCAGCGTGACGATGTCGGGATTGACGATATCGAAGACGAAGATCCCTTCCGGCAGGAGATGCGTCCGGATGGCGCGCAGGCAGGACTGCATGTCTTCCGCCCGGAGAAGATGGGCGAGCGAGTTGCACGAAACGAAGACCATCCCGAATCGCCGCTCGAAGCTGAAGGACCGCATGTCGCCCTTCACGAACTGGATGGAAACGCCCGCCTCATTGGCCTTGCCCCGGGCCGATGCCAGCATCGAAGGCGAGATATCGAGCCCCGTAACGTCGTCTCGTTCCTCCGCCACCGGGATCGTCAGCCGGCCCGTGCCACAGGCGAGTTCGAGAATGGGCCCTCCGCTCCGCCGTGCCTGCTCCCGATAGAATGGCTCGCAAGGCCCGGGCCCCATGATGACGTCGTAGACGGGCGGCAGATCGTAAATCGACAACTCTGACATTCGAACCTGTGGAACTCATTGCTCGGGGAGGCCGCGAAAGGGCGGCGCGGCGGCCGCAAGCCAACAGATATCCAGAGCACGCTCAAGTTTATTCGAGAGTAGATCGTTCGCGGACCACCCGCGCGGTGACAAGTCCGGCGCGCCGCCCGGTCCTGCCGTTCGTCGTCCCGGCCGGGCTTTCGGCGACACGCCGTTGCCGTTTTGCCGGGAATCGTCTTCACTGAAATGAACTTCATTGTTCCGGCCACGTTAAGGCAGCTAAATTGCCGGGCGCAGCCGTCGATGGCTGCGCCCGCCGGTTAATCGTGCCGGCGTGACCGCACCCGAGGATTTGATGGAACGCGCCTTCGAAATGCCGTCATGGGCACCGAGGAACGTTGTGCCACGGCGGCAGCCGTAGAGCGTGGAGCGTGTCGCGACAATGAATGCCAAGCCTGATCTCGAACAGGTGCCCTCCGCTCCGATCGCGACGCCCGACAAGAGTGCGGCGAAGCGGGTCGGCCGCATCCTCTCCTTCGATTTCTGGCGTGGTCTGGCCCTGATCACGATCTTCATCAATCACATTCCCGGAAATCCGCTGGAGCGGTTCACCAGCCGGAATTTCGGGTTTTCCGATGCCTCCGAGGTGTTCGTCTTCCTGGCGGGCGCGGCGGCGGGTCTGGCTTATTTCCGCCGTTTCCAGTCGGGTCAGCGCCTGCTTCAGACCCTCAAAATCTGGATGCGGTCGTTCCACCTCTACAGCGCCCACATCGTGCTGGTGATCGCCATGGCCGCGATCATGGGCTTCGCGGCGCAGCAGACCGGCGATGTCCGGCTCCTGGAGATGATGCATTTCGACGTGTTCGTCGCCTCGCCCGTGCAGGGACTGATCGGTCTCGCGACGCTCGGGTTGCAGCCCTCCTATCTCAACATCCTGCCGCTCTATATCGTCCTGATCGCCGTCTCGCCCGTGCTGATCCTGATTGCGAGCAAGAGCGTGCGCTGGATGCTTGCCCTCTCCGGTGCGCTTTATGTCGGCACCCAGCTACTGGCGCTGAAGCTGCCGAGCTATCCGCTCCCGGATGGCTGGTTCTTCAACCCGCTGGCCTGGCAGTTCATCTTCGCGATCGGGCTTGCCGTCGGCATCTCGCTGGTGCGGGGCGCTCCGCTGCCGCGCAATCGCCTGCTCTTCGCGCTGGCGGCGTTCTATACGGTGATGGCCTGCATCTGGATCAAGGCCGGTTTCTACATCAAATGGGATCTCTGGCCCCTGCCCCGGTTCATGTGGGAATTCGACAAGACCAACCTGCTCCTCCCGCGTCTGCTCCATGTGCTCGCACTGGCCTATCTCGCCAGCTACTTGCCGATGGAACGTTGGCTGCGCTCCACGGCTTACCTCAGGCCGGTTATCCTGATGGGCCAGCATTCGCTTCCGGTCTTCTGCTTCGGCACGGTCCTGAGCCTGGTCGGGCAGATCTTGCGCATGGTGGGCAGTGGTGACCCCACGACCGACGTGGTAATGATCGTTACTGGAATTCTCTTGCAGATGGGCCTAGCCGGCGTCCTTGAATGGTATCGTGTCGGGTTAAATCAGCGCCCTCAGGGCCAGGTCGCCGCTTCCGCGGGCTGATCCGGCAATTGAGGATCCTCGCCGCCGCCGCTTCTCTGATCGGCGGTGGCTTTCTGTTGCCCGGAAACGGTCAGGCACTCGCGGGCGTTTCGAAGATCTGCCGCGTTCCTGACGCCCTGGTGCCAAGCCTTCTGCGGCCCGCCAAGTCGCCCCGCGCGAGGCCACGCTCGGTGCGCGTTCTCGTGCTGGGTCCGCCGGTCACGCCTGCCGTCTCCAACCCGCAACTGGAGCAACTGAAGCAGGACCTCGAGCAGCGATTGCCCGGCGTCCGCTTCGAGGTGCGCGATGACGGCAGGGCATCCGAGCGTGCTGAAGACGAATTCGAGCATATCCGAGCCGAGGTTTCGGCGACCGATCCGGACCTCGTGGTCTGGCAGGTCGGTACGCCCGACGCCATGGCGTCAACCGATCCGGGCGAATTCGGCGACGTGATCGGCGACGCTGCCGCGTGGCTGCGCGCGCATGACGTCAGGCTCGTGCTGGTCGATCCGCCATTCGTGCCGGATGTCGCGCACGAAAGCGTCTACGAGCGGATCGTGCGCGAGCTCAGCGACGTCGCCAAGACCCGGAACCTGAACCTTGTGCGCCGCTATTCGCTGATGGAGCACTGGAACGATGAGCGCGAGCGCTCGCGGCCTGCTCCGACCGGCAAGATCCTGAAACCCTGCCTGTCGGAAGTGATCGCCGAGACCATCGTGCAGGCCTCGCTGCAATAGCCTACCCGTCCGGTCCCTGAAGCGGAGCCGGCCGCGCTCAGGCGGCGTGCCGAGGCCGGCCTCAGTCAGCCTTGAGGCGCGCAGTGCTTGACCTTCTCGGCCACCCAACCAGCCTTGGTCTTGGTGTGCACGAGGTCGGTCCAGCAGACCTCGTGGCCCATGTGCCGGTTCTTGGCGCGCTGCCAGTCATGGGCGATGCGGGAGTCCTGCGCCGGCACTTCCTTCGCCGCACCGGCCCAGGCGGGCGCGACGGCCGCGGAGCAAACAAGAGCGGCCAAGGTGGCGAGGGCAAACGGTTTTCCGATCATTCTCATCTGAATATCCCGATCTTTCTGGGCGTGCGTGATCGTCTCCGGTCGTCACCGGGTGATTCGCACTTGGGAAAAGAGACAGCGTTGCAGCTTTATAACAGCTTGCCGCGGTGAGGCATCTCACCGGTTCGTGCTAAGGGAGCGAGCAGCGCCCTCTTCGGCAACGACGTGTCATGGAAAATCGATCCGACCGCCCTTTCATCATCCGCCGCCTGACTGCAGCCGATGCCGAGGCGTTCAGGGCCTTGCGGCTGGAGGCCCTGGAAGGACATCCCGAAGCCTTCGGCTCGACCGCCGCCGAGGAGCAAGGCCACGCACTCACATGGTACGCCGGCCGGCTCGCAGGCAACTTGGTGATCGGCGCGTTCCGACCGGACGGGGTCACCCTTTGCGGAACGGTGGCGCTGTTCGTCTCCGACCGCGAGAAGAGCCGGCACAGGGGTCTGGTCTGGGGCGTCTATGTCCGCCCGCAGGCGCGTGGCCTCGGCATGGCCGGCGCTTTGTTGCGGCAGCTTGTTGCCGAAGCCGGGGATCAGGTCGAGGAACTGCGCCTGACGGTCAGCGCCGATAATCATCCGGCAGTCGCCCTCTATCGCCGCGCCGGCTTTACCGAGTACGGGCTGGAGCCGAACGCCTTGAAGATCGGCGACCGCTACGTGGACGAGCGGCTGATGCGGCTCGTCCTGTCCCGCGATTGAAACGTTTCACCGGAACTTTACCGCTCCCCAGGTTTTACCCGGTTTCTCGGAAAGGAGCCCGCATGCCGCTCAACGAACGCCCCATCGCCCTGATCACCGGCGCCTCCTCCGGCATCGGCAAGAGCTATGCCGAGCAGATCGCCGCCAAGGGCCACGACCTCGTGGTCGTCGCCCGCCGCGAGGACCGCCTGCGTGTACTCGCGGCCGAAATCCGGAGCGCGCACGGTGTGGATGTGGAGGTGCTGCCGGTCGATCTAGGCACGCCCGAGGGTGTGCAGGCGGTCTGCGATCGGCTGGCTCGCGATCCGGCGGTCGACATGCTCGTCAACAATGCCGGCTATGCCGCGCGGGGGAAGGTGGCGGAGCTCGATCTGGAAGCGCTGGACGCAATGCTGCGGGTCAACGTTCTCGCGCTCAGCCGCCTGTCCAATGCCGCGTTGCAGCACATGAGCCGTCGTGGGCGCGGAGCGATCATCAATATCGGTTCGGGCACGATGTTTGCGCAATTTTCGGGCAATGCCGGCTACGGCTCGTCCAAGATCTACGTCGCAGCTTTCACCCGCCACATGCAGCTGGAATCCCAAGGGAGCGGCGTTCAGGTGCAGCTTCTGATCCCCGGCGTGATCGCGACGGACTTCCACGAGATCGCGGGCAACGACCTCGCCAACTTCCCGCCGGAGCGCGTCATGATGGCCCCGGATCTGGTTCGCGCGTCGCTCCGGGCACTCGAGATGAACGAGCTCGTGTGCATTCCGTCGCTGCCGGATATTCGGGACTGGGAGGCCTACGAGGCGGCCGAGCAAAAGATATGGGCCAACGTTTCGCGCGATCGCATCGCCTCGCGCTACGAAAGCTGAGGCCCGTCTCGCACCGAGATGGCCGGACCTTCGCCATCTCCGATTAACCGGACCTGCAAAAGAAGCAGCGCAGCCATGCGAAACGCTGCACTGCACAAATCAGTGGCGTTCGCCTACATCCTGAGCATCGAAACGATGCAAAACGGAGCAGAACAATGGCCCGCCCGATGAACAGCCTTTACGAGAACTACCGCCGCTGGCGCCGCTTTCAGGTGACCAAGCGCGAGCTGGAAAACCTGAACACCCGCGAACTGCGCGACCTCGGTATCAACCGTGGCGATATCAGCCGCATCGCTCGCGACGCTTCCCGCCTCTAATCAGGCGGCGCAGTCCGGGTCTACTAAGGCCGGTGACGTTCAGCGTCGCCGGCCTTCGCTTTTTCAGGGCCAGCCTACGGGCCTTCGAGGCGGCCGCGGCCGCCCCTCCAGAACGACATCTGATCAGGGCTGGACGAGCTTGCCGTCAAGCCGACGCGACAGGCCCAGCGGATTGTCGTCGCGCAGCGATGCGGGCAGCAGATCCTGCGGAAGATCCTGATAGCTGACCGGGCGCAGGAAGCGCCGGATCGCCAGCGAGCCAACCGAGGTCGTCCGGCCGTCCGAAGTTGCCGGGAACGGCCCGCCATGCACCATGGCATGTCCCACTTCCACGCCCGTGCCGAAGCCGTTGACCAGAATGCGGCCCACGCGGCGCTCCAGCAGCGGCAGCAGCCGGCGCACGCTCTCATGGTCGGACGCCTCCAAGTGCAGGGCAGCCGTGAGCTGGCCCTCCAGCTTCTCCAGAACCTGCCGCAGCTCCGTCTCGTCGGCACAGCGCACGACGAGCCCGGTTGCCCCGAACACCTCGGCCTGCAATGCCGGATCCTTCAGGAAGTCGGAAGCGGTCGTGCTGAAAAGCCCCGCCTGCCCCTGATAGGGGCCGCCGGTGAGGCCGCGAGCCAGCGTCTTCACCCGTGCATGCTTGCTGAGCGCCTCGACGCCTTCCGAATAGGCAGCATGGATGCCGGGGGTGAGCATGGTACCGGCTGGCGCTTCCTGCAAGGCAGAGGCGGCCGCATCGACGAAGGCGTCCAGCCCCTTGCCTTCCACCGCCAGCACGAGGCCGGGATTGGTGCAGAACTGGCCCGAGCCCAGCGTCAGCGAAGCGATGAAGGCCTTGCCGATGTCGGCACCCCGCGCGGCGAGTGCGCCCGGGAAGAGCACGACCGGGTTGATGCTGCTCATCTCGGCGTAGACCGGGATCGGCTCCGGCCGCGACTGGGCGATCTTGATCAGCGCCATGCCGCCGCGTCGCGACCCCGTGAAACCAACCGCCGCGATATGCGGATCGGCCACCAGCGCCTGGCCCGCTTCATAGCCGCTGTCGAAGATCAGCGAGAACACGCCTTCCGGCAGTCCGCAATCGGCGACGGCCTTCTGCACGGCGCGGCCAACGAACTCCGACGTTCCGGGATGGGCGGAATGCGCCTTGGCCACCACCGGGCAACCGGCGGCCAGCGCCGAAGCCGTGTCGCCACCGGCGACGGAGAAGGCCAGCGGGAAATTGCTCGCGCCGAACACCGCGACCGGCCCGACCGCGATGTTTCGCAGACGGAGGTCGACCCGCGCCAGCGGCTTTCGTTCCGGCTGCGCCGGATCGATGCGGAGATCGAGGAAGCCACCGTCCCGCAGGACCTCGGCGAAGAGGCGAAGCTGCCCGACGGTGCGTCCGCGCTCACCTTCCAGCCGACCGCGCGGCAGACCGCTCTCGGCCATGCAGCGGACGACCAGTTCGTCGCCGATATCCAGGATGTTCTGCGCGATGGCTTCCAGGAAGCGCGCGCGCTCCTCGATGCTCGTCTCGCGATAGGTGTCGAAAGCCTCGGCCGCCAGCCGACAGGCTTCCTGCACATCCTGTGCGGTCGCTCCGCCATAGGCAGGATCGAGCTTTTCACCCGTGGACGGATCGAAGCCCCGCAGCGACCCGGAAGTCCCCCGCCGCGCCGATGATCCGACCAACATCTCCCCATGCAGTGCCATGCTGCTCATCCTTTTCGGTTCTGTTTGGCTAGGCATATACCGCCCGAACGGCACGAGAAACCCGTGGCGTCGCCCGCCACTGTCCTCTTTTCCGGAAAACAGCGGCATCCGGCGGCTTCCGGTTTTCACGCAGCACAACCTACAAGGGTTGCTTTGTGCAATTTACGGTTGTACTTCCCACGCGAACATCTTTTCGCGTGTGGGGGCGCCGGTGAACTCGTTCGACAGGGATCTCGGAGAGAGCAGCCTCTCCTCGACGAGCCAGCAAATCATCATGCTTCAGCGCTCGATGCGGCGCGACGAGACCCTTGTCCGTCAGCGACGTCATCGCCGCCTCCGCCGGCGCATGGTCTCGATGACCTTCACGCTGCTGATGATCATTCCGATCAGCTACGGCGTGGCACGGGCGCTGGATGAAGCGCAGACGGCGCGATCCCTGCTGGAAAATGTCAGCGATCAGCTTTCCCGCGCCTTCGACCGCTAGCCATGGCCAACTCGCGTGAATTGAATAACGGGCGCACGGCAGATGCCGGTCTACCGTCTGCCGATGCCATGCCCCTCCTGATGTCGCTGCAGGCGAGGGTGGAACGGAGAAGCCGGTCCGGAGGGCTGATACCGGAATGGGTCTTCCAGCAGGGCGCGCGGCTGGCGATAGCCCTTGCCGCTTTCGCCGTGATCTGGTGCTGGCTCAGCGGCTGAGCCACGACAAACGCGCACCGTCTGAAACTATTCTTCGCCGTGGCCCGTATGCACTTCAGGAGCGGCGTGACGTCGTTCCCGCGATGCGGTCCTTAGCGCCCGATGGGACTGCGTTCGTGAGGGCGAGAGCGTTCAAACGCCCTCGCCCTTTCGCTTATTCCCCGAATGCCTGCTGAAGTTGATCGCCAACCAGCATCTGGGAATCGGCGGATTTGCTGACCACCGGTGTCATGCCGAAGAACTCGTGGGTGACGCCCTCGAAATTCTTGTAGGTCACCTTCACGCCGGCCTTCTTCATATTGTCCGCCAGCATCTCGCCCTCCGACATCAATGGGTCGATGCTGTCGGTGATGATCGTCGTCGGCGGCAGGCCGTGCAGGTCGGCGTGGACGAGGTCGAGCATCGGGTTTTTCTTGTCGCCCGGGCCGGATTGAGTCTTGTCGAAGAACCATTCCATGTCGGCTTTGCCGAGCGGCATCGCTTCGGCGTTCTTGTCGTAGGACGGCGTGCTGGTATTCGTGCCGGCCACCGGATAGATCAGGATTTCGGCCGCCGGCGTCTGCAATTTCTGGTCGCGCGCGGCGATCGCGACGTTGGCCGCGAGGTTGCCGCCGGCGCTTTCGCCCGCCACCGCGATGCGCTTGGTGTCGCCGTTCAGCGAGCCGGCATTCTCCACCATCCATTTGTAGGCGGCGATCGCGTCTTCATGCGCGGCCGGGAACTTGTGTTCCGGCGCCTGGCGATAGTGGGCTGAAACCACGATGGCCTTGGCCCCGCGAGCGATGGCGCGTGCAGACCCGTCATAGGTGTCGATGTCGGCGATCACCCAGCCGCCGCCGTGGAAGTAGAGCACGACCGGAAAGGGACCGTCGCCGAACGGCGTATAGACGCGGGCCTTGATGTCGCCGCCGGGGCCCGGAATCGTGATGTCCTTGGTCGCCGCGACCGGCGCCGGGTCGGTGCCCTGCCCCTGGTCCTTCAGCACGGCCTTCACGGCGTCGGCGGGTGTGGGTTGCGAGCGCGCCTGCTTCACGCTGAGTTCATGCACGCCCTTGGCGCCCAACGCCTGAAGCTTCTCCAGAACGAGCCGCTCGTCCGCATCGGCCCGCTTCAGCGTGCCGCTCGCCTGCGAGGCCTCGGCGGCGGAAGGCGCGGGAGCCTTGGCCGGCTCGGCAGCGGCCGCACTCCCGACGGTTACGGCGGCCAGCATCGCGGTAAACGCCGCGGCGACGGTCAAGGGCGCGCACGAAGTCTTCAGCCGCGCTGAAAGTGCGCGATTCCAGGTGAACATCATCGATGATTCCCTTCTCAGTCGATCCGAACGGTCGAGAGAAGAAGGAGCGCCCTGCCCTCACCGCCGTCGCGACAACGAAAGCTCCATCGATCCGTTCCCGCAGCCGGCGTCGCCTTCGATGTTGTTTCTGCATCGGCTAACTGTCTGCAGTATAATAACATTTCGGAAATTCGCGGCCCGCGCGGAGCCGTCCAGTGTCACAACGGCCTTGCCTTCGTCGGCCGGCGCGACATCATCTCTTTATTCGCCAAGGCACATCCCAAGGAGGACAGACCACATGCAGCCGCAGGTGACGGAGACCGAAATCAGGGTGCAGAGTTCAAAGGTGGATCTCGGCGACACCCTTCCGGCCCATGCGACGGAGAGCATTCAGCGACTGTCGTCCAAATATCTCGGGCAACTCAACAACGCCGCGGTGCACTTCAACAAGGATGGCACCCTGTTCCGTTGCACCGTGACGATGCAGATGGGCTCGCTCGCTCCCATGAACGGGGAAGCCAAGGATCGGGACATCTACACTGCCTTCAACGCCGCGCTTGACAAGGTCGCCAAGCAGCTGCGGCGGACCAAGCGGCAACTGCGCGAAGACAAGCCCGAGCGAACCGACAAGGACGCCCTGCTCAGGGATGGGAATCACGCCGCCACCGCTTCCGACGAAGAGGAATAGCGGCGGACTTCACGAGGGGCGCGGCATAGGTCAGTCGCGCCCCTCCCTGTGCGACCTGCGGTTGCGCGGAAAATGAAACGCACGCGATGAAAGAAAGAATGTTGCCGGAGGGCAACATAGACAGAAAAGCCGCCATCGCCTCAGCCCAGACAGCTGCGGTTAGTCGGTCGTTTCCGCTCATTAACTCTTAAGGTGTAGACGAAGTAACAGTTTCACCTGTCACCCTTCGCCTCACATCCAATAGCGGGATATCCGATGCGCATCTCCTCCCTCACGCTTGCTTCCGTGCTCGCTCTGGTCGCCGGTCCGGTTCTCGCAGCCGATCTCCCGATGCATGAAACCGCCCCCGCGCCGATCGCGGTGGTGGCTCCGGCACAGACCTGGACGGGAGCCTATCTCGGCGCGCTGCTGGGTTACACCTGGGCAAATGCCAGCCTGAACACGGATCTCGGCGGTGTGGACCTGGATGGCGACGGCGTCGATGGCGGCGTGTTCGCCGGCTACAACTACCAGATGGGCAACTTCGTGGTCGGCGCGGAAGTGGATGCGCGCTACTCCGATACCCATGCGTCCGAAGCCGGCCTGAGCCTCCGTCAGGGCTGGAACGGCACGATCCGCGGCCGCGTCGGCTACGCGATGGACCGCGTCATGCTGTTCGGCACCGGCGGCTTCGCCGCGACGGAACTGCGCGCCAAGTTCAACGGCGACAAGGAAAATGTCGGCGATTACGGCTGGACGGTCGGCGGCGGCGTGGAAGCCATGGTCACGGACCACATTCTCGCCCGAGTCGAATACCGCTACACCGACTATGCCAAGCAGGACGTCACGGTTTCCGGCGTGCGCGGTCACGGCGACGCCGACACCAACTCGGTGCTGGCGGGCATCGCTTACAAGTTCTGAGATCGGCGGATCTTCGATCGGAAAGGCCCGGCATGTCCGGGCCTTTTTCTTTTCGGGGCTTCTTCCGGGCTGCCGCTAGCGCGAGCGCGAAAGTCCCTTTTCCGCCAGTTCCGCCAGATAGCCCGCCCAGAGGGTCTCCCGCTCGCGCCCGAGCTTGAGCAGGTAGCCCCAGGTGTAGAGGCCGGTATCGTGCAGGTCGTCGAAGGTCAGCTTCACCGCGTAATTGCCCACGGGGTCGATGCGGATCACGGCGACCTTTTCCTTGCCGCTGACCATCTTCTTCTGGTCGGGCGAATGGCCCTGCACCTCGGCGGAGGGCGACATTACCCGGAGATATTCGGCGGGGAATGGGAAGACCTCTCCGGTATCGAACGCGATGGTGAGGGTCGAACCATCCTTGGCAAGGCGTAATTCCGTCGGCCACGGATCTGACAAGGGGAACTCCTGAGTGCGGCAAAACTTCTGACGCGGGCCACAAGGCTTTAACCCGAGGGCGTCCCGGCCTACATGAGACGGAACGGCTTCCGGGGCAAGCAGCCCTGGAGCGATGAGGAACGGACGATCGTGCTTCAGAGACTGACGGACAATGCGGAAGCGACGAACGGCTCGCTCGTGGATCCCTTCGGCCGTGCGATCAGCTATCTTCGGGTGTCCGTCACGGATCGCTGCGACTTCCGCTGTGTCTATTGCATGTCGGAGCACATGACCTTCCTGCCCCGGAAGGAACTGCTGACGATCGAGGAACTGGAGCGTCTCTGCCGCGCCTTCCTGCGCAAGGGCGTGCGCAAGCTCCGCATCACCGGCGGCGAGCCGCTGGTCCGCCGGAACATCATGCAGCTTTTCGAAACGCTCGGTAGCCATATTGGCACCGGAGAGCTCGACGAACTGACGCTGACGACCAACGGCTCGCAGCTGGAACGCTACGCGGCCGGTCTTCATGACGCGGGCGTGCGCCGCGTCAACGTTTCGGTCGACACGCTCGATCCCGACAAGTTCAAGGCCATCACCCGGCGCGGAGACCTGGGCATCGTTCTCACCGGCATCCGCGCGGCGCAGAAGGCCGGCCTTGCCATCAAGATCAATGCCGTGGCGCTGAAGGGCGTCAACGAGCACGAGATTTCCGACATGATCCGCTTCGCCCACGGCGAGGGGATGGACATCACCTTCATCGAAACCATGCCCCTTGGCGAGATCGAGGGCGACCGGACCGACCAATACCTGCCGCTTTCCGAGGTGCGCCGACAGCTCGGCGAAGAGTTCACGCTGGAGAAGATCCCGCACAAGACCGGCGGCCCGGCGCGCTATGTCCGACTCTCCGAAACGGGTGGACGGGTCGGCTTCATCACGCCGATGAGCCATAATTTCTGCGAGAGCTGCAACCGCGTGCGCGTGACCTGCACGGGGACGCTCTACATGTGCCTCGGCCAGGAAGACGCCGCCGATCTTCGCGCGCCCCTTCGCGCCTCGGAGGGCGACGAACTCCTGTCCCGTGCGATCGACGAGGCGATCACGCGCAAGCCGAAGGGGCACGATTTCGTCATCGATCGCGCCACCCAGCAGCCCAGCGTTTCCCGCCACATGAGCGTCACCGGCGGCTGATCGCCGTTCAGATATCCGACAGCATGCGGCAAGGGTTCGCTGGACTGCCGCGCCGGCTGGGTTACTGGTGAAGGGACTCCATCTTTCGGGAGATTCCCTTTGCGTCCTGACCTGACGGAAAATCTCCGCCGACTTTCGAAGGTCGGAGCCGTGTCGCTGAGCGTTTTCCTCGCATCCTGCGCCGCGGTGCCACGGACGAGCTTCACGGCTGCGGACGAAGCCAAGGCCACCGTCCACGGCATGGGACCGGATATCCGCATCTGGGCGGATGCCTCGCTCGCCGATCTCAACAAATTGATGCCGATTGAGCGGATCGCGGCCCGTGAAACGGACCACCGGTTCGTCTATCTCGCACTTTCCGGCGGCGGCGGCGACGGAGCCTATGGGGCCGGCATTCTCAAGGGCTGGGCCGAATCCGGCAAGCGCCCCCCATTCGACGTCGTGTCCGGCGTCAGCACCGGCGCGCTGATCGCGCCCTTCGCTTTCCTCGGCCCCCAGTATGACGACCGGCTGCAGAAACTCTTCACCGACGGCTATGCCAAAAACCTCCTGGCCGACATCCAGCCGCTGAACGCGATCTTCGGCGCCGGCGTCTTCAGCAACCAGCACCTTCGCGACCTCGTGAACAGAAACGTGGATGGCAGGATGCTCGCGGCTGTCGCCGAGGAATATCGCAAGGGCCGCGTTCTGCTCGTGCTCACCACCGATCTCGACGCCCAGCGGGGCGTGATCTGGAACATGGGCGCTATCGCCGACAGCGGGTCTCCGCAGGCCTTGTCGCTGTTCCGGAAGGTGCTCGTGGCATCAGCCAGCATCCCGATCGTCTTCCCGCCGACGCTGATCGAGGCGGAAGCCGGCGGCAAGCACTTCCGGGAGATGCATGTGGATGGCGCGGTGACGACGCCGATCTTCACCCTGCCGGACGCGATGCTGCTGCAGGGCGCCCAGGCGGCGCGGGCGCGCAAGGGCGCCGATATCTATGTGATCATGAACAACAAGGTCGATCCTGACTTCAAGGTCGTGCCCGACAAGACCATCGAGATCGCCGGCCGTTCCTACGCCAGCATCAGCAAGTTCCAGAGTCGCGGCACGCTGTTCCAGACCTACCGGTTCGCGAAGGCGAACGGAATCGGCTTCCACTTGACCTATATCGGCAAGGACCAGCCGGAAGACGGCGCAACCGGCTTCGATACGGACTACATGCGCCATATCTTCCAGTACGGCCGGGAGAAAGGCCGTACCGGATCATTCTGGCAGGCGGCGCCGGAATTGCCGAATGTCGGCAAGCCGGCGCCCGTGGTCGCTACTGCTCGATGACGATGCGCGGGGCGGGCCTGCGGCTCCCCTGCTCGGCCACCAGCCGCTGCGCCACATTGGCCGCGATCCGACGATAGATCGCCGCATGCTCGCTGTCGGGCATGGAAACCACCACCGGCGTGCCGGCGTCGGAATTGGCGCGGATATCCATATGCAGCGGCACGGCACCCAGGAACGGCACGCCGATGCGGCTGGCCTCGTGCTCGGCGCCGCCATGGCCGAAGATATCGGACCGCTCGCCGCAATGCGGGCAGACGAAATAGCTCATGTTCTCCACGATGCCGAGCACCGGCACGTCGACGCGGCGGAACATATTGAGCCCCTTGCGCGCATCGATCAGCGCCAGGTCCTGCGGCGTGGAAACGATCACCGCGCCGGCAAGCGGCACCTGCTGCGCCATGGTGAGCTGCGCGTCGCCCGTGCCGGGCGGCATGTCGACGACGAGCACGTCGAGCTCGCCCCAGGCGACTTCGCGCAGCATCTGGGTGATCGCGGACATCACCATCGGCCCGCGCCAGATCATCGGAGTTTCCTCCTCCACCAGGAAGCCGATCGACATGGCTTTCAGCCCGTAAGCCTCCAGCGGCTTCAGCATGCGCCCTTCCAGCGGTTCCGGCCGGCCCTTCAGCTGCATCAGGCGCGGCACGGAGGGGCCATAGATATCGGCGTCGAGCAGGCCGATCTTGAGGCCGAGACCCTGCAGCCCCAGCGCCAGGTTGATCGCGGTGGTCGACTTGCCGACGCCGCCCTTGCCGGAAGCGACCGCGATAATGGAGCCCACGCCGGGAACGCCGGCCTTGGGGGGATTGCCACCGCCGGCGCCGCGACTGGCGGGCGCGGCCGGAGCGGCATGGGAGTGACCGGAATGGCCGGGCGAGGCGGCGCGACCGGCCGGGGGAGCCGCGGGAGCTGGCCTGGGGGTCGGCGCTCCGGCACCGCCCCGCCGCTCCGCCGTCAGCGCGACCATCGCGGATTGCACGCCGGGGATCGCTCGCACGGCGGCTTCCGCCGCCTGCCGCAAGGGCTCCAGGTCCCGCGCCCGCTCGGCCGGAACGGTGATGGAAAACATGACCTTCCCGTCCGAGACGATCACGTCGGAAACCAGCCCGAGGCCGACGAGGTCACCCGTCCCGTCCGGTCCCTTTATCCTCCGGAGCTCGTCGAGCACCCGGTCCCTGTCGATCACAGCCATGAAATACGTCCAAGAGTCTGTAAGAATTCCAACCTGACATATTGCGCCGGCGGGCCAGATCAAAGCCGTTCCGCAACGAATGCGCTATAAAGCGGCAGATGACGTGCCGCGCGAAGCGATGGGGATTGCCGAAAGCCCTTGCAGCGCAGACATTAGCGCCATGACGAATCCTTCTACCGCCGAGCAAGCGGACGCAAAGCTGCCGGTTGCCGGGATTATCCTCGCCGGGGGCCTGTCGCGGCGGATGGGCGGCGGCGACAAGCCGCTGCTCTCCCTTGCCGGCCGGTCCATGCTGGCCCGCGCGGTCACGCGTCTGCGCGAGCAGGTCGACTGTCTCGCCATCAACGCCAATGGCGACCCGGCGCGCTTTGCCGAGTTCGGCCTGCCGGTCATCCCGGACACGCTGGACGGCAATCTCGGTCCGCTCGCCGGTATCCTCGCCGGCATGCGCTGGGCGGTCTGCAGCTGCCCCCGGGCCCGCTTCATGGTGAGCGCCGCGGCCGATACGCCATTTTTCCCCGGCGATCTCGTTTGCAACCTCGGCGCCGGCTGCGGGCGCGACGAAGACACGGTTGCCATGGCCGCCTCCCCCGCCGGTACGCATCCGGTCTTCGCGCTCTGGCCCATCGCGCTGGCCGACGAGCTGGAAGCCTTTCTGAAGAAGCAAAGTGACGGCGCCAAAATCCTGTCCTTTGCCGACCGCTACCTGCGGATCAACGTGCCCTTCGACAATATCCGCGCCGGAGGCATCGAGGTGGACCCGTTCTTCAACGTCAATACGCCCGAGGATGCGGAAGAAGCCGCTTCGATCGCCCGCACGATCGACACCTGAGGTCCATCGATGCCTGAGAGCGGCGGGACGCAAGATCCCTGCGATGTTCTTGAAGCCGGCCAGAACCCCCATTGCACGATTTTAATTTCTGGTTGAAATTGCGGCAACGCGTGGGCCCGACGAAAAGCCCGCGACACCAAAGGGGATGTCGAATGTCGTTTTTCAGGAGCCTCGCTCTCGCCGCCGCCGCCATGGTGCTTGCCACCGGGGTGGCCAGCGCCAAGGACTGGACCAAGGTTCGCTTCGGGACGGAAGGCGCCTACCCGCCCTTCAACCAGACCTCGGCCGACGGCAAGCTCGTCGGCTTCGACATCGATATCGGCAACGCCCTTTGCGACAAGATGAAGGTGCAGTGCGAGTGGGTCGTGCAGGACTGGGACGGCATCATCCCGGCGCTCCAGGCCAACAAGTTCGACGCCGTTCTCTCCTCCATGTCGATCACCGACGAGCGCAAGAAGATCGTCTCGTTCTCCGACAAGTACTACACCTCGCCGATCGCCTTCATGGCTCCGAAGGACGCGAAGCTCACCGACATCTCGCCCGCCTCGCTCGCCGGCAAGACGATCGGCACGCAGAGCTCCACGATCAGCGCCAACTACCTGCAGGACCTCTACGGCAAGTCCGACGTGAAGCTTTATCCGACGCAGGACGAGGCCAATCTCGAGCTCGGCAACGGCCGCCTCGACGTCGCGGTCGCCGACAAGTTCGTTGCCTATCAGTGGCTGCAGACGGATGCCGGCAAGTGCTGCGACTTCGTCGGCAAGGACGTGACCGAGCAAAAATACGTCGGCGACGGCATCGGCATCGCCTTCCGCAAGGATGACGAAGGCCTCAAGGACAAGGTCAACAAGGCGCTGGCCGAAATTCGCGCCGACGGCACCTACGCCAAGATCAACGCCAAGTACTTCCCGTTCTCCATCTACGGGGACAAATAAGGTCGTCCGGGAGGCGGTTCGCCGCCTCCCTTTGTCCTCCGGAAAAGGGCCGCCATGCCGATGATTGGGGAATTCGGGCCGCATGGCTGACCTTCTGAAGCTTTTTTCCTACGGAACGACCGGCTGGGGCGACGAGATCCTGGCCGGTGCCTGGCTGACGATCCGGCTGGCGCTGGCGACGCTTCCGTTCGGCCTGCTGGTCGGCTTCGGCGTCGCGCTCATGAAGCGCTCGAAAAGCCGCTGGGTGCATGGCCTCGCCAGCATCTACGCCACCGTCTTCCGCGGCCTGCCCGAACTCCTCACCCTCTTCCTGATCTATTACGGCGGCCAGCTCGTCGTGCAGAAGCTCGTGGGCCTGATCTCCTCCGACGTGCAGATCCAGGCGAGCGCCTTCCTCGCCGGCATGATCGCGCTGGGCCTCGTCTTCGCGGCCTATGCCAGCGAGGTCTTCGCCTCCGCTTTCCAGGGCATCACGCGCGGCCAGTGGGAAGGAGCCCACGCGATCGGGCTGAACCGGACGCAGACGATGTTGCTGGTCATCGTTCCCCAGCTGCTGCGGCTGGCGCTTCCGGGCCTTGCCAATCTCTGGCTCAACCTCCTGAAGGATACGTCGCTGGTTTCCGTGATCGCGCTGGCCGACCTTCTCCGCCAGACGTCGCTGGCCGTGCATGTGACCAAGCAGCCCTTCCCCTTCTATCTCGTCGCCTGCCTGCTCTATCTCGTGATGTCGATCATCTCGACGTTCGGCATCGTCGCCATAGAGCGCTGGGCGGAACGGGGACAGGGGCGGCGCACGAACGAGCGCGGGGCGCTCGCCTGATGCTCGCCTGGCTCCAAGCCTTCATCGGAACGGACCTCCTGGTCCAGTATGGCCCGCGGCTTCTGCACGGATTGCAGATCACCATCGAACTGGTGCTGATTTCAATCTGCTGCGGCATCGCGCTGGCGCTGCCCCTGGCGCTGGCCCGGCTCTCCAAAAGCCGGCTCCTGCGGGGACTTTCCCTCTGCTACGTCCAGTTCTTTCGCGGCACGCCGCTCCTGGCGCAGCTCTTTCTGATTTATTACGGCGCCGGCCAGTTCCGCCCGGCCCTGCAATCGATCGACCTCTGGTGGTTCTTCCGCGACGCCTTCAACTGCGCCGCCCTGTCGCTGACGCTGAACACCGCCGGCTATCAGGCGGAGATCTATCGCGGCGCGATCCGCTCCGTCGCACGCGGGCAGCACGAAGCCGCCTATGCCCTCGGCATTTCCCGGAGCGTGGCTTTCTGGAGAGTGATCCTGCCGCAGGCGGCGGTCGTGGCGCTTCGCCCGCTCGGCAACGAGGTGATCCTGATGATCAAGGGATCGGCGGTCGCCAGCGTCGTCACCGTTTTCGACATCATGGGCGAGACGCGGCTGGGCTTTGCCCGCTCCTTCGACATGCGCGTCTATCTTTATGCCGCGGTGCTCTACCTCGTACTGGTAGAAATCCTGCGGCGGATCTGGGACCGGCTGGAAGCGCGGCTGACGCGCTACCTCCGCCGCAGCGACCGGACCGAGCACGTGGAGCGCGCGGTCACGCAAGCGGGTCCCGCGACACACTGAAGTACAGGAGCAGGATTTGGCCAAAGTCGCCTTTATCGGGCTCGGCGTCATGGGCTACCCCATGGCCGGCCACCTCGCGAAAAAGGGCGGGCACGACGTCACCGTCTATAACCGCACCACCGCGAAGGCGGAAAAATGGGTATCCGAATTCGGCGGCCGCTCGGCTCCGACGCCGCGCGAGGCAGCCGAGGGCTGCGATTTCGTCTTCTGCTGCGTCGGCAATGACGACGACGTCCGCTCCGTTACCACGGCGGAAGGCGGCGCCTTCTCGAGGATGAAGGCCGGGGCGGTCTTCGTGGACCACACGACGGCCAGCGCCGCACTCGCGCGCGAACTGGACGCAGCGGCGAGGAAGGGTGGCTTCCATTTCCTCGATGCGCCCGTCTCCGGCGGCCAGGCAGGCGCCGAGAACGGCGTGCTCACGGTGATGGTCGGCGGCGAGGAAGCGGTTTTCGCGAAGGCCGAGCCGGTGATGGAGGCCTATGCCCGCAAGATTGGCCTGATGGGCGAGGCAGGGGCCGGCCAGCTCACCAAGATGATGAACCAGATCTGCATCGCCGGGATCGTTCAGGGCCTGTCGGAGGCCATTCATTTCGGCCAGACCGCCGGCCTCGATTTGGAGAAGGTCGTGGAGGTGATCTCCAAGGGCGCGGCGCAGTCCTGGCAGATGGAGAATCGCCACAAGACCATGATCCGTGGCGAATACGAGCACGGCTTCGCGGTGAACTGGATGCGCAAGGATCTTGCGATCGTGCTGGATGAGGCGCGGCGCAACGGCTCGACCCTGCCGCTGACGGCGCTCGTGGACCAGTTCTATGGCGACGTGCAGGCCATGGGCGGCGGTCGCTGGGATACGTCGAGCCTCCTGAAGCGGCTCGGCAACGGCTGACAGCGAAAGGGCGCCTTCCCGGGGCGCCCTCTCTTCCTACTTGCTGGCTTTCGCGACCGCGTCGAGTTGCATGTAGGACAACGGCAGCGCCGTCGCTTCCTTGATGCGCTCCATGGCGAAAGCCGATGACACGTCGGTGATGTCGATGCGCGAGACGAGCTTCTTGTAGAAGGTGTCGTATGCCTCGATGTCGGGCACCACGACCTTGAGCAGGTAGTCGATGTTGCCGCTCATCCGGTAGAAATCGACCACCTCCGGAAATTCCGAGATGATCCGGGCGAAGCGGGTCAGCCAGTCCTCGTTGTGCTGGTTCGTTACGATGGAGACGAACACCGTCACCTTGGCGTTGACCTTGGCGGGATCGAGAACGGCGACCCGCCGCTTGATCACGCCGTCCTCCTCCATCTTCTGGATGCGCCGCCAGCAGGGCGTGGTGGAAAGGCCGACGCGCCGGCCGATCTCCGCGACGGGGATAGTCGTATCCTCCTGGAGGATGGTGAGGATCATGCGATCGAGGCGATCCATCGGGGTACTTTCAAACCGTTTGAAGCGGTTTCTCTGCGACGGCGCCGCAAATCCGTCAAGTTCTGCCGCTCTTCGACTTGCCTCTTCCCGGACTTTCTCCGGCGCCACAAACCCCGATGCCGCTCCGATTACAGCAGGCGATGCGAATGCTTAACCATGGGGGATGCGCGAATATTAAGACTTCCCGGCTTAGAAAACCGGTTCAACCGGCAGGACCCGCGATGATTCCAGAGCAGGACCATCCCCCGCTCCCCCGCGCTGAGTTTTCCTCCCGGACGGTTCGCCGTCGGATGATCATGCGCGCCCTGATCGGCGACGTGCGCGTCCTCGATCATCCCCGCAACGGCCTGTTTCATTTCGAGCAGGAGATGGCCGCGCAGTTTGCGACCGACCGGCAATCCTCCGCGCTGATCATTCCCGCGCTGATCCTCGTGATGGGCGTGGCGATCGGCCTGCTCGGCAATCCGCGCACGGCGCTCGTCTGGGCAACGGTGATGCTGCTCACCCACGCCTACGCGCTGCAGGGATGCCGCCGGTTGCTGCGCGAACTGCCCGACAGCAAGGACGTTGCGGATGCCCGGCGGCGCTTCGTGCGCCGCGATCTCGCCTACGGCCTCTGCTGGGCGGCCTTTCCCCTCCTGATCCCGCAAAGCGCCAGCATGCAGATGGCTGGCGGCCTGGAGATCGTGCGTCTGGCGGCCGTGATCGTCGTACTGGCGATCGGTGCCCTGCTCTCCTCCACGATTCCCGCCGCTGCGGTCGCCGCCACCTTGCCGATCACGCTCTGCATGGCGCTGGCGCACATGATCGACCCTAATTTCTTCAACGTCATGATCGCGCTCTGCACGCTCGGCGCCGAGATCCTGTTCCTGCACCTGAGCAGCCATCTCTATAGCCAGCATGTTCAGACACTCTCCTATCGCGCGGAAAAGGACGCGCTCTTCGCCGAGCTGGAGCAGTCGAAGGCCGTCTCGGAGGAAGCCCGGCGGCGGGCGGAAGCGTCCAACAACGCCAAATCGCAGTTCCTGGCGACCATGAGCCACGAGCTGCGCACGCCGCTGAACGCGATCCTCGGCTTCTCCGAACTGATGCGGAGCGAGATGCTCGGCCCCGTCGGCAACGCGGCCTATCAGGATTATCTCGACGACATTCACAACAGCGGCCAGCACCTGCTGAAGATCATCAACGAGATCCTGGATCTGTCGCGCATCGAGGCCGGCAAGCGCGAGTTGAATGAAGAGCTCATCTCGCTCGTCGCCGTCACACGCGACGCGCATTCGCTGCTGGAACTGCACGCCCGCAACAAGAACATCCGCGTCCTCGAGGTCTACGACCGGGCCATGCCGAAGATCGTGGTGGACGAGCAGGCGATCCGGCAGATCGTGCTGAACCTGATGTCCAACGCGTTGAAGTTCACCCCGACGGATGGCGAGATCACGGTGAAGGTCGGGCGCACGCAGGCGGGCGGCCAATATATCTCCGTCCGCGACAACGGGCCGGGCATCCCAGAGAACGAGATCCCCGTCGTCCTCTCCGCCTTCGGCCAGAGTTCCGTCTCGATCAAGAATGCCGAGCAGGGAACCGGGCTGGGCATTCCGATCGTGCAGGCCCTGGTGGACCTGCATGGCGGCAACTTCACGCTGCGCAGCCAGCTGGGCGTCGGCACCGAAGCTATCGTTACCTTGCCCGCCAAGCGCGTGGTGTCGCCCTTCGCGCCGGCCGTCGCGCGCCCGGCTCGCCGGGAGGAGCCCAAGCGGCCGAACCGGCTTCGCATGAGCGCCTGAGCGGTTCCGCCGACCTCAGTGAGTCGTAGGAGGCCGGGGCTCGCTGCCCTTTTCCGCGACGCCCGCGTCTCCGAAGGTCGCCATGCCCGCATGGGTCGCGACCGCCGCCCGGACGATGCTGGCAGCGATCGCCGCGCCCGTGCCCTCGCCGAGGCGCAGGCCGAGATCCAGCAGCGGCTTGCGGCCAAGACGCTGAAGGACCGCGCCATGCGCCGCTTCCGCCGAGCAATGGGCGAAAAGGCAATGGTCGATCGCATCGGGCCGCATCGCATGGACGATGGCGGCGGCGGCGGTCGTCACGAAACCGTCCACGATGACGGGAACGCGCTCCATCCGGCCCGCGATGATGGTGCCGACCATGGCCGCGATCTCGCGCCCGCCCAGCCGCCGGAGGATTTCCAGCGGGTCGCGAGTGCTGCCGATGCGGCCCACCGCGGCGGCAACGGCCTCGGCCTTGCGCGTCAGCCCGGCATCGTCGACGCCGGTGCCACGCCCGACCCAGTCGGCAGCCTCGCCGCCGTAGAGAGCGTGGAAGATCGCGGCGGCGACGGCCGTGTTCCCGATGCCCATCTCGCCCAGCCCGACGAGATCGATGCCGCCGGAAATCGCTTCCATCCCGTAGGCGATGGTGGCCGCGCAGCCCTTCTCGTCCATAGCGTCGGTCTCGACGATGTCGCCGGTGGGATAGTCGAGCGCGAGCTCGAACACCTTCAGGCCGAGCTCGTAGGTCGTGCAGAGCTGGTTGACCGCCGCCCCGCCGCTGGCGAAGTTCTGCACCATCTGATGCGTCACCTCCGGCGGAAAGGCCGAGACGCCACGCGCGGCGATGCCATGCGACGCGGCAAAGACGGCGATCAGCGGCCGGGTCACGGTCGGACGGCTGCGGCCCTGCCAGGTGCCCATCCATTCCGCCAGGCTTTCCAGCTGGCCGAGGCTGCCGGCCGGCTTGGTCAGCTGCGCCTCGCGCTCGCGGATATCCTCGGCGGCATGCTCGTCCGGCCCGGGCATCTCGTCGAAAAGGTTGCGGATATCGTCGAAGGGCAAGCCGGATGCCGAGAAGGCCATGTTAGGTCCAGTACTGGGAAGCTTTCGGATTTCGGCCCGTTATAGGCGGAGCCGGCCCGGACCCAAGTCCTTTTTGACGTGATTTCGGGGTTTGGCCAGATGCGCGAGACGACAAGCCGCCTCTTCCGGCTCCCGGGCGATGTCCGGGCCTGCCTTTCCTTTTTCTCCCGCCTGCCGATCCGGACGGAGCACGATCGGCCGTTCGATCTGGGCACCAGCATCGGCGCCTGGCCGCTGGCCGGGGTAATTCTGGCGATCGTTCCGGCGCTGCTCCTGCTGCTGCTCCGCTCCGCGCACATGGTGCCGACGATCGCGGCCGCCCTGACGCTGGCGGCCACGGCCGGGCTCGGCGGCGGCTTGCACGAGGACGGACTTTCCGATTGTGCCGACGGCTTCGGCGGCGGCCGCACGCGCGGGCGCAAGCTGGAGATCATGCGCGACAGCCGAATCGGCAGCTACGGCGCGCTGGCGCTGTTCTTCACCGGCCTGATCCGGGTGGCCGGCCTTGCCAGCCTTTCCCTCGTCTTCTGGGAAGGCGCCGTCGCGCTCCTCTGCGTCGCCGCCATCTCCCGCGCCGCCGCGATCTGGCACTGGCGCGCCCTGCCGCCGGCCCGCGATGACGGGCTGGCGGTCGCCGCCGGAGTACCGGACCGCGCCTCCGTCGTCATCGCCACGGGCTTCGGCATCGTTGCCGCGATCCCCCTGCTCGCGATCTTCGGCCTCAGCGCCATTCTCGGCTTGGCACTGCTGGCGGCGGGTGTCGCGGGCTTCACCTCGCTCTGCCGCCACCAGATCGCCGGGCATAGCGGCGATACGATCGGGGCCAGCCAGCAGATTGCCGAGGCGCTGCTGTTTGCCGGGCTCGCGACGTTCTGGCCGGCCCTTTTCGGCGGCTGAGCGGAGCCTCGGACGAACGGAACGGACCCCGCCGCTGGTCCGTTAATTCCGCGAGGAAAACAGAAGGAGGCAGGCATGCCGACCGAACTCACCCCCAATCCGGGCAGCAACGTTCCGGGCACGAACGAGCCGATCAGCACGGACGAGACGTCCAACCTGATCGCGGCCGACAAGGTGGAGGGCACCGCCGTCTACAACCGCGAGGGCGACCAGATCGGCACGATCCGTACGATCATGCTGAACAAGTTCAATGGCCGCGTGGCCTATGCGGTTATGTCGTTCGGCGGCTTCCTCGGCATCGGCGAGGATTACCGGCCGGTGCCGTGGGAAGCTCTGACCTACGACACGCGGCTCGGCGGCTATGTCGTCAACATCGACCCGGACCAGCTCGACAACGCGCCCCGCTATCCCGCCGGCGAGGAGCCGAACTGGACGGACAAGGTCTATAACGACGAGCTCTACCGTTATTACGGCATTCCCTACCCGACCTTCTAAGGTCGGCGGGCTAAGGTCGGCGGCCTAAGGTCGGCTGGATCTGATCGAAGCGGCAGCCTCCGGGCTGCCGTTTCCGTTTCAGGCGGCGCATTCGCCCTCTTCGGCCGCCGGCGCGATGGCCCGCAGCCCCGCCTCGATGACCTCCGGGCCGGAATCGCCCCTGGCGCCGTCCACCGTGAGGATCTGACGCCAGCGGCGCGCGCCCGGCCGCCCCTGGAAAAGGCCCAGCATGTGCCGCGTGACGTTGGCGACCCGACCGCCCGCCCGCATATGCCGCTCCACGTAAGGGATCATCCGCTCCGCCGCCGCGAACACATCCGCGTCAGCCTCCGCGGCCCCATAGATGCGCCGGTCGATTTCGGCGAGCAGGGCTGGATTGTGATAGGCGGCGCGGCCAAGCATGACGCCGTCGACATGCCGGAGATGCGCTTCCGCCTGATCCAGATCCGCAATGCCACCGTTGATGCCGACGAAGACATGCGGCAGCCGCGCCTTGAGGCGATAGACACGCTCGTAATCGAGCGGCGGGATTTCCCGGTTCTCCTTCGGCGAGAGGCCCTGCAGCCACGCCTTGCGCGCGTGCACCCAGAGCGCATCGGCACCGGAGGCCAGCACCGCATCCGCCAGCCGGTCCAGCGCCTCCTCGGGATCCTGGTCGTCCACGCCGATCCGGCATTTCACCGTCACCGGCACGTCGACCGCCGCCTTCATCGCGCCGACGCACTCGGCGACAAGATCCGGCGATTGCATCAGGCAGGCGCCGAAGGAACCCGACTTCACCCGGTCCGACGGGCAGCCGACATTCAGGTTGATTTCGCTGTAGCCGAACGCCTCGCCTGCCTTCGCCGCCACCGAGAGCTTGGCGGGATCGGAGCCGCCGAGTTGCAACGCGACGGGCTGCTCCTTCGGCGAGAAGCCCAGCAGGCGCTCGCGATCGCCATGCAGGATCGCCTCGGCCGTCACCATTTCGGAGTAGAGCAAGGCCTCGCGCGTCAGCCCGCGATGAAAGAACCGGCAGTGCCTGTCGGTCCAGTCCATCATCGGAGCAACGGCTAGCTTGTGCGCGGGATAACGAGGCATTTCTTTCTCATGCGGAGCGGGGATGTGGAACGCTGTTCGTTCCGAAACAGTCGGCGCGCCCTTATCTAGGCTACTGAATTCATTCGTTCCACTCTCAGGTCATCATGTCAGTTGCAAACGACAGCTCCGTGCTGGCGGCCCGCCGGCCAGCGTCGCCGCTTTCGATCGAACCGTCCGTCGTGGTCTTCGCGCTTCTGGTGCTGGTGGCCGGCGCCGTCTACCTCTATGCCGGCTTCAACGGTCGCCAGAGCGCGCTCTACATTCTCGGCGGCGCGCTGGGTCTTGTCCTCTACCACGCGAGCTTCGGCTTCACCTCCGCCTGGCGCGTCTTCATCGCGGACCGGCGCGGCGCGGGCCTGCGCGCGCAGATGGTGATGCTGGCGGTCGGCTCTCTGCTCTTCTTCCCGGCGCTCGGCGCGGGTACGCTGTTCGGCCATCCGGTTGCCGGCAACGTATCGCCCCTCAGCGTCTCCGTGATCGTCGGCTCCTTCCTCTTCGGCGTCGGCATGCAGATGGGCGGCGGCTGCGCCTCCGGCACGCTCTACACGGTGGGCGGCGGCTCGACCCGCATGATCGTCACGCTCGCGGCCTTCATCGTGGGATCGGCGGTCGGCGCCTATCACCTGCCCTGGTGGAGCTCCCTGCCCGCGCTGCCCGCCGTCTCGCTGGTGAAGAGCTGGGGCGCCTGGCCGGCGCTCGCCTTCAGCCTCGTCCTGTTCGCGGCGATCGCGGTGGTCACCGTCGTGGCCGAGCGTCGACGGCACGGCCAGCTGATCCAGCAGAATCCGTCCCCGCGTCGGGGCCTCGCCCGCTTCTTCTCCGGTCCGTGGCCGGTCGTCTCGGGCGCGGTGGCGCTCGCCCTCCTGAACTTCGCCACGCTCGCCATCGCCGGCAAGCCGTGGGGCGTCACCTCCGCCTTCGCGCTGTGGGGCTCCAAGATCGCCGGCCATATCGGTTTCGCGCCGGAAAGCTGGGGCTACTGGTCGAAGCCGGGCGCCGCCGCCGCCCTGCACAGCAGCATCTTCAACGACGTGACCTCCGTAATGGATCTCGGGATCATCTTCGGCGCTTTGCTCGCCGCCGGTCTTGCCGGCCGCTTCGCCCCGGTCTGGCGTATCCCGGCCCGGCAGATCGTCGCTGCGATCTTCGGTGGCCTGCTGCTCGGCTATGGCGCCCGGCTCGCGTATGGCTGCAATATCGGCGCATACTTCTCCGGCATCGTGTCCTCCAGCCTGCATGGCTGGCTGTGGCTCGTCTTCGCCTTCATCGGCAATATCGTGGGCACCTGGATCAGGCCCTTCTTCGGACTGGAAGTCGAGCGCATCCGTCCTGCGGCATCGCACGCGGAAGCCTGAGCCAGACCGCGATCGGCTACGAAAAAGGGCGCCCTCGGGCGCCCTTTCCTTTTCGGCGGTTCGTCGGATCAGGGTTCGATGACCCGGCCCGGCTCGCCGGTCTCGGCGATGCAGGGGCCGCCGATCGCGGAGGGGCGCGGCAGCTTGTAGGTGTGACCGTTCACGTTGCAGGTCATGCCAACGGCCGGCGGAGGCGGCGGGGCCGGCTGCTCCGTGGTGATCACGGTCGTCGTGCCCGGCGGCGGCGGAGGCGGCGGTGCGTCCGTCGTGACGGTCGTGGTGGAACTCGTCTGCGCGACCGCGACGCCGGCGCCCGCCGTCATTGCGACGAGGCCGGTCGCGGCCACAAGCATCCCGAAAACCTGTCGTTTCATTCCGAATCTCCCGCTTCTTTCGGGGAGAACAATCTTCGGAGGGTTCTGCGGGTTCCATGCGGCGGGTCCGGCGGACCCGCATATTCGTGTCGATCGATCAGCTCCGCGCGGGGCTGGCTCGGGTTCTCAGAGGACCTCGGCGACCTCGTCGAAGTCCAGCCGCGGGAGACGGCGGAAGACCTTTTCCGGATCGCCAAAGCCGAGATTGCAGACCAGCAGCGAACGATGCGTGGTACCGGCAAAGAAGGCCTCGTCCACCTTCGCCTTGTCGAAACCGCCCATCGGACCGCAGTCCAGCCCCACGGCGCGCGCCGCGATGATGAAGTAGGCGATCTGCAGCGTCGCGTTCATCGTCGCGGTTCCGACGGCAGCCTCCTGGTTGTCGCTGAAAAGGCCGGCCACCGCCGGATTATGCGGGAAGGTCTTGGGGAAATGACGCCAGAATTCCGTATCGGAGGCGAAGATCGCGACGACCGGGGCCGACATGGTCTTGTCTACATTGTTCGGCGACAGAGCGGGCCGGAGCTTTTCCTTGGCCTCGGCCGAGCGCAGGAAACGGATGCGAAGAGACTGGAGGTTCAGCGCGGTGGGGCCGAACTTCGCGAGTTCGTAAACCTGATGAAGCTGCTCGTCGGTCACCGGCCGGTCCAGCCAGCCATTATGCGTGCGCGCTTCGGTGAAGAGCATGCGCAGCGTGTCGGGATCGGCCGAGGCAACCTCGTGGCGAACGCGCAGGATGGCCTCGCGCGCCTTGCGGTGCTCAAGCTCGATGTCAGTATTTTCGGCAACTTGCAGCGTCATCTTCGATTCTTTCGGCAACACCCTAGGTGTAACCGACGCTAGACTCGGGCGAGGGTTCCTTCAAATTCAAAGTAGACGATATCGGTGGACGTATTGTCCCTGTGGAGGAAACGGTCACATGCGCGGACCGTAGCGCCCGCCGCGCGTCGGCGCTAAGGAAGGTTGGAACGCGTTTCGGGCCGCCCCGCCACGAGCGCCCGCAGCAGGTCCGGAGTTCTTGTCTTCATGCTGAACGTTTCCGTCTTCGGCGCCTTCGCGGCAGGCCTGCTCTCCTTCGTTTCCCCCTGCGTGCTGCCGATCGTCCCGCCCTATCTCTGCTACCTCGCCGGCGTGTCGGTCGAGGAACTGGAGCAAAGCGGACCCAATACGCGCACCGCGCGCCGTGTCGTGCTCTCGGCCGTCGGCTTCATCCTGGGCTTTGCGACCGTGTTCGTGTTGCTGGGCGCGACGGCGACCGCAATCGGCCAGACCGTGGCGCGCCACCTCGACATTCTCGGCTTGGTCGCCGGCGCCGTGATCATCGTCATGGGCCTGCACTTTCTCGGCGTCTTCCGCATCGCCTTCCTTTATCGGGAGGCGCGGGTGCAGGTGCAGCGCAAGCCGCCGGGCGTGCTCGGCGCCTATCTCATGGGCCTCGCCTTCGCCTTCGGCTGGACCCCCTGCGTCGGCCCTGTGCTGGCGGCGATCCTGTTCGTGGCCGGCTCGGAGCAGACCGTCGCGCGCGGCGCCATGCTGCTCCTCGTCTACTCGCTGGGCCTCGGCGTGCCGTTCCTGATCGCGGCGGCCTTCTCGCCGCTGTTCCTGCGGTGGGCCTCCCGCTTCCGGCGGCATCTGCATCAGGTGGAGCGCGTCATGGGCGGCCTGCTGGTGCTCACCGGCATCCTCTTCATGACGGGCGAGATGAGCACCTTTTCCTACTGGCTTCTGGAGTGGTTCCCGGCACTTGCGAAGGTCGGCTGAGAACCCGATGAAGACCGCTCAGGCGGCCTTCGGGTTGTTCTCCGCCAGCCGCACCAGCCGCGTGAGCACCGTCGCGACACCCTTGAGCCGATCGTCGCCGGTCTTCCAGTCTCGGATGAAGACGATGCGCTGATCCGGGCGAAGCTTCGCCATGGTGCCCTGCTCGCCGATATAGCGAACGAGCCCCGCCGGATTGGCGAACTCGTTCTTGCGGAACGCGACGACCACGCCCTTCGGCCCGGCATCCACCTTCTCCACATTGGCACGGCGGCAGAGCGCCTTGACGTAGACGACCTTGAGCAAGTGCTCCACCTCGTCCGGCAGCGGACCGAAGCGGTCGATCATCTCAGCCCCGAAGGAATCGATGGCGGCCGCGTCGTCGAGATCGGCCAGACGACGGTAGAGGCTCATCCGAAGCTGCAGATCCGGGATGTAGCTTTCCGGGATCATGACGGCGGTGCCCAGCGTGATCTGCGGCGACCAGCGATCGTCGGCGATCTGCTCGTCCTCGCCGGACTTCAGGCTGGCAACCGCCTCTTCCAGCATCTGCTGGTAAAGCTCGTAGCCGACTTCCTTGATCTGGCCGGACTGCTCCTCGCCGAGAAGGTTGCCCGCGCCGCGAATATCGAGGTCGTGGCTGGCGAGCTGGAAGCCGGCACCCAGAGTATCCAGCGACTGCAGCACCTTGAGCCGACGCTCCGCGCCGGGAGTCATCGGGATGTTGGCGGAAACGGTGAAGAGCGCATAGCCGCGCGTCTTCGACCGGCCGATGCGGCCACGGATCTGGTAGAGCTGCGCCAGCCCGAACATATCGGCGCGGTGGACGATCAGCGTGTTGGCGCGTGGGATATCGAGGCCGGATTCCACGATCGTGGTCGCCAGCAGGATGTCGTACTGCCCCTCGTAGAAGGCGTTCATAATGTCGTCGAGATCGCCCGGCGCCATCTGGCCGTGCGCGACCGCGACGCGAGCTTCCGGCACGTTCTCGTCCAGGAACTTCTTCACGTCCGCCAGATCGGAGACGCGCGGCACCACATAGAACGATTGTCCGCCGCGCACACGCTCGCGCATCAGCGCCTCGCGCACGATCATCGGATCGAACGGCGAGATGAACGTCCGCACGGCGAGGCGATCGACCGGCGGGGTTGCGATCATGGAGAGATCGCGCACGCCCGTCAGCGCCAGTTGCAGGGTGCGCGGGATCGGCGTCGCGGAAAGCGTCAGGACGTGGACGTCCGCCCGGAGATCCTTCAGCCGCTCCTTGTGCTTGACGCCGAAGTGCTGCTCCTCGTCGATGATGAGAAGGCCGAGGTCGCGGAACTCGATGGCCTTGCCGAGCAGCGCGTGCGTGCCGACCACGATATCGACCGTGCCGTCGGTCAGACCCTTCTTGGTGCGCGCCAGACCGGCCGTGCCGGCGAGACGCGAAGCCTGCTCGATCTTCAGCGGCAGGCCGCGGAAGCGCTCGGTAAAGGTGCGGAAGTGCTGGCGGGCGAGCAAGGTCGTCGGCACGACGACCGCCACCTGCTTGCCGTTCATGGCGGCGACGAAAGCAGCACGAAGCGCCACTTCCGTCTTGCCGAAGCCGACATCGCCGCAGACGAGGCGATCCATCGGTCGGCCGGAAACGAGATCGTCCAGCGCGGCGTCGATCGCCGACATCTGGTCGTCCGTTTCGTCATAGGGGAAGCGCGCGGCGAATTCGTCATAGAGCCCGGAGGGCGGCGGCAGTTCGGGCGCGGTCTTCAGGAGGCGCGCGGCGGCGGTCTTGATCAGCGCGTCCGCCATGTCGCGGATGCGCTTCTTCAGCTTCGCCTTGCGGTTCTGCCAGCCGACGCCGCCTAGCTTGTCCAGATCGGCCTCTGTCCCCTCCTGCCCGTAGCGGGTCAGGAGCTCGATGTTCTCCACCGGCAGGAACAAGCGGTCGTTGCCGGCATAGACGAGTTCGAGGCAGTCATGCGGCGCGCCGGCGGCCTGGATCGTACGCAGCCCGACGAAGCGGCCGATGCCGTGGTCGACGTGGACCACGAGATCGTCGGCGTTGAGGCTCGACGCCTCCTTCAGCGCGTCCGACGCCTTTTTCTTGCGCCGCGTATTGCGCACGAGCCGGTCGCCGAGCACGTCCTGATCGCCGATGACGGCGAGGTCCGGCATCTCGAATCCGGATTCCAGCGGCAGGACGGCCAGAGCGGTGGAGCCCTGCGGCAGGCCCTGAACGTCGGCGAAGCTTTCCACCGGGCGGAGCTGCCCCATGCCGTGGTCGAGCAGCACCTGGCCCAGGCGGTCGCGCGCGCCCTCGCTCCATGCGGCAAGCACGATCCGCTTTTCCTGCCGGCGAAGGTCGGCCAGATGCGAGACCAGCGTATCGAAGACGTTGACGTCTTCCTGCGCGCGTTCCGCCGCGAAGGAGCGACCGGTGCGGCCGCCGATGTCGATATTGGTGCCATTGGCGCCTTCCGGCTGCGCAAACGGACTGAGCACGGCGTGGCGGATGTCGGCCAGCGTGGAACGCCAGCTATCTTCCGTGAAATAGAGGCTTTCCGGCTGCACCGGCTTGTAGGGGGCGGCACCGGTGACGCCGCCCTGCCCCATGGCTTCGCGGCGCGACCGGTAATGGTCCTCCACTTCGCCCAGCCGCTCCTTCAGCGCCTCCGCGACGAGGTGATCCACCACGACGGGCACGTCCGGCAAATAGTCGAACAGCATTTCCAGCCGCTCGTAGAAGAAGGGCAGCCAGTGCTCCTGCCCGGCAAAGCGGCGGCCTTCGCTGATCGCCTCGTATAGCGGATCGAGGCCGGTCACGGCTCCGAATGCGGCGCGGTAATTCTGGCGGAAGCGGCTGATCGTCTCCTCGGTGAGGATCGCCTCGCTGGCGGGCACGAGTTCGAGCCGCGGGATCTGGCCGGTGGTGCGCTGCGTCGCGGGATCGAAGGGGCGAATCGTCTCCAGCGTGTCGCCGAAGAAATCGAGGCGGAAGGGATTGGCCAGCCCCGGCGGGAACAGATCGACGATGCCACCGCGCACGGCATATTCGCTGATGTCGCGCACCGTGGGCGTGCGCTCGTAGCCGTTGGATTCCAGCCACTTGACCAGCTGGTCCATCTTCACGACCGAGCCGGACTTGGCCCCCCAGGCGCGCGCCAGCACGCTCTCGCGGTCCGGGATCTTCTGGATGGCGGCATTGGCCGTCGTCAAGATCACCGTCGGCGCGTCCGGCAGGTCCTTCGACGCCAGCCGGTAAAGCGTGCTCATGCGCCGGGCGGAGATATCCGTCGTCGGCGAGACGCGATCGTAGGGCAGACAGTCCCACGCGGGAAAGCTCAGCGTCCGAATCGCGGGCGCGAAGAAGGAAAGCCCCTGCTCCACCAGTTGCAGGCGGCGCGCATCGCGGGCGACGAAGAGGATCGTCTTCTGCCCTCGCGCGAGTTCGGCCAGGATGCGGCCTTCCAGCCCATCCGGCACGCCGCCAAGCGCCACGGAATCGTGTCGCCGGAACAGATCGCCCAGATCGGCGATCGGGTTGGGCGTATCCTTAGTGAGTCTGATCGGCTTTGCGGGCATGGAAAGCGAAAATGTCCCGGTAAACTTGGGTGTCGTAGGTCTCTGGCACGTCAACCTTGCCGGTGAACCAGTCCAGGAGATCGCCGTCGGGCGCCTCCATCAAGGCTTCGAAGTCGTCGAGCTCGGCATCGGTAAGATCGGCGATTCGGTCATCGGCGAAGCCGCCGAGCAGCAGATCCATCTCGCGCATGCCCCGCCGCCACGAGCGAATGAGCACCCGACGACGGCGCGGGTCCAGCCCCTCGCTTGTTCGCTGCGTTCCGGTCATGGCCTGCCTTGCGTTGAGATAATGGTGGAAGCCCTTGGCTTGGCTCCGCCTTTCCCTATAGATCGGGCGGAGGCCGGGCAAGACAAGGCGGCTTCTCCTCTACAAAGTTGAGCGTCCATGCGCCCTTTTCTCCTCGATCCGCTGTTTGCCCCGTTGAAGACGCTGCCGGGCGTCGGCCCGAAGGTCGAGCCGCTGCTGGCGCGCGCGGTGGGCGTCGGCATCGAGGCGGCGACGGTGCGCGACGTGCTGTTCCACCTGCCGACGGGAATCATCGACCGCCGGGCGCGTCCTCGTCTCTTCGAACTGCCGCAGGCGGGCGTGGTCACAGTCGAAGGCACGGTGGAGCGCTACGACATGCCGCCGCCCGGATCGCGCGCGCCGTGGCGGATCATTCTTTCCGACGGCGGCGCGGCGCTGCAGCTGATCTATTTCAATCCCCGGCCGGACTGGCTCAAGAAGACGCTTCCCATCGGCGAGCGGCGCATCGTGAGCGGCCGCCTCGAATGGTTCGACATGCGGCCGCAAATGCCGCATCCCGATTACATCGTCTCCCCCGAGCGGGCCGAGGACCTGCCGGAGATCGAGCCGGTCTACGGCCTTACCGCCGGCCTCTTTCCCAAGATTGTGCGCAAGGCGGTCGGCGGCGCGCTGGACAAGCTCCCGACCCTGCCGGAATGGCTATCCGCCGACGTGCTTTCCAGCCGCGACTGGCCGCCTTTCGGCGACGCGATGACACTGGTGCACCGTGCCGATCCGCTGGCCGGAGAAAAGGAAGCGGAAATCGCGTGGCAGCGCCTCGCCTTCGACGAACTCGTCGCCAACCAGATCGCGCTGGCGCTTGTCAGAGGATCGGTGAAGCGCGGACGCGGCCGTTCCTGGAGCTTCACCGGCCAGGTCCGCGATCGCGTGCTGGCCGCCCTGCCCTTTTCGCCAACCCGCTCGCAGACCGAAGCCATCGGCGAGATCGAGACGGACCTGGCCTCCGAAGACCGTATGCTGCGACTGCTGCAGGGCGACGTCGGCGCGGGCAAGACGCTGGTCGCCATGCTCGCCATGGCCGATGTGGCCGAAGCCGGCGCCCAATCCGCACTGATGGCGCCGACCGACCTCCTTGCCCGCCAGCACTATGCCACGATCAGCCGGATGGCGGAGGCGGCCGGGCTACGCTCGGCGCTCCTCACCGGTCGCGACAAGGCGAGCGAGCGCAACGCGACGCTGGCCTCCATCGCGTCCGGCGAGATCCAGATCGTCGTCGGAACCCACGCTCTCTTCCAGGCGAGCGTCGAGTTCCACGATCTCGGCCTCGTCGTGGTGGACGAGCAGCATCGCTTCGGCGTGCACCAGCGTCTCGCGCTGACGTCGAAGGGCGAAACGCCGGACATGCTGGTGATGACGGCGACGCCGATCCCGCGCACGCTGGTGCTTTCCTATTTCGGCGACATGGATGTGTCCAAGCTGACGGAAAAGCCGGCGGGGCGGCAGCCGATCGACACGCGCACCGTCTCTCTGGACCGGCTGGACGAAGTGGTCGCCCGGATCGGCAGCGCCATCGCGTCCGGCGACAAGGCCTACTGGGTCTGCCCGCTCGTGGCAGAATCGGAGGTGCTGGACGTCGCCGCCGCCGAGGAACGGTTCGTCACGCTGCAGCAGGTCTTCGGTCCTGTTGTCGGCCTCGTCCACGGCAAGATGGGCGCGGCGGAGAAGGAGGCCGTGATGCAGAGCTTCCGCTCAGGCGACGTGCGCGTGCTCGTGGCAACGACCGTCATCGAAGTCGGCGTCGACGTGCCGGATGCCACGATCATGGTGATCGAGCATGCCGAACGCTTCGGCTTGGCCCAACTCCACCAGCTTCGCGGCCGCGTCGGACGCGGAACCAAGCCATCCACCTGCCTCCTGCTCTTCAAGACACCGCTGGGCGAAGTGGCGAGGGCTCGATTGACCGTCATGCGCGAGACGGAGGACGGTTTCCGCATCGCCGAGGAGGATCTCAAGCTGCGTGGCGAAGGCGACGTGCTGGGCACGCGGCAATCCGGCATGCCCGGTTTCCGCATCGCGCAGGCGGAGCTGCATGGCGACCTGCTGCCGCTCGCCCGCGACGAGGCGAAGCTGGCGCTCAGCCGCGACCCGGATTTCACCAGCCCGCGCGCGGAGCCCTTACGCCTGCTCCTTTATCTCTTCGGCCGCGACGATGCCGTGCGTCTCATGCGGGCGGGCTGAAGAGGTCGGCCCCTGCCATTCCGGCGTGACGAGGCCGGCGGAGATCGTCAGCTTCGCCGCCTCCTCTATCGTCATGTCAAGAATGGTCAGTTCGCTGCGGCGGACGAAATGCACCATGCCGGTCGTGAGGTTCGGCGTGTTCGGCACGAAGACGGTGATGAAGTCCTCGTCCTTCGGCAGGCGGTGCGCGATCTCGCCATCCGTCTCGGTGGAAACGAACACCAGCCGCCAGACGCCGCGCCGCGGATACTCGATCAGCCCCGCCTTCTGGAACGAGCGCCCTGACTCCGACAGCACCGTCTGGAAGAGCTGCTTCAGCGCCCGGTAGACGTTGCGCACCAGCGGGGTACGGTCGAGCAGGAATTCCCCGTAGAAGACGACCGAACGCCCGACGAGGTTGGCGGTCAGGAAGCCCAGCAGCGTCAGCATCAGGACGGCGACGATCACGCCGACGCCGGGCACCGAGAACGGCAGGTAATTATCGGGATTGTAGGCGCGCGGGATCAGCGGCTTCACCCGCACGTCGACCCAGTGCACGAAGGCCCAGGTCAGATAGAAGGTGATCCCGATCGGCGCGGCGACGATGATGCCGGTCAGGAAATAGTTGCGCAGGCGGATCCGGAGCCAGGATCGCCGGGGTGGCGGCGCGACCTGCTTTCTTAGTTCATCCAGATCCATTCGGTCTCCCATCGGGCGAGGTCGCAGCCGGACCGGCTGCGGCGAAGCGCCTCAGGGGGAAGCCTATTCCACCGTGACGGACTTGGCCAGATTGCGCGGCTGGTCGACGTCGGTCCCCATGAACACAGCCGTGTGATAGGCGATCAGCTGCACGGGAATGGAATAGACCAGCGGCGCGATTTCCGGCGCGACATCCGGCAGGACCAGCGTTTCCATCGTTTCCAGCGAGGCGTGCGCGGCACCCTTCTCGTCGGTGATCAGGATGATCCGGCCGCCGCGCGCCGCGACTTCCTGCATGTTGGAGACGGTCTTCTCGAAAAGCGCGTCAAACGGCGCAATCACGATCACCGGCAGCGTCTCGTCGATCAGCGCGATGGGGCCGTGCTTCAGCTCGCCGGCGGCGTATCCCTCGGCATGGATGTAGGAGATCTCCTTGAGCTTTAGCGCGCCTTCCAGCGCCAGCGGGAAGCTGGTGCCGCGGCCGAGGTAAAGCACGTCCTTGGCCTTGGAGAGTTCCTTGGCCAGACGCTCGATCCGGCCTTCGAGCTTCAGCGCATGGGCGGCCAGGCGCGGCAGTTCCACGGCGGCCTGCACCAGTCGCCGCTCGTCCGCTTCGGAGAGGAAGCCGCGCTGGCGGCCGGCGGCGATCGCGAGCGAGAAGAGAACCGAGAGTTGGCAGGTGAAAGCCTTGGTGGAGGCGACGCCGATTTCCGGCCCGGCCATGGTCGGCAGCACGAAGTCGGCCTCTCGCGCGATTGTGGAGGTCGGCACGTTGACGATGGCCGCGATCCGCTGGCCCGCCTGCCGGCAGTAGCGCAGCGATGCCAGCGTGTCCGCCGTCTCGCCGGACTGGGAGATGAACAGCGAAAGGCCACCCGGCTTCAGCGGCATCTCGCGATACCGGAATTCGGAGGCCACATCGATCTCGACCGGCATGCGCGCCAGCCGCTCGAACCAGTATTTGCCGATCAGCCCGGCGTAATAGGCCGTGCCGCACGCGGAGACGGAAAGCCGCTCGACCGTCGTGAAGTCGATCCCGGCGCCTTCCGGCAGCTCGGCCCGGCTCTCCGCGAAATCGAGATAATGCCCGAAGGTATGGGAGATCACTTCCGGCTGCTCGTAGATCTCCTTGAGCATGAAATGCCGGTGGTTGCCCTTGTCCACCGTCAGGCTCGCCGCGACCGACCGCGTCATCGGACGGCTGACGAGCGTGCCGGCCTCGTCGAAGATCTGCACGGACCGGCGTGTCACGACGGCCCAGTCGCCGTCTTCCAGATAGGTGATGGAATTGGTGAAGGGCGCGAGCGCGATGGCGTCGGAGCCCAGGAACATCTCGCCGTCGCCGTGGCCGATCGCCAGCGGGCTGCCACGCCGGGCCGCCACGAGCATGTCGTCCTCTCCGGCAAAGAGGACCGCCAGCGCGAAGGCGCCCTGCAGCTTGGTGAGCGTCTCGCTCATTGCCTGCACCGGCTTCATTCCGCGATCCAGCGCCATGGTGATGAGATGGACGATCACCTCCGTGTCCGTCTCGCTGGAGAGCGTGCGGCCGGCGGCGCGGATCTCGGCGCGGAGCGCCTGATAGTTCTCGATGATGCCGTTGTGAACGACTGCCACTCGGTCGGTCGCATGCGGATGCGCGTTCGCTTCCGTCGGCTTGCCGTGCGTCGCCCAGCGGGTGTGCCCGATGCCGGAAAGGCCCGACAGCGGCTCGGAGCGAAGCCGGGCTTCCAGGTTTACCAGCTTGCCCTGCGCGCGGCGGCGGGTGAGTTCTCCCGCCTCCAGCGTCGCGACGCCGGCGGAATCGTAGCCGCGATATTCCAGCCGCTTCAGCGCATCGACGATGAGCGGCGCGACGGGTTCACGCCCGAGAATTCCGACAATGCCGCACATCGATCCGCTCTCCTGAAAACCCGATCCTGCCTAGCCGACGCAAACAGCCTGTTAAAATCAAAGACGGTTTCCGATTATGTCGGCTTGCGGCGATCTTTCTGCGCTTCGCGGAGAACCGCCGCCCGGCCGGGCTTCGCCACCTGCCGCGCCCGGCCGAACGCCAGCGCATCGGCTTCCACGTCCTCGGTCAGCACGCTGCCGGAAGCGACATAGGCGCCGTCGCCGATGGCGATGGGGGCGACCAGCGAGGAATTGGAGCCGATGAAGGCGTTCGCGCCGATGTCGGTGCGGAATTTGTTCACGCCATCATAATTGCAGGTGACAGTGCCGGCGCCGATATTGCTCTTCGCTCCGACCCGCGCGTCGCCGATATAGGTGAGGTGGTTGACCTTGGCCCCGGTCTCGACCGTGGCGGCCTTAATCTCCACGAAGTTGCCGATATGGGCACCCTCCCCGATCTCCGCGCCGGGACGCAGCCGCGCGAACGGCCCCACCGTCGCGCCGGAAGCGACCTGCGCGCCTTCGATATGGCTGAACGCACGGATGACGACATTGTCCGCCACGGTGACGCCCGGCCCGAAGACGACGTTGGGCTCGATCGTCACGTCGCGGCCGAGCACAGTGTCATGCGCGAAGAACACGGTTTCCGGTGCGATCAGCGTCGCGCCTTCCACCATCGCGGCGCGGCGACGCTGCGCCTGGAAGAGTTGCTCGGCGCCGGCAAGCTGGACCCGGTCGTTGATACCGAAGACCTCGTCGGCGGCGATCTCCGCCACGTCCACCCGAAGTCCTCGATCGTTCGCCACCTCCACCGCGTCGGTCAGGTAGAATTCCTTCTGCGCGTTGTCGCTGCCGATCGCGTCGAGAATCGCCAGCGCGACGTCGCCGCGAAAGGCCATCATGCCGGCATTGCAAAGCGTGATCTGCCGCTCCGCCTCGCTCGCGTCCTTTTCCTCACGAATGGCGAGGAGACGCTCGCCTTCCATGACGAGGCGGCCGTAGCCCTTCGGGCTCTCGGGCCGGAAGCCGGCGACCACGACGGACGCGCCTTCGGCCAGTCCGGCCCGCAGATGCGCGATCGCCTCGGGCGTGACGAACGGGGTATCGCCGTAGACGACCAGGACGTCGTCGGTCGCATGTTCGAGTTCCGGCCGGGCGGCGAGCACCGCGTGTGCCGTCCCGAGCCGCTGTTCCTGCATGTGGATGGAAGCATGGGGCGCCAGCTCGCCCACGGCGGCGCGGACCGCACCGTGATTGGGCCCGACGACGACCGCCAACCGGTCGATGCCCGCGCTGCCGAGCGTCTTGAGCACGTGCCCCACCATCGGCAGGTGCCCGATCCGGTGCAGCACCTTGGGCAGGGCCGAGCGCATTCTCGTTCCCTCGCCGGCAGCCAGAACCACGGCTAGACTCTCACGCATACCGGCACCCTGCTCCTCTGGCTTTGTTCGCGGGCTCGCCCAACCCGCGGTGAATCGCTGTCCAGCGTATAGAACCTGCGCCGGGCTGCCGAAAGCCTATCTTCCGTCAGCAGAACGAGCCCCGGCCGAGGCTGGACACAGATCGGCCCCGCACGCGCGAGCATGCGAGGCCGGGAAGCGAGGGCAGTTGCGGTCCCTTAGAACGGAAGGATCCGCAGCCGGCCGAAGATGTAACCGAGAAGCACCGCCAGGAAGAAGGTCGTCAGCGGCTGCGACCGAGCCGAGGCCATGACATCGCTCTGCACCGAGGAAAGCAGGCCCTGCTGCTGGGACTGGCCCTTATCCTCACCGGAACCCTGGCCACTTGCCCGCGGCTTGGACTGGCCACCGGACCGCGCGCCGGATTGGCCGGATCCCTTGGCGGCGTCCTGACCGGAACCCTGGCGCTTGCGCCCCGCCTGCGAACCGGAACGCGGGGGCGTGGAAGCGGCCGAGCCTTCCGTATCTTCGCCGAGCACTTCTTCCTCGTGGCGGACGTAATCTCCGAACCCGTTAGTTTCTGACATGGTCATCCCTCTGTGTGTTCTCTGCTGCAAACGCGGGTCAGCGCGAAAAGATGCGCTTGAGCCATGCGATCAGCCCCTTGCGGCGCACGATCCGGGCCTGATTGGCCGCCTCGTCCACCCAGGAGTGCAGTTCCGCTTCGGCGCGACGAACCTGGCGGGAATTGCGGATGCGCTTGAGGCGGCGCGAATTGCGGACGCGCTGCATCTGCTCGCGCAGGGTCGGCGGCGGGGGCGGTTCCGGCGCGGGCGCCGGCTTCATCAGCCCGGCCTGCCGCAGCAGGTTGGCCGATTGATGCCCCAGCTCCGAGCGGGTGGAGCGGCCGGCGCGACGGATGCTGGGCAGAAGAAGATCGAAGGCCAGCACCGCTCCGGCAGCACCGAGGGCGAGCGGCGCCCATGAGAGATCCAGCCCCTTGCCTTTCCCCTGGCCGCCGCGACGCCCGCCTTCGCCCTGGCCCTCGTCGCTCCATCCGCTCTCGTCGTAATCGTCGCCCTTGCCCGCACCGGAGCCGGTGGAGCCGAGAGTGTCGGCCATGACTGCGCCGCGCTGGCCCATGGGGCGCGCCATGCCGACGGTGGTGTCATGCTCGGTCTGGTGCTCGATCTCGGAGTTCAGCTCACCGCCGACGATCAGCACGAAGACGGACACCCAGGTCCACATCAGGAGGCCGATGACCGCGCCCAGCGAACCGTAGGTGGCGTTGTAATTGGCGAAGTTCTTGACGTACCAGGAGAACAGCACCGAGGCGAGCAGCCAGATGACGGCGGTCACCACGCTGCCCCAGGTCACCCAGCGCCATTCCGGATGGTCGCGGCTCGGGCCATAGCGATAGAGCAGCGCGATGGCGAGGAGCACGACCGCCAGAAGCACCGGCCAGCGGATGATCGCAACGGCCGTCTGCGCGGCGTCTCCGAAGCCGACCATCTCGATGATCGCCGGTAGGATGCCGACCAGGAAGACGAACACTCCGGCGAAGATCACGCCGCCGACCGTGAAGATCAGGCTCTGCAGGTTCAGCATGACGAAGCTGCGCTTCTCACGCTCGTTGTAGGCGATGTTCATGGCCTCGAACATCGACTTCACGCCGCTGTTCGTGCTCCACAGCGCCAGGACAAGGCCGATCACGAAGGCGAAGCCGAGCGATTTGTCGCCCTGGCTCGTCAGGCTTTTCACCTGCGTGCCGACGATGTCGATCACGGAATCGGGGACGACGCCCTTCATGGAGTTCAGGTGATCGCCGATGGTCGAGGCGTCGGCGAAGAGCCCGTAGATGGAGACCATCGCGGCGATGGCCGGGAACAGCGCCAGCAAGAGGTAGAACGTCGTTCCCGCAGCAACCAGCGAGACGCGATCCTCCGAGATCTGCTCCTTCACCCGCAGCAGGATGTCTTTCCAGCCGGCGGCCGGGATCTCGGACGGGGTTTCGGCGGTGCGCCCCCGATCGTTGTTTGACCGCGTCTGATTGGAGGATGCCATCTGCTTAGCCCGCTTTGCAGTTCAACCCGGTAACCAGCATGAACGATGAATGTTCCACCGGGGCGCGTCACTGGGGCGCGGGGAAGCCTCCGCCGCCGGCTTGCAAACCGCAGGACGCTCGGCCAAACCTTCACCCGAAAAGCGGAGCCCTGAAGAATGCTCAATCTCTACGGGACGGAGAACGGCAGCCTGAAGCGGATCGATCCGGGCAAGCCGCTCCCGAAGGATGTCGTCTGGGCGGACCTCTTCAACCCCAGCCGGGAGGAAGAGCGCCTCCTGGAAGAAGCGTTCGGCATCGATATCCCCACCAAGGAAGAGATGGCGGAAATCGAGGCCTCGTCGCGCCTCTACAGCGACAAGGACAGCCTGTTCATGACGGCCGTCGTGCTGACCGGCGACAACGAGCACGGGCTGCATCCGGCACCCGTGACCTTTATCCTTTCCGGGTCGACCTTCGTCACGGTCCGCTATTCCGATCCTTCCTTTATCCGCGCCTTCACGACACGCACGAAGAAGTCCTCGGCTCCTGTCCCGGCGTCCATCCCCGCCCCTGATGCGCAGGCCGCCGGGGACGCGGCCGGCGGGGGTGTCCCGCCCAATACCGAGCAATTACCGATCCAGCCGCAGCCGAACGGCGGCGGGCTCGCGGGCGGCGACACGATCTTCGTGAGCCTCCTGGAAATGATCGTCGACCGCGCGGCAGATTTCATCGAGCGGATCAATGCCGACGTGGACCAGCTCTCCCACCGCGTTTTCCAGCACAATACCGGCAGCAGGCCGATGAAAACGCGCGATTTCCAGGCGCTGCTGCACGAGATCGGCCGCAACGGCGACCTCACCTCGCGCACCAAGGAGAGCATGTTCACCGTCGGCCGCATCGTGGATTATGCCTCAGCCAGCGAGGTGATCCAGTTCCCCAAGCAGCTGAGGGCGCGGCTGAAGACCGTGGCGCGGGACGTGAAATCGCTGGCGGACCACTGCACCTTCCTGTCCGGCAAGATTTCCTTCCTGCTCGACGCGACGCTGGGACTGATCAGCATCGAGCAGAACCAGATCATCAAGATCTTCTCCGTCGCCAGCGTCGCCTTCCTGCCGCCGACGCTGATCGCCAGCATCTACGGGATGAACTTCAAGGTGATGCCGGAGCTGGACTGGCACTTCGGTTACCCCCTAGCCCTTTGCGTGATGGTGGTTTCCGCGGTGCTGCCGTGTCTTTATTTCAAGCGGCGCGGCTGGCTTTAGGAATCGTCCTGGGGCGGGTAACGTGAGGCCCGTGAGCAGGCAGGACCGAATTCGACTGGTGCGTGACGGGCCAAGCGGCGTGGAAGCGATCCATGCGCGTTTCCTCGGCCATGCCTACGACATGCACCACCATGAAGAATGGCTGGTCGGCGTTACCCATCGCGGCGTGCAGGACTTCTTCTGCCGGGGCCGAAGGCAGCGCAGCACGGCCGGACGCGTGATCCTGATCGAGCCCGGCGAGATGCATGACGGACAGGCCGTCACGCCGGAGGGCTTCTCCTACAGCATGCTTTATATCCCGCAGCCCTGGCTGAACGGCGGGCTCGGGCTGAGCGACAACATCGCAACGCGACCACGGGGCCAGCCGGGTTTTCGCGCCACGCTTTCCGACGACGCACGGCTGGCGGCAGCCATTCACCGGACCTGCGCGCTACTGGCCGGATCTTCCGAGCGGCTCGTTCGCGATGCGGCGCTCGATGCCGTGCTTGCCGGTCTGAAACGTCATTTCGGCCAGCAGGACCTGTCCGTCCATCAGGCCAGCCCGGTCATCGCCCGCCGCGCCCGCGAGTGCCTGCAGGACGACATGACGGCCGAATTCGGGGCGGACGAACTCGCCCGCCGCGCGGGGGCCGAGAACCGCTTCCAGCTCGCCCGCGCCTTCCGCGCCGCCTACGGCACCTCGCCACATGCCTTTCTCGTGCAGATCAGGCTGACGCAGGCGCGACGGCTGCTCAAGGCGGGCATGCGACCGGCGAGCGTGGCGGCAGCCTGCGGTTTCTCCGACCAGAGCCATCTCGGCCGCTGGTTCCGCCGCGCCTACGGCCTCACCCCTGCCGAATACCGCGCGGGTTGCACGGGCGTTCCAGACTTCGTTCCGGCCGGGGAATAGACCGAGCCTTTCCGAACAGCAGAGCGGTACCGGAATGGTTTTCGATACGAAGGTGGCGATCCTCGTTCTGGAGGATCTCGCGATGTGGCAGAAGCTGAATGTGACGGCCTTTCTGGCGACCGGCATCGCCGGCTCCGCGCCGGAAGCCATGGGCGAACCCTACCGCGACGCGGCCGGACGCCGGCATGCCGCCCTGCTCGGCCAGCCGATGCTGATCTTCGCGGCCAGCTCCGACGTCCTGCAGCGCGCCTGGCGCCAGAGCATCGAGCGCGACCTCACCCGGGCAGTCTACGTGCGGGCGATGTTTTCCACCGGCCACGACGCGGCGAACCGCGAGGTCTTCGCAGCCGAACCGGCCGACGCGCCGGATCTCGTCGGCCTCGCGATCCGGGGCCCGAGAAAGGACGTCGACAAGGCAACCAAGGGCGCCGTTCTTCATCCCTGAGGGATGCTGAAACCGACGCGTTGTTTTGCCGGCAAAGTTCAACAGCTTTCACAGACGGTAATCGTTCGGAGCATTTGCGGCTTTACGGCGAAGGAGATCCGAAGCAGTCTTCGCTTTTCTTCCCGCCTCTGCGAGGACCTATGAGTTTCAAACGTTTCGCGACCGCTGCCTTGCTTGGCGCCGGCCTGATCGCCGCCGCAACGGCGGGCGCATCCGCCAAGACGCTGGTCTTCTGCTCCGAAGGCAGCCCCGAGGGCTTCGATCCCGCGCTCTACACCTCCGGCACGAGCTTCGACGCGTCCGGTCGCGCCGTCTTCAACCGTCTCGTGGAATTCGACATCGGCACGACGAAGGTCGTTCCCGGCCTCGCTGAAAGCTGGGACGTGTCGGCCGACGGCAAGGAATACACCTTCCACCTGCGCCACGGCATCAAGTTCCAGTCCTCCGACACGTTTACGCCCACGCGGGACATGAACGCCGACGACGTTGTGTTCTCCTTCGAGCGCCAGTGGAAGAAGGACAACAAATGGTTCAGCTATGCCGGCGGCAACTGGGAGTATTTCTCCTCCATGTCGATGCCGGAGCTGCTGAAGAGCGTCGAGAAGGTCGATGACTACACCGTCAAGTTCGTGCTGAACCGGCCTGAAGCGCCGATGCTGGCCGACCTTGCGATGGACTTCGCCTCGATTGTCTCCAAGGAATACGCCGACCAGCTGATGAAGGCCGGCACGCCCGAGCTCTTCAACCAGCAGCCGATCGGCACCGGCCCCTTCCAGTTCGTCGCCTACCAGCCGGATGCCGTCATTCGCTACAAGGCCAACCCGGACTATTTCCGCGGCAAGCAGAAGATCGACGACCTCGTCTTCGCCATCACCACGGACCCCGCGGTCCGCGTGCAGCGCCTGCAGGCCGGCGAGTGCCAGATCATGGCCTATCCGAGCCCGGCGGACGTGGCGAAGCTGAAGGCCGACCCGAACCTCAAGGTCGAGGGCGAGGCTGGCCTGAATGTCGGCTATCTCGCCTACAACACCATGATGCCGCCCTTCGACAAGCCGGAGGTCCGCAAGGCCCTCAACATGGCGATCAACAAGAAGGCGATCGTGGACGCGGTCTTCCAGGGCACCGGCACCGTCGCCAAGAACCCGATCCCGCCGACCATGTGGTCGTACAACAACGACGTGAAAGAGACCCCCTACGATCCCGACCAGGCCAAGAAGATGCTGGCCGACGCCGGGGTCAAGGACCTCAGCATGAAGATCTGGGCGATGCCCGTCTCGCGTCCCTACATGCCGAATGCCCGCCGCGCCGCCGAACTGATGCAGTCCGACCTTTCCAAGGTCGGCGTCAAGGCCGAGATCGTCAGCTACGAGTGGGGCGAGTACCTGAAGCGCGTCGCCGACAAGAAGCGTGACGGCGCCGTCATCCTCGGCTGGACCGGCGACAATGGCGATCCGGACAATTTCCTGGCCGTGCTGCTCGGCTGCGATGGTGTCGGCACCTCCAACAACGCCGCGAACTATTGCTACAAGCCGTTCGAGGACCTGATCCAGAAGGCCAAGACGACGGCCGATCAGGCCGAGCGCACCAAGCTCTACGAGCAGGCGCAGGTCGTCTTCAAGGATCAGGCACCGTGGGACGTGCTCGATCACTCGCAGACCTTCATGCCGATGAGCAAGAAGGTGACGGGCTACAAGATCAACCCGCTCGGCACGCACATTTTCGAAGGCGTCGATATTTCCGAATAAGCCTTTCACACGTTTCCGGGGCGCGCTCTCTCGCGCCCCGGTTACTTTTGTCGCATTGCGTTTCTTTCGCTGATTGCCCCAAGGGCTCCGATGCTTCGTTTTCTGGCCACACGCGTCGGGCTCCTGATCCCGACCTTCATCGGCGTCTCGCTGGTCGCCTTCGGCTTTATCCGTCTCCTGCCGGGTGATCCCATCCTGATTTTCGCGGGTGAGCACGGCATCACGCCCGAGCGCTACCATCAGGTGGCGATGCAGTACGGGTTCGACCGGCCCATCTGGACGCAGTATTTCCACTATCTCGGCAATCTGCTGCATGGCGATTTCGGTCAGTCCATCGTGACGCGCCGGCCCGTGCTGCGGGAGTTCATCACGCTGTTTCCGGCAACGCTGGAACTGTCGGTCTGCGCCATCGTCTTCGCCGTGATCATCGGCGTGCCCGCCGGCGTGCTCGCGGCCGTCAAGCGCGGCTCGGTCGTCGACCAGGGCCTGATGGGCACCGCACTCGTCGGCTATTCCATGCCGGTCTTCTGGTGGGCGCTGCTGCTGGTCATCTTCTTCTCCGGCATCCTCCACTGGACGCCCGTTTCCGGCCGCATGGACCTCCTTTATTTCTTCAAGCCGGTCACCGGCTTCATGCTGATCGACTCGCTGCTCTCCGGGCAGAAGGGCGCGTTCACCTCCGCCGTCAGCCACCTGATCCTGCCGACGATCGTGCTCGGCACGATCCCGCTCGCGGTCATCGCGCGGCAGACCCGGTCCGCCATGCTGGAAGTGCTGGGCGAGGACTATGTCCGCACCGCCCGCGCCAAGGGGCTCTCCCCCTTCCGCGTCGTCGGCATCCACGCGTTGCGCAACGCGCTGATCCCGGTCATCACCACGATCGGCCTGCAGGTCGGCATGATGATGGCGGGCGCAATCCTGACGGAAACGATCTTCTCCTGGCCCGGCATCGGCAAGTGGATGGTCGATTCGGTGTTTCGCCGGGATTACCCCGTCGTGCAGGGCGGGCTGATCCTCATCGCCGGCATCATCATGATCGTCAATCTCGTGGTCGACCTCCTCTACGGGCTGGTCAATCCCCGCATTCGGCACCGCTGAGGTCATCATGGTCGAAACCACAAATCCGACCCGGGCCGACATGCCGCTGAAGAAGGTCGCGCGCGACGCGCGCAGGGCGATGCTCGGCGAGTTCTGGCATTATTTCGCGGAAAACCGCGGCGCCGTTCTCGGGCTGGCCCTCTTCGTCCTGCTCGTCGTCGTCGCGATCTTCGCCCCGCTGATCGCGCCGCACGGCCCCGCCATGCAGGACCGCAGCGCCCTGCTCGTGCCCCCGGCATGGGAGGCGGGCGGCAGTTCCACCTATCTCCTGGGCACCGACGCGGTGGGCCGCGATCTCCTGTCCCGCCTCATCTACGGCGCGCGCTTCTCGCTCTTCATCGGCGTGGTCGTCGTGGGGATTTCGCTGGTCGGGGGCATCCTGCTCGGCCTGGTCGCCGGGTATTTCCGCGGCTGGATCGACATCGTCATCATGCGCGTCATGGACGTGATCCTCTCCTTCCCGTCGCTGCTCCTGGCGCTGGTGCTGGTCGCGGTTCTGGGTCCGGGCCTCGTCAACGCGATGATCTCCGTCGCGCTCGTGCTGATCCCGCATTTCGTGCGCCTGACCCGCGCGGCCGTGATGGCGGAGGCCGGCAAGGATTACGTCGTGTCGGCCCGCGTCGCCGGCGCGGGGCCGGTCCGGCTGATGCTGAAGACCATCCTGCCGAACTGCCTTGCGCCGCTTATCGTGCAGGCCACCCTCTCCTTCTCCGAGGCGATCCTCGACGCCGCCGCGTTGGGCTTCCTCGGCATGGGCGCGCAGCCGCCGACGCCGGAATGGGGCACGATGCTCGCGGAAGCGCGCGAGTTCATCCTGCGCGCATGGTGGGTCGTGACCTTCCCGGGCCTCGCCATCCTGATCACGGTGCTCGCCGTGAACCTGATCGGCGACGGGCTGCGTGACGCGCTCGACCCGAAGCTGAAGCGGAGCTGATGCTTGACCGCGGAATGGGCCGGTCCGGCGGTCACGGCGGCGATCATATCGTCGCTGATCGCGATCATCGGGTGGCTCGTCTCGTACCGGATGACGCGGCGGCTGGAGACGGTGCGCCGCGACGAGAAGGTGCGCGACTTCCAGATCGCGCTTCTGGCGGAAATCCGCAGCGAGCGGCACCATCTGGCAACGCTGGATCTCGCGGGAGACCTGGAGCACGTGCGCGCGCAATATGCAGCCGCCGAGCAGCACGGCCGGGCCTATGCGCCCATGGTGCCACGGATCGCTGGGCCCCTCGTCTTCCCGAACGTGGTGAAGGAGATCCACATCCTGCCCGAGCGCACGATCGATCCCGTGGTGCTCTATTTCCGGCAGGTGCAGCTGGTGGAGCGGTTCATCGAGGACCTGCGCGGCGAGCGCTTCCGGTCCTTGGAAAGCGCACGGCAGATCGCCATGTACGCCGATTACATCGAATTGATGCGATACTGGCGGGTCATGGCGGAACAGGCCTGCGAGGCGCTGGAGGCATCGCTGGGCGCGTCGAGGCCGGTCAGTAGCTCGGCTTCGGTCCGTTAAGCCCGCTGATGGGCTTCGGCTTGTGGTCTGCGTTTTCTCTCATGTCATGCAATATAGCGGCTTGCCGCTGCACTTCCAAGGTCGCTGAATGCCCCTTCTCGAAGTCCGAAACCTGACAGTGACGTTCGATACGGCGTCCGGTCCGTTCAAGGCCGTGAGCGGTGTCGATCTTTCCATCGAGCCCAACGAGATCATGGCGATCGTGGGGGAATCCGGCTCCGGCAAGTCCGTCGGCATGCTGGCGGTGATGGGCCTCTTGCCCAAGTCCGCGACGGTCACGGCCGACCGGCTGGCCTTCGAGGGACAGGACATGCTGACCATGTCCTCCAGGGCGCGGCGGCGGATCATCGGCCGGGAGATCGCGATGATCTTCCAGGAGCCGATCGCCAGCCTCAATCCCTGCTTCACCGTCGGCTTCCAGATCGGCGAGATGCTGAAGACGCACACCTCCCTCTCGCGCGGCGAGCGTCACCGCCGCTCGGTGGAGCTGCTCGAACTCGTCGGCATGCCGGAGCCGGAGCGGCGCCTTTCCGCCTTCCCGCACCAGCTTTCCGGCGGCATGAGCCAGCGCGTGATGATCGCCATGGCGATCTCCTGCAATCCCAAGCTGCTGATCGCCGACGAGCCGACCACGGCGCTCGACGTGACGATCCAGGCGCAGATCCTCGATCTGCTCGTGGCGCTGAAGAACGAGACCGGCATGGCGCTGGCGCTGATCACGCATGACATGGGCGTCGTGGCGGAAACCGCCGATCGCGTCATCGTCCAATATGCTGGCGAACAGGTCGAGCGGCAGCAGGTCGCCGGCCTCTTCAGCGCGCCGCATCACCCCTATACGGAGGCGCTGCTCCGTGCCCTGCCCGAGCGGGCGATCGGCAATCGCCTGCCCGCCATCCCGGGCGTCGTGCCCGGCCAGGGCGACCGGCCGACCGGTTGTGTCTTCAATCCGCGCTGCCCTTATTCGACCGAGATGTGCCGCGAAGTCGTGCCTCCGCACCAGCCGATCGAACTCGGGCGCGCGCTTTGCCATTACCCCCGCAATACCGAAAAGGCAGCCGCATGACGGCCATCCTCGAAGCCACCGACCTCGCCCGCCACTACGAAGTGGGGCGTGGGGCGTTCCGCAAGCCCGCGACCGTGAAGGCGCTGGCCAATGCTTCGTTCAGCGTGGAGGCCGGCACGACGCTGGCCGTCGTCGGCGAATCCGGCTGCGGCAAGTCCACGCTCGCCCGCCTGCTGACGATGATCGAGGAGCCGAGCGCCGGCCGCCTCATCATCGACGGCGAGGACGTGACCGCCGGCCGTTCGGATCCGGCCGCGCTTCGCCGCAAGGTGCAGATCGTCTTCCAGAACCCTTACGGCTCGCTCAATCCGCGCCAGAAGATCGGCACGATCCTGGAAGAACCTCTGGAGATCAACACGAACATCCCGGCAGCGGAACGGCGGCAGCGCGCGCTCGACATGCTGACCCGCGTCGGCCTTCGCCCCGAGCACTACGGGCGCTACCCCCACATGTTTTCCGGCGGCCAGCGCCAGCGCATCGCCATCGCCCGCGCGCTGATGATGGAGCCCAAGATCCTGGTGCTGGACGAGCCGGTTTCGGCCCTCGACGTATCGATCCAGGCGCAGATCCTGAACCTCTTGTCCGACCTGCAGGAGGATCTCGGCCTCACCTACATCTTCATCAGCCACAACCTTTCGGTCGTCCGCTTCGTCGCCGACAAGGTGATGGTGATGTATCTCGGCCGCGCCGTGGAGATCGCGCCCGTCGAGGCGATCTTCGAGATGCCGCAGCATCCTTATACGCGCGCTTTGCTCTCCGCCACACCGGTGCCAGAACCGGCCCGGGCGCAGACGCGCATCAAGCTGAAGGGTGAGTTGCCGTCGCCGTTCAATCCGCCGAGCGGTTGCCCGTTCCATCCCCGCTGCCCGCATGTCAGGCCGGAGATCTGCGTTCCGGTGCGGCCGGAACTCGTCCAGGCGGGACCGACGCTGGTGGCCTGCCACGGGATCGAGCAGGGCTGGATTCCCGGCGCCGCGACAGTGAATGGCGCGACGCCGGAGCTTGGAGCGGAAAGGCTCGCCTGAGCCTTTCCGTCAGAAGATCAGCGGCGGATCAGGTTGCGCACCGCCGGGAAGATGCAGGCGGCCAGCGCCATCTTCACGAGATCGCCGAAGAGGAAGGGCGTGACGCCGAAGGCCATGATCGGCTTGTCCCAGCCGAGCAGCGTGCCAAGCCAGATGGCGCCGAAAGCGAAGATCAGGATATCGCCGGCCAGCATCGCGCCGAAGAGCTTCAGCGGATTACGGTCGAAGCCACGCTCGGCAAGGAAGCCGACCAGCGCGGTCGCCAGCAGGTAGCCGACGAGATAGCCGCCCGTGGGGCCGGCCATGTACATCAGCCCGAGGCCCTTTTCGGGCGTTCCCGCAAAGACCGGCAGACCGATCGCGCCCTCGGCCAGATAGAGCAGCATCGTCGCCACGCCGAGGCGGGATCCATAAGCCGCCGCGATCGCCACGACCGCAAGGCTTCCCAGCGTCATCGGCACGGGGACAAAGGGAACAACGGTCTTCGCGGCGATCGTGAGCACCAGCGATCCCAGCAGCGCGAAACCCGCGCTCATGGCCAGTCGCTGATTGCGCGAGGCCGGAAGCACCCGGGACACCAGAGCCCCCGTATAAGCAACCGCGTTCATGTCTCGATTCCTTCCAAACACTCCTTCGACCCTATAAAGAGGGCCGCTGAATCCGGCAAGACAAGCAACAGGACGGAATAGCCATGGCGCTTTCTTTCGACCGGGGTTTCAACCCCCGTCATGGCGAGGCCGTGCCGGCCTTTCCCGGCATTGTCCGCATCACCGCTCCCAACGCGAACGTCTTCACCTTCACCGGCACCAACACCTATCTGCTCGGCACCGAGACGCTCGTCGTGATCGATCCCGGACCGGACGACCCGGTCCATCTCGATGCGGTCCTGCGGGCGATCGATGGCCGGACGGTCAGCCATATCCTGGTCACGCACACCCACAACGACCATTCCGCCGGCGTTCCCTTTCTGGCGGAGAAGACCGGGGCCCTGGTCGCCGGCGGCGGCCCTCACCGGCTCGCCCGCGCCGCGGCTCCGAACGAGAATGCGACGCTCGACGCCGGCGCGGACGAGGCATTCAGGCCGGACCGCGTTCTGGGCGACGGCGACCGCATCGAGGCTGGCGGCTTCGTCATCGAGGCGGTCGCCACGCCTGGGCACACCGACAATCATCTCGCCTTCGCCCTGCCGGAGCATGGTGTCCTCTTTCCCGGCGACCACGTGATGGGCTGGGCGACCACCGTCGTCGCTCCGCCGGACGGCTCGATGCGCGACTACATGGCCTCGCTCGATCGCCTGCTGGAACGGCCGGAGACGCTTTACCTGCCCGGCCATGGCGGTCCCCTCGCCAATCCGCACCGGCTGGTCCGGGGCCTTCGCACCCATCGCAAGATGCGGGAGCGCGCGATCCTCCAGCGACTGGCGGACGGCGATCGAACGATCCCCGAGATGGTGGCGGCGATCTACCGCGACCTCGATCCGAAGCTTCACCGAAGCGCCTCGCTTTCCACGCTCGCCCATCTCGAGCACCTCGCCGAGCGCGGCCTGGTGCGAGCGGTGAGCGGCACCGGACTGGACGGCAGCTACGAACGGGCAGGCGAGCGGTCGGGCGTGTAGCCACCTTCCAGCAGCAGGTCCAGCTCGCCGAAGAAGGCCTTGATCCGCCTCGCATTCGTGCCGAGATCGTGCGTGCCGATCCGCGAGCGGGAGCGCATGTCGACACGCGTTCCGCCGGCCGTGCGCTCGATTCGGATCACCACGTCGTCGCGGAAGCCGAAGACCAGAGAGGTCGCCACGGCTTCGATGCGGCTGGCGTCGCCGTCATCCGGCGGAATGTCGGCCGTGATCTGCCAGCCGCGGTTCTGCACCAGCGTTTCCACGGCGTCATAGACCTGCTCCGGTCCGATCGGAAACACATGCGCGCCGACATCCGGATAGGCCTTCGCCTGCGCCGCAAGCTCTCCGGCCGTGGGTGGCGCGATGGCGGCGGCGGTAAAAGCCGGGGGATCGACGAGGTCGGTGCTGATATCGCTGAGTTGCGGCGCGATGGATGCGCCATAGCCGGCCAGTCCCAGCCAGGCCAGGGCCGGGAGCGAAAAGACGACGCCGGAAAACGCCCGCCCGGCGCCATAGCCTCCGGTAAACCAGATCGACACGAAGGCGTAGGCAGCCAGGCAAAGCGACACGATGGCGAGGCCGAATCCCAGCGCCAGCACCGGAAGGATGGCGACGTCCGGGATGGGGCCGAACCGATAGCCAAGGCTGGCAAGCGTCAGCACCGGCAACGACAGCGCGCCGATGCGCCCGCTCCATGTGGCGGCGTGGGATCGCGGAATGACGACACGGCCCCTCATGCGACGGCCGCGCGGGCCGGCGCGAAATATCGGGCGGGCCCGCCGCCGTGCCCGCTGGGAAGGAGCCGGAATGGCGGGCGCCGATTCGGGTCGGTGCCGGGCGCGCAGGCGACAATCATGCGGATGACCCCTTTCTTCCTCCGTTCTGCCTGATTCGCGAGTCAATCGTCTCCGCGACGTCACGGAATGGTTGATGGTACCGATGATGAACAAGACCGACCAGATCGCCGCCGACGCGGCCACGGAAGCGCTGTCCCTCCCGGCTGCGTTGCAGCTCAAGCTGGCGCTCGAAGCGGCCGATACGGGCCAGCAATCCTGGACGCAGATCGTGCGCGGCGCGGCGCGCAGCCTGGATGCCGAAGTCGTCTTCACCCTGCCGGAAACATCTCAGGGCGATGAAGTTCGTGCCCATGCCGTGCTGCGGATGAACGCGGGCGAAGGCGTCCTGCTCTGCGCCAGCCGCACCGGCGGGGCCATAATGGTGCGGGAGGAAGGCGAGATCGACGCGCCGCTCCTCGCGTTCGCCCGGGCTTCCATCGCGGTGATGGAGAAGCTCTCCGCCGATCGGGCGCTTCTCGCCCCGCTCCGCGACAGCATCTATGCGCCGCGCCGGCCTTCGCAGCCGCGCCGCCAGCAATCCTGACCGGGGCTCCCTTCAGGTCGCCAGCCGATGGAGCAGCGTGAGGGCTATCGCCCACATCACGAGGCCGATCAGGAAATCCAGCACGCGCCAGGCCACCGGGCGGGCAAAGAGCGGGGCCAGCAGCCTCGCTCCATAGCCGAGCCCGAAAAACCAGACGAAGGAGGCGAGCGCCGCTCCCGCGCCATAGGCCAGCCGGCCCCAGCCCCTGAATTGCGCGGAAAGGCTGCCGACCAGCAGCACCGTATCCAGATAGACGTGCGGATTCAGGAAGGTGAAGGCAAGGCAGGCAAGCACCGCCTGCCTCGCGGTTCCACCGCGCTCGCCCGCCGGCTTCAGCGCTTCCGGCCGCAGGGTGCGCCTGAATGCCAGCGCGCCGTAGACGAACAGGAACGCCGCGCCGAACAGCGTCGCCGCTTCCAGGAGCAAGGGCGAGCTCGCGACCAGCGTGCCGAATCCGCCGACGCCGGCGGCGATCAACAAGGCATCCGAGAGCGCGCAGATCAGCGCCAGCACGAAGACCGGCCCGCCGATCAGCCCCTGCCGGAGAAGAAAGGCGTTCTGGGCCCCGATCGCGACGATCAGGCTGGCGCCCAGCAGGAAACCGCTCAAGCCGGCGCCCGACATGGTAGTCCCCTGTTCTGGAGTTCGATCAGGCTTCGTTCACGTTGCGAAACCCCCGGCCTGCATAAAGCCGCGATTCAGGCTATAGAGAAGCCTGTTATCGCCCGATCCGAAAATTGTCGCGTTGCCGCCGCTCACAGGAGCCTCTTCATGCGCCGCCTTCTGAACATCGTCGCCGCCGGAGCGCTCGCCGCGAGCCTTGCCCCGCTGCCCGCCATGGCTGAGACCAGCGCTCCGCAGAAAAGCGAGATCGAAGGCATCGTCCACGATTACCTGCTCGCCCATCCCGAAGTGATCGCGCAGGCGATCCAGAAGTTGCAGACCCGCCAGCAGGAGCAGGAGAAGGATCAGCAGACCCAGGCGATCGCCGGGCTGCATGACAAGATCTTCGATTCCACCAACCAGGCGGTGATCGGCAATCCCAAGGGCAAGGTCACGCTGGTCGAGTTCTTCGATTACAATTGCGGCTATTGCAAACATTCGCTTCCCGACATGCAGGCGCTGGTGAAGGCGAACCCCGACCTCCGCGTCGTGATGAAGGAATTCCCGATCCTGTCGCAGGGCTCGCTCGACGCGGCGCGCATCTCCGTCGCGGTGAAGGACCTCTTCCCCGACGAATACCCCCGTTTCCATGTCGAGCTGCTCGGTCGCAACGGCAATGCCAGCACGCAGAAGGCGCTCGCCGTCGCCAAGGATCTCGGCCTCGATACGGCCGCGCTGCAGAAGCAGGCCGCCAAGCCGGAGGTGGACCAGAACTTCGCCGAGGTGCGCCAGATCGCGGATGCGCTCGGGATTTCCGGGACGCCGTCCTGGGTGATCGGCAACGAGGAGATCTCCGGCGCGGTCGGCTTCGACGCGCTGCAGGAAAAGATCGCCGCCGTGCGGAGCTGCGGCAATACGAGCTGCTGAACCGAACCGGCTCGCAATGCTTTATTTCAGCGACGCGAAGGGCTATTGCCTCTTTGGCCTCGCTCGGGAGCAGATATGAAAGCCTTCCTTCTTCAGTTCGTCACGTGGTGGAACGGTCAAACGATCGGTACGCGCTTCTACACCTGGCGCAAGGGACAGCTGGTCGGCACCGACGAGGCCGGCAACAGCTATTATCAGGATCCCTCCATCGGGCGCCGCTGGGTGATCTATTCCGGCGAGGTGGAAGCCTCCCGCATTCCCCCGGGCTGGTACGGCTGGATGACCAAGAAGACCGATATCGCCCCGCCGCAGGAAAATTATCGTGCGCACGATTGGCAGAAGCCCCACCTCGCCAACCTGACGGGCACGCCCGCCGCGTACCGGCCGAAGGGCTCCATGCTCTCCGGCGAGCGACGCCCCGAGGTGACCGGCGACTACGACGCCTGGACGCCCTGAGCGGCTAGATCGTGGCCACCTCGCATCCCGAGCCGACATCGCGCCAGACCTGGTCGGCGGACACCTACGAGCGAAATACGCGCTTCGTGTCGGATCTCGGCGCCGGCGTGGTTGAATGGCTCGCGCCTGGGCCCGGCGAACGGATCCTGGATCTCGGCTGCGGCGATGGCGCGCTGACGGTGAAGCTGGTGCAGGCCGGCGCCGATGTCGTCGGCGTCGACGCCAGCGATAACTTCGTCGAGGCCGCGCGCAAGCTCGGGCTGGACGTACGCTTGATGGACGGCCACGCCCTCGCCTTCGAGCGCGAGTTCGATGCGGTCTTCTCCAATGCCGCCCTGCACTGGATGCTCAGGCCCGAGGCGGTCGTCTCGGGCGTGGCGCGGGCGCTGAAGCCCGGCGGTCGATTTGTCGCCGAATTCGGCGGCCATATGAACGTGGCGGCGCTTTCCACCGCGATGCGCGCCGTGGGTGACGCCATGGGCGGCGATGTGGATATCGCCGGACCCTGGTTCTATCCGACCGAGGACGAGTATTCCGCGATGCTGCGGGCCGGAGGCTTCGAGGTGGAGAAGATCGCGCGGTTCGCGCGCCCGACGCCGCTGCCCACCGGCGCGCGCGGCTGGCTGGAAACCATGCGCGCTCCCTTTTTCGACCAGTTCGGCGAGCGGCGCGAGGAAGCCTACGACCGGGTGCTCCGGGCGCTCAAGCCCTCGCTCTGCGACCGCGCCGGCAACTGGACGGCCGATTACGTCCGACTGAGGTTCATCGCCCGGCTTCCCGGCTGACCGGTTCTGCCGTTTACCCGCGGGACGATCCCGCCCAACCATCTGGATCAATGCGCAACCTTCTCCCCGCCACCGGTGTCCTGCTGACCCTCCTCGCCGCCTCCCCGGCATCGGCCGAGCCGATCAAGAATCCCGTGGCGGTCTTCGAAGGCCTCGACAAGATCACCGCCCGCGTCACGAAGTTCGACGTGCGGATCGACGAGACCGTGCAGTTCGGCGCCCTCCGGGTGACGCCCAAGGTCTGCCATACGCGCCCGCCGACGGAGCCCGCGCAGACAACGGCCTTCGTCGACGTGGACGAGGTGACGCTTGAGGGGAAGGTGCAGCGCATCTTCACCGGCTGGATGTTCGCCGCGAGCCCCGGCCTCCATGCCGTCGAGCATCCCGTCTACGACGTCTGGCTCGTGGACTGCAAACAGCAGATGTCCAAGGAATCGACCGACAACCCGAATGCGCAGGAGCAGATGGAAGCTCCTCCCGTCGGAACCGACACCACGCCGCAGGCGGCCCCCGAGGCCGGCGCGCCCGAGGATTGATCGCCCGTTGGGCGGCGGGCCCGCCGTCCGCGTTATTCTTCGGGCGTCCAGCGCCTGAGCGGCGTTTCCTCGCAGTAGCCCTGCGGCGAGGGATAGGTGATGAATTCCACCGTCATGCCCCATGGCGTGCGGCCGTAGCGGAAGACGTTGCCGCGTCCGGCTTCCAGCGGCGGCAGAGGATGCGGTCCGGTCAGGAGTTCGCCGCCGGCAGCGGCGAAGCGGCTCGTCGCCGCGTTCATGTCCTCAACATAGATGGCGAGATGCTGCAGTCCGAGATCGCTCGCCCGCGCAGGCGGCCGCTGGTCCGGCGCGCTGATCTGGAAGAGTTCGATCCCCGGTCCCCGGCAGAGCTGCAGCATGCGGATGGCGGTAACCTTCGCCCCCGGCGCGAGGCCGAGCTTCGCCTCAGCCTCCGGCCCTTGCTGCGGGTCGGCGCCCCGTGGCAGGGTTTCATAGATGGTTTCGGCGCCGAAGGCGGTGACAAGAAACTCGGTGGCTTCCTCGATGTTCGTAACGGCCACGCCGATATGGTCGATCCCGCGCAGATTGTTCGCGCTGCTCATCGGCTCCCCCCAAAGTCCGCTTCCCCCTGTTCCAAGACGGAGGTCGCGGCCGGGTTCCCTCAGAACGTCGATTCGATCGTAAGTGCCTTTTGCAGGCGGCGCTTATACTCCGCCCGGGGTATCTCGATCGCACCGAACTGGGAAAGGTGCTCGGTGACGAACTGGGTGTCGAGCAGGGTGAAGCCGTGGGCCTTCAGCCGCTCCACCAGCTTTACCAGCGCGAACTTGGACGCGTCGCGCTCGAAGGAGAACATGCTCTCGCCGAAGAAGGCGCTGCCGAGATGGACGCCGTAGAGGCCGCCCACGAGCCGCCCCTCACGCCAGGTTTCCACCGTATGGACATGGCCGCTGCGAAAGAGCGCGCCGTAGAGCTCGCGGATCGCGGGATTGATCCAGGTCTCATCCGCGTCCGGCCGTGCCGCGGCGCAGCCGGAAATGACCCCCTCGAAGTCGGTATCGAATCGGACTTCGAAGGGACCGGCCCGCACGGTCCGCGCCAGCCGGCGCGGAACGTGGAAGGTATCGAGCGGGATGACCCCCCTCAGCTTCGGCTCGACCCAGAAGAGGGTCGGGTCGTCGGCTGATTCGGCCATGGGAAAGATGCCGTAGGCATAGGCCCGAAGAACGAGTTCGGGGGTGATCTCGTCCATCGGGTCCAATGTCGGCACGCTTCAGGCTCCGGCCAGAGCCTCGCGCCGCCCGGCCAGATAGGTTTCCAGCCAGCGGATGTCGTAATTGCCGGCGATGATGTCCGGCTCGTTGGCGAGATCGCGGAAGAGCGGCACCGTGGTCTGGATGCCGTCCACGACGATCTCGTCCAGCGCGCGACGCAGGCGCGCCAGCGTTTCCTGCCGGTCGCGGCCATAGACGATCAGCTTGCCGATCAGGCTGTCGTAGTTCGGCGGGACGGCATAGCCCTGGTAGACCCCGGAATCGACGCGAACGCCGAGACCGCCCGGGGGATGGTAATAGGTGATCCGGCCCGGCGACGGCGCGAAGGTCAGCGGGTTCTCCGCATTGATGCGGCACTCGATGGCATGGCCGGCGAACTTGACGTCTTCCTGGCTGAAGGAAAGCCCCTCGCCCGCCGCGACGCGGATCTGCTCCACGACGAGATCGATGCCGGTCACCGCTTCCGTCACGGGATGCTCGACCTGCAGGCGGGTGTTCATTTCGATGAAGTAGAACTCGCCGTTCTCGTAGAGGAACTCGATGGTGCCCGCGCCGGAATAGCCGAGCCCGGCCATGGCGCTGGCCACGATGCCGCCGATGCGCTCGCGTTCTTCGGGCGTGATCGTCGGGGCGAGCGCCTCTTCCCAGACCTTCTGGTGGCGGCGCTGCAACGAGCAGTCGCGCTCGCCCAGATGCACGGCCTTGCCCTTGCCGTCGCCGATGACCTGCACTTCGATGTGGCGGGGCTTGGAAAGGTATTTTTCCAGATAGACCGCATCGTCGCCGAAGGCCGCGCGGGCTTCCGCCTTGGCGGTTGCCAGCGCCTTCGGCAGGTCCTCGGCCGTCTCGGCCACCTTCATGCCACGACCGCCGCCGCCGGCCGCCGCCTTGATGAGCACGGGATAGCCCATCTTGTCGGCCACGGCCTGAGCCTCGGCCTCGTCGCGAAGCGCGCCCTCCGATCCCGGCACAACGGGAATGCCGAGGCGGATCGCGGTTTCCTTCGCCTGAATCTTGTCGCCCATGATGCGGATATGGTCCGCCGAAGGGCCGATGAAGGCGATGCCGTGCGCGTCCAGGATGTCGGCGAAGCGCGCGTTCTCGGAAAGGAAGCCGTAGCCGGGATGCACAGCCTCGGCCCCGGTGATCTCGCAGGCGGCGACGATCCGGGGAATGTTGAGGTAGCTCTCGCTGGCGGCGGGCGGGCCGATGCAGACGCTTTCGTCGGCGAGGCGCACATGCATCGCATCCGCGTCGGCGGTGGAGTGCACGGCCACCGTCTCGATCCCGAGTTCCTTGCAGGCGCGCAGGATGCGGAGGGCGATTTCGCCGCGATTGGCGATGAGGATCTTTTTGAACATCAGGTTACCGGCGGATGCGGATCATTCGATGATCATCAGCGGCTCGCCGTATTCGACCGGCTGGCCGTCATCCACGAGGATGGACGTGATCTTGCCGGAACGCGGGCTCGCCACTTCGTTCATGTGCTTCATGGCTTCGACGATCAGGATGGTCTGACCTTCCTTGACCGTGTCGCCGACCTCCACGAATGGCTTCGAACCGGGCGCGGAGGCGCGATAGAGCGTACCGACCATCGGCGAGGGAACCATGCCGGGGTGGCGTGCCGGATCTGCGGCCGGCGCGGCCGCGGCTGGTGAGGCGGCAGCGGGGGCCGATGCGGGCGGGGCGCCGGCATAGACCATCTGCGGCGCCGCTCCCCCACGGTTCATGCGGGAGACGCGGATGCGGAGATTGTCCTGCTCGACCTCGATCTCGGTGAGGTCCGTCTCATTCAACAGGGACGCGAGGTCCCGAATGAGTTCCTTGTCCACGCTCTGTTTCTTATCAGCCATGCCTGATCCGTTTATCCAGTCCTCAACCACCGGCACGCCGGTGGTCAGCAGGTGAAGGTTCGCGCCGGTATCGCAGATAACGCCCTTCGCCGCGATAGAAAGGGTGAAAGTTTTGCGTCAAAGGCGATCCGGGCAAGTCTTGTGAAATCTTCGCGGCAACCGTCGACCCGGCCGCGGCTCCCTTCGCCCATCTCTTCACGATGAAGGAGAACGGCGAAGCGGCACTGTGCGACCCGCTCGAATCACTCCTGCCCTGCTCCCGGGCGCGGCAGGCCGCGTACGGCCGGACGATTCCGCCGGCGGGCGCCGGGGATCGGGAAAGGGTGCGAAGATCAGGAGAGTGCGAGAGCGCCATTCCGGCCCGTTGCGGATTCCGTTTGCGCGAGTTCGAGGCGCGATGTGCGCCTTATAGAGGCATCTCGTGCAGAGGCAAAGCGGCTGTCTCAAAATCGCAACATGCTTCGTTCAGACTTATCCACCGGCTGACGGCGCGAGACTCGCACGTGAAATCAGGGGCTTAGGCGTTTATCCCCGAAGTCCCGTCCGCATTGTCCGTTCGCCCCCCAATCCGAGCGAAGAAAAAAATCTAGATATTGACAGCGGGAAACCGCCAAACCCCAGAACTAGACGTTCTTGACGCCTCGGCCTCACTACCAGTAGCTTCCGGCATGCCCCGCGAAATCGGGGGCGAGTGTCTTGATCAGCGTGTCAGTTGCGTAAGGCGTCAAGCGGCGGAACCCCTGTTCCCGCCGAACGCCTTTGCACGTCCGCCATTTAGACAAACGCAAGATTTATGGATAACACTCGGCTGAAGCACCATATGTAGTGCTTGCCAACGACGAGGCTGAACATGCGGATCGAGCGGCATTATACGAGCGAAGGCCAGTCGCCCTACGAGGGGATCGCGTTCCGGACCGCCACCAGCGAAATCCGCAACCCGGACGGCTCGATCGTCTTCCGCCTGGCCGATATCCAGGTGCCGGCCTCCTGGAGCCAGGTCGCCAGCGACATCATCGCCCAGAAGTACTTCCGCAAGGCCGGCGTCCCCGCCCGCCTGAAGAAGGTGGAGGAAACCTCCATCCCCTCATGGCTCTGGCGCTCGGTCGCCGACACGGAAGCGCTGGCCGCCCTTCCCGCCGGCGAGCGCTACGGCTCCGAGATCGATTCGCGCCAGGTCTTCGATCGCCTTGCCGGCGCGTGGACCTACTGGGGCTGGAAGGGCCAGTACTTCGACGGCGAGGCCGACGCGCAGGCCTTCTATGACGAGCTGCGCTTCATGCTGGCGACGCAGAAGGCCGCGCCGAACTCGCCGCAATGGTTCAACACCGGCCTGCACTGGGCCTATGGCATCGACGGCCCCGGCCAGGGCCACTATTACGTGGACTTCGAGACCGGCAAGCTAGTGAAGTCCAAGTCGGCCTACGAGCATCCGCAGCCGCATGCCTGCTTCATCCAGTCCGTCGGCGACGACCTCGTCAACGAGGGCGGCATCATGGACCTGTGGGTGCGCGAAGCCCGCCTCTTCAAGTACGGCTCCGGCACCGGCTCCAACTTCTCGCGTCTGCGCGGCGAAGGCGAGCGGCTGTCCGGCGGCGGCAAGTCCTCCGGCCTGATGTCCTTCCTGAAGATCGGCGACCGCGCGGCCGGCGCCATCAAGTCCGGTGGCACGACGCGCCGCGCGGCCAAGATGGTCGTGGTCGACATCGACCATCCCGACATCGAGGCCTACATCGACTGGAAGGTGAAGGAAGAGCAGAAGGTCGCCGCTCTCGTCACCGGTTCCAAGGTCGTCTCAAGGCACCTGAGCGCCGTGATGAAGGCCTGCGTCAATTGCGACGGGCCGGAGGGCGACTGCTTCGACCCCGCGAAGAACCCCGCCCTGAAGCGCGAGATCCGCGCCGCCAAGAAGGCGCAGGTGCCGGAAAACTACGTCCAGCGCGTGATCCAGTTCGCCAAGCAGGGCTACAAGGACATCGAATTCCCCGTCTACAACACCGACTGGGATTCCGAGGCGTACCTGACCGTTGCCGGCCAGAACTCCAACAACACCGTGCGCGTGGAAGACGGCTTCCTCAACGCCGTTGAGAATGACGGCGACTGGAACCTGATCCGCCGCACCGACGGCAAGGTCGCCAAGACCCTGCAGGCCCGCGATCTCTGGGAGCGCATCGGCTATGCCGCCTGGGCGTCCGCCGATCCGGGCATTCACTTCCACACCACGATCAACGACTGGCACACCTGCCTGAACGACGGCGAGATCCGCGCTTCCAACCCGTGCTCGGAATACATGTTCCTGGACGACACGGCCTGCAATCTCGCCTCCATGAACCTCCTGCAGTTCCGCAAGAACGGCCAGGAGTTCGACACGGTCGCCTTCGAGCACGCCACGCGCCTGTGGACCGTCGTTCTGGAAGTGTCCGTGCTGATGGCGCAGTTCCCGTCCAAGGAAATCGCCCGCCTCTCCTACGAGTACCGGACGCTGGGCCTCGGCTACGCCAATATCGGCGGCCTGCTGATGACCTCCGGCATTCCCTACGATTCGGCGGAAGGCCGCGCCATCTGCGGCGCAATCACCGCGATCATGACGGGCGTGTCCTATGCGACCTCGGCCGAGATGGCCAAGGAGCGCGGGCCCTTCGCCGGCTTCGAGCGCAACCGCGAGGTCATGCTCAAGGTCATGCGCAACCATGCCCGCGCCGCCCGTGGCGAGACCGCCGGCTACGAGAAGCTGCATGTCACGCCCGTGCCGCTCGACCACTCGTCGCTGAAGACGCTCGGCGGCAACGGCGACAACCTCGCCGCCCGCGCCGTCCATGCCTGGGACCAGGCGCTGGCGCTCGGCGAATGGCACGGCTACCGCAACGCCCAGTCCACCGTCGTCGCGCCGACCGGCACGATCGGCCTGATCATGGATTGCGACACGACGGGCATCGAGCCGGACTTCGCGCTGGTGAAGTTCAAGAAGCTCGCCGGCGGTGGCTACTTCAAGATTATCAACCGCGCGGTGCCGGAAGCGCTCGCCACGCTCGGCTACGACCAGAGGCAGGTCGACAACATCATCTCCTATGCGGTCGGCCACGGCACGCTGAAGAACGCGCCCGGCGTCAACCACGAGACGCTGAAGGCCAAGGGCTTCACCGAGGAGAAGATCGCGGCGCTCGAAGGCGGCCTGGGTGCGGCCTTCGACATCAAGTTCGCCTTCAACAAGTGGTCGCTGGGCGAGGACTTCTGCAAGGACGTGCTGAAGCTCACCGACGAGCAGCTGAACGACATGTCGTTCGACCTGCTCGCCGCCATCGGCTTCTCCCGCAAGGACATCGACGCCGCCAACATCTTCTGCTGCGGCGCGATGACCGTGGAAGGCGCGCCGGAGCTGAAGGACGAGCATCTCGCCGTCTTCGATTGCGCCAATCCCTGCGGCCGCCTCGGCAAGCGCTACCTTTCGGTCAACAGCCACATTCACATGCTGGCGGCGGCGCAGCCCTTTATCTCGGGCTCGATCTCCAAGACCATCAACATGCCGAACTCCGCGACGGTCGATGATTGCAAGGAGGCCTACATGCTCTCCTGGCGCCTCGCCCTGAAGGCCAACGCGCTCTATCGCGACGGCTCCAAGCTGTCGCAGCCGCTGAACGCGTCTCTTATCGCCGACGAGGAGGACGAGGAAGAGGACCTGATGGAAGCCCTGATCGCGGCCCCCGCCCCGGCCAAGGCGGCGATCGCGGCCGAGCGCATCGTGGAGCGCATCATCGAGCGCCAGGTCCGCACCCGCGAGAAGATGCCGGACCGCCGCAAGGGCTATGCCCAGAAGGCGATCGTCGGCGGCCACAAGGTCTATATCCACACCGGCGAATACGACGACGGCCGCCTCGGCGAGATCTTCATCGACATGCACAAGGAAGGCGCCGCCTTCCGCGCGATGATGAACAACTTCGCCATCGCGATCTCGCTGGGCCTGCAATACGGCGTGCCGCTCGAGGAATACGTGGAGGCCTTCACCTTCACCCGCTTCGAGCCGGCCGGCATGGTCTCCGGCAATGCCGCGATCAAGAACGCCACGTCGATCCTGGATTACGTGTTCCGCGAGCTGGCCGTCTCCTATCTCAGCCGCCACGACCTCGCGCATGTCACCCCCGACGACACGCATTCCACCACCATCGGCCGCGGCGTCGCCGACGATCGGCAGGTGAACGCGGCTCCGGTTTCCAGCGGCTACACCCGGGGCCGGCAGACTTCGCTGCAGCTGGTCTCCGGCGAGCCGAAGGGCTTCGGCGGCGGCAATGGCGGCTCGGCCGGTGGTTCGGCCGCGGGCAAAGGCGGCGTGACGCTCGCTCCGGCCGTGGCTGTCGCCAAGGCTCCGGGTTCGATCGCGGTCGCGGTTTCCGGCAACACCGCCTTCAAGCGGGAACTGGCGCCGGAAACGGAGATCTCCGGCTTCGAGGCTCACGAGCACCATCATGAGCACGAGCACGACCGTCAGCACGACGCCGAGCATCATGCCCGCGCCAACAAGGCGGCCAAGGTCGCGGAAGCCCGGATGAAGGGCTACGAGGGCGAGAACTGCTCGGAGTGCGGCAACTTCACGATGGTCCGCAACGGCACCTGCCTGAAGTGCGACACCTGCGGCTCCACGAGCGGCTGCAGCTGAGAAACAGGACGATAACAGATGCCTCCGCGGCTTACGCGGAGGCACCTTATCAGGAGTGGAAGCGGAAGAGAGTTCACCCGTAACGGAGTAGCGGCGATGCCATCCCAAGTTCGCTTTCGGTGCGACAATTGCGGCAACCGGTTCGAAGAAACTGTTCTCACGAAAGAGGAGATACAGGAGGCTCAACGACGCGAAACTCAGCTCGGGCGCATTCATTGCCCCCGCTGCAAACGCACTGACCTTGCAAAAGGTTGGTGAACTAAGCCGGCGGAGATGATCCGTTTGCCCGAGACAAAGAACACTGTGAATGTCTTCGTCTCGTACTCTCACAAGGACGAAGTTCACTGGGACAAGCTGCGGACGCACCTCGCTCCGTTGAAGCGCCAAGGACTCATTTCCCTCTGGTGGGATCACGACATCCTCGAAGGGGGAGAACTCACTCCAGAGATCCGGAAAGCCTTGCGGCAATCCAACGTGTTCGTGGCCTTGGTCAGCCCCGATTACCTAGCATCTCACTACTGCTTCGACATAGAGTACCAGTACGCGCTCCGCCGACGCCAGCGAAAGACCATGCATGTAGTTGCTGCGATCATTCGCCCCTGCGAGTGGAAGCATACTGAGATGGTGCGGTATAGATCGCTTCCGAAAGACGGCAAGTCGGTAACCGAGTGGAAGAATAGAGACTCAGCTTACGAAGATATCGCAGCCGGTTTACGTCGAGTGGTCGCAGCCGTTGTAGCTGAGCAGGCGAGCAAGCCTCCCCTCTCCCGAGAGACAGACAAGCGACGGCAAAGACCGAAGTCTAGCGGCCTCGGTAAACCTGCCGGGCAAGTTGGCGCAAAACCAACATCGCCCAGGAAAGGCATCGCCGGCGCTCCGACAAAAACAGCTTCAAAGCGCTCCGCAGCTACACGTACTCAGCGCCCAAACTCCAAAACTGCCTAATTAGATTCGGCTACTCGCAATCTTGGCTCGCGAGAATGGGTTTGATCTTCGGCCGAACGGCGTTGCAGGTTAATTGATGATCCCTATTCGCCCCGCTCTCGCCGCCCTTCTTCTCACCGCCGCCACGCCGGCGCTCGCCGCCTCTGACGCGCCGGAAGACCCGACAGCCAAAACCCTGGACGCCTGCCTCAACAGCGATCGTGGCACCTCGACCGCCGGCATGACCGATTGCGAGGATACTGCGGCGAAGGATTATGATCGGCGGCTGAACAAGGCCTATGGCGCGCTGGTAAAGGCGCTGGCCGCCCCGGCCGCGGAGAAGCTGAAGCTTTCCCAGCGCGCGTGGCTCGCCTTCCGCGACAGTGAGCGCAAGACGCAAAGCGCGCTGTTCGAGACGTTGCAGGGCACGATGTATGTCCCGATGCAGGCCGACGAGGTCATGGCGCTGACGCGCGAACGGGCGCTGCGGCTGGAATCCTATCTCCGGGTCCTCGCCACCGGTCCGTGACACCGCCGGACACCGCCAACCGCCAAAACGAAAACCCGCCGCCTCCGGGGAGGCGACGGGCTCTCTGAACTGCCTGTGCGGCTTGAGGCTTACTTCAGGCTGAGCGCATCGCGCATGGTGAAGAAGAGGTCCGTCTGGTCCGTCAGGCCCATGACGTTGGCGGCGCCCGGACCGAAGGCGGCGACGCGAAGCTGCGTGCCGGTATGGCCCTGCGAGTCGGTCTCGGAATTGCCGTAGCTCACCGCCATCACCGAGCCGTCCTTGGTCATCAGCGCTTCCGTCAGCCCCGGCGCCTTGGTGTCGGGCTCGACGATCTGGCTGGAATGGGCGTGGTCGGCCGTGACGACGACCAGAGTGTGACCATCCTTGCGGGCGAATTCCAGCGCCTTCTGCACGGCTTCGTCGAGGTCCACCGTCTCGCCGATCTGGCCGCAGGGATTGGCGGCATGGTCCTGCTTGTCGATGGACGCGCCCTCCACCTGCAGGAAGAAGCCCTTTTCGTTGGTGCTGAGGAGCTCGATCGCCTTGCCCGTCATGTCGGCCAAAGTCGGGATCGCGGCGGTGCGCTCGGCATTTGGCTCGCAGGTCACGGCCGGCTTGTCGAGATTGCCATGCAGGCTGGCCTTCGGGCCGTTCCAGCGAACGGGCATGTTGCTAGGCGCGAAGAGGCCGAGCACCGGCGCGTCCCCGTTGGCCTTTGTGACGGCCTTCAGCTCGTCGGCGTTCTTCACGACCTTGAATCCGCGCGTCTGCGCCTGATCCATCAGGGTCTTGCCCTGCCACTCGCCGGCCGTCGCGATCTCGTTGAAGGTTTCAGCGCCGCCGCCCAGCATCACGTCCGGACGCGTGTTCAGCATCTGCTCGGCGATGGAGCCCGCGCCGCCCTTTTCCAGCGCGTTGCCGGCACACTTCGCGGTCGTGGCCTTGGGGCCATAGCATTTGCGGTCCGTGACATGCGCCACGAGCACGGCCGGGGTGGCGTCCTGCAACTCGGCGGTGGATACGTCGCCCGTGGCAAGCCCGGCGGCCTTCGCCAGCTCCAGGATCGTCCGGTGCGGCTTGCCTTCCACATCGACGCCGATCGCGCCGTTATAGCTCTTCACGCCCGTGGACCACGCTGTGCCGGACGCGGCGGAGTCGGTCACGTAGTCCGGCTTGCCTGTATCCTTGTGCAGGGAATAGTGCGTGTACTGTCCGGTGACCGGCAACGCGTCGATCCCCTTGAAGAAGCCGCCGGCGCCTTCCGCATAGTTGCGGGCGAGCGTGATCTCCGAATCGCCCATGCCGTCGCCGATCAGCAGGATCACGTTCTTCGCCGGGCCGGTGACGAGCGCCGCCCGCATGGCCTCCGTCGCATCGCCACTGAGACGGCGCGCGCCGCCGGGCGCCTTCAGGTCGCCCTGCGCCGCGCGTACCGTCGTCGCATTGGCCGAAGCAGGCTCCTGCGCATGGCCCACGGCCGCGCCGGAAACCAGCAGGATGACGGACGAAAAAGTTGTCCTCAGAAGATTACGATTGGCCATGGTGTCCGGCTCCGGGTTCGAAAAGGCGCGAGAAATGCGCGCTGACGCCCTTCTGTCCCGAGCAGGTCACGGTTTGATGACAGCCGCAGCCGAGGCTAAAGCGGCCTTGAACGCACGATCGGGCGCGTTTCGAGGGTCTATTCCGTCGGGATGAACTTCAGGACCCCGGCCACACGATGACTGCCGCTATCCTGTGGATGGGTCACGCCGTCGTTCACCGGCACCTCGGGAAAATCGAAGGGGCTGATCCCGGAAAGGCACGCGACGTTGACGCCGAAGAGGTTCGGGTCGGAGCGGCGCTTGTGATGCGTGTAGATACCGCAGCGCGAGCAGAAATAATGCTTCGCGACGTGCGTGTTGAACTCGTAGAGCGTCAGCGCGTCGGCGCCCTGCAGAATCTCCAGATCGCCCACCGCTGCCGAGACCGCGACCGCCCCGCGCATCCGGCAATAGGAACAGGTGCAACGCCGCGCCGTGTGAAGCCCATCCGTCAGCTTCACGCGAAAGCGCACCGCGCCGCAATGGCAGGCCCCCTCGATCTGGTCGATGTCGTAGTTCAACGTCGCCTCCCTTGCCCGCTTCGGTGACGAAGCATGCGTCGCCATGCCGGGACTATCACCTGGCCGCCGATTATCACAACAACTCCGCCGCTTCCGCCAGCCGCCGCACCTCCCGCCAGGTCGCGAGTTCCTGCCGTGCGTCTTCCAGCGCCCTGTGCCGGGGCACGCGTTGCTCGGCTTCGGCGCGGGCGGCGGCGAGGATCTCCGCCGTCAACCCCGCGATTTCATTCGGAACCACGCCCCGCGCAAGAAGCATGGAGCGTGCCGTCTCGGCCTGCACATCGTCGGTTTTCTCCAATCGCAGCTCGTGGCGGGGCCGGCCGCCCGCGCGCAGGAGCGCACTCAGCCACTTGCCATCCCAGGAGGGCGCGCTGGCGCAAAGCCGGTGCCCGCCCAGTTCGCTCGCCATCCGCTCCGCCACCACCACGTGCGAGGTGCCCTCGCCCACCAGCATCTCCCGCGTGATGTTGTGAATTGCCGCGGCTTCGTCGTCCCAGTCGATCCAGTCCGGCGCGGGCCGGATGAGATGCGCCTCCTCCCGGCCATCCTCGAAGACCCAACCCACCTCGATGGGGTAGCTCTTCTTGCCAAGCGAAGAGGCTTCGAAATCCAAGAAGACAAGCATCGCGTTCCCTCGTTCGCAGGAACAAGCCGCGATATGCGCGGGAGGTTTCAACGACCGTCCATTTTCATCCCCACTTTGATAACTGCCTGTGAAGAACATGAAAGAGACGGCTTGCGCACCGCGAGAGCGGGCGCTATACGAAGCCCACTTTGGCGGAGCGTAGCGCAGCCTGGTAGCGCACCTCGTTCGGGACGAGGGGGTCGGAGGTTCGAATCCTCTCGCTCCGACCAATGATTTCAAGGACTTAGCGGGAGGCCCGAAACTCCCGCCAATGATACCGCCAACGAAACGATAGATCCGTTGGCGGGTCAGTCCACCCCCCTCCTCGATCGCTTGGCCTTAACCAAGTGACTGCAGATACACGACAAATCCGTTGACGCGGTAATCCCGTGAGCTCATCTTTCCCTTGGCGGGCAACCGACGGGGTGGGGAGTTTCGAATCATGAGTAGCAATCCAGTCGCAGGAATGGACGAAGCCTTCACGGCAGGCATCATGGGTGTCGGCTTCGCTGCCCTTAACGGCGCCCGCCGAGGGTATCAGAATGCTCAGCGTCAGAACCTTCAGCAAGTCGCCTGGGGCTGGGTCCGCGAGGCCCAGGCGCAGGAGGCCCGAGCCGATGCAGCGGAGGCAGCGCTGGCGGCGGCCAACCGAGAGATCGCCCGGCTTCGTAGCGAGGTGTCGGCCGCCCGCCGACAAGCCAATGAGTACCTTCTCCTGCACCACATCCTCACGTCTTGAAAAGAAAGCCCCGGACCTGCCGGGGCTTTCTGATTCTGGCCCTGCACCTACCGTCAACAGGCCGCCAGGAGGACGGGCGGAAGTTGCCGCTCCACCTCCTCGTCGAGTTCTCGCTCACGACGGCCGCGCAGTTCCAGGACGCGATCCTGGAATGACTGCCGTGGCGCCGTGGCGGCAGCCGCTTCCATCCTATCCACCGCCGCAGGAGAGATCAGCGTCGGCGCCTGCCGTACGCCAGCGATGTTGCGGCCGCCGTAGACGTGAAGCCTCTGCTCCATCGGATCAGAAGACCGAAGACGGTGCCGCTCGGCCGCGTTGAGAGACCGGAGCCAGTGCTCGGTCTTCAGCTCGAAACAGGACAGGTCGACGCGGGCGCGGTCCTTGTCCGTCGACGCCATGATGAACTGCTTGTAGGTGGCGTCGGCGGAGCGAATGTCGGCCGCAGCCTTCTCCATTTCGCGCTCGGTCATCTCACGGCGGTAAAGCAGGCCGTCAGGGCCGACCGTGAGCGTTGAAGGCATCTCCAGGTCCGGCCGCGGCCTCGACCGCTGCGTCGAACCCGGGACGTCAGACGGCAACCGCGTTTGACGCTTAACGTCCTGGACCGACTGCGGATCATTGCCCTCACCCGGGCCGCCTGAGACCAGGCCCTTTGCGATGGCGCCAGGCGCCGACAGGACCGCGTCGGCCACGTCCAGGGCACTCTCGACCGTTGGTTTGAAGACACGCTCCCAGGTGATCTGGCCACCTCGCAGCACAGCCTTGACGACGCTGCGCATGGCGTTCTTCACGGCCCGCGCGATGGCGATCAGCATGCCTCTCATGATCATTTCCCCCTGGTTCAACCGCCAACCCCTCGGCGGCGTCCACAGCCAAGGAATATGGCGGAGGCCTGCAAGCGAGAAGGGTCGTCGGCGGCACAGATGCTGGCCGTCGCGTCACGGAAGATAATCGACATCGACCGCCGACAGGCTCCTTGAAAAAAAATCTGCGGGCAGATCCGCTCGATAACCCACGCAACTAGGCGGCTTCGTCAACGAACGATCTCCCAGGGGGCCGTCGGCGGATGCCACCACCCCTTGCGCCGACAGGACCTCTGCAAAATCCTTCTGTCATCCGCGGCGGGGGTCGCCGGGTAAACGGGGACCAGAAAGATGCAGAGTTCAGACTATTGCGGAGACGAAGAATACAGCATTCGCTGCACTGGCGACGCCTGTCGGGGTGACGAAGTCCGGTTCTATCGCGCGATCTTCAGCGGATCGTACCGACGCGCCAGCTTCGAGGGTTTTGAGCGTGTGACGGGGAAGATCATCTCGGACTCCTATGGTTCCGCGAAGCAGCAGCACACCTTCACCATCCTCCTGGGCGACGGGACGAAGACCCGGATCAAGGGCCGGAATCTCTACTCGAACGGCGTCTACCGGAAACCTTGGGCGGACCAGAACGCCCGCCAGGAAGCTCTCGACGAGAAGCACGAGCGCGGGGACTCCGCCCGCGCTTATCGCGACTGGAGGCGTGCGTTCGAAGGCGAGCACCGCCATCACAACCACTTCTGAACGGGGGCTGTATCATGGAACAAATCGAGAACGAGATCGTCGCCTGGGTACTGTCGGACCCCTCGGGTGCCGAGATCGGCGAATACCCGGACCGGGAAGCAGCAATGGCGGCTGGCGGTGACCATCCCGGCTGGGACGTGGGTGTCCGCCTGGCGGACCATGCCGTCACCTTCTGCGGTTGAGGAGACCAGGATGTCACGCAAGATCAAATGGTCCTACGCGGGCGGTGAGTGGCACCAAGTGCCGGACACCTCGCGAGCTTGGCCGCCGGACCAGGAGAAGATGCACTGCGAAGACGCCTTCAAGGCGTTCGCGGAATTCGTCGAGGAGGAGCGACAGGCGGCGGTCGCCAGGAAGCAGAAGCAAAGCCGGGAGGGACAGTGATGCAGGACTTCAAACGACATCGAGAGTTCCAGGACTTGAAGCGGTCAATCGGGCTGACGGCCGAGGAACTCGCGCCACTGCTCGGAAAGACGGTCGAGACCGTGCAGCGATACGGCGTTCAGCGCAGCTCCGGTCGGCCGGCTCCAGACAAGGTGATCGCTCGCATGCGGTCGATGGCCAGAGATCAGGCCGTCTCGACGCTGGCCGATCAGGGACTCCTGGTAAAAGGAGGCGATCTCCTCAAGCGCATTGAACGTCGGATTGATCACCGCGAGCGGGAGGAACACGCATGGTGACCCGCAGGAACACCGCGCAGATGGCCGCCTAGACGCCCAGACGGGAGGTCTGGAGACTCTGGCAGACCTCACCCGAAGGTGTCCAGGCAGTCCACTTCCCGACGTTCACGGGGTCCACCCCAAGGCCCGGTATTGGCTGGTGCCGGGCGAGCAGTCCGGAGGACGTGGCCGCCAGGCAGCAGGCCGAGGAGTTGTGGGTTTCCAGACACGGGAGAGCGGACATGGCCGAGGAGCAAGCGACTCCGAAGGCCGCCCCCGCAGCTCCATTCCGTAGATGAAAGGGAGACTCATAATGCTCGACACCACACGGCATAACGGCGTCGCTGATCACCTGATGATCGATCTTGAGACTCTGACCACGAACATGGACGCGCCGATCACCGCCATCGGTGCCTGCGTCTTCAACCCGGAGAACGGACAGGTCGGCGCGACCTTCGAAGACTACCGCATTCCAGACCTTGAACGAACCCCGGCCGACTGAAAAACGCTGCGCTGGTGGCTTGATGACGGTCAACGAGAAGGCCTTCGGTCGATGATGGACCAAGCCATCAAGCCGACGGCTGAAGTGTTGCGCGAATTCCATTCCTGGGCGCATCCCCTGATCGGCTCCGAAACGATGGTCTGGTCTCATGGCTTGACTTTCGACCTGCCCATTCTCTCCCATGCGCTCTATAAAGAGGGGATTCCCCCGCTGTGGGGACACCGAGCGGGCCGCGATACCAGAACTCTCTTCTGGCTTGCTGGGGGGGTACCGGAAGTGCCGTTCGAGGGGGTGAAGCACTCTCCCCTGGATGACTGCAAGCACCAGGTGAAACAGGTGATAGAGGCTTACCGGATCGTGCGGCACAGGAATTGAGCCTCCGTTTCGGCAGCCCGGCTTCAGGTTCGAAATCCAGAAACCCCAGAGTTCCGGGGTTTTTCGTTGTCACGGCTCGACGTCAGGAGTCTTTTCGGAGTTCCAGGAGGACTCCTCCTCCCTCCCTGTGCCGACAGATAGCCTCCTTATCCCCGCCCGGTGATCAGCTCTCTTATCGACCCCCGATATCCTCGTCCGGTTATGCCACCTCCGGAGGTGGCGGAAGGCTGTCGAGATAGTCTCGGATGCAGGCCTCAAGGCCGTCGACGGCCGATCCGACGTCAGGTAGCTCTTCAGGTGTCCTGAGATCAGCAAGTTCACCTGCGTGCGCCAGAGCGACCTGAATTGCACCCCGTAGCCGCGGAGAGATCCCAGGCTCGAACGAGGAGACGATCACATCGGGATCTTCACAAGTGAGGCCACGCACCGTGTCATAGACCAGACCAGCCTGCTCGACGGCTCTCAAGGCTTGGTCAGAGATCTTCGAGGCGGTCCACTGGAAGTCCCGTGATGTGAGCGACATGTCTGCGGCGATCTCCGCATCATGTTCGGTCCAGGCCGCGGAGCCGCCTTCCTTGGTGAAGTATAGGACCAGCCACATTTCTCTCCCCTTCCGATAGGCAATTTCCGTGACGCAACACCGGAAATCAACCCACTGAAATGGGTCTCGCTAAAACATTGATCTTACACGCATTACCCCGATTGAGGTCGATTCTTCACGCGAAGGGGGTAATTTTCTGGCTGGCACCTGGCGCCTGCCGACGACCAGTCCGGCCAGAAGGAGCCTGGCGTCCGCCTCATCATCTGTCGCTGGCTCGTTACCTCCCGCCTGGCACCAAGCGATGACGTCGTCCTTGGTGGCGTTGCCACGGCCCAGGACCCGGAGCCGCGCCGAAGATACATTCAGGCTAAGATGCGGAATCCCCGCCTGTGCTGCGGCAAGCTGGGCGATGCCCAGGAGACGGTGCAGAAGCTGGGATGACCGACCTCGGGAGAAGCCTTCCTCCGTGACCAGGACCTGGGCGCCATGCTCCCGGATCAGGCCGCTGATCACTGTGTGCGCCCTCAGCAGAATCTCTGGATGGCGGATAGCTCCGGAGCCGGGGATGCCTTCGGAGAAGTCTGACGGCGCCGGAGAAAACTTCCTGTCCGGCGCCGACAGCCCAGCCTGCGTTGGTTGCAAGATCGAGCGCCAGGACGCGGGTCACTTGACGACAGCCTGGCGGACTGCAGCCACCTTCCCCCGGCAATCGGCCCCGGCGTCCGCCAGCGCGACGACATAGCGTGCGACCGCCTTCTGGGTCCGCGGCTTGGCCGGGACAGCAGGCTCAGCCTTGCACGACAGCAGCGTCGACGGAAGCTCCTGGCGTTGGTAGACGACGCGGATCGGCGGGTCGGCGGGCTTGGTTGCACAGGCTCCAGAGGACAGGGCCGCCAGCAGGACAACTGCTACCGTAACGTGTTTCGGGTGGAAGGACCCGCTCATAATGCGTTTCGGGGTTCCCGTAATCGGTTTCGGGTTCATCGGCGTCTCCCCAGCCCGTCCAGGGCCTTGTCCAGGACGGGAGCCACGGCCGCGTCCTCGCTGTCCGGAGAGCGGTCGATTTCGCTGCGCAACGCAGACATCTCGTCCTCACGGGCGTCGGCCGCCTGGCGTTCGGCATCCAGGGCTGACTGGACCTTGGACGCGTCGTCCTTGGCGGCGGCTGCCGCAACGGCGTTGTCTGCCGCCAGCTGGCGGTATTGGTCGGCCTGGTGCTGGGCGGCGGCCGTGGCGGTCCTGGCGGCGCTCAGGGCATCGTGCAGGTGCCAGACGTAGAAGCATGCCGCCACCAAGACAGACAGCACGACCACGGCGCCCAGGATCTTTCCGCCGATGTTTGAGAACAGCGAGATCATGAGGGTTCTCCAGGACGGACGGCGGTCGCAGGATCGACGGCGGCAGGGTCCGGCGCCACGGTCTGCTACGCCAGGAACGGAACCGGAGGCGTGCGCCCCCTGCCCCGTCCGGTGAGGAGTTCCGTGGTGTGATCCAGGTAGGCCCTCCAGTCGAGATGGCCCACGGACACGTAGGCGCCGAGGTAAGCGAACGTGATCACGCCGAGCTCGCGGACGAGGTTCGGGGCTTCGGCGTAAGAGAAGAACGTGCCTCCGGCGGCGACCACGAAGAGCGCGCAGGTGCAGCAGACGATGAAGCGCTTCGTGAAGGTTCGAGCCTTGGGCGACGGCAGGGCGACCTTCCGGACGGTCGAGGCCTTCGGCGCCGTCGATGTGGTGGCAGCTTCGGAGATCTCGATCATGCGGCGGCCCTCTCCTCGGACCCGCTAGCCCGGATCTCGACCTGGACGCCCAGGGCCTCGCCGATGGCCATGAGGCGGTTGATGCCGAACACCTGCCAGTCGCCGTCCAAGATCTTGCCGACTTCCCCTGCCCGTATCCGCGAATACGACGCGGCGACCTGTGAGGGCTTCAGGCGCCGGGCCTGGATCGCGTTCGCCAGGGCGCCGCCGATGACGTCCTTCGCCGCCTGGGCGGACACGCACTGGTAGCGATTTGGAAGGATTGGAGTGGAACCTCCCATCATCGACCCCCCGCCGCTTTAAACGCGGCCGCAAGCTTCGTGTCGTAGTGATTTTTCGCGTAGCCTGCGCCGTTGTAGCGGCGAGCCACCTCGGCCCAGGAGCCGCGCTTGAGATACGGAAGGAGTCCTGCGGCATTCATCCATGCTACGGCAGATCGGAGGTGTTCGATCTCCCCGCCGTCGACCATGCCCTCCACGAAGGCGACGGCGGTTTCGCAGCCGCACTCCGCGGCATGCCAGCCCATGAGCTGGAAGAGCCCCCAGGAGGTGGACTGCAGGACCGCCTCCTCGTTCAAGGAGATCGCCTGCGCCAGTCGGTCGTACTGGTGGGCTCCCGCAACGCCATACGTGTGCTGGTCCCACGAGGGCGTAGAGAGGTTCGGAGAGCCGCGATCGAAGGCGCCGCCTGTCCTCTTATGGAACTCGTAGGACTCGAAAGGCACGGGGGCGACCATCGGCCAGGTATCTCCTGCCGTTCGTTTCCGTCTTCGCGATCGCGATCAGATGGGCGGGCTGGAGGCTGTACTCCTCAGCGACCATGGCGAAGTCCTCGGCCGTCAGGCGGGCCGGGTTCTGCGACACGAAGCGTAGCGCCGGAGTTGTCGGACGAGGCACGGGGACAGCAACGGGCACCGGAGCAGGCGCCTGAGCTGGTTGCCAGAGATGACGAGGATCAGACGGGCTCGGGTGCCCGCCGCTCAGTACCGCCCCAATGGTTTCGAAAAACCCATGCCCACCCGCCGCTTGCTCCCTCTTTGTTCTGATGACAACAAAGAAGAACGCATGCGTCAAAGTCGCGGCTCCGCCGCCGCGGCGTAGAATGATCGGGCGGCGTAGAAATCGAGAGTTCGCGGCCGCTCCTATGTGGTAGACGAATCCATCAAAATACAACTCCCGGAGGAGTGATCTATGGAGTCGCGTCTGCTGGCGGCCTTTGCCTGCCTTGGTCTTCTGACTTCCCCGGCGCTGGCGGTTCCAATCGAGGATCGGTCAATCGTAGCATTCACCTCCGAGCCGAATGATCTCGGGACAGCCAAGGACTTTTTCCGGATCTTCCCTAAGAGGAAGTGCCAGCAGGATCTCCTGGACGAGCAGCACCTCCTGTACTTCTGTCCAGGGCACGGTGGCGACGTTCAGAAGTTCTTTCTGGCTCTGTCCTATGATGACAACACGCTGGTCCTCAGTGGCGTCAGTCTGCACGGAGAGCATCCCAATCTCGACGGCACACTCAAGGAGCTTCTGAAAATCTTGAATGCCGGGCATCAGTGATGTGTCCGTGAGACTGGGGGTAATAGAATGAGCATGAAAGCCTGCCTCATTGTAGCGGTTTTGGCTGTGGCGCTACCCTCGGCTGCGACGGCCGCATGTGACCTTGAAGACGTCCTTGTTGACGCATCCCGTACGGCGACCGTCAAGACACCAGATAAGCGGGTTCACTTCGTCCAAAGCGGAGAATTCAAGAACGGTTGCCCGGCTTTGGGCAGCCTCTGTCAGTTGCCGACCTTTGTTGTTCCTGGCGACACCGTCCTCACCGGAAAGACAGAAGGCGAATTCACCTGCGCCAGCTATGTCGGCGCGAAGGGCGCTACGACTGTCGGGTGGATCCCGACAAAGGCGCTCGGCTTCATGTCGGATGAGTTTGCCGGACACTGGATTGGACCTGAGAAGGACATCACCATCCAGCCTGGCGAAGGCAGCAAGCTGGTTGTCAGCGGAAGTGCGACATACGGAGCGTCGGATCCAGACCGCGTCCGCCGCGGCGCGATCAACACGGGCGAGATCGAAGGGAAGATCGAGCCGATCAGCGGAGTACTGGCCTTCGGTATGGGCGACGAAGACGAGACTTTGCCCTACGACGTAGCCGATGAAGGTATATGTGAGGTTCGAATGCTACGACGTGGGCCTTTCCTGACGGTACGAGACAACGGTTCCTGTGGCGGCGCTGGCGTCTCATTCACCGGAATCTATACCAGGGCCAAGTGACACGGCTCCGGAGAAGGTCAGCGTTTCTGAAGTTCACGCTGGCAAACAACAACCGAGAAGCCGCGGGTGGCACATACGATGGAGCGGACGCCACTAGTGCACTATCACGCCGACGGGGCAGATTATCGGATGCGACCAGTGAGGTCGCGCGGCGGCATCATCGCGCTTTACGTTCTGGGCATTCTGGAGGTGCTTGGCCTGATAGCTTGGCAGGCACTCACCGTCTTCGTGATCCAGCCGATCGATGCCGTCCCAGAGGCCGGACGATCAGCATGACGCGTGCCAAGCGGCTTTATTTAATCAACGGCGCCGATGGCCGGTGTGAGCGGACCGAGGGCGGCGTCAGCCTGATCTGCCGGATGATGGTGGCCAGCCGGATGGTGCAGGAGGACAAGGTTTGCTACGCCTGCCCTTACTCGGAGACCCTGTACAAGATTAGTACGGGCGGGAAGACATACGACCGCTGACGTGCCGATCTCTCAGCCCGTGCCTCACGTTGCCATCCTCCCCAACGCCGCAGGTATCAAGCAACGGCGTCTGTTAAGCCGCAGACGGACGTTATCGCCCACGTCCGGCAATTTTCGTCAGCTTGCAGGTCCTGAGGAGAGATCACCAAGGGCGCTCGTCGGACACCCTGAAGGTCGCGCGCCTCGTAGAGGTGTAGCGTAGGCGCTATTCTTTCTGCCGACCGGAGGCGATGCCTCTCGACAGCGGTCAGCGAACGAAGCCACTGCTCTGTACGGAGCTCCAAGCAACTTAGGTCGATGCACGCTCGATCCCTGTCCGTTCCGACGGCGAGAGACTTCCTAAAGGTGTCGCTGGCATCCCGGGAGTTTGCGACTCCCCGCTCCGTCTCGGTGTTGGTCATCTCGCGTGGACAGAGAGAGAAACGTCCGGGCCGACAGTCACCGTCGAGGGGCCATCCAGGTCCGGCAGCGGTCGAGACCTCTAAGCGGTACTGGGCAGATCGGAGGCGTCGGCGGGGGTTGACCCTCACCCGGCTTTCATCGTCTCCGACCTGTAGTCGCTGAGCCGACGGCTTGAAGAGGCTGGGTGCGAGGTGAAGGAGGACGAATCCCTGGAAGGTTCGAAAGGCGCTACGTCAGCGATCCATTCGGCAATCGGATCGAGTTGATGGAGCCGGCCGAGGATTGATCAGCTCCGGGGTTGGTTAGGGATCACAGGTCCGGCAGGGTTTCATATCAGTCCCTTTCAGATCAGCTTCGGCCTTAAACACTACATCCCGGTCATCGTAGGGACCGAACCAGCGTCCATTCCGCCCCGAGTTCCTCTAGTGCATGCCACGACCATCATTGCAGTACGAACGATCGGCCCGGTAAAATTCGGCCACGATCCAAGGTCTAGCGGGCAAACTCCCCATCAGGGGACAATCACTTTTCAGACCGCATCGCAGTAGAAAGCGTCGCTTCATCCAGACAACGCGAGGAAAAGTTCAACGCCCCGATATGGAGCGCGCGTTAGTAAGCGTCCTGAGCTATTTCGACTGCATCGCAGAGAGCCCGGAATACGGTGGGCATAGCCTCCGGATCTATTGCCGCGTTAGAGGTAATCGCATGCTCAAGACTGTTGTGGACAATCGCACTGAAGTCGAGAGAACGCCCCGAACAGTGTAGCTTACCGTTATTGCCCACCCAGAAGTCGTTACTGTAATCGGATCCGAGCTCATCAACGATCCATTCGGATGCTTCGCGCTCGGTCTCGAAGGCACAAAACGCTATACCATCCCTGGTGATCTCTGCGAAGAACATCATGCCTCCTCTTATGCCGCTCGACCTCGATGTGTAGGTCCGTCACCGGAAAACGCGAGCCGATGCTCGGGCACCATCAGTCTGACACTGTCTAGCTGCTCCTGCCAAGCTCCTTGAACTCCGTCCTTGTGCCTCCTCAAAGCGGCACGCCGCTTCCGCGTCCCGCGTCAGGGCGGCGAAACGCTCCCGACGTGGATCATCCGGCGGAAGGAGAAGCTCCTTGCGGTGCAGGATGGGCGGGTTCTCCCGCGTCGAGTAATAGGTCGGAGCGGCGGGCGCCAGGAGAGCGGGGAACGGCGCCTTGTCGAAGTCCTCATAGCGCAGGAGCGATACGGCACCCGTGCCGACCTTGCAGACGTTCCAGTCGAAGTCCTGCATCTGAGACGTCGCTGCGGCCAGGAGTTGTCGATCAGTATCCGAAAGCAGGTCGGCGGCCGATCGGTGGATGTAGACGAAGCCGCCCACCCGCTTACCGACGGATGACGTTTTGCTGGACGTGGATCTATCCTTAGGCATGCGCCGCCGTTCACGCTGAGAGATGCAGGACCTGGAAAGGCACCGCCGATCTTATAGTTTTCCAACTGCCTCTCAAAAAAGGCTCTTCCTGTAGCCTTGGGCGCACAGATGCGGAACGGCAGGAATGCCTATCTCTCTGATTCTTCAAGCATTACCCCAATTGCGTTCGAAATTGAGTGCGATTGGGGTAAACGCAATCGGGTCAATGACTTGCATTCAGCACACACGCCTCGAACCGCTATTCTGCGCCGCATGATAGAGGCTGTGCCGATCTTCGGCTCTGACCAGCAACTGAGAACGCCCGCCCTATGTCCTCTTCTGACCCCAAGGCAAGAGCCGACCTGACAACCGGGACGCTGTACGCCGTCCGCGGAGAAAGCGATTGGCTGTACTACGGTCAGGTCACGGCCGAGAAGAACGTCGCCTTCTTTGCCCGCCGGGATCGAACCGTTGCATCCCCGGACGAGATCCTGAGTTCACCGATCATGGCTGTGGTCAGCGTCTCGCGTCCGTCGATCGGTCGCGCCCTGCGCTCCGGCCATTGGAAGAAGCTCGGGCGCTTCGCGCTTCCGGAAGTGCTTCACCAGCCGACATTGCGGGTGCAGTGGCCGCCAGCATCATTCAAGGTGATCGTCTGGTCGGGAGGTACACGGCAGTTCGAGACGACTCCGGACGACCCAGCCATCCAGGATGCCGAGGTGATCGCCGCTTGGGATGCGGAGCATCATATCCCGCAACGACTGACAGCCGACTTCGGTGCCGAGGCGGCCGAGTGGCATGTTGGCGGCCCCGTCTGGCGGGAGCGACGCGTTCGCGAAGAATACGCTAGGCGCTTCCCGGATCAGCCTGGTCATCGTTTGCCACAGGGTTGGGTAGCGAGCTCGGCTGGGGAGCAAAAGCTCCGATAGCGGAGTTGCACCGAGGATCTGCTTCTTCGGTATCCAGCACGGAGCGTCATCTCTGGCTTTGTCGTTCCCTGTAGGTGTCACTTTGTTTCGGTTGAAGAAGCAGAAGAATGCGTCACGCCGTTCCCGAGAAGTTTGTGGATTGCTCGCGGGGGGAGGCCCTCTTGGAGAAGGCGGTCAACCTCTATCGAGTTCGTGTTCTCGACAACGTGGACCTATCGGCTCTCGATAGCGTGGCATCCCGCGCCCGGGTGGTTGCCAGTGCCCTGATGGAGCGCGGTGACGCGCGTGCCTTCGCGATCGGGCGTCAACTTCTGGCAAGCTATCCTTTTCCCGAAGGTGGCTGAACGTTCTGAGCACCTCGTGGCGGGATAAGTGTCCAATTGAGCCGCTCGCTCAGGTTTCATTGGAGCGCCATGCTGCTGACTGTAGAGCGCGAAACTCCCGATCAAGCAGACGTCTTCCGCTTCCTGGCCCAGGCGGACGAGAGGTCGAGGCGGCTTTACCCGAATGACGATCGCTCCGGGATGACGCTGTCACAGCTTCTCCAGGCCGACGTCCGATTCTTTGTCGCCAGAAGTGACGCTTGGCTCTTGGTTGCGGTGGATACATCCGGATCTCGGAAGGCGCAGTGGAGATGAAGAGGCTGTTCGTCGATCCAGCGGCCAGAGGCAAGGGCGTAGGTAGCGCTCTCATCGAAGCGATCGAGCATGTTGCGCCAGACCCGGCCGGTTCCTGCGCTCGACCGGCCCGCCATGGTCTGCCCGCCGCGCCAGGACTCCGGTCCACCCCGCCGATGGAACCAGATGCGGCACCGTCGATTGCGTTTATGCACAGAATGCCGCACCCCCCGCCGGGTGTGCCAAAGGGGAGGAAGCATGATCCGACGACCGGGATATTTCGCCCTGCTGCTGCCAGCGCTGACACTGGCGGCATTCCAGCCGCAGCCGTCTGGCGAGGCATCCGGGAATGACATCGCCACCGCGACCGTATCCGCTCCATCGCCCGCCGCCGCGCCGCCGCCGACCGCCTCGGCTTCGGCGACAACCGATCCTGACGCATTCATCGCCGAAAACGATCGCGCCATTGCCGAGAACAAGCAGATGACGCAGACCCTGGAAGCCTATCGGCATGCCGATGGCACGAAGTTCGATCGCTTGAAGGCAGGTTGCGAGGACCGGCTCGGCGCCGCCACCGACCGGGATAGCGCCAAGCAGGTTTTCACCTGCATCGCCGCCGATTGGCCGGCCCGCTGAAGGATGCTGGCGGGCCGGATAGGGATGCCTGAACAAGAACCGCGACTGTGAGCGAACGATTTACCCGGTTTACCCAGCAGCTGACGATCGCCGACAATGACTGGCGCATCATCGTCGGCAATCCCTATGTCGGCGCCTACACCAAGGCCTATGCCGCCTATAAGGAGACGCTGGACAGGCAGAAGCAGGCCGACAAGGAAGCCGGCGAGCTGTTCGCCGCCGCCTGCGTCGTCATCGGATCGTTCCTGCTCGGCAGCATCGGCAATGTGTCCATGCAGATGATCGCCAAGCGGACGGTGGCGCAGATCGCCAACAGCAGCCTGTTGAAAAGCTATGCCAACGTGTTCTGCATCGTCCGCAAGAACGAGGGCGTGGCCTTTGCCGTCGGCAAGTTCGTCGATGCCGCGACCGGCAGCCTCAAATTCAACGCGGAGAAGATCGCCACCACCTACATGCAGGACGTGTCGAGCGTGATCTCGCCCGAGCCGCTCGTCCAGCCGCGCTGGTCGTTCAGAACCCGTTATGGACAACGACGCTGATTATGGTTTGGATAACGCACCAGGCTTGCTAAGGCGCTAAATATGTAGCCTTTTCGCCTGTAAGGCTTTATATATACATCTTATCAAAAAGAACCCGATCCCTTCAATGCGTATGGAAGCTGAGCTTAGAAAGCTCGGTGATGACATCGCGATCGCGCGCAAAAAGCGACGCTTTACGCAGCAGCGCCTGGCTGAGGGCGCTGGCGTCAATGTTGCTACCATCCGTCGCCTCGAAAAGGGTGACGGCGGCGTAGCGCTCAGCGTCTTGGCTATGGTGCTGCTGACGCTGGGTGAAAACGGGCGTTTGTCGAAGCTGATGGACATTGCTAGCGACGATATCGGACTTGCCCGCGATGTTGCGCAGCTCCCGAAGCGAGTTCGGCCGAAGGGTACGCGCCGGCCTCGGCCGGACGCGTCCGAGATCCAGAAGCCAGAGGCGGCCGACACTGGTCAGCCGGTGTGGTTCTGATGGCGCAGACCAAGCTCCAAGTTTGCATTGGTGACACTGCTCAGGAGGTTGGAACCCTTTGGTTCGAGAGCGCGGGCGGCCGTGAGCATTCGGTTTTCGAGTATTTCGACAGCTGGCTCAACCACCCGCGCGCTTTCGCCCTGGCGCCAGGCATGCCGCTCAATCCAGGGCAAATGTTTTTCAAGGCGGCGAATGAACATGCTTCGCCCTTGCCGCCGCCGCTTGCCGACACGACGCCGGACTCGTGGGGCCGCAACATCATCCGCAAAGATGCCAGGACAAGGGGAGATCGATCGGCACCGCTGACGGAGATCGACATCCTCATGACGGTAGACGATTTCAGCCGCATCGGCGCGCTGCGCCTTCGAACGGAAGAAGGAGCACCCTTCCTGGCTTCGGAGCCAAGCGGCCGTCATCCAATTCCACCCCTTCTGCATCTCGATCAGTTAGGCCACTTGATCTCCGAGGCCGAGAAGGATGAACCGGAGATGACGGCGTTGCGGCGCGTACGACAGATCGGAACGGCGCTTGGTGGCGCTCGCCCAAAGTGCTCGGTCATCGATCATGATGGCAGACTGACGATCGCGAAGTTCACTTCCAGGCATGACACATACCCGGTAGAGCGTGCGGAGGTCATGACACTGAACCTGGCGAAGCTTTGTGGCCTGAGAACGCCAGCGGCCAGGGTGGAGATGAGCGGGGGTCTTCCCGTGGCCGTCATCGAGCGCTTCGACCGCTCTGCCAGTGGCGGCCGAGCTTCCTACCTGTCAGCTCAAAGCATGCTGGAAGCGAACGTGGCCGTTGGCAGCAGCTATGTGCAGCTTGCAGACGCAATTCGGGTCAACGCGTTGACGCCCCCAGGCGAGCTGCGAGAGCTGTTCAGCCGGATCGCGTTCACGATCCTCGTCTCAAACGTTGATGATCACCTGAAAAACCATGGTTTTCTCTACAAGGGGAACGGCCAATGGCAACTTTCGCCCGTCTTCGACGTGAATCCAGCACCAGAGCGCTTCAAGGAGCTGAAAACGGCGATTGGAGATCCGGCCGTGCCGGACGCTTCGATCTCGCTGCTGATGGACTACGCCTTTTATTTCGAGCTGAGCGAGGACGCGGCTGCCAAGCTTATCGGGGAGATGGCCCACACGATCGAGGGCAACTGGCAAGGGCTTGCTCGCCAGGCTGGAATGAACGGCGCTGAGATCAACATCTACAAGCCCGCTTTCGATCACAAAGAGGCGTTAGAGGCGCGAGCGCTTGTCAAAGCACCGGAGGGGAGTGCTTCCCGCCAGAACGAGGACGAAGCTTTGGATTTCAATAGCGGACCCTCGCTCTAAGAACCTACAACTCGCCTTGGCCTAGCAGCGTGTCGATGACGGCGACGGCATTGCCGACCAGATGTGCGTTCGCCTGGCTCTTCTCCATCGCCGCATCGAGAGCAGGCTTCACGCGGCCGATCCGGACATAGTCGAGCGCGATCACGACGACCCCGAAGGCGAAGATGATCAGCGCGATATCCTAGCTCACGAGGTCATGTTTTCTGATTGCCTGCCACTCTCTGGAGCCTTGTTCGACGTCGGCGGACCAGGCGTGTCGACCTGCGCTGGTCGGTGTGTCACCCATTGAAATGGGCCATGTTGCATAGATAGGACGGCCGCAAAGTCGAGGAACAGGATGAGCAGGTCCGGGCGGCTTTCCGAGAAGTGGTTTCAGCGCGGGCTCTGGCTGGTTGCCGTTGTCTTCGCTGTGTTCCTGGTCGGCTTCGGCGGGCTCTTGATCCGCGACCTGCCCCATGTTGACCGGCAACTCAGTCGCGAGGACCTCCTCGACCAGTCTGCTGCCCAGCCGTTGCGGTTGGCGATCGAAGGGGCGCGGGGCCAGGAGGCGGTCGCTACGGCGGAGCTCGAACGGTCCAGTCTCCTGTTGGAGGCCGCGCAGAGTACCTACAGGAATGCGCGCGACACCTTCGCCAACTGGCTGGAAACCCGCAAGGCGACCAACCTTCCCTCGCAGGACAGCGAACTGATCGCTCGCACCAATGCTCTGGATACCCTGAAGAAGGAGCAGGAGGACGCGCAGCACGCGGTCGACGCCCAGAACCAGAAATCGCTCGATGCCCAGCAAAGCAGGAATGCCGCGCAGGCGCGATTGGCTGGGCTTGAGACAGCGGCGGACCAGCAGCTGGAGGTGGAGCTTCGCAAGACCGAGTTCCGGGTTTTCGGCTATCGCCTGGCGCTCACCCTGCCCTTGCTCCTCATCGCCTTCTGGCTCTTCCGCACGCAGCGGAACGGCGCCTGGTGGCCGTTCACTTGGGGCTTCATCTTCTTCGCGGTGTTCACGTTCTTCGTCGAGCTCGTGCCCTACCTGCCGAGCTACGGCGGCTATGTCCGTTACGCCGTAGGCCTGGTCCTCACCGTCGTCGTTGGCCGAAGCGTTATCGTCGCGCTGAACCAATACCTAGCCCGGCAGAAGGCGGCAGAGCAGCAGCCTGACAGTCTCCGCCGCAAGGAATTGGATTACGACACCGCAAACGACCGCCTGGCCAAGAGCGTCTGCCCCGGCTGCGAGCGGTCGGTGAACCTGAGCAGCGGCGAGGTTACCTTCTGCCCGCATTGCGGCATCGGCATCTTCGAGAATTGCCGGACCTGCAACACCCGCAAGAGTGCCTTCGCGCGTTACTGCCAGGCATGCGGTGCGCCCTCTACCGTGCCGACGGATGGTCTGGCCTTGGCGGAGTGATGTCAGGAAGCGGAATTTCCCGATCGGGACAAGCCCAACGGTTTCGATCTGCTCACCGTACGAAGTTTCCCGATCGGGAAATGCCCCGCTCCGCTGCATCGTTCATCCCTGGCTACACTGCATGTCGGATGAATGCGGAAGAGCCAGTTGGGCGAGGAAGAGATCATCCGACATGATGTACTCAGGTCAGGCGAGGAGGTGCTGGCGGCCCCGCTGCACCGCTCAATAGGCCGCCAGCATCATCACGGCAGGTCCCGCGATAGTCAGTACATACCCGATATTCTGCTTCTCGTGGAGTGAAAACTTCTCGACCTATGTTCGATAGGGTCGAACGTCCATGGAATACTAGTCGAACAGCAAGGGTAAGTTCTTCCTGTGGGGCATGGCCGCCGTCTGTACGACTGGCTCCGCAGTCAGGAGCAAGAAACGGGTGGCTGTCCATTTTCGATGCTCCCTATGTTGGACGGAAGGGAGCTTAAAATGCAAAACACGAGTTGGGATCCGGATACCGTCGCCTGGCAAGAAATCGCGAAGGACGGGAGCAAATACGCTCTTCTTGAGGGCGTCCGTGGCCAAGACGGCGACCCCTTCACCTATGCGTTCTCCATTCCCGCCGGGTTCTGGGATCCGCCGCATCGGCATACCCAGACGGCCAGGGTCTTTGTCGCCAAGGGCACGCTGTATCTCGGTTACGGGAACATCGAGGACGAAAGCCTGCTCCAGGCATTTCCAGCGGGATCATTGGTGATTGTGCCCGCGCATGCCGTTCACTTCGACGGATCGCACGAAGACGCGGTGATCTTCGGCTGCGCAGTCGGGCCATGGCGTACGATCTATGTGCATCCGACATATCAGGGGTCGGCTGGAACGCCGGGCCAGCCACTTGCGTAAGCAATCGGCCATTTGGGGTCAGTCAGTGGGCGATCTCAAAGGGTCGTTAGTTCTCCGACCACAAATCCTACAGGTTCCTGGTTCTCCTCGATGAACCAAACAGCTCCGATCATGCTCGTCCCCAGAAGGATCACAACCTTGAGGATCATCGCATCTGGCAAGCGGGCCAAAGATTGAACCAGATGCTCGCAACCGGGTAGAGGCCTTAGTCCCTTCTTCCGCGCGATCTGAAGCCGTGTTCCCCAAGCATGATCGACCATTTTGACCGTGACCCGCCCGTCGGACTTGCTCTCTTCCAAATAGGTCCCTGGATCGCGTAAGAACCGGTCGACCGTATCGTATCCCTCGATACTGGACAGCGGCTTCAGTCGTTCAAGTATCTGCGCGGGCGTCTGCATGTCGTGATCTCACGTCGGAAGCTGCTGATCTATAATCCGTCTTTCTAGGCACCGCTCTCATGGACCGAGTCCCATCTCGAATGTTGGGCAGCTTCCGACCCTTCCAAGACATAGACGATCGGTTCTAGGATGTTGCGGCGTTCTTGCCGTCTGGCTAGCTTCGGACGACATTCGAATCCAGACACAGGGTTTGCTCATGCCGGAACTCGCGACAGAGACATCAGTGATCGGCGGCAACTCATCCGTTCGGGATGCGAAGCGATATCAGCCATCGAACCGCCGCCGCCTTAGCTCTCCGGGTCTCCGGACATTCCTGATGATCGCAGATCTGTGGAGGCTGGACGAGACGCAACGACTTCTGGTTCTCGGCCTACCATCTCGTTCGACCTACTATCGTTGGCTGAAAGCTGTCCGAGAACACCGCGACATCACGCTCGACGTCGACGTCTTGATCCGCATTTCTGCCACGCTTTGGATCCACCAGGCTCTGGGCGTTCTTCACGAGGACGAGGCCGACGGTGTTGCATGGCTTCGAACTCCCCATACCGCGGCGCCCTTCTCTGGTCGGCCTCCGGTAGATCTGGTCGCAAGCGGTACGCAGGACGGCCTGCTTTCAGTTCGGCGTTTTCTGGACGGGGCTCGGGACGGGCTCTACATGTCTCCCAATGAGGTCGATCACGACTTCCACCCCTACACAGACGCTGATATCGTCGTGACCTGACGATGGCTCCTGAACTGATGGAGCCGATCCAGGGTTGATCGGACTCCTCGTTGGTCAGGGATCGCAGGACCTGCAGGGTTTCATGTCAGCCCGTTTCAGATCGGATGCGGCCTTGAACGCCGCATCTCGGTCATCATAAGGATCGAGATGAGGCCATTCCGCCCCGAGTCCTTCGAGTGCATGCCGCGACCATCATTGCAGTACGAGCACTCGGCCGGTGGATCCGGCCACGATCGCCATTGTTAGAATCTTCGACAAGTCAGCCTTGAGCCGCTTCTCGGAATTCCCGGATCACCTTGATCTTACCGACGATCGCAACGTTGAAGGCCGCCATGTGCTCGGCCGGAATCCAGTATTCGAGATGCGAACGTCCACCAGCCTCCTGGACCTCATATTCGGCCAGGTAAGAGGATCGCACTTCAAAGCGCGTGACGAAACCTGAGCCACTGGCGGGCACATTCCAATCCCGCGCGATCTTCACCGCATAGTCTTCAGACAGCACGGGATAGAAGATCGGCTGATCGGGCAAGCGAGGCGGGAACGCCGTCATCCCGGAGGCCTCGATCAGCTCCAGCTCTTTCGGCCCTACGGGCCTCCACAATGTCGTTGTCGGTTCGCTCATACGATCAGGTGTGTCACTGCCGACGTAGGAATTCCAGCCCCAGAATGAAGGTCAGGATGCTCCTATCGCCTGTGGTCCGGCGTAACTCGCGCACCTCGCGGGAGCCGACGTAGACAGAGGCGACGAAGAGGAGGAAGGCGAGTCCAGCGCCGACTGCTGCGAACGTATCCAGAGTGGTCACTTTATCCTCCTCCCCTGCTGCATCGCCCTCAGGCCGCCTCCTCGTCCTCTTCTCGCTCCAGCGCATCGACATCTTCGCCGATGTCTTCCAGCGCTTCCACATGGCGGGTCGACGACTGGGCCTCGATGTAGACCCGGCGTACCTCCGGGAATTCTTCGCGGATGCCGTCCTCGACGTCAGAGACGATGGTCTCCACCGTGCCCGCCAGCGTGTCATTGGCGAAGTCGGCCGAGACGAGCACCAGGACCTCGGACGGACCGAAGTGCATGGTACGGACCTCGTTGACGTGCTCGATGCACTTCACTCGCGCCAGGATCTCCCGCAGGCGTTCCTCGATAGTGGGATCCGCCGCTGTGCCGGTCATCAGCACGTAGCACTGGCGCGCCAGGCTGAGCGACGTGGCCGCCAGGATCAGACCGATGACGATCGACGTCCAGCCGTCCAATGCAGGCTTGTCCAGCACGACCGCCAGGATTACGCCGACAAGCGCGGCCACCAGCCCGGCCAGCGCTGCGGTCTCCTCGTAGACCACCGCAAAGATCGTCGGGTCCCGGTGGGTGCGGATGGTCTCGAACAAAGCGGTGCCGCGGCGCCGGCACTCCTCCCGGACCTCTCGCATGGCGACCAGCAGGGAGGAGCCTTCCAGCAGCATGGCAAAGATCAGGATCGCGCAGTTGACCCAGGCGTTCTCGATCGGCTGCGGATGGGCGACCTTCTCGGCGCCTTCGTAAATCGCGACGCCGGAGCCGAGGGCGAAGACCGCCATGGCGACGACGAAGCCCCAGAAGTAGAGCCGCAGGCCATAGCCGAAGGGATGGGAGGCGTCCGCGGGTCGGCTGGAGTCCTTCATGCCGAACAGCAGGAGAAGCTGGTTGCCCGTGTCCACCAGGCTGTGGATCCCTTCCGAAGCCATGGCCGACGATCCGGTGTAGGCCGCGCCTGCGAACTTGGCGACGGCGATCCCGGCGTTAGCGGCAAGGGCAGCAAAGAGGGCGCGCTTGGAAGCGTGGGCAGACATGAGGGCTCCTGGTTGATGACCTAAGGAGCCCTATCTGTCGGGTATTGGCAACATGCCGGTAGGGCCAACGCTCAGCGCCAGATCTGATCAGAAGATCGATCCGCCCTGATTCAGCCGCTGATCGGCCTGCTCACCCTTCGCGGTGAGCGAGCGCACCTGAACGACGTTAGGGGAATGCTCCCTGTCCCAGTTGCCATCGATAAAGCCAGAGTCGAACAGCAGGGCGAAGGTGTAGCGAACGTTGGATTCCAGAGAGGCGCCTGACCCAGTGGCTCGTGTAGGAAGTCCAACAAGAGGTTCGAGATGCAGGTTCTGGTACCCTCCCGTGTACTCAAGGGCTCGTACCGCCTTAAGGACGTCTTCTTGCATCTGCCGGGTCGAATTCATTGCTGTTGATCTCCGTTCCTAAGATCAGCAGGCCGACGGCGGAATGAGGCGTCAACGATGGCGTGCGCGACAGTGACTCAGCCGCGGGAACCCTCACCTCGCAGGAGTCCCTTCGCCTTCAATCAGGATCGAAGAGACGCCGCCTCTGAGGCCAGGTTCGTCCGTGCTGTGGATTCCAGTTTGTTGCGGAAGTAGTCGGTCAGATAGAGACGCGGTCGGGCCAGGAAACGGTCGAGGACGGCCCCGCGGCCCGCTCGCCAAGCGTCGTCGGGGATCTCAGCGTATTCACGTCGGATGGCAGCGACATAAGCGTCGTACTCCGGACGCGGCGCGCCGAGGATCGCGAGATCGAGATCCAGGAGGAGCTGAGTTGCCGGATCTTTGCTCGGGCCGTGATCGGCGGTGGCCATGATCATGTCGTCTGCTCGACCAACGCCTTCTCGATCAGATGCGGCCGCCGCACTATTCAAGAGCAGAGCGGCGCTTCGGGCTTCGTTGTCCTGGCGGTCGGGATCGTAGATTGCGTCGTGGAAGAAGATCGCCAGGTCGATCACATCCGCATTGGCGACTGCGAACTCCGTCCGGGACCGGACTGCGTCATGCCCGCCCAGCAAGGCTTCTACGTGCCGCCAGTTGTGGTAATGCCGATTGGGGCTGCCATAGCCTTCCTCAAGCGAGTGCCACGCCGCATCCACTCTCGTTGGACCGACCGTACGGGTCCACAATGACGCAAACCGAACACGAAGCTCGCTGTTCATGTCACCTCCCTTTCCGCTTCTCGAAGCCAGCAAACTAGGCGGAGGCACTTCGCGCTCTCAATCGGAGCTCGACCCTATCAGAATGCTTGCGCGCGATTTGCTTGAGAACAGAACGGCGAAGTCCCAGAACACTGGGTATGCTGGGTGCCCTGCGTTCATCCAAAACGACTTTATGCTGCTCGCAACGGCTACAAGGTCACAGACCTCGCCTTCAAGATCCTCAAGCAAAGCGAGCAGTTTCCCTGATTGCATTGTTGCGGCGGCGGGGCCATGGGCATAGTCACCCGTATAGAGCAAGGCGTCTTTCACGAAGGGCCAAACGGACGTCTTTTCAACGTCTTTGATGCCGCCGAGTGTTGCTTCTGCGCCAAAAGCCGTTTTGATGATGACCGCTGTCTCGGTGGGCTCCGGCAAGGACACTTCGCGGAAGTCCAAAAAGACCGTGTAGTTCCAAGCATCGAAGTTCAAGACGTTTACGATTTCCGCAAGAATCTTTTTGTCCATCTGACTTCCAGATCTGTACGCGCCGCGACGTGACGCAGTTGTTGTCATGCCTCCTGGTATCAGCGGCGAAGCGTCCGCGAAATCCGTGTCAAGTCATCGCACTTCCGCTTCTCCGAAGCTGCTAGGGTGTAACATTATTAGCACGGAGCCACAGCTGCATCGAGGCGAGTTGGACCATGGCGAAGAATTTGGCGGGGAGCTTGTCGTAGCGGGTGGCGACGCGGCGGAAGTTCTTCGACTTCGAAAAGAAACGGCTCGATCACGCGCCACTCGAAGTCGGTCAGATCGTATCGGGTCATGCCGATGCTGAATCACCTTTCAACTGGCACGGGAAGGTGATTCATTGAGCGAAACGATGGAGATGCCGACGCATGGCTAGGTTCGAGATGCAAATGGACACAGCGCATGGAGTCCTCTTCTTGGCCGACTCTGGATCGCTCGTCTCGATCCCGTCGGAAACGAATGCCGTGTTCGTTACGGCAACCGATGACTGCCTAGCGTTCTGGGTCATGCACTATGTCGATGGCGCATCAATCGTGACCATTACAGATGAGGCCTGCCAGACCGCAAATAAGAAGCTGTTCAGCGGATCGATCAACGCCCAAAGCGGCGTGGTAACTCTCACGGATAGTAGCGCTTTTCGATACTTGAACGTTCCTGTCCCCCAAGGACCGATGCCGATCGAGATATGGGCGGAGGACGACAAAAATCCTGAGTGGGTCTGGATTCAAATAGCCGCCATCCGTTCGATCTAGCCCGCTCGCTTTATGAGTTTACGACGTAGTTGCGCAGACGCACTTCGCGCCCCCACACGGCTCCGACCGCCATGGGTACCATGAAGATGCTCAGCGCCAGTTTCCCAGCGAGCTCCGCGGGCCAGATCCAGACAAGAGCCAGTAGCAGGCAGGTCCCGGCAGCCCCGAACGTCCAGCCCTGGCGCAAGCGCCGCGTTGCTTCAGGTTGATCACGGATCAGGCCACGGCTGCCGCGGATCGTCATTGTGCCCGCGACGATCGACAGCCCGACAGGAAGCGCGGCAGGCCAGGGCAAGTTGAAATCTCCTGCCACAGGGTCTAGCGACGCCACGATGCTGAAGAACACGCCGTTGACCAGCACACCGCTGAGCGAAAGGGAGCCCACGGCAAGCATGCTCCTCATGCTGGCCGTCATCGGACGCACTCCCTTCGGGGGCGTTCCGGGCGGGAGGTACGCAGCGGGTCGTGTGCCGCCCGGAAGGCTGGAGCGGCGCAATACGAGCAGACCTACGGCCGACAGCAAAACCGTTACGGCCAGGATGATCAGCATCGCAGGATGCGTGCCTAGGGAACCGACGACACGGAAATAGGGAGCGGCTAAGAGTGCGCTCATGGCAAGCAGGGGTGCTACGAGGAAGGCGAGCCTGACTGTCTTCACAGCCCAAGCCCGGTAGCCGAGCAGCGGCGTCGTCCAGCACATGACCGGAATGGCGAGCAACCAGAACACTGGACTGCCACGGACGTCGCCTCCCGGGACGAGCACGACCACCCACGCCGCCAGGGAAGCCAGAACCGAGAAGATGGCGGACAGGATCGCTACGCTTGCGGCTTTCTCCTGACGCAACGAGGTTGCGCGCGCTTCCCAGCTGTGATCCGACTGAGGTTGCCTGGACAACGTAATCTTCTCTCGGCGCGTAACCGTTTGTACCCGTATCATGCTGACTCTTTCATAGCCTCCATCTTACGGCGACGATCTCGCTCGCCTTCGATGCTACAGGTGCTCTTGGCTTCGGTAGTCTGTTCGGACTGAACTTTAGGCCCGACGGTAGGCGCTCAGCTCCGCAACCATGGTACAAGACCGCCATGATTGAAGCGCCTCCGATTTTCATAGAAGCCTCCCCAGACGATCTGCGCTCGTTGCACGATTCGCTGACCGGGTACTGCCTCGCCAAGGCAGACTTGCCGGAGAGCTATCCGGAGCTTGTATGGGGACTATGGCTTCTCCGGGGATCGATGCCTCCGTTGCTGGTGACCGTCGTAGAACATGACATCGCCTTCAAGTTCGAAGTGTTCACACTTCGGTTGAAGACCCAGGAGCAGATGCTTTCGTCTGCCCTGATCCATCCCTCCCGCCAAAGGCTCATGACCGGAGGTTTCGAGCTGACCTGCCCCTAAGAATTTCCTCCACGCGGCGTTAGAGTCCGGCCCTTGAAAGGACGGACGGACGGAATGAAGCGAGCGAGATTCACGGAAGAGCAGATCATCGGGATCCTGC
>NZ_FOFG01000006.1 GCF_900110915.1 Faunimonas pinastri
GCGGACCGCAAGACGGTGCGGTACCGGTCCTGTCGTCCGCCGGACACGGCGTTGCGCGAGCGTCTGCGGGAACTGGCGACCGAGCGGCGGCGGTTTCTGGCGGGTGACACCCCGGAAAGAACTGATGGGCCTAGTCCGGATCAGGCCTGTTGGTTCGAACGGGAACGCACCTCCTGATGGGGGTGGGAAGCGGAACGGCAAGAAGCGGGAAACACCCCCGCAGATGCATCCAGGCCCACTGTCGAGGCTGTAGATCCCCCTTTCGAGCTTGATGGGCGGCCACACTGCACTTGGTCGGCAGCGCCCTTCCCAGGCGTCTGCCGGCCTCGCTGGCCGGCCATGTGTCGAAACTGCCGTGCAAGCCGTGCAGCCGTGCAGCCGCTCTTCTTCAAACATTCGTGATCACCCCCGCGCCCCAGCCAGATGCGGGGCCATTCCCTTCCATCATAGGTTCCACCATGACCAAGAAAGCGAAGGCGGTGCGTCCGCCTATCGAGAAGATTGCGACCGTGTACGACGAGGCGACCGGAAGCTGGTTCGATGTCTTTTCGTTCGTCACCATTCGAGGTGAGCTCGCAGAACTCACCGTACTCCGCGCCACCAACGAGAGCCGCAGCAGCTTCGAGAGCAGCTTCTGAACAAGGGCACCCCTATGGAGCTGAGCGAGGGTGAGATCAACCGTGCGATCCGTCAGCAACCAGCGGAGCATCGCATCTTCTGCGGGCATGCCGGCTGGCGGAACGATGACACCGCCTTTGTGCTCCAGGATCAGTGCATCCCGCCGCGTGTCGAAGGAACCACGCTTCTGCCACCCAGATGGCAGGAACACCTTCAGCGCCCGGCTCTACAGAGGCAAGGTAAGACGGAAGCCTGGACGGAGAAGGTCGCCAAGCCTGCTGGGGGCTCCTCACGACTGCTGACCGGAATTGCCGCTGCTTTTGCCGCCCCTCTGATCAAGACCTCGGGTCTGCAACCCTTCGGGCTTCTCTTCTATGGCCCTTCCAAGGTCGGGAAATCGCTGCTGCTGACTGCTGCGGGTTCGACCTTCGGCATCGGCGAAGAGCGGGACCTGCCCGCCTGGAACGTCACGGATGCCGGGTTTGATGAGCTTGCCCGACTCCATAATGATCTGCCGCTCTTGATAAACGAACTGGCGGTCCGCAGGGGGGCCAAGACAAAGATATACGGCGACATGCGGTCCTTCGCTTACCGCTTCAGCGAGGGCAAGGAGCTCCGGCGCCACAGCGGCTTTTAGGCGCCAAGCACCTCGAGGGTGCCTGGGAACTGGCGTTCCGTCATGATCACCGGCTCGGAGCACTCTCTCACCGAGTGGGCCAGCGTCTGCGGTGAGACACAGGATGCTGGCGAGATTGCCCGGCTTTTCGATGTCCCTGCCCTTCACCCAGGCTGCGTCACGATCTTCGACTGGCTGGAAGAAGAGTACGGGGCCGAGCAGGGAGCTAAGCGAGCCGAGACCCGACTGGCGAACATCCGGCGCCGCTGCATGAAGTATCGGGGCACGGTTCTCCCGGAATTCATCTGCTACCTGATGGCGCAAGGGACAGACTTCGAGCTGCAGGTGCGATCGCTGATGGCGGCCTTCGAGGCGGAGGTGGTCAGGGAGGAGATGGAACCCGCGCTAAAGCATGCGGCCAAGAACTTCGCCCTGATCTATGCCGCCGGCATGCTGGCCCGGGACGCGGGATTGGTGGCCTGGTCCGAAGCACGGATCGAAGCGAGCATCCGGCGCTGCTTCGAAGATGGAGCTTCGATCATCCAAGCCCAGATCGAATCGTTCGAAGAGGCTCGCGCTCGATTCTTCGGCCAGCTCGAGACCGACGAGCTGATCGAGCACGATGCTGACCGGAGCCTCTTCGCCACCGCAAGGGGATACCGGACCCGATCGGAATCGTCGACCCCGTACATTCTTCGAGGCGAGGCGGTTCTGAGCTGGCTCCCGAACCCATCCGTTCGCAATCAGCTGCTTCTTTGGGCGGCCGACGAGGGGCTGCTCCGCTGCAAGGGCAAGTCCACGGGCGGCAGAGACATCGCCTGGGCGGAAACTCAGCGTGGCTGGCGGGACGGGACGCGGCCTAGGTCGATCGTTCTCAAGGTATCACGGGAGACGCTGGACGCTCTCACGAGCACCTGACAATCACCGGCCGGATGGCGACCCGCTCTGGGTCGCCATTTGGTCACCCGCATCCAATGCGTCAGCGCAGCCCCCGTAAGGGGACGCTGAAAAGCCAATAATAACAAAGAGATAGTGGTGCGCCCGAAGAGATTCGAACTCCTGACCCCCAGATTCGTAGTCTGGTGCTCTATCCAGCTGAGCTACGGGCGCACTGTCCGGTGGCGTTTACCGCCGCGGTGAGCGTCATCTAGCCGACGCTTGGGGGGATTGCAAGGGCTAGAACGCTTCCTTTGCGCTTCTATTCACAGCTCGCCTCTGCTCCGTCCGGACCGCCCGGTCGGGTATGGTCACCTCGAAGACGGCGCCGGCACCCTGGCGCTCGATCAGGGCGATGCGGCCGTCATGGGCGCGGACGATCTCGGCGGCGATCGGCAGGCCGAGTCCCGTCCCGCCCGGCCGCACCGAGCCGTGGAAGGGCTCGAAAAGCCGCTCCTTGGCGCGCGGCGGAACGCCCGGACCGGTGTCGCAGATGCGGAAGGTGACGATGCCGGCCTGCCGTTCGCCCTCGATCCAGATGCGGCGGATCACGGCCGGGTCATCGCCGCTTTCAAGCGCGTCGGCGGCATTGCGCAGGAGGTTCATCAGCACGCGGAAGAACTGTTCGGGATCGGCGTCGATCTCAAGATCCGGCGAAACGTTGTTGTCCCAGGTGATGCGGCTTTGCGAGGTGAGCCCGATCACGTCGGCGGCGTCCTCGGCCAGCCGGGAGAGCGACAGGAGATGCCGGTTCGGCTCCTCTTCCCTCGCCTGACCGTAGGCCATCACCGTGGAGGTGTAGCCGATCGCCCGGTCGATCGCCCGCACCACCTTGGGCGCGAAGCGGCGCGCGACAGGATCCTGCGCGGAGCTCAGCCGGTCGGAAAAAAGCTGCGCGGGCGCCAGGATGTTGCGCAGGTCGTGATTGATCTTGGAGACCGCGAGACCCAGGCTCGCGAGATGCCGCCTCTCAGAGAGCGTCTGGCGAAGCGCGCTCTGCATCTCCACGAAGCGCTCTTCGGCAAGGCCGATCTCGTCGCGCCGCCCCGACGGCTGCTCCACCCTGCCCTCTTCCGGCGCGGAGGAAAAGGCGATGATGCGATCCGTCAGCCGCTGCATGGGGCGAACGATGATCTGCTGCAGGGCCAGGTAGATCAGGATGCCGGTGACGGCCGAGATGATCAGCGACAGCACCAGGATGTGGCGGGAATAGACCAGCATCGCATCGCGCAATTCGCTGCGGCGCAGGATGATCTCGAAGCGCTCATGGCCGGCCGGAGGCTGACCGCGCACGATCATCAACTGGTCGCCGCTGGAAAACAGGGTGGAAACGGCGGCCATCATGCTGTTCAGCGGCGTGACCAGCGGCAGATCGTACTCGGCGACCACGTCGGCGCTCAGATTATCCTGCCCCATGACCCAGCTGCGGTTGTCGGCAAAGCTGGCGATGCCTTCCACGCCGATCATGTCGAGCATGCGGCGTTCAAGCTCGGGCGGAATTTCCATGCCCGGCGCCGCGGAATCGACGAGGCTGGCCAGTGACGCTGAATCCAGCCGCTCCTGCAGCCAGGTATTCCAGAAATTCGCGACCGACGGAATATAGATCAACAACTCTGCGAGCGTGAAGAATACAATTGTCAGGAACAACAACTTGCCTGACAGACCCCAACGCAGACGCTTTTGCTTCAGTGCCGTAAGTGGCAAAGCACAACCTTTCGCCGACTTCCCTGTTCACGAAAGTCGGGTCCTGCCTCACGATCAGGTTACTGTAAAGCGAGAACGCGCTGGGCGCACGTTAAGGTTTGTTCAGATCACCCGAGTGCTGCCATCAGCCGCACGAAGACCCGCATGGCGGGGTTCTGCACGCGCGGTGTGTAGAAGGAGGTGGCCGCGCGCTTTCCCGCCTCCGACATGGTGGGATAGGGCAGCACCGGCATCATCATATCCCTCACCGACATGCGTCGCGTCACCGCCAGCGCCCATGGGGCGATCAGGTCGCCCGCGCCGCGGCCGACGATTCCAGCGCCCAGAATGCGCCCCTTGGTGCTGGTGACGACCTTCACCTGCCCGATCGTCGTGCCTTCCGCCTGCGCCCGGTCGTTCTCCGCGAAAGGCCAGCGCAGAATGTTGATCCGCCCGTAGCGTTGGCGCGCCTGCTCTTCCCCAAGGCCGACCCAGGCAAGTTCCGGATCGGTGTGAAGGGAGGAGACCAGCAGCGAAGGATCGACCCGCGCGCCGGCCCGCGACAGTATCGAGCGGACGACCTGCTCGGCCTGATAAGCGCCCCAATGCGGAAAATCCGGTCCTTCCGCCGCGCTCCCCACCGCGTAGACGGCACCGTTGGTGGTTCGAAGCCGCCTGTCGACCTTGATGCCGTCATCGCCGAAGGAGATGCGCGCCGCGTCAAGACCCAGATCCGCGATGTTCGCGCGGCGGCCCATCGCGACCAGAAGATGACTGCAGGAAACGGGTTCGCCGCCGGAAAGCGCGATCTCCAGCCCGCCATCGGACTGGCAGATCGCGGTCACTTCGACCTGCTCCCGAACTGTCACACCCTCGCGGCGGAGTTCACGCAGGACGATCGCCGCCAATTCGGGATCGTCATCCTTCAGCGCCCTGTCGGCGCCCAGCACCGTCACTTCGGAGCCAAGCCGCCGGAAGGCCTGAGCCATTTCGATACCGAACGGACCGCCGCCCAGAACAGCGAGATGCCGCGGCGTCTCGGCAAAGTCGAAAATCGTCTCCTCCGTCAGGAAGGGGACGGATCCAAGCCCGTCGATCTCGGGAATCGCGGGCCGGGAACCGGTGGCGATCACGAAGCGCCGGGCCCGCAGTTCGGTTTCCCCGGCCAGCAATGTCTTTCTATCCTTGAAGCGGGCGTCTTCCCGGATGATGCGGACCCCCAGACCGGCGAAGCGCTCGAGGGAGCCGAACGGACCGACATGGCGGACCACTCCCTCGACATGCTCTCGCACGCGGGCGAAATCGACGCTGACGCCTTGAGCCTCCACACCGAATCGACCCGCGTTGCGCACGTCATGCACGCGCCGGGCCGCGGCGAGAAACGCCTTGGAGGAGACGCAGCCGCCGTTCAGGCGATCCTCGCCCGTTGCCTCCTTGTCCACCAGCACCACGGACAGGCCGGAGGTGGCGGCCGCCGCGGCCACGGCAAGCCCGGCGGGACCTGCCCCGACGACACAGACGTCGCAGTCGATCCGTTCCGGCATGTTTCCTCCGCATGACCTCAGAGCCCGAGCGGCTCGCTGTCTTCTTTATGCTTCAGTCTCTTTACCAAAATCGGAACAGGCGAAGGACTGCGGGCGGCAAAGGCCTGCCGAACGTCTTTGACGAGCATCGGCCCGGATCGGAGAAGATTACCGTCCCGACATTGACTTGGCCGCACTCTTCACCCTATATCGCGCACGGCTGATCGGAACCTCTCTCTCTGCTGAAGGTCCGACACTATCCCTGATATCGAAGCGACCTGACCGTCGGGAGACGAAACGGTCGCTTTGCAACGTGAGGACCGCCGCCAGGCGGCAGGAAAGATGAAACGGACTTATCAACCCAGCCGTCTGGTTCGCAAGCGGCGCCATGGCTTCCGCTCCCGTATGGCCACCTTCAACGGCCGGAAGGTTCTTGCTCGTCGCCGTGCGAAGGGCCGGAAAGTCCTTTCCGCCTAAGTTTCGCGAGGCGCACCATGCAGCGCCTGAAGAAACGGCGTGAATTCCTAGCCGCCGCGAAGGGCCGGAAGGCCTCGCGGCGGGCATTTGTGCTGGAAAGCCGTTTTCGCGACGACGACCAGCCTCCCCGCTTCGGCTTCACCGTGACCAAGCGGACGGCCAAGAAGGCCGTGGAGCGCAACCGTATCCGCCGCCGCCTCCGCGAGGCGGTGCGCCTTGTCGCGCCTGCCTGCGCGCGCGAAGGATACGACCACGTGCTTGTCGGCCGCCGGGGAGCCCTGACACTGGGCTTCGCCGACCTGACGGCGGACCTCGCCGGCGCCCTCACCGCAATGCCCCCTGCAGGGCCCAGAATCGCCCGGACAGGCGGAGACCCCACTCCATGAAGAACAATCGTAACGTCGCAGTCGCGATGATCCTGTCGCTGATCGTGCTCGTCGGGTGGCAATATTTCATTGCCGGGCCCAAGCTCGAAGCGCAGCGACGACTGCAGGCGGCCCAGCAGAGCCAGAACGCCGAGATCCAGAAGGGTCAGTCGGTTCCGGCCAGCGGGAGCAATGCGGGGTCTCCGGTCGCCAACAACAAGCCGGGCGCGGTTCCTGGCGGCAATCCGGCCGTGCCGGGCTCTGCCGCCTCGGCTTCCGACGCCGCCGCCTTCAACCGCGACCAGCAGATCTCCGCCGGCCAGCGCGTGGCGATCGACAGCCCGGCCATGGGCGGCTCCATCAACCTGACGGGCGGCCGCGTCGACGACATCCTGCTCAAGGATTATCATCTCACCACAGACCGCCAGAGCCCGCTGATCGAACTCTTCGCCCCGGCCGGCACGGACAATCCCTATTATGCCGAGTTCGGCTGGGTGCCCGAGAAGGGCGGCCCCGCGACGCCGAACGGCACCACGGTGTGGCAGACGACGGACAAGGAGCCGCTGAAGCCCGGCCATGACGTCGACCTCACCTGGGACAATGGCGGCGGCCTCGTCTTCAAGCGGACCTATTCCGTCGACGACAAGTACATGATCACCGTGCACCAGAGCGTGCAGAACAACACCGCCGCGGCGGTCACGCTCTATCCCTACGGCCTGGTCAACCGCGTCGGCGTCCCGGCGAAGACCGGCTCCTATGTCCTGCATGAGGGCATGATCGGCTATTTCGGCCACGCCGGGATGCAGGAGATCGCCTACAGCAAGCTCGACAAGGAAAAGACCGTCACGCCGGCCGAAACCAACGACGGCTGGCTCGGCATCACCGACAAGTACTGGGCGGCGGACCTCATTCCGCGTGGCGGCCTCACCTTCAAGAGCCGCTTCGTGCAGGGCGAGCAGGACGGCAAGCCGAGCCATCAGGCCGATTATCTCGGCAGCGCCGTTCCCGTCGCGCCGGGCGCCTCGGTGACCCAAGAGACCCTCCTTTTCGCCGGCGCGAAGGAAGTCGGCACCCTCAACCATTACGAAGACGCGCTGAAGATCACGAACTTCGGCAAGAACATCGACTGGGGCTGGCTCTATTTTATCACCCAGCCGATGTACTGGCTGATCGACCACCTGAATCATCTCTTCGGCAATTTCGGCCTGGCGATCCTCGCCGTGACCGTCATCGTGAAGCTCATCTTCTTCCCGCTCGCCAACCGCTCCTATTCGTCGATGAGCAAGATGAAGAAGGTGCAGCCGCAGGTGAAGGAGCTGCAGGAGCGCTTCAAGGACGACCGCATGGGCCTGCAACAGGCCATGATGCAGCTATACAAGCAGGAAAAGATCAATCCGGTGGCCGGTTGCTGGCCGATGGTGATCCAGATCCCGGTCTTCTTCTCGCTCTACAAGGTGCTGTCGATCACCATCGAGATGCGGCATGCGCATTTCTTCGGGCTCGTGCAGGATCTGTCCGCGCCCGATCCGACCAGCATCTTCAACCTGTTCGGCCTCGTCCCCTTCTCGCCGCCCTTCGGCCAGCATCTCGGCATCTGGGCCATCATCCTGGGCTGCACCATGTTCGCCCAGATGCGGATGAACCCGACGCCGCCTGACAAGACCCAGGCGATGATGTTCAACTGGATGCCGGTCGTCTTCACCTTCATGATGGCGAACTTCCCGATCGGGCTGGTGATCTACTACTCGTGGAACAACCTGCTTTCCGTCCTGCAGCAGAGCATCATCATGCGCCGCAACGGTGTGAAGAACGAACTGGTGACGTTCGTGCAGGGCCTGTTCTCGCGTCGCCAGAACAACCCGGCGGAATAGCATGAGCGAGATCCCCGCCTCCGAGGGTTCGGCCGAGACCGCGGACCGCGCCGAAAGCGTCCGGCTCCTGTTCGCCCGCCCCTGGGACTTCCTGATCGGCGCGCGATCGCTCGGCGACCTGCCGCCGCTGGACCGGACGGAGCTGGCCTTTGCCGGCCGCTCCAATGTCGGCAAGTCCAGCCTGATCAATGCGTTGACCGGCCAGTCCGGCCTCGCCCGCACGTCCAACACGCCGGGGCGCACGCGGGAGCTCAACTTCTTCCTGCCGGAAGCGGAAGCCGGCCTCCTGCTGGTCGACATGCCCGGCTACGGCTACGCCAAGGCGCCGAAGACCGAAGTCGCGCAATGGTCGCGGCTGATCCACGATTATCTGCGCGGCCGCGCCAATCTCCGCCGCGTCTTCGTGCTGGTCGATGCGCGTCACGGCATCAAGCCGAGCGACGAGACGATCATGAACGAGTTCGACAAGACGGCGGTGCCCTATCAGATCGTCCTGACCAAGGCCGACAAGATCAAGCCGGCCGAGCTCGAGGCGGTGAAGGCCGACACGGCGGACCGCATCCGCAAGCGCCCCGCCTCGCATCCCACGATCATCGCCACCTCGGCCGAGAAGGGCTGGGGCATGGAAGAGCTTCGCACCGAGATCAGCGCGTTTACGAGCGATTGAGAACCGGTTAAGAGGCTCGAACTTCAGCGGACGGGCCCATGACCGACAAGACCGAATCCCTCGATACGATTGGCCGCGAGCAGGCGCGTCTGCTGGCCCAGGTGCTGCCCTTCATGCAGCGCTACGAGAACAAGACCGTCGTCGTGAAATACGGCGGCCACGCCATGGGCAACCCGGCGCTGGGCCAGGCCTTCGCGCAGGACATCGCACTTCTCAAACAGTCGGGCGTGAACCCGATCGTCGTGCATGGGGGCGGCCCCCAGATCGGGGCGATGCTGGAAAAGCTCGGCATCAAGAGCGAGTTCAAGAACGGCCTCCGCGTCACCGACAAGCGGACGGTCGAAGTCGTCGAGATGGTGCTGGCGGGCTCCATCAACAAAGAAATCGTCGCCATGATCAACGCCGAGGGCGAATGGGCGATCGGTCTTTGCGGCAAGGACGGCAACATGGTCTTTGCCCGCAAGCTCGGCAGCGAAGCCCCGGCCGATGCCGATGTCCCGGATCTCGGCTTCGTCGGCGAGCCGGCGGAAGTCGACCGCACGCTGCTCGATCTCCTCGCCCGCTCCGAGATGATCCCTGTCATCGCCCCGATCGCGCCCGGCCGCGACGGCGAGACCTACAACATCAATGCCGATACTTTTGCCGGCGCCATCGCAGGCGCGTTGCAGGCCGTCCGCCTGATCTTCCTGACCGACGTGCCCGGCGTCCTCGATCGCGACGGCAACCTCATCCAGGAACTCACCGTCAACGAGGCGCGCGACCTGATCGCGGATGGCACGATTTCCGGCGGCATGATCCCGAAGGTGGAAACCTGCATCGAGGCGCTCGGCCGCGGCGTGGACGGCGTGGTGATCCTGAACGGCAAGACCGAGCACGCCGTGCTGCTGGAGATCTTCACCGAGCACGGCGCGGGCACGCTGATCAAGCCCAACGCCGCCCGCCGCCAGCGCGGCCGCTAGCTTCCCCCGGCGGCAGACCCGGATGGCGACACCATCCGCGTTCGGGCCGAGGTGCCGCTTCCTCCACCTGCGGAGGGCGGTCGGACGGAGCCGGTCAGCGGGATTTATCGCCCGAACGAGAACTTCCTCGGCCACGACGATGGCGCCATGTCTGTCGGCACCATCGAGCTTTCAGCCGGCACTGAATTGCATCCGGGAGAACGCCTCGACTGTGGTCACGTTTTTGATCCGGCCCGGCCTTTGCGACGAGATCTATCCGGGTCGGGAGTGGCGGATCCAGGAAGCCCGGCGCCTCGTAGGTGTCGGTACCATCCGGACTCCTTCCGTCCGAAGCTTGACCGAGACTTAGTACCCCCGGCTGACATCCACGATATTGCGGAGCGGTTCGCCGTTCCGGTGTGCGTTGATCTGGCCGGCGATGGTGCGGCTGAGCGCCTTCGCGTCGGAGCTCGCCGCGACGTGTGGCGTGATCACCAGATTGGGGCAGTCCCAGAGCGGACTTTCCGCCGGCAGCGGCTCCGTCTCGAACACGTCGAGGCTCGCGCCCTTCAGCGTGCCATCGCGGAGCGCGGCGGCAATATCCGCATCGACCTGCGAACCGCCGCGCCCGGCATTGATCAGCACGGGACCGCCGAGCGGCCCGTCCTTGCGCAGCGTCGCGAAGAGATCGCGATTCAGGAGCCCGCATGTTTCCTCCGTCAGCGGCAGGATGCTGACCAGGATGTCCGTCATCGGCAGCATGGCAGCGAGCCCCGCCTCGCCGCTGAAGGTCTGGAGGCCGGGCATGACCTTCGGCGTGCGGCTCCAGCCCATGACGTGGAACCCCAGCCGCTTCAGCACCTCTGAAGCGTCGGTCCCGAGCACGCCGAGCCCCAGGATGCCGATCCCGACATCCGGCGCGGAGATCGGGTCCAGTGGCTCCCAACGGCGTCCAGCCTGCGCCGCACGGTAGGCTTCGGCTTGTCGGTGATGGTGCAGCACCTGCCAGACGACATATTCGGTCATCTGCCGCGTCAGGTCCTCGTCGACGCTGCGGACGACGGGAACGTCGGGCACGTCCAGCCGGAGAAGATGGTCGACGCCCGCGCCCATGTAGAAGATCGCCTCCAGCGCGGGCAGGCTCGACACGACCTTCTGCGACGGCTTCCACGCCACGAGATAGCGCACGCGGGTAAGCGTTTCGGCATCGGGCAGGTCGGAGCCGTCGGGCCTTGCCGCGAGGAACTCCATGTCCGGGCAAAGCGCTGCGAGTTCCCTGCCCCACTCCGCCGGGTCCATGCCCTCGCAGCTGACCAGCACGCTCACTCCGCCACCAATGCCGTCTTTTCCGCCTTCAGCGAGAAGGCTGCCGCCATCAGGGCGCGCGTGTAATCATCCTTGGGGCGATCGAAGATTTCTTCCGCCGGGCCGGCTTCCACGACCTTGCCGTTGCGCATGACGATCACGTCGTTGGCGAGCGCGCGGACCACCTTCAGGTCGTGGCTGATGAAGAGATAGCTGAGATTGTGCCGCTTCTGGAGGTCGCGCAGGAGATCCACGACCTGCGCCTGTACGCTCATGTCGAGCGCCGAGGTCGGCTCGTCCAGCATCACGAATTTGGGCGCGAGCACCATGGCGCGGGCGATCGCGACGCGCTGGCGTTGGCCGCCGGAAAATTCGTGCGGATAGCGGAAGCGGGTTTCCGGATCGAGCCCCACTTCCCGCATGGCCGCCACCACCCGCTCGTCGCGTTCGGCCGCGCTGAGGGTGCTTTCGTGAACGCGTAGCCCTTCGGCGATGATGTCGCGGATCACCATGCGCGGGCTGAGCGAGCCATAAGGATCCTGGAAGACGATCTGCATGTCGCCGCGGATCGGCCGGGTTTCCTCAAAGCTCGCGCCCTGGATGTCGCGGCCGAGAAAGACGATGCGGCCCTCCGAGGAGATCAGGCGGAGCAGCGCCAGCCCGAGCGTCGTCTTGCCGGAACCGGATTCGCCGACTACGCCAAGTGTCTGCCCAGCGCGCACGGTGACGTCGATGCCGTCCACCGCCTTGATGTGGTCGACGGTCTTGCGGAACAGCCCCTTTCGGATCGGAAACCAGACCTTGATCCCGTCGCCTTCCAACACGACCGGCGCGTCCCGGTTCGTCGCCGGTGGGCGCCCCTTCGGCTCCGCTGCCAGCAAATGCCGCGTATAGGGATGCTGCGGATCGCGGAAGATCTGCTCGGTCGGGCCGGTCTCCACAATCTCGCCGTTGGTCATCACGCAGACGCGGTCCGCGATGCGGCGGACGATGCCGAGATCGTGGGTGATGAACAGCATGGCCATGCCGCGCTCGCGCTTGAGATCGGCCATGAGTTCGAGGATCTGCGCCTGCACCGTCACGTCGAGAGCCGTCGTCGGCTCGTCGGCGATCAGCAGCTCCGGCTCGTTGGCGAGCGCCATGGCGATCATGACGCGCTGCCGCTGCCCGCCCGACAATTGATGCGGATAGGCGCGGAGCCGTGTCTCGGGATCGCGAATGCCGACCTTGATCATGAGGTCCAGCACATGGGCGCGGAGCTGCGGCCCGCGTAGCCCCTTGTGCGTGGCGAGCATCTCGCCGACCTGCCGCTCCACCGTATGGAGCGGGTTCAGGGAACTCATCGGCTCCTGGAACACCATGGAAATGTGGTTGCCGCGCACCTGACGCAGCGTCTTTTCAGAAGCGGTGAGGAGCTCCCGTTCCCCAAACAGGATGGAGCCGCCGGGATGCGAGGCCGGCGGGTAAGGCAGGAGCTTCAGGATCGACTGGGCGGTGACCGACTTGCCCGAGCCGGACTCGCCCACCAGCGCCAGCGTTTCCCGCTCGCCGATATCGAAGGAGACGCCCTTCACCGCATGCGAGACGCGGCCCTCCTGCCGGAAGTCCACCCGGAGATCGCGGACGCTGAGAATGGGTTTCGGCACGGATCCGGTCACGCAAAGGTCTTTCGGGGGTCAAAGGCGTCGCGCACGGCTTCGCCGACAAAGATCAGCAGCGACAGCATCAGCGAAATGACGATGAAGCCGGTGATGCCGAGCCAGGGGGCCTGCAGGTTGGACTTTCCCTGCGCCAGCAACTCGCCCAGCGACGGCGAGCCCGGGGGCAGGCCGAAGCCGAGGTAATCGAGGGAGGTCAGCGTCGTGATCGAACCGTTCAGGACGAAGGGCAGGAACGTGAGCGTCGCGACCATGGCGTTCGGCAGGAGATGGCGCGTCATCAGCGTCAGATTGCCGACCCCGAGCGCGCGCGCCGCCTTGACGTATTCGAAGTTGCGGGCCCGCAGGAATTCCGCCCGGACCACGCCGACCAGCGCCGTCCAGGAGAACATCAGGAGGATGCCGAGCAGGATCCAGAAGCCCGGCGTGATCACCGAGGAGATGATCAGCAGGAGATACAGCGTCGGCACGGCGCTCCAGATCTCGATGAAGCGCTGGAAATAGAGATCCACCCGACCGCCGAAGAAGCCCTGGATCGCGCCCGCCGCCACGCCGACGACCGAAGACAGGATCGTCAGGATGAGACCGAAGAGCACGGAGATGCGGAAGCCGTAGATCAGACGCGCCAGCACGTCGCGCGCCTGGTCGTCCGTTCCCAGCCAGTTCCAGTTGCCGATCGTACAGTTGCGGTCGGCCGCCTTCCCGACATAGCGGTTGCAGCGCATGTCCTTGTCCATCAGCCACGACGGCTTGGAGGGCGCCGGGCTCGGGATCTCGTCGTTGACGGTGCGGTAGGAATAGCGGATCGGCGCCCAGACGATCCAGCCGTTCTTGTCGATCTCGTCCTGGATATAGGGATCGCGATAGTCGGTCACCGCGAGGAAGCCACCGAACTTCTCTTCCGGATAGTTGTGGAACACCGGGAAGAGCATCTCGCCCTTGTAGGAGATCACGAGCGGCTTGTCGTTGGCGATGAACTCGGCGAACAGCGTCGGGATAAAGATCAGCAGGAAGATCCAGAGCGCCCAGAAGCCGCGGCGGTTCGCCTTGAAGGTGTTCCAGCGGCGGCGATTGATCGGCGACAAGGAAAAGCGCTCGCGGCGCGGCGGCGGAACAGCCTGCCCGGGCAGCGGCGTGATCGTCTCCGGCGCATTGGGGAGCGGCGCTTGCGGCGTGCTCGTCACGGGAACGGCTTCCGGATCGTTGCGGGTGTCCATCGCTCAGACCTCCCGCGTCTCGAAATCGATGCGGGGATCGATCCAGGTATAGGTCAGGTCGGAGATCAGCTGCACGACGAGGCCCATCAGAGCGAAGATGTAGGCGGTCGCGAAGACCACGGGATAATCGCGGTTCAACACGCTCTCGTAGCTGAGAAGACCGATGCCATCGAGGGAGAAGATCTGCTCGATCAGCAGCGATCCGGTGAAGAAGGCCGAGACGAAGGCGGCAGGAAACCCGGAAACGATCAGCAGCGTCGCGTTACGGAAGACGTGGCGATACAGGATGCGGCTCTCGCTCAGCCCCTTGGCGCGCGCGGTCACCACATATTGCTTGCGGATCTCGTCCAGGAAGGAATTCTTGGTGAGCAGCGTCGTCGTCGCGAAAGCGGAGAGCGACATTGCGAGCAGCGGCAGGCAGAGGTGCCAGAAATAGTCGACGATCAGCGCCGGCCAGGAGAGGTCCCGCCAGTTTTCCGAGATCAGCCCGCGCAGCGGGAACCAGTCGAGAAAGCTGCCGCCGGCAAAGAGCACGATCAGCAGGATCGCGAAGAGAAAGCCCGGCACGGCATAGGCCACGACGATGACGGCCGACGTCCACACGTCGAAGCGCGAGCCGTCCTTGATCGCCTTGCGGATGCCGAGCGGGATGGAGATCAGGTATGAGAGGATCGTCATCCAGAGGCCGAGCGAGATGGAGACCGGCATCTTCTGCTTGATGAGGTCGATCACCGACGTGGAGCGGAAATAGCTCTGGCCGAAATCGAAGCGGGCGTAGTTCCAGAGCATGATGCCGAAACGCGTCAGCGGCGGCTTGTCGAAGCCGAACTGCTTCTCCAGCGACTTGATAAAGGCGGGATCAAGCCCTTGGGCGCCGCGATAGCTGGAGCCGCCGCCGCCCTGGTCCAATCCCGCGCCGGCAAAGTCGCCGCCGGAACCGCCGAGACGGGCGGTCGCCGAGACGTCGCTGCCCTGGAGCTTGGCGATCACCTGCTCCACCGGGCCGCCGGGGGCGAACTGAATCACGATGAATGTCACGGCCAAGATCCCGAGGATGGTCGGGATCATCAGCAGGATACGACGAAGAATATAGGCTGCCATGGGTCTCCGTCAGCCAGACTTGCCGATTCGGGCAGCCTTGTCAGGGTCGAACCACCAGGTGGTTTCGAAGGGAAAGCCGTAATCCGGCTTGGTGGAAGGCGCGCCGAACAGATCCCAGTACGCGACCAGATGCTGATCGCGGTGCCATTGTGGCACCGTGTAGAAGCCGGCCCGGAGCACCCGGTCGAGAGCGGAGAGCGCCGCGCGGTGGCTGGCGCGGTCCGTCGCGGCCATCGCCTTGGCGATCATCGCGTCGACGACCGCATCCTTGATGCCGGCATAGTTCTGCGAGCCGGGCGCATCGGCGGCATCCGAACTCAGGAAGTTGCGCAGTCCTTCCAGCGGCGTTGCGCCGATGGTGAAGCGCGCGGCGATCACGTCGAAGTCGAAGGCATTCTGCCGTCGCTGATACTGGGCGGCATCGAGCAGCACGACATTCGCCGCCACGCCGATCGCGCGCAGCGAATCCACGTACTTGCCCAGCACCGGCTGGAAGACGACGGAGTCGATCACGAACTCGACCGAAAGCGCCTCGCCCTTCGCATTGACGAGCCCGCTGCCGCTGCGCTTCCAGCCGGCCTCGGCAAGCAGCGTCGAGGCGGCGCGCAGAAGGTTGCGATCACGACCCGAGCCGTCGGAAACCGGCGGGATCGGCGGCTCGCCGAACACGACGGCGGGCAGCTTCTCGCGGAAAGGCTCCAGCAGCGCCAGTTCTTCCGCCGACGGCACGCCGGTCGCGGCATAGTCGGAGCTCTCGAAATAAGAGGTCGTCCGGCTGTAGCTGTTGAAGAAGAGATTGGCGTTGGTCCATTCGAAGTCGAACACCATGCCGAGCGCCTGCCGCGTGCGCGGATCGGCGAATTTCGCCCGACGGGTGTTGATGTACCAGGCCTGGTAGTCTGGACCTTTCTCGCCCGGGAATGACTTCTTCCGCACCTGCCCGCTCGTCACCGCCGGAAAGGTGTAGCCGGTCGCCCAGGTCTTGGCGGTAAACTCCTCGCGGAAAGTCACGAGGCCCTTGGCGAAGGCCTGAAATTCGGCTTCCCGCTCGCGGTAGAACTCGATGCGGAGAACGTCGAAATTGTTCTGCCCACGCCGCACGGGAAGGTCGGCCGCCCAGTAATCCGGCACGCGCGCATACTCGATGAAGCTGCCCGGCGACATTGCCCCGACCTTGTAGGGACCGGAGCCCAGGATCGGCTCCATGGTGGATGCGCCGAAATCGCGGCCTGCCCACCACGCTTCCGAGAAGATCGGCAACTGCGCGATCAGGAGCTTGAGCTCGCGCGACTGGTGGCCGGTGAAGCGCACCAGCACCTCGCGTTCGCCCGCCGCTTCCGCGCTCGCCATCTGCCGCATCGGCAATGCGGTCACGGGGTGGCCCTTCTCCTTCAACGTCGTCAGAGACCAGGCGACGTCGGCCGCCGTCACCCGCGATCCGTCGGAGAATTTTGGCTCCTGCCGCAGGAAGAAGCGGAGTTCGTTTCCATCGGCCGAAAGCTCGACCGCCTCGGCGAGCAGGCCATAAAGCGAATCCGGCTCGTCGGCGGCGGACACCATCAACGTATCGAAGGTGAGCTCCATGCGCGGCGGCGCATCGCCCTGCAGAACGAAGGAATTCAGCGTGTTGAAGGTCTGGGTGTTCTGGTTCCAGCCCCAGCTCGGCGGCTGCATGACCATGCGGCCGCCTTTCGGGGCCGCGGGCTCCACATAGTCGAAGTGCGTGAAGTCAGGCCCGTAGCGGAGATCGCCGAAGATCGAAAGCCCGTGGCGGCGGCCGCTGGCGGCGGCAACTCCGCCGGACGACTGGGCGGGGAGGGACGGAGCAGCCGCCTGCTGGGCGAAGGATCGCCACGGCACGAGCCCCGCCGCAGCGCCCGAGCCGACGAGCGTCAGAACATTGCGACGGGAAAGGCCTGTCACTGCTTAGCCTTTTGCACGACGTCGGCCTTGGCCTGATCCCACCACCAGATGGAGGGGAAGCCGACATCGTATTGCGGCAGGATTTCGGGATGGCCGAAACGATCCCAGCGCGCGATCCGCTGCTGGCGGAGGGAGTAGCTGGGGATGACGTACTGGTTCCAGAGCAGCACCCGGTCGAGCGCATGCGTCGTGGCGATCAGAGTATCGCGGTCCTTCGCTTGCACGAGGTCCTCGATCAGCTTGTCCACGACCGGATCCTTGATCCCGGCGAAGTTGCGCGAGGAAGGCTGGTCGGCCGAGGACGAGCCCCAGAAATCACGCTGCTCGTTGCCCGGCGACAGGGACTTCGGCCAGCCGGAATAGATCATGTCGAAGTCGCGCGAGCGGATCCGGTTGATATATTGCGACGTATCGACCGAGCGCACGCGCATGTCGACGCCGATCTTGCGCAGTTCCGCCTGCAGCGACAGCGCCACGGGCTCGATGGTCGGCCCGTTCAGCAGCAGTTCGAAGGAGAGCTGTTGGCCCGTCTTGCCGTCCACCAGCTTCTGGCCGTTGAGCTTGTAGCCAGCTCCCTGCAACAGTTCCAACGCCTTGCGGAGGTTGCCGCGCTCCTTCTCCGGATCGCCGCCGACGGGGTTCTGGTAGGGATTGGTGTAGATCTCGCGCGACAGCTCGTTGCGGAACGGGCTGAGCACATCCAGCTCCTGTCCCTGCGGAATGCCCGACGAGGCCAGCGGCGTGCCGTAGAAGAAGCTGTTGACGCGCTCGTACTGGCCGTAGAACAGCGTGCGGTTCAGCGTCTCGAAGTCGAAGGCATAGTTGATGGCCTGCCGCACGCGCCGGTCGGCGAAGATCGGGCGACGCAGGTTCGGCACGAAGCCTACCATGACGCCCTGGCTGCGCAGCGCATTCGGGAAGAGCTCCTTGAGCACCGCCTTCTTCTGCACGGCAGGAAAACCGTATGCGGTGGCCCAACGCTTGGCCATGTTCTCATCGCGCCAGTCGTAGAGATCGCCCTTGAAGCCCTCGAACTCCACGTTGTCGTCGAGATAGGTGTCGTAGCGGATCTGGTCGAAATTGTTCGTGCCGATGCGCACCGGCAGGTTCGCGCCCCAGTAATCCGCCACCCGCTGGTAGACGATCGTCTTGCCGGCATCGACCGAAGCGACCCGGTAGGGACCGGAGCCCATCACCGGCTCCAGCGTGCCGTTGGCGATGTCACGCTTCTTGCCGCTGGAATCGGTCCCCTCCCACCAATGCTGCGGCAGCACCAGAAGCTGCGCCATGATGTTGGGAAGTTCGCGGTTGCCCTTCTCGTCGAAGGTGAAGGTGACCTCATGGTCGCCCGTCTTCTCCGCCTTCGTCACGTGGTGATAATAAAGCCGCTGGCTGGGATCGAGCTTCACCGCCTCGTTGAAGGACCAGACCACATCCTCCGGCGTCACCGGCTGGCCGTCCTGCCACTTCGCCGCCGGGTTCAGCCGGAAGGTGACGGAGGAGAAATCGTCGGGATAGCGGAGCGCTTCGGCGATCAGCCCGTATTCGGTGGAAACCTCGTCCATCGCCGATGCCATCAGCGGCTCGTAGACATAGCCGAGGCCGGGCGCCGTCGCCCCCTTGGGCAGGATGGGGTTCAGCGTGTCGAAAGGCGCGGAGGAGGCAAGCCGGACCGTGCCGCCCTTCGGCGCGTCCGGGTTCACGTAGGAGAAACGCTTGAAGTCCGGCTTGTACTTGGGCTCGCCGATCAGCGATGTCGCGTGACGCCACTCCCCCTGCGCTGCCGGCGCGGCGCCGCTGTCAGGAGCCCCCTGCGCCAGGGCCAGTGGCGTGGCGGCAAGGGTGAGGAAGGCGGCGCAGGCGAAACGGATCAGGCTTTGCATCAAGAACGGACCTTCAGGGATTTCGTGGCCATTTTACGACCCGGGTCCGACGCAATCACCGGGACCGATCGAACAGAACCGTAGCGGAGAGCCCGGCCAGAAGCAAAAAGGCCCAAACGGAAAGGCCAGAATCAGAAAGGCCGGCGCGAAGCCGGCCTTTCCGGGATTTATCGGCCTTGTTATTGCGGAGCCGGCATGGACGGCGTGCCCGTTCCGGCGTTGCCACCCGAGTTGGTCGCACCGAGATTGTTGCCCTGCCCCGCCGGGTTGGCGGAATCGCCGCTGGCGCTGCTGTTGCCGGCATCCGTCGAGCCGCTGGCCGGAGCAGCCGCATTGTTGCTGCCCGCGGCGGGCCCCGCGGAGGTATCGCCGCCCGATCCCGCAGCAGGCGCGGCGGCCGGCGCGGCCGTGCCGCCCTGGGCACCGCTGCCGGCAGGCACCGCAGGAGCAGGCGCCGCCTGCGTCGGAGCGACATTCGCCGCAGGAGCCGGGCCACGATTCGCCGCCGGGGCGGGGCCCGGCTTGCTATCGACGGTCGGCAGCGGCACGGGCGTGTCGGCGAGCGTGCGGAGATAGGCGACGACCTTGGCCCGGTCGGCTTCCTGCGGAATGCCGGCATAGGTCATCTTGGTGCCCGGCACATGGGCCCGCGGATTCTCCAGGAAGTGGTCGAGTTCGTCGAAGGACCAGACCTTGTCGCCGGCCGCGAACTTCTTCATGGCGTCGGAATAGGCGAAGCCGTCCGCCGAGGCGACCTTGCGGCCGATCACACCCCAGAGATGCGGTCCGATCTTGTTGGGGCCGTTCTTCTCAAGCGAATGACAGGTCTGGCAGATACGCGCCTTGGACTGCCCATCCGCCGGGTTCATCTGGCCCACCAGCGTCGCGAAGTCGCCGCCGCTGCCACTCCCGGGCGCGCCGCCCGCCGAGCCGGTCTGCCCTGCGGTGTTGGGGCTCTGCGTCCCGTTCGCGCTCGCCGGGGCATTGGCCGCAGCCGTCTGCTGCTGCGAGGCCGTCGCCGGAGCGCCCGCTGCGGGCGCCGCTGCGTTTTGCGCCGGCGGCGCAGGCAGGGGCGCCGGATCGTCGGAGAGCGAGCGGAGATAGGCGATCACGTTCGCCCGGTCCTGCGGCGAAGGCAGGCCCGCGAACGTCATCTTGGTGCCCGCGACGTCGCCGCGCGGATCGTGGATGAAGTGGTAGAGGTTGTCGTAGGTCCAGGTCTTGCCGCCGGCGGCAAAGGCCTTCATCGCGTCGGAATACTGGAAGTTGGCGATCGAGGCGATCGGCCGGTTCACCACCCCGTAGAGATGCGGGCCGGTCTTGTTGACGCCGCCCTTGGAAAGATCGTGGCAGGCCTGGCACTTCTTGGCGGTGGCCTCGCCGGCCTTGGGATCGGCGCTGGCCAGGATCGCCTCGATCGGCGGCTCGGCAACCGGGGCCGGCGCTCCGCCACCGGAAGTCTCCGCCACCACGATGGAATAGCCGGGCACCGCCGGCTCGGGAGAATTGAAGATGATGTCGGAGAGGCTGTGCAGGCCGAAGGCGATCAGCAGCGTGAAAAGAACTGCGCCCGCAATCTTGTTCAGTTCAAAAGTATCCATGCGCTGAATTGCTCCCCTCCCAGACAGTTCAGCCGACGGAAACGCTGCCCACAACGCCTCCATCGCAAGTCATTCAGAGCTATCGCTTTTGACGAGGGCCAGCAAGCCGTATAAGGCCGCTCACATCCGACATTCGACCCGCAGCAACCCGTCCGGCGCACCATGAATCCGATTGTCCTCGTTCCGGCCCGCATGAGCGCGACGCGCCTGCCGGGCAAGCCCCTCGCCGACATCGCGGGGCGCCCGATGATCGTGCACGTCGCGGAGCGGGCGCTGGCCGCCGGCATCGGCCCGGTGCTGATCGCGACCGATTCGCCGGAAATTCGCGAGGCGCTGGCCGGCTCGGGCGCCGAGGTGGCGATGACGCGGAGCGACCATTCGACCGGCTCCGATCGCATCTTCGAAGCGCTCGGCCAGTTCGACCCGGACGGCCGGCACGATGTCGTCGTCAACGTGCAGGGGGACCTCCCCTCCATCGCACCGGGCGAAATTGCCGCAGCCCTCGGGCCGCTGGAAGATCCCGCCGTGGATATCGCCACGCTTGCCGCCGAGATCCGCCGCGAGCACGAGCGCACCGACCCCAACGTGGTGAAGATCGTTGGCTCCCCGGTCGGGACCGGCCGGCTGCGCGCGCTCTATTTCACCCGCGCGACCGCGCCCCACGGCGATGGCCCGCTCTACCATCACATCGGCCTCTACGCTTATCGCCGCGCCGCGCTGGAGCGCTTCGTCTTGCTGCCGCAGAGCACGCTGGAGAAGCGCGAGAAGCTGGAGCAGCTGCGCGCTCTGGAAGCCGGCATGCGCATCGACGTGGCGCTGATCGACACCGTTCCCCTCGGCGTGGATACGCCGGACGATCTGGAGCGCGCCCGCGCTCTTCTCAGCCAGACATGACAGGACCAACCGTGACCGCCAAGCGCGTAGCCTTCCAGGGCGAATTCGGCGCCAATTCCCACCTCGCCTGCCACGAGGTCTTTCCGGACGCGACCTACGTGCCCTGCGCCACGTTCGAGGATTGCTTCGTGGCGATCTCGTCGGGCGAGGTCGATCTCGGCATGATTCCGATCGAGAACTCCCTGAACGGGCGCGTGGCCGACATCCACTATCTGCTGCCGACATCCGATCTTTCCATCGTCGGCGAATTCTTCCTGCCCGTGCACCACCAGCTAATGGGAATACCCGGCACGAAGCTGGGCGAGCTGGAGGTCGTGCAAAGCCATGTGCAGGCGCTCGGCCAGTGTCGGCGGCTGATCCGGGATCTCGGGGTTTCGGCGGAAGTGGCGGCCGATACGGCAGGCTCCGCACGTTTCGTGGCGGAACTCGGCGATCCCAAGCGCGCCGCGTTGGCTCCCCGCCTGGCGGCCGAGATCTACGGGCTGGAGATCCTGAAGGAAAACGTCGAGGACGATTCCAGCAACACGACGAGGTTCGTCATCTTCTCGCGCGACGCGGTGCGGGCTCCCGCCGGCAACGGACCGGTGATCACGAGCTTCATCTTCCGCGTCCGCAACGTGCCGGCCGCCCTCTACAAGGGTCTCGGCGGCTTTGCGACGAACGGCGTCAACATGACGAAGCTGGAAAGCTACCAGACGGGCGGCAAGTTTTTCGCCACCCTCTTCTATGCCGATATCGAAGGTCATCCGGACGACCGAAACGTCCAGATGGCGCTTGAGGAGCTGGACTTCTTCTCCGCCGAACTCCGCATCGTCGGCGTCTATCCCGCGAGCCCGTTCCGGGCCAACATCGCGGAGCCGGCCGAAAACCGCGACCTGCGACCGACCGCCAAGAGCTGAGCGCGACCGAGGAGAGGTTGAGCGAGGAGCGCCCGCTCAGCCTTCCCATTCCGCGAAGGCGTCGATCAGCTTGCGGGCGATCGCCACCTTCTGCGGCACGATCAGATTTCCGGGATGCGTCCCGGCGATCATGCGGCGAACCTCGTCGCGGTCGAACCAGCGCGCATCCTCCAGCTCTTCCACATCAGGGACGATCTCGGTGGAAAGCGCCTCGCCGTGGCAGCCGAGCATCAGCGAATGGGGGAAGGGCCACGCCTGGCTGGAGTGGTAGCGCACCTGCCCGACCTTGACGCCGGCCTCCTCCTGCACCTCGCGCCGCACCGCCTCCTCCATCGTCTCGCCCGGCTCAAGAAAACCGGCAAGCGCGGAATAGGAACCCGGGGCGAAGCGTGCCTGCCGCCCCATGAGGCAGCGGTCGCCGTCGATCACCAGCATGATCACGACGGGATCGACGCGGGGGAAAATCTGCTTGCCGCAATGCGGGCAGTGCCGACTGACGCCACCCCCGCGCGGCTCGGTTCGGCCACCGCAATTGCCGCAGAAGCGGTTCACCGCGTGCCAGGAGAGATAGGAACTCGCCTGCGAGAGGGCGGCGATATCCTCCGGCGGCAGCCTTGCTTCCGTGGCCAGCGCCCGCAGCGCGACAGCCTCGGTCCCCGCCGCCGCCGGGCTGTTCTTCAAGAGCGAAGCCGCGATGCGCGGACCCTCCGCCGCCATGCCGAGCAGGACGAGGCTGTCCACGTCGAGCGGCATGGCTTCCGCCTCGGCCGGCGTGAAGCGCGCATCGGCGCCGCCGGCCTTCACCAGCACGCCATCGTCGCTCAGGACATGATAGCGCACCTCCGGCATCGCGCGCGCATCGGTCAGCGCGGTTTCGCTCCGCAGTTCGCTCTGGCGATTGATGGTGCTGCCGGAAAAGCCGTTGAGCTGGCTTGCCTCATGATAGGTCCGGTCCTGGAAAAATGACGACATGAGTAACTGCGACCTCGCGCGGGAATGTCAGGAAAGGACCGGGGCAAGCCGGGAACGGAGACGATCGAGCACGTCGCGCTCGGCCGCCGGGACATAGGGTTCGGCGGCGCCGGAACCCCAAACGGGGCGCGGCCATGCGGCGTCGCCGATCCGGCGCGCGACCACATGCACGTGAAGCTGCCGCACCATGTTGCCGATCGCGGCCACATTGAGCTTGTCGCAGGGCGCGACGTCGCGGAGTGCCTCCGACACGACACCGATCTCCGTCATCAACCGCATGCGGTCGGGCTCCGCGAGATCGACGATCTCGGCAAGCTCCGCCTGCCGGGGCACGAGGATCAGCCAGGCGAAGCGCGCGTCCCGCATCAGGAGCAGCGAGGAAAGCGACAGGTCGCCCACAGCGATGGTGTCGGCGGCAAGTTGCGGATCGAGAAGGAAGGGCGTCACGAAAACCTCGGAGAGATCCCTCGATCTAGGTCAGATATCCCCTCCCGCCAAGACGGTGCGGCCTTCCGTCGACCTTCCGGGTGCTGCGCTCGGTTGACTGGACTCAGCGGATGCGTAAGGTCCGCTCGCTTCCAGCCTTCCGGATTTCCCATGACCGATATCGCCCAGCTCCAGCCCATCATCGAGAACGCCTTCGAGGCGCGCGCGGATGTCTCCCCCGCCACGCAGGGCGAGGTTCGCGACGCGGTGAACGAGACGCTGAACCTGCTGGATACCGGCAAGCTGCGCGTGGCGGAGAAAAGCGGCGCGGACTGGCACGTCAACCAGTGGGCCAAGAAGGCGGTGCTGCTCTCCTTCCGCCTCAACGACATGAGCCTGATCGAAGGCGGCCCGGGCGGCGCGGGCTGGTGGGACAAGGTGCCCTCCAAGTTCGCGGGCTGGGGCGAAAGCGAGCATCGCGCGGCGGGCTTCCGCTCCGTGCCGAACGCCATCGTGCGCCGCTCCGCCTTCATCGCGCCGGGCGTGGTGCTGATGCCCTCCTTCGTCAATCTCGGCGCCTATGTCGACGAAGGCACGATGATCGACACCTGGGCGACCGTCGGCTCCTGCGCCCAGATCGGCAAGAACTGCCACATTTCCGGCGGCGTGGGCATCGGCGGCGTGCTGGAGCCGCTGCAGGCCGGACCCGTCATCATCGAGGATCACTGCTTCATCGGCGCCCGCTCGGAAGTGGCTGAGGGCGTGATCGTTCGCGAAGGTTCGGTGCTCTCCATGGGCGTCTATCTCGGCGCCTCCACCAAGATCGTCGATCGCGAAAGCGGCAAGGTTCTCTACGGCGAGGTGCCGCCATATTCCGTGGTGGTTGCCGGCTCCATGCCCAGCGACAAAGGGGGCCCGTCCCTCTACTGCGCCGTGATCGTCAAGCGCGTCGACGAGCGGACCCGCTCCAAGACCTCGATCAACGAACTCCTGCGCGATTGAGCGGCAGCCGGTGCGAGCCCTTTCCGACCTGCTCTCCCGCTCGCCCCGGCTCTGGCTCTTCCTCGGGCTGAACGGCCGCATCTCGCGCCGGCTCTACTGGCTTTCCTACCTGTTCCTGATCGCGGCCGACTCGGTGCTGGCGGCGCAGGTGCTGAGCAAGGGAGAAGGCCATATCTACCAGCTTGCCGAGTTCCTCTGGCCGTTCGCGGTGGTGCTGACGATCTGGTCGAATCTGGCGATCTCGGTGAAGCGGCTGCATGATGCCGGCATGAACGGCCTTTTCGCCGTCGCCCTCTTCATTCCGCTGATCAATCTCGCCTTCACGATTTGGGTCGGCCTGATCCCCGGCCAGTCCGGCCCCAACAACCATGGCGCAGGCCTCGGCCCGCCGCCGCCTCCGGTCCAACGATGACACCCACCGTCCAAGCCATCCTCACCGACCTGATCCGCGCCGAAAGCGTGACGCCGGATGCCGGTCCCGCCATCGATGCGCTCTGCGGTCATCTGGCCCCGGCCGGTTTCACCATCGAGCGCCCGGTCTTCTCCGAGCCGAATACGCCGGACGTGGAAAATCTCTTCGCCGCCGTCGGCACCGGGGAGCGGCATCTCGTGCTGGCCGGCCATGTCGACGTCGTGCCGACCGGCCCGGCTTCGGCCTGGAGGCATCCGCCCTTTTCCGCCGCTGTCGAGGACGGGGTGCTCTATGGCCGGGGCGCGGTGGACATGAAGGGCGGCCTTGCCGCCATGACCGCCGCCGCGCTGCGATTCGTGGAGCGGCGCGGGCCCCATTTCGGCGGTCGCATCTCCTTTCTCGTCACCGGCGATGAGGAGGGCCCCGCCCTCAACGGCACGGTGAAGCTTCTGGACTGGGCGGTGGAACGCGGCGAACGCTTCACCGCCTCCATCGTCGGAGAACCCACCAGCGCCCGCGAACTGGGCGACCAGGTCAAGGTCGGCCGACGCGGCAGCTATTCCCTGACGCTGACGGTTGAAGGGCGGCAGGGCCACGCCGCCTATCCGCACCTTGCCGACAACCCGGTCCGTGGCCTGACGCAGATCCTGCAAGCGCTTCTGGCGGCGCCGCTGGACAACGGCACCGACCGCTTCGAGCCCTCCACATTCGAAATAGTCGGGCTGGATACCGGCAACGCGGCCTGGAACGTCATCCCGGGCAACGCCTGGGCCCGGATCAACAGCCGCTACAACGACAAGTGGACGCGTGAAACGCTGCGGACGGAGATCGAGCGCCGCATTCGCGAGGCCATCGCCGGGGACAGTCCCACCCGCGCCAACCAGCCGATCCGCTGGCGCGTCGACGAGGAGCCCGGCAATGCCGACGCCTTCGTCACGCGCGACGATGCGCTGGTCTCGACCCTGTCGGAAGCCATTACGGCCGTCACCGGTCGCCAGCCCGAGCTTTCGACCGGCGGTGGAACCTCGGACGCCCGCTTCATCAAGAACTTCTGCCCCGTCGTGGAGTTCGGGCCGGTCGGCCAGACCATGCACCAGGTCGACGAGCGCGTCCCGGTCGCGGAGCTTGAGGAAACCGCAAGGATTTACGAGACGTTCCTGGATGCGTTCTTCCCGGCATGAAGACGCACGCCCGCACGCTGCAGAACGAAATCGCCGGCGCGTGGGCGGTAATGAACGGCCGCCCGGAAGGCCTGGGTCGCATGGACCTTTCCGCCAGTGGCTTCTGGCAGTCCTTCCTGGCGCTCGTCCCGATCCTTCCCTTCGTGATTCTCCAGTTTCTGGGACAGTGGAAGCTCGGCACGACCCTCGATCCGACGCCCCAGCCACTCGGCGTCGGTGACATCGCGGAACAGTTGATCGAGACGACGATCGAGTGGTTCGTCTTCCCCGTCGTCTTTGCGTCGATGGCCCGCCCGTTCCGCCTCACGGCGGGCTTCGTGCCTTTCATCGTCGCGCGAAACTGGTCCACGGTGATCACCGGCGCTATCTTCGCCCTGCCCTATGCGCTCTACGGCGCCGGGCTGATCGGCCCGACATTCCTGCCCTTCCTCGTGCTGATCGCCTTCGGCACGACGCTCCGCTTTTCCTATCTGCTGACACGGGTGACGCTGGGCGTCGGGCCTGGCGTGGCCATCCCCATCGTCATTCTCGACGTGCTGGTCGGCGTCGTCTCCGAACTGCTGATCGACAAGATCCTCTGAGGATCAGTAATCGACGCGCGTCAGCGTCAGCCCTTCCGGCGGCGCGACCGGACCGCAAGCCTTGCGATCGCGCGCGTCGAGCGCCTCGCGCAGACGCTCCGGCGACCACTTGCCCTCCCCCACCATCGCCAGCGATCCCGCAAAGGAGCGGATCTGGTTGTGCAGGAACGAGCGGGCCGAGGCTTCGATCACCACGATCTCGCCCTGACGGTGGACATCCAGCCGGTCCAGCGTCCGCACGGGGCTTTTTGCCTGGCAGGCGGCAGCGCGGAATGTCGTGAAATCATGCGTGCCGAGCAGGAGCTGGGCGGCTTGATGCATGCGTTGCTCATCGAGCGGCTTGGGGAAGTGCCAGGCATGACCCTGCTCGATCGCCAGCGGTGCCCGGCGATTGCCGATGCGGAAACGGTAATGCCGCCCCTTGGCGGAGAAGCGGGCATCGAACTCCGGCCCGACCGCCTCGACCGACAGGATCGCGACCGGCTGTGGCTTCAGGTAGAAGTTCAGCGCGCCTTCCAGCTCCGACGGCCGCCAGTCGCGATCGAGATCGACATGCGCCACCTGCCCGCTGGCATGGACGCCCGTATCCGTGCGGCCCGCGCCATGCAGCGTCACCGCCTGCCGGGTGGTCTTCAGGATCGCCCGTTCGATCGCCGCCTGTACGGACGGTCCGTTCTGCTGGCGCTGCCAGCCGCAATAGGGGGTGCCGTCATATTCGACGAGGAGCTTGAAGCGTGGCATCGCGGTCGGGCTGGATCAGGCGAGGATCCGGACGGGCTTCTGCGCGCCGCGTCCGAATTCTTCCGCGCTCATCGGTTTCTTGCCAGCGCGCTGCAGTTCGATGATGCGGATCGCGCCGTTTCCGCAGGCAACGCTGAGGTCGTCGCCGAGGACCGCGCCGGGCTCGCCTTCTGCCGCACCGGAGCTGGTGCCCAGCGTGGAGCGCAGGATCTTCACGCGCTCCGGCTTGCCGCCGATCTCCATCTCGCACCACGCACCCGGGAACGGTGAAAGACCGCGAATGTGGTTGTGCACCTCGGATGCCGGTCGGCTCCATTCGATCCGGGCTTCCGCCTTGTCGATCTTGGCGGCGTAGGTCACGCCCGCGTCCGCCTGCGGCACGGAGTTCAGCGCCCCGCGCTCCAGCGCTCCGAGCGCGCGCACCATCAGATCGCCGCCCAAGGCCGAGAGCCGGTCATGGACGGAGCCGGCCGTCTCGTCGGGGCCGATCGCCAGCCGTTCCGCCATGCAGACCGGGCCGGTGTCGAGGCCCTCCTCCATCCGCATCACCATGATGCCGGTTTCTCCGTCGCCCGCCATGACGGCTCGCTGGATCGGCGCTGCGCCGCGCCAGCGGGGCAAGAGAGAAGCATGGAGATTGAGGCAGCCATCGCGCGGCGCCTCCAATACGCCCGGCGGCAGGATCAGCCCATAGGCGACGACCACGGCCACGTCGGCGTCGAGCGACGCGAAGATGTCCTGCGCCTCGCTGTTGCGGAGGCTCTTCGGCGTGAAGACGGGGATGCCGAAGCGCTCCGCCTTTTCGTGCACGGGCGAGCGCGTTTCCGCCATGCCGCGACCGGCGGGGCGCGGCGGCTGGGTATAGGCAGCCACGACCTCGTGCCCCTGCCCGATGATGTCCATCAGCGTGGGCACGGAAAATTCGGGCGTCCCCATGAAGACGATGCGCAGCGGCATGATGTGGCTCAGATCGTGTTGCGGCGGTGGCGTTCCCGCTCGCGCGCCGCCTTGGTGAATTTCTTGATGACGAGATCGCGCTTCAGCTTGGAGATGTAGTCGATGAAGAGCACCCCATTGAGGTGGTCGATCTCATGCTGGAGGCAGGTGGCGAGGATGCCTTCCGCGTCGATTTCCTGCGGCTTGCCCTCCCGGTCCACGTAGCGGACCTTCACCTTCGCCGGTCGCTCCACCTCCGCGTAATAGTCCGGGATGGAAAGGCAGCCTTCTTCGTAGGTCGAGCGCTCGTCGGAAGCCCAGAGGACTTCCGGATTGATGAAGATCATCGGCGCGGGAGCGTCGCCCTCCGGGGCGACGTCGATCGTCACCAGTCGCTTCGGCACGCCGACCTGGATCGCCGCAAGCCCGATGCCCGGCGCATCGTACATCGTATCCAGCATGTTCTCGATGAGCTTGCGCGTCTCGTCGGAAACGCCTTCGATGGGCGCGCTGGACTGACGGAGAAGCGGGTCTGGAAGATTGACGATTTCGAGCTTGGCCATGGCCCGCGAGATAGGCTCTGCCGCGATTGCGGTCAATGCGTGGCGGCCTTCGAGCGGCCGCGGAATGCCCGCGTCGTGGGTCTATCCCGCAGGAATCGGCGCCGCCAGCGCCGGGCGTTCCTCGAACAGGAGGTCGCGACCGCGCACCGGATCGCGCACCTCCGCCTCGATCGGCTCAAGGAGGTCCAGCGACTTGGAGCCGTCGGCGACATGCAGGTCCTTGAAGCGGCGGGCCTGCGGCATGACCGAGGTTTCCATGCTGCCGACGAAGCTGTTGAAAGCCTTCACCCCGGCATCGAGCCCGCGCCCCACCTTGGCGACGTGGTCGCCCATCTTGCAGATGCGGGCGTAAAGCTCGCGCCCGAGCTCGGCGACTTCCCGGGCGTTCTCCGTGATCGCCTCCTGCTGCCAACCCAGCGCGATCGCCTTGGCCAGCGCGATCAGGGTCGTCGGCGTCACGATGAAGACGCCCTTGCCGATTGCCTCGGAGAAGAGATCGCCATTGCGCTCGATGGCGGCGGCGAAGAAGTTCTCGCCCGGCACATACATCGCTACGAAGTCCGGCCGTGCGGCCATGTGCGCCGAAACGGTCTGCGCATATTCCTTCCGGGCCAGCGAAAGCATGTGCTGGCGCATCGCGTCGGCATGGCGCTTCATGCAGGTGGTGCGCGTCGCCTCGTCGGTCGCCTCCACCCCCTCCAGGAAAGCCGAAATCGGCGTCTTGGCATCGACCACGATATGGCGCCCGCCCGGCAGGTGGATCACGCAATCCGGTCGAATGCTGGAATCGAGCCGCGCGAAGGTCGCCTGCGTATCGAAGTCGCAATGGGCGGACAGGCCGGCAAGCTCCAGCGCGTTGCGCAGGCTCTCCTCTCCCCAGCGTCCGCGCGTGCCGGGATTGGCTTTCAGCGCCTGCGTCAGCCGCGCCGTCTCGCGACCTACGCTGCCGAGCTGCTCGCGGATCTGGCCGAACGAATCCGTCCGCTCCTTCTCGATCTGCTGCAGCTTTTCCTGCGTCAGCTTCAAGGCATCGCCGATGGGGCGGACGAGATCCTCCACGGCCTTGCGCCGCAGCTCCACATCGGCCCCGGTTTCGGCACGATGCTTCTTGAAGACCTCGTCGGCGAGGGCCAGAAAGGACTGGCGGCTTTCGCCGAGCGCATTGGTCGCGAGGTTCTTGAAATCGCGCTCCATCTCGCCGCGTATCGTCAGGAGATCGGCCTGCCGCTGCTCGAAGGCTTCACGCTCCGCCTCCGCGCGACCGTCGCGCGCGGCAAGCTCCCCATCGCGCTGCCGGAGCGCGCGCTCCAGAAGCTCGATCTGGCCGCGCAGGGGGCGGAGAAGGTTGGCCTCCGCCGCCATGGCGGCTCCCTGCCGTTCCGCAGCGCCCAACCGGTCCCGCAAGGCTTCGGCGTGATCACGAAGGTTCTCGAACTCGTCTTCCGCCCTGCCAAGCAGATGCCGCGAGCCGCGAAGCTGCACCAGAAGCGCGAGCACGGCGACGGCGAGGCAGCCAGCGATCACGGAGGCGGCGAGAAGCATCGCGTCGGAATGGAACATGATGAACGCCCGTACCCTGGATATTCCCTGTATGTATCGCCTTTGATCGCGGTCATCAATGTACTTGTGCCGGTTTGTTCTCACTGCGGAGGCGGAATATCGAGCATCCAACCCGGCCCTTGCGCGTTCACTGCCTGGAACGAGGGAGGGCTTGCAGATGACAGGAGAACTGGAGGGTCGGGTAGCAATCGTGACCGGCGGCGGCCGAGGGCTGGGTCGCGCCATGGCGGTGGGCCTTGCCCGCGCGGGCGCTGCGGTGCTGATCACGGCCGCTCGCGAGAGTTCCGAGGTCGAGGAGGTCGCCCACGCCGCCGCGGCGGAGTTCGGCGAGGGCCGGATGGTCCCGATGCAGGGCGACGTGACGCAGCAGGAGGATTGCCGGCGCGTGGTCGACCGGGCGCTTGGGCATTTTGGTCGCGTCGATATCCTCGTCAACAATGCCGGTCGCGGCATGAAATATGTAAGCGACGAATTTCTCACGAAGCCGACCCGCTTCTGGGAGGCGGATCCGGAGGCGTGGCGTCTCGTCATCGACACCAACGTGAACGGCCCCTTCCTGATGGCGAGGGCGGCGGCCCCGGCGATGATCGCGGCCGGGAGCGGCCGCATCCTCAACGTCTCGATGAACCATTCGACCATGCGACGGGCCGGCTTCTCGCCCTACGGCCCGTCCAAGGCGGCGCTGGAATCGGAAACCGTCATCTGGGCGCAGGACCTGGCGGGCACCGGCGTCACGGTGAACGCGATCCTGCCCGGTGGCGCGACGCTGACCGGCATGATCCCTGCAGGCTTCCCGGAGGCGGCGCGGGCGCAACTTCTCGCCCCCGAGATCATAGTCCCTCCCCTGCTCTGGCTCGCTTCGGACGCATCGGCCGGCTTCACCGGGCGGCGGGTGGATGCGAGCCGCTGGCGGGGCGACCTGCCGGCCGGTGAGGCCGCCGCAGCCGCGACGGACGATGCGGGCTGGGCATAGCCGATCGAACATGACGACCCGCAAAGGACCTGAATGATGCAGTGGATCGACATGGGATGGATCGACAGCGCCTGCCGCCTGCTTCTCGGCTCCGGGCTCGACAGCAAGGACATCTCCCTGCCGCAGATGGCGCTTCGTGCATTGATCGTCTACGTCGTGACGCTGCTGATCATCCGGCTCGCCAAGAAACGCTTCATGGGGCGGGCATCCGCTTTCGACATGATCGTCGGCGTCATCCTGGGCTCCACGGTCAGCCGCGCCATCACGGGGACCGCTCCCCTCGTCCCGGCGCTCGGCGCCGCCTTGGCCCTGGTCGCCATGCACTGGGTGTTCTCGTGGCTCGCGATGCACTGGGGTGCTTTCGGCGACCTGGTGAAGGGCGAAGCGAGGCTGATCGTCGAGAACGGCCGGGTGCTGTCCTCGGCGATGAAAACCGCGCATCTCACCGATAAAGACCTGCATGAGGACCTGCGAGCCCACGGCCTGACCGGACCGGACCACATTGCCGAGGCAAGGCTGGAGCGGAACGGTCAGCTCAGCGTCATCAAGGCCGCTGCCGGCCCGAAGGTGGTCGAGGTGGCCGTGCAGGAGGGCGTGCAGACGGTGCGGATCGAGCTTCCCTGACGGTCCGCCCGGAACTGCCGCGCGGCCGGTTCATTGGAAGGTGGAAGCCTGAGAAGGACATCCCATGCCCAACAGCAAAGCCATTGTCCGCGCGACCGGAAACGTATCGCCGCTGCTCGCGCTCGCCATTTCCGGCGGCGCCGTCCTCGCCTCCGGGCTCCTCGCCCGCCGCAGCGCGCCGGAGCCGCAGCATCCCGATATCCAGCGCTGGTATCACCATCTGGACAAGCCGGACTTCGTACCGCCGGATCCGGTCTTCGGTGCGGTCTGGGGCGTGCTGGAATCGCTGCTCGCCTATGGCGGCTATCGCCTGCTGCGCCATCCCGCGACGCCGACGCGCAATCGCGCGCTCGGGCTCTGGGGCTTCAACATCGCGATGATCTCCGTCTGGCCCAGGCTGTTCTTCGGAGAGCGGAGCGTGCGGTCCGGCTTCCTCGGCTCGCTGCTGATGCTGGGCTCCGGCATCGCGTATGTCGCAAGCGCGCGCCGCGTGGACAAGGTGGTTGCCGCGACGAGCCTGCCCTTCGCCGCATGGCTCGGCTTCGCCAGCGTGGTCAGCGAGGAAGTCTGGCGTCGTAACGAGGATTGAGCGGCCGAGAGCGGAAGCCGCGCGTCAGAAGGGCGTGCGGCTCTTCATGGCGGCGGCCAGCGTTCCGTCGTCGAGATAATCGAGCTCGCCGCCAACCGGCACGCCATGGGCGAGGCGGGTGATCCGCACGTCGGTGCCGGCCAGCATGTCGGTCACGTAATGGGCGGTGGTCTGTCCTTCCACGGTGGCGTTCACCGCGAGGATGATCTCCTTGATCTCCCCGTCCTGCGCGCGATGCATCAGGCTGGAAAGATTGAGCTGGTCCGGACCTATGCCGTCCAGCGGCGACAGCGTGCCGCCAAGCACGTGGTAGCGGCCGCGCGTCGCCATGGCGCGTTCCAGCGCCCAGAGATCGCCGACATCCTCCACCACGACCAGCACCGAGGCGTCGCGCAGCGGATCGCTGCAGACGGAGCACGGATCGCGGGTATCGAGATTGCCGCAGACCGAGCAGACGGAAACGGAGGCGGCGGCCTCCGCCGCCGCGCGCGCCAGCGGCTCCAGAAGAAGGTCTTTCTTCTTCATGAGATGCAGCGCGGCGCGCCGGGCCGAACGCGGCCCCAGCCCCGGCAGACGCGAAAGCAGCTGGATCAGCCGCTCGATCTCGGGGCCGACGACGGATTGAGGCAAGTGGAAACCCCGGCCTAGAAGGGCAGCTTGAAGCCGCCGGGCAGCGGCAGGCCGGCGGTCAACGCCTGCATCTTTTCCTCGGCCGCGCGGGTGGCGCGTCCTGAGGCGTCGGTGGCGGCGGCGACGATCAGGTCTTCCAGGATTTCGACTTCGTCCGCCTGGGCGAGCGAGGGGTCGATCTTCACGGATTTCAGCACGCCCTTGCCATCAACGACCACGGTGACGAGCCCGCCGCCGGAGGTGCCGGTCACTTCCATCTCGGCGATCTCGGCCTGCAGGCCCTGCATCTTCTCCTGCAGTTCCTTGGCCTTGCTCATCATTCCCATCAGGTCGCGCATTCTGGTCTCCCCGGCCGGCGGCCGCTGTCAGTCGTCATTGCTGTCGTCGGCATAGCCGTCATCGAAGCCGGCGTCACTCCCGCCCGGATTGGGCGTCTCGCCGTCGGGAACGGGCTCGGGCGGCAGCGCCTCGCGAACCTCGACGATCTGGGCGCCGGGAAAGCGGGAAAGAACCTCCTGCACAAGCGGATCGGCCTTCGCCTCTTCCAGCAACGTCGCCCGGCGCTTCAACCGGACTTCGTGGAACGTGTCGCGCGCGCCTTCGCTGGAAACGGCGACGATCCAGCGCTGGCCCGTCCATTCCCTGAGGGTCTCGCCGATCTTCTGCGGCAGGCCGGGATCGGCGTCCGGCGTCAGCGTGATCTCAAGCTGCCCCGGCTCGAAGCGAACCGGCCGCACATGCCGCTCCAGCGCGAAGACCAGGAGGCGGTCGCGCTCGGCGCGCGCCTTCTCGATCACGTCCTCGAAGCGCAAGAACTGCGGCTTTGCGGGCTCCGGCGCGCGTTGCGGAAGCATCTGAGGGACAAGTTGCGGCACCGACTGTGCGGGTTGCGCCTCGGCCCGCGCAGCCATGCCGGCACCCCTCTGCGAATGAACGAGCGCGACAGGGGCGCCGGAGGGGACCGAAGCGGAGGGCATGCTCGCCGGCTGCGAAACGGACTGCGCCGACGATTGCCCGGGAGAGGCAGGCCGCGAAGCCCCGCCCCGCGCAGGGATCCCGCCGCCGGGCACGGCGCCGCCGAACTCGCCGGATTGCAGCAGCCGGATCGCCTCGTCGGGCGTCGGCATGTCGGCCGCATGGCAAAGGCGGACCAGCACCATGTCGGCCGCGAGCATCGGGCGCGGCGCGGTTTGCGTTTCGGCGATGCCCTTCAGGAGCATCTGCCACGTGCGCGACAGGATACGCACGGATAGACTTTCGGCGAAGATCTGGCCCCGAGTGCGCTCGCTTTCGGTGGCGGACGCATCGGCGGCCGCCTGCGGGGCGAGCTTCAGCCGCGTCACGTAATGGGTAAATTCGGCAAGGTCCGTCAGCACCACGACCGGATCGGCGCCGGTATCGTGCTGCGCCTTGAGCTCGGCCATGGCGGCGGCGGTATCGCCGCGCATCACATGCTCGAAGAGGTCGATGGTGCGCGCCCGGTCGGCCAGGCCGAGCATGTCGTGGACGGTGTCGGCATCGACGCGGCCGCCGCCATGGGCGATCGCCTGGTCGAGGATGGAAAGGGAATCGCGGGCGGAGCCTTCGCCGGCGCGCGCGATGGCGCGCAGCGCTTCGGTATCGACTTCGATGCCTTCCTTCGCCGCGATGTTGCCGAGCAACTGCATCAGCGTCGAAGCCTCGATGCGGCGCAGGTCGAAGCGCTGGCAACGCGACAGCACCGTCACCGGCACCTTGCGGATCTCGGTGGTGGCGAAGACGAATTTCACATGCGCCGGCGGCTCTTCCAGCGTCTTCAGGAGGCCGTTGAAGGCCGCCTTGGAGAGCATGTGCACTTCGTCGATGATGTAGACCTTGAAGCGCGCGGAAACAGGCGAATAGCGAGCGGAATCGATGATGTCGCGGATGTCGTCGATGCCGGTGTGGGAGGCCGCGTCCATCTCGATCACATCGGGATGGCGGCCCTCCATGATGGCGCGACAATGCACGCCCTCTTCCGTCAGGTCGACGGTCGGCTCGCCGGTGCCGTCCTCGCGCACGAAGTTGAGCGCGCGGGCGAGAATGCGGGCCGTCGTGGTCTTGCCGACACCGCGCACGCCCGTCAGCATCCAGGCATGCGCGATGCGGCCGGAGGTGAAGGCGTTGCGCAGGGTGCGCACCATCGGCTCCTGGCCGATCAGGTCGTCGAAGCTGGAAGGCCGGTATTTCCGGGCAAGGACCTGATAGGGAGCAGGCGCGGTTTCGCTCATGACGCTTCAGGGGCTCCCTGCCGGCGGTCCGGCGCACGATCCAGCGCAGTCCGAGGCCGGAGCGTTCCCGAAGCGGGCGCAGCCGGTAAGCCGCGGCGAAACAGAAGTGGGAGGCTGGACGGCAACCCGTGCCGAATTCGTTGGGGCTGCTTCCTTCCGGACCTGACCCGATTGGCGAGTGGAACGTCCGCCGCCAACCTCCCGAGCCCTATATCGTCGCAGCCGCCGCCAAACGCAAGAGCGTCCCCGAATTCTTCACCAATCGATTCTTCCGCAATCCAGTCTTCACCGTCCGGCTCAGGCCCCGATGGCCTCGGCGACCTCGGTGACGAACCGGCCGATATCGTCGGTGACGAAATCCACCTGATCGTCCTTGCGGGCATCGAGATCCCAGGAGCCGCCCATGATCGCGGTCGCGCCCTTCGGCACGATCAGCGTGGTGCGCATCCCGAGCTCCTTGGGCACGGTCAGGTTGCGCGCCAGATCCTCGAACATCGCGGCGTTCGCCGGGTCTATGCCGAAGCGGGCCAGAAAGCGGTCATAGGTCTGGCGCTCGGGCTTGGGCACCAACTCGCCGGCGACGATGTCGTAGATGCCTTCGAAATGGCCGGAAATGCCGAGCTTTTCCGCGACGGTCTGCGCATGGCGATAGGAGCCGTTGGTGAAGATGTACTTCTTGCCCGGCAGCCGTTCCAGCGCGGGCCCGAGAAGCGGATCGACGACCAGCGGGGAGTGATCGATGTCGTGCGCGTAATGCAGGAAATCGTCGATATCGATGTCGTGGTGGATCATCAGGCCGCGCAGCGAGGTGCCGTAGCGGCGATAGAAGTCGGTCTGGATGCGCTCGGCTTCTTCCGGACCCACCTGCAGCGTCTTCGCGACGTATTCGTGGATCCGATTGTGGATCTGCTGCCCGAGCTGCGTCTCGTGCGGGTAAAGCGTGTCGTCGAGATCGAAGATCCAGGACTTGACCGAGGCAAAGACTTCGAGATCTTCACGCGGACGCTGCTTGGAGCTTTCGGCGGTCGCGGCGTTCATGAATTGTTTGTTTTCCGGTCAAACGATTACGGGATGTCAGACTAGCCGCCGAATTGCGGCCAATGTCAGCCCTTTTGCCTCAAATCGCGATAATGTGTCGCGCAGAGGCTCGGACGCGACGGCCATATGGAAGGCGTTGGCATGGAGGAGCCGCTCGCCATCCTGCATGATGCCGACATGGCCGCGCCAGAAGACGAGGTCGCCACGCTTCAGCTCAGGAACGCCGGCCGACAGATCGAGAGCCTCGCCCAGGCCGTTCCTCTGCATATCGGAATCGCGCGGAGCGGCGATGCCGCAAGCCTCGCACGCCACCTGCACGAGAGCGGAGCAGTCGATGCCGAAGCTCGTCCTGCCCCCCCAGAGATAGGGCGTGCCGAGGAAGCGCTCGGCCACCGCCACCGGATCGCTTTCGTGCGCCTCCGCCGCGCCGAGATGCTGCATCACAACCGCGCCGGCCGGATCCAGCAGCCCATAGCGCGCGTTGTGGTCCTCGGCCTCGCCGCCGACATGCACCCGCGCACCCAGCGACAGGGCCATGAGCGGCGCGAGCTTGATGTCCGGCCCGGCAAAGACCGGGGTGCGCAATGCCGTGACCCGGTATTCCGGCTCGGCACGGGCATGGGCAAGATCCGATCGGGCGACCCAGCCGACATAGGAATCGGCTTCCAGCTGCGCCCAGCACCAGCCTTCGCCGGTTGTCTCGAAGACGCGCACGGCCTCGCCGTGCAGCCCTTCCGTCAGCATGGTCGCGTCAGCCGCCGGGCGACCGCGAAACGCCGCCGTAGCGGACGCGACGCGGAGCACTTCGCCCTCCGCGTAGCGCTCGGCCGGGTAGACGTGGCGAAGTCGGATATCGGCGAGGTCCGGCCGGGCGGCGTTGATGCGCGGATCGAGTTCGGTCATGTCCTCATCCTAGCAGAGCGGTCGCCCGGACACAGGAACTTTCACCCGTAGCTGGCGGAGAGATGCGCGAAGAGCGCCCGGATCGCCTGCGCCTCGCCACCCTCTGGGCAAGCCGGGCGCACGCCCGGATTCCAGCCGAAGACATCGAAATGGGCATAGGTTCGGGCATTCTCCACGAAGCGATCGAGAAAGAGTGCCGCCACGATGGCGCCGGCATGCCCATTGGTCGAGACGTTGTTCATGTCGGCCGTCCTGGAGGCCAGCCAGGAATCGTAGGGACGCCAGAGGGGCAGCCGCCAGAGGGGATCGCGAAGATCGTCCGCCGCCTGCTGAAGCCCTTGCGCGAAAGCCTCGTCATCGCTGAAGAAGGGCACGACTTCCGGCCCGAGCGCCACGCGGGCGGCGCCGGTCAGCGTCGCCATGGAAATCAGGATCTCCGGCTTTTCCTCGTCGGCATAGGCCAGCGCATCGGCAAGGATCAGCCGGCCTTCCGCATCCGTGTTGCCGATCTCGACGGTGAAGCCCTTGCGGCTCCTGAGGATATCGCCGGGGCGGAAGGAGCGGTCAGACACCGCGTTCTCGACCGTCGGGATCAGCACGCGCAGGCGCACCTTGAGGCCGGCGCCCATGATCATGGAAGCGAGGCCTAGCACATTCGCCGCGCCGCCCATGTCCTTCTTCATCAGGAGCATGCCGGACGCGCTCTTGATGTCGACGCCACCCGTATCGAAGACCACGCCCTTGCCGACGAGCGTCACCCTGGGCGCGGTCTCGTCGCCCCAGCGACAATCGATCAGCCGGGGCCGCCGCTCGCTGGAATCGCCGACGGCATGGACCATCGGGAAGCCCGTTTCCAGTTCTTGCCCCTCGATCACCGAGAAGGTCGCGCCGAAGCGATCGGCGACCTGCCGCGCGGCCTCGACGAGTTCGGCGGTGCCGAGATCGTTCGCGGGCGTGTTGATGAGGTCGCGGGTCAGGAAAATCGCTTCCGCGGTGCGGTCGAGCGCTTCGGGGTCGACCCCCTCCGGGCAGACGAACTTCACCCCGCCATGGCCGTTCGCCTTGCGATAGCGGTCGAACCGGTAGCCGCCGAGAAGCACGGCGAGAACAGCCAGCTCCGGCCGGTCGAAATCGCCTTCGAAACGGTACGTCCCCGGCGGGAGCAGCACGGCGAGCTTGCCCGGCGCCAGCGGGCTCGCGTCGCGCGCCGAGCCGCTCCCCAGGCCGAAGAGCACGCGCGCCACGTCGCCCTCCCCGTCCGGCAGCAGCACCAGCTTTCCGCTCTCGCCCTTGAAGCCCTGCGCCTCCGCGAAACGTCTCTCAGCCGGCGGCAAGCCGGCGAGCAGCGTGGCGCAGGCTTCGCTGGTCACGAGATGGACGGGACGCGCGGCAGAGCCGGCGGCGGACGCGAGGGAGATCGTGGAAGCCATGGGAGAATCCGAGTGAGAGGTTCCGGTTTATGCCTCTCGCCGCCCGGCTGGCAATCTTCAAACAGCGTTAACGAAACCTTAGCGAAGGCGGCTTAACGCTCGTTAACGATTCATCAGGGCGAGCACATCATGCGGCGTCGATTTACGCGGCGGTCCTTTCCGGCCAACACGCGGCCCCTTTGGGCCAGCCTGACGCTTGTCGCGGCACTTGCCTCGGCGGGCTGCCAGACCACGCATGGCGGCCCCCAGACGGGCGCGATTCCCGCCACCGCGACGATCGAGGCATCGCATCTTTCGCCCGAGCAGGCGGTGGCCGAGGTGCAGAAGTGGGGCGCCGCCTACAGCCGCGACCCGAAGAGCAAGGAGGCCGAGCTGAACTACGCCGCCGCGCTCCGTGCTGTCGGCCAGACGGGCCAGGCCGTCGCGCTGATGCGCAAGGCCGTGATCTATCATCCGGAGGACCGCGAGGTGCTGGCCGATTTCGGCAAGGCGCTCGCCGACGACGGCGAGTTCCCGGAGGCGCTTTCCACCGTCCGGCGGGCCCAGCGGCAGGATAACCCGGACTGGCAGCTGCTCGCCACCGAGGGTGGTATCCTCGATTCCATGGGCGACCATGAGGGTGCCCGCGCCCGCTACAATCAGGCGCTGGTGCTGGCGCCGGGCGAGCCGCAGGTGATGAACAACCTCGCCATGTCCTATGTGCTGACCGGCAATCTGAGCGAGGCGGAGGAACTGCTCACGAAGGCGGCGGCCGATCCCCGCGCCAGCCTGCGTGTCCGCCAGAACCTTGCGCTGGTGCAGGATCTGAAGGCGCATCCGGAAAAGGCGGCGTCCTATGGCAACCGGCAAGCCACCGCCCCTCCCCCGGCCGCCATCGCGGCCCCGGCCCGGACGGCCCGCTTCGTGGCACCGCAGCCCTTACCCACCGCCGGGCAGGATGGCGACGCGCTCTACCCGACCGAAGAGCCGCCGCCCGCCACCGAGGAAAACACCTGGGCGGAGCTCAAGGCGAAGGGCTGATCCTCTTCCCCTGAGAGCCGACACGGACCGTTCAGCCGCCGTGGGCTGCCCGCACCGCCTGGATCGCGGCAGGCGTGATGATGACGGCGAACAGCACCGGCAGGAAGAACAGGATCATCGGCACGGTCAGCTTCGGCGGCAGGCCGGCTGCGCGCTTCTCCGCTTCCGCCATGCGCATGTCCCGGTTTTCCTGCGACAGCACCCGGAGCGCCTGCCCCAGCGACGTTCCGTATTTCTCCGACTGGATAAGGCTGGTGACCACCGCCTTGACCCCGTCGAGCCCCGTGCGATCGCCGAGATTGTCATAGGCTCGGCGACGGTCCTGCAGGTAGGAGAGCTCGGCGGTGGTCAGGCTCAGCTCTTCCGCCAGCTCGACCGATTGCGAGCCGATTTCCTCCGACACCTTGCGGAACGCGGCCTCGATGCTCATGCCCGCCTCGACGCAGATCAGCATCAGGTCCAGGGCGTCCGGCCAGGCGCGGCGAAGCGATTTCTGCCGCTTGGTGATCTTGTTCTTCACAAAGATCGCGGGCGAGTAATAGCCGAGCAGCGCGAAGGCGATGGCGATGGCCAGCTTGAAAAAGAACGGCTTGTTCAGGTGCAGGATCAGGAAAATGTAGAGTGCGGCCGCCGCGAAAAGCACGATGGGCCCGATCACCCGGAAGGCGACATAGGCGAAGACGGGGTTCTGGCCGCGATAACCGGCGCGGCGGAGCATGCGCACGACTTCGCCATCTTCGGCCTGCTTGGCGAGGTTGAACCGGTCTACGATGTCCTTGAAGAGCTTGCGCGGCTCGGCCCTGAGCGAGGTCTTCTTCGCTGCCTCCATCTTGGTGCGTTCGCGCACCCGCAGCCGCTCGCGCTCATTGGCGACCTGCCGCATCCGCGTCTCCAGGTTGGAGCGGAAGAGATAGGGCCAGGACACAACGAGAATGGCGGAGAAGACCGCCACGGCCGAGGCGAAGGCGATCAGGAGGCCGGAATTCGCAGGATCAAGGAAGTTCATCCATTGCCCCTCAGAAGTCGAAGTTGATCATCTTGCGCATCACCATGATGCCGACGAACATCCAGAAAGCGCAGCCGAACATGACCATGTGCCCGGTGCTGGTGGTGAACAGCAGCTTGATGTAGTCGGGGCTGACAAAGCCGACGAGGCCGCCCACCACGAAGGGCAGCGAACCGATGATGGCGGCGGAGGATTTCGCCTCCTGGCTCATCGCCTTGATCTTGCCGTCCATCTTCTTGCGCTCTCTCAGCACGCGCGACAGGTTGCCGAGCGCCTCCGAAAGGCTGCCGCCGGTTTTCGCCTGCACCGCGATGACGATGGCGAAGAAATTCGCTTCCGGGACGGGCACGCGCTCCGGCAGTCGGGCCACGGCCTCCGACAAGGGCATGCCGAACGTCTGGTCTTCCACGACCTGCCGGAACTCCGACTTCACCGGCTCCTGCGCCTCCGTCGAGATGACCTTGAGGCAATCGACCAGCGGCAGGCCTGCCTTGATACCGCGCACGATGACATCGATCGCGTTGGCGAACTCGTTGGAGAAACGCTTGAAGCGGCGCTTGCGGCGCTGGCCCACATAGAGATGCGGAACGAGGAGGCCTAGAGCCACGGCGAAGCCCAGCGCCGGTAGCAGCGACAATCCGATGAGCAACGTGCCGACGATAAAGCCCGCGATCCCCGCAATGGCGCAAAACAGGAAATAGGCGTTGCGGCTCCAGCTCAGGCCGCCTTGCCGCATTCGCGTCACGAGGGTCGGCTTGTTGTGACGCCGGTTCTTGGCGCGTTGCGTCTCTTCGATCTCGCGGATCGTCTCCTCGACGCTGCGGCGGCGACGCTGATCGTCGGTGAGGCCCGTGACCCGCTCGGAAGCCTTGTTCTGCACGCCGGCGACAGAGTTCATCCGGCCCTGGGTCCGCTTGCCCGCTTCCAGCCGCGGAAACACCGCGACGAGAAGAAGCCCGCCGATGCTGAAGGCGACCAGCATGAACAACGCGACCGAGACGAGGAGCGGCGACATCATGCGACGCTCCTGCCGAACGGTTCCATCCTGTCCCCCACGCGCATCCGCATCGTCACGCCACACGGCCCTCCCGCACGTCGGACGCATCGAGAGCCGCGGCAAGGCGCGTCTCCTCGTTGTAGTAGCGCGCCCGGTCCCAGAACGCGGGACGGCCGATGCCGGTGGAGCGATGCCGGCCGATGATGTTGCCCTGCGCGTCCTCGCCAAGGAGCTCATAGACGAAGAGGTCCTGCGTGGTGATCACGTCGCCCTCCATGCCGAGCACCTCGGTAATATGGGTGATGCGGCGGGATCCATCGCGCAGGCGCGAGGCCTGCACGATCACGTCGACGGAGGAGACGATCATCTCGCGGATCGTGCGCGAGGGAAGTGTGTAGCCGCCCATCGTGATCATGGATTCCAGACGGGACATCGCCTCGCGCGGGGAGTTGGCGTGCAGCGTCCCCATCGAGCCGTCATGGCCGGTATTCATGGCCTGCAGGAGATCGAAGGCTTCCGGTCCGCGCACCTCGCCCACGATGATGCGTTCGGGACGCATGCGGAGGCAGTTCTTGACGAGATCGCGCATGGTGATCTCGCCCTCGCCCTCGATGTTGGGCGGCCGTGTTTCCAGGCGCACGACATGGGGCTGCTGCAGCTGCAGTTCCGCCGCGTCCTCGCAGGTGATGATGCGCTCGGTGGTATCGATATAGCGCGTCAAGGTGTTCAGCAGCGTCGTCTTGCCCGAGCCCGTGCCGCCGGAGATCAGCACGTTGCAGCGAACCCGGCCGATGATCTGCAGGATCTGCGCGCCTTCCGGCGTGATCGTGCCGTAATTGACGAGCTGATCCAGCGTCAGCTTGTCCTTCTTGAACTTACGGATGGTGAGCACCGCGCCATCGATCGCCAGCGGCGGCGCGATCACGTTGACGCGCGAACCGTCCGGCAGGCGCGCGTCGCAGATGGGGCTGGATTCGTCGACGCGTCGGCCGACCTGGCTGACGATACGCTGGCAGATGTTGAGAAGCTGGGCGCCGTCGCGGAAACGCACGTCCGTCTCCTGCACGCGGCCCTCGACCTCGATGAAGACGCGGTCGGAGCCGTTGACCATGATGTCGGCGATGTCGTCACGCGCCAGCAGCGGTTCGAGCGGACCGTAGCCCAGCACGTCGTTGCAGATGTCTTCCAGCAGGTCTTCCTGCTCGGCAATCGACATCACCACGTTCTTCACGGAGATGATGTCGTTGACGATGTCGCGAATTTCCTCGCGCGCCTGGTCGCTGTCCATCTTGGCCAGCTGGGCGAGATCGATCGTATCGATCAGCGCTCCGAAGATCTGCGTCTTCAGCTCGTAATATTCGTCGGTGCGCCGAGGCCGAGCCGCCTGCGTGCGCGCGACCGAATTGCCGGAGGAGACTTGGGGCTGAGCCACGGGAACCGCGGGCCGGGAGGGCGCCGTCGGCTGCGGCCGGGGAATCCCCGGCGCACTGGGCTGGGCCTTGGGATCTAAAGCGCTTCGCCGTCCGAACGTCGACATGGCTCAGAGACTCACTTCTTGGATTTCGTCGAGAACCGCCCGACCAGTGAGTTCAAGGAGAAGCCTCCCTTGCGGGCCCGCTTCAGCTCCTTGCGACCGGTGATCAACTGGGCGATTTCCAGAAAATGGGTATGGAGTTCCGATTTTCCATGGTTCTCGGCGATCATCTCTCCGTTATTCGCCGCCGCCCCGAACAGGGCGGGGTCGAACGGAATGACGGCCGTGAGCTCCAGGTGGAGAGCCGCGGCAAAGTCCTGCGGCTTGATTTCCGGGCGCTTCGGCACGCCGACCTGGTTGAGGACCAGTCGCGGGGGCGCATCGTTCGGACGCCCCTGCTTCAAGAGGTCCACAAGGTTCTTGGCGTTGCGGAGATTGGCAAGGTCCGGAATGGCCGTCACGACGACCTGATCCACGGAGAGCAGTGTTTTCCGGGCCCAGGCGGTCCAGACATGCGGCACGTCCAGCACCACGGAAGGCACGCTGCCCTGCACCAGATCGAGCACGCGGTCGAAGGCCGTGTCCTCCAGATCGTAGGAGCGGTCGAGGGTCGCGGGGGCGGAAAGCAGGCTCAGGTGATCGCCGCATTTCGCGAGCAGGCGATCCAGCAGCACTTCGTCCAGCCGGTCCGCCCCGAAGACGGCTTCCGCCATGCCTTGGGCCGGATCGAGATTGAAGTTGAGCCCCGCCGTCCCGAAAGCCAGGTCCATGTCGCCGAGGACGATATCCGCCCCGAAGGTGCGGGCCATGGTCCATGCCACGTTATGCGCGATGGTGGACGATCCGACGCCGCCCTTCGCGCCGATGAAGGCATAACTCTGCCCCAGCTTCCCCGCGTTCTCGTCATGATAAATGCTCGAAATCGAGGCGATGACCTGCATCGCGTCGGCGGGCGCGACGAGATATTCGCTGACGCCGCGCTTCAGGAGGTCGCGATAGAACCGGACATCGTTGGAGTGCCCGATCACCATGACCTTGGTGCCGGCATCGCAGACTTCGGCGAGGCGATCGAGGCCGGCCAGCAGCTCCGGTGCCGGCAGACGGCTCTCGATGACCACGAGGTTAGGCGTGGGGGCCGACTGGTAGAATTCCCCGGCCGCGTTGATGCCGCCGGTATGGACCTTCACATGGGCCCGTCCCATGCGCCGGTCGGTGGCGGCCTGCTCCAGAGCGGTGCAGACTTCCGGCGTGTCGCAGAAAGCCTGTACCGTGATCCGCGGGACGGCTCTCGCTTCGAAGGTTTCGGGAAGCTCCGCCCCGAGGGTGCCGGCTTCCTGAAGATTGCCGCTCATCGGCATCAGGAGCCCCCGCCCGTCGATTGTGTGGTGAAGGGCTTGATGGCGGTACCCTTCTCATAATCGGTGATCACCGCCGCACGACGGGCGCCATCGGCGGCCTGCACGGGCCGCGGCCGGACGAGGTCCGCCGGATCGGCGACCATGGCGGCGAAATTGTTCTGGCTGGCGCAACCGAGATCGTAGGTATCCCGATTGTCGGAATGCGCGACCATGTCGTCCGGCCAGATCCCGCACTGCGGGGTCATGGCCTTGAGCTTGAGATAGCTCAGGCGGAGCACGCCGAGCTTTGCGGGATCGTCGACCGGATAGGGCGCGATTCGGATCGCGGTGCGCGGTACGCCCATGTCGATCAGCGCGTAATGGATCGACTTGCCCATCTCGGCGGCCGCGATGTCGTTCGCGGCCCCGGTCGGCACCTGGATGTTCAACGCCCCGGTGCCTTCCCTGCGATAGGCACGAGCGTAGTCGCGGATGGGCGCGCGCAGCTGCGCGGACAGCGCCCCGGCATTCATGCCGACCGGCACGTCGAGCGTCTCGGGCTCGTTCGAGAGCACCACAGGATGCCGTCTCGCATAATCCTGGTCGAAGAGCGCCTGGTTGGTCGCGGGGGCGTCGGTCTGGCAACCGGACAGCAGCCCGCCGGCCGCGACAAGCAGGACCATTCCGAGAACGATGCGCTGCAGAGCAGGGCTTGCCCCGGCCTGAAACGATTTGGCCATGCCCGTCATTTCCGATGCCCTCAATCGAAGGAAAATCCGACCTTGCCCGCCCTGCTCGTGGCAGCCGCGGGTGCCGCGCCGTAAACGCGGTTCAGCCGGTTCATGAAGTAGGCCTGCGAGTCCGTCGGTCCGACATAGTTGTCGCCAGGCCGCGCCAACTGCTGGGGGGAGACCGGTTTCACCAGATAGGGCGTGACGATCATCACCAGCTCGGTCTGCGCGTTCTGGAAATCCTTAGATGAGAAGAGCGCGCCCAGGATCGGCAGCTTTTGCAGAACGGGAAGTCCCGTCGCGGCCCGCTGCGTCTGCTGGTTCATCAGTCCGGCCAGCACGAAGGCGCCGCCGGAGGGCAGCTCGACCGTGGATTCGGCATTCCGCGTGTTCAGGCCCGGGATGGTGTAGCCGCTGGTCGTGATCGAATAGGCAGAGTTGATCTCGCTGACTTCGGTGCGGACATGCAGGCTGATACGCCCCGGCCCGAGCACGGTCGGGGTGAAGGCGAGCTTCACGCCGAAGTCCTTGAACGTCACGGTGGGCGTACCGGTCGTATCACTGACGCCCGTCACGATCGGGAATTCGCCGCCGGCCACGAAGTTCGCGGTCTCGCCCGACACGGCCGTCAGGGTCGGCTCCGCCAACGTGCGGATCATGTTGGTTTCTTCCAGCGCCTTCACGGTAGCGCTGATCGAATTGCCGCCTGCGGACCACGACAGGTTGAGGGTGCCCGGCGAGGTCGCGGTATTGATCGGGAAGGTCAGCGGGCTGAGACCCGTCCCGCTACCGCTATTGGCACTGAAGTTGCCGGAGGTCAGCGCGTCGGCCGAACCGTTGCCGAGGTTCACCCCGAGCTGCTTCACGACAGTTCGCTGGATTTCGGCGATCGTCACCCGCAGGCTGACCTGCTCCTCGCCGGTGATGGTGAGGAGGTTGATGATCCGGCTTTGGCCTGACTGGGCGCCTTCCGAACTGGAGCTCTGGGAGGCTCCTCCGCCGGAACCTGCCTGCGAGGCGCCGCCGCTTTTGGCACCGCCAGCGGCGGCTCCGCCACCCGATGCACCGCTGTCGACGGTCCCGATATTGAACCCCTGCATCATGCCGGCCACGATTTGCTGCGCCTTGGCGGAATCGCTGGCCGACTTCACCTGACCCCGGATGATGAAATTCCCGTTGAGCGTATCGGCGCGCACGGTCCCGTCCGGAATGGCCTGCCTGAGGATTTCGTTCAGCGAGGTCAGGTCGACATCGACATTGATATCGAAACCGCCGATCTGCGCACCGGAGCTGTCGAAGAGGAAGACGTTCGCCTGGCCCGTCTTCACGCCGATCAGATAAAGGCGCCGGGACGTCCGCAAAACCGCGTCGGCGATGGCGGGGTTTGAAACGAGCACGTCGCTGGCCGGGCGCGGCAGGTCGACCACGATCGACTTGTCCACCCCGAGGTGGATCTGCCGGTCGCGGGAAAGGTCGCTGGCCGTCAGCTTGATGTAGCTCCCGGCGGCGTTCGCGGCTTGCGGCGCAAGGAGGATCGGCGTCGCCGGAAGGACAGTCCCAAGGGCGAGGGCCAGCGCTCCGGCCTGCAGTTTGCGTAGCACGTTCATGACATGAACTCCTTGCGCGGAACCGGCTTTCATGGCGTCTGCACAACCTGGCTCTGGCCGGCGCGGAAGATCTGGATCACGTTGCTCTGGCGTTGGGCGGAAGCCGTGCTCTGCGTGTCGCCGCTGTCGGCGATGCTGCGAAGCGCAAGCGACAGCGACCCCGCCGATTCGGCCGCCGTGATCAGTTCCGCCTGCGGCGGGTCCAACTGGAGCGTCGCGGTCTTGCCGACCACGACGCTCTGGCCGTTCTTCTCCTGGATGTTCTGGTCGATCGCCAGAACCGGAATGTTGGTCAGGATGGTGCGGCTGATACTGCTGCTCTCGTCATTGTCCCCCTTCTGCCCCTTCTGTCCCGTGGTCTCGATCACGTCGACACGGTCGTTGGGCAGGATGAAGCCGCCGGCCGACGTATCGGCGGAGACGCGAACGGCGACGGCCCGCTTCCCGGCGGGCAGAATGGCGGACAGGAACCCGGTTCCGGGACGGGCGAGCTTGGCCTCGCGGATCGGCTCGCCGCTGACGAAAGGCGCGCGGACCAGGGAGCCGGCCAGGGTCTTGACCTCGTCGGGAGATTTGCTCTTGAGAAAAAAGGCGCCGTTCAGGGCGTTGTCGGGCCAGGTCTGCCAGCGGACGTTCTTGTCCGTCAGCATCTGTCCCTGCTTCAGGTCGTCGGCGGCCACCAGCACCTCCTGCGTCGAGAGCGGAGGAGGCGCCTGCACCTGCACGACGGCCGGCGCCCTCCGCGTGGCGAGGGCCAGGTAAGCCGCCATTCCACCGGCAAGAAGCGCAACAACAAGAACGATGGCACGAAGCATCTTAACCCGGAGGAGTTAGGGCAGGACCGACAGAGCCGATCTTTCTGCGCATGAAGTCTCGCAAGGAAAGCTCAAGGGATGGTTAATGGAGGGCTCCATTCGTCGGCTTCCCGACATCTTCGGCTTGGCTGACATCAGAAGAAGCCGCCGATCATCCAGGGCGTCTGCGGGAGCACGATCAGGGCCGCCGGGGCCATGGCCGCGCCATAGGGAATGCCTCCCCGCTTTTCATGCAGCCGCTCGATCCAGGGTATCCCGGCCAGGCTGGCGGGCAGGAGCCAACTCCGAAACAGCAGCAGAGCCAGCGTGAGAACACCGCCCAGCACAGCCGTCCAGATGAAAAAGGGCAGCGAAGCGCCGGCGCCGAACCACAAGGCCGCGGCCGCGGCGAGCTTCGCGTCTCCCCCGCCGATCCAGCCGAGGAAAAAGAAGATGAAGGTCAAGACGAAGACGCCCAACGCGACCGCGACGCTCCAGCCGATCTCGCTCCAGCTCAGAGCGGAGAAAGGGGCCACGACGCAGTAGAGAACGACAAGCGCGAGAACCAGGACGTTGCGGATCTTCATCGTCGTCAGATCCATGATCCCCGCATAGATCATGACCAAGGAGAAGAGGAGGCTTCCAACAGAGAGGACAGCTGAGGAACCGAGCAATAAAGTCTCCAAACACGGATCAGATCATGCAGCTCGGGCGATAACGTAGTCCAACACGGTCTGCAGCGAATTGCCGAAGGCCCTTATCCCGGCGAGTACGATTACGACAATGATGGTTGCCAGAAGCCCATACTCCACCGCCGCAGCCCCTCGCTCCTCCCGCAAATACCGCGACATCAACAGCAACAATCCTGCAATCGTCTCATGCATTGAGATTGGCCTCTGCGGTCGGAGCCTGCGCTCCGACCGCGATAGAAGATGCCTTCGATTTACTGGCCGGCGGTTTTAACGCTGTCCGAAATCGTGGTGAACTTGGCGGTCAACGACGTGCCAAGCACAGTCAGGCCGCCGATGATCACCACGGCGATCAGGGCGGCGATCAGGCCGTATTCGATAGCGGTCGCGCCGGACTCGTCCTTGGCGAAACGGGAAAGAAGCTGCTTCATATTTTTCTCCTGCGATCCAGACTTGGTTTCGCTTCGAGCCGCCATGCCGGCTGAAGTTGCTGCAAATGTGGGGGGCAATTGCTTTCAGCACCCTTAACCCCGAGGCTCAGATGCCGTCCGTTCCAATCAAGGTAATAAATTAGTAAATTTTGATTAGAACTGAATTTATTCTGCTCCACCCACGATCTGTCAGCCATATATATAATGGTGCGCTGCCTCAGCAAGTTCCCCTTCGGGGATCTGGTATGCAGATTGGCATCTTGCGGGCGGATATATTATGTAAGAGTTGAATTTACTTCCGGTTGACTCTTTCACGGTACGTTCAGACGGACTTCGGAGATCTCGCATGCGCGCCTATCGTTCAGGCCTCAAGACTGCCCTGCTCGCGCTCGTCCTCGGCGCTGCCGGACTGCAATCCGCCCGTGCGGCCGACGCGATCGATCTCACGATCGACTTCGCCAAGCTCCTGAAGCTCAACCGCCCGGCGACGACGATCGTGATCGGCAACCCCGGGATCGCCGACGCGACGGTGGGCAGCAACCAGACCATCGTCCTGACCGGGCACTCGGCGGGCACGACCAACATGATCGCGATGGACGACAAGGGGCATGAGATCCTGAACACGACGGTTCGTGTTTCGTCCGACTCTCGGCAGCTGACCACGGTCTTCTACGGCAACAAGCGCCAGACCTTCTCCTGCGACCCCGTCTGCGAGCAGGTCGTCGCGGTCGGCGATGCACCGGATGCGTTCGCGCAGGCGAAGAGCCAGATCCAGAGCCGCCAGGAAATCTCGGGCATCAAATAACGGCTGCGGGTCACCGGCCGCCAGACGGCCTTCCGAAACGACTTCACGATCTCACGTAAGGGATGAACAGCATCAATGGAGCGGCGCAGGACACGTCCGGGCTCTTGGTCGGCTCTCAGGTTGCGCATGGGCAGGGTGATCCGCCGCGAGGACGGCGCGACCGCGGTCGAATTCGCGCTGATCGCCCCCGCCCTCTTCCTGCTGATCTTCGTGATTTTTCAGACGGCTCTCGTCTTCGTCGCCGAGCAGGTGCTGGATAACGGAGTGGCGACAGTCGCGCGTCAGATCCGCACCGGCCAGCTGGCTTCGGGCAATGCCAAGACGCTGGTCTGCGCAGAGATCTCCTATGTCATCTCCTGCTCAGGCTCGTCGTTCTTCGTGGATGTCCAATCCAGCTCCGATATCGGCAGCCTGCCGACCACCAATCTCGTCAACACCGATGGAAGCTACAAGAGCTCGGCACAGAACAGCTTCGGCACCGCAGGCGACTATGTGTTGATCCGCGCCTATTACGAATGGCCGCTGGTCAAGATCTTCGGATCGCTCACGCTTGCCAATCTGGATAACGGAACGCGGCTGCTCAGTTCCTACGCGGTCTTCCGCAACGAACCCGCGAGTACGACATGAGGGCAGCCATTGTCCCCAGACTGGACTGCCGGCGCCAGCTTCTGCCGTTTTTGCAAAGCAGCGGCGGCGCGGTGGCGGTGGAGTTCGCGCTGATCCTGCCTGTGCTGATCTCGCTCTGGTTCGGCATGATCGTCTTCGGCACCGGCTTCAGCATTTCCCGCAAGACCGACATTGCCGGGGCGGCTCTGGGTGACCTCGTCGGACGGGCGGGAACGGACAAGACCAACTCGAACTATACGAAGACCCTCATGACCACTGATCTGAGCAGCATGTTCACGCTGGTTGCGCGCGGCCTTTATCCTTACGACACGACAAAGCTGAAGCTGGTGGTGACGTCCATCAGGGTCCAGCCCGGAGGGACTTCCAAAGTCACCTGGAGCCAAGCCTACAACGGCGGCACGGCACGCACTGTCGGCGAGAATGGCAGTTCCCTGATCCCGTCCAGCCTTGTCGCCGAAGCGGGGGCAGCAGATGCACCGGTCCAGGTGATCATGACGGAAACCTCTTACCCCTACACACCGGCGGTCGGTTATATTCTGACCGGCACTGTGAACCTCGGCAACGTGTCCTTCAACACACCGCGCAGCACGTTCGCTGACGGGGATCCAGGCAATGTCGCGCTGTGCACAAGCAGTTCGGCTTGCCTCTACTAGGTTGTCCAGCGGGCCGTCGGCGGGCCCCGTCCGTGAACGAAAGAGGCCGCACAAGGCGGCCTCTCCAATCCTTCCGAACGCTTCGTTCAGAGCGTCTGGTTGTATTCGCCGACTTCCGGGTTCTGGCGCAGAACGCCGTCCACAGCCTTGAACATCTCGCGGAGGCGCTCTTCCGAGACGGGGCTTTCCACCACGACCACCAGCTCCGGCTTGTTGGAGGAGGCGCGGACGAGGCCCCAGGTGCCGTCCTCGGTCGTGACGCGCACGCCGTTGACCGTCACGAGGTCGCGGATCTTCTGCCCGGCGACCGGCTCGCCCCTGGCTTCCATGTCCTTGAACGCCTGCACGACCTTGTCGACGACGCCGTATTTGGTCTCGTCATCGCAATGCGGCGACATGGTCGGCGAGCCCCACGTGCGCGGCAAAGCGCGACGAAGGTCGGCCATGGTCCGGCCCGGGTTGCGATCCAGCATGTCGAGGATCGCAAGCGCCGAGATCATGCCGTCGTCATAACCGCGGCCGATCGGCTTGTTGAAGAAGTAGTGACCGGATTTCTCGAAGCCGGCGATGGCGCCGATCTCGTTCACCCGCCGCTTCATGTAGGAGTGGCCGGTCTTCCAGTAGTCGGCCTTGATGTTGTTCTCGATCAGCTTGGGATCGGTGACGAAGAGACCCGTGGACTTCACGTCGACCACGAAGGTGCAGCCGGGATGCAGGGCGGAGATGTCGCGCGCCAGCATCACGCCAACCTTGTCGGCGAAGATCTCCTCGCCTTCGTTGTCGACCACGCCGCAGCGGTCGCCGTCACCGTCGAAGCCGAGACCCACGGCCGCCCCCGTCTCCAGCACCTTGTCGCGGATGGCGTGCAGCATCTGCAGGTCTTCCGGATTGGGGTTGTAGCGGGGGAAGGTGAAGTCGAGCTCGGCATCGAGCGGGATCACGTCGGCACCGATCATCTCGAGGATACGCGGCGCGAAGGCGCCGGCCGTGCCATTGCCGCAGGCGGCGACCACCTTGATCGCGCTGTTGAGCTTCGGCCGGTTGGTCAGATCCTTGATGTAGCGCTCGGGGAAGTTCTCGACGAACTGGTAGGAACCGCCGCCCTTCAGGTTGAACTTGGAACCCAGCACGATGTCCTTCAGGCGGGTCATCTCGTCCGGCCCGAAGGTGAGCGGACGGTTGGCGCCCATCTTCACGCCGGTCCAGCCGTTCTCGTTATGCGACGCCGTCACCATGGCGACCGCCGGGACGTCCAGCTCGAACTGCGCGAAATACGCCATCGGCGTCACGGCAAGCCCGATATCATGCACCTTCACGCCGGCGGCGAGCAGGCCGGTTACCAGCGCCAGCTTGATGGACGAGGAATAGGAGCGGAAATCGTGGCCCGTCACGATCTCCGGCTTCACGCCCATCTCCTGGAGGAGCGTGCCGAGACCCATGCCGAGGGCCTGGATCCCCATCAGGTTGATCTCTTTCTGGAAAAGCCAGCGCGCATCGTATTCGCGGAAACCGGTGGGTTTCACCATCGGCTCGGATTCGAATGCATAGGTATTCGGCTGCAAAGACGGCTTGGGAATGGGGAACATGGGTGCCTCCCTGGGAATGATCATGACGCTTCAATCAGTTCTGAAACAGCAAGGTTCCCCTTGATGCCTCAAAGCGTTGAAGCCGGTTGAGAAACGTGCCGCCGAGCAGGCTGATCTGCAGCTTGTCGTCGGGAAGGACGGCCGCCTGGATGCCGTCCACCTCGATGCCGCCGACGGCGACGCTGTCCAGCGTGACGGGGGCGGCGTAGGTCCGGCCGTTGGCGGTGGAGACCGGAAGCGAGTAATCAGAGCCGATGATGTGAAGACCCGCCGTCCTCGCGTCGGTCTCCCGCAAGGCCACGGTAGACGCTCCCGTATCGACCACGAAGTGCACGTCGCGACCGTTCACGGCGGCGACGAGATAGTAGTGGCCATCAGGGGCAACCTGGATGCGGAGTTCGCCGTCCGCGGTCGCCGCCGGCACGGCGGGAGGAGCGCGCCCTCCGACAGGAACCTGCACGGTCTGGCTCCGCTGGGTCCGGGCTTCCCGATAGAGGGTCACGAGCTTCGGTCCGGCGAGCGAAACCACACCCAGCACAACACAGAAGGTGACAAGCCCGCGCATGATTGCTCCACAGGCCCTCCATGCCGGAAGAAGGCAAAGAAACCGTTAGCAGGTTATTCCAGCCGGCCAAACGCGGCCATCACTTCGTGCCGTACATCCGGTCGCCGGCGTCGCCCAGACCCGGAACGATGTAGCCGTGATCGTTCAGGTGATCGTCGATGGCGGCAGTCACGACCTGCACATCGGGATGCATCTCGCGGAAATGCTTGATCCCCTCCGGGGCGGCGAGCAGGCACACGAACCGGATATCCTTCGCGCCGCGCTCCTTCATCTTGGTGATCGCGGCAACGGCGGAGTTCGCGGTCGCCAGCATCGGGTCCACCACGATCACGACGCGCTCGGAAAGGTCGTCGGGCGCCTTGAAGTAATATTCCACGGGCTGCAGGGTTTCGGGATCGCGATAGAGACCGATATGGGCCACGCGCGCTGACGGCACGAGGTCCAGCATGCCTTCCAGAAGGCCGTTGCCGGCGCGCAGGATGGAGGCGAAGACGAGCTTCTTGCCGGCGAGTTTCTTCGCGTTCATTTCCGCGACGGGCGTGCGGATATGAACGTCCGTGAGTTCCAGGTCGCGCGTCGCCTCGTAGGTCAGGAGGCCGGCGATCTCGCGCAGCAACTGGCGAAAGCCGCGCGTCGAAGTCTCGACGTCCCGCATGACCGTCAGCTTGTGCTGTACGAGCGGGTGGTCGACGACCTTCACTCCCTCAGGCGTTCCGAGCATATCCACCACTCCTTGATCCGGTTTCCAGTGACCTATCCCGCTCCGCGGGAAGAACACAAGACACTCACCGGGGGGCAGGCGGTATCGCGGGGGAAAAGGCGGACAGCAAGTCGTTCGATCGGCAGCCCGCCCAAGCTCCGCCCCGGATCTTTTCTGTCGGATAACAGTTCAAGGGGGAGCACAGGAGGATTGCGATGACCACCAGCAAGACTGATGCGAAGAAAGCCTCGAAAATCATGAGGGATCCGAAGAGCTCCAAGGACGAAAAGTCCGTGGCGGCTTCCGACCTGTCGCAGGCCAAGGGCGGAAAGTCCAAAGGCGGCAAGAAGTAGAAGCTTCCGCCGCTGCGCTAGAGAATGGACGTCCCGTGCGGCATTTCCGGCAGGCCGAGATGCCGCGCGATCGTCTGCGCCACGTCCGTATAGCTCGATCGGTGGCCGGCATAGCGGCCCTCGATGCCCGGCCCGAACAACATCAGCGGGATATTCTCCCGCGTGTGATCGGAGCCGCGAAAGGCCGGATCGTTGCCGTGATCGGCCGTCAGCACCACCAGGTCGCCCGGTCGCAGCAGCGCCTCCAGTTCCGGCAAACGGCGGTCGAACTCCTCCAGACAGGCGGCATAGCCGGCGATGTCGCGCCGATGGCCGTAGATCTGGTCGAAGTCGATGAAATTGGTAAAGACGAGATCGCCCTCCCCCGCCATCGCGGCTGCCTTGAGCGTCGCCTCGATCTGGGCGGGGTTGTTCGCCGCCCTCAGCTTGTCCGTCACGCCCCGCCCGACAAAGATGTCGGCGATCTTGCCGACACCGAAGACGCGACGGCCGGCCGCGACGGCCACGTCCAGCAGCGTATCGGACGGCGGCGGGATCGCGTAGTCGTGCCGGTTCAGCGTACGCTCGAACGTAGCGGCGGTTTCGCCGGTGAAGGGCCGGGCGATCACCCGGCCGATATTCAGGGGATCGCAGAGGACGCGCGCGATCTCGCAGACGTCGTAGAGCCGTTGCAGCCCGAAATGCTCTTCATGGGCGCAGATCTGCAGCACGGAATCGGCGGAGGTGTAGAGGATCGGCTTGCCGGTGCGGATATGCTCCTCGCCGAGTTCCTCGATGATGCCGGTGCCGGACGCATGATGGTTGCCGAGAACGCCCGGCAGCCCCGCCTCCTCCACCAGCGGGGCGATAATGCTGTCGGGGACGGCAGGCACTGTTTCCGGGAAGTATCCCCAGGCGAATGGCACCGGCAGCCCGGCGAGTTCCCAATGGCCGGACTGCGTGTCCTTGCCTTTGGAGACTTCGCTGGCGTAGCCCCAGACGGCTTCCGGCGCTTCGATCCGGGGCACGCCGGCCGGATGCTGGCCGGTCGAGGCTTCGGCTGCGCGGCCCAGGCCGAGCCGGCTCATGTTGGGGATGCGCAGGGGGCCGGAGCGGCCGCCGGCCACATCGGCTCGACCCGCCGCGCATTCCGCCGCGATGTGGCCCACCGTGTCCGCGCCCACGTCGCCGAAGGCGTCGGCGTCGGCGGCTCCGCCGACGCCGACGGAGTCCATGACGAGGAGAAAGGCACGCGCCATCAGGCGGTCCCTTCCGTGACGCGCTCGTAGACGACGGGGTTGGCCGCGGGAGCGCCCTCGCCGGACCGGTACGCCGCCCGCAACGCCCCGGCGGCCCGTTCCGCGTCGGCTTCGCTCCGCGCATGGACCAGCCCGAGCGGACGATCCGGGCCGACCTGCTCGCCGATGCCCGCGAGATCGGTAAAGCCGACGGAATGGTCGATCGCGTCCTCCGGCCGGGTGCGGCCGCCCCCAAGCGCCACCACGGCGACGCCGACGCCCCGGGTGTCGATCGCGCTGACCGTGCCCGCCACTTCCGGCAGCACGGGCAGGATCACGGCCGCCTGCGGAAGGTGGAGTTCCGGCTCATCGAGCAGATCCGCCGGCCCGCCAAGCGCCACGACCATGCGGGCGAAGCGCTCCGCCGCCGCGCCGCTCGTCAGCGCTTCGGTGGCCTTGGCCCTGCCCTCTTCGGTATCGCCGGCCAAGCCGCCGACCACCAGCATCTCGGCGGCGAGCGCGAGGGTCACCTCCTCCAGCCTGGCGTCGCGATGCGCGCCGGTCAGGAACTCGATCGCGTTCAGCACTTCCACCGCGTTTCCGGCGGCCGAGGCCAGAGGTTCGTTCATGTCCGTCAAAAGGGCGGTCGTCTTCAGCCCAGCCCCGTTGGCCACATCGACGAGACCCTGCGCCAGCGCCCGAGCATCCTCGTGCCGCGCCATGAACGCGCCCGAGCCGGTCTTCACATCGAGCACGAGGCCCTGCAGCCCGGCGGCAAGTTTCTTGGACAGGATCGACGCGGTGATGAGGTCGATGGATTCCACCGTGCCGGTCACGTCGCGGATGCCGTAGAAGCGCTTGTCGGCCGGGGCGAGATCCGCCGTCTGGCCGATGACGGCGCAGCCCGCTTCCTTCACCACCTTGCGGAAGAGGTCGTTGTCTGGCTGGCTGCGATAGCCCGGAATGGCATCGAGCTTGTCCAGCGTGCCGCCGGTATGGCCGAGGCCGCGACCGGAGATCATCGGCACGACGCCGCCGCAGGCCGCCACGATGGGCGCCAGCATCAGGGAGACGTTGTCGCCGACGCCGCCGGTGGAATGCTTGTCGAGCACGGGGCCGTCGGCATCAGGCCAGTCCAGCACAGTGCCGGAATCGCGCATGGCCAGCGTCAGCGCCACGCGCTCGTCGCGCTCCATGCCGCGAAAGAACACGGCCATGGCGAATGCCGCGACCTGCCCCTCGCTGACCGTGCCGCGCGTCAGCCCGTCGACGAAAAAGGCGATCTCCTCGCGCGCGAGCAACCCGCCGTCACGCTTTCGACGGATGATTTCCTGCGGCAGGAACGCCGGTCCGGAACTTCCCACGATCAGCCCACCGCCTGGAATTCGTCGGGATCGAAGGCCAGCGGCAACAGCTCGGCGAGCGTCACCGTCTGCACCACCCCGTTCCCATCGCAGAGATGCACCCTGGTGGATGCCGTGCCGAATTCCTTCAGCCGCTGGCGACAGCCGCCGCAAGGCGTGATGCGGTCCATCTTCTCCGCAGTCACCGCGATCTCGACGATGCGGTTCTCCCCGCCCATGACCATGTGCCCGATGGCGGTGGTCTCGGCGCACCAGCCCTCGGGATAGCTCGCCACTTCCATGTTGGCACCGGCATAGACCGCGCCGGACGCCGTCAGGATAGCCGCGCCCACGGGAAAGTTCGAATAGGGCGCATGCGCCCGCGCCATGGCGGTGCGGGCCGCCTCGAAAAGCGTGGTCTCGGTTTCGGACATCAGCGTTCCTTTACATAAGGCATGCCGCCGGCGCGCGGCGGGATCGCCTTGCCGATAAAGCCGGCGAGCAGGATCATGGTCAGGATATAGGGCAATGCCTGGATCGCCTGCACCGGCACCGCGCCGATGCCCGGTACCACCACGCCCTGCAGCCGGATCGACAGCGCATCGAGGAAACCGAAGAGCAGGCAGGTCCAGAGCACCGGCCAGGGCTTCCACTTCGCGAAGATCAGCGCCGCCAGCGCGATGTAGCCCTGCCCGGCCGTCATGTCGCGGGTGAAGGCCGCCGACTGCGCGATTGAGAGATACGTGCCCGCGACACCGCAGAGAAGGCCGGTCAGCATCAGCGCGCGATAGCGCATCCAGGCCACCGAGATACCCGCCGTATCGACCGCGGCCGGGTTCTCGCCGACAGCGCGGAGCCGAAGCCCGAAGCGCGTGCGCTGGACCACCCACCACGTCGCCGGCACCGCCAGGAAGGCGAAGTAGACGAGGAGGTTATGCCCGGAGATGAAATGCGAATAGACGAGGCCCAGCACCGGCACATCCGCCACGGCCTGCGCGCCGGGAAAGTCGATCTCGCCGAAGCGCGCCGTCATCGGCAGTTGCGGCGTGCGGCCGCCTTCGCCGAACCAGGCCTGCCCGAAGAAGGCGGTGAGGCCGGAGGCCACGAAGTTGATCGCGACGCCGGACACGACCTGGTTGCCCCGCAGTGAAATCGACGCATAACCGTGGATCATCGCCATCACCAGCGAGGCGGCGATGCCCCCGAGAAGGCCGAGCCACGCCGAGCCGGTGAGCGCCGCGATGACGGCGGCGGAAAAGGCGGCGGCCAGCATCTTGCCTTCCAGGCCGATGTCGACGATGCCCGAGCGCTCGGAATAAAGCCCGGCCAGCGCCGCCAGGATCAGCGGCGTGGAAAGCCGCAGCGTCGCGTTGACGACGTCGAGAAAATCGGCGGCGTTCATCGGCTCGCTTCCCCCGCCTCGACCATGCGCCGGCGCTGCGGCGTGGAGATCATGTTGACCGCGCGCGTCAGGCCGGGCCGGAACATGTGCTCCAGCGCGCCGGCGAACAGGATCACCAGGCCCTGGATGACGAGGATCATCTCGCGCGAGACCTGCGGCATGTCGAAGGCCAGTTCCGCGCCGCCCTGATAGAGCATGCCGAAAAGCAGCGCGGCGAGGCAGATGCCGACGGGATGATTGCGGCCCATCAAAGCCACCGCGATGCCGACGAAGCCGGCGCCGTTGACGAAGTTCAGCTGCAGGCGCTGCTGGTCGCCGATCACGGGGTTGAGCGCCAGAAGCCCGGCCAGGGCGCCGGAGATCAGCATGGTTATGATGATGATCCGCGACGTGGAAATGCCGGCATAGACGGCGGCGGTCGGGTTCAGGCCGACGGTGCGCATCTCATAGCCGAGCTTGGTCCGCCAGATCAGGACGTAGACGAAGACGGCCGCGATGAGCGCAAGGAAGATGCAGAGATTGAGCGGCGCCGCCCCGAGATCCGCGCCGAAGAGCGAGAACAGCCCGCCGAGCTTCGGAATCGACGCACCCTCGGTAAAGGGGCGGCTCGCCGGGTCCATCGTTCCGGGCTGGATGAAATAGTTCACCAGGAGCCAGACCATCAGCGCATTGGCGAGGAAGTTGAACATGATCGTCGTAATGACGATGTGGCTGCCGCGCCTGGCCTGCAGCCATGCCGGGATAAAGGCCCATGCCGCGCCGAAGACGCAGGCCGCGACGAGCGCGATCGGAACCGTCGCGTACCACGGCAGAAAGTGATCGAGCGCCAGCGCCACGAAGGTCGCGCCGAGGCCGCCGACATAGGCCTGCCCCTCCGCGCCGATGTTGAAGAGCCCGGAATGATAGGCGACCGCGACCGCGAGGCCGGCGAAGATGAAATTGGTGGTGTAGAACAGCGTGAAGCCCACGCCCTCGCCGTATCCGAGCGCGCCGAAGACCATGATCTTCACGGCTTCCAGCGGATTGGCCCCGACCATCAGCACCGCGAGGCCGGACACCACGAAGGCGGCGACCACGTTGATCAGCGGCAGCAGCGCGTAGTCGGCCCAGGCCGGCAGCTTGTCGGGCGCCGGGCGCGCGAGAGCCTTGGGCTTCTCGGCCGTCGCAGCCGAAATGCCGTCGCCGCTCGCCTTCCGATCGGGCCCGGCGGGAATGGGTGAACTCATACGCGCTTCCTCATGAGCCGCGACCGGACGCGCCAGCCTGTCAGGCCGCAGCCTTGCTGTCCATTCCGGCCATCAGCAGGCCGATTTCCTGTTCGTCGGCGTCCGGCATCCGCTCGCCGACGATGCGGCCATCGAACATCACGAGGATCCGGTCGGACAGCGCCCGGACCTCGTCGAGCTCGACGGAGACCACGAGGATCGCCTTGCCCGCGTCACGCATGGCGATCAGCTGGCGGTGGATGAACTCGATCGCGCCGATATCGACGCCGCGCGTCGGCTGCCCCACCAGCAGCACCTGCGGATCGCGCTCCATCTCGCGGGCGAGTACGATCTTCTGCTGGTTGCCGCCGGAAAAGTTGGCGGTCTTCAGCCGGCAGTTCGGCGGGCGGATATCGTATTGCTCGATACGCTTGCGGGCATCGTCGCGCACAGCGTTCCGGCTGAGGAACGGGCCCCCGCCATAGGCGGGATCGCGGTGATAGCCGAGGATCGCGTTCTCGTTTTCCTCGAAGGCCGTGACGAGGCCCATGCGATGGCGGTCTTCCGGCACATGGGCGAGCCCGCAGCCGCGCAACTCGGCGGGCAGCAGGGCGCGGCCGGTCCCGGCCGTCTCCTGCCCGGCCACCGCGATGCGACCCGAACTCGGCGCGCGGATGCCGGCGATCACCTCCAGCAGCTCCGACTGGCCGTTGCCGGCCACGCCCGCAATGCCGACGATCTCGCCGGCGCGAATACCGAAGGACACGTCGGAAAGCCGGGTCACGCCCTGGCTGTCCCGGAAGGTCAGGTTCTCCACGCTCAGCAGTTCGCGACCGGGATGCGCCGGAGCCTTGTTGACGCGCAGCAACACGCGGCGGCCGACCATCGCCTCGGCCAGTTGCTCGGGCGTCGTCTCGCGCGTCGCCACGGTGGAAACGATCTCGCCCCGGCGCATGACGGAAACGGCGTCGGTGATGGCCATGATCTCGCGCAGCTTGTGGGTGATCAGGATCACCGTTTTGCCCTGGGCCTTGAGCTGCGCGAGGATGCGGAAAAGGTGGTCGGCTTCCGCCGGGGTCAGCACGCCAGTGGGCTCGTCGAGGATCAGCGTTTCCGCGCCGCGATAGAGCGCCTTCAGGATCTCCACGCGCTGCTGCAGGCCGACGGGAAGCTCGCCGACCACCGCGTCGGGATCGACCTCCAGCGCATATTCCCGCTCCAGCCGCTTCAGCTCGCCGCGCACCTTCGCGATGCCGCGCGTCAGGAGCGCCCCGCCCTCAACGCCCAGCATGACGTTTTCCAGCACCGTGAAAGGCTCCACCAGCATGAAGTGCTGGTGGACCATGCCGATGCCGGCGTCGATCGCGTCATCGGAGGAGCGGATATTCACCTCGCGGCCGGCGACCCGGATCATTCCGGAATCCGCCTGATAGAAACCGTAGAGGATCGACATCAGCGTCGACTTGCCCGCGCCGTTCTCGCCGACGATGCCGTGGATCGTGCCCTTTTCCACGCGAAGATTGATGTCGCGGTTGGCGTGGACCGGACCGAACCGCTTGTCGATGCCGACGAGCTCGATCGCCGGCGGGGAGGTTTCACCCTGGCCCTGACCTTGACCCGCAACCGCGCTCAAGAGCCCGCCCCGATGACGGTGACGCGGCGCTGGTCGGGTGCCGCCAGGATCAATGACCAGTAATAATGATAACGCGACCGGCTGACCTCGGCCGCGCCGATGCCGATCTCGGTCACGCCGGGATCGAGCAGGTTCTTGCGGTGACCGGGCGAATTCTTCCAGCCCAGCATCGCGGCCGCCATGGTGGGATAGCCCTCGCCGATATTCTCGTCGGCGACCTGCCAGCCGTAACCCGCTTTGGCCAGACGCTTCGGCAGCGTCTGGCCGCCGAGATTGTGGCTCATCGTGTCATGCGCGGCCATGTCCATGGCCTGGCTTCGCGCGGCGGCCGAGAGCGAGGCGCTCAGCTTCACCGGCTTCATGCCTTGGCTCGCGCGGAAAGCGTTCACCGCCGCCAGAGTGGTGCTCTCGTCCACCTGCATGGGGGAAGCGGTCTGCAGCGTGGCCGGGGCGGAGCCGCCGATGCAGCCGGCGAGCGGCAGGGCTGCTCCGAGGCCGATGACGAGGCCGATAGAGGCGAATGCGGCGCGGAACCTCCGGGAGGCGGTGCCGGCGACGGGGGACGGGGAGCGAACAGGAAACAGGGCGGGTCTCATCCGGCTCGAAGGCTTGCACGCGTGCAATTGCGCAAGAAAGACAATCTGGCAAGCCTCCCCCGCAGGCGCGGAGGAGGCATTTCGTCCGATTACATCGGGCAGGAATTGTCGGCCGTGTAGTCGTGGACCTTGATCTCGCCGGAGATGATCTTGGCCTTGGCTTCGTCGGCCTTGGACTTCATGTCGGCGGTCAGGACGTCCTTGTTGTACTGGTCGGACGTGTAGCCGACGCCGTTTTCCTTGAGGCCGAGGACCTTGGCGCCGCCCGTCCACTTGCCGTCCTTCATGTCCATGTTGGCGCTGTAGATCGCCGTATCGACATGCTTGACCATGGAGGTGAGCACGGAGCCCGGATGCAGGTCGTCCTGGTTGGAATCGACGCCGATGGAGTACTTCTTGGCGTCCGCCGCTGCCTGCATCGCGCCGAGTCCGGAGGCGCCGGCGGCGGTGTAGATCACGTCGGCACCACGGCTCAGCTGGCTCTTGGCGAGTTCGCCGCCCTTCACCGGATCGTTCCAGGCGTCGCCGGTCGTGCCGACCATGTTCTGGAAGATCTCGATCTTCGGGTTCACCGCCTTCGCGCCCTGGACGTAGCCGCAGGCGAACTTGCGGATCAGCGGAATATCCATGCCGCCGACGAAGCCGATCTTGCCGGTCTCGCTCTTCAGCGCGGCCAGCATGCCGACGAGGTAGGAGCCTTCCTCCTCGCGGAACACCAGCGAGCGGACATTCGGCGCATCGACGGTCGCGTCGACGATGCCGAACTGGATCTTGGGGAATTCCTTGGAAACCTTCTCCAGCGCCTGCGCCTGGGAGAAGCCGATGGCGATGATCGGCTGATAGCCGCGGCGGGCGAAGTTGCGCAGCGCCTGGTCGTACTGGGACGGGTTCTGGATCTCGAACTCGTGGTAGCCGATTCCGGTGTCCTTCTTGAACTGTTCCTCGCCGGCGAAGGCGGATTCGTTGAAGGACTTATCGTGCTTGCCGCCGATGTCGTAGATCACGGCCGGCGACACCTCGGCCGCATAGGCATTTCCCGCAAACAGGACCGCAGCCGCCGCGGCCAGCCATTTCACTCGCATCATCGTTCCCCATTCGTGGCCGCCGGTCTTACCCGCCCGGCAATATGAGCCCAAGACTGTCACGGTCTTTAGCCCGGCGCATCATCTTTATGCGCGAATAATTTATCACCCTTTGACGCAGCCTCGAGGTCCAATGTATCTGCAACCAACCGACCCCAGCCGCGACCGCCTCATGACCGTTGCTTCTTCTGCCGACGCCGTCTCCTTCCCCGTGCTGATCGGCGACATCGGCGGCACGAACGTGCGGTTTGCCCTGCTGGAAAGCCCCGAGGCGGCGCCGCTGGTGATGGATCATGTCCCGACGGCCGAATATCCGGATATCCAGACCGCGATCGAGACCTGCGTGGTCGGACCGACCGGCATCGTGCCGCGATCCGCCGTGATCGCGCTGGCCGGCCCCGTGCACGGCGAGGGCGTCGATCTCACCAACGCGTCCTGGAAGGTACGCCCGCGCGACATCATCGCCGCGACCGCCATCGACGACGTGATCCTGCTGAACGATTTCGAGGCGCAGGCTCTGGCCATCACCTCGCTGGATCCGGAAGACCTCGTCCAGATCGGCGGCGGCTCGCCCTTGGCGAACGGCGCCAAGGCGGTTCTCGGCCCCGGCACCGGGCTCGGCGTCGCGGGCCTGATCCATGCCGCCGACCGCTGGATTCCGATCCCCGGCGAAGGCGGCCATGTGTCCTTCGGTCCGGTGGAGCCCGACGAATTCCCGCTCTGGGAGGTGATGGAGCCCGAACATGGCCGGATTTCCGCCGAGGCCCTGCTCTGCGGGCGCGGGCTGGTCCGCCTTTATCGCGCGGTGGCGCGGGTGGACGGCGCAGCGATCACGCACGAAACACCTGCCTCCATCACCGAAGAGGCCATGGCCGGCGATCCCGTCTGCGTCCGCACCGTGCGGCTCTACTGCCGCTTTCTCGGCCGGCTGGCCGGCGACCTCGCGCTGATCTTCATGGCGCGCGGCGGCGTCTATGTCGCCGGCGGCATTCCGCCCCGCATCCTGTCATTCCTGCAGGAACCGGATTTCCGCCGGGCTTTCGAGGCCAAGGCCCCGCATGAGGCGGTCGTCGCAGAACTCCCGACCTGGGTCGTCACCGGTGCCGATCCGGCGCTGAAGGGCCTCGCCGCCTTCGCGCGAAATCCCGAGCGCTTCGGCGTCTCGCTGGACGGCCGCCGCTGGCGCTGAGCCGGACGCGCTAGCCTGCGATCGGCAGCCAGGCGTCCCGATACCAGCGCACGAAGCGCGGCACGCCCTCTTCCAGCGAGGTCTTCGGCTGAAAGCCGTGATCGCGCTGGATCCGGCCTATATCGGCGAAGGTGCGGTCCACGTCGCCCGGCTGCTTCGGCAGGTCCTGCACGATCGCCCGCTTTCCCGTCGCCTGCTCGATAAGCGCCAGAAAATGGCGAACCTCCGCCGGGCGGTTGTTGCCGATATTGTAGATGCGATGCGGCGCGCCGCCTTCGACCGCTACGGCGGGACCGTCCACGGTGGCGATGACGCCCTGCACGATATCGTCGATATAGGTGAAGTCGCGCTGCAGCGTGCCGCCGGCAAAGACCGGCACCGGCTCGCCGCGCAGGATCTTGTCGGTGAAGATCCACATCGCCATGTCCGGCCGGCCCCACGGACCGTAGACGGTGAAGAAGCGCAGGCCCGTCAGCGGGATCCGGTAGAGATGGGCGTAGGAATAGCTCATCATCTCGTTCGACCGCTTGGTCGCCGCATAGAAGGAGACGGGCTGGTCCGCCGGATCGTCCTCGCGGAAGGGAATGCGCGTCGAGCCGCCATAGACGGAGCTCGACGAGGCGTAGGTCATCGCTTCCAGCCCGTCGATGCCGCGCGCCAGTTCCAGCATGTTGAGATGGCCGACCAGATTGGCCTGCGCGTAGGCGTGCGGATTCTGCAGGGAATAGCGGACGCCCGCCTGTGCCGCGAGGTGGACGATGCGGCGGATGCCGGCACCGGTCGTGGCCTCAGTGAGCGCGGCCCGGTCGGCGATATCGACCTGTGCGAAGCGGAAGTTCCCGGCTCCCCTTCCGGCGCCGGCTTTCTCCAGCTCGGCCAGTCGAGCCCGCTTCAGGGCGACGGTGTAATAGGAATTCAGATCGTCGATGCCCAGCACGCTTTCGCCGCGCGCCAGGAGCTGCATGGCCGTGTGAAAGCCGATGAACCCGGCCGCTCCCGTCACCAAAATCGTCATCCAGCGATCCTTTCCCCTGCCCGCAACGGCAATGGCACGCCGCGCCGGGTCTGGCTAGCGTCTCTTTGCTCCGGCAAGCGCCGGCGCGTTTGCCGGGTCCTCCGGCCAGGAATGCTTGGGATAGCGCCCGCGCATGTCGGCGCGCACATCGCGCCAGCTGCCGCGCCAGAAGGCCGGCAGGTCGCGCGTCACCTGCATCGGGCGGCCGGCCGGCGACAGGAGTTCGAAGACGATAGGGACCGCGCCGGCCAGTACCGCCGGATGAACGGCAAGGCTGAAGAGGTTCTGCACCGCCATGGCAACGGTCGGCTCCCCGCCAGAGTAATCGATAGCTCCGACCCGGCCGGAAGGCGCGGTGAAACTCTCCGGCGCGAGGCGATCCAGCTCGGCCATGCGGTCCCACGGCATCAAGCCGGCCAGCGCATTGCGGAGATCGTTGGGCCCGAGCTCGGACAACCGCCGCTTGCCCGTCAGCGCCGGAACGAGCCAGTCCGCAGGACGGGCTGCCAGCGCTTCGTCGGAAAGATCCGGCCACGCCTCCCCCTGCCGGGCACGCAAAAAGGCGATGCGGCCGCGAGAGCGGCCGATCGCTTCGCCCCATGGCAGGGTGGCAATGCCGCGGGACAGCGCGACCTCCGCCAGCTTCTCCGCCACATGAGCCGGATCGGCCTTGTCGCTCGGCGTCTCCGACAGCACCAGCGCGTCCAGCCGCTCCACGCGGGTCGCCCGCACGAGATCGGCGGAGGCATCGTAGGCAAGCCGCTCCTCCCGCACGATCCTGCCCCCGAAGAGGCGGTCGATGGCGGCGCGCTCGAGCGGCGCGGCCAGGGTGATGCGACCGTCCGCGCCGCCGCCCTGCACGTCGCCCACCGCGAGGAACGGCGCGTTCGCAAGCGCGTCGCTTTCCTCCAGCCGGGCGCCGCGTCCATTGGCGAGCCGGAAGCGGCCGAGGCCGCCGCGCCGCTGTGCCACGCGCTCGGGGAAGGCCATTGCCAGCAGGGAGGCCGTATCCGCCTCGTCTGCTGCCTCGTCCCTGCGGGCGCCGGCCAGCGCGGCCCAGCGTGAAGCTGCCTGCCGGGCGTCGCGCCCGCGCGGGCTTCGATCACGCCGGAGATTGTCGAGACGGTGGCGCAGATCCGTGTCACGGCCGCCAAGGCCGGGATCGCTGACGATGGCCGCGATATCTGCCGCCGCCCTGCCCTGCCCTTCGGCCGCGCCCGCCAGCACGAGATGGGCGAGACGCGGGGCCAGCGGCAGGTCGGCCAAACGCCGTCCGTGCGCGGAAAGGCCGCCGGAGGGCGCGCGGGCGCCGAGCCGGTCCAGCGTATCCAGCGCCTCCGCGAAGGCGGCAGAGGGCGGCGGATCGAGCCAGCGCAGATCGCCCGGGTCTTCCACGCCCCAGGCGAGCAACGAGATCGCCAAAGCGGAGAGATCCGTTTCCAGGATTTCCGGGCGGTCGAAAGCCGGAAGGGCCGCCGTCTGCGGTTCGTCCCAGAGCCGGTAGCACACACCGGGCTCGGTCCTGCCGGCGCGGCCGCGCCGCTGATCGGCTGCCGCCTGCGAGACGCGCACGGTTTCAAGCCGCGACAGGCCGGAGCCCGGATCGTAGCGCGGCCGGCGGGCGAGGCCGCTGTCGACCACCAGCCGCACGCCTTCGATGGTCAACGACGTTTCCGCGATCGCCGTCGCCAGCACGACCTTGCGCCGCCCGGCCGACGCGGGGCGGATCACCGCATCCTGCGCCCGCGCATCCATTGCCCCATAAAGCGGCGCCAGCGTCACGTTGGCCGGCAGCTTCCCTTCCAGGCGTTCCACGGTGCGCAGGATCTCGCCCTGCCCGGGGAGGAAGGCCAGCACGCTGCCCGTCTCCTCGGCCAGCCCCTTGCGCACGGCGCGGGCGACGCGATCCTCGATGCGAAGCAGGGGGTCGGAGCCGAGATAATGCGTCTCGATGGGAAAGAGCCGGCCCCGGCTTTCCACCACCGGCGCGCCGCCGAGCAGAGCGGCGAAGCGCGCGCCGTCCATCGTCGCCGACATGGCGAGAAGCCGGAGATCGTCGCGGAGCCCAGCCTGCGCGTCGATGGCCAGTGCAAGCCCCAGATCCATATCGACGCCGCGCTCGTGCACCTCGTCGAAGAGCACGGCCGCGATACCCTCCAGCGCGGGATCGTCGAGGATCATGCGGACGAAGACGCCCGCCGTCACGAGTTCGATGCGGGTACGGCCGGACACAGCCGTCTCGTTGCGGACGCGGAAGCCGACCGTCTGGCCCGCCTCCTCGCCGCGCTCCTCGGCGATCCGGCGCGCCGCCGCCTTGGCCGCGATCCGCCGGGGTTCCACCACGATGATGCGGTCGTCGCCGCGCCAGCCGGCATTCAGCAGAGCCGGCGGCACACGCGTCGTCTTGCCCGCGCCGGGCGGTGCCACCAGCACGGCGGACGGCGCGTGATCGAGCACGGCCAGGAGTTCGGAAAGCGCGTCTTCGACGGAAAGCATGGGCGGCTTATACGGTCGCGGGCGTCAGGCTTCCAGATGCCGAATGGCACCGAAGCCGCGACCGCCGCCCGTCATTCGCCGATGGCGACGCCCTCGCGCCGGGGATCGGCCGCGCCGGTCAGCCCGTCCGGCCCGATGGCGATGGCGTGAAGGCCGGAATTCATGTCCTCCACCTTCACGTCGTAGCCGAGCCTTTTCAGGGCATCGCCGAGCTTCGCCGCCTGCGTGCCGGCTTCCAGCTCGAACGCGCCGGAGCGGTTCATGGCATGCGGCAGGCTCACCGCCTTCTGCAGGTCCATGCCCCAATCGAGATTTGCGACCAGCGCCTCCGCCACGAAGGGCACGATCATCGCGCCACCGGGCGAACCCAGGGCCAGCACCGGCTTGCCGTCCTTCAGCACCACGGTGGGAGCCATGGTGGAGCGCGGCCGCTTGCCGGGCTCCACGCGATTGGCCACCGGGCGGTCGCCGTCACGCGTCTTGAAGGAGAAATCCGTCAGCTCGTTGTTGAGCAGGAAACCGTCCACCATCAGCCGCGAGCCGAACTCGTTCTCGATCGTGGTCGTCATGGAAACGATGTTGCCCCACTGGTCGACGACGACGAAATGGCTGGTGGAAGGCAGTTCCAGCGCGTTCCCGTCGCCGGTGTTCATCGCGTGGTCCCATTCCGGGCTGCCTGCTTCCGCCTTGTCCAGCCGCGTGCCCGCCTTCAGAAGCGCCGCGCGTTTGGCGAGGTAGACGGGATCGAGCAGGCCCTGCGTGGGAACCGGCAGGAAATCGCTGTCGGCGACGAAGCGCTCGCGGTCGGCATAAGCGAGCCGGGTCGCGTCGCCCATGAGCTGCCAGCTCTGCGGATCGTCCGGCCCGAGCTTCGCCAGGTCGAAATGCGAGAGCAGGCCGAGGATCTGGCCGATCGCGATGCCGCCGGAGGACGGCGGACCCATGCCGCAGACGCGGTAGCCGCGATAGGGTTCGCAGACCGGCTCGCGCTCCTTGACCTGATAGGTTGCGAGATCCTGCACGGAGAGAACGCCCGGATTGCCGGGTGCATGCTGCACCGTGCGAGCGATGTCGTCGGCAATCGCGCCCTTGTAGAAGGCCTCCGCCCCGCCATCCCGGATCTTCTTCAGCGTGGCGGCATAAGCAGGGTTTGTCAGCGTCGTGCCGGCGTCGATGCCGGTGCCGTCCTTCTTCAGGAAGTAGTTGCGCGTACCGTCGAAGCGGGCGAGCCGCTGCTCGTCGCCCTTGATCTCGCCGGCCAGCCGCGGCGAGACGACGAAGCCTTTTTCGGCGAGATCGATGGCCTTGCCGAAGAGGTCCGGCCACGCCAGTCGCCCGTATCGGTTATGCAGCAGTTCGAGAAGACGCGGGGTTCCGGGTGCGCCGACCGAGCGGCCGCCGACCACGGCGTCATAGAACTGCAGGGGCGCGCCGTGCTCGTCGAGGAAGAGCTGCGGCGTGGCGGCCGCCGGCGCGGTTTCGCGCGCATCGAATGTGGTGAGGCGGCGCCGGGCGGCGTCCCAGTAAAGCAGGAAGCCGCCACCGCCGAGGCCGGAGGATTGTGGCTCGACCAGCCCCAGCACGGTCTGGATCGCCACGGTCGCGTCGGCGGCGTTGCCGCCCTTGCGCAGCACCTCCGCGCCGGCTTCGGCCGCGATCGGATTGGCGACGGCCACCATCCAGTGCGCCGCATGGACCGGCTGGCGCGCCTGCACCGCATCGACCGGCACGCTCACAGTGGAGCGCTCCGGGGAAACGAGATCGCTCGCCTGCTCGGCAAAGGCCGGGGAAGCGAGACCTAGCGAGAGAGCGAGAACGAGGAGTGCGCGCAAGAACGGAACTTTCGGCAGGCTTGAACGAGGATGCATGAAAAGGGTCAGGGACTTCCGCTCAGTCGATGGCAACGGCCGAGCCCAGGTTCTCCATCGCCCGCCGGGCCATGACGCCGACGAGGTTGGCGCGGTAGGCGGCTGTGCCGTGAATGTCGGAAAGCATGGCGGCCGGCGAGACCGTGATGCCCTTCAGCGCGCCGGCGGAGAAGTCCCGGGCCAGCGCCGCTTCCATCTCGGGCACGCGGAAGACGCCGTCATTGCCGGCTCCGGTTACCGCGACCCGGACCTCGCCGCCACGATGACGCGCGATGAAAACGCCAGCCATGGGATATCGCGACGCGGGATTGCGGAACTTGGCGTAGCCTGCCGCCTCCGGCAGGCGGAAGGAGAGGCGGGTGACGATCTCGCCCTCCTCCAGCGCCGTTTCGTAGAGCCCGCGAAAAAACGCGTCGGCCGGGATCGTGCGGCGGTCCGTGATGATCGTGCCCGAGAGCGCCAGCACCGCGGCGGGATAATCGGCGGCGGGATCGTTGTTGGCCACCGAGCCGCCGATCGTGCCGAGAGTGCGGACGGCCGCGTCGCCGATCGTCCCGGCCATGGCGGCAAGCGTCGGGATCGCCTGCCGGATCGCGCCGGACTGGCTCACCGCGTGATGCGTGGTCCCCGCGCCGATCGAGACATTCTCGGAAGTGACCTCGATGCCGCGCAATTCCGGCACGTGGCGTAGGTCGATCAGGTTTTCCGGGGCCGCGAGCCGCGTCTTCATCGCCGGAAGCAGCGTATGGCCGCCGGAGATATAGGCCGCGTCGCCGGCCTCCGCGAAAAGACGTGACGCCTCCGCGAGGCTGCTCGGGCGATGATAGGTCGTCGGATACATGGGCCGCCCCTACTCCGCCGCCTGCAGGCCGGAAAGCGAAAGCCCCGGCCGCATCTCGTCTGCGGCGGCCAGCACCGACTTGACGATGTTCTGGTAGCCCGTGCAGCGGCAGATATTACCTTCCAGCTCGTGGCGGACCGTTTTCTCGTCAAGCCGGCCCGCGTGACGATTGATCATGTCGACCGCCGTCATGATCATGCCCGGGGTGCAGAAGCCGCATTGCAGGCCGTGATGCTCGCGAAAGGCCGCCTGCACCGGATGCAGGCGGTCGCCGTCCGCCAGTCCCTCGATGGTGGTGACTGAAGCCCCGGCCGCCTGGACGGCCAGGATGGTGCAGGACTTCGCGGCATGGCCGTCCAGATGCACCACGCAGGCGCCGCACTGCGACGTGTCGCAGCCGACATGGGTGCCGGTCAGGCCAAGATGGTCGCGCAGGAACTGCACCAGCAGCGTCCGGTCCTCCACCTCGCGGGAGACCTCGCTCCCGTTCACCGTCAGCTTCACGCGTGCCATGCCTGCTCCACCGGCCGGATCTCAGAACATAACGAACCAGATCACGCCGAGAACGACAAGCACGATGAGACCCCAGACGTAGGGACCGCCCAGGAAGCCGATGGCTGCCTTGCCCTCGATCTCGTTTTCGATCTCGTTCGCGGCCTCGTCGACCCGCTCGCCACTGGCCGAGGGCTCCAGATCCTCAGGAAGGGGTTCCTCCGCCGCATCCAGCGCATCGCCGCGAAATTCGCCGTCGGGAATGGAGCGGCCCGCGAAACCGGCGACGGTGGCCGGCGGCGCGTCGCGAGCCACGGAGCGCGCCGACTGCCGGTCTTCCAGCGTTACGTCAGGGATCTCGGCCGGAATATTGGCGGGAACAGCTTCCGGGATGATGGGAACGCCCGTGCCGGCCGGCGGGATCGTCGCCCCCGGCAGGAGCTCCACGGGAATGCTTCCCGGCGTCAGCGTTCCCGCCGGGGCGGTTCCGAACGCGCCGCTGGTGCCGACGCCTCCAACAGGCTCGCCGCTCACACCCTCGGCGCCAGGCGTCGCTTCGGCCGTGAACGCGTCGTCGGCTCCCGTGACGTCGATCGAGACGCCGGCCCTGGCGGCAAGACAGCTGAAGAACTGGTCGGCCAGCTTCTTGGCGGTGGCGTCGATCAGCCGCGAGCCCAGCTGCGCCAGCTTGCCGCCCACCTGCGCGTTGGCGACATAGGTGAGCACCGTGCCGCCATCCTCTTCGGCCAGATTCACGTCGGCGTTGCCGCTGGCGAACCCGGCCACGCCGCCCTTGCCCTCGCCGGAGATGGTGTAGCTGGTGGGCGGATTGAGGCCGGACAGCGTCACCGTGCCGTTGAAGGTCGCCTTCACCGGGCCGATCTTCGTAGTGACTTTCGCGGCGAAACCGCCATCGCCGGTGCGCTCGAGGCTTTCGCAGCCCGGCAGGCAATCGCGCAGCACTTCGGGATCGTTGAGGAGGGCCCAGACGTCCTCGCGGGGTAGCGGGATCCGGTATTCGCCTCTGAGTTCCATGCCTTGCTCCTTGCCCACCTGCCGGACGGCCTTGGCCGCCAACCGGCTTATCAACTCGAATGTCTGGAAGAACAACAACGATTGGCCGGCAAAAGGTTCCTTTCGAAAGCTTCGAATGCCTCGTCTTCGCCGTTGGCGCAGGCGTCTTCAGCGGCTAAAAGGCCGCATGGCTCCGATCTCCTCCCAGAATACCGAACCGTTCGACAGCGACCTCAACACTCTTGTCCAGGCAGCGCTTGCCGGCGGCCGGGCGGCGATGGCGATCTACCAGACCGACTTCGTGGTAGAGCGAAAGGCCGACGCCTCGCCGGTGTCCATCGCCGATCGCGCGGCGGAAGAGGCCATCCTCGCCGCCCTTGCCGAAGCGTTTCCGGACATACCGGTCGTGGCGGAGGAATCCTACGCTGAGGGCCATGTGCCGGAAGTGGCGGGCCGCTTCTTTTTGGTCGACCCGCTAGACGGCACCAAGGAATTCATCGCCCGCAACGGCGAGTTCACCGTCAACATCGCCCTGATCGAGGACCGGGTGCCCGTGCTGGGCGTGGTGCTCGCCCCGGCGATCGGCCGCGCCTATGCCGGCGGTGGGACGAAGGCATTCGCCGGAAGCGTCGATGCGGGCTGCGGCGAGATCGCGGACTGGCGGCCGATCCGCGTGCGCGACTGGCCGGATGCTCCCGTCGTGGTGGCGAGCCGCTCGCATTCCAACCCGGAGACGGAAGAGATGATCGGCCGTACCGCCGCGCAAACGCGCCGCTCCATCGGCTCCTCGCTGAAATTCTGTCTGGTCGCGGAGGGCGAGGCCGACTTTTACCCCCGCATCGGCTCGGTGATGGAATGGGACACGGCGGCCGGCGACGCCGTGCTGCGCGCGGCAGGCGGCATGGTCGTGACGCGCGACGGCAAGCCGCTGCTCTACGGCAAGACCGACCGCCCCGGCGTCGAAAACTTCCGCAACCCCGATTATTTCGCGCTGGGAGACCTTTCGGTGCTCACGCGCCTGTCGCTGGCAGAGGCGGCCTGACCGATGCCGTCCGACCTCACGCCCTCCATCCTCGTCGCCGAACCGTTCGGCGGCTACCGCTTGCTCGACAGCGGCCACGGCCGCAAGCTGGAGCGCTTCGGCCCGCTGGTGCTGAACCGGCCGGAAGAGCAGGCGATCTGGTCCCCTCGCCTGTCCGACGCGGAATGGGCACGCGCCGACGCCATCTTCACCGGCGACGTGGACGAGGAGGGCGCCGGGCGCTGGAAGCGGCGCGAGGGGCTGGCGGAGGACTGGGTGAGCGCGGAGGGCGACCTGAAGTTTTCCTGCCGCTTCACCTCTTTCCGCCATGTCGGCATCTTCCCCGAGCAGGAGCCGCACTGGCGCTTCATGCGCGAGCGGATCGAGGCGGCGAGCGGCCAGCCGTCCATCCTCAACCTCTTCGGCTATACCGGCATCGCCTCGCTGGTCGCGGCCAGGGCCGGCGCGCAGGTGACCCATATCGACGCGTCCAAGAAGGCGATCGCCTGGGCGCGCGACAACCAGACGCTGGCCGGCCTCGACGACAAGCCGATCCGCTGGATCTGCGAGGATGCGATGAAATACGCCCAGCGCGAGGTCAGGCGCGGCAGCCGTTATGACGGCATCCTGCTCGATCCGCCGAAATATGGGCGCGGCCCCAAGGGCGAGATCTGGGACATCTTCCAGAGCCTGCCGGAAATCCTGACGCTTTGCCGCGATCTGGTGAAGCCCGGAGGCTTCATCATCCTGACTGCCTATGCGATCCGCGCCTCGTTTCTGGCGCTGCACCGCCTCTCGGAGGAAGTATTCGGCCCCGGCGTCGAGGCCGGCGAACTGGCGCTTCGCGACGAGAACGGCGGATTGCTGCCCACCTCCCTCTTCTGCCGCTGGACCGCGCCATGACCGACGACCGCCACGACGGCCTGCCTGACGGCCACCGACACCACCCCGACCGGCCCCGGCAGGGCAGCTTCAAGCGCGTGACCAGCCTCACCAATCCGCTGGTGAAGGACATCCGCAACCTGCAGCAGAAGAAGTTCCGCGACGAAAAGAGCCTCTTCATCGCGGAAGGGCAGAAGCTCGTCCGCGACGCCATGGACGGCGACTGGCCCATCGAGACGCTGGTCTATGGCGATGAACTCGCCGGCGACGAGGCGATCGGCCAGCTTGCCGCCCGCGCCAAGACGGCCGGCGCGACGGTGATGGAGGTTTCCGCTCTCGTGCTGGAAAAGATCGCCCGGCGCGACAATCCGCAAACGGTGATCGGCATCTTCCGTCAGCATTTCGCCCCGGCTTCCTCGGTCGGCGAGGGCGGGCTCTGGGTGGCGCTCGACCGCGTTCGCGATCCCGGCAATCTCGGCACGATCCTGCGCACGGCCGACGCGGCTGGTGTCGCCGGTGTCGCGCTGGTCGGCCATTGCTGCGATCCCTTCGCCTCCGAGACGGTGCGCGCCACGATGGGATCCATCTTCCACGTGCCCATGGCGAAGATCTCGGAAGAGGCGTTTCTGTCGCATGTGCGCCGGCGCAAGCTGCACCTCGTCGGCACGCATCTCTCCGCCAAGACCATGGATTACCGGGCGGCGCGCTACGATGCGCCCACCCTCCTCCTCATGGGCAACGAGCAGCAGGGCCTCACCGTCGATCTGGCGGACGCCTGCGACGAACTGGTGAAGATCCCGATGCGCGGGCGGGCGGATTCGCTCAATCTCGCCGTTTCCACCGGGTTAATGATCTATGAAGCCTTGCGTACGACATTGAGGTGACGCAAGCCTTCCGCCGCCCTATACACCCCGCAGCCGCCGCTATACATCAGCGCGGATCGCATCCTCCCGAGGGAAGTCATGACCGCTCCGTCCTCATTCATGTCAGACACGACCGATCCGTTGGTCACGGTTTTCGGTGGCTCGGGCTTTCTCGGCCGCTATGTCGTGCGCTCGCTCGCCAGGCGCGGCTATCGCATCCGCGTCGCCGTTCGCCGTCCCGATCTCGCCGGTTTCCTGCAGCCGCTGGGCACCGTGGGGCAGATCAGGGGCGTGCAGGCGAACCTGCGCTATCGTGAATCGGTGGAGCGGGCGGTTTCCGGCGCCGTCGCCGTCGTCAATTGCGTGGGCATCCTGTCGCCCTCCGGCCGGCAGTCCTTCGAGGCTCTGCATGCCGCCGGCGCGGGCGCCATCGCCGAGGCGAGCCGCGATGCCGGCGTGCAGAAGATGGTCCACGTTTCCGCCATCGGAGCGGACGCGCAGGGCGCCTCGGGCTACCAGCGGTCCAAGGCGGCCGGCGAGCAGAACGTCTTCTCCGCCCTGCCAGACGCGGTCGTGATGCGGCCTTCGCTGGTTTTCGGGCCGGAAGACGAGTTCTTCAATCGCTTCGCCTCCATGGCGCGGATCGCGCCGTTCCTGCCGCTGATCGGCGGCGGCGCGACGCGCTTCCAGCCGGTCTATGCGGCCGATGTCGGCGAGGCGATCGCCCGCGCGGTCGACGGTCAGGCTCGCCCCGGTGCGATCTACGAGCTGGGAGGCCCGGAAGTCCTGACGTTCCGCGAATGCATGGAGTTGATGCTGGAAGTGACGCAGCGCAAGCGGCACTTCATGAACGTCCCCTTCAGCCTGGCGGGCACGATGGCGAAGCTCGGCGGCGCACTGGGCATGGGCCCGCTGACGCCGGATCAGGTCCGCATGCTGCGCCATGACAACATCGTCTCGGCGCAAGCGGTGGCGGAAGAGCTGACGCTGCGCGGCCTCGGCGTCGAGCCCACCGCGCTGGAAGTGATCCTGCCCACCTATCTCCAGCGCTTCCGTCAGGCCGGCCAGTTCACCAAGATCGCAGCCTGACCTCGCTCAGGCCCCGATCCACACGGCTGCAAGCCCGAGAAGGCCGATCACGATGCGCCACCAGGCGAACGGAGCAAAGCCATGGCGCGACACGAAGGCGAGCAGCTTGCGCACGACGAAGAGCGCCGAGATGAACGCCGTCACGAAGCCTATGGCGATCAGTCCGACATCGTTGCCGGAAAGGTCGCCGCGATGCTTGTAGCTGTCGAGGACGAAGGCGCCGACCATCACGGGGATCGCCAGGAAGAACGAGTATTCGGCCGCCGACCGCTTGTCGCAGCCCATCAGGAGCGCGCCCGCGATCGTCGCGCCGGAGCGGGATACGCCGGGAACCAGCGCCAGGCACTGGAACACGCCGATGATGAAGGCGAGGCCCAGCGGATAGTGCATCGCGCTCTGGTAGACCTTTTCAATATTGAGACGATCGAGCAGCAGCAGCGCGACACCGCCGATGATCAGCGCCAGGCAGATCACCGTGGTTGCGTTGAACAGCACCGTCTCGATGAAATTGTGCGTCAGCATGCCGAGGATGGCCGCCGGCAGGAAGCCGATCAGGATCGACAGCACGAAACGCCGGGCCGCCGGGTTGGTCGGCAGTTGCACGACGACACGCCAGAGCCGCTCGAAGTAGACAAGCAGGATCGCCAGGATCGCCCCCAGCTGGATCAGCACGTCAAAAGCCGGTCCTCCACCCTGGAAGCCCAAGAATTGCCGCACAAGCAGGAGATGAGCTGTAGAGGAGACCGGGATGAATTCCGTCAGGCCTTCCACGAGGCCGAGGATGATTGCCTGGATGATGTCCTGTGCGTGCATGCGCGCCTCTCGCCACCCGAATCGGGCAATCTCCGCGCGCATCTACCATCTTCTATCGGCTCCGCCCTAGCGGCTTATCGGCACTCCTCCTTTCAAACCAGCATCGTCGAATGATCACGCTCGTTCACTATCCCCTGTCCGTCGCCTCCCGCTTCACCCGGTTGATCCTTGGCGAGTGCGAGATCGTTCCGGAACTCGTCGAGGAGAAGTTCTGGGAGCGGCGGGAAGAGTTCCTGATGCTGAACCCGGCGGGCACCCTTCCCGTGCTCTTCGAGAACGAGGGCGCGCCGATCTGCGGCGCCTGGGCCGTTTCGGAATATCTGGACGAAACCCACGGCTTCGCCCTCGCCGAGCGCCGGCTGCTGCCCCCCAATGCCGAGCAGCGCGGCGAGATCCGCCGGCTGACGGAATGGTTCCTGGTGAAGTTCGAGGAGGACGTCACCGGCTATATCGTGGAAGAAAAGGTCGTGAAGCGGCAGCGCGCGCGCAGCAACAACGGCAGCAGCGCGCCGGATTCGCGACTTCTCCGCGCGGCAAGACTGAACATCCGCACGCATCTGGCCTATATTGACCATATTCTGGAGCAGCGGAACTGGCTGGCCGGCGACCGGATCAGCTACGCCGATCTCGCAGCAGCCGCCGCGCTCTCCGTTGCCGATTACCTGAACGAGGTTCCATGGGAGGAAGCCGGCGAAGCGAAGGTCTGGTACATGCGCCTGAAGTCGCGTCCGACGTTCCGGCCGCTTCTGGCGGACCAGCTCTTCGGGATGCGTCCGCCGGAGCATTACGCCGACCTGGACTTCTGAGCGGGGCCGCGCCGCAAAGCGGGGCCGCTCGGCAAAAGTTGCGCCGTCTCATCGCGGACCTTGCCGCCGAGGAAGGCTTCGATGCCCTCGGCATCGCCCGCCCCGACGCAATTCCCCTCGCCCCCGACCGCCTGCGCGCGGCGCTGGCCGACGGGCACCACGGCTCGATGGGCTGGATGGACGAGACCGCCGACAGGCGCGGCTCGCCCTCGGTGCTGTGGCCAGAAGTGCGTTCGGTAATCATGCTCGGCATGAATTACGGGCCGGAGCACGATCCGCGCGAGAACCTTCTGCGGCCCGATGTCGGCAACATCTCCGTCTATGCCCGCAACCGCGACTATCACGACCTCATCAAGGGCGCGCTGAAGCGGATCGCCACGCGCTTCGCCGCCCGCGCGGGGGCGGACGTGAAGGTCTTCGTGGATACCGCCCCCGTCATGGAGAAGCCGCTCGCCGAGGCGGCCGGGCTCGGCTGGCAGGGCAAGCACACCAACCTCGTTTCGCGCGAGCTCGGCTCCTGGCTGTTCCTGGGTTCGATCTTCACGACGGCGGACCTGCCGCCCGACGACGCGGGCGACACGCGCTGCGGCTCCTGCAGCGCCTGCCTTTCGGCCTGCCCGACCGACGCTTTCCCCGCCCCCTACCGGCTCGATGCCCGGCGCTGCATCTCCTATCTCACCATCGAGCATGCCGGACCGATCGACCCGGCGCTGCGGCCGCTGATCGGCAATCGTATCTACGGCTGCGACGATTGCCTCGCCGCCTGCCCGTGGAACAAGTTCGCCGAGGCTTCACGCCAGATAAAGCTGATGGCGCGCGAGGATCTGCTTGCGCCGTCGCTGCGGGAGCTTTCCCGGCTGGACGATGCGACATTCCGCACCTTCTTCTCCGGCTCGCCGGTGAAGCGGATCGGCCGCGACCGGTTCGTCCGCAATGTGCTGATCGCGATCGGCAATTCCGGCGAGACGGGGCTCGCCGATGAGGCCGTCCGGTTGCTGGAGGATGCCGCCCCGGCCGTTCGCGCGATGGCCGTCTGGGCACTCCGACGGCTCGATCCCGCTCGTGCCGCATTTCTGCGCGAACGTCACCTCACCGATGAAGCCGAGCCCGAGGTGAGGGCGGAATGGCTGCGCGGCGACGATGAGGCTGAACAAGAGGCTGCCTAGTGGAAGACAGAGACGGAACGCGCCTTTTCCTCTTTGGCGCGGGATACTCGGCCCGCGCGGTGGCGAAGCGGATGCGGCCGGAACTCGGGGCGATCACCGGGACGACGCGCGAGACCTCTCACGCCACCGGACTTCGATCGGAAGGCATCCGGCCCCTGGTCTATGACGGAAAAGGCCGGAGCGAAGCCGTCTCGAACGCCTTGGCCGAGGCCGATCTGGTCCTCATCTCGATCGCACCGGGCGAGACGGGCGATCCCGTGCTCAACCATTTCCGCCAGGATCTCGCCGCCGCCCGTCCCCGAGCCGTCGTCTATCTCTCCACCGTCGGCGTCTATGGCGACCACGGGGGCGACTGGGTCGACGAGGCGACTCCCTGCCGTCCCGTCTCGGATCGCTCGCGCCAGCGCGTTTCGGCGGAAGCCGGCTGGGAGCTCTTCGCGCTGGAGACCGGAATTCACGTCGCGATCATCCGCCTGGCAGGCATCTATGGTCCCGGCCGCGGCCCGTTCGAAAAGGTGCGGTCCGGCAAGGCGCGGCGCATCGTCAAGCCCGACCAGCTCTTCAACCGCATCCATGCCGACGATATCGCGGCCATCACCGAGGCGGCCTTCGTCCGTGGGGCCGAGGGAATCTTCAACGCCAGCGACGACGAGCCGGCCCCGCCTCAGGACGTGATCGGACACGCGGCAGCTCTCCTCGGCGTCGAGCCACCGGAGGCCATCGCCTTCGAGGAAGCGGAGATGTCCCCGATGGCTCGCAGTTTCTACGGCGAGAACAAGCGGGTCCGAAACCAGAAGATCAAAGACGTTCTCGGCGTGGATCTCGCCTATCCGACCTATCGCGAGGGTCTCGCCGCCATCCTGCAAGAAGAGCAACCGTCCCGTAACGGGACAGAGACTTCGGACGACGCTCAGGAAATGGAAAGCACGGGCATAAATTCGATGTGATCAAGGCCGAGACGAAGGAACGATGAGGCGGCTCCGATGTTCTTCCCCCACTTGAAAGGGAGACATACGATGAAGATTATGGCTTCGACACTTGCTGCCGCCGTCCTGATGGGCGCGGCTTCTTTCGGCGTCGGCACCGCTTCGGCGCAGCCCGTGAAGGGTCAGGCGACGAGCCATGACGATCCCGGCCCGATGATCCCGCATCGCGGCTACAAGACCATGCATCACCGCAATTGCCACGTGAAGACGGTGAAGTCCTGGCATCACGGCCATCCCGTCTGGAAGAAGATGCGCGTCTGCCGCTAAGGCGTCGCGAATGACAAGGGGCGGTCTTCGGACCGCCCTTTTTTGTCTGCTGTCAGCCGGTCGTCAGCCCGCCGCGCGTCGCCACCAGCTCGGCTATCTCGGCGTAGGCCTCCCCTTCCCCGCGAAGACCATCGAAAACGCCGACGCGATCGCTCTCCGGTCGGTTCTGGCTTACCTTCCACTTGCCTTCGATCCGTTCGATGGGGATCTCCAGCCCCACGATGCCGCCGATCTGCCCCGCGACGAAGGGCTCGGGCGCATCCGACACCGCCCAGGGCTCCGGCCGCATGCCTTCCCGCGATCGCGTGAGATCGTCGACCTGCCGGCGCAGAAACTCCGCGTCCTCAAGGATCCGGGGCCTGCCCCAGGCATGCACGGTGGCGTAGTTCCAGGTCGGCACGACCTTGCCGGTCTCCTGCTTCGTCGCATACCAGGAGGGTGTGACGTATGCCTGCGGCCCCTGGAACACGACCAGACATTCCCCGACCGCCGCCAGTTCATGCCGTTGATCGTTGCCGCGCGACAGATGCGCCCGTAGCGTCCCCCGTTCGGAGCGGTCCGCGTCGACCAGGAACCGGATCGGGTTGGCCATCAGTCCGCCGGGCCCGGCGGTGACCAGCAGACCCAGCGGGTGAGCGCGGATCAGATCATGCATGACGGGCAGGCGCTCTTCGCGGAAATGCGGCGGCTGGTACATGGGTCTCGCTCGACTGACGGGCGAGACTAGCACCGCCCCCCCGAGGAAGCGGACAAAGAAAAACCCGCGGCTCGCGCCGCGGGTTCGTCAGGCAAGGACGGCCGAAGCCGTCCCGATCCCTGTGTTGCTTATTCCTGGTCGTCGCTGCGGTCGCGAAGCGCCGCGGCGAGGATGTCGCCCAGCGAAGCGCCGGAAGACGAGGAACCGTACTGCGCGACGGCTTCCTTTTCGTCGGCGATTTCCATCGCCTTGATCGAAAGCGTGACGCGACGGGTCTTCTTGTCCACGTTGGTGACGCGGGCATCGACCTTCTCGCCGACGGAGAAGCGCTCGGGGCGCTGATCGCCACGGTCGCGGGCCAGTTCGGCGCGGCGGATGAACGCGGTCATGTCGGTGTCGACAATCTTCACGTTGATGCCGCCGTCGTTCACTTCCGTGACCTCACAGCTGGCGACGGAGCCCTTGCGGATGCCGGCCACGGCCTCGGCGAAGGGATCGCCACCGACCTGCTTGATGCCGAGCGAGATACGCTCCTTGTCGACATCGACGTCGAGAACCTGCGCCTGGACGACTTCGCCCTTCTTGTAGTCCTCGATGGCGTCTTCACCCGACCGCTGCCAGTCGAGATCGGAGAGGTGGACCATGCCGTCCACGTCGCCTTCCAGGCCGAGGAACAGGCCGAATTCGGTCTTGTTCTTGACCTCGCCTTCCACGGTGGAGCCGACCGGATGCTTCTCGGCGAACTCTTCCCACGGATTCCGCATGGCCTGCTTGAGGCCAAGCGAGATGCGGCGCTTGGAAGCGTCGACCTCGAGCACGACGACCTCGACCTCCTGGGAGGTGGAGACGATCTTGCCGGGATGGACGTTCTTCTTGGTCCAGCTCATCTCGGAAACGTGGATCAGGCCCTCGATGCCCGGCTCCAGTTCCACGAACGCGCCGTAGTCGGTGATGTTGGTCACGCGGCCAGCGAACTTCGCACCGATCGGGTACTTCAGTTCGATGTTGTCCCACGGATCGGACTCGAGCTGCTTCATGCCGAGCGAGATGCGGTAGGTCTCCGGGTTGATCCGGATGATCTGAACGCGGACGGTCTCGCCGATGTTCAGGATCTCGCTGGGATGGTTGACGCGACGCCATGCCATGTCGGTGACATGCAGCAGGCCGTCGATGCCGCCGAGGTCGACGAACGCACCGTATTCGGTGATGTTCTTGACCACGCCCTCGACCACCTGGCCTTCATGCAAGCGCTGGACGAGTTCCGAACGCTGCTCGGCGAGCGTGTCTTCCAGGACGGACCGGCGGGACACGACGATGTTGCCGCGACGCTTGTCCATCTTGAGGATGCGGAAGGGCTGCGGCGTCGACATCAGCGGGCCGACGTCGCGCACGGGGCGCACATCGACCTGGCTGCGCGGCAGGAAGGCCACGGCGCCGTCCAGGTCGACCGTGAAGCCGCCCTTGACCTGGTTGAAGATCATGCCGGTGACGGTATCGTTCTTCTCGAAGCTCTCCTCGAGACGAACCCAGCTCTCCTCGCGGCGAGCCTTCTCGCGCGACAGGACGGCTTCACCGAGCGCGTTCTCGACGCGCTCCAGGTAAACCTCGACCTCGTCGCCGGGCTTCAGTTCACCATCCTTGCTGCGAACGCCGAATTCCTTCAGCGGGACGCGGCCCTCGACCTTGAGGCCGACATCGATGACCGCGAGGTCCTTCTCGATGGCGACGACCCGCCCCTTGACGACGGTGCCCTCGGCGACGTCCGTCGCGAGAAGGGACTCGTGCAGGAGGGCGGCGAAATCCTCCCGGCTCGGTTGCAGTGCGTTCATTCAAACTCCCGATTGCCCGGCCCCGAAGAACCGGACGCGCGCCGTTGCTGGTGTTGCCTTCGTTGCCGCAGCCTCCCCGTCTCGCGACAGGTCGGCGCATGAAGCCGCAAACAACGATTGTTCCGAGGGTCGAACGCCGGAAGGCCGACGCGCAGGCGCGTTCAGCGCCCGTCTATCGGCCGGTCATGGCGCGGTCGATATAGTCCTGAGCCGCACGGAACGCCGCCTCTATACTCAACTCGCTGGTATCCAGCAAGTAGGCGTCGGGCGCGGGCTTCAATGGACTGTCGGCGCGGGCCATGTCGCGCTCGTCCCGTTTCAGTATATCGGCAAGGATCGCGGCTTGTTCAACTGGCACGCCCCGGGCGCGGACCTCTTGCGTGCGGCGCCTCGCCCGCACTTCCGGGCTGGCGATGACATAGAGCTTGGCGACCGCATCCGGGCACACGACCGTGCCGATGTCCCGTCCGTCCAGCACCGCGCCGGGCTCGTCCTCGGCGAAGGCGCGCTGGCGGGAAACAAGCACCTTGCGCAGTTCCGGCATGACGGCGATGCGCGAGGCCGCTTCCCCGATCTCCGGCAGCGCCAGGTGGTCGCGATCGAAGGTGGCGAAGTCCAGGTCATGGGCGGCGCGGATCGCCGCCGCCTCGTCGCCGAGTTCGTCGCCCAGCTCCAGGAGCGCATTGGCGACGGCGCGATAGGTCAGCCCCGTGTCCAGATGGCGCAGTCCGTAATGGGTCGCCAGCAGCCGGGCGAGCGTACCCTTGCCGCTCGCCGCCGGGCCGTCGATGGCGATGACGAGAGCACCTGCCATCACGCGGCGACCGCCGAGGCTCCGAACCGGGCGCCCAGCCCGGACAGAAGGTCGACAAAACCGGGGAAGCTGGTGGCGATCATCGCGACGTCGTCCACCGTGACCGGCTTCTCCGCGGCGAGCCCCATCACCAGGAAGCTCATCGCGATGCGGTGATCCAGATGCGTGGTGACGTGTCCGCCGCCCCGCACCTTGCCCCCGGTAACCGTGAGGCTCGCCGGACCTTCGCGGCACACGACGCCGTTCGCTTCCAGCCCGCGGGCAACGGCCGCCAGCCGATCCGATTCCTTGACGCGCAGTTCCTCCAGCCCGTCCATCACCGTCTCGCCCTCGGCAAACGCGGCGGCGACGGCCAGCACGGGATATTCGTCGATCATCGAAGGCGCGCGGTTCGGCGGCACGGTGACACCCTTGAGGCGCGAGCCGCGAACACGGACGTCGCCGATGGCCTCGCCGCCGGTCAACCGCTCGTTCTCGATCGTGATATCCGCGCCCATCTCCCGCAGCGTGGTCAGCAGGCCCGTGCGGGCCGGATTGAGGAGCACGTCCGCCACGGTCACGTCCGAGCCCTCGACCAGCAGGCCGGCCACGATCAGGAACGCCGCCGAGCTCGGATCGCCGGGCACGATGATATCCTGAGCCTTGAGGTTCGGCCGTCCCTGCAGGCGGATGATTGTCTCGCCGCCCCCGCCCGCTTCGGTTTCCAGTTCGGCGCCGAAGCCGCGCAGCATGCGCTCGGTATGGTCGCGCGTGGCGACCGGCTCGATCACCGTCGTGACGCCGGGCAGGTTGATGCCGGCCAGCAGCACGGCCGACTTCACCTGCGCGGACGCCATCGGCACGCGGTAGCTGATCGGCTGCATCGACGCGGTGCCGCGCAGCGTCAGCGGCAGACGGTCGCCGCCCCGCGCGATCACCTCGGTGCCCATCTGTCGCAGCGGATCGAGCACGCGGCCCATCGGCCGGCGCGAAAGCGAGGCGTCCCCGACGAAGGTGGAGGCGAAGGCGCAGGTGCCGGCCAGCCCCATGGTCAGGCGAACGCCCGTCCCGGCATTGCCGAAATCGATCGCGCGTTCCGGCTCGGCGAAGCCGCGGGAGCCTACGCCCTGCACGGTCCAGGAGCCCCTGCCGTCGCTGTCGATCGCCGCGCCATAGGCCCGCATCGCACCGGCGGTTGCCAGGATATCGTCCGATTCCAGCAGCCCGGAGATGCGGGTGGTGCCCTCGGCCAGCGCCCCGAACATCAGCGAGCGATGCGAGATCGACTTGTCGCCAGGAATCGAGACGCGGCCCGTGAGAGGGCCGGACGGAAGCCCGGAAAGGGGCTGGGGCGAAGCGTGGGCCATGGGCAGGCGCGGGACCTTGCTGAACGATCCAAAAGGACCATTTGGTGAAACGGGGGCGGTCGTAGCATAAGCGACGGGACAGGTCACGACCGGCGGGCGGTTGAAAACCTGTTTGACACATTGCCGTGCACTGCGTACGGAAACGCCCCAAATTTTCCCTGACATTCGAGGCTGAACGTGGCGAAACCGGAACTCGGAACGAAGCGGGCCTGTCCGGCCTGCGGAACCAGGTATTACGACCTGAATCATAACCCGATCACCTGCCCGCGCTGCGGCACGATCTACGAGATCACCGCTCGCGAAAAGGCGGCGCCGGTGAAGGCCCGCAAGATCGAGCAGGACGACGAAGAGAACGAACGCGAGATTGAGACCGAAGTCGTCGAAAGGGACGACGAGGAAGAGGCCGAGGTCATCTCCCTCGACGAAGCCGAGGACGAGGGCGGCGTCACCGAGGACGAGGACGGCAACAACGACGACGAGGCCGTCACGCTGCCGGACGAGGAAGACCTGCCGGTTGACGAGGATATCGACGACGAAGCGAATTTCCTCGAGGACGAAGAGGAGGAAGGCGACGATGTCTCCGATCTTCTCGACGTCGAGAAGGATGATGAGGAAAGCTAAGAAAGCTTCATCAAAGGGGTTGCATTAATCGGGATGGCCGAATAAACAGCCGCCATCCCGCCGGGCAACACCCGATACGGCGAGGGGCCATAGCTCAGTTGGGAGAGCGCGTGAATGGCATTCACGAGGTCGGCGGTTCGATCCCGCCTGGCTCCACCACCCCTCTAAAGTCTCAGATCCTCCTGAACCCGGTTGCCGGGTTTCCCCGGAAACCGGTGGCTTCGGCCATTCGTCTCGCGGCGAATCGGAAGGTGGATGAGGCCCCATCGGGGGGAGCAGGAGATCCCGGCTTGCTAAAGCGGGCTCCAGACACTACGTTGAGCTTTATCGACTTTGGCCGGACGACTGGGCCGCTTCGCTGCACTGCGAGCGCACGTTCAGACTATCTCTCCAAACTTCGACTTCATCGAGCGGTCGGTTGAGATCAGCCGTTCAAACGTGCATATCCAAGTGTAGGACTATTCCCATGAATACGGGCACCGTGAAGTGGTACAACGAGCAAAAGGGTTACGGTTTCATCCAGCCCGATAACGGTGGCAAGGACGTGTTCGTCCACGCGACCGCTCTCGAGCGCGCTGGCCTGCGTGGCCTGGTGGAAGGCCAGAAGGTTTCCTTCGAGCTGGAAACCGATCGCCGCACCGGCAAGCAGGCAGCTGGCAACATCCAGGCCGCCTGATACCGCTCAAGACGAGAGGCGAGCCTCTTGTACCGGCCGCCGCCCGTCAGGACGGCGGCTTTGTTTTGGTCTGACGAAGGATGGTGGAATGGCAAAAGAAGAACTTCTGCAGTTTGAAGGCACCGTGGCCGAGATCCTCCCCGATGCGCGCTTTCGGGTCGAGCTCGAGAACGGCCATTCGGTGATCGCCTATACGGCAGGCAAGATGCGCAAGAACCGAATCAAGACGCTGACTGGCGACCGTGTGACCGTCGAGATGTCGCCCTACGACCTCGAAAAGGCCCGGCTGGTCTACCGCCACAAGGACGAACGCGGCCCGATGGGCGGCCCCCCGCGCCCCGGTGGCTCCCGCCCCACCTTCCGTCGCCACTGACGCATCGGCCGCACGTTTCGTGCGGCATCATCTCCGGCGCCGCGCCGCAATGATCAGCCGCCGAACCGCCATAGGTTCGCGCGGCCGCTTTTGTTTTCGGCCCTTCCACGCGGGTGGCGTCCCCCGGCTTCCCCTGCCCTCTCGGCCGATTCAGCGGCGCGAGGAAACAGGATCGCCCCTCGTTCGTTCATCCCGCTAATGAAGGAGAACGAGCGCATGGAAAAGGTCGAGACGCACAAGGGCACGGGCAAGCTGCTGACCCGCGACGGCAATTATCGGCCGGGTACCTACGAGATCCGCACCCGCGACGACGATCAGCAGGGCCATCGCGGCGCCAACGGCTTCTTCGACATCGACGCCAGCGCGCCCCATGCGATGACGGGGACGGACGAGGAATTCCGCGGCCCGGCCACGCTGGTCCTGTCCGGCGGAGAGGAAGTGGATATCCTGCTGCGCGGCCTGGACGGCACGCGCGTCGAGATCGTCGGCGTCGCGCCTCTGCCTGAAGGCAGCTGATCCACCTCGGCGGCCTGCTCACCTAGAACGGGGCGGCGCTTCCGCCCTCCCAGGAAGGGAAACCGGACATGTTTACCACCAGACTCGGCAGCACCGGCCCGCTCGTGTCGCGAATAGGGCTCGGCTGCATGGGCATGTCCGGTATGTACGGACCTGCCGATCGCGCCGAAAGCATCGCCACGATCCACGCCGCGCTGGATGGCGGGATCAACCTGCTCGACACCGGCGATTTCTACGGCATGGGCCATAACGAACTCCTGATCGGCCAGGCGTTGCGGGGACGGCCGCGCGAGGACGCCGTGATCAGCGTCAAGTTCGGCGCCCAGCGCGGCCCTGACGGCGCCTGGCTCGGCTACGACGCGCGTCCGCAGGCGGTGAAGACCGCGCTTGCCTATACGCTGAACCGCCTCGGCACCGACTACATCGACATCTACCGGCCGGCCCGGCTGGACCCGAACGTGCCGGTCGAGGAAACCGTCGGCGCCATCGCCGACATGGTGCAGGCGGGCTATGTCCGCCATATCGGTCTTTCGGAAGTCGGCGCATCGACCATCCGACGCGCGGCCGCGACGCACCCCATCGTCGACCTGCAGATCGAATATTCGCTTCTGTCGCGCGGGATCGAAGCGGAAATCCTGCCCACCTGCCGCGAACTCGACATCGACGTCACGGCCTACGGCGTTCTCTCGCGCGGGCTTCTCAGCGGGCAGTGGAGCCGCGAACGGAGCGAAAAGGCCGAACCGGGCGATTTCCGTTCCCGCAGCCCGCGCTTCAGCGGCGAGAACCTGGAGCACAATCTCACTCTGGTCGAGGCGCTTCGAACGCTTGCGGATGAGCGCGGGGCCTCGGTCGCGCAGATCGCGATCGCATGGGCGCTGTCGCGTGGCGAGGATATCGTCCCCCTCATCGGCGCGCGCCGTCGCGACCGGCTGGACGAAGCGCTGAAGGCGCTGGAGATCAGGCTCGGCGCGGAGGATCTCGCCGCGATCGAAGCGGCCATTCCCCCGGGATCGGCAGCAGGCGACCGATACGACGCGCATGCCATGGCAGCACTCGACAGCGAGCGACGCGACGCGTCGGCCTGAGGTCAGCGCGAAAAGGTCATGAGATCTGGAGAAGGTGGAGCGGGCAGCGGGAATCGAACCCGCACGATCAGCTTGGGAAGCTGACAGGCTACCACTACATCATGCCCGCGCGGCCGGGACCATCGGCTGGCCGGGCCGCTCTGTCAAGAGAGCGCGGACAGGGATTTCCACGACAAGGAAACGGCGCACCACGCGAGCCGGCATCGAGACCGGCTGGGCTCGGCCCGCCGGATCAGGGCGCCTGGAAATGCTTGGAGAGTTTCAGTCCCTGCGCCTGATAATTGGAGCCGAGCGCGGTGCCGTAGAGCCGCGACGGCGCTCCGGCCGTGGGTTCGTAGACAAGCCGTCCGATCGTCTGGCCATGCTCCAGGATGAACGGCACCTCGTGGCTGCGCACTTCCAGCACGGCACGGCTCCCCGTGCCGCCGGCCGCGTCGTGACCGAAGCCCGGATCGAAAAAGCCGGCATAATGGACGCGGAACTCGCCGACCAGCGGATCGAACGGCACCATCTCCGCCGCATGGTCCGGCGGTACGTGCACCGCTTCGGCCGAAACGAGGATGTAGAACTGGTCGGGATCCAGAACGAGTTCCGGCCGGGACCCGCGCCGGATCGGCTCCCAGAAATCGGCGACGCGATACGATCCCGGACGATCCACATCGACAAGGCCCGTGAAGCGCTTGGCGCGGTAGCCAACGAGACCCGTCTCGCCGTCACCGCCATCGAGATCGATTGAGAGCATCAGCCCGCCGGAAAAGCGCGGTTCGGCGCCCTTCACCAGCCCGACGCGGTCATGCAGGGCGATGAGCGCCGCATCGTCGAGAACGTCGTTGCCACGGCGGAAGCGGATCTGCGACAGGCGCGAACCGCGGCGCACCACGATCGGGAAAGTGCGCGGCGAGATTTCTAGGTAGAGCGGCCCGGTATAACCCGGCGGCATCTGATCGAAGGATCGGGCATTGTCGGTGATGACGCGGGTGAAGATGTCGAGCCGCCCGGTCGAACTCTTCGGGTTGGCGCTGGCCGCGATATCCGCCGGCAACGCCAGCGATTCCTGCAGCGGCACGATATAGACGCAGCCGGTTTCCAGCACCGCGCCATCGTCGAGCGGGATCTCGTGCAGCCCGAGTTGGCGGAGCTTGGTCTCGACCGAAAAGTTCGGTCCCGGCAGGAAACTGGCGCGCACGCGGTGGGCGACGGAACCCAGCCTGAGATCGAGACTGGCCGGCTGGATCTGGTTGGGCGCGGCGGGATCGGCGAGGCGGATCGCCCCCGCCTCGATCAGGCGGCCGATCTCACCATCTGGAAGAATACCCTGTCGTTCGGTCGTCATCTCTGCCCCGCGATTGCGGGCTTCGTACACGCCGAGCGGGCCTCGCGTAAACAGGCGGGCGTGGTCCAAAGGCGTTGACGGCAAAGATTCGCGGGCGTAAGCCGATTTTTATTCTCGTGGTCATTTGATGCCGGCCGGCTTGCAACCACGTTTCATCCCAATGCTAAAAGGCCGGAGGTGAGAGCCCCCGGTCTTCGCGCGTCAACCCCGCCGGCCTGTTGGAGACTCCGCCCATGGCTTCCGACCCGTCCAAGGATCGTCGCTTCCGCCCCGCCACCGAACTCGTTCACGGCGGCATTCTTCGCTCGCAGTTTTCGGAGATGTCCGAAGCGATGTTCCTGACGCAGGGCTTCGCCTATCCGAGCGCCGAGGCCGCCGAAGCCCGCTTCAACGGCGAAGACCCCGGCTTCGTCTACTCCCGCTACGCCAATCCGACCGTTTCCATGTTCGAGGAGCGGATGTGCCTCCTGGAAGGCGCGGAAGCCAGTCGCGCGGTCGCGAGCGGCATGGCCGCAGTCGCCGCGGCGCTGATATCCGACCTGAAGGCCGGCGACCACATCCTCGCCTCCCGCGCCCTGTTCGGCTCCTGCCTCTACATCATCACCGACATTCTCGGCCGCTATGGCGTTTCCTACACGCTGGTGGACGGCAAGGATCTCGACGCGTGGGCGAAGGGCGTGACGCCGGAAACCAAGGTGCTCTTCCTGGAGACGCCCTCAAACCCGACGCTCGAACTCGTGGACATCGCCGGCGTTGCCGAGATCGCCCGCAAGGCCGGTGCGCGCCTCGTCGTCGACAACGTCTTCGCCACGCCGCTCTACCAGCGGCCGCTGGAACTCGGCGCGCATACCGTCGTCTATTCCGCGACCAAGCATATCGACGGCCAGGGCCGCGTGCTGGGCGGCATCGTGCTCTCCGACGAGGAATGGGTGGAGGCGAAGCTCGCCCCCTATCTCAAGCATACCGGCCCGTCCATGAGCGCCTTCAACGCCTGGGCGCTGGTCAAGGCGCTGGAGACCATGGAGGTGCGCGTCGCGCGCCAGACCGACAACGCCGAGAAGCTGGCGGCGCTGCTCGTCGACCATCCGGCCGTCACCCGGCTTTATTATCCCGGGCACGAGAGCCATCCTCAATACGAACTGGCCAAGCGCCAGATGAAGCGCGGCAGCACGATGATCGCCTTCGAGGTGAAGAACGGCAAGGCCGGTGCCTTCGCCGTCTGCAATGCGCTGGAAGTGGCGAAGATCTCCAACAATCTCGGCGATTCCAAGAGCATCATGACGCATCCGGCGACGACGACGCATCAGCGCCTGAAGCCGGAGGAGCGCGCCATGCTCGGCATCAGCGACGGCGTGCTGCGTCTCTCCGTCGGCCTGGAAGACGTGGCCGATCTCGCCGACGATCTCCTGAACGCGCTCGATCGGGTCGCGGCGCGGCGTCAGGCGGCCGAGTAGGCGCGAAGCCGAACCGGCGACCGCGAGCTTCATGTTCGCGGTCGCTGACGGAACGACATCGAAACGGCCGCCCGACTTTCCGGCGGCTGGTCCGTCCGCCGGAAGCTCGCGCCTTCGCGCTTTCGCTCTTTGCTTCCCGCAGCCAGGGACCCGCCGCTAAGGGAAATGAAAGGTGAATGCGACAGCATGCGGCCGATGCGGATTTTCTCATGAGCCTTTCCCGTCTTCTCCGGCTGGCGTGCCTGCTCGTCCTGTGCACCGGCGCCGCCTATGGGCAGGACGCCCGTTCCCCTGCGACGACCCCTGCACCTCCGCCGCCCCTGACGACGGTCCCGGCGACGCCTTCCCCCATGGCCGCTGCCGCACAGGGCGCGGAACCCGTCATCCCCAACTTCTGGGATCCGCATGCCCGGCTGGAGCGTCCCTCCGCGCATGATCTCCACACGATCCGCTTCCTGCTGACGGACGATTTTCCGCCCTTCTCCTTTCGCGACCGGCGCGGCGTGCTGATCGGCTTCGACGTCGACCTTGTCCGCGCGGTCTGCGACGTGCTGGCCGTGCCTTGCGCGATCCAGGTCCGCCCGTTCGACACACTCGTGCAGGGGCTCGCGGACAAGCAGGGCGACGCGATCGTCGCCGGGCTCGATCCGACGGGGGGCAACGCGCAGCTGATCTCGACTTCGCCCTACCTCAAGATCCCCGCCCGCTTCGTGACGCGACGCGACCGGCCTTTCGATCCCGCCAACAAGGTCTTGCGGCGCACCGTCGCGGCGGTCTGCGGCAGCGCGCACGAGGCGTATCTGAAGGCGCTGTTCCCGAACCTGCAGCTTGCCTGCAAGCCGGACCTTGCCACGGCCCTCGCCGAATTGCGGGCAGGCCATGCCGCCGCGGTCTTCGGTAATGCCGTCAATCTCGCTTTCTGGCTGAATGGCGCGCAATCGGCCGATTGCTGCGCCTTCGCCGGCGGCCCCTATCTGGACGAGCGCTATTTCGGCGCGGGGCTCGCGATAGACCTCCGCCCGGACGACCGACGGCTGAAGGCGGCGCTCGATTACGCGCTCCGCGAAGTGCAGCGAAACGGCAGCTACGAGGAACTCTACCTCCGTTATTTCCCGATCGGGCTGTTTTGACCCGAGCGGCTGACCGCGTTGACGCGCCGGGACCACGCCACTAGTGTCCGCGCCTCCCGTCGAGCCCAGAACACGGTCCTATTCATGAACGAGACGACAGACTTCCCCGCCGAATGGGTCGAGGCCGCACGCGTGTCCAAGGCCTGGCCGTTCGAGGAGGCGCGAAAGCTCGTCACGCGCATGGAAAAGAGCGCGAAAAAGGAAGTGCTGTTCGAGACGGGCTACGGCCCTTCCGGCCTGCCGCATATCGGCACCTTCGGCGAAGTCGCTCGCACGAGCATGGTGCGCCATGCCTTCCGCGTGCTGACCGAGGAGCGCGTGCCGACGCGCCTGCTCTGCTTCTCCGACGACATGGACGGCCTGCGCAAGGTGCCGGACAACGTGCCGAACCGGGAGGAGATGGCGCGCTATATCGGCCAGCCGCTGAGCCGCGTGCCCGACCCCTTCGGCAGCCCCGAGGGTTCCTTCGGCGCGGCCAACAATGCGCGCCTCCGCGCCTTTCTCGATCGCTTTGGCTTCGATTACGAGTTCGCCAGTTCCACCGAATTCTACACGGCCGGCCGGTTCGACGCGACGCTGCTGAAGATGCTCGCCGCCTATGACGATGTCATGGCGATCATCCTGCCGACACTGGGGCCGGAGCGGCGCGAAACCTATTCCCCCTTCCTGCCGATCTGCCCGCGCACCGGCGCCGTGCTGCAGGTGCCGATGGTGGATCGCGACGTGGCGGCCGGCACGGTCACCTATGTCGATCCCGAAACCGGCGAGTCTGTTACGACCCCTGTTACCGGCGGGCACGTGAAGTGCCAGTGGAAGGCCGACTGGGCGCTGCGCTGGACGGCGCTCACCGTCGATTACGAGATGGCCGGCAAGGACCTGATCGATTCCGTCACCCTCTCGTCCAAGATCTGCCGGGCGCTCGGCGGCTCGCCGCCGGAGGGGTTCAACTACGAGCTCTTCCTCGATGAGAAGGGCCAGAAGATCTCAAAGTCCAAGGGCAACGGCCTGACGATCGAGGACTGGCTGTCCTATGCCTCGCCGGAGAGCCTGTCGCTCTTCATGTTCCAGAAGCCCCGCGCGGCCAAGAAGCTGCATTTCGACGTGATCCCGCGCGCGGTCGACGATTATCTCTCCTTTGTCGACGCCTACGGGCGGCAGGACGCGCCAAGCCGCCTGTCCAATCCGGTCTGGCACATGCATGAGGGCAAGCCGCCGAAGGTGGAACTTCCGCTCACCTTCGCCATGCTCCTGAACCTCGCCAGCGCATCGAACACGGAGAACGCGGAAACGCTGTGGGGCTTCATCCAGCGTCACTTCCCGCAAGTGGATCGCGCGAACGCGCCGGTTCTCGACCAGCTGGTCGGCTATGCCGTCCGTTACTATCGGGACTTCGTCAGCCCCTCCAAGCACTTCCGGGCGCCCGACGAGACCGAGCGCGCGGCGCTGAAAACGCTGGACGAGGCTCTGGCGGCCCTGCCCGCCAGGGCGGATGCCGATACGATCCAGAACGCCATCTACGATGTCGGCCGCGCCTTCGAACGCTTCCAGGCAAAGGACAAGCCGAGCGCCGACGGCCGCCCCGGCGTGGCGCTGACCTGGTTTTCGACGCTCTACGAACTCCTGCTCGGGCAGGAAAAGGGCCCTCGCTTCGGGTCCTTCGTCGCGATCTACGGCATCCCCGAAACGCGCACCCTGATCGCGCGCTGCCTGACCGGCGAACTTTCCGCAAACGCCGCCTGAACGCGGGCGGCGCTCATCGGTCTGCGCGCAGCAAAAAGCCCGGGACGCTTCCGCGTCCCGGGCTTTCACATATCAGACCGGTCGGTTTACTGAGCGGACACCACCTTGGGATCCAGCACCTTTACCCGGCCACCATCGCTGTAGCTGGTGAAGCCCTTCGGCGTGACGTCCCGGATCTCGCGGTTCTGCTTTCCGACGCTCACGGTATCGGAGGCCAGCACCCGCAGGCCCGAGGCGCCGCGGGAGGCGTCGTCCGTCTGGGAAGGCGTGGCACCCGCGGCGGACGCGATCGAGCCCTGGTCGAGCAAAGTATATCCGCCGCCGATAGCTGCGGATAATGCGAGGACGAAGGACAAAGTGCGAAGCATGACTTCCATTCCGAATTCTGTACCGAGCTAACGCAGTTAGACGGAACAGGTTCCCGGATCGGCACGGAATGGTTACTGACTTGCCCAGACGATGCGCGCCATCCACGCGATGTCCTTGAGATCGAGCACCCGATCCGGGTGTTCGACATTGTTGGATTGCAGTTCGATGATCCGGTCGGTGCGGCGCTTCAGGATCTTGGCCATCACCTCTCCCTCCACCGTCTTCACCACGACACGGTCGCCACGCCGGACCTGCTGGCTCGGCGAGATCAGGATCGTGTCACCGTCCCGGTAAAGCGGCAGCATGGAATCGCCGGTGATCTCCAACGCATAGGTGCCGTCCTCCGGGGCGGGCAGCGAAACCTGATCCCAGCCTTCTCCGACGGGAAAGCCGCCATCGTCGAAGAAGCCGCCCACGCCGGCCTGAGCGAGGCCGAGCAGGGGAAAGGAGCGCTTGGGAAAGGCCGCCGGATGCAGGTCCAATCCCTCCGCCGCACCGAACGGCACCGCGCCATTCCCGATCTCGTCCCGGTCGATCAGGGACAGGAACTCGCGCAGGTTGACACCCGTGGCCGACAGCACCTTGCTGATGGATTCAGTCGATGGCCAGCGCGGCCTGCCGTCCGCGCCGTGCCGTTTGGAGGGATTGAAGGCTGTCGGGTCCAGCCCCGCCTTCCGGGCAAGTCCGGACGCCGTGAGCTTTTGCACCTCGGCCAGCGCGTCAAGCGCCGCCCAGACAGACTTGTGGGTCCACACCACGGAAGCACCTGTACCCAGAGTTTTCGTCAGCGATCCTTCTTCCTTATAATTCTCGCGGATTACAACCTCGACGTGCATCAAGACGGACGACAAGGACGAATTCTCCTTGTCGACCGCTCCCGTCGGGTTCCGGAACGGTTCGCGGCTCCGCCGCATCTGGAGATCGAAGAGTTCCAGGCAGCGTTACCGAAGCCGTCAATGTATCCCGGAAGAGGATCGATGCAGCTGGAATTGGGGGATATTGCTGATCAAATACTAAGGAGGCGCGAGAAGCTGGATCTAGCAAGAGGAGGTCGCGCCCGTTGAAGATGTGGACGCCGGGAGCGGGCTTCAGTCCCGGAGTTCTTCCTCCGCATTGATGATGTCGGCTTCTTCCTTGTCGCGCAGCATGCCCTCGATCAGGCGGGTGGTGCGCGTCAGTTCCTCGATCGCCTGTTCCACTTCAAGCTTCTGCTGCTCCAGGACGGCGATCTGCCCGCTGAAGCGCTCCAGAGCGAGCTGCAATTGGGGGGTTTGCCCGTCCTTGAGATCGTAGAGTTCCAGCATGTTCTTGATCTCGTCCAGCGAAAAGCCGACCCGCTTGCCCATCAGCACGAGCTTCAGCCGCGAACGGTCGCGGCGGCTGTAGATGCGGATATTGCCTTGGCGGCGCGGGTTGAGAAGCTGCTTGTCCTCGTAGAAACGCAACGTCCTCAGCGTGACGCCGAACTCGCGCGAAAGATCTCCGATCGTGTAGTGCACAATTCATCCTGCAAGCTGGCGTGGAAACCGAGCTATCCGCAGCTTACGGGAACGTCAACTGTGACCTTTCCACCACATTAACCGGAAAGTTCAATTTGTACGGTTAACGTTGAATTAACCACAACTGGCGACTCTTCACAGGAATCCGCGAGTCTGTCACTCGCGATGAGTGCGCCGTTTTTTAATGCGCAGACCCTTCCGAAGGAAAAGTCATGCACGCCCGCACATCGTGGAAGGTCAGATCGGAGCAGGCCAGCTCTCCCGAGAACCGGGATAGCGAAGGCCGTGATCTCCGTTTCGACGACCTTCTGACGACGCGCTTCGATGCGGCGGGCCATCTGAGCGGCCCCCGCGGAGATCGCGACCGGGTTGAGCAGCGGCTCCCCGGCGGCAGCGGGGACATGAGCCCGGAAGAACTGGAACGCGCGGTTGAAAGCCTGGCCCGCAGCGTCGAGCGCGCGAGCCGCGGTCGCCAACCTGCCGGACACGACGTACCCGATGCGCGCCCGGGCGACCGCGAGCGCGCCTTTCTCGGTAATCTTGAACGGCTGGAGGCGCAGCTTCAGGCGTTGGACGAACGTGTCGCCGGCCGCAACACCGCCGACGGCGACACGCCCAATCGCCGCCTGGTGGAGAAATCCTTCGGCGAGGGTCGTTCGACCCGGGCCGAGCGCGTCGCCGCCCGCGCCATGGCGGAGGAACTCGACCCCGAACGCGCGAAACCCACCGCTCGTCCCGAAGGCCGGGCAGCCGAGCGCACCGCCCTTGCCGCTCCCCGCCCGGAGCGGGGCGGCGAAGCGCGCGACATGCTGCAGGCGCTGGCCCGCCAGGTCGAGGAGCTTTCCCGCAACAACCGCTCGTTGTCCGGCGATATCGGCCAGATCCGCAGCAGCCTGGAGCGCAACCGCGACACGACGGGCACGCGGCTCGCCACGCTGCAGGAGCGGCTGACGGAGCTCACCGACCGGCTTGCCGCGCCGCAATGGCAGGCGCCCGCGATCAGCGCCTTCGAGACGGCGCGCGACGAGATCCTGCAGCGCATCGCGCGGATCGAGGCGCAGACCGCCAAACCCGCCGCCATGCAGGAAGTGGCCGCGCGGATCGAGGAGATCCGTGGCGATCTCGCCGCCCTGCCCTCCGAGGAGGGCCTGCGCCGGATCGAGGAACACCTTTTCCATCTCGCCGACCGGATCGACGCCCTGCCGGAGCCGGAGCGGAACGACGACCAGTTCGAGCGCCTGCAGGTTCAGCTCGACACAATCGCCAACGATGTCGCGGGTCTGCGCCGGGCCCGTTCCTCGCTCGGACCCGATCTCCAGCGGGGCCTTTTCGAACTGGCGAGCCGGCTTGAGGCTGCCATACAGGCCCGCGCGCAGGTCGATCTCGCCCCTGTCGAGGCGCGGCTGCGAGTGCTGGCCGAGCGCCTCCCGGAAACCCCGCCCGCCGACATGCTGGCGCGGATCGAGAACCGCATCGCCGCGCTGGACGACGGCATCGGTCGGCAGGAAAGCCGGGTGGCCGAGCAGGTCGTACGCGCGCTGGAAGAAAAGCTCGACGCCGTCGCGCTGATGATCGCGGAGGCGGGCAGCAAGGCTTCGCGCGCCGCGCTCACCGCGATCGAGCGGAAGCTCGAAGGGCTGCGCCAGATCATTCTGGAGCAGGCCGAGCGCCCGGCCGCCCCGGCCGCCGATTTCGCCGCGCTGGAAGACCGGCTCGACCAGATCCAGCATTTCCTGAGCGAAGCCGCCCATCGCGAGCAGGGCTTCAACCAGCACCTCGCGCCGATCTCCGAGAAGCTTTCCGATCTTTCCGACCGGGTGGCCGAGCTTTCGCCGCAGGAGCACCTGCAGCCGCTCACGCACCGGCTCGGCGCGATCGAGCAGCAGCTCCACGGCATCAGTTCCGGCCATCTCAGCGACCAGTCCACGCTGGCCTCCCATCTGGAAAACCTCGTCGACCGGCTGGACCTCATGGCCGGCCGTGACGCGTTCCTGCCCGCGCGGCTCACCGCCGTTCTGGAGCGGCTGGAGACGGTGCTGGAAGGCAATGCCGGCGACGAGCGCTACGGCCGCATCGAGCACAAGCTCGACACGCTGCACCACGACCTGCAGGGCTCCGCCTCGGTGCCAGACCTGGAGCTTGGGGAACTCCGGCAGGAAATCCTGGCACTTCGGCACGAATTCCTGTCGACCCCGGCCCAGCAGCCGACGAGCGGGATCTCCGACCTCCTCCATGATCTTCTCGACCGGCTCGAGCCCGTGCCCAGCCTCCAGTCCCATCTGGAGGATCTGGAGCAACAGGTCGGCCGCATCATGCAGGCCGTCGACGCGCCGGCCGCCGACCGCAACCTGATGGAATCCATGGAGGCAAGCCTCCGTGCCATCGAGGCGCGCCTGGAACAGGGCGGCAGCGCATCCGTCTCCGAGGCGCTGCGTGAACTTCGCGGCCTCCATCCCGCCGACGACTTCTCCGGCGAACTTGCCCGCACCCTGAACGAAGATCTCGGAGCGCTCCGGCAGGCGGCCGAAATCAGCGACAGCCATACTCGAGACTCGCTGGGCGCCGTGCACGACACGCTGGAAGCGGTGGTGAAGCGCATGGCCTTCCTGGAGCGCGAGCTCCAGAACCTGCCCGAAGGGGACCGAGGCGCTGCCGAAGAAAACTTCTCGCGCGGCGCGGCGCAGGATACCGGCTGGCTCGGGGGCGACAGCCTGCGCGGCGGCTACGAGGCCGAGCGCTATCCGGAAGTGACGCTGGAGCCTGCCGACCGGGCGCTCCGCAGCAGCACCGCGCCGGAAGCGCTCACCTCCAGCCTCGACACCTCCGACGATATGCGGGGCGGGCTCTTCGGTCGGCTTTCCTCCTCGCAGCTCCTGAAGCGCGCCACGGGCGGGCGAACGGAATCCTTCTCCGCCGGCATGGAGGACGCCGATCTCGGCGACACGCCGCTGGAGCCCGGCACCGACGCGCCGATGACCTCGTCGCTGACGGATGCCCCGAGCTCCGACACGGCGGTGATGTCCGGCAAGAAGAAGGGGCATCGGAGGCTCTTCTCCGGTGGCAAGGGAGCCGCCGCGGAAGAGACGCCGACCGCCGCCGCATTCCTGCGCACCCCCGAGGACGATGCGGGAGACACCGATTTTCTCGCCGCCGCCCGTCGTGCGGCCAGGGCGGCATCCGCCGAGGCCGGCAGCGCGGAAACGGCGACCCGGCAGGCGCGTGGGACAACTGGCGCGGCCCGCATCGCCGGTCTGCTCCGCGCCCGCCGCAGCCTGTTCCTTGCCGGCGCGCTCGCGGTCGCGGTCGCTTTTGCCGCCCTCCAATATGCCCGGATGCGCTCCCATTCGCCGGAAGCCATGTCGCAGGTGACGAGCAGCGCCCCGGCTTCTCCGTCCGCAACGCCGAATGCGCTTGCCGATGCCGACCGGACGCCGCAGGCAGCAACCGCCACGGCAGACGCTACGCCGGCTCCTGCCGCGCCCGATGCCCCGACTGCGGGATCACAAGCTTCCGGATCAGAGGCTTCCGGATCCCAAGCCTTGGGATCCCAGGCAACTGGCGCACAAGGCGACGCACAGACGGCGCCCACCTCGCGCCAAGCTTCGACTGCCGCCGACACCTCGCCGGCCAAGGCTCCGGACGTCGCGACGTCGGCTTCAACGCCCCTTCCCTCCGGCGCCGTCGATGGGCCGAAAGCGGAAACCGACGCACCCGCACCTACGGCCGCGCGATCGGCCCAGGGCAAGGTCTCCGCCGCCGGCCCGAGTTCGACGCCTTCCGGTTCGACGCCTCCCGCTTCGTCGCCTTCGTCCGTGGTCGATGCCGCGCCCGATGCGCCGCTCACCACCGGCTCACTCCCCGCCGCCGGCGTGAAGGACGTGGACCTGCACGGTCTCCCCGTGACGATCGGGGCGGACAGGCTGCGCATCGCCGCTCTGGGTGGCGATCCCAAGGCCGAGTTCGAGGTCGCTGCCCGCTATGCGGAAGGCCGCGGCGTGCAGCAGGATCTGCTCGCGGCCGCGAAATGGTACCAGAGCGCCGCCGTCGCCGGACTCGCGCCCGCGCAGTACCGGCTGGGCTCGATCTATGAAAAGGGCATCGGCGTCGACAAGAACCCGCAGACGGCGCAGGTCTGGTACCAGCGCGCGGCCGACGCGGGCAATGTGAAGGCGATGCACAACCTCGCCGTTCTCTATGCCGAGGGCGTCAGCGGCCAGCCGGACCTGAAGCGGGCCGCGACCCTTTTCCATCGCGCCGCCGACCAGGGCGTCCATGACAGCCAGTTCAACATCGCGATCCTTTACGCGCGGGGCCTCGGCGTTCCCGTCGATATGATCGAGGCCTACAAGTGGTTCGCCGTCGCGGCGACATCCGGCGACAAGGAAGCCGCCAAGCGGCGGGACATGGTCGCGCAGTCGCTGAGCCCGTCGGATCTCGCAAAGGCAAAGGCTGCGGCCGAGGGCTTCCGTCCGCTGGATGCCGACACCGCCGCCAACGACGTACAGCCGCCGCAGGGCGGCTGGGGCGAGCCGCAGGCGACCGCTGCGAGCGCTACCAGCCTGCCCGGCACGGCGGATCTCGTGCAGCAGGTGCAGCAGATGCTTTCCGCCAAGGGTCTCTATTCCGGCGCGGTCGACGGCCAGACCGGCCCGCAAACGCGCAAGGCGATCAGCGATTTCCAGAAGAAGGCCGGCCTGCCGACGACCGGCGAGATCGATACCGGCCTCGTCACTGCGCTGCAGTCCAGCAAGATCTGACGCGAGCCATCAGGCCAGAGACAAGAAAAGCGGCCGGACGGCCGCTTTTTTCATATGAGAGAAAGCGGGCTGAGCGGCCCATCCGCTTTCCCGGCGATCAGGCGGTGATCCTGAGGAGCCGGCCCTTGGCGCATTCCAGCGCGCCGATCATGCCGTAGGAACCGACAAGGCCGGCATAGGCATAGGACGCCACTTTGTCCTTGTTCAGCGTCGCCGCGACGAGCCCGGTGATCTCTCCCGATTTCGCCGCTTCCAGCAAACGCTCAAGCTCGCTCACCAGCCGCTGGTCGATCTCGCTTTCCTGAGCCTGGAACTCTCCGTGCAGTGCAACGACATTGTCAGCCATGTCGGTCCTCCTGTCATGCCCAACGAGAAGAGAAGCAAGCGCCGTGCCAGAGTGGGGATCTAGTCTCGGCTCAGAGCGGCCGCGGCGATCTGGAATACGCGGCTGTCGCCGATCATGAAGGCATGCAGCGGCCGGGCCGGGAAGAGTTCGGCAAAGGCCCGGTCCAGAACGTTGAGACCGCCCGTCAGCACGCCGAAGGCGGGCAGCACCAGCCGCATGCCATCGGTCGCGAAAGCCCGCCGACGGATGGAGCGGCCATGCCGGCAAAGCCGCGCGGACGGGTGCAGGTGCCCGGCCACCTCGCCGTGGACCGGCGCGAGGGTCGGTTCGTGACGGAAAGTCAGGCTCTGGATCTCGATCTCGCGACCGACTTCGCCACCGATATCGGCGGGCAGATGCGGATCGTGGTTGCCGGTGATCCAGAGCCAGTCACGCCCGCGCTGCAGGGCGGAAAGGCGCGCACGCTCGGGCAGGCCCAGCCGCGACGTACCCTCGCCGTCATGAAAGGAATCGCCGAGGCAGACGACCCGCTTCGGCGCCCGGCGTTCCACCAGGGTCGCCAGCGCGGCCAGCGTCGCGGCGCTGTCATAGGGCGGCAGGAACACGCGGCGGCGAGCGAAGGACGAGCCCTTTTCCAGATGCAGGTCGGCGACCACCAGCGTGCGGCTCGCCTCCAGCCAAAGCGCGCCGGCGCGGTCGAGACAAGCGGAAACCCCGGCAAGCCGGACATGCGCGTCAGCCATGTCGCCGGAGGTCCTCTCCGCGATCGGCTGCGTCGTCGACAAGATCGAGGCTTGCTCCAGAAGCCGGCTCCGCTGCTCTGCCCGTCGCCTCGCGGATCAGTTCCGCTTCCACGTCGGCGAGGATTCCGTCATGCACCTGCCCCACCACGGACTCCCCGCCGATCTCCAGCATGATCGGGACGGAGAGCGGCGAGACGCGCTCCAGTCTCTGATGAATGATTCGCCCTCGGATACGCGAGAGCATTTCGCCGAGCCGCTTGATATCGAGGAGCCCGGTCGCCGCATCGGCGCGCGTCGCCTGCAAGAGGATGTGGTCCGGCTCATGTGCGCGGAGCACGTCGTAGATCAGGTCCGTGGAGACGGTCACCTGCCGTCCGGTCTTTTCCTGCCCCGGATGGCGGCGCTCGATCAGCCCGGAAATGACGGCGCAGTTCCGGAAGGTGCGCTTCAGGAGGTAGGATTCCGCCAGCCAGTGTTCCAGATCGTCGCCGAGCATGTCCTCGTCCATGAGGTCTTCCAGCGAAAGATCGCCGTCGGCGAAGGCTTCGCCCATGTCGCGCAGGCCCCAGACGGCCAACGAATAATCCGTCGCGACGAAGCCCAGCGGGCGGGCGCCCGCTCGCTCCAACCGCCGGGTGAGCAGCATGCCGAGCGTCTGGTGCGCGAGCCGTCCCTCGAAGGGGAAGAGCGTCATGTAGAAGCGGCCGTGAAAGGGGAACGTCTCCACCAGAAGGGAGTCGCGTGACGGCAGCAGCGACATTTCCTGTTGCAGGCCCAGCCATTCGCGCACCTGTTCCGGCAGCTCCGGCCAGCGTGTGGGGTCAGCGAGCATGGCCCGTACGCCTTCCGCCAGATAGGTCGTCAGCGGGAACTTGCCGCCGGCATAGGCCGGGATCTTCGGATCCTCGTCGGCGGCGGGGCTGCAATAGGCGATGTTCTCGCGAATGCCCTCGAACTTCACCACGCGCCCGGCGAAGCGGAACGTGTCGCCCTGCACCAGCTGCTCAAGGAAATATTCCTCGATCTGGCCCAGTGGCCGCCCTCCTCGCATGATGGAATTGCCTTCCGCACTCTTGCGCGGTCGCCCGAGCACCACGTTCAGCATGGGCGCTTCGACGATGGTGCCGACATTCATGCGGTATTGCTGGGCGATGGAAGGGTGGCTGATGCCCCAGCGCCCCTTCTCCGGCCCGCTCGTGCGGCGGCGTATCTTGGCGTAGCGTTCGTAGCTCTTCAGCGCGTAGCCGCCGCTCGCGACGAAATCCACGACGCGTTCGAACGTCTCCCAGGCCAAGTGCCGATAGGGCTCGGCGGAGGTGATCTCGTCGAAGAGCGCCACCGCGTCGAACGGCTCGGCCACCGCCATGCCGAGCACATGCTGGCAGAGCACGTCGAGCGCGCCCGGCCGCAGCGGCGGCGTATCCTGATGGCCGAGATAATTGCCGTCGAGCGCCGCCTGGCATTCCAGCACCTCGAAGCGATTGGCCGGCACGAGGATGCCCAGCGAGGGCTCGTCCATGCGGTGATTGGCCCGGCCGATGCGCTGCGCCAGACGGCTCGCCCCCTTGGGCGCGCCCACGTGGATCACGAGGTCCACGTCGCCCCAGTCGATGCCGAGATCCAGCGTCGAGGTCGCGACCACGGCCCGGAGCGCGCCGGCCGCCATCGCCGCCTCCACCTTGCGACGCTGCGTCCGGTCCAGCGAACCGTGATGCAGCGCGATCGGCAGATTGTCCTCGTTGATGGTCCAGAGCTCCTGAAAAAGAAGCTCCGCCTGCCAGCGCGTGTTGACGAAAAGCAGCGTGGTCCGATGCTGCTTCACCGCCTCATAGACCTCCGGCAGCGCATAGCGGGCGGTATGACCCTTCCACGGCAGCCGTTCGCCGGAGCGCAGGATCGAGAGTTCCGGCCGCGCGCCCCCGTCCACGACGATGCGGTCGGCCAGCCGGCGCGGCTCGCCAGCTTTCTGTCCCACCAGCCACGAGCAGAGATCGTCGGGTTCGGCGACCGTCGCGGAGAGGCCGATGGTCACAAGGTCCGGCGAAAGCTCTCGCAGCCGGGCGAGGCCCAGCGCCAGAAGATCGCCGCGCTTGGAAACGATCAGCGAGTGCAGTTCGTCGAAGACCACATAGCGAAGCCGGCCGAAGAAGCGTCGGGCGTCGCGCGACGCGATGAGCAGCGCCAGTTGCTCGGGCGTCGTCAGCAGCACGTCCGGCGGCTCCTGCTTCTGCCGCTGGCGCTTGTGGGCGGAGGTGTCGCCGGTGCGCGTTTCCAGCGTAATCGGCAGATCCATGCCGGCGACGGGCCGCTCGAGATTGCGCTGGATGTCGACCGCCAGCGCCTTCAGCGGCGAGATATAAAGAGTATGCGGCCCGAAGACGGGTTGTCCGGGCTTCGCCCGCTCGACGATCCCGCGTTCCTCCAGATCGACGAGGCTCGGCAGGAAACCGGCAAGCGTTTTGCCGGCGCCCGTCGGCGCGATCAGCAGGGCGGACCGTCCGGCCCGGACCTTAGCCAGGAGCTCCAGCTGGTGCGGACGCGGCGCCCAGCCCTGCGCCGCGAACCACTCTCCGAAGCGGGCGGGCAGAAGGCTCCTCGCCTCTTCGGGAATGAGTGGATTGACCGTCATTCCCGATAGGTAGGAAGCGACAGGAACGAAGTCGAGGCAGGCGCGGGCAGATCCGCCTTCCACCAGGATCTGGGAGCTTGCTATTTCAGTCGCATAAGTAATGATCGTGACTATAGCAACGCAGCATGCGGGTGAGGCATGTCCAAGAAGAAGAACGGTCGCAAGGGCGACGGGGTCGCGTCGGTGGTGGAGATCGACATCGACGTCTACAAGGCGATTGAAGGCGCGCGGCAGGATTTTACCGAGAGCCGCAACGACATCCTGCGTCGAATGCTTCGGCTGGACGGGGATGCAGAGGCTCCAACGGCAGCGACCGCCCCCGGTCGGCGGGCGAAGAGCGGCGGCGCGATCGACGGCGGCTGGGCGAAGATCGACCGGCACGGGCGGCAGATCCTGCTTCCGGAAGGCACCGAGATCCGCGCCACCTATGGCGGCCAGACCGTGACCGGCCGGATCGGCGGCGGCGCCTGGGAGGTTGGCGGCCAGCGCTACAATTCTCCCTCCCGCGCGCTGATCGAAAATGTCCGCGGCCGCAATGGCGAGACGGTGAACCTCAATGGCTGGCGGCACTGGGAAGCGAAGCTGCCGGGCGAGGAGATCTGGAAGCGGCTGATGGAGGTCTGAACGGCATGCCGTCGAAGGTCGGGCCGCAAACCTCACCCTTCCGCTGCCGCATCCGCCTCCTATGTAGGGAGGAATGCGTCCCGCCGAGCTTCTCTGCCCCACCCCTTCCGGTCTCTACTGTCCGCCCGGCGACTTCTATATCGACCCGGTGCGACCGGTGGCTCGGGCGCTGATCACGCACGGACACGCCGACCATGCCCGGTCCGGCCACGACGCGGTGATGGCGACGCCGGAAACGCTGCGCATCATGGCGACGCGCTACGGCGAGGATTTCACCCGCCGCCGACAGGAAGCGATGCTGGGCGAATGGAGCGAGATCAACGGCGTGACCGTCTCCTTCCATCCCGCCGGCCATGTGCTGGGCTCCGCACAGATCGCGGTGGAGAAGGACGGCTTCCGGATCGTCGTTTCCGGCGACTACAAGCGCCGGGAGGACCCGACCTGCGAGCCGTTCCAGCCGGTGCCCTGCGATGTGTTCGTCACCGAGGCGACCTTCGCGCTGCCAGTCTTCCGCCACCCCGACGACCGCGCCGAGATCGCCAAGCTCATCAGGTCGACCGAGCAGTTTCCCGAGCGCACGCATCTCGTCGGCGCCTATGCGCTGGGCAAGGCGCAACGCGTCATCGCGCTGCTGCGCGAGCAGGGCTACGACCGCACCATTTTCATCCACGGGGCGCTGCAGCGGCTCTGCGACCTCTACAAGGCGGAAGGGATCGACCTCGGCGACCTGCAGCCCGCGACGCTGGAGCGTGGCGGCAAGGCCGATTTCGCCGGCACCATCGTTGTCGGCCCGCCATCGGCCTTTGCAGATCGCTGGGCGCGCCGCTTCGCCGATCCCGTCTCCTGTTTCGCCTCTGGATGGATGCAAATCCGCCAGCGCGCTCGACAAAGAGGTGTGGAACTGCCGCTGATCATCTCAGACCATTGCGACTGGGACGAACTCACGGCAACCATCGAGGAAATCGGACCCGGCGAGGTCTGGGTCACGCATGGTCGTGAGGAAGCACTGGTGCGCTGGTGCGAACTCCAGAACATCCGCGCCCGCCCGCTGCATCTGGTGGGCTATGAAGAGGAGCCGGAATAGTGCCCCGAAACAATGAGAGTGAAATCCGCGCCATTTTCGCCGAATACGGCGCCGGCTTCGACGACGCGGATGCGGAAGCGGTGACGACCCTGTTCGCCTATCCAGCCACCATCTGGCAGTTTTCCGAAGGCCACGTCTTCGATGACGACGAGGACCTGGGGGAAAACGTCGAGGCGCTGATCGACGTCTTCGACGATGCCGGCATCGTCACGACCGTGCCGGAAGTCGGCGCCATCCACGTCGCCGGGATCACGGCCTTCGCCAGCGTCGAGTGGCGGCAGGAGGACGAGGACGGCGAGGTACTGAACCAGTTCACCTGCCGCTACACGCTGCTCGACACGGACACCGGCTGGAAGATCGCCACGGTGATCAACGAGATCGAGGAAGAGGAAGCTCCCGCCCACTGAACGCGGGCGGCAGCTTCCGAACGGACCGGCGCGGCCCCTCACAATCCGCGCCGGCCACCCTATATCCCTTGAACCATGAAGGCTTTCGCCTCCCTTCTCGACCGGCTCACCCTCACGCCGCAGCGCAACGGCAAGATCCGCCTGATGGTGGACTATGTCGCCTCCGTGCCCGACCCGGAGCGCGGCTACGGCATCGCCGCCATCACGCGGGACCTTTCCATCGCCAGCGTCAAGCCGGCCATGCTGCGCGCCCTCATGGCGGAGCGGATGGACGAGGTGCTGCTCGGCTATTCCTATGACTATGTCGGCGATCTTGCCGAAACGATCTCGCTTGTCTGGCCCGAACGCGGCGACGGAGAGCACCAGCCCACGCTCACCGAGGTCGTGGAAACGCTGCAGCGCGCCACCCGGCTCGACGGCCCGCGCCTGGTCGAAGGCTGGCTCGACCATCTCGATGCCTCCGGCCGCTATGCGCTACTGAAGCTCGTCACCGGCGAACTTCGCATCGGCGTCACCGCCCGGCTGGCCAAGCAGGCGCTGGCGCAGTTCGGCGGCAAGGACGTTACCGAGATCGAGGAAATCTGGCACGGGCTGGCGCCGCCCTACACGGAGCTTTTCGCGTGGCTGGAAGGCCGGACGGACAAGCCGGTCAGCGCGGCGCGGGGCCCCTTCCGTCCCGTGATGCTGTCGCAGGCGCTGGACGAAGAAGCCGACCTGCCGAAGATCCAGCCGGCGGACTATGCGGCGGAATGGAAGTGGGACGGCATCCGCGTGCAGGCGACGTCCGATCAAGGCGTGCGGCGGCTTTATTCGCGCACTGGCGACGACATTTCCGGCGCGTTCCCCGACATACTGGAGCTTCTGGACTACGAAGGCTCCATCGACGGCGAGCTGCTGGTGGCGCGCGAGGACCAGGGGTCCATCGCCATCGCGCCTTTCGGCGACCTGCAGCAGCGGCTGAACCGAAAGGTGATTTCGCCCAAGCTGATCAAAAGCCATCCGGCTTTCATCCGGGCCTACGACCTGCTGCAGGATGGCGAGGAGGATCTCCGCGCCCTGCCCTTCGCGGACCGGCGCAAGCGGCTGGAAGCCTTCGTCGCGCGCCTTGCCTCGCCGCGCATCGACATTTCGCCGCTGGTGCCCTTTGACGATCCCGACCACCTCGCGGCGCTGCGCGCCAATCCGCCAACCGACGCGCGCATCCACGAGGTGGCGGAAGGACTGATGCTGAAGCGCTGGGATTCCGCCTATGTGCCGGGCCGCCCGAAGGGGCCGTGGTTCAAGTGGAAGCGCGATCCATTCGTCGTGGACGCCGTGCTGATGTACGCGCAGCGCGGGCACGGGCGGCGTTCGTCCTTCTATTCCGACTATACGTTTGGCGTCTGGACCGGCCCGGAGGCTGCGCCGGAACTGGTGCCGGTCGGCAAGGCCTATTTCGGCTTCACCGACGAGGAACTGCGCGAACTCGACCGCTACATCAGGAACAACACCGTGGATCGTTTCGGCCCGGTGCGATCCGTGAGGGCCGAGCCGGATCATGGCCTCGTGCTGGAGATCGCGTTCGAGGGGCTGAACCGCTCCGTCCGCCACCGCTCCGGCATCGCCATGCGCTTTCCCCGCGTCAGCCGGCTGCGCTGGGACAAGCCCCCCTCCGAAGCGGACCGGCTGGAGAACCTGGAGCGGATGCTGCCGCGCGACGCCTCGCCGAAGAAGGTGCGCAAGGCGTCAGCCTGACGGCGAGCCTTGTGGCGCAGCGTCCGGCTCGCTACCTATGCGGCGACGAGCCCCGAGGCGGGCACCGAGGAGAGGATCACCATGTCGGGACGCACCGCGCATTTTCTGGGCGACAATCCGATCCGCGTTCTTCTCCGTCTGATCGTGCTGTCCTTCGTCGTCGGCCTGGTCCTGTCGGTGCTTCATATCCACCCGGTCGACATCTATTACTGGGCCGAGGATATGGTCTATCGGATCTGGAACATGGGCTTCGGCTTTATCCAGGGTGGGCTCGGCTATCTCGTCGTCGGCGCCGTGATCGTGGTGCCCCTTTTCCTGCTGTCGCGGCTCCTCAAGGTCGGCAGCGGCCGGGCCGACTAGTTTAGGGCGCCGAGCGACCGTCTCTCGACGGGTCCGGCCTGCTAAGGCTAGAGCTTAGCCCCGGCCGGGCGACAGGGGCGATTCGATGGCGATCGACGAAACAGGAGGGATACGTCCCTTCGCGGTGACGCACCGGCTCGTGCTCCGGCTCGCCCTGCCGATGATGCTGGCCTATCTCTCCACACCGCTCGTGGGCATCGTCAACACGGCCGTCGTCGGGCAACTCGGCAGTGCCGCGCTGATCGGCGGGATCGCCGTTGCCGCCGTGATCTTCGACGTCATTTTCAGCGTCTTCAACTTCCTGCGCGGCGCGACGACCGGGCTGACGGCGCAGGCCTTCGGCGCGGGTGACGCGACGGAGGAGCAGGCGATCCTCTTCCGCGCGCTGGTGCTGGCCGTGATCTGCGGGCTCGTGCCCGTCATCCTGCAATGGCCGCTGGGCCGGCTTGCTTTCGGCCTGATGGACGTGCATGGCGACGTCCTTTCGGCCGCGCGAACCTACTTCACGATCCGTATCTGGGGTTCGCCGCTGACGCTCTGCAACTATGCCGTACTCGGCTGGATCCTCGGCCGCGGCCAGTCCGGCCGCGGGCTCGTGCTGCAAACGCTGCTGAACGGGATCAACATCGTCCTCAGCCTCGCGCTGGTGATCGGGCTCGGCTGGGGAGTTGCGGGTGCGGCCTGGGCCAGCCTCGCCGCCGAAGCCGCGACGCTCCTGGCAGGGCTGCTGCTGGCGTTCCGCCAGCTCGATCTCGCGCATCGTCCGGCTCTGCCGCGCGTGCTGGACGGCGAACGCCTCCGCCGGATGATGGCGGTGAACGGCGACATGATGATCCGCTCGCTCTCGCTCCTCATCGTCTATGCGTTCTTCACGCGCGCCGGCGGGCATTTCGGCCAGACGGTGCTCGCCGCCAATGCCGTGCTGATGAACCTGTACATGCTCGGCAGCTACTATCTCGACGGTTTCGCCAACGCCGCCGAGCAGCTTTCCGGCCGCGCCGTCGGCGCGCATTACCGCCCGGCTTTCGAGCGGGTCGTGAAGCTCACCTGCCTTTGGGGCTTCGGCCTCGTGGTGCCGGTGGCAGTGCTTCTCTATGCGGCCGGGCCAGTGCTGATCGACTGGATCGCGACCGCGCCGGAGGTGCGCGAGACGGCGCGGCACTACCTTGTGTGGGCGGCTCTTGCGCCGGTGGCGGCCGTGCTGGCGTTCCTGATGGACGGGATCTTCATCGGCGCCACCTGGTCGCGCGACATGCGCAACATGATGATCCTGTCGCTCGCCGTTTTTCTGATCGCGGACGGTATCCTGACGCCGCGCTTCGGCAATCACGGCCTCTGGATCGCCTTCCTGATCTTTCTCGGCGCGCGCAGCCTCGTCTTCAACTGGCGGATGCGCGTGCTGCTGCCGCGCACCTTCGGCTGAACGAAGCCCTCAGGCCACCGTCGATATACGCGACCAGACCTCGGCCCAGTGCCCGGTGCGGCTGTCGCGGATCGCGCGAACCGAACCGGCCCTGAGGCGGTCGAGTTCGGCCACGAGCCCGTCCTTGATGCGCCCGACCAGCGACGGCCCCTGGAAGACGAGACCGGTATAAAGCTGCACGAGATCCGCGCCGGCCGCGATCTTGTCGAGCGCCGTCTGCGCGCTGTCGATGCCGCCGGCCCCGATCAGCGCCAGATCCGGCCCGGCAAGCTGGCGGACGCGCGCGAGCATGGCCGTGGAGCGCTGAAACAGCGGCCGCCCGGAAAGCCCGCCCGTCTCCTTCGCGATCGCGTCATCCGCAAGCTTCGGGCGCGCCACCGTGGTGTTGGAGACGATCAGCCCATCCACTCCGAGGCGACGGACGATCTCCACGATCTCCATCACCTGCGCATCGTGCATGTCGGGCGCGATCTTCAGGAAGACCGGAACCTTGCCGCCCTTGCGCGGGGGAGCGGCATCCCGCGCCTGAAGAACGGGGGTCAGGAGCGTATCGAGGCTGTCGGCGCTCTGCAGATCGCGCAGGCCGGGCGTGTTGGGCGACGAGATGTTGACGGTGAGATAGTCCGCGACCCCGGCAAACCGGCGGATGCCCGCGACGTAATCCGCCACGCGGTCAGCGCTCGTCTTGTTGGCGCCGATATTGACGCCGAGAACGGGGCCGCCCTGCCACTCGCGCAGGTTCGCCGCCATGGCATCGTGGCCGGCGCTGTTGAAGCCGTAGCGATTGATCACGGCTCCGTCGGCCGGCAGGCGGAAGACGCGCGGGCGCGGATTGCCGGGCTGCGGCAGCGGCGTCACCGTGCCGACCTCCACCGCGCCGAAACCGAGGCGACCCAAGGCTGCCGGCACTTCGCCGTTCTTGTCGAAGCCGGCCGCGAGGCCGACCGGATTGGCAAAGGAAAGACCACAGAGCGAGACGGCAAGGCGCGGATCGTCGGCCTTGGCCGAGGTGAACTGCGGCAGCTTCAGGCCGGCGATCGTCAGCCGGTGCGCCGTCTCCGGGTCCAGCGCGTGCAGCGAACGGGCGATGAAATCGGCGGGCGTCTTCATGCCATGCGGTCGGGAAAGCGATGCATGCCATCGGGCCCGAGCGTCAGCGGCTCGGCCCAGAGCACCTTGTCCATCGCCAGCGGCTCATAGAGATGCGGGAAAAGCTGCCCGCCCCGCGACGGCTCCCAGCGGAGCGGCAACGCGTCGCCGTCGATGGCGGCGAGCACCAGATCGTCCTGCCCGGCGAAGTGCTTCGCGGCCGTCTCGCGCGCCTGCTCGGCGGTGGAGAAGTGGATATAGCCGTCGGCGATGTCGACGGGGGCGCCGGTGAAGGCGCCGGCCTGTTCCGCTTCCGCCCAGAGGAACGCGGTGGAAATCTTGTAGATCGTTGTCATGGCAAGAGGCATCTATCGGCTCAGGAGGGGCCGGCGTCCAGCGTTACCGGCCGCCTTCGCACCGATTTCGGTGTTCTGGATCGGGTCACGTGCCAGTGGAGCCGAAACCGCCCGCACCGCGCTCCGTTTCGGCGGAAAACTCCTCCACCAGTGCGAAGGACGGGCGGATCACCGGCACGAACATCATCTGCGCGATCCGCTCGCCCGGCTGGATGACGACCGGCGGCGTGCCCGGCGCGCTCCGGTTCCAGGCGCTGATCATCAGCGGACCGAGATAGTCGGCGTCGATCAGCCCCTGTCCGTTGCCGAGCACCAGCCCCTTTTTATGCCCCAGCCCCGAGCGCGGCAGGATGATGGCGGCGATGTGGGGGTCGCCGATATGGATCGAAAAACCCGCCGGAATCAGCGTCGCGGGCGCGCCCGGCTCCAGCGCCAGCTCCGCATCGAGACAGGCGTGGAGATCGACCGCCGCAGCCATTTCGCTCTGGTAGCGCGGCAGCCCCCACTCTTTCAGCCTCTCGTCGAGGAGCTTGAGTTCCACGGCGGGTCGGAGCTGGAGAGCGGAAGACGAAGACGGCATCGGGACCTCGGTTCTGACGAGCCGACGTGATGACCGCCCATGCCCCCGCTGGCAAGGACGAATTGCCCTGTCAGCTAACCTTGCGCTTTCGTCGGACAGGCTTAGTTCTCCGCAGCTTAACGGATCAAGAACCACAGCCGGGGGAAACATGCATCTTCGTCAATTCGGGCGTACGCCCTGGACCGTTTCGGAAATCGGCTTTGGCGCCTGGGCCATCGGCGGCAGCTGGGGCGACGTGGAACAGGACCAGGCGGAACGCGCCCTGCATGCCGCGCTCGACGCGGGCATGACCTTTATCGACACCGCCGACGTCTATGGCGACGGGCGCTCGGAGACGATCATCGCCAAGGTGCTGAAGGAACGGCGTGGCGACCGCCCGGTGGTCGCCACCAAGGCGGGGCGCCGTCTCGATCCGCATGTGGCTGAAGGCTACAACGCGGAGAACCTCACCGCCTTTGTCGAGCGCAGCCTGCGCAACCTGCAGGTGGACGCGCTGGATCTCGTGCAGCTTCATTGCCCGCCGACGGAAGTCTACTACCGCCCGGAGGTGTTCGAGGCGCTGGACCGGATGGTGGAAGCCGGCAAGCTGCGCTTCTACGGCGTCAGCGTGGAAAAGGCCGAGGAAGCGCTGAAGGCCATCGAATATCCCAATGTCGCCAGCGTGCAGATCATCTACAATATCTTCCGCCAGCGTCCGGCCGAGCTGTTCTTCCGCGAAGCCAAGGCGCGCGACATCGCGGTGATCGTCCGCGTGCCGCTGGCCAGCGGCCTGCTCACGGGCAAGATGAAGCGCGACACGCAGTTCGCCGCCGACGATCATCGCAACTTCAACCGGCAGGGCGAAGCCTTCGATGTCGGCGAGACCTTTGCGGGCGTTCCCTACGAACAGGGGCTGGGCACCGTGGATGCGCTCCGCGCGCTGGTGCCGGAAGGCATGACCATGGCGCAGTTCGCGCTCAAATGGATCCTGGCCAACGATGCGGTCACCGTCGCCATTCCCGGCGCGAAATCCCCGGAGCAGGCCGAAGCCAACGCCGCCGCCTCCGACATGCCGCCGCTCGACGGCACGACGCTTCGCGCCATCGGCGACCTCTACGAACAAGACATCAAGCGTTTCGTCCATCACCGCTGGTAGGCGGCGACCGGCAGCCGATTATTCGATTGCTTGTTCCCGTTCCGTTCTTTAGTCTTCGACTATGGGGGGCGGAATGGCGGATGCAGTCGATAAAGGACCGGGGCGCGGGAGAGGAACGGGGATCGCCGTGGTCACGGTGGCGACCGTGCTCTGGAGCACGGCGGGGCTTTTCGTCCGCGCGCTCGATCTCGATGTCTGGACGACACTCGGCTGGCGCTCGGTCTTCGCCGCCATCGCGTTGTTCATCACCGATCTCGTGCGGCGGCGGAAGCGCGTGGAGGGCGCCACGCGGAAACCCGCCTGGCTGATGCCGCTCGCCATGGCGCTCTCCGGCCTGTCGATGTTCGGCTACGTCGCCTCGCTGAAGCTGACGACGGTCGCGAACGTGCTGACGATCTATGCGACGATCCCGTTCGTCGCGGCAGGCGTGGCGTTTCTCTGGACGGGCGAGCGCGCAGAACGGCGGATCGTGATCGCCAGCGGCGTCGCTTTGGCTGGCGTCGCCGTCATGGCCTGGGCCGCCGCCAGTCCGCGCGATCTCGCCGGCAATGCGCTGGCGTTCCTGATGACCGTCACCTTCGCCATGCTTCTGGTGATGGCGCGGCGGTATCCCGACCTCCGGCTGGCCGCGATCAATGCCGGCGGCGCGGCGCTTTGCGCGGCGGTCTGCTTTCCGCTGATGCCACAGACCCTGCCGAGCCCGCTCGAACTTGCGATCCTCGCGGCCTTCGGCCTCACCACCACCGCCCTCGCCTACGTCCTCTTCCTGCTGGGCGCGCGCTACATCCCGGCGCCCGAGGCTGGCCTGATCGGGCTTCTCGACGTGGTGCTGGGGCCGCTCTGGGTGTGGCTCGCCTTTTCCGAAAACCCCGGCCGGCCCGCACTGGTCGGCGGTGTCATCGTGATCGCCGCCGTACTCTGGTATCTCTCGGCCGGGCTTCGTCAGATGCGAAACCGCAGGGCTCCAGGCCAGCCGGCGCTTTGATCAGCCGGCGAAACCGCCCTCGTCGAGAAAGCGTTGCTCCTCGGGCGTCGTGAAGCGGCCGAGCAGGCGGTTGCGATGAGGAAAGCGGCCGAAGATTTCGATCAGCCGCGCATGCTCGCGGGCGTAGTCCCAGATCCGTTGATCGCCCACTTCCTCGAAGAGCGCGCCGAAGAGGCGAAGCGAGCGGAGCTGGTCGCGCGCGTCTTCCGAATGCTCGAAGGGAAGATAGACGAAGACCCGGAGCGCGGCGGGAACCTCCCGGTCAAGGCCGAGATCGACCATGCCCCGGGCCAACGTGCGGGCTAGCGGATCGGTCGCGAAGGCATGCGCCGTGCCGCGATAGATGTTGCGCGGCACCTGGTCGAGCAGCAGCAGGAGCGCCAGCCCTTCTTCCGCTGGGCCCTGCCATTCGGTGAGGTCAGCCGCGGCGGCCATCCGATGCGACGCTTCGAAGCGCTCCCGGAGCGTTGCGTCGAAAAGATCGTCTTTGGCAAACCAGCGCTCCGCGCCCGCCTCGTTCCAGAAGGCGACGATCTCCGACAGGGAGGCTGTCATTGCGCGCCGCTATCCTCGGCCGTTCCGCCCCCAAGGCTCCCCGAAAAGCTCCCGGCGATCCGCTGCACCAGCCGCGCCGCCACCTCGTCCTTGCTCATTTCCGGCCAGTCCTCGACGCCGGCGGCGCTGACCAGATGCACGCGGTTGCGATCGCCGCCCATGATGCCGGTGCCGGGCGAGACGTCGTTGGCGACGATCCAGTCGCAGCCCTTTCGGGCGAGCTTCGCGGCGGCGTTGGAGAGGAGATTCTGCGTTTCAGCGGCAAAGCCGACGACCAGCGACGGTCGCTTCGGATGGCGCGAGACGGTGGCGAGAATGTCGGGATTTTCGACCAGATGCAGCGGCGCGGGCTCGCTGCCCGGCGCCTTCTTGATCTTCTCCGCCCCTTCCGCCGCGACGCGCCAGTCGGCGACCGCAGCGGCCATGACGGCGAGGTCGGCCGGCAGCGCGGCTTCCACGGCCGCGAGCATCTCGCGCGCCGTCTCCACCGGCACGACGGTGACACCCGCTGGCGGGGCGATCGTGACGGGGCCGCTCACCAGCGTGACCTCCGCGCCGGCTCGGGCGAGCGCCGCCGCGATGGCGTGCCCCTGCTTGCCGGAGGAGCGGTTGGCGATGTAGCGCACGGGGTCGATCGGCTCATGCGTCGGCCCCGACGTGACGATTGCGCGCCTGCCTGCCAACGGTCCCGTGAGCGGACCGCTCGGCCCGAGAAGCGCCTCGATCCCGGCGAGGATCGACATCGGCTCGGCGAGGCGCCCGACGCCCGCTTCGTTCCGCTCCGCCATCTCTCCGGCTTCCGGACCGATGAAATGGACGCCGTCGGCACGAAGCCGCTCGACATTGCGTGCAGTCGCCGGGTTCGCCCACATGAAGGGGTTCATGGCCGGCGCGACGAGAACCGGTTTGTCCGTGGCGAGCAGCACGGCGGAAGCGAGGTCGTCGGCCAGACCGTTCGCCATCTTCGCCAGGAGATTGGCCGTCGCCGGTGCGACGACCACAAGATCCGCCTCGCGGGACAGCCGGATGTGGCCGATTTCGTTTTCCCGGTCGAGGTCGAAGAGGTCGGAGTGCACGCTCTCATTGGAGAGGGCGGAGACGGCGAGCGGCGTGACGAACTCCTTCGCCGCCGCCGTCATCACCGGCCGCACGGAGGCCCCGCGCTCGCGGAGGCGGCGGATCAGATCCAGCACCTTGTAGGCGGCGATACCCCCGCCGATCACCAGCAGGAGGCGCTTGCCGGCAAGCGTTTGAAGCGGTGCGGGCTTCACCATCAGCAGCTCACGGCGCAAGGGGCGTGCGAGAAGCGGGGCGCGTGCGAGAAGCGGGGCGCGTGCGAAAATCTGGCGCTTGAAGCGGCAATGGCGTATCGGATCGACACGGAAACCCTCTTTGTGTCACATTCGCACCGCAAAGAGCGGCTTATCGATCAAACCGAGGTCGAGCCTCGCTTTCGGAAGGTTCTTTCTATGCCGACTGATCAGTTGCCGATCAACATCGACGCCGTCCGCCAAGCGCCGATCATGTCCGATCCCTACACCTATGTCACGGGCTACGGGATCCTCAACGAGGGCGCTGCGGACGAACTGCGCCGCGATTTCCCCAACATCACCAAGCCGGGCTTCCTCACGGTCGACGAAGTCGAGCTCAAGGGTTCGTTCAAGAAGCTGATCGACCAGCTGGAAAGCAAGGAATTCGCCGACGCGCTTTCCGAGAAGCTCGGGCTGAACCTCGACGCGCATCCGCGCCTCACGACGATCCGCAAGATCTCGCAGGGCAAGGACGGCCGCATCCACACCGACAGCGAAGCCAAGCTGGCGACCTTCCTCGTCTATCTGAACGACGCCTGGGAGGACAGCTCCGAAGGTCGCCTTCGCGTGCTTCGCGGCTCGGAAGACTTCGACGACATGGTCGCCGAGATCCCGCCGACGGTCGGGCACTTCTTCGGTTTCCGCCGCGCGGACAATTCCTGGCACGGCCACAAGCCCTTCGCCGGCGAGCGCAAGGTGGTGCAGATCACCTGGGTGCAGGACGAAAGCGAGCTAGAGCGAAAGAAGAACCGCAATTCCATGGCGCAGAAGCTCAAGGGCATCTTCGGCCGCTAAGCGCGCCGCCTTTGCCTGGCCGCCACCGATCGACGGATCGAATGCCCCGGCAGCCGCCGGGGCATTTTCATTTGAAGAAGCCGAAGAGCCCCGCGACGCCGGCCCCGGCCGCAACGGCCGCCATGACCCAGAGCGCCACCAGCGCCCAGCGAATGTGCCGCGCCACCTCGCGGCCGATTTCCGACACCGTGCCCTGGTCGAGCCGCACGCCGCGCTGCGCCACCCGCTCAAGTTCTTCCGTATAGGTATCGAGCCGCTCCAGCACATAGGGCAGCTCGATCGCGAACTGCGTCAGCGCCTTCATGCCGTCCATGAAGCGTTCGACATGGCCCTGAACACCGAGATTTCGCTCGATCCATTCGCGCACCACCGGATCGGCCGTCGTCCACATGTCGAAATCGGGATCGAGCCGGCGCGCGACGCCCTCCACGACCACCATGGTCTTCTGCAGGAGGATCAGTTCCGGCCGGGTCTGCATGTCGAAGATCTCGGTGACCTCGAACAGCAGGCCCAGGAGCTTCGCCATGGAAATGTCGGCGGCGCGCTGGCCGTGGATCGGCTCCCCAATGGCGCGGAGCGCCTGCGCGAAATCCTCCGCCGAGTGGATCGACGGCACGTAGCCCGCCTCAATATGCACCTCGGCGATGCGCATGTAGTCGCGCCGGATGAAGCCGTAGAGGATCTCCGCCAGGAAGCGGCGCTCCTTCTTGCCGATGCGTCCGACGATGCCGAGATCGACCGCGACGAGCCGGCCTTCCGTGTCGACGAAAAGGTTCCCCTCATGCATGTCGCCGTGGAAGAAGCCGTCGCGCAGCGCATGGCGCAGGAAAGACTGCACGACGATGCGGGCCAGCCGCTTTGGGTCGTGCCCGGCCGCGACGATCGCCTCGCGGTTCCGCATCTTCGTGCCCTGCACCCAGTCGGTGACGAGCACGTCGCGTCCCGTCATCGACCAGTCGACCGGCGGCACCGCGAAATCCGTCTCGCCGGAAACGTTCTCCGCCATTTCCGAATTGGCGGCGGCTTCCAGCCGGAGGTCCATCTCCAGGACGACGGAGCGTTCCAGCGTCTCCACCACGGCGATGGGCTTCAGGCGCCGGGCCTGCGGGGCATTTTTCTCGATGAAGCGGGCGGCGGAATAAAAGGTTTCCAGGTCGCGCGAAAGGCGCTGCCGCACATCGGGACGGAGCACCTTGACCGCCACCGTGTCCACCTGCCCGTCGCGCATCACAGTCGCCTGATGCACCTGCGCGATCGAGGCGGCGGCGAGCGGCTCGGAGAAGGTGAGGAACAGCTCCTCGACGGTGCGGCCGAGATTGGCGGCGATGATCGTCTTCGCCGTCTCCGTCGGGAACGGCGGCATCTCGTCCTTGAGGCCGGACAGCGTCTCCGCCATTTCCGCGCCGACGATGTCCGGCCGGGTCGCCAGGAACTGGCCGAGCTTCACATAGGAGGGGCCGAGCCGGTTCAGCGCCGTCGACATGCGCCGGCCGCGCTCGGAATCGTCCAGGCCGCGCGGCTCGAAGGCGCGCGCGATCCGCACGGCGGTGGCCGCCCGGGGCGGCACGCCGTCGAGATCGATGAAACTGAACCCGCCGGCGCGGGCGACGGCCCAGCCGGCGCGGGCCAGGCGATAGGCGTTGACGATGCCCAAGGCTTCTAGAGCTTCCAGCCGGAGTGAACGGCGGCGACGCCGCCGGTCATGTTGCGGTAGGTAACGCGCGAGAAGCCCGCCTCGCGGATCATCCCGGCGAAATTTTCCTGGTTGGGGAAGGTGCGGATGGATTCCACGAGATAGCGGTAGGATTCCGCGTCGCCCGTCACCCGGCGGCCGATTTCCGGGATCGCGCGAAAGGAATAGGCCTCGTAGACGCGGTCCAGCATGGGCACGTCGACCTGCGAGAATTCCAGGCAGAGGAAACGACCGCCGCGCTTCAGCACGCGAAACGCTTCCGACAGCGCCTTGTCGATGCGCGGCACGTTGCGGATGCCGAAGGCGATCGTGTAGGCGTCGAAGCTGCCGTCCGCGAAGGGCAGTTCCTCCGCGTTCGCCTCGCGGAACTGGATGGCGCCGAAACCGCGCTTTTCCGCGCGCTCGCGACCCACTTCCAGCATGGAGGCGTTGATGTCGGCGACCGTGATCGCCGCCTTGCCGCGCGAACGCTCCGCCACGCGGAAAGCGATGTCGCCGGTGCCGCCGGCCACATCGACCAGCGACCAGGTCTCGCTGTTCTTCGGGGGCGCCAGCATGGAGACGAAGGCGCTCTTCCAGACCCGGTGCATGCCGCCGGACATCAGGTCGTTCATGAGGTCGTAGCGCTTGGCAACGCTGTGGAAGACGTCGTCCACCATGCCCTGCTTTTCTTCAACCGCCACCTTGCGAAAGCCAAATGCTGCCGTCTCGCTCATGAACCCGTTCTGCATTGCTGTTAGGAACCGGGCAGACCATATCGGAAGCGATCCCCCGGCGCCACGCCGGAGCCCATCAAAAGGACCGGAGCAGGAATGCCGGAATTGCCGGAAGTGGAAACCGTCCGCCGCGGCCTCGCCCCTGCCATGGAGGGGGCGACCCTCATCAAGGTGGAGCAGAATCGCCCCGACCTCCGCTTCCCCTTCCCCGAGCGATTTGCCGAGCGGCTGGAAGGACGCCGGGTCCTGGCGCTTCGCCGTCGCGCCAAGTACCTGCTCGCCGACCTCGACGACGGGACGATCCTCGTCATGCATCTCGGCATGTCCGGCTCCTTCCGCATCGAGACGGAAAGCGACGGCTCGGCGCCCGGGGCGTTCCACCACCTGCGCGGCAAGAACGCCGCGCACGACCACGTCGTGCTGCACCTCTCCGGCACCGCGCTTCCGGGGGGAGAAAATTCCGGGCGCGCGCGCGTGCTTTATAACGATCCCCGCCGCTTCGGCTTCATGACGCTGACCAGCCTGGCCGATTTCGAGACGCATCCCCTCTTCGCGCATCTGGGCGTCGAGCCGGTCGGCAACAGCCTGCAGCCGGAAGGAGTGGCGGCGATGCTTGCCGGCAAGCAGGCGCCCCTGAAGGCGGCGTTGCTGGACCAGACGATCATCGCCGGGCTCGGCAACATCTATGTGTGCGAGGCGCTGTGGCGGGCGCGGCTTTCCCCCCGACGCCGGGCGGGATCGCTGGTGCGCGCCGACGGGCGGCCGACGGACCGACTCGTCCGGCTCGTCGAGGCGATCAGAACCGTCATCGCGGAGGCGATCGAGGCCGGCGGCTCCACCTTGCGCGACCACATCAAGGCCGACGGCTCGCTCGGCTATTTCCAGCACCGTTTCGCCGTCTACGATCAGGAAGGAAAGCCCTGCCGCCACGAAGGCTGCGGCGGCACGATCACCCGCATCGTGCAATCCGGGCGCTCCACCTTCTTCTGCCCCGGCTGCCAGCGCTAGCTTCCGGCCGTCTGCCAGCGCGGGATTTCAGCCCGTGCCCGAGTGCCGCCGCGACGGAAAGGTGAGGCCGCGAGATTCATGGGTGAGACCGCCCGAAGTTCTTGACGGCTGGATGACCTGTCCCTATAGACAACTTCAAGAACCCTGCGGTCGGATGGCCGCGGTTGCTGTTTGCGTGTCCCGCCCCCGAGCTTCGGAGAACGGACCGGTAAATGGCGGAACCCTGATACGGCAGAAACGGATCGACCATGGCCAATACCCCCTCGGCCAAGAAGGCTGTGCGTAAGATCGCGCGCCGGACGGCATTGAACAAGATTCCGCGCACCCGCATGCGCTCCTTTATCCGCAAGGTCGAGGAAGCCATCGCTTCCGGCGACAAGACGGCCGCTCAGGACGCCCTGCGCGCCGCGCAGCCGCAGATCATGAAGGCTGCCGCCAAGGGCATCGTTCATTCCAACACGGCGTCCCGCAAGGTTTCGCGCCTGGCGCACCGGGTGAAGACCCTCGGCTGATACCAGCCGCACCGCTGATCAAGAGCCCGGCCTTCGCGCCGGGCTTTTTGTTGTTCGGCCCGGCTTCCAAGAAGCCCGGTTCCGTCTCTTGCCGTGATCGCCGTCAGCCGCACCCGCGCCGGCCCGACATCCCTCGCCCCACGCCTGATGCAAGCGCGCCACGCTGACGGAATCAGCACGTCGGAAGGGATGAATCGCCACGTTCAAGACATTGACACAATGTTATCCACACATGCCCACATGAGTCTTTTTCGGCGCTTAACCCGATCTTAACCATGCGGGATCGCGTGAGTCTGACCCCCTTCAAGCGCGCGGAATTTTGCTTCCGAATCAGAGGGTTACGAATGTGGAGCAAAGGGGTATCCGGAGTTCCTGAGCCCCCGACCGAGTCAAGTGGTAAGACGCGAAATATTTCTGTCATGCCTCTTCCTTCCACAGGGAAGCGACATGGAGAGAGCCAATTGCTTGAGTCACAACGGGTTGAGGCCTGATCACGGATTGAGCGCGCCCCTGAACCGCCCCGAGAGGTAGGCCTCGGAGGCCGGCACCCCCGGAGAGGCAGTTGCCGGGACCGTCGGCTTTGCTATGTTGTGGCCAGACCGGATGGCCCGAGCCAAGCAAAACGGCCGGATCGCAAGCAGGCCTCCCAAGCCTCGCGCTGCATCGGAGAGTTAGTGTCCCGTACCGGCGCTGGCTCAGGTAGTTCGGTTTCTGTCTCGTATGGGGCGTCTCGGCAGAGTTCCGTCTATTCTGATGGATTGTCGAAAATCAACTGATCGGAACGAAGCAGATCGGCCAGATCACTTTGGCCGGACGTGGAGTTGTTTGGAATGTCGCAAGGTTCTTATTTCGCCGATATCTCTCCGGAAGATGCGTGGACGGGTCTCGCCAACGAGCCCAGGGCTGTCCTCGTGGATGTCCGGACCGTGGCGGAATGGAGCTACGTGGGGCTGCCCGACCTTTCCGGTCTGGAGCGTCGGCCGCTTCTTGTGGAGTGGCAGAGCTTTCCCGACATGACGGTTAACCAGGAATTCGTCGGTACGGTGGAAAAGGCTCTCGCGGCCGCCGACCTCGGCACCGACGCGCCGATCTATTTTCTCTGCCGTTCGGGCGCACGCAGCAAGTCGGCAGCCGCAGCCATGACGGCCGCAGGCTTCACGCATTGCTGCAACGTGCTCGGCGGCTTTGAAGGTCAGCGCGACGTTGACGGGCATCGGGGCGGGATCGACGGCTGGAAGGCCGTGGGCCTGCCGTGGTCGCAATCCTGAGACCGGCCCCGGACAGGGCCGAGATCAGGCCAGAGACTAGGCCACAGGCCAGGCCGCATATCAGGCCCGATGTCAGGCTTCGGCCTGGCCCGGGTGGCCAGCCGGCTCGCGCCGGCATTCCTGACCCTGACGAGATGAAGAGCGAAGTGACGAAGACGATGGCACAGGCGGCGGCGAACAAGATCATGATGGAGGCAGCGAGCATGTCGGCAGCGGGGGCCGGGAACGAGGCGCATGATTCATCGACGGATTTTGGCGCGCGGAGCGGCCAGGGCCTGGAAGCGTCCTGGGTGCGGGTGCGCAGCCGGCTCCGTGCGGAGCTTGGCGAGGATGTCTTCAATTCCTGGTTCGCGCGGGTCGATTTCGAGGGCCTGAGCGCCGGAGTCGTGCGCCTTTCCGTGCCCACGGTCTTCCTGAAGGGCTGGATCAAGTCGCATTACGACGAGAGGCTGGTACAGCTCTGGCAGGCCGAGGACGCCAGCGTGCGCCGGATCGACGTGTCCCGCCGCACCGCGCTGCGCGCCGTGGCGCCTGCGGAGGCTGCGGCTCCTGCTCCTGTCGCGCAGCGTCCGCTGACGCTGGTAACGCCGGAAACGCCGAACGAGCGCTTCGCCGGCTCGCCCGTCGATGCCAAGCTCACCTTCGAGACCTTCTGCGAGGGCCGCTCCAACGATCTCGCCTATCGCGCCGCTCATGCGGTGGCGACGGCGCCGGAAGGCAGCTCCCCCGCTTATAACCCGCTCTACATCCATGCGGGTGTCGGCCTCGGCAAGACGCATCTCCTGCAGTCCATTGCCAACGAATGCCAGCGCATGGACCCGAACCGGCGCGTGCTCTACCTCACGGTCGAGCGCTTCACCGTGCAGTTCGTTTCCGCGCTTCGCGACCGCTCGGCGCTGGACTTCAAGGAAAAGCTGCGCGGCATCGACATCCTCCTGATCGACGACATGCAGTTCCTGACGGGCAAGAGCGTGCAGCAGGAGTTCTGCCACATGCTGAATGCCCTTCTGGACAGCTCCAAGCAGGTCGTGGTCGTGGCCGACCGCGCTCCGGGCGACCTGGAAGGCGTGGACGAGCGCGTCCGCTCCCGCCTGAAGGGTGGCGTAGTCGTCGGCATGGCGGCGCCGGATTCTTCCATGCGCCGACAGATCCTGGAAAAACGCTTTTCCGCCGCGCGTGACCGCAACCCCTCGCTCGCCATTCCCGATCCCGTGCTGGATTACGTGGCACAGGCCGTCGCCACCAATGGCCGCGATCTCGACGGCGCCCTGAACCGGCTGATCTGCCGGGCGGAATTTTCCGACCAGCCGATCACCATGGACATCGCCGAACTCGCGATCTCCGATCTGGTCGGCGTGCGCGAAGCCCGCCGCATCAAGATCGAGGACATCCAGAAGGTCGTGGCCGGGCACTACAACGTGTCCAAGAACGACCTCCTCTCAGCCCGGCGCACCCGCACCATCGTGCGTCCGCGGCAGATCGCGATGTATCTCGCCAAGACCATGACGCCCCGCTCCTTCCCGGAGATCGGCAAGCGCTTCGGCGGCCGCGACCACACCACCGTGCTGCACGCCGTGCGCAAGGTTGAGGAACTGGCGGCGGCCGACGAAATCCTGGCGCAGGAGATCGAACTCCTGAAGCGGCTGATCCAGGAATAGCGCTCCCGGGCGTCGCCTTGCCGCGACGCCTCCTTCTTTCTCCCGATGCGGGCGAGGGCTTTCGCGGCCGCACGACCCCGGACCCGAGCTAAAGGCTTGTCATCCGGGGGTATTCGCGGCAAGTTCCGCAGCCCGCGCGGCTCAGCGCGTCCGGCCTGCAAAGCCGTTTTCTCCAGGATTTTGCGTCATGAAAGTCACGATCGAACGGGCAAACCTCCTGAAGGCGCTCAACCACGTCCATCGGGTCGTGGAGCGGCGCAACACCATTCCGATCCTTGCCAACGTGCTGCTGCGCGCCGAAGGCGGCGACCTTTTTCTCAAGGCGACCGATCTCGACATGGAGATCGTTGACCGGGTGCCGGCCATGGTGGAGGCGGCGGGCGCCACCACCGTTCCCGCCCACATGCTCTACGATATCGTCCGCAAGCTGCCGGACGGCTCCGAGATCAGCCTGGAAACAGGCGAAGGCGGCACCATGACGCTGCGCGCCGGCCGCGCGCGATTCTCCCTGCAGATGCTGCCGGATGCCGACTTCCCGGATCTCAACGCCGGCGATCTGCCGACCTCCTTCACCCTCCCCTCCCCCGTTCTCCGCCGCCTGATCGAGCGCACGCAGTTCGCGATCTCGACGGAGGAGACGCGCTATTACCTGAACGGCATCTATTTCCACGTGCTGGGCGGCGAGCGGCTTCGCGCGGTGGCGACCGACGGTCATCGCCTCGCCAAGGCGGAGGTGGAAGCGCCGGAAGGCAGCGCCGGCATGCCGGGCGTCATCGTTCCCCGCAAGACGGTGGGCGAAATCCAGAAGCTGCTGGAAGATCCCGAAGGCTCCGTGGAAGTCGCGCTTTCCGATTCCAAAATCCGCATCACCGTCGGCGCGGTGGTGCTGACCTCCAAGCTGATCGACGGTACCTTCCCGGATTACGAGCGCGTCATCCCCAAGGCCAACGACAAGATCCTGACGCTGACCAAGGCGGATTTCGAGCGCGCCGTGGATCGCGTGTCCACCGTCTCCTCCGATCGCGGCCGCGCGGTGAAGCTCAGCCTGTCGGAGGGCCGGATGGTGCTGGTCGTCAACAACCCCGATTCCGGCAGCGCGACCGACGAGCTCGCCGTCGATTACGAGGCGGAGCCGATCGAGATCGGCTTCAACTCCCGCTACCTCCTCGACATCGCGGGGCAACTGACCAGCGAGGACGCGGTCTTCAAGCTGGCAGATGCGGGCTCCCCGACCCTGATCCAGGACCAGACGGCAGAGGGCACGGAGGCCGATGCGCTCTATGTCCTGATGCCGATGCGGGTCTAAGGCGGGGCGCAGATGAAGGCGGGCCGGATGCCCGATCCGGTCGCGCTGACAAGCCTGTCGCTGACCGATGTGCGGAACTATTCCGGGCTGTCGCTCGGATTTTCCGCGCGGCTCGTCGCGCTGATCGGGCCGAACGGCGCGGGCAAGACCAATCTCCTGGAAGCGATCTCGCTGCTGACGCCGGGCCGCGGGCTGCGCCGCGCCGCCTTCGAGGCGATCACCCGGCTCGACACCACGGGCGGCTGGGCGGTTTCCGCGATGATCGAGCGGGACGGCGAGGAAACGCGGATCGGCACGGGGTTGGCCGGCATCGACCCCGGTTCGGGCGCCGCGCGCCGTGTCCGCATCAACGGCGCCTCCGCGCCCTCCGCCGAAGCGCTGCTGGAACATCTCCGCCTGCTCTGGCTGACGCCGGCGATGGATGCCCTCTTCACCGGTCCCGCCGGGGATCGCCGCCGCTTTCTGGATCGCCTCGTGCTGACGGTCGACCCCGGTCATGGCCGCCGCGTCAACGACATGGATCGGCTGCTGACGAGCCGCAACCGCCTGCTGGACGAGGGCGCGTCGCCCGCTTATCTCGACGCGGTGGAAGCCCAGCTGGCGGAAAAGGCCGTGGCCGTCGCCTTCGCGCGTGCCGAAACCGTGGCGCTCCTGCAGGCGCGCATCGAGGCGCAGGGGGCGGAAGGCAGCGCATTTCCCAGCGCCGGGCTTTCGATCACCGGCGAGTTCGACGACGCGGTGACCGCCAGCCCGTCCGCGATGCTGGAGGTGAGCTACCGCGATGAGCTTCGCGAAACCCGCTTCAGGGACCGCGCGGCCGGGCGGACGCTTTCCGGCCCGCATCGCAGCGACCTGTCCGTCACCTTCGCCGCCAAGGCGATGCCCGCCGCGCTTTCCTCCACCGGCGAGCAGAAGGCGCTGCTGATCGGCATCATCCTCGCCCACGCCGATCTGGTCGCCCGCACCTCCGGCATGACGCCGATCCTGCTGCTCGACGAGATTGCCGCCCATCTCGATCCCGGCCGCCGCGCCGCCCTTTTCGCCCGGCTGGAAACCCTCGGGGTACAGGCGTTCATGACGGGAACCGACGCCGACCTCTTTCGCGACCTGCCGGCCTCATCGGAGCGTTTCGAGGTGGTGGACGGCCATGTCGTCAGGCTAGGATAGGCCATGCATACGCAAGCCCTCCTCGTTTTCATGGCGACGCTCTTCGTCGCCGCCGTTGCGCCCGGTCCCGGTGTCGCCGCGATCGTTGCGCGGGTTCTGTCACGCGGTCCCGGCGGCGCGGTCGCCTTCGTGGCCGGTATCGCTTCCGCCGACCTCGTCTGGCTGACTTTGGGGGTTCTCGGGCTGGCGGTGGTGGCGAAGACCTTCACGGTGCTCTTCCTCGTCATCCGCTTCGTCGGTGCGGCCTACCTGCTCTATCTCGCCTGGCGCATGTGGAATGCCCCGGCCGAACTGCAGGCTGCACCCGCCCTGCCCGGCGGGACCGACCGGCTCCGGCTCTATGCGACAGGGTTTTCCGTCAACATGGGCAATCCGAAGGTCATCGTCTTCTATCTGGCGCTGTTGCCGAACCTGGTGGACCTTTCGGCGGTGACGACGCTCGCCTATCTCGAACTGATCGTCGCGACGGCCACGGTGCTGGCTCTGGTCTTCGGCTCCTATGTGCTGCTGGCCACCCGCGCCCGGCGGCTCTTCGAAACGCCGCGCGCCGTGCGACTGCTGAACCGCTCTTCCGGCGTCGTCATGGCGGGCGCGGCCGTCGCGATCGCCACACGATGAGGCGGACCGCGAACCCGCCTCGGGTCCGCCGCTGTTAACCTCTATAAGACGAGGCGATGTCGCTGACTGATTCGCCCGCCCCGGAGACCGAGACGCTTTCCCGCCTGTTCAGCTCCAAGGAGTCCCGCGACGCCCGCAAGGCGCTTCGCCGCCTCTTCGGCTATGACGATTTCCGTCCGGGCCAGGGCGAGGTCATCGAAGCGATCCTCGCCGGCGAGGATGTCTTTGCCGTCATGCCGACGGGTAGCGGCAAGTCCATGTGCTACCAGCTGCCGGCGGCGCTCGATGGCGGGCTGACCGTCGTCGTCTCGCCGCTGATCGCGCTGATGCGCGACCAGGTGCGCCAGATGCAGGCGATCGGCATCGCCGCGGCGAGCCTCAACTCGGCCAACGACGAGGCGGAAGGCCGCGAAGCGTGGCGGCAGCTCGTTTCCGGCGAACTCTCGCTGCTCTTCGTCTCGCCCGAGCGTCTGGCCGGCGAAGGGCTGCTGCAGCGGCTGCGCGAACTCGGCGTGCGACGCCTCGCCATCGACGAGGCGCATTGCGTCTCCCAGTGGGGACACGACTTCCGCCCGGAATACCGCCAGCTGACCCGCGTTCGCGAAGTGCTGGGCGATGTGCAGGTCGTGGCGCTGACGGCGACGGCCGACCGCGCCACGCGGGACGACATCGCGGCGCAGCTTTTTCCCAAGCCGCCGAGGAGCTTCGTCCATTCCTTCGACCGGCCGAATCTCAGTCTTCGCTTTGCGGTGAAGGACCGGCCGCGCTCGCAGATCGCCGACTTTCTCGCCGGCCACAAGGGCGGCAGCGGCATCGTCTATGCCGCCTCGCGCGACCGGACGGAGAGCCTCGCCGCGCATCTGGAAACCAAGGGACACCGCGCCCTGCCCTACCATGCCGGGCTGGAGCAGTCCGTCCGCTCCCGTCATCAGGATATCTTCCTGCAGGAAGACGGTGTGGTGATGGTCGCGACCATCGCCTTCGGCATGGGCATCAACAAGCCCGACGTGCGCTTCGTCGTCCATGCCGACATGCCGGGCGGGGTGGAGGCCTATTACCAGGAAATCGGCCGCGCCGGCCGCGACGGGCTGCCCGCCGACACGCTGACCCTCTACAGCCTTGAGGACATGGCCTTTCGCCGCCGCCAGATCGACGAGAAGGATGTCGATCCCGAGCGCCACCGGGTCGAGCACCAGCGCCTGACGGCGATGACCGACCTCTGCGAACTCGCCACCTGCCGCCGGCAGGCGCTGCTGGCCTATTTCGGCGAGGAAAGCGGCCCCTGCGGCTCCTGCGACCTCTGCCTCGAAGGCGCCCGGCTCTACGACGCGCAGACCGATGCGCAGAAGGTGCTCTCCGCCGTGGCGCGCACGGGGCAGCGCTTCGGCGCAGGCCATCTCGCCGACGTGCTGCTCGGCCAGGAGACGGACGCGGTGAAGCGCCACGGCCATCAGGAGCTCAAGACCTTCGGCGCCGGCAAGGAGCGGAGCCGCCGCTCATGGTCCGCCATCGTGCGCCAGCTCTTCGCCGCCGGCGCGCTCTCGGAAGCCGGCGAGCACGGCGGCTTCGCCATGACGCAGAAGGGCGTCGACGTGCTGTTCGGCCGCGAGCCGATCCGGCTGCGCGTACAGGACGAAAGCACCGCCCGCCGCGACCGCGGGGGCGACCGCAACAACCGCGCCGACGGGCTGGACGGGGAGACGGCGGCGCTCTTCGAGCATCTCCGCAAACGGCGCCTGCAGCTTGCCCGCGAGGAGAAGGTGGCGGCCTACGTGATCTTCCCCGACCGCACCCTGATCGACATGGCGGAGCGCAAACCGTTGACGCTGGACGAGATGCGACGGGTGCAGGGCGTGGGCGAGGCGAAGCTTTCGCGCTACGGCGACGCCTTTCTTGAGGCGATCTCGCATTTTTCCCCGGCCTGAGGCCATTTCGGCCCATTCCGGAGGGCTGAAAGCGTGCAATTTCCCCGGTAAATCACTACATTGGCGTAACGAGTCAGGCGGCGTTCGCGCTGTCCTCCGCCAGTCAAGGAACGAGCATGTCAGAACCCGCCGTCGAACAGAACGCGGCTGCCGAATATGGCGCCGGCTCCATCAAGGTCCTCAAGGGCCTCGATGCCGTTCGGAAGCGGCCGGGCATGTATATCGGCGACACGGATGACGGTTCCGGTCTGCACCACATGGTCTACGAAGTCGTCGACAACGCCATCGACGAGGCGCTGGCCGGCTATGCGAGCCTCGTGGAGGTCACGCTGAACCCGGACGGTTCGGTGACGGTGCGCGACAACGGTCGCGGCATCCCCACCGACATGCACGAGGAAGGCGTATCGGCGGCCGAGGTCATCATGACCCAGCTGCATGCCGGCGGTAAGTTCGACCAGAATTCCTACAAGGTCTCGGGCGGCCTGCACGGCGTGGGCGTTTCCGTCGTCAACGCGCTTTCCACATGGCTGAAGCTCCGGGTCTGGCGGGCCGGCAAGCTGCATGAGATCAATTTTTCCGACGGCGTCGCCGATGCGCCGCTGGAGGTCATCGGCGAGTCAGAGGGCAAGACCGGCACCGAGGTGACGTTCCTGGCCTCCCCCAACACCTTCACCCATATCGAGTACGACTACCCGACTCTGGAGCATCGCCTGCGCGAGCTGGCGTTCCTGAATTCCGGCGTCCACATCGTTCTGACCGACCGCCGCAGCGCCGACGAAAAGCGCGAGGACATGGTCTATGACGGTGGGCTGGAAGCCTTCGTCCGCTTCATCGACCGCGCCAAGAAGCCGCTGATTCCGGCCCCGATCTATGTCCGCGCCGAACGCGACGGGGTGACGGTGGAAGCCGCCATGTGGTGGAACGACAGCTACCACGAGAACGTGCTCTGCTTCACCAACAACATCCCGCAGCGCGACGGCGGCACGCATCTCGCCGGCTTCCGTGGCGCGCTGACGCGCCAGGTGTCGTCCTATGCGGAAAGCTCCGGCATCGCGAAGCGCGAGAAGGTGTCGATCACCGGCGAGGATTCCCGCGAGGGGCTGACCTGCGTGCTCTCCGTGAAGGTCCCCGATCCCAAGTTCTCCTCGCAGACCAAGGACAAGCTGGTGTCCTCCGAGGTCCGCCCGGTGGTGGAAAGCCTGATCAACGACACGCTCGGCTCCTGGATGGAAGAGCATCCGGCCGAATCCAAGGTGCTGATCGGCAAGGTCGTCGAAGCGGCGGCCGCGCGCGAAGCGGCCCGCAAGGCGCGCGAGCTGACCCGCCGGAAGGGCGCGCTCGACATCGCCTCCCTGCCCGGCAAGCTGGCCGACTGCCAGGAGCGCGACCCCGCCCATTCCGAAGTCTTCCTGGTCGAGGGCGATTCCGCCGGCGGCTCCGCCAAGCAGGGCCGCAACCGCGCGTTTCAGGCCATCCTGCCGCTGCGCGGCAAGATCCTGAACGTGGAGCGCGCCCGCTTCGACAAGATGCTCTCCTCCGACCAGATCGGCACGCTGATCACGGCGCTCGGCACCGGGATCGGCAAGGACGAGTTCAACATCGAGAAGCTGCGCTACCACAAGATCATCATCATGACGGACGCCGATGTCGACGGCGCCCATATCCGCACGCTGCTGCTCACCTTCTTCTACCGGCAGATGCCGGAGCTCTTCGAGCGCGGCTATGTCTACATCGCGCAGCCGCCGCTCTATAAGGTGACGCGCGGCAAGTCCGAGCAATACCTCAAGGACGAGCGGGCGCTGGAGGATTACCTGATCGAGGCCGGCCTTGACGAGGCGGTGTTGTCCATCGCCAACGGCGAGGAACGCGCGGGCCCCGATCTCCGGGCCATCGTCAACGAGGCGCGGCAGGTGAAGCAGGTCATGGAAGGGCTGCACACCCGCTACAACCGCACGCTGATCGAGCAGGCGACGATCGCCGGCGCGATGGACGCGGCCCTGCTTGGCAATCCCGAGCGCGCCACGGCTGCCGCCGAGGTTATCGCCCGTCGCCTCGACATGCTGTCGGAGGAAACCGAGCGCGGCTGGGCCGGCAGCGTCAGCGAGGAGCGCGGGCTGGTCTTCACCCGCACGGTGCGCGGCGTGACCGAGGTCGCGATGCTCGACCCGGCCCTGCTTTCCTCCGCAGATGCACGGCGGCTGCACGCCTTCTCCGAGTCGCTGCATACGCTCTACAGCGAAGCGGCGACGCTCCGGCGCAAGAGTTCGGAGACGACGATCCACGGCGCGCGCGATCTTCTCGAAGCCGTGTTTGCCGTCGGCCGCAAGGGCATCACGATGCAGCGTTACAAGGGCCTCGGCGAGATGAACGCCGAGCAGCTCTGGGAAACGACGCTCGACCCGAACGTCCGCACGCTGCTGCAGGTGCGGGCGCGAGAGCTGGACGAGGCCGACGATATCTTCACCAAGCTGATGGGCGACGAGGTGGAGCCCCGCCGCGACTTCATCCAGGCAAACGCCCTGAACGTCGCTAATCTCGACGTCTGACTACTGTATGGCGCCACTCACTTCATCGAAGCAAATCCTCGAATGGGTCGTGACGGAATGAACGGTCGCCGCGAGCCTGGGCGTTGGCGACCCATGTCACTCACGGCGACGGCCCATCATCAATGCGATGGATTTAGTGCCTCTCGAGCCACCGCTTTGCCGCTTCGAGACTCTTTTCGGGTCCTTCGTTGAACGCGAGCGGCGTGCCGGGAGCGGACCGCCGCACGGCATCTACGATGTTCTCGAAAACAGGCACGCTGTTGTAGGCCAGGCGGACGCCCCCTCCGATCACGATGCAGTCGTACTTCGCGTCCGACAGGGCGCGCTCGACGACCCCGGCGGCAGTATCGTCCGGCCGGACCATACATTGCACTCCGGTCCAGCCATAATCCTCGATGCGCTTCAGGCTCGCTTTCGCGCCAGCCCAGATTTTGTCGATATCAAGCCCGGGCGGCGAACCCGGATCGCTGAAGTCGACGCTGTCGGGATCGTAGCCGATGATAAGGATGCGGGGCATTTTCCATTTCCATGGTTATAGTGGTTGAAAACCGCGTCAGGCGGCTCGGGGCATCTGTTCAATCTCCGCTCGCGCAGCCGTCAGTGCCGCTTCCCGGTGGTTGGATGCTCTCCTCAAATCCGCGACTGATCGAGGTCGTGGACGAGGCGTGAACCGGTTGGCTGCCACTGCATCCTGTTTCGTGTCAGCGCCGAGGAAGCCGGCATGTCCTGCGCGACGAACATTCCCAGCGGTCCGAAATGCGCCTTCGCCTCATCGGCGCGGAGCGATCGCATCGGTACATTCGCCAGCCTGCCGACCGCCTCGGCGATGACGCGCATCTCCACGCCTTCCTCGGCGACCGCATGGAACTTCGCCCCGCGCTCGGGCCGCTCCAGCGCCAGCCGGACCAGGTGTGCGGCATCGGACACGTGGACTGCGGGCCATCGGTTTGCGCCGTCGTCCACATAAGCGGACATGCCGGAATGCCGGGCGATCGGGATCAGGCCGGAGACCAGACCCTGCATCACGTTGCTGTGCACCTGCGCGAGCCGGACTACCATGGCGTTGACCCCGTCTCCTGCCAGCTTGAGCGCGGTCTGTTCCGATCGGCGCGGAAAGGCATAGTCGGCGGGGATGTCGTCATCTTCGGTGACGATGCGCCCTGGAGCGAGGCCGGCCAGCCCGTTTGGAACGACAAAGGGCTTGGCGGTGTGGGCAAGAGCCTTGCCAATTGCATCAATCGCGCGCTCGTCGATCGCACAGGTCTCTTCGAACTTCGTGTAGTCGTTGTTGAAGGCCAGATGCACGACCGCGTCGCACCGGCCCACGCCGGTCCGCAAGGCCTCGTGGTTTTCCATATCTCCGTGCAGCACCAGCGTTCCCAGAGCGGCCAATCGCTGAGTAGCCGCCTCCGAGCGTGCCAACGCAAGCACCTGATGCCCGCCCTGCAAAAGCTCGCCGATCACCGCCGAACCGAGGAAGCCGCTACCCCCCGTTACAAACACTCGCATGGAAATGCCTAATTGTCAGTCCCTGCCAGTACGTAATGCGATTGGCAGGCGCTGACAATGGGGTTATGAAGACACCATGGTTCAAAGGATCGAGAATGCGCGCGAGCGCTTCGGCAAGGCGGCAATCGAGCTGTTCCGTACGCGCGGCTACGCATCGACGACGGTTCCGCAGATCGCTGCCGCGGCCGGCCTCACCGAGCGGACGTTCTTCCGCTACTTCATCGACAAGCCCGAAGTCCTGTTTTGGCGTGCGAACGAGTTCGAGGCAGAGATGGTCCGCGCCATCAACCAAGCCGCCGACGCCCAGCCGCTGGATATTGTCATCAGGGCACTGGAGGCAGTTGGCTGTTTCTTCGACGACAATCGTGCGGACGTGCTTGCCCGGCAGGCCGTCGTCGCCGCGCATGTCGATTTCCAGGAACGCGAGTTGATGAAGATGCGCTCGCTCGGGATGGCGATTTGTGCAGCCCTGACGGACCGCAGCATCGAGGGAAAAGCCGCGCGGATGGCGGCGGAAACCGGAATCGTGATCTGGCGGGTCGCCATCGAACGGTGGAGCGAGGATCCGGCGAGCGGCTTTGTGCATCATGTCCGAGCCTGCACGGAAGACTTGGCGACCGTCGTAACTCGCTGAGGCCAAGTGACCTCGCCAAGAGTTCTGCGGAGAAGACCGTGTTCAACAGGTTGCGGAGCCGGTCGGAGCGAGTATCCGGCCGGACTGCGATATCTTCGGCGCGGTGGCCCGATCAGGTTTTTGGCTGCGCCTGCAAGGCCGGGGTCAATTCGGGAGAGACGGGGCGCCCCGAGTATTGCGACCAAGAGCGCGTCTCGCAGAACTCTTTGCATTCAACACAAAGACAAGTGCGTGCCCGGCCGTGCCGGCGATGGAGGCGAAGCGAGACTGTCGGCGATCGGCTCGTAGATCAACAGCCCAATCGTAAGATGGGCCGCGAGCCATGAGCGGGCAAATTGACTGCCCCGCGCTTGAAGCGGAGTCATTCCAAGCCCACTCTTGAGCCGCTAGAATGCCAGTCCTATCTGCCAGCAGAGGCGGCCGGTTGCGGAGACTTCGGCAGCGACATCTCCCACGCTGGGACCGAAGTCGGCAACAGCAGGAAATCTGCCGATATGACCCGTCATAGGGTTGGGATGCGTGGCCACACGCCGCTTCCTCCTATTAGCCTGATATATCGCCGTACGCGCCCGTACCGCGGAGGCTTCGTCCTGGCGTGGACCCTAAGGCGAGTACGGAACGTCGAGGTACCACGCAGTTCCTCCTTACGCCCGGAATGATCGACCAGCACTTCATTGTTCGGCGATGTCGCCCGGTTGCATCCCGCCGTAGATCGCATTCCAGTCGACGCCGCCCCGTTTGGTGTCATCAAGCAGCCACCGATGGTCGCGCCATTGTCTCGCGCAGATGGCGGGTGAGCTCTTCGATCGCTGCACCTCGCGCAGCATGTGCCACATGCAGCGTGATAGCGAAGGACGGCAATTCCGGCAGGCCTGCTTCTGGCGGCAAGATAGCCAAATCGGCCGGCACGGTCGTGGCGAGCCACGCCGAAACCGCGAGGTCCATGCGCACCGTGGTTCGCGTCGCATCAAGCCCGCCGTTCTCGAACACCGCACGGCTCGCGCGTTTCTGCCGCGTCAGCGCCTGAAGCACTGGCGGACGGAAAAGGCAGGTCTCGGCTACGAGCGAGAGTGGCAACGGAGTTCGTCCGTGCGCCTGCCCGCCCCTCGCACCGACCCAGACAAGACGATCGATAGCCAGCGTCTCGCCGCTCTCGGCCCCAAGCGCCTCCTCGACAACAGCCACGTCAAGTTGCCCATCTCGAATACCGGCCAGGAGGTCCGGTGAAGGCAGGCAAACAAGATCTAGGTCGACCAGCGGGAAGGCTTCGCAATAGCTCTTGAGCGCGGGCCCGAAATGGCTGGCAATAAGGTCGTACGGCAGCCCGAGCCGCACCGGCCCGGCGACGCCGCCGCCCGCGATCTCGGACCAGATCTCGTCGTTGAGCGCGAGCAGCGTGCGGGCGCGACCGAGTAGGCGCTCCCCCGCCGGAGTCAGGCGCAGGCCTCGCGGCTCACGCCGGAGCAGCTGGTCACCGACTAATTCCTCAAGCCGGGCAATCTGTTGACTGACCGCCCCCTGCGTCAGGTGCAGCACTTGGCTCGCCCCCGTCATGCTATGCTGATCGGCAACGGCAGCGAAAGTGCGAAGCAAGGCGATATCGAGGTTTCGTCTCATGACGTATTACAACTTCTAATTCCCGTGTTTAGCAACATTAGCTTCTGGAGGGCAGATCCGATGGTTAAGGCCAAGCAGGTTTGATCGAGTGCCCGTCATGGATGCCCTTCCTCCGCTGCTCCTCTTTGTTCTTGTCGCTACAATCAGTCCCGGCGGAGCCACGACGCTCGCCACAGTCTCCGGCGCGAACTTCGGCTTTCGACGTTCGCTTCCGCTAATCGCTGGCATCTCACTGGGCCTTGCCTCCATGGCGGCCTTCGCGGCGCTTGGTCTTTCCAGCGTTCTCCTGGCGGCGCCATCGCTCACCCTCGCGATGAAGGCGGTAGGCTCAGCCTACCTGCTCTGGCTGGCCTGGCAAATGGCGGGTCGAGGGCCGCCGCATCTTGCGAGCAACGCGCGGCCGATCGGCCTGTTCACGGGCATGTGGGCGGTCTGGCACAACCCGAAGGGCTGGGCGATGACGCTTGGGGCCGCTGCTTCTTTCTCGGCGCTTGCCAGCGGCCCGGTACGCCTCAGTATGCTGTTGGGCGCAGCGTTCGGAGGGTTCGCCATTCTGTCGCTTACCACTTGGTGCGCGGCCGGTCTCGTTCTGGCCCGGGCAATGCGCCGCGATGCGCAGTGGCGCATGTTGAACGGCGGCCTTGGAGTGTTGCTCGCGCTTTCGATCTTGCCTATCTGGTTCGAGACAGTCTCTCAAAGCATGATCCGCCAAGTCTTTGATCTTGCTGACCGTCAGCTAACCGACGTTCTCGTCTAAAGCGGACGGCCCGCTTACCAGCCTTCTCGGTCATGTCGGCCTACCATGACTTAGCCAAAGCAGAAGGTCTGTTTGAAGCGAGTGGCGGGTGAAGCAGACATTCAGCCTCACAATCCTTTCCGGCCGTTCACGTCCACTATCGCGGCACTTCGAAGCCGACCTTTGCGGCAGATCATTTCGGCGATCTTCGACCGGATCACGTTTCTTAGTGAAGCCATCTGCACAAAGCCTGTCTTGGTCGCTAAAAGAGCCCGCTTTCCTTGTTAAAAGAATTATCAATATTGCGGACTCGCGCGGTTGCGTCGCTTTCGCGTGAGTCCAACTTTAGCGGCGCCGTACAGCCATCGTGAACTGAGGCGGCATCGATCGATGCCGCCGCCCTGGCGCTGCGGCGTCATCTTGCCAGCCGCTGTAGCTCGCCGCTTGTGCGGGCGCTTCGCGTGTCGTCGGGGAGCCCCTTCTCGCGGAGAGAGGCCTCTTCAGCGGGAGAGGCCGGCATCATAGGACCCTTCCGCGCTCTGGATTTGCGCCGCCAGCGGATCGGGCTGCTCGTCGTAGGCGAGCGGCCGGGAGACGCCGGGCGGAGCGAGGCTGGCAGGGGGGAGGTCGGCAGGGGGAAAGCTCGCGGGTCGAGCGCACAACGTTGCCGGATCCGCCCCCCCCAGCGCCGCGGCGGGGGTGAAGACGTAGCGCTGGTTGCAGACGCCGACCTGCGGCGGCAGCCCGGTCTTCGCGAATTCGTCGGTACCGTTCTTCAGCATGGTCCAGAAATCCACGTTCGGATCGCCCGCGTGCTGGCGGAGGTTGGCCCAGGTCATCCGGAACGGCAACGCCTGTACCTGGAAGCTCCGCTGGCCACCCTTGAATGCCTCGAAGGCGAGCGCGTAGATCTCCCGCATCTGCTCGTCGGTCATGGCATAACAGCCGACCGAGCGGCAGCCGCCATGCACCATCAATGCGCTGCCGGTCCGCCCGAACGACGCATCGAAGGCGTTGGGATAGCCTATATTGAAGGAAAGATACTCGCGCGAGCGCGGGTTCATCTGGGCCGGGCCGACCTGGTAGAAGCCTTCAGGCGCCTGATGGTCGCCTTCCGCCTGCTTCGGCCCGAGCGCGCCGGAAAACCGGCAGATCGGGTAGGCCTTCAGAAGCTGGAAGTGTCCCGAATGATCCTGCTTCCAGACCTCGAGCGTGCTTTCTTCCTTGTAGATGCGCACGAGAATCGGCGCGTAGCGATCCATGTCCGCCGCTTGCATCAGGCGCAGCGTCGCCGGGTAGACCCTGCCCGCCCGGATGCCCCCAAGCTGGCCGGCGCATCCGGTGAGGGAGGCCACGACGACAAGCCCGCCGAGAACCGAGGCGAGCTGGCGGACGTGGGCACGCCGGCATGCCTGGACCACCACCTGCCCGATATCCCGCATCTGGCGCATGGCGTTCCGAAGACCCGCCGGAAGAAATTCGATCATCCAGAGCAACTCCAAACTCGATGGCCGCGCGAACGATGCGACACCGCCGGTGAGGGCGGCTGAGGCACGGCTCCCTTATCGCTCCCGATTGCGGCCGGAGTGCCGGCCGATATCCGGCCCTACCCCCCCGTCGTCGCGGCCTGTTCGGCAGGAGCAAGTGTCGGCTCCCACGCAATCGCCGCCACAATCGCGGAAAGCGGTAAGCTTCGGGTTAATCCGGTGCCCAACCAGGAAGTGTCCCGATCAGGGCGTACGCCGATCGGGCAGAGCGTCCCGAGACGCCGGCGCCTGGAGCGACAGCATCTCCGGCAAGGCGCCGATGATGAAATCCGGCTTCATCGCGAGGCAGGCCGCCCCGTCGCCGTAGCCGTAGCGCGCCCAGCAACTGGCGATACCTGCCGCCTGCGCGAAGCCGATATCGGCCGAGGTGTCGCCGACCATCACGAAGGCCTGGGACGGCAGATCGCGAAAGAGCGGACTAACCCGGCGGGCAAAGACGGCGGGATCGGGCTTCACCGGGGCGCCCGGATCGGCGGCGAGCACGGCATCGACCGTGTCCTGAAGGCCGAAACGCTCCAGAGCCGCCTCGATCGCCACCCGTCCCTTGTTGCTGAGCACCACGATCCTGCCGCCCGCCGCGCGAAGGGCGGCAAGCGTCTCGGCGGCCCCGTCGAAAAGCCCGCTCCGCTCGCGGTCCACCTCCGGATAGTGCTCGCGGTAGCGTCGGACGCATTCATCGGCGTCGGTCCGTGCCTCCTCCGGCAGAAGAGCGGCGAAGGCACCCTCCAGCGGCACACCGCTGGCGACCACCGCCGCGATCTCGGCGGGAGAGGCGACGAAGCCGCGCTCCCCCAAGGTGCGCGACAGACATTCGACCACGGCGTTTCGAGTGGCGGCAAGCGTGCCGTCATAATCGAAGAGAAAGACATCGAAGTGAGACATGCCGCTGTCTAGGCCGGGGGCGCGAAGCTTTCCAGTCTTCCGCCGATCAGAAGCTCCGGGTCGGACGGTCGAGGATACGGCGGCCCATCAGACTTGCGGCCAGATCCACCATCAGCAGCGCCGTGCGTCCGCGCTCGTCGAGGAACGGATTGAGCTCCACCAGATCGAGCGAGCGAACGGCGCCGCAATCGTGCAGCATCTCCATGACGAGATGCGCCTCGCGGAAGGTCGCGCCGCCCGGCACGGTCGTGCCGACGCCGGGCGCGATCGCCGGTTCGAGAAAATCGACGTCGAGGCTGACATGCAGCACGCCGTCCGCGGCGTCCACCCGCTCCAGGAAACGGCGGATCAGCGGCGCGATGCCCTGCTCGTCCACCGCGCGCATGTCATGGACGAGAACGCCCGCTTCGCGGAGCGCGTTGCGCTCGGCAGGGTCGACACTGCGCAGCCCGATCATGCAGACATTTTCCGGCTTCACCGGCGCTTCCAGAGGCGGCATGAAGGAGCCGAAGCCGTGCTGCCCCGTGACATAGGCCATGGGCGTGCCGTGGAGATTGCCTGACGTCGTCGTTTCCAGCGTGTGGAAGTCGGGATGGGCATCGAGCCAGAGCACGAAGAACTCGCGGCTTTCCGCCTTTGCACGGCGGGACAGGCCAGCGATCGTACCGGCGGACAGGGAATGATCGCCGCCGAGGAAGATCGGCACGCCCTCGCCGCTCGCCTGAAAAGCCGCCTCCGCGAGGCTGCGGGTCCAGGCGTGGAACTCAGGAAGATGATGCACGGCGACATTGGGATGGACGATGTCGCACGCGGGGCCAGGCGCGACATTGCCCCGGTCTTCCACGACGAAGCCAAGATCCGTCAGTGCTTCGCGAAGGCCGGCGGCGCGGTAGGCGCTCGGCCCCATCTCGCAACCCAGACGCCCCGCCCCGTCCTGCACGGGCGCGCCAATCAGAATGCATTTATCCGTCATCGTCTCGCCGCAGCTTCCCCGAAAGGTGCAACCTAGCCGCACTTCGCGGCAGAATGATCAGAGCAGATTGGCAAATCGACAGGCTTGATCTACCAGAACGGCAAGTTATTCGACCGAACTGGAACTCGATGGACGATCTCGACAGACGTCTCGTGACGATCCTCCGGCATGACGCCCGACGCAGCATTTCCGATATCGCGGCCGAACTCGGCATCTCGCGCGCCACTGCCCGGTCCCGCATCGAGCGGCTGGAAGCGCGCGGCGATATCATCGGATATACGGTGATCCTGCGTTCCGACGTGGACTCGATGCCGGTGCGCGGGCTCACCCTGATCGAGGTGGAAGGGCGGGCGGCAGATCGCGTGGTCGACGCGCTGGCGGGCTTTCCCGAAATCGTCGCGATCCACACGACAAACGGTCAATGGGATCTCGTGGCCGAGATCTCCGCGCAGAGCCTCACCGATCTCGATGCGGTCCTCAGACGGTTGCGGCTCGTCTCCGGCATCACGGCGTCTGAGACGAACCTGCTGCTCGCCACTCCGCGCAGCACGCGGGCCCGGCTTTAGCGCGGGGCTTCGAAGCGAACGAGGCCACCCGCCGCGCGGAGCTTTCGGGGTTCCGGCGCGAGGACGGTCGCCCTATTCCGCGAGCCGGCCGTCGCGGATCGCTTCCATGTCGAAGGGGAACAGGACACTGGGATCCGGCCTCTCGATGCCGTTGGCGATCTCGGGCGGGGCGGCCTGCTGCAGGATGTGCTGGATGATGGCGAGGCGCGCGGGCTTCTTCTCGTCGGCGCGCACGCAGTACCATGGCGCCAGCGGCGTATGGGTGCGCGTCAGCATGGCGTTGCGGGCATCGGAATAGGCGTCCCACTTTTCCTGCGCGACCGCATCCATGTCGGAGACCTTCAGCGCCTTCAAAGGATCGCGCCGACGATCGTCCAGCCGCTTGCCCTGCTCCTTGCGGGAGATGTCGAGCCAGATCTTGATGAGCTTGATGCCGCTTTCCACCAGCATGCGCTCGAATTCCGGGGTATCGCGAAGGAATTCCGCCTGCTCCGAGGCGGTGGAGAAGCCCATCACGACTTCCACCCCGGCCCGGTTGTACCAGGAACGGTTGAAGATCACGAATTCGCCAGCCGAGGGCAGATGCGCGACGTAACGCTGGAAGTACCATTGCGTGCGCTCGCGATCCGACGGCTTCGGCAGAGCCAGGACCCGGGTGGAGCGGACGGAAAGATGTTCGGTGATCCGCTTGATCGAGCCGTCCTTGCCCGCCCCGTCGCGACCTTCCAGAACCAGCACAATCCGGTCGCCGCTCCCCATCGCGGCGTGCTGCATCTCGACCAGAGCAAGCTGCAGTCGGGCCAGTTCCTTGTCATAGTCGCTCATGCGGGTCTCCGGCGGAAGCGTTGCGGATCGATCATGTCACCGGCATTCAACGTTCGTACCCCGGTCTCGATCCAAAGGCTCGATCCCCCTCCCGCCGGGTGACTTTCCGGGGCGAGCTAGCGGCCGTAGATCCGGTCCAGCACGCGGGCCACATCCACCAGCCGCTCCGCTTCCGCGTCGAAGCGCGCTCCGGCAGCCAGCCTGGTCGCCCAGTCGGCGGCGGCGCGGCCGCCCCACTCGTCCGGCGGGGTGGACAGCGTCTCGCGCGCGGTGCCGCGATAGCGCTCGGCGCTGAAGTCGTAGAACGAGCCATCGACGTTCTTCAGCGCCGCGCCGCCTTCCGTGCCGTAGAAGGAGGCCGAGATCATGGCATCGCAACCCGCCTGCAGCCTCCACGAGCAGGCCAGCTGGAGCGCCGTGCCGGAGGCGAGCTCCACCGTGGCGACCGCATAGTCCTCCACCTTGTCGGCGCGACGGCCGAGCGGCGCCCCCTCGGCGAAGAGCTTGCCCGTGACGTCGCCGATCTCCGGGAAATCCAGCGCCCAGAGCGCGAGATCGACAAGGTGGACGCCGAGATCCATGACGCAGCCACCGCCCGAAAGCGCGGGATCGTAGAACCACGCCTTGTCCGGCCCGTAGGCATTGTGGAAGACGAGATCCACCGCATAGATCCTGCCGAGTTCGCCGCCACGGACGATCTCGCGGATGCGGCGCATGCCTTCGGTAAAACGATAGGAAAGATCGACGCCGAGCAGCCGGTCGGCCTTGCGCGCGGCGGCGATCACGGCCTCGACTTCGCCGGCGGTGCGCCCCAGCGGCTTCTGGCAGAACACAGCCACGCCGCGCTCCAGCGCGCGGATCGACTGTTCCGCGTGCATGGCGCTCGGCGTCGCGATCACGACGCCGTCGATGCCTGTATCGAGCAATTCGTCGAGCGTGCCGACCGCCACGGCACCCGGCTCCAGGGCGACCGCCTCGGCGGCCATCTCCGGCGAGGGATCGGCAACCGCCGCCACATCCACGGCGCCGGTTTCCACGATCGCCTTCATGCGGTGGCGACCGATCCAGCCGACGCCGAGGAAGCCCAGACGCGGGCGCTTCATGTCCGAACCGGCAGCCATCAATAGGTCACCAGCGCCTTGAGGAAGCCGTCCGGCCGGTCGCGGGTGGCGTTCAGTGCCTCGTCCAGCTTCTCCAGCGGATAGGTGTGCGTATAGAGCGAGCTCGGATCCAGCCGGCCGCTGGCGACCGCCTGCACCGCGTCGCGAATGCCCTGGATATAGATCTTCGGATCGCGCTCATGGGCGTTGATCACGTCGAGCCCGCGCCAGTTCCAGAGCTGCATGTTGACCTGCCGCGGTCCGTCCTGATGGTAGCCGGCGACGATCAGCTTGCCGCGCTCCCTCGTGAGTTCGCCCGCCAGATCCAGCGGCCATTGCTTGCCCACGGCCTCGATCACGCGGTCGCAGAAGACGCCGTCGGTCAGTTCCCGCACGCGCTCGATGATCGCCCAGTGATCCTCCATCGGGATCGTCTCGGCCGCACCCATCCGGCGCGCGACATCCAGCGAGAACGGGCGGCGGGAGATGGCGATGACGCGCGCGCCGGCCTGCGATGCGAGCCGCGTCAGGATCGCGCCGAGAAAGCCGATACCGAGGATGGCGACGGTCTGGCCGGCCTGGATGTCGCTGCGCTTGAAGATGTTCATGGCACAGCCGAGCGGCTCGCCGGGGAAGGGCTTGCCCGCGAGCGCATCCGGCAGCGCCACGACGGCATCCGCGTCAGCGACATCATAGCCGGCATAGGCATGATAGGAGAGCGCCACGACGCGCTGGCCTTCGGAGAGACCCTGTACGCCCTCGCCCACGGCGTCGACCGCACCCCAGGCCTCGTGGCCGAGGCCACCGGGCTCGGTCGGAAACTTCATCCATTCAGGCCCGGCCCACGGCGTCAGGTTGGAGGCGCAGACGCCGCAACCTTCCAGCCGGATGCGCACCTGCCCGGGACCGGGCACCGGGAGGGAAACCTCATCGACCCGAAGCTCACCCGGCCCGGTGACGACGGCGGCCTTCATGGCTTTCGGCGTCTTGACCGGCGGGGCGGGCGACCGGATCGTCGTCTCGTTTTCAGGCATGGCCATTGGGGCAGCTCGATCGCTAGAATAAGGATTGGCCCGAGGTTTACGACCGAAGCCGCCGCCGGTTCAAGCGCCCCGGCGGTCGCAGCGCGCGTGCGCGCCCATGGCCTCGCAAATCCCGAGACGGAGGTGCGGTCCGCTCTTCGAGCGAGGAGCCTTGCTCCCGTTCATCGAACGTAAGCCAGTATAACGATTGCCTCTTCTCAACCGTTGCGAGAGCACTACAATTCCGCAAAGAGCCTGAGGCACCGTGGCAAGCATGCATTTGGACGTTCCAACGCTGGGTGTGGCCGGAAGCCTGGTTACCGTGGCGAGCGGCATCGTCCTGCTTCTGGTCTGGACTACGGACCGGGCGGAACGGACACCTCTGATCTGGGGGTTGGCCAACGTATTCCTTGGTGTGGCGCTCGCCATCCTGCTCGTTGCCGCCTCCAACGGGGCCGCCTCCAACGGGGCCGCCTCCACCGAGGCCGCTGCCGAAGGGAAAGACTGGCTGCTCATGCTGGTCGGCATGTTCTTCAACACAGGCGACGTGCTGGTCTGGGCCGCTGTCAGGCAGTTTTCCCATCGGCCCGTCCGCTCGCGCACCCTTCTCTCCTTGATAGGGCTGGGCCTGCTCCTGTCGATGCTGTCCGTCTCGTTCAATTGGGGGGTGGCTCAGGCCGTCATCAGTGACGGCCTGGGGTTTGTCCTTTTCTGTGCGGCGGCGGCGGTGCTCTTTCGGGCCAGGGCGGAGAAACTGTGGGGACGGCCTCTGCTGATCGGCATCCTGCTGCTGCATGCCTGCGCCCTGCTCCTGTTTTTGTTGAACCCCTTTCTCGGCCCGCTGCCGAGTGCGTATCTGCCGCCCCTCAGCATCTTCAGCGCAATCCAGTTCGAAATGCTGATCTATGCTGCCGGAAGTTCCGCGCTGCTGATCGACATACTGCGGGCGCGGCGGGAGGTCAGGGAGCGGGAGTTCGCGCGCATCGACGTGATGACCGGCGTCTCCAACCGGCGCGGGCTGACGGAACAGGCGGACGTGGTGCTGAGCCGCGCGCGCGAGAGCGGGGCTCCGGTCGTGGTGCTGCTGTTCGATCTCGATCATTTCAAATCGATCAACGACCGATTCGGCCACCGCGCGGGCGACGACGTGATCCGCGCCTTTTGCGAGACGGCGATCGGCGGCCTCAGGCCGCACGACATCTTCGGACGGCTGGGCGGCGAGGAATTCGCGGCCGTGCTGCCCCGCTGCAGCCTGGAAGCGGGATTGGGCATCGCCGAGCGCATCCGCGCCTCTTTCGCCGGCGTGAAGCCCCGTATCAAGAACACCACCATCGCCGCCACGGTCAGCATCGGCGTCGCGGCGGCGGAAGCTGAGGATACCGACCTCGTGCTGATCCTGGAGAAGGCCGACCAGGCGCTTTATGCCGCCAAGGAGGGCGGTCGGAACCGCGTCAGCCGCTTTCCGCCCCCGGATCGCGACGAGCCCCCGCCAGCCTTCATCAGGATCGCCTGAGGCCGTCCCGATCAGCCGTAGACGGCGATCTCCACCAGATTGGTGTCGGGATCACGAACATAGACCGACTGCATCGGCCCGAGTGCACCCTCGCGATCCACCGGGCCCAATTCGACGGCGACGCCGCGATCCTGGAGATGCGCGACAACATCGGCCAGCGGAGTCGTGGCGATCAGGCAGAAATCGCCGGAGCCGGGCGTCGGACGGAGCGCCCTGGGCTCGAATTCGTGGCCGCGCTGATGCAGGTTGATCTTCTGCCGTCCAAACTTCAGCGCCGTGCGGCCGTTACGCGTCTCCGCCTCCATTCCGAGCGCGTCGCTATAAAAGGCGACCGTCCGATCGATGTCGGCGACGGTGAGGACAAGGTGGTCGAAGCGGTCGGGCGCGATCATCTCAGGATTTCCCGGCCGGAGCATCGAGCGCCGCCTGGATGAGATGCGCGGCATCCGGGCTGTCCCATTCGGCAGGGCCGTTGATGTGGCCCAGCAGGCAGCCCGTGCGGTCGAGGAGCACGGTGACGGGCAGGCCGAGCGCGAGGCTCTGCTTCTTCATGTCCTCGAAGATCTTCATGCTCGGATCGACATAGAGCGGCAGGTTCTGCGTGTGGACCGTATGGAGGAAGCCACGCGGCTTGTCGGGCCCGCCGGTATCGATGGAAACGGGCACCACGGCGAAATCCTGGCCTGCACGCGCGCCCGCCAGACGGTCCAGCGCCGGCATTTCCTCCCGGCAGGGCATGCACCAGGAGGCCCAGAGGTTGACCAGCGCGACCTTGCCGGCAAAATCCGACACCTTCTTCGTCTTGCCGTCGTCGCCGGTGAAGGTGAGATGGCCAAGGTCGATGGCGCGGGTGGCGGGCTGGAAGGCGGCGAGTTCTCCCGTCGAGAGCGGCGCCAGCGTCTTTGCGCGTTCCACGGCCGGCCTGCACAGGGCATCGCCGTTGCCTTTGCCGCCGATGATCCCGTATACGCCAACAGCAGCGATCACCACGATCGCCGCGATACCCAAGGTCCAGTTCCGTTTCATTGTTCTGCGATCACCATCCCTGAAACAAAGTCGAAGCCCGAGCGATGTCGAACAGCATGTGGGGCGGCCGGTTCAGCGAAAAGCCGGACGCCATTATGGAAGAGATCAACGCCTCGATCGACTTTGACAAGGCGTTGGCGACACAGGACGTCGCGGGTTCGCGCGCCCATGCCGCGATGCTCGCCGAACAAGGCATCATCACGGCGGAGGATGCGGCGCGGATCATCGAGGGTCTAGACCAGATCGCGACGGAGATCGCGGAAGGCCGCTTCACCTTCTCGCGAGCGCTCGAAGACATTCACATGAATATCGAGGCGCGGCTGAAGGACATCATCGGCGAGCCCGCCGGTCGGCTCCACACCGCCCGCTCGCGCAACGATCAGGTGGCGACCGACTTTCGCCTCTGGGTGCGCGACGCCGTGGACGAGATCGACAAGCAGCTCGCGGGCCTTCAATCGGCGCTGGTCGCCAGGGCGGAAGCCTTCGCCGACGCGGTGATGCCGGGCTTCACCCACCTGCAGAGCGCGCAGCCCATCACTTTCGGCCACCATTTGCTGGCCTATGTCGAAATGATCGCGCGCGATCGCGGCCGCTTCGCCGATGCGCGCCGCCGGATGAACGAAAATCCGCTCGGGTCCGCCGCGCTCGCGGGGACGGCGTTCCCGATCGACCGCCGCCAGACGGCCGCGGCGCTGGGCTTCGACCGGCCCATGGCGAACTCGCTCGACGGTGTCTCCGACCGCGATTTCGCACTGGAAGCGCTCGCAGCGGCGTCAATCACGGCGATCCACCTGTCGCGCTTTGCCGAAGAAATCGTGCTTTGGTGCACGGCGCAGTTCGGCTTCGTGCGCCTGTCGGATCGCTTCACCACCGGCTCCTCCATCATGCCGCAGAAGCGCAACCCGGACGCGGCGGAGCTCGTGCGCGCCAAGGCCGGACGCGTGATCGGTTCGCTGACGGCGCTGCTCATCGTCATGAAGGGTCTGCCGCTCGCCTATTCCAAGGATATGCAGGAAGACAAGGAACAGGTCTTCGACGCGCTGCCGAACCTGTCCCTGTCGATCGCGGCGATCACCGGCATGGTGTCCGACATGGAGCCGAACCTGGAAGCCATGAAAAAGGCCGCCGGCTCCGGCTATTCCACCGCGACGGATCTGGCGGACTGGCTCGTGCGCGAGGCGAACCTGCCCTTCCGCGAGGCCCATCACGTTACCGGCCGCATCGTGGCGGAGGCGTCCGGCCGTGGCGTGCTGCTTGAAGACGTACCGCTCGACGTGATGCAGGCAGTGCATCCCGCGATCACGTCCGCCATCTTCGACGTGCTTTCCGTCGACGCCTCGGTGACCAGCCGCGTCAGCGAGGGCGGCACCGCGCCGGAGAACGTCCTGAGGCAGGCGCGCCTCTGGGCGGAACGGCTGCAGGCCGAGAAACCGGGTGCATGAAGCCGACCCTTCGCTATAGTCGCCCACAACGCTTCCGGGGTTCGTCGATGCCGCCGTTTCGTCTTGCCGTGCCATCTCTTCGCCTTGGGGTGATTGCCTGCTGTCTTGGTCTCGCGCTTGCCGGCTGTGGCCGGCGCGGCGGGCTGGAAGACCCCGGCACGCGCGCGACGGGACCGACCAGCGCGGGCCAGTCGGCCGCCGCGGGCCAGACGCCCGCCGGCTATTCCGGCCACACCACGCCCGGACAGGAATCCACCAGCGCCACGACATCCACCGGTGCTCCCGACGCCGACGGCACGCCCGCCAAGAAAAGCAAGGCGCCGGCCAGGCAGCGACACTTCTTCCTCGACCCCCTGATCTAGCTAGGTCTCACCTTGCATCACTTCGCCCACCGAAACGGCGTCCTCCATGCGGAGGACGTGCCGGTGCCGGAGATCGCGCGGGCCGTCGGCACGCCGTTCTACTGCTATTCCACCGCCACGCTGGCGCGGCACTTCCGCGTCTTCAACGAGGCGTTCGCGGACCTGCCGCACCTCGTCTGCTATGCCATGAAGGCGAATTCCAACCAGGCCGTACTCGCGACGCTGGCGCGGCTCGGCGCCGGGGCCGACGTGGTCTCGGAAGGCGAACTCCGCCGCGCGCTGGCCGCCGGCATCCCGGCCGACAGGATCATGTTCTCCGGCGTCGGCAAGACGGCGCGGGAACTGTCCTTCGCGCTGGAAGCCGGCATCCACTGCTTCAACGTGGAATCCGAACCGGAGCTGGAGCACCTGTCCGCCCTCGCCGCCGGGAAGGGCGTGATCGCGCCGGTAAGCTTGCGCATCAACCCCGACGTGGACGCGCGCACGCACGAGAAGATTTCCACGGGCCGCAAGGAAAACAAGTTCGGCATTCCCTTCGCCCGCGCCCGCGAGGTCTATGCCCGCGCCGCCGCCCTGCCCGGCATCCGCATCACCGGCATCGACATGCATATCGGCAGCCAGATCACCGATCTGCAGCCCTTCGACGATGCCTTCTCGCTGCTGGCGGACCTCGTGATCGCTCTGCGCGCCGACGGCCACGGCATCGATCATGTCGATCTCGGCGGCGGGCTCGGCATTCCCTATCGCGATGACGAGGCGGCCCCGCCGCTGCCCTCGGCCTATGCCGACATCGTGCGCAAGCACATGAACGCCATCGGCTGCACCGTCGTGTTCGAGCCCGGCCGGCTGATCGTCGGTAATGCCGGCATCCTCGTCACCGAGGTGCTCTACGTGAAGGAAGGCGAAGGCCGCACCTTCGTCATCGTGGACGCCGCGATGAACGACCTGATCCGGCCGACGCTCTACGAGGCCTATCATCGCATCGGCCCCGTGGAAGAATCCGAGGCATCAGAAACCGGTGCGGTGGAGATCGTCTGCGACGTGGTCGGTCCCGTCTGCGAGACCGGCGATTACCTCGCCCGCGCGCGGCCGATGAAGAAGCCCGCCGCCGGCGACCTGCTCGCCGTCTATTCCGCCGGGGCTTATGGCGCGGTGCAGGCCGGCACCTACAACAGCCGGCTGCTGGTGCCGGAAGTGCTGGTGAACGGATCCGACTTCGCCGTGATCCGACCGCGCGGGACCTACGAGGACCTGATCGGGCTCGACCGCGTGCCGGACTGGCTGACGGGCACGGAGGCCTGAGATCCCGGGCCAGAACGGAGCGAAGGCGCGCCTCTCGCGCCTTGCTGTCGCCAAGCTTTCCGGTTGTGCTAGTCTGACGGTCGGCTTGCGAGGACCCCGTTGATGAAGCCTCCGGCGGAAACTGCCATGGAAGCGCATGTCGCCCGCCTCAAGGGCGCGGTGCGGCGCGCCCACGCCGCGCTTCTGTGGGAGCGGATCTGGCCGCTTCTGGTGCCCGTTCTCTGGCTGGCGGGGCTCTTCGTCGCGCTTTCCTGGCTCGGCCTCTGGCGCGCCACCGGTCCGCTTGTCCGGCTTTCCGTCCTCGCCGTCTTTGCGATCCTGATCCTTGCCTCACTGGCGCGCTTTCTCCGACTGAGGCAACCGACGCGCGACGAAGCGCTTCGCCGGGTGGAGGTTCGTTCCGGGCTCGAACATCGCCCGGCGAGCGGGCTGGAAGACCGCCTCTCGCCCGTTGCCGCCGATACCTTCGCGCAGGCGCTGTGGGCGGCGCATCGCCAGCGGCTGCTGGCCGCCATGCCCCGGCTTTCCGCCGGCCGACCCGAGCCTCGGCTGGCCGAGCGCGATCCGCTGGCGGTGCGCTTTGCCGTGCCGCTGCTGCTGGCGCTCGGCCTTTTCGTCGGCTGGGGCGAATGGGGAACCCGGCTTCGCGAGGGCTTCGATCCCGTCAGCCTCGGCCTGCTGCCACCGCCTGCCCGCGTCGATGCCTGGATCGATCCGCCGCCTTACACGCACCAGCCGCCGGTCTTTCTCACCCGCGCGGGCGAGACCGCCACGGACCGGCCGGTCGTCGTGCCGCAAGGCAGCAAGCTTACCGTGCGCGTCGTATCGAGCCGCACGCCCGACGTGACGCTGGAGACCGGAGGCAAGCCGGTGATCCTGCCTGCAGCCGGGAACGACGCCGACGCGCAACCCACGTCCGACAATCGGTCAACCGCCGACAATCCGATCCGGACCTATTCGTCGGCACTCGACAAGAATTCCACGATCCACATCGCCGCGCGCGGCACGGATGTCCGCTATCCTCTTTCGGTCCTGCCCGACCATCCGCCCACCATCGCCTGGGATCCGGCCCATCCGGTGAAGCCGGACAGCACCGAACTGAACTTCCGGGTCGCCGACGATTACGGCGTCACCGGTGGCAGCGTCTCCATCCATCCCGTCGATGCCGCGCCCGGCGCGCATCCGCTCGTGGATCCACCGCGCATCGACCTCCGGCTGGAGCGCCCCGATCTTCGCGATGGCACGGCCCGCGCCTCGCTCCGCATCGGCGACCATCCTTTCGGCGGCATGCGGGTTTCGCTCGATCCTGTCGTCAGGGACGGGGCCGGGCAGGAAGGCCGCCCGTCGGAAAAGCGGGAGATCACCCTGCCCGCCCGCTCCTTCCAGAACCCGCTCGCCCGCGCACTGGTGGAGCAGCGCCAGATCCTCGCCGCCGATGCGAACGCGCGGGACCGGGTCACCCAGGCTCTCGACGCGCTGATGATCGCACCGGAGCGCTTCACCCCGGACGCCGGCACCTATATCGGCCTTTCCGCGCTCTACCGGCAGGTCATGGACGCCCGCTCCGACGACGACCTGCGCGAGGGGCTGGATGCCATGTGGGCGCTGGCCCTTTCGGTGGAGAACGGCGAGGCGGCCGATGCGGCGCAAAAGCTGAAGCAGGCGCAGGACGGGCTGCAGAAGGCGCTGGAAAACGGCGCCTCGCAGGAGGAGATCGCCAAGCTGACCCAGCAGCTCAAGCAGGCGATGAACGAATATCTGCAGGCCTTCGCACAGGAGCAGGCCAAGCGCGGGATCAAGCCGCAGCAGGCCAGTCCCGATACCCGGATGATGTCGCAGGACGACCTCAACAAGATGCTGGACCAGATGCAGCAGCTTGCGCAGCAGGGAAACCGCGACGCCGCCCAGCAGATGCTGAGCGAACTCCAGCAGATGCTGGACAATCTGCAGATGGCGCAGGGTCAGCAGGGCCAGGGGCAGCAGGGCCAGGGGCAGCAGAGCCAGGCCATGGAGCAGATGAACCAGCTCGGCCGCATCATGCGCGACCAGCAGAAGCTGATGGACCAGACCTACAAGCTCGATCAGCAGCAGCAGAACGCCGATAACGGCCAGGACTTCGGCGACAATGCCCAACAAGGGCAGCAGGGGCAGCAGGGCGATGCCCAGGCCGGGCAGCAGATGCAGCAGCTCCAGAACCAGCAGGCGCAGCTGCAGCAGGAACTCCAGAAGCTGCTCGGCCAGATGGGCCAGCAGGGCAAGTCCCCAGATCAACAAGGCGAAGGCCAGCAGGATCAGGGGCAACAGGGCGAAGGCCAGCAGCAGGCGCAACAAGGTCAGGGCCAGCAGGGCGATGGCGGCCGCGCGGCCTTGGGGCGTGCGGGCCGCGCCATGGGCGACGCGACGCAATCCTTGCAGGGGCAGCAGCCGGGCGATGCGACCGGGCATCAGGGCGATGCGCTCCAGGCGATGCGGCAGGGCCTGCAGGGCATGATGCAGCAGATGCAGGCACAGCAGGGCCAGTCGGGTCAGCGCGGGCAGGCCCAAGGCCGGCAGCCGGGCCAGGGCACAGCCACGGGCAGCCCGGGCCAGCGCGCCGCAGACGGCCAGACCGACCCGCTCGGGCGGTCGCGCAACCAGGGGCAGGATTTCGGCTCCAGCGTGAAGGTGCCGCAGGAGATCGACGCGGAACGCGTGCGCCAGATTCTGAACGCCATCCGAGAGCGGCTCGGCGACCGGACACGCTCGCAGCTTGAGCTGGATTATCTCGAACGCCTGCTCAGGCCGGAATAACCGCGCCGGAGGCGCCGAAGCCGAGGCCACATCGACCGATCCGGGTGCCGGAACTCAGGGCACGAGCGCGGCGCGTGTCGGCGCATTTCAGCGGACGCGCACGGCAGCGATCAGGCTCGACAATCTCGACGCGGTTCCAGCGCCTGTTGCGAGGCACATGGTCGAGGCAATCGGCCGAGCCGGCACCACCGGCACGCCCGCGCAGATGAGTTCGTCCATGTGGTGGAGGGCGGGATGACCCTGCCTGAAGCGAGGAGGGAGTGCTGCCGCGAGCCGGCGACTGGGCCGCTTTCGCGAAAGGGAGCGGCGAGGCCAATGCCCGATTCAACAGGGGCGGCGAAACGGCGACCTGTCCCCGGATCGGCTCACGGGTGCGGGAGGGTCTGCACCCCTGCCTGCGTTCTGGTTCTGGTTCTGGTCCGGGTCCTGGCCAGACCGGGCCTGATAAGCGCCAATGTCGACGCGCGCTTGGCGGCGCGTCGTACGCCGGGACCGGGCCCGGCACGATCGAAGGGTTATGCGGTGTCGGCGCGGCGCGTTCAGGCCGCGAGGTTTTCCTCGGCCGCCTCATGAACGGCGGCGCGGATCTGCTGCAGCGTGAAAGGCTTGGTGAGCACGTCGCGGATTACCTGGCTCAGATCCTCGGCCCGCTCGCGCTGGTCGGCATAGCCGGTCATCAGCAGGATCGGCAGGCCCGGCCAGCGGCCGGCGGCGGAATGCGCCAGCGCGATCCCGTCCATCTGGGGCATCTTCACGTCGCTGACCAGGAGGTCGTAGCCGCAGTCGGTCTCGTCCAGTCGCTCCAGCGCTTCCAGGCCATCGCAGGCCGTTTCGACCTTGTGACCGTCGAGCTCGAGCGCGCGGCTCACGAAAGCCCGCACCGATTCGTCATCTTCCGTCAGCAGAATACGCATGCCGTGTCCTTCATCGGTCGCCTGCCCCGGAATATAGTTCCGCGCGTGCCACCGCATAAGCTCGCCGGACTGTTTCGCCACAGCTGTCCCGAAGAATAGGCCACGCTGGTAAACCCATTGTAATCGCCGAGCCTGATCTGCAGATTTTTTTCCGAGGCGGTTCGCAGCCGTTCCGGCAGGGCACGAAAACTTGCCGGATCAGGGTTCCGCGCCTCCCTTCAGGCCGAGTTGACCGACCCCGCCGGCCCCTTCCGCGAACCGGACCAGCACGCTGGAAGCCTTGTCCGGCGCGCCGGCGAGACGGAAGACGACGGGCATGGACTGGCCGGGCCCAAGCTTCTCCACCGGCGGCTTCGCCAGCGTCCGTCCGAGTATCTTGCCCGCGCCGTCGCGAACCGCGATCTCCATGATCGGCACGTCGCGCGACTGCCGCGTCGGGTTGACGATGCTGGCCTTCAGGCTGAGCCCGCCGGAATCCGTGCCGGAACCGGGCGAGCGCTCGCTCGTCACGTCGCGAAGATCCAGACCATCCAGGTTCACCGGCATCCCCGCCGCCGCATAAAGGCCCGCAAGGCTGGGAACCGCCCGCACCACATGACCGCGAAAGCCGACAAAGGCCGCGATGAAGGCCAGCGCCAGGCACCCGGCCAGGGGCGCAACAACGGAGGCACCCCGCCGAGGCGGCTCGGGGTCGCGATCGGCGGCAACCTTCCGCTCCCAGGGGTCGGGGCCCCGGTCGGAATAGGTGACGAGCGATTGCATCGTCGGCAATCGGTCGAGACTTCTCCCCGCTTTCGGCTCAGGAATCCTTTCAGGAAGGACGCCGCGTAGCGCCCGCAACTCCGTCACCGGCCAAGCCTCGCCACAATTCCGGCAGACGAGCGTGCCAGCGTCCGGCAATGAGTTCTCATCGGCCACAAGCCCGCAGGCGGGACAGGCCAGAGCCTTTTCCGCTTCGTGTGTTCCCGGTGCTAGTTCAGGCGCAATCGTCACGGCACCATCCGGCATGCCCATGTCCGGAGTTAGAAACACTTAACTTTAACGGCGCGTTAACGCCCCGCGCGCTTTGGTGCTGGCATGGCTCCTGAGACCGGAACCGCGATTCGCTTCGAGAACGTAGGGCTGCGTTACGGCCTCGGACCCGAGGTGCTGCGCGATGTCAGCTTCGAAATCGAGAACGGCTCGTTTCAATACGTGACCGGGCCCTCCGGCGCGGGCAAGACCTCGCTCCTGCGCCTGCTCTTCCTGTCGCTGCGGCCGACGCGCGGCATCGTCCGCATCTTCGATCACGACGCGGCGACGATCGGGCGTGACGTGGTCCCGGCGCTGCGCCGCCGGATCGGCATCGTGTTCCAGGATTTCCGCCTGCTCGATCATCTCACGACCTACGAGAACGTCGCCTTGCCGCTCCGGGTGCTCGGGGTGGACGAGGAGAACTACCGCCGCGACGTGACGGAGCTCCTCGACTGGGTCGGGCTGGGCGACCGCAAATGGGTGCATCCGCAGGTGCTTTCCGGCGGCGAGAAGCAGCGCGCCGCGATCGCGCGGGCGCTGATCACCCGCCCCGAGATCCTGCTTGCGGACGAGCCCACGGGCAATGTCGACCCGCCGCTCGCCAAGCGGCTGCTCCGTCTTTTCGTCGAGCTCAACCGCCTCGGGACATCCGTCATCATCGCCACGCACGATCTTTCGCTGATGGAGCAGCACGACGCTCGCCGTTTCGTTCTGAATGCCGGGCATATCGATGTCTATGACTGAGCGCGCCGGTCCTTCCGAGCGGATCCGCACGCTCCGGCGGCGGCGCTACGCCCGCCTCGGCCGCGTTGCCCGCACGCCCGGCGACGACACCGTGCAATGGGAAGACGTGTCGTCCGTCACGCCGGAACTCGACGGGCAGAAGCGCGCCGCCAATCCCATCGTCCCGCCGCGCAGCGTCGCACGCCGCGCGTTGCTGATGCTCGTCGCCATCATGAGCTTTCTCGCCTGCCTCTGCATCGCCGGCGTGACGATCATCAACGATCGCGCGCATGGCTGGGAGCGGCAGATCGCGGAAGAAGTGACCATCCAGGTCAAGCCCGTGGACGGCACCGATACCGACCAGGCGGTGACGCGCGCCGCCGAGATTGCCATGCAGACGCCCGGCGTGCAGTCCGCCAATCCGCTTTCCAAGGCGGCCGGCTCCGCCCTGCTGGAGCCATGGCTCGGCCGCGGCTTCGATGCCAGCGACCTGCCGATCCCGAGGCTGATCGCCGTCAAGGTGAGCAATTCTGTCGACCTCTCGGCGCTCGCGGGCCGGCTGCGCGACACCGTGCCGAGCGCCAGCCTCGACGATCACGGCCAGTGGCTGCAACGGCTTTCCTCCATGGCGCGCGTGATGATCACGGCGGGTGGGTTCATCATGGGCCTCGTGCTGGCGGCCACCGCGCTTTCGGTGATCTTCGCCACGCGCGGGGCGATGGCCGGCAACAAGCAGGTGATCGAGGTGCTGCATCTCGTGGGCGCGGAGGACGGCTACATAGCCGGCCAGTTCCAGCACCATTTCCTGATGCTTGGCCTGAAAGGGGCGGCGCTGGGCGGCCTCGCGGCCGTGCTGCTCTTCGCCATCCTCGGCTATTTCACGGGGTCGGAGGGCATCACCCCGGAAGACGCGCAGCTGCGCAGCGTCTTCGGCGGCCTTCACGTGGGCTTTACCGGCTATGTCGGCACGATCCTCACGATCCTGGTGATCGCCTGCATCATCGCGGTGACCGCCCGCGCCACGGTGCGGCGGACGCTCAGGGAATTGAACTGAACCCCGTTTCGATACTTCTCCCGCTACCGGGACGAAACCAGATGAAATCGGATAGAATGGCTGTGATGAACAGCGAGAACGTTGCCCGGCAGCCCGCTCCGGCGAAAGCCCGCAAGACCCGCCGCGTCCTGCGGTGGGCAAGCCGCCTTGTGGCACTCGCGGCCTTCGCCTGCTTCTGCTTCCTGATCGGCGGCTTCTTCGTCTTCGCCGACGGCGTCGTGCATTCCCGTCCGCCCGCCAATCCGCATGCCGACGGTATCGTGGCGCTGACCGGCGGCACGCAGCGCATCGAGGGCGCGGTCTCGCTCCTGGGCAACGGCTCGGCGCGCCGCCTGCTGATCTCTGGCGTCCATACCCGCATCGGCCCCCAGGACCTGGCGGCACGGCATCCCGATCTCGCCGACTTCTACCGCTGCTGCATCGACATCGGCTACGAGGCCCGCAACACGCGCGGGAACGCGCTGGAGACGCGGGACTGGGCGCGCGAGCGCGGCTACAATTCGCTGATCGTGGTGACCAGCGACTACCACATGCCGCGCAGCCTGACCGAGATCGCCCGCGTGCTGCCCGACGTGAAGCTCGTGCCCTACCCCGTGCGCCCCGACGATCTCACGCTCGACGATTGGGCCGCCGACCCCCGGGCCTTCAAGGTGCTCGCGCTGGAATATATGAAATACGTCTGGATCCGCATGGGCGGCTCGGGCACCAGCTTCGACGCGTGACACTATATCTTGTGTCATGCTGCCATCACGACACATAATGACGGACTGAAGAGTGATTCGAACGTAAGTTCCGGTAATCGGAGTTGACGCGCGCTCCTCGCATGTTCTACATTTGTTCCGAGATGGCGCAGCAGGGAGTGTCGTCGTGACCCGGGTTTCGTTCGTACCGACAAGCGCCATCGCGACAGGCATGGCCTCGCGCTATCGCTACTGGTCCGGGCGCTCGGGCCGGCGCTACCTGTTTACCTGCGTGGATGCGGACTGGCTGAAGGATTGCCACGAGGCGATCGCGCTGGAATGCGAGGGCGACCGCATCGTCTGGATCGGCGAGGCGGAAGCCTTTCCTCCGGGCAAGGCGATCGCTGGCGAGGGCGGACGCGGCCTGATCTTCGTTCACCTGTTGGCGAGCGATTCGGTGGAGCGACGGAACGTCATCGACGATCTGGCCGACCTTCTGGATCACGGCGGCGACGGCGGCAACGTGCTGCGCTTCGCGGCCTGACCCGGACGATGCGCGCCGGCTATGCCAGGCGCGCCTCCCTCAGTCTTTTGGCCAGCCTGTCCAGCTTGCGATCCGGCATGCCGAGGCTCGCCAGGTGCTCCGCCGTGTTGACGACGTAGTCGGCGTTCGGGCCGGACTGTCCATGCGCGGAGGAAACGATCGCGAACGCCTCGTCCTCGCCGAGCGCGCCCGCATATTGCTCATGGCTGCGGTCGGCGATGTAGGTGACGGCGCGCACCGCCTCGCCGTTTTCCAGCCGGACATCGCGCATCCGTTCCAGATAGACGCTGGTGACCTGTTCGCGCTCGCGCAGATAGGCGATGACCTTTTCCGCCTCGGCGGCCGCTACGCGGAAAGCAAGACCCCGGCAGGTGCCGCCCCGGTCGAGCCCCAGCACGAGGCCGGGACTTTCCGGCGAGCCGCGATGCACCCATGAGCGGATGCAGAGCGCCCGGTGAAGCCCGATAAGGCGGCCCTGCTGCGCTTCCAGGAAGGAAAATCCCGGGCGCCAGATCAGTGAACCGTAGCCGAAGACCCAGAGATCCGACATCGCTCTTCCTTGACGTGTGCTCGCCTAGCAGCGCAAAGCTCTGCCCGCAAGATCATGACGAGAGCCATGCGCAGAGTTCCCATCATCATTCTCATTGTCGTCCTGGTGCTGGCTGCCGGCTGGTACGTCGCATGGCGCGTGCTCGCCCGGCAGGTGGACGTCGCCGTCTCCGACGCGCTGCATGTGGCGAGCGAGCACGGCTCGCCCATCACCTGCACCGACCGCCGGACCAGCGGCTTTCCGCTGAAGGTGCGGATTTCCTGTTCCGAGACCACCGTATCCGACCAGAAGAGCGGCGTGCAGGCCCGGCTTGCGGGCGTCACCGCGGAAACGGCGATCTACACGCCCAATCGTGTCACCACCGCACTCGCCTCCCCCGCCACCATCACCGTGCCGAACCTTTCCGAGCCGATCCGGGGAGAATGGCAGACCGGCACGCTGACGCTCGACCGCAGGGACGCCGAGATCAGTTCCAGCCGCCTCGACCTCGACACCGCTAAGGTGACCATTTCCGGCTCGGAGATCGTGGCTAAGACGCTGAGCGCACTGGTCGCCCCGGCCCGCGACGAGCAGCGCACCTCGGTCGGCTTCTCCTTTGCCGATGCCTCGCTGCATTCCGGCGACCTGTCCACCCCGGCCATGAACGGCACGGGCTCAGCCATTCTTTCGGTCCCGCCGCAGCGCGTGTTCACCGGCCTTGGCGATCTCCGCTCCACGGGGCTTCAGGTGTCCGCGATCCAGATCGCGGCATCCTCCGGCGACCTCAAGGCCAATATCAGCGGCGACGTGCAGGCCGATCCGGACGGCCAGCTCAATGGGTCGCTGAACGTCGATCTTCTCAGCATCGACGCCCTGCCCGGCTTCATGAAGACGCTGCCGCCGGCCGCCCGGCAGCTCGGCAACACGATGGCCGGCGCGATCCTGATGTTCGCACAGCCGGTGGAGGTGAACGGCGCGCAGGCGCGGCGGCTGCACTTCGACATCCACCGCGGCAAGGTGGCGCTCGGCCCGATCAAGCTCGGACGCGTCGCCCCGCTCTGGTGAGGGCATCCGCTCTGGTGGGGAAGCGCCGGGCGGGAACGCCGCCCGGCACCGTCAAACGGTCTTGGCGGCTGCCGCGCGACCGAAGTCCGGCTCGGCGGTTTCCTGCCCGGCGGCGATGATCCCGCGGCGGATCGCGCGCGTCCGGTTGAAGAGCTCGAACAGCGCGTCGCCGTCGCCCCAGCGGATCGCTCTCTGCAGCGCCGAGAGATCCTCGTTGAAGCGGCCCAGCATCTCCAGCACGGCTTCCTTGTTGTTCAGGAACACATCGCGCCACATGGTGGGATCGGAAGCCGCGATACGGGTGAAATCGCGAAAGCCGCCGGCGGCGAACTTCATCACTTCCGATTCCGTCACCGCTTCCAGGTCAGCGGCGGTTCCGACGATGTTGTAAGCGATCAGATGCGGGACGTGGCTGGTGATCGCCAGCACCATGTCGTGATGCTCGGGCGTCATGGTCTCGACGTTGGAGCCGAGCCCTTCCCAGAAGGCACGCACGCTCGCGAGCGCGGCGGCGTCTGTGCCCTCCGGCGGGGTCAGGATGCACCAACGGCTGCGAAAGAGATCGGCGAAGCCCGCCTCGGGGCCGGAATATTCGGTGCCCGCAACCGGATGGGCGGGCACGAAATGCGCGTGCTCCGGCAGGAAGGGCGTCACCTGGCGGATCACGGCGGCCTTGACCGAGCCGACATCGGAGACGATCGCGCCGGGCTTCAGGACCGGGCCGATCTCCTCCGCCACCGCGCCATAGGCGCCCACCGGCACGGAGGCGATGACGAGGTCCGCGCCCTCCGCCGCTTCCGCCGCGGATAACGTGTAGCGGTCGCCGAGGCCCAGCCGTTCCGCCGCTTCCAGCGTTTCCGGCCGCCGCGTCTGCACGACGATCTCCTCGGCCAGCCCGTATTCGCAGGCGCCGCGCGCGATGGAGGAGCCGATCAGGCCGATGCCGATCAGCGCCAGCCGCTTGATTTTCTCCGGCATCGCGTCAGGCCGCTCCGTTGAGGAAGCTGCGGAGCGCCTCCACGACGCCGCGATTGGCTTCCTCGCTGCCGATGGTCAGGCGAAGCGCATTGGGGAAGCCGTAGCCCCGCATGCCGCGCAGCACATAGCCTTCTCGGCGAAGATGGGCGTCGCCCTCGACCGCGCCCTTGCCCGGCTCGTCGGGGAAGTGGATCAGCAGGAAATTGCCGACGCTAGGCGTCACGCGCATGCCGAGCTTCGTCAGTTCCTCCGTCAGCCACGCGTTCCAGCGATTGTTGTGCTCCACCGAAGCATCCACATGCGCCCGGTCCGCGATCGCGGCCGCGCCCGCCGCGATGGCCGGCGAATTGACGTTGAAGGGGCCGCGCGTGCGGTTCAGCACATCGACGACATGGGCCGGCCCGTAGAGCCAGCCGATGCGCAGGCTCGCCAGACCGAAGATCTTGGAGAAGGTGCGCGTCATCACGACGTTCTCCTGCTCCGCGGCAAGCTCCATGCCGCTCGCATAATCGTTGCGGCGGACATATTCGGCATAGGCGGCGTCGAGGACGAGCAGCACCGTGCGCGGCAAGCCGGCATGCAGGCGCTTCACCTCGTCGAACGGAATGTAGGTGCCGGTCGGATTGTTCGGGTTGGCGAGGAAGACGATGCGCGTGCGATCGGTGACGCGCGCGAGGATCTCGTCCACCATCGCCGTCTCGTCCCGCTCTGGCGCCACCACCGGCTTGCCGCCGACGGAGAGCGTGGAGATGCCGTAGATGGAAAAGGCGTGCTCGGTGTAGATCGCCTCGTCCCCGTCGCCGAGATAGCACTGGGCGAGAAGGTGCAGGAGTTCGTCCGAGCCGTTGCCGCAGACGATGCGGTCCGCGTGGATGCCGTGCACCCTGGCGATGGCCTCGCGGAGGGCTTCCGACGAACCCTCGGGATAATAGTGCAGACGATCGGCGGCAGACTTGTAGGCCTCGATGGCGCGCGGGCTCGGGCCCAGCGGCGTCTCGTTCGCCGAAAGCTTGAACACGCGCTTGGCGGGAGAGCGCTCGTCGCCGGCGACGTAGGCGCTGACGTCGAGAACGCCGGGGCGGGGCTGCGGTCTGCTGAGATCGGTCATGGCTGTCTCACGAGGAAGCGGAAGCCACGCTGTCCGGCGTGGCGGAAGAAAGCTCGGGCGTCCGGTCGACGACGACCCGGATGGGCTGGGCGAACTGGCCGATGGCGAGGACGTCACCCAAGGGGGCGCCAAGCTCGCGGGCAAGGTCGTCGAGCGTCGCGGAAACCTGCAGTTCGAACAGGGTCTCGCCCTCGGCCTCGCCGATCACCCGGCCGCCCAGCGAGGAAATCGCGGCATGCAGACCGTCGCGCGCGGCGGTGGCGAGAAGCTGGACATCGGCAGGGGCCGCATCCTTCAGCGGCGGTCCCACGACATAGGCGGGTAGCGAGGCGGGACGGCCTTCTTCCTCGATAAAGGGCAGGCGCGCGAAGACGCCGGGGCCATCGGGAGCCGTCAGCGAGCGCCACCATCGGCCCTCCGTCTCCAGCGGCACCAGCGCGAGATCCCGCCCCTCGCCTTCCACCAGCGCGATCGCATCGGCGGCGCTGTCGCAGGCGTGGACGGAAACGAAGAAGCCGAAATAGAAGCGGACGAGATCGCGCATGGCGAGCGGATCGGCTGCCGGCGCGGTCGCCACGCCATAGGGCGCCTGCATCGCGGTGAAGGTGCTGATGATCTCGCGCCAGATATGCTCGACGGTGACCAGCGGCAGGTCGCTCTCGTGCCGCAGCACCAGCCGGCGCATCATGTCGGCCTCGCGATCGGGCCGGAAGGCGGCGCCCGGCGCGCTGGTGCCCTTGACGCGGATCAGTTCGGCGATGATCCCGGCCCGCTCGATCAGCGAGCGGTGCACGGTCTCGTCCAGCGCGTCGATGCGCTGACGGATGATCCGAAGCTGATCTGGGGGCGCCCCGTTCATGCGAGCCTTCGCCTTTCGAAATGGAGACCTTAAACCGCGTTCATTAGCCAGCCCCCGGCCGGAAGGCTAGGGAAAGACGAAGAAAATATTGACACGGGGAAAGCCTCGTCCCTAAGCCCCTGAGGGAAGCGAGATCACGAAATGCCCGGAGCCAAGTTGGGATTGATCGAGGAGCAGGCGCGAACGGAAGCGCAGGCACCCACGAGCGCGCTCGCCATGTTCGGGCCGGAGACGCCGCTCAGGCTGGATTCCGGCGTCTCCCTCGCCCCCTTCCAGATCGCGTACCAGACCTACGGCACGCTGAACGCCGACAAGACGAACGCCATCCTGGTCTGCCACGCGCTGACCGGCGACCAGCATGCCGCCAGCGCCAATCCCGTGACGGGCAAGCCCGGCTGGTGGTCGATGATGGTGGGGCCCGGCCGGCCCATCGACACCGACCGCTTCTTCGTCATCTGCTCCAACGTGCTCGGCGGCTGCATGGGCACGACCGGACCGGCGACGACCGACCCGAACACCGGCGAGGTCTACGGGCTGGAACTGCCGGTGATCACCATCGGCGACATGGTGCGCGCGCAGGCCATGCTGGTGGATCACCTCGGCGTCGACGTGCTGCTGGCCGTCGTCGGCGGCTCCATGGGCGGCATGCAGGTGCTGCAATGGGCGGCGAGCTATCCGGAACGCGTGCTGTCGGCCGTGCCGATCGCCACCGGTCCCCGCCATTCCGCGCAGAACATCGCTTTCCACGAGGTCGGGCGGCAGGCGATCATGGCCGATCCCGACTGGTGCGGCGGCAAGTACATCGCCCAGGGGACCAGCCCCCGCAAGGGGTTGGCCGTCGCGCGCATGGCCGCGCACATCACCTACCTGTCCGAGGAAGCGCTGCACAACAAGTTCGGCCGCGAACTGCAGGACCGCTCGGCGCTGACCTTCGGCTTCGACGCCGATTTCCAGATCGAGTCCTATCTGCGCTACCAGGGCATGACCTTCGTCGATCGCTTCGACGCGAATTCGTATCTCTACATGACGCGGGCGATGGACTATTTCGACCTCGCCGCCCAGCATGGCGGCACGCTGGCGAACGCCTTCCGCAACACGAAGACCCGTTTCTGCGTGGTGTCCTTCACCTCCGACTGGCTGTTCCCGACTTCGGAGAACCGCACCATCGTCCATGCGCTGAACGCGGCGGCGGCCAACGTTTCCTTCGTGGAGATCGAGACCGACCGCGGCCACGACGCCTTCCTGCTGGACATGCCGGAGATGTTCGCCACCGTGCGCGGCTTCCTCAACGCGTCCGCGCGACGCCGGGGTCTCTGATGAGCGAGATGCAAAGCGTGGTGAACACGGTCGACCAGGCGCGCGTCGATCTGCAGGTCATTTCCGATTTCGTGACGCCGGGCGCGCGGGTGCTCGATGTCGGCTGCGGCAACGGCGACCTGCTGGCGCGGCTGGAAGCGGAGAAGAACGTCGACGGGCGCGGCGTGGAGCTTTCGCAGAAGGGCGTGAACGAAGCGGTGGCGCGGGGTCTCTCGGTGATCCAGGGCGACGCGGACCACGATCTCGCGACCTATCCCGACGATGCCTTCGACTTCGTGATCCTGAGCCAGACGTTGCAGGCGACCTATGCGCCCAAGGTCGTGCTGGAAGCCCTGCTGCGGATCGGTAAGAAGACCATCGTCTCCTTCCCCAATTTCGGGCACTGGAAGGTGCGCGGCCAGTTCATGCTGTACGGCCGCATGCCGATCACCCACGACCTGCCGTACCATTGGTACGACACGCCCAACATCCACTTCTGCACGGTGCTCGATTTCCGCGCTCTGGTGAGGGAAGTGGGCGCGGAAATCGAGCAGACCGTGGCGCTCTATGGCGACGGGCGACGGCTCGGCGGCTCCTCGTCCTGGGGCTACTGGAACGCCTTTTCCAAGCAGGCGGTGTTTCTGCTGTCGAAGCCCTAGAGCCCGGCTCCCCGCGTCCGGTCCTGGATCCGGGACTGCATCTGGGTTTCGACGGCCGCCTTGTCGATCACGGACCAGACCCGCACGATTTGCCGGTCCCGGAATTCGTAGAACACGTTCTCGGAAAAGCGTATCCGCGTTCCATCGACGGGCACGCCCAGGAACGTCCCGACGGGCGTGCAATCGAAAGCCAGGCGGCTGGCGATGACCGGCGGCTCGGACACCAGCAACTCGATGTGGAACTGGAGGTCCGGGATTTCGCGGAAGTCCCGTTCCAGCATCCTGCGGTATCCCGAGAGCCCGATCCGCTCGCCGTTGTAGCAGACATCGTCGTGGACGGAGTTGCCGAGGTTGTCCCAGTCCTGCCGGTTCAGGCAGGCGATGTACTCCCGGTAGAGATCGGCCAGCCCGGCGCTCGTCACGATGTCTGCTCCTTGTCCGGGTCGATGAGAAGCGGGGCGGCATGCGCCTTCGTGCGGTGCAGCCCGGCAAGCCCGGAGGGCTGGAGCACCGGGCGGAGCGCCGGCGAGAGCACGCGGCGGGAACGCACCCGCACGCCCTGGATGTTGCGCTTGGTGGCGCGGGCGCAGATCACGCCGGAAAAGGCTGGCCAGGTCCGCTGCCCGGCCCGGTCCAGCGTGCCGGAAATCGCCAGCATGGAGCGATGACTGAAGGGAGGCATATGGAGCGCGGTCGCCCAGGCTTCCGCCTCGAACCCGGCTTCGGCGAAAAGCGAGCGAAGCTGGCCGCGCGAATAAGGCTGGCCGAAGCCGAAGGGCGAGATGTCGAAGCGCGACCAGGCGCCCTGCCGGTTCGGCACCACAACGATGAGCTTGCCGCCAATGGTCAGCACGCGACGCGCCTCCGCCATCAGCGCCAGCGGCTTCGGCGACATTTCCAGCGCATGCACGATCAGCACGCAGTCCATGCTCTGGTCCGGCAGCGGCAGCGCGTCCTCTTCCACCAGCGCGGTCACCGAGGGGCCTTCCGGCGGCCAGTCGAGCACGCCCTGCCCCGCCGGCATGAAGGCCAGCACGCGTTCGCAATTGCCCCTGAGCCGGCCGAGATAGGGCGTGGCGAAGCCGAAGCCGAGCACCCGCGCTTTCGGGTCCGGCGGCATCAGCGCGGAAACCGCCGCCTCCACGCTGCGCGCCACGACACGGCCGAGCAGGCTGGAATAGAAATCCCGGATGTCGATGATGTCGAGATACATGCGTCGAATGCGGCTCCGGTCCGGTGAAGGACTGCAACGGGAGGTCTACAACGGCCCGTTGCCGCCCTATAAAGAACGGAGCTTACCGATCCCGCAACATCCTCCCCGCAGGAGTCCGCCTCATGACGCAGTTCCAGATCGTCCAGTTCATGGCCCGCAAGGACAATTTCGCGGTCCTGCTGCACGACGAGGACACCTCGGCCACCATCGCCATCGATGCGCCCGAGGCTGCCGCCATCCAGGAGCAGCTCCGGGCGCGCGGCTGGGAACTCACCCACATCCTCGTCACCCACAAGCATGCCGACCACGTAGAGGGTATCCCGGCGCTCCGCGACGCCTATCCCGGCCTGCAGGTGATCGGACCGGAAAAGAGCTCCGACCTCGGGCTCTACGACGAGGTGGTGGAGGACGACCAGCGCTTCGAGCTGGCCGGCGCGGAGTTCCAGGTGATCGCCACGCCGGGCCATACGCTGGACCACGTCTGCTACTACCTGCCGGGCCAGCAGCTCGCCTTCACCGCCGATACGCTGTTCGCGCTGGGCTGCGGCCGCATATTCGAGGGCACGCCCGCGATGATGTGGGACTCGCTGCAGAAGCTGCGCGCGCTGCCGGACGACACCGCCGTCTATTGCGGCCACGAATACACGCTGGCCAACGCCTTGTTCGCCCGCACGGTCGATCCCGACAACGACGCGCTGCGCGACCGGCTGGACGAGGTACAGCGCCTTTGCGAGGCGGGCGAGGCGACGCTGCCGACCACCATCGGCGAGGAAAAGCGGTTGAACCCCTATCTCCGGCCGGACGACCCGGATATCCGCCGCACGCTCGGGCTGGAAGATGCCACCGACGAGGAAGTCTTCGCCGAGATCCGCGCCCGCAAGGACCGGTTCTGATGGACGGGCTGCCGGAGCGGCCGCTTTCCGCCAGGGAGGTGATCCGCCTCCTGGATCTGGAGCCGCATCCGGAGGGCGGCGCCTATCGCCAGACCTTCCAGGATGAAAACGGCCCGGACGGACGTCCGCGCTCCACCGCGATCCATTACCTGCTGGCGGAAGGTCAGGTTTCCGCCTGGCACCGGATCGACGCGGTCGAGATCTGGCATTTCCATGCGGGGGCACCGCTCGCTCTTTCGCTCGCGGGCGGCGACGATGCGCATGCCGAGCGGCATATGCTCGGCCCGGACCTGCGACTGGGCGAGCGGCCGCAGGTCATCGTGCCGCGACGACACTGGCAGTCTGCCGTCAGCACCGGCGAATGGACGCTGGTCAGTTGCACGGTCGCGCCGGGTTTCCGGTTCGAGGGCTTTGAACTGGCGCCGGACGGCTGGGAGCCCGGCATGGGCGATCCCGGCCGGTTTGCTCCGGCGGAAGCCTAGCGTCGTGAACCACAAGCGCGTTCAGCGAACCGTCTCGGGACCATCTGGTAGAGATCTCAGGTAATCCGCAATCGCGCTGGACGTCGCCGCTGCGCCTTCGGCGTCCACGCTCGGCAGGCCCATGTGCGCGGATGCTACGTCGGTGAGGCAGGCGGCCGCCGCGCTCTTCGAGTGACCGTGGGAGATCATACTGACGACGTGGAGCAGGTAACAACTCGTCCGCGCATCCCTCGTCGGGCAAGCCTTCGTCATCCGCCAGTCCGATCGGGTCCCGGAGATTCCAGCCAATGTCACGCAGGTGAGAGCTGTACCGGGTAGCGGGTCATGCTCAAGGCATAGCTCTGTACGCAGCTTCCAACCATCTGCGCTTTTCATCTGCGTTGCTTATTGATGCAGGCTTTCAATAACCGACACGACCCGGCCGACTTGATACGTGATCGAGCCGCTGCAACCCAACAAGCTCGAAGCTGAAGCCCTCCGCCGCGTGGCCACTGCTAGAAAGAGCCCGCGGCCAGCCTCCTCACTAAATCCAGCTCGCCGCGATGCGGCTGTGGCTCTGAGCTCAAGAATCTTCGATCTAGGCGGTCGTTGCAGCCGGCTCGGCGGCGCGCTTCCGGATCAGCATGTCGCGCGAGGCCAGCACGGCTCCGGCGCTGATGAGCAGCGCCGCGACCGCCAGCGCCGCGGTGACCTGCCCGAAGCCGGCAAGGATCAGGATCAATGTGGAAAGCAGCGGCGCGACATAGCTTGCCGCGCCCAGCACCTGAATGTTGCCGCGCTTGACGCCGAAATCCCAGACATAGAACGCCGCGCCCACCGGCAGCGCACCGAGGCCCAGGATCGCCAGCCATTGCCCCCCGCCCTGCGGCCAGACGGTGATCTCGAAAAGCATATGGCAGAGCGCGCTGAGTAGCGCAGTGGCGAGGCAGAAGGCGGCGACCACGGCGGTCGGCACGGCGGCGAAGCGGCGGGAGAGGACGGAATAGGCCGCCCAGGTGAAGGCCGCCGCCAGCGCCGATCCGTAACCCAGCAGGTTACCGCCGCCGAAGCCTGTCGCGGACGCCCGGCCGCCGATGATCAGCACCGTTCCGGCGAGGCCGAGCAGCGCCCCGGCGATGTGGTACCAGCGCAGCCTCTCGCCCGGCAGCAGCGAGGAAAAGAGCACGATCAGCAGCGGCCAGAGATAGCAGATCAGCCCCGCCTCGACCGGGCGTGCGTTGCGCAATGCGGTGAAGTAGAGCGCGTGGTAGCCGAAGAGCCCGGCGATGCCGGTGAGCCACACCGGCAGCGGCTGGCGAAGCTCGCGCCAGCGTCCGCCCGCCGCGATCCAGACCACGCCGAGCGCGCCGCCGATGGCGAACGTCATCGCCGCCAGCTGGAACGGCGGCACGGTCCCGCTCGCGGCCGTGAAGACGGCCAGCAGTGACCACATGAGGATTGCGGAAAAGCCGATCAGGGTTGCCGAAGCGCGCGTCATGAGCCCGAGCCGATTGAACGGTTCAGGCATAAGGGCAAAGCCCGCGTGGCGGAAGACGCGGTTTTGAGGCAGGCCAGTCAGGAGCGACCGTCGGTGCAGAGATCCTGTTTCTTGCCGAAATGCAGGGCGATCGCCCGGTTTATCTCCGCGCCCCAGAGCGAGATCACCGCCAGGATATAGAGGAAGAACAGGAGGGCGATCGTGCCGGCCAGACCCGCATAGGTGGCGGAGAAATTGGAGATGCGGCTCAGATAGATGCCGAAGGCCTGACCCGCGAGCCACCAGAGCGCCAGCGTCATGACAACGCCCGGCGCGATCTGCTTGAGATGCCGCTCCCGCGCCGTCAGGAACAGGTGCATGCTGGCGATCATCACGCCGAGGATGACCAGGAGCAGCAGGTGGCGGCCCACCGTGATCAGCCCGCTATAGATCGAGATGTGCGGGAAGTAAGGCTCCACCATGGCCAGCCACACCGGCAAGGCGATGGCGAGCACGCTGATCGCGATCAGGAAGAAGATGCCGCCGAAAACGAAAAGCAGGCTTGAAAGCCGCTTGCGGAAGATGTTCCGCCGATCCTGGCAGCCATAGGCGCGGTTCAGCCCGTCGCGGATCGACTCGATACCGCTGGTGATGGACAGCAGCGTCCCGAGCAGGCCGAAGGTCAGGAAGCTGCCCTGCTGGTGCGTGGCCAGCACCGCCTTGAGCTGCGGCTCGATCGACTGGGCCATGTAGCTCGGCATGGCGGAAAAGGCTTCCCGGGTCAGGAAGTCGGCGAGATCGGCGCCGCCGAGCGCGGCGGCCAGACCGACCATGAAGAGCAGGAACGGGAATATGGCGAAGACGAGCGAGTAGGCGATGGCGCTGGCGACCATCAGCCCGTCATGCTTGTTCAGCCCCTCGTAGGATTCGTAGCCCACATCCCAGACAGGCTTGATGAAGCGCCAGGCCTGGCGGAGAAGGCCGCGCCCACCGGTACGATGATCAGGCTGGACGTCGGACGTGCTCATGCGGGGCTAACGACTCATCGAAGCGGCCGGTTCCGGGATCCGCCCTCTCATCGCCGTGATGTCATCACAGTCCCGCCGGAGAGGTAAACGTCGGCCCTCGCCCGAAATCGGCCATTGACCGCCGCCGGTGATGCGCCCCTCGATCCTTGGCCCCTCGACCCTTTGCCTGTCAACCATTGGCCCCGTCACCCATTCGCCATGTACTGCCCGCCATTGACGGAGAGCACCGCGCCGGTCACGAACGAAGCCTGATCGGAGGCGAGATAGGCGACGAGGGAAGCGACCTCATCGGCGGTGCCCAGCCGCCCGGTCGGGATCGTGCTGAGGATCTGCTCCAGCGCCCGCTCCGGCACGCCGGCCACCATCTCGGTCTCGATATAGCCGGGACAGATGCAGTTGACCGTGACCCCGTTGCGCGCGCTTTCCAGCGCCAGCGCCTTGGTAAAGCCGATCATGCCCGCCTTGGACGCCGCATAATGGGCCTGTCCGATCTGCCCCTTCTGGCCGTTGATGGAGGAGATGTTGACGATCCGTCCGAAGCCCCGGTCGCGCATGCCCTGGATCACCGGTCGCGTCATGGCGAAGACGGAATCGAGATTGGTGCGCATCACCTCAGACCAGGTTTCCGCGCTCATCTTGTGGAACCAGCCGTCGCGGCTCACCCCGGCATTGTTGACCAGGATCTCCACCGGCCCGAGATCCGCCTCCACTTCCGCTATGCCGCGGGCGGACGCCTCGAAATCGGCGGCGTCCCAGCGATAGACCGGGATGCCGGTTTCGGCGTGGAAGGCCCCGGCCCGCTCGGCATTGCCGACATAGGTCGCCGCCGTCCGGTGTCCCGCCGCCTGCAGGGCCATGGCGATCGCCGCGCCGATCCCCCGCGTGCCGCCGCTCACCAGTGCAACCTTCGTCATCTTGTCATCCGGCGGTCCGCGCCGCCGGTCCTCCCTGCTCAGGCCGAAGCGCTTCTTCTATCCTCGTGCGACGCACATTGCGATGCCCATGCCGCCGCCGATGCAGAGGGTAGCCATGCCTTTTCCGGCATCGCGCCGCTTCATCTCGTAGAGCAGCGTCGTCAGGATACGGGCTCCGGATGCGCCGATCGGATGGCCGATGGCGATCGCCCCGCCATTGACGTTGACCCGCTCCGGGTCCAGCGCCAGCTCCCGGCTGACGGCGCAGGCCTGGGCGGCAAAAGCCTCGTTGGCCTCCACGAGGTCGAGATCGCCGACGTTCCAGCCCGCCTTCGCGAGCGCCCGCCGCGCGGCCGGGATCGGCCCCGTTCCCATCAGCGCGGGATCGACGCCGGCCGTGGCCCACGACGCGATGCGGGCCAGCGGCTCCAGCCCGCGCCGCGACGCCTCCCCCGCCTCCATCAGCACCAGCGCGGCCGCGCCGTCATTGATGCCGGACGCATTGGCCGCCGTCACCGTCCCGTCGGGATCGAAAGCGGGGCGAAGCTTCGCCACGCCTTCCAGCGTGGAACCCGGGCGGATATGCTCGTCCTCGATGACTCTCTGCTCGCTTTTCCGGCTCGTCACCAAGATCTCGACGATCTCGTCGCGGAAGCGCCCGGCGGCGCGCGCGGCACCCGCCTTGGCGTGCGAGGCCACGGCGAAGGCATCCTGCTCCTCCCGCCCGATCCGCCACTTGCGCGCGACGTTCTCCGCCGTCACGCCCATGTGGTAGCCGTTGAAGGCGTCGATCAGCCCGTCCTTCAGCATCGTGTCGACCATGGTGAAGTCGCCCATGCGGTGGCCGGTGCGAAGCTGCGCCGCATGGGGAGCCCGCGACATGGATTCCTGCCCGCCCGCCACGATCACCGAAGCATCGCCGGCGGCGATCTGCTGCATGCCGACAGCGACGGCGCGAAGTCCCGAGCCGCACATCTGGTTGAGGCTCCAGGCGGTCCGTTCCGCCGGAATGCCGGCCGCCATGGCCGCCTGCCGCGCCGGGTTCTGTCCCTGCGCCGCCGTCAGCACCTGGCCGAGGATCACCTCGTCCACCTCGCCCGGTTCGATCCCGGCGCGCACGAGCGCCGCCTCGATCGCGGCGGCGCCCAGACGATGCGCCGCAACGGACGACAGGGCGCCTCCGAACGAGCCCACCGGCGTGCGGGCGGCGCTGACGATTACGATCTCGGCCAAGAGGGGCTCCGTGCAGCATCGAGCGGTCGTTTCGCGCCGGAAAAGGTTTTCAGCGGCGTCGGACTTTTGCGTCCGCTCAATTCCATGATGGTCCAAAACATAGGCATCTGCAAAAATGCTGGCCAGCCGGTCCGGTTCTTCCTATCCTCCGGCGATCTTGCTCTTCTGGTGGGCGGGAGGGTGGAGTCTGGCTGCCAATGCCGAGCGACAATCCTATAATCATCAAGAAATATGCGAACCGCCGCCTCTATCATACAGGAACCTCGGCCTATGTGACCCTGGAAGATCTGGCCCGGCTGGTTAAGAACGGGGAAGACTTTCTCGTTCAGGACGCCAAGACCGGCGAGGACATCACGCGCTCGGTGCTTGGGCAGATCATCTTCGAGCACGAGAACCGCGGCAACAACGGCAGTCTCCTGCCCATCGCCTTTCTCCGGCAGCTGATCCAGTTCTACGGCGACAGCATGCAGGCGATCCTGCCGAGCTATCTGGAAAGCTCGCTGGCCACCTTCACCCGCGACCAGGAGAAGCTTCGCGAGCATCTTTCCAAGTCGCTGCAGGAAAACCCGCTTGGCCTCATGGAAGAGCAGGCGCGCCGAAACATGGAGCTTTTCTCCGAGGCCATGCGGATGTGGATGCCTTTCCCGCCCAAGCCCGAGGGTTCGCGCCCCGGCACCTCCGAGCGAAACGGCAAGGATGGCGGGAAGACCCAGCGCGCGGATACGGAAAAGCGCGAGGCCGAGCGCGACGGCGAGATCGAGGCGCTGAAGAAGCAGCTCCAGGATATCCAGAAGACCCTTGAAGGCATCGCCGGCCGGCAGAAGGCCTGACCCGCTCCCCTCAGAGTTCGCGATCATCGACGGAGCCGTGCCCACCCTGAGCGCCGCCCAGAGCGGTCACCGGAGCGGCCAGGGACGCGGCCGCCGGTGCGGCCACGGGCCTGCCGGTGTGGAACCCCTGGAGATAGTCGATCCCGAGTTCTGTGAGTTCGCGAGCGCTGGCCGCGTCCTCCACCATCTCCGCCACCGTTTCCAGGTCGAGGCTGCGCGCCAGTTCGTGCAGCATCTTGACGAAAAGGCGGTCCTTTTCCGTGCTCGCCAGCTGGCGGATGAAGCTGCCGTCGATCTTCAGGATATTGACGGGGAGCAGCTTGAGATTGCGGAACGAGGTATAGCCCGCGCCGAAATCGTCGATCGCCACCCGGCAGCCGAGACGGCGCACGCGCAACACGAAATCGCGCACCGCATCGATATCCTCGATCAGGCTGGTTTCCGTGATCTCGATGATGATGCGGTCGGCCAGTTCCGGCGAGCGCTGCAGGTTCTGCTCGAAGGCGGCGACCCAGCCGGGCTGGCGCGTGCTTTCGGCCGAAAGGTTGAAGGACAGCGTCGTCCCGCGCTCCCGGCGCAGGATCTCGAAGACCATGTCCTGCACGCGGAAATCAATCATCCGCATCAGGCCCAGCGATTCCGCCACCGCGATGGCGTCGCCCATGGGAATCAGCGTGCCCTCCTCGTCCACCAGCCGAAGCAGGCATTCCTCGAAGGCGATGCTGCGGTCGCGCGAGCGCACGACGGGCTGGCGCACAAGGGTGAGGGTGTTCTCGTGCAGCGCCTTGGACAGCAGGCGCGCGATCGCCGCCTGCCCCAGTTTTTTCCGATGCTGGCTCTGCCGTTCGGTGTGGATCACGAAGTGGCCGGAGCCCTTCAGCTTGGCGCCCCGCTGGGCCTCGCGCACCAGCGACAGCGCCTCGTCGACGCTGCGCGCGGCCGTCGGGATCATCACCGCGCCGGTGGAAATGCGCGGGCTCGCGGGACCGGCAGCCGTCGCGAAATTCTGCTGCGCCAGGATCGTGGTGATACGACCGATCGCGGCATTCGCCTCCGGCTCGTTGGCGACGCGCAGGACCAGGCCGAGCTCGCCGTCGGAAATCCAGCCCGCGACATCGCCACTGCGCAGTGACGCGGTGAGCGCACGCGCCAGCGCGGCCTCCACCTCCTCCTCCGCATCGGCATCATAGACCTCGGAGATGGAGGTCAGGTTGTCGATGGACAGAAGCGCGAAGACGTAGAGCGAATGATAGTGGTGGGCGACCGCAAGCGTGCCTTCCAGGAGCTTCAGGAACTCGCGGCGTCGCGGCAATGCGGCGCCGGACTTGGGCAGGATCAGAGCCGGACGGTTGCGCTCGGTGCGGATCACCCCGCGCGCCAGATAGGGCGTGCCCTGCGCATCGCCGTACCAGATGCCGCGATCGTTCACCCAGACGGTACGCTGGTCGGAATTGGAGGGAAGGCGAAGGCCGTAATCGATATCGAAAGCGACGCCGCGACCGTAATCGACGCCGAGGCCGTTGCGCACGGCCTGGTTTCGGTCGGTCAGGCTCTGCGGATCGACGCAGGCCTCGAAGCCCGCGCCGGTTTCGAGCGGGGCGATATCCGGCAGTCCGAAGATGTCGGCGGCATTGGCGGCCCAGCGGATGCGGTCCGTCTCCAGATCCCACTCGTACATGGTCTCGCCGACCGCGCTGAGGATCGTGAAGGCGCTGGCGCCCGGCTGCTCGGCGCGCTCCGACCGGTCGCCGGCAGCGAGAACCGGCGTCAGATCCGGGACGTAATCCTCTTCGGGCACGGGTGACACGGCCGACGCCTCAATCAAGTTCCCAGGCCCCTCTTTGCATGAGCCCTTTGCGAATCGCTCGCCTTCTAGGTTCTCCCACCAGTCATGAAAGCAATCTTAACGTCGCCCAGAAATGGCCGGAAGCGTTAACGGCTCAGAACGAGTGATGGCTGACCGAGACGTCGCGGGTCGCGGAACGGAGCGAGACGGCGACGCCGCAGCAGACGTCCAGGAGCGCGATGATCGTGAGGATCAGGAACGTGCCCGTGGCTGCCGCCGGCACCAGCAGGAATTCCACGACATAGGCGAGGAAGACCAGCATGGAGAGAATCTGGTCCACGATGGTCGCGGCGCCGAGACGGGTCGATTTCACGATTTCCACGAAGAGGAAGACGAGCGCCAGGACGACGAGCAGCGCGCCGATCGTCAGCGTGAAGCTCGCGCCCGACACCATGGGAACGCTGAACACCGTGGACTGACCGAACTCCGCCCCCGAGCTGAGGATCAGGAACGCGAAGACATCGTAGATGACGAAGGGGATGATCAGAAACGGGATGTTGCGCATGGGTCGCCTCGCCGAGAACCGGGACGGCGATCCGTATCAGCGAAACGCCGGAAACGAAAAGGCCGGCTCAGCGGCCGGCCTCAATTCGAAAAGAGGAAACGGTCAGACCGTCTCCTTCGGCTCCAGAATCTGGCGACCGCGATACTTGCCGCTCTTCAGGTCGACGTGGTGCGGGCGGCGAAGCTCGCCGGAATCCTTGTCTTCCACGTAGGTCGGCTGCTTCAGGGCGTCGGCGGAACGACGGAAGCCGCGCTTCATCGGCGAAGTTTTTCTTTTAGGGACTGGCATCTCAAGCTCCAACGGGTACACAGTCGCGGGCATAGCCCGTCGCGTCCGCCGCTTGGAGCAGCAGACCTTTCGCGCGGCATATAGCCCTTTCTGACAGCCTTGGCCAGTGCGAAGTGGGAAATCGGCGTCGGACTACTTCAGGACGCAGCCGACATAGGGCTGCATGGTGGCCGCCCGACGGGCGATCTTGTTGGCCATGCCGCGCATCCGACGGCTGGGATGGGCGGGATTGCGGGCGAGCGGATTGGGCAGCGTCGCGGCCAGTCCCGCCGCCTGCGCGGCCGAAAGCTTCGCTGCCGCGACGCGGAAATAGCCCTGCGACGCCGCCTCCGCACCGTAGATCCCCTCGTCCCATTCAACGATGTTGAGATAGATCTCCATGATCCGCCGCTTGGAAAGGACAAGGTCGGCATAGAGGGCCAGAGGGAACTGCATTCCCTTCAGCAGCCACGATCGGCTGGTGGAGAGAAAAAGATTCTTCACGACCTGCATGGTGATGGTGCTGGCGCCGCGCATCCGGCCATGGCGGTCGGCGGTGTCCAGCGCGTTCTGCATCTCCGTCCAGTCGATACCGTTATGGCTGCAGAAGCGCTGGTCTTCCGAGCCGATCACCGCGCGAACGAGATTGGGCGAGATGTGGGAGAGGTCGCGCCATTCCTTGTGGATGCCGTTGCCGCCCACCGCCTTGAACAGCATCACGGTGGTCACCGGCGGGTTCACGAAGCCGTAGAGCGGCAGCAGCACCAGCGGCAGAAGGAGCAGGACGGCGGCGACGAGCAGGACCGGCCGGATCAGGCCCGCCACCGGCAGACGTCGCGCAAGCTTCATGGACTTCCCCGCCTCCCCGGCTCCGCATCACGAGGCCGGAACCCGATTGCGCCCGAAACCTGCGGGAATGCTGATACCACGAGACACCGCCCAGCCGCCATTGTCTCGGGCCCGCCTCAAACCCGCCGAAGAAGGATGGCGCGGAAATCGTTGACATTGGTCAGCGTCGGACCGGTCACCACCAGTCGGCTGAGCGCCGCGAAGGCGGTATAGGCGTCGTTGGAGGCGAGCGCCGCCGCGAGATCGACGCCCCGTCCCCGCGCCTCGGCAAGCAGGCCGGCATCGAACCACGCCCCGGCATTGTCCTCCGAGCCGTCGATGCCGTCGGTATCGCAGGCGATCGCCGAGATGCCCGACCTGCCGCCCACGGCCAGAGCAAGCGCCAACAGGAACTCCGCGTTGCGCCCCCCGCGCCCCTTGCCCCGCACGGTCACGGTCGTCTCGCCGCCCGACAGCAGCACGCACGGGGGTGCGACGGGGACGCCATGCTCGGCGGTGGAACGGGCGATGCCGGCCATCGCCTTGGCAACCTCCCGCGCTTCGCCCTCGATGGCATCGCCGAGGACCAGCGGCGTCAGGCCGAATTCCCGCGCTTTGTCGGCCGCCGCGTCCAGCGCCATTTTCGGCGTGGCGAGCATTTGGATTTCCGGCGCGGGCACGTCGGCGGGGATGACGTTGGCGCGGATCGCCGCTTCCACATGGGCGGGAACGGCGATCCCATAGGCGCGCAGGATCGCCAGCGCCGCCTCCGGTCGCGCGGCTTCGGGAATGGTCGGACCGGAGCCGATGACGCCGGGATCGTCTCCCGGCACGTCGGAGATCAGATAGGTGACGACGCGGGCGGGCGACGAGGCTGCCGCGAGCCGCCCGCCCTTGATGGCGGAAAGCGCCTTGCGAACCACGTTCATCTCGCCGATGGGCGCACCGGACTTCAGGAGAGCGCGATTGACCTCCTGCTTATCGCGAAGCGTCAGCCCCGGCGCGGGCAGCGTCAGGAGCGACGAGGCGCCGCCGGAGATGAGCGCGATCACGAGGTCGTTGGGACCGGCGGATCGCGCCAGCTTCAGGATACGTTCCGCCGCCGCCATGCCGGCTTCGTCCGGCACGGGATGCGCGGCTTCCACCACCTCGATCGATCGCGTCGGCGCACCGTGGCCGTAGCGGGTGACCAGGAGGCCTTCGCAGGGATGCGGCCACGCCGCCTCGAAGGCCCCGGCCATCCGGGCCGAAGCCTTGCCGGCGCCCAGCACGATCGTCCGGCCGCCAGGCGCGGGAGGCGGCGGCAGCCGCCCCCCGAATTTTCCATCGGGCAAGGCGGCCACGAGCGCCGACTGAAACAGCGCCCGGAGAATGGCCTCCTCGGTCATGGCGACGGCCCTGCCGATCGGAGCAGCCTCAACCCTGGATAAAGGTCTGCTGCTGCTCGCCGAGGCCCTCGATGCCGAGCCGCACGACGTCGTTCGCCTTCAGGAAGACCGGCGGCTTCTGGCCGAGACCGACGCCCGGCGGCGTGCCGGTGGAGATGACGTCGCCCGGCTGCAGGCTCATGAACTGCGAAAGGTAGGAGACGAGGAACCTGACGCCGTAGACCATGGTCGCCGTCGTGCCGTCCTGATAGCGGTGGCCGTTGACCTCCAGCCACATCTTGAGGTTCTGCGGGTCGGCGACCTCGTCGCGCGTCACCAGCCAGGGGCCGAGCGGCCCGAAGGTGTCGCAGCTCTTGCCCTTCGTCCACTGGCCGTGCCGCTCCTGCTGGAAGGCGCGCTCGGACACGTCGTTGGTCAGGCAATAGCCCGCCACGTAATCCATCGCCTCGTCTTCCGAAACGTATTTCGCGGGCTTGCCGATGACGACGCCGAGTTCGACTTCCCAGTCTGTCTTCTCGGACCCGCGCGGGATCTCGACATTGTCGTTCGGGCCGACGATGGCCGACGTCGCCTTCATGAAGATGATCGGTTCCGGCGGCACGGTGGCGCCCGTTTCGGCGGCGTGGTCGGAATAGTTGAGGCCAATGCAGATGATCTTGCCGGTGCCGGCGACGCAGGGGCCGAGGCGCGGGTTGCCATCCACAACCGCGAGGCTTTCCGGATCGATCGCCGCGATGCGCCGCAGCCCTTCGGGATAAAGAACCTCGCCCCGGATGTCCTCGACATGGGCGGAGAGATCCCGGATACGGCCCTGGGCATCGAGAAGGCCGGGCTTTTCCTGGCCCTTCGGACCGTAACGCAGAAGTTTCATACCGTTTCACTCCCTGAGATTTCTGTGAGCCGCATTCTCGTTCCGGGCTCTCAAATCGGGCGAGGACGGTAAGGAGTGCTGACCGTTTGTCAATCAGCGCCGGCATCGGCTAGGGATATGCCGCGCGGACGCGAGACGCGCCCGAGAGCAGGGACCGAAAGCCGTGACCGCCACCGACAGCATCGAGATCATCCGCCCGGACGACTGGCACCTCCACCTGCGGGACGGCGCCATGCTGAAATCCGTGCTGCCGGCGACCTCCGCCGTGTTCGCCCGCGCCATCATCATGCCGAACCTGAAGCCGCCGGTGCGCACGCTGGCCGATCTCCGGGCCTATCGCGAGCGCATCCTCGCGGTGCTGCCGGAGGGCCATGACTTCACCCCGCTGATGACGCTTTATCTCACCGAGGGAACCGACCCGGAGGAGATCCGCGAGGGCAAGCGCTCCGGCGAGGCGACGGCGGTGAAGCTCTATCCCGCCGGCGCCACCACCAATTCCGATGCGGGCGTCAGCCACATAGACCGCGTGAGCCACGTCTTCGAGGCGATGCAGGAGGTCGACCTGCCGCTCCTGATCCACGGCGAGGTGACCGACCCGGCCGTGGATATCTTCGACCGCGAGGCCGTCTTCATAGAGCGCGTGCTGCAGCCGATCCGCCACCGCTTCCCGGAACTTCGCATCGTGATGGAGCACATCACCACGAAGAACGCCGCCGACTACGTGCGCGCGGGCGATCGCTTCCTGGGCGCGACGATCACCCCGCACCACCTGACCGTGAACCGCAACGCCCTCTTCCGCGGCGGCATCCGTCCGCACATGTACTGCCTGCCCATCGTCAAGCGCGAGGAGCACCGACAGGCGCTGGTCGAGGCCGCGACGTCCGGCGACAACCACTTCTTCCTGGGCACGGATTCCGCGCCGCACCGCATCCACGACAAGGAAGCGGAATGCGGCTGCGCCGGCATGTTCAACGCGCCGACCACCCTCTCCTGTCTGGCGCAGGTCTTCGAGGATGCAGGGGCACTCGACCAGTTGGAAGCCTTCACCTCCCGCCACGGCCCGGCCTTCTACAAGCTGCCGGTGAACACCGACAGTATCCGGCTGAAGCGCGAGGCGCCCGTGGTGCCGGACAGCCTCGCCATCGAAGGCGAAGAGGAATCGGTGAAGGTCTTCCGCCCGGATGTCGATCTCCGCTGGTCCATCTGTTAAGCAGCAGCCCGCAACCCCCGACAAAGGCAGGACCAGTGGCAGACTTTCCCGACAAGGCCGTGATCGCGGATCTCACGGCCCGCGCGCTTCTGGAGGTGAAGGCCATCCATTTCCGCGCCGACGAGCCGTTCAAGCTCACCTCCGGCCGCATGAGCCCGGTCTATATCGACTGCCGCAAGCTGATCTCGTTTCCGCGCCTGCGCAACACGCTGATGGATTTCGCGGCCTCCACGATCCTTCGCGACATCGGCTTTGAATCGCTGGACGGCGTGGTCGGCGGCGAGACGGCGGGCATCCCATTCGCCGCCTGGATCGCCGACCGCCTGTCGCTGCCGATGCAATATGTGCGCAAAAAGCCGAAGGGCTTCGGCCGCAATGCGCAAATAGAGGGCCACTTCCGCGACGGCGACCGCGTCATCCTCGTGGAGGATCTGGCTACCGACGGCGGCAGCAAGCTCACCTTCTGCGAGGCGCTGCGCAGCGCCGGCCTGCAGGTGAACCACACCTTCGTGGTGTTCTATTACGACATCTTCCCCGAGACCAAGCAGGTGCTGACCGATGCAGGCGTCCAGCTCCACGCGCTGGCGACGTGGTGGGACGTGCTGAAGTTTGCGCGCACCAACAATTACTTCGACACGAAGACGCTGGATGCCGTGGAGGCCTTCCTCCACAATCCCAAGCAATGGTCGCTCGACCATGGCGGCGTCGAAACGCCGAAGGCGTAACCGCTACCCGGCAGCCGCCCGGCTCGGCGCGGCTGCCCGGTTCTCCGCCAGAGCCAGATCTCGAAAGCGAGTAAGCACGGCGGCGGCTTCCGGCGTCCGCTGGAGCGAGGCCCGCGCCGCTTCCACGTCGGCGCCGGCATCCGCCAGCGGCCCGTGAATTTCCTCGATGATCAGGCCGACCATCTCCGGGTCGAATTCCGGGTGAAACTGCACACCCCAGGTGCTCGGCCCGAAGCGCAGCGCCTGAATGCCGGAGGCGCCTTCCGCCAGCACGGTCGCGCCTTCCGGTGCAACGGTCGCGGTCTGGAAGTGGGCGGACTGCGCCTTGAAGGTCTTGCCGGCCGGGCCGGCCGGGCCGAGCAGCGGATCGTCGTCGGCCGCCTCGGTGCTGCGGATCTCGACCGTCCCGTATTCCGGTCCGATGGCGTTGGGCGCCACCGTGCCGCCAAGGGCGTGCGTCAGGAGTTGATGACCGAAGCAGATGCCGAGGAGAGGCACGCCTGAAGCATGTGCCTGCCGCAGCCATTCGGCCGTCTGGGCAATCCAGGGCAGCGGATCGCCTACCATCGCCGCCGCGCCCGTGACGATCGCACCGGCGATCTCGCGCGGGTCCGGCAACGCCTCGCCGGAACAGACGCGCACCACCTTCAGCCTGTCTTCCCCAAGCGCCAGCGCGCCCCGAAAAATGCCGTCCATCTCGCCCGTGCGGGCGCAGATCAGCGGCGATGCTTCCGCGAAAATCTCGCACTGGATCAGCAAGAGCGGTCGGGGAGCTTGAATTTCGGGAGATTCGGGCAAGTGCGGGATCCTCGACGGGCTCGCGCATTGTTCACGCCCTCGCCTTCCCCGGCAAGAGCGGCCGGCGCATCTCAGGGACGCGCCGGCCAAAAGCTTAAAACATCAGTGCCCTAAAGCATGGGCCGCCCGCCGGTGACCGGCACCATGGCACCCGTGATGTAGCTCGCGTCGGCCGAGGCGAGGAAAACATAGGCCGGGGCGAGTTCCGCCGGCTGGCCGGCGCGGCCGAGCGGCGTGTTTTCGCCAAAGGTCTTCACCGCATCTTCCGGCATGGTGGAGGGGATCAGCGGCGTCCAGATCGGCCCCCGGCGCGACGCAGTTCACGCGGATGCCCTTGTCGGCCACGAGCTGGGCAAGGCCGGCTGTGAAGTTGGCGATCGCGCCCTTGGTGGTGGCATAGGCCAGCAGCTTCGGGCTCGGGTTCTTGGCATTGATCGACGTCGTGTTCACGATGGCGCTGCCCGGCTTCATCTTCGGCACGGCCGCCTTGCAGAGATAGAACTGGCTGTAGATGTTGGTGCGGAAGGTGACGTCCCATTCTTCCGCGCTGATGTCCTCGATGCTCTCGAAGGTCTTCTGGTGCGCGGCGTTGTTGACGAGGATGTCAATACCGCCGAGTTCCTTCACGGCGCGCTCGACGAGGTCGCGGCAATGGGCTTCTTCCTTGATGTCACCGGCCACCGCCAGCGCGCGCCGGCCGGCCTTCTCGACCCACTTCACCGTTTCCTTCGCGTCCTCGTGCTCGTTGTAATAGGAGATGAGTACGTCCGCGCCTTCCCGCGCGAACGCGATTGCGACCGCACGGCCGATGCCGGAATCGCCACCGGTGATCAGCGCCACCCGACCCTCCAGCTTGCCGCTGCCCTTGTAGCTTTGCTCGCCATGGTCGGGCTTCGGATGCATCTCGGCTGTCGTGCCCGGAGGCTCCTGCTGCTGGGCGGGCTGCGGCGGCGCGGGATATTCGGTCTTGGGATCAGACATGGGTCCTCCGATGAACTCGTTAACCACTGCCGCAGCAACGGAGGGGACGGGCTCGAGTTCCGCCGGATCGAGCCCGTCGGGAGGGTCAAAGGCCCAGCATGGCGATGGTCTCCCCGCGTTGGCGGATTGTCTCGGCATAGCTCGCGCGGACCTGTTCCAGCACCCCGGCCGGCGCGGTTTCCGGCGAGCCGGCATCGAAGGGCGGAGCGGGGGCGTATTCGATACCGAGCTGGATCGCTTCCGCCTGCGCCCGGTCGGTCAGTTCCGCCACCACCGCCAGCGCGAAGTCGATGCCGGCGGTCACGCCGCCGCCGGTGATGAGGTTGCCGTCCCGCACGATGCGCTCCTTCACCGGGACCGCGCCGAGCAACGGCAGCAGATGATGCGAGGCCCAATGGGTCGTCGCGCGACGGCCCTTCAGGAGCCCGGCCGCGCCCAGCACCAGCGAACCCGTGCAGACGGAGGTGACATAGCGGGCCTTGGCCGCCGTCTCGCGCACGAAGGCGAGGACCTCGGCATCCTGCATCAGCGCACTCACGCCGGAGCCGCCTGGAATGCAGAGCACGTCGAGCTCGGGGCAGTCCTCGAAGCTGGTGTCCGGCGTCAGCCACATGCCGGAGGAGGAAGCGACCGGCTCGCGCGACTTCCAGATCAGATGCAGTTCGCGATCCGGCAGTGAGCCGAACACGTCGTAGGGACCGGTGAGGTCGAGTTGCTGCACGCGTGGAAAAACAAGAAAGCCAATTCTGATCGTCATTGCGCCTCTCCCAAGCTGGACAGGCCTATTCTAGCCCGGCATTGTCTGGCGGATATGACAAATAGCCCTCGCATTCCGCCATTCACTCCGCGCCGGATCGAGATCCTGGCCTTTCCACGGGCGCAGCTTCTCGACATCGCGGGACCGTTGCAGGTCTTCGCCACGGCCAACGCACTGGCCGGCGACGAAACCGCGCCATACGAGACGCGGGTGATCGCCAAGGAGCCCGGCAGCATCACCGTGTCCGCCGGGTTGACGCTTGCGACCGAGCCGCTTCCCTCGGTCGGGACGCCGGCCGACACGCTGATCGTCGCCGGCGGCAAAGGCGTCCATGACGCGGCGACGGATGCCGCGCTCGCCGATTGGCTGCGCCAGCGCGCCGGCCATGTCCGCCGCCTCGCCTCCGTCTGCACCGGCGCTTTCCTGCTCGGCGCCGTCGGACTTCTCGACGGAAAACGTGTCGCGACGCATTGGGACAGCTGCGCGCGGCTGGCCGAGGCCTATCCGGCCGCGAAGGTGGAGCCGGAGCCGATCTTCATCGAGGATGGAGCGCTCTGGACCTCGGCGGGCGTCACCGCCGGGATCGACCTCGCGCTCGCCATGGTGGAACGCGATCTCGGCCGCGCGCCTGCGCTGGCCATCGCGCGCGATCTGGTCGTCTTCCTGAAACGGCCCGGCGGTCAGGCGCAGTTCAGCACGGCACTTGCCTTGCAGCACGCGGAAGGCCGCTTCGGCGACCTCCATGCCTGGATGATCGACAATCCCGATGCGAACCTGACCGTCCCCGCACTCGCCGGGCGCGCCGGCATGAGCGAGCGGACCTTCCTCAGGCGTTACCGGGAAGAAACCGGCGCCACGCCGGCACGCGCCGTGGAGCAGCTGCGTATAGAGGCCGCGCGCCGGCTGCTGGAGGATACGGCGACACCGGTCAAGCGGGTTGCCGCGCAATGCGGCTTCGGCTCGGAGGAAACGCTGCGCCGGACCTTTCTTCGCCACCTCGCCGTATCGCCGCAGGCGTACCGCGAGCGCTTCGCTGACGCCGGTCAGTGATCGCGGCGCTGCAGGAGGCCGCGATAGATTTCCTCGTCGTCGCAGAGGCCGGCGAGGCGGCCGAGTCCGTCCACCAGCAGGATCGGATGATTGGTCTGCCGCTTCAGCGCGATCGCGGTGCGGAGCTTGAGGTCGACCGGTGCGACGATGACGTCGCAGTCGCCGTCCACCGTGCCCTCTTCCTCGTCGCAGACGCCGAGCTTGCCGCCGCCGCCATTGATGCGCACGCCAACCGGGCAGCCCGCCTTGTCGAGGTCGAGCCGGATCTGCCCGGCCTGATCGAGCAGCACCGCGCCCTGATCGCGTCGCAGCGCCGCGACGGGTCGCATGACGCTGCTGCCGCGCAGGACGTTCAGCGGGTTCATGTGCTTGACGAATTCCGCGACATAGGGCGTCGCCGGGTTCAGCACGATGTCCTCGCCCGTGCCCTCCTGCACGATACGGCCGTCCTGCATGATGGCGATCTTGTTGCCGAGCTTCATCGCCTCGTCGAGATCGTGGCTGACGAAGAGGATGGTCTTCTGGATCGACTTCTGCAGGTCGAGGAGCTCGTCCTGCAGCTTGGAGCGGATCAGCGGATCGAGCGCGGAAAACGGCTCGTCCATCAAGAGGATATCGGCGTCGGTCGCGAAGGCGCGGGCAAGGCCGACGCGCTGCTGCATTCCGCCGGAGAGCTCGTGGGCGTATTTGTCGGCCCATTTGGAAAGCCCGACCATCGCGAGCTTCTCGTCCACGATCCGGCGCCGCTCTTCCTTCTTCATGCCCTGCAATTCCAGGCCGAAGCCGACATTCTCGCGAACGGTGCGCCAGGGGAGTAGGCCGAACTGCTGGAAGACCATGGAAACGGTGTGGGTGCGAAGGTCGCGGAGCGTACCGTCGTCGCAGCTCGCCACGTCGACCGGCTTGCCCTTGTGCTGGACGAGGACCTCGCCCCGCGCGACCTCGTTCAGCCGGTTCACCGCCCGCATGATGGTCGACTTGCCGGAGCCGGAGAGCCCCATCAGCACGCAGATCTCGCCGGGTTCGACGGTGAGGTTCACCCCCGCCGCCCCCAGCACCGAATCCGTTTCGGCAAGGATCTCGTCGCGCGTCCGCCCCTCGTCGATCATGGCCAGCGCCCGCTTCTGCCGGTCACCGAAGACGATGTCGACGTTCCTGAACTCGACTGCGGTCATGGCTCAGCTCCGTTTGCTACGCCTTGGCTCGGGACTTTTGCAGACCCGATCCAGGATGATGGCGAGGACAACGATGGCCAGCCCGGCTTCAAACCCCATGCCGACATTCATCGAGCTGAGGGCGCGCAGGATGGGAGTACCGAGACCCTCCGCCCCAACCAAGGCAGCGATAACCACCATGGAAAGGCTCAGCATGATGCACTGGGTCACGCCGGCCATGATCGTCGGCAGTGCGTGCGGAAGCTCGACCTTGTAGAGGAGTTGACGTTTGGTAGCGCCGAAGGCCTCGCCGGCTTCATGAAGCTGTTTCGGTACTGAGGAGATGCCGAGGTAGGTGAGCCGGATCGGTGCGGGGATTGCGAACACCACTGTCGAGATAAGGCCCGGCACGGCACCAAGGCCGAAGAGCACCAGCGTCGGGATCAGATAGACGAAGGTCGGAATCGTCTGCATCAGGTCGAGGAACGGCCGGAGTGTCTGGTAGAACCAGGGTCGGTGCGCGGCCGCCACGCCGATCGGCACGCCAAGCAGAACAGAAGCAAACGTTGCCCAGAAGACGAGAGAGAGTGTCTGCATGGTCGCTTCCCAGTAGCCCAGGTTGATGACCAGAAGCAGCGAGGCGACGATGAAGACGACTAGGCTGATGGAGCGGTGAAGAAAGTAGGCCCCGATCGCTACGGCCGCGACCAGGAGAAGCGGCGGGCACCAGATCAGGCCGGAAGTGAAACCGTCCACGAGCGACGCAATGACCGAGGAGACGAAGTCAAAGAAACCCTTGTGACCGTTCAGCCGGTCAGTGAAGAGAGTGATCCATCTCCCCAAAGGGATCTTGTGTTCCGTCAGCCAGTCGTACATGGCGCAGCCCTTGCAGGATCGGATATGCTTTGGAGTGAACCCGGCCGGCCTCAAGGCCGGTTCCGGCGATTCAGCGAGTGGGCTAGAGGCCCAGGCTCGCTTTCACGGCAGGCATGGCAGGCTTGCCATCAAAGGTCGTCACACCGTCCAGCCATGGCGTCCAGACCTCAGGATTCGCCTTGAGCCACTTCTGCGCAGCGGCCTTCGGCTCCATCCCATCATCCAGGATGTACCCCATGACCGTGTTCTCCATATCGAGGGAGAACTTCAGGTTGCTGATGAACTTTCCTGCATTCGGGCATTCCGTGTCATAGCCCGTCCGCTCGTTCGTAAAAACGGTAGCGCCGCCGAAGTTCGGCCCGAAGACATCGTCGCCGCCCTTCAAGTATTCCATGTTGTACTTGGTGTTCATGGGATGGGGCGCCCAGCCGAGGAAGACCACGGCTTCCTTTCTGGAGGTAGCACGCTGGACCTGCGCCAGCATGCCCTGTTCGCTCGATTCCACCAGCTGGAATCCGCCAAGGCCCATCGTGTTGTTCTTGATCATGTCGAGGACGTGCCGATTGCCGTCATTGCCCGGTTCGATTCCGTAGATCTTGCCGTCCAGCTTGTCCTTGAACTTGGCAATATCCTGAAAATTCTGCAGGCCGGCATCGTAGAGGTATTTCGGCACGGCCAAAGTGTATTTGGCGCCATCCAGATTAGCCCGCACGACCTTCACGGAGCCATCATCCACAAACCGTTTGCGGTCGCCCTCCTGACTCGGCATCCAGTTGCCGAGGAAGACGTCGATGTCCTTGTTCTTCATCGAGGCATAGGTCACCGGCAGCGCCAGCAGCTTCGTGGAAGGCGTGTAGCCGAACCCCTCAAGCAGGCGAGAAGCGACCGCAGTCGTCGATGTGATGTCGGTCCAGCCGACATCGGCGAAACGCACCGTCTTGCACGCGGCCGGGTCGGCGGCCTGCGCGGCCCCGATGCCGCCCGCGATCGCCAGCACGGCTGCCAGCAACGTTTTCTGAAAGCTTGTCTTTCCGGACATCAATCTCGTTCCCCTCGTTGAGATCAACCCATCGGCGCGGCAGTAGAGATGCGCGCGCCATCTTGCTTGACGGATCGCATCTTCCCCTCGCCCCATACAAGTCTTCGGCCTTTTCGGCCCTTTATTGAACGACCATTCAATTCCAATGATCAAGAATTGTCATGCGCAATCTTTGATCACAACTGAGGAATTTTCGCGCCAAGCGCGCTCTTGCCGGGATCGTGCCGGTTGAAGCATCATCGCCGCGGCAAATCGGCGGTCGATCTCCGAAGATCAGCGGCCATACTTGATTGAACGCTCAATCAAGTACGCCTAGTCTGGAGGCGGATTGAACGCGTGAAAAGGATAAGGCCCGATGCGGGAACCGGCGAGGCTCAGGACGGTAGGCGAGGACGATCGGCGGCGTCAGCTCATCGAGGCGACGATCTCGTGCCTGGCCGAGATCGGCTTCAACGCTTCCACCCTGGCGCAGATCGCCAAGCGGGCCACGGTTTCGCCGGGGCTGGTCGCGCATTATTTCGGCGACAAGGACGGCCTTCTGGAGGCGACGCTGCGCCATCTCTATGGCCGCGTCGCCGGGGCCGTGTCGCGCCGGCTCGCCCGCTCCCACACCCCGCGCCAGCGCATCCAGGCGGTGATCGACGCCAATCTCGCGCCGGAGGAATTCGATGCGGAAACCTGCACCGTCTGGCTCGCCTTCTGGGGTCAGGTGCTGCATTCCGCCCGGCTGAAGCGCATCCAGAACATTTACCAGCGGCGGATGCTCTCCAACCTCCGCCATGATCTGAAGCACCTGTTGCAGCCCGCCGATGCGGAACGGCTGGCGATCGCCGTGGCCGCGCTCATCGATGGCCTGTGGCTGCGTTCCACGCTTTCCGGCACGGGCGAGACGGACAGCCACGCCGCCCGCGAGATCGCCACCGCCTTCATGGACGCCCAGCTTGCGGCCGGCGCTCCGCTGGGTGCCGCACCCGGCGCACCCGGCGCACCTGGACGGATTTCCCGCAGCGTCGTGGGCAACCATATCGGCGGCGCGTCGGGCTCCGGCTCGGGCCGCGACACCTTCACCACGATCAATCCCGCGACCGGCGAGGTGCTGGCCGAGATCGCGATCTCCGACGAATCCGACATCGATCGCGCGGTGGATGCCGCCCGCACGGGACAGGCGGAATGGGCGGCGATGACCGGGGCGCAGCGCGGTCGCGTGCTGAAGCGCGTCGCCGACATCCTGCGCGAGCGAAACGACGAACTGGCCCGGCTGGAGACGCAGGACACCGGCAAGCCGATCCAGGAAACCTCCGTGGTCGACGTGATCTCCGGCGCAGAATGCCTGGAATATTTCGCCGGTATCGCGGCGGGGATCACGGGCGAGCATGTGGATCTTGGCCCCGGCGCCTTCGGCTATACGCGCCGCGAGCCGCTGGGCATCGTCGCCGGCATCGGCGCCTGGAACTACCCGATCCAGATCGCCTGCTGGAAATCCGCCCCAGCGCTTGCCTGCGGCAACGCGATGATCTTCAAGCCGGCGGAGCTGACGCCGCTGACCGCCGTCAAGCTGGCGGAGATCATGACGGAAGCCGGCCTTCCCGACGGCGTCTTCAACGTCGTGCAGGGCTTCGGCGAGACCGGCCGGATGCTGACGCGCCATCCCGAGATCCGCAAGATCTCGCTGACCGGCGAGGTCGGCACCGGCAAGAAGGTGATGGCTGATGCGGCCGGCACGCTGAAGCAGGTGACGCTGGAGCTCGGCGGCAAGTCGCCGCTGATCGTCTTCGAGGATGCCAATCTCGACGACGCGGTATCCGGCGCTCTGCTCGCCAATTTCTATTCCGCCGGCGAGGTCTGCTCCAACGGCACCCGCGTCTTCGTCCACCGCGCGGTGAAGGACGCCTTCGTGGAGAAGCTCGCGGAGCGCACGTCGCGCATGGTGATCGGCGATCCCATGGACCCGGCGACCCAGGTCGGCGCGCTGATCTCCGAGGATCACATGAACAAGGTGCTCGGCTATATCGACGCCGGCAGGCGAGAAGGCGCGCGCGCCATCACCGGCGGCGGCCGGGTTACGGACGGCCTGCTGGGCAAGGGTTTCTTCGTGGCGCCCACCGTCTTCGACGGTTGCTCGGACGAGATGACCATCGTGCGCGAGGAGATCTTCGGCCCGGTCATGACCGTGCTCGCCTTCGACGACGAGGACGAGGTGATCGCGCGGGCCAACGACACGGATTTCGGCCTCGCCGCCGGGCTCTTCACCCGCGATCTCGCGCGCGGCCACCGCGTCATCGCGCGGCTGCAGGCCGGCACCTGCTGGATCAACCATTACAATATCACGCCGATCGAGCTGCCCTTCGGCGGGGTGAAGCAATCCGGCCTCGGCCGCGAGAACAGCCGCGCCGCCATCGAGCACTACACGCAGCTGAAAAGCGTCTACGTCAATCTCGGCCCCGTCGAAGCGCCTTATTGAGGGAACCGGCCATGGCGCGCGAGGCAGGGGAATTCGACTATGTGATCGTCGGCGCGGGCTCCGCCGGCTCGGTGCTGGCCGACCGCCTGACCGAAGACGGCCGGAACAGCGTCCTCGTGCTGGAATATGGCGGCTCCGATCGCTCGGTGCTGATCCAGATGCCGAGCGCGCTTTCCATCCCGATGAACATGCGGAAGTACAATTGGGGCTTCGAATCCGAGCCCGAGCCGCATCTGGGCGGTCGCCGCATGAACACGCCGCGCGGCAAGGTGCTGGGCGGCTCCTCCTCCATCAACGGCCTCGTCTATGTGCGCGGAAATCCCGGCGATTTCGACCGCTGGGAAGAGGAAGGGGCTGACGGCTGGGCCTATCGCGACGTCCTCCCCTATTTCCGCCGCGCCGAGACGCGGCAGGAAGGTGCCGACGATTATCGCGGCGGCGAGGGGAAGCTCCACACCCGCTACGGCACGCTGTCCAACCCGCTCTATCGCGCCTTCGTGGAAGCCGCCCGGCAGGCGGGCTATCCCGTGACCGACGACATCAACGGCCGCCAGCAGGAAGGCTTCGGCCGCATGGACATGACCGTCCATAACGGCCGGCGCTGGTCCACCGCCAACGCCTATCTCCGGCCCGCGATGCGGCGGCCGAACCTGCGGATCGAGATCCACTCGCTCGCATCCCGCATCGTCCTGGAAGGACGCCGCGCGGTCGGGGTCGTCTTTTCCCGCGGCGGCGCGGAGCAGATCGCCCGCGCCCGCCGCGAGGTGATCGTTGCCAGCGGCCCGATCAATTCGCCGAAGCTCCTGAAGCTGTCCGGCATCGGCCCGGCGGCGGAACTGAAGTCTCACGGCATCGAAGTCGTGCACGATCTGAAGGGCGTCGGCGAGAACCTGCAGGATCATCTGGAGTTCTATTTCCAGGTCGCCAGCAAGGAGCCGATCACGCTCTATTCGTCGATGCGGCCCCTCGCCAAGGCGCGGATCGGCATGCAGTGGGTGACGACGAAGGGCGGCCTCGGCGCGACCAATCATTTCGAGAGCTGCGGCTTCATCCGCTCGCGGCCGGGCGTGCCGTTCCCGGACATCCAGTACCACTTCCTGCCGCTCGCCGTGACCTACGACGGCAAGGGATTGGCCTCCGAGCATGGCTTCCAGGCGCATGTCGGACCGATGCGCTCGAAATCGCGCGGCTGGGTAAGGCTCGCTTCCGCCGATCCGCAGGACGCGCCGAAGATCACCTTCAACTATATGAGCCAACCCGACGACTGGACGGAAATGCGAGCCTGCGTGCGGCTGACACGCGAGATCTTCGCGCAAGGGGCCTTCGACCGCTATCGCGGCCGCGAGATGCAGCCGGGCGCCGATGTCGTCACCGACGAAGAAATCGACGCCTTCGTGCGCCAGCATGTGGAAAGCGCCTATCATCCGTCCTGCACCTGCAAGATGGGCTCGCCGGACGATCCGATGGCCGTGGTCGATGCCGATACGCGGGTGATCGGCATGGAGGGCCTGCGCGTCGTCGACAGCTCTATCATGCCGTCGATCACCACGGGCAACCTCAACGCCCCGACCATCATGATCGGGGAGAAGGCCGCCGACCACATTCTCGGCAAGCCGCGCCTCGCCGCCGCCGATGCCGATTACTACCGCGCGGAAAACTGGCGAACGGCGCAGCGCTGAGCTAGCGCGGCGCCGGCCCAAGAGCGCCGATGCGGCGGAGGTAATCCACGACGGCGCGCGCGGCCTCGTCGGGCGAGGGATCGACCAGCACGTCGCCGCCGGCCTTGGCCGTCTCCGTCGCGGCCTTCAGGCGCTCCGCCGCGCTGCCGCCGCCCTGCCCGATGATCCTGGCGCGGGGTCGATGCGGGCGCTCCTCCAGATCGCGGGGAGCGACTGGCGCGGCAATACCGGGCCTCTCATCGGCCCGTCCGCGACGCATGGCGGCGAAGACGAAGGGCAGCGGCGGCGGTGCGGCGGAATGCACGGAAACAAGCGCCGGGAGGCCGATGGCCGAGCGGCGTCGGACGCCTTTCGGCAGTGCCTGATCCACCACGATCCGGAAGCCCTGCCGCATGAGCCCGGCGGCATCGGCGGCAAGGGGCAGGCCGAGATCGCGGGCGACCTGATACGGTACGAGCCCAGTCTCATCCGCACCCTGGCTGCGGCGCCCGGCGAGAACCAGATCCGGCGCGAGATCGGCCAGCGCCGCGCTCAGGCTGGGCACAGGATCGTCGCCGTCGGCGATCCGGCAGCAGATCATCCGGTCCAGCCCGTAGCCGAAAGCGTCCGCGACGCGCGAAGGATCGGGACCGGCATGGAGGCCGAGGATTTCATCGCCCGCATCGTCCATCAGGCTGCGGCCGAGGCGGATAGCCTGCGCTTCCAGCCTCTGCAGGACCGTGCGTCCGGAGACCGGATGCAGGCCCGCGGAGAGCAGGACGACGATCCTCATGCCTGCCGCTCCTCTTCCGCCAAGAGCCGGAGGATCGCCGGCATCACCGCCTGCGCGTCGGCGACGATCGCCAACTCGGCGCGCTCGATCATCGCGGCATGGAGGTCGGTGTTGACGGCCACGACATGGCGGCAGCCGGCGATACCCTGCAGATGCTGCGGCGCGCCGGCGATCCCCAGCGCGAGGTAGCAATCGGCGGACAGCACCGTGCCGGACGCGCCGACCTGCGCGGCGCGCGGCATCAGGCCGGCGTCGCAGACCATGCGGCTGGCTCCGGGCGTCGCGCCGAGCGCGGCCACGAGCGATCGGAACGCCTCGAGATCGCTGATCCCGTTGCCGACGGCGGCCACGAAATCCGCTTCCGCCAGGGACAGGCTCGCGGCATCAGGACGGATGCGTTCGGCAGGAGTGACCATCGCCCCGGGCCAGCGGACATCGACCTCCAGCGGCCGCGCCTCATGCGCGATGCCGGAATGCGGGGCGACCATGTCCGGCTCGACGGTGACGATGCGCGGCGGCATGGCACGCTGGTCCACCTGCCGTCCCCGAACCCTTCGGACGAGGCCGCGCGGGGAAACCTGCTCCGCCCCGGCGAAGAGCGGCTCTCCCAGCCGCACGGCCAGCCGCCGCGCCAGATCGCCGCCATCGGCCGTTTCCGGCAGGATGACATGGCGCGGCTGCAGGAGGCCGACCAGTTCTTCGAGCGCGACCGCCCGTGTCTCCGGGTCGCTGAGCCCGGCGGGGGCGGTGATCAGCCGGTCGGCTCCCGCCCTGCCAGCGACCTCGGTCAGGGCTTCCGCACAGAGGACGACCCCGCCTTCTCCGCCCGCCAGCGCCCGTGCCGCGCCGAGCGCCTGCCGATCAACCGCCGACAGCGTGCCGTTCTCGATGGGGTCCGCGATGACGAGGACAAGAAAAACCGGGTTTTCGATGATCCGCACCGAGGGCGCAGCGGCTGCCGCTTCCCGTTGAGGCAAAGGCTGGGCCATGCCGGAGGGTCGCGCCCGGTCGAGTCGCATGCGGCCCGCGTCGGCTACCATCAGCTCCGCCCGCTCCCGCCGGGGATCGCGACGCGGGCGCCGGCTCACTCCCACCGGCTTGGCCGCGAGGTCGAAGCGCGAGCGGCCGACCGAAATGACCCTGTGCGCTTCACGCGCCTGGCGCGGATCGATGCGAGGCCGCGTCATGCCGCGCCCTCCACCGCGCGCAGCAGGAGTTCGGCGACATCGAGCACCTCCGGCCGCTCGCCGGTGACGCCTTCCAGCATGCCGGTGCAGGTCGGGCAGGCCACCGCGACGATTTTCGCCCCCGTGGCGCGGGCCTGCGCCATGCGGATATCCGGAATGCGCCGCTCGCCGGGAATATCGCTGACGGGCGCGCCGCCGCCACCGCCGCAGCACATGGAGCGTCTGCCGTGCCGCTCCATTTCGACGCGCGCCAAGCCGAGCCGGTCGAGCAGCCGGCGCGGGGCCTCCGTCTCGCCGTTGTAGCGGCCGAGATAGCAGGGGTCGTGATAGGTGACGCTTGCCCCTGCGGCGATCGGGGCAGCGGCCAGCTTGAGCCGCCCCGCCGCCACGAGTTCGTCGAGGAAGGCGGTGTGGTGGATCACCTCGTAGCTGCCGCCGAAGGCCGGATATTCGTTCCGAAGCGCGTGCAACACATGCGGGTCGGCGGTCAGAATACGACGAAAGCGATGACGGCCGAGCGTCGCGATGTTGTCGCGGGCGAGCCGCTGGAACGTCGCCTCGTCGCCAAGCCGGCGCGCGAGATCGCCGGTGTCGCGCTCCTTTGCCCCGAGCACGGCGAAATCCACCCCCGCGAGGGTCAAGAGCTTCACCAGCGCGCGCAGCGTGCGGCCGACGCGGAGGTCGTAGGCCCCTTCGCCCAGCCAGAGCAGCACGTCCGTCTCGCCGTCTTCGGACAGAACCGGCAGATCCATGCCGGCGGCGAAGTCAGTGCGGCGGGCAAGCGCGCGGCCGCCCGGCTCGTCCGCTCCGCGCAGGTCGGAAAGCGGCAGTTCGGCCTTTTCCGGCACCGCGCCGCGCTCCAGCGTCTGGAAACGCCGCAGGCCCATGATCGCGTCGACATGCTCGATGGTCATCGGGCATTCCTCGACGCAGGCGCGGCAGGTCGTGCAGGACCACAGCGTGTCCGGATGGATCATCGCGTCCGCTCCGATGATCGCGCCATGCGGCGAGCCCACACCCGCCACATCAGGCGCGTTCGGGTAGCCACGTCCGGCATAGGCGGCATCGTTTCCGGGCGCGAGCGCGGCGGCGAGATCCTGGATCAGCTTCTTCGGATTGAGCGGCTGGCCGGCGGCGAAGGCGGGACAGGCGACCTCGCAGCGCCCGCACTGGATGCAGGCATCGAAGGAAAGCAGCCGGTTCCAGCCGAAATCGGCCGGCGTCTCGATCCCGAGCTTCGGTTCGTTGAGGTTCAACGGCGCGAGCGCCGTCTCCCGTTTTCCCTCGAAGCGGCCGGGACGCGGATGGGCGACGAGATGCAGCGCGCCCGTCACGGCATGGCGCATCGGCCCCTGCCCCAGTTGCAAAGCGAGGCCGAAGCCCCCCACGGCAGCCAGAACGAGCCCGGCCCAGCCGAGAGCCGGCAACGGACCGATCGCGGCTGAGAGAGCCACGAGGAAAGCGCCGAGCGCGTAGCCCGTCAGCAGGAAAGGCAGCCGCTGGAACGTGCCGCCGGACAATCTCGGCGGCTTCACCGGATAACGCCGCCGGCCCACGAGAAAGCCGCCGGCTAGCATGATGGCGAAGATGAGCGCCACGAGCGCCCAGTAGAACCGCGCGTGGCCGAGCGGCGGAACGATCCCGAGCGCCGCGAGGGCCGATCCCGCGACGAGGCCCCCGGCCACCAGCATGTGCATGCGCGAGGCCTGCCGGTCGCGCGCCACGATGTGGTGCACGTCGACGAGATATCGCCGGGGCAGCGCCTTGAAGCCGCTCGCCCAGTCCACCGGCACTGGCTGACCGACCGTCCAGAGCCGCGCGCGGTTGAGGATCAGGATCGCCGCGGCGATGAGCGAGAGCCAGACCACCAGCGCGAGGGCGACTGTCGCGCTCATGGCGGACCGGTCCGCTCAGGCCGCGCCATCAGAGATCCTTGCAGAGACGGAGCGAGTCGTAGAGCGCGGCGTGGATGTTGCGCCCGGCCAGCGCGTCGCCCACCCGGTAGAGCGCGAAGCCGTCGCCATCCGGCCAGGGTTGCGGCCGGCCGGCGACGATCGCGTCCTGATCGACCTGCCCGCCATTGACCGAGCGCGCCTTCAGGGACGTGTAGAGCGCATCGACCGGCAGCGTGCCGCGTTCCACGATCACGCGGTCGACGACGCGTTCCTCCTCCGCGTCCGTATAGGTGTTGCGGAGCGCCACGATCAGGCGGTTGCCCTCGGGGTAGATCTCGATGAGGTCCATGTTCGGCGTCATCACCACGCCGAGCTTATAGAGTTCGCGGAGATGGATCGGCTGGTTGGTCGTGCCGATCTCCTCGCCCACCATGCGGTCATGCGTCACGATCTCCACGAGGCAGCCGCGCTTGGCGAGCGTTTCCGCCGTGGAGGCGGCATTGTGCTGGCCCATCTCGTCGAAGAGCAGCACGGACCCGGTGGGCTCGACGGTGCCGGTCAGGACGTCCCAGGTGCTGATCGCGTGTTCCGCGCCCTTGGCATGGCCGAGGCTGGGCAGGCCGCCGGTGGCGACGATCACCACGTCCGGCGCCTCGGCCATGATCGCCCCCTCCGTCGCCTCCGTGCCGAGCCGGAGATCGGCGCCATTCTTCGCCGCCTGCGCGTGCAGCCAGCGCGGAATGCCGGAAAGCGCCTCTCGCCACGTCGCTTTTGCAGCGATGTTGATCTGCCCGCCGGCGAGCCGCTCCTTCTCGAAGAGCACGACGGAATGACCGCGAGCGGCGGCGACCCGCGCCGCTTCCAGTCCGCCGGGACCGCCGCCGACCACCACGACCTTGCGCGGCTTTTCGGCCCTGGCGATCACATGCGGCATCGTCGCCTCGCGGCCCGTCGCGGCGTTCTGGATGCAGAGCGCGTCGCCGCCGACATAGATGCGATCGATGCAATAGCCTGCCCCGATGCATTGCCTGATATCGTCGGCGCGGCCTTCCTGCAGCTTCCGCACGAGATGCGGATCGGCGATATGGGCGCGCGTCATGGCGATCATGTCGACATGGCCCTCGGTGACGGCGCGGGCGGCGGTGGCGAGATCGGTGACGCGCTGGGCGTGAAAGACCGGCACGTCCACCTCGCGCTTGATGGCGCTCGGCAGATAGAGAAACGGCGCGACCGGGAAAGCCATGTTGGGCAGCGAGATCGCATGGGCGATGTGGTCGCGCGCATGCCCGCCCAGCACATTGATGAAATCGACGAGCCCGCGCCGGGAATACTCCACCGCGATGGCGATCTGGTCTTCCTGCGTCAACCCGTCGGCGATCAGTTCATCGCCCGACATGCGCATGCCGATGACGTAATCGTCACCGACTTCCGCGCGCATGGCCTCCAGCACCTCGATGCCGAAGCGCATGCGGTTTTCCAGCGAGCCGCCGTATCTGTCGGTGCGCGCGTTGACCGAGGGCGACCAGAACTGATCCAGCAGATGCCCGTGCGCGCCGGAAATCTCGCAGCCGTCGAGCCCGCCCTCCTTGCAGCGCCGCACCGCCTGCGCGAAGCCCGCGACGATACGGGCGATGTCCTCGTCTTCCGCTTCCTTGGGGATGGTGCGGGACGCGGGTTCGCGGCGCGGCGAGGGCGCAACCGTCGGAAACCAGTTCTCCGTGTCCCACTTGGTGCGCCGGCCCATATGGGTCAGCTGGATCATCAGCTTGGCGCCGTGGCGATGAATGCGATCGGAGAACTCGCGAAAGAACGGAACGACGCTGTCGTCGGCGACCGAGATCTGGTTCCACGGCGCGGCCGGGCTGTCGAGCGCGACGGAGGACGAGCCGCCGAACATCGTGAGGCCGATGCCACCCTTGGCCTTTTCCTCGTGGTAAAGCTGGTAGCGCTCCTGCGGCTTGCCGTCCTTGCCATAGCCCGGCGCGTGGCTCGTGGACATCACGCGGTTGCGGATCGTCAGGCCCTTGATGGTGAGCGGCTTCAGGAGAGCTTCGGCATTGGCGATCATGGCGTGTCCTGGGCTGATCCTGAGGGCCGCGACGCTTACGGGATGCTCGGAGATACGGATGAAGCGCCCGTCTCGGAGGGCGCGCCCTTGCCGTTCCGCTCCGCGCGCGGCGAATGACCGAAGCGGCGGCGATAGGCGGCGGAGAAATGGGCGGCGGACTGGAAGCCGCAGGCGAGCCCTATATCGGTAACGGAAAGCTCGGAGAGGCGCAGCAGCTCGCGCGCCCGGTCGAGCCTCAGCGTCACGTAGAACTCTCCCGGCGACGTCGCGAGATGCAGCTTGAAGAGCCGCTCCAGCTGGCGCGGCGAGAGACCGATGCGCTGCGCCACAACCGTCACGGACAACGGCGCGTCGATGGTCCGGCGCATCAGGCCGGCCGCGCGCTCCAGTTCGGGATGGGTGACGGCGAAGCGGCTGCGGGCCGGTGGATGCTGCGGCTCTCCGGCATGGCGCACCCGGTCCACGATGAACTGGTCGGACATGCGGACGACCGCGTCGCGGCCAAGCCGCGCTTCCACGAAGACCGCCATCATGTCGAGCGGGGCGATGCCGCCGGTGCAGGTGAAGCGGTCGCGGTCGATCACGAAGAGGTCCTCGGTGAACTGGACATCCTCGAATTCCTCCCGGATGGAATGGAGGTTTTCCCAATGGATGGCGCAGCGATAGCCGTCGAGGAGATCGGCTTCCGCCAGCGCGAAGGTGCCGGTGCAGAGCGCGCCCAGCGCGATGCCGCGCCGGTCGAGGCGGCGGAGTTCGTCCTTCAGGCGCCGGTCAACCGCGTGCCGCACATTGATGCCGCCGCAGACGAAAACCACGTCGAGCGGACCGGCATCGCCAAGCACCACGGTGGGTGACAGCGCGAAGCCGCTGGAGGACGGCGCCGGCATGCCGTCCAGCGTCAGCGCCGTCCAGGAGTAGACGGCCTCGCCCGCGATATAGTTCGCCATGCGGCAGGCCTCGATCGCCGCCGAGCAGGCGATCATGGAATAATTGGGCAGGGTCAGGAAGCCGAACCGCGTCAGCGAACCGGGATCAATGGAGCGGGTGCCGGTGGAGCGGGCCCCTGCGGGGTGGGTCACTGTGGAGCGGGTCACGGTGGGGGCCATTGCTACCGGTCGATCACCAGGTCGGAGAGCGGCTTGGCGCAGCAGATCAGGATCATGCCCTGATCCACCTCGCGCTGGCGGATGCCGCCCTGATGCGTCATCGCCACCTCGCCGGACAGCTTCTTCGACTTGCAGGTGCCGCACATGCCCTTGGTGCAGGAGGACGGCAGCCGCATCCCCGCCGTGCGGGCCGCCGTCAGGATCGGCACGTCGGCGGGGCATTCGACCACCCGCTTCGATTTGGCGAACTCGACCCGGAAGGTCTTCGTCGCGGGCGCTTCCTGCTCCAGCACCTCTTCCACGACCGCCGGTGACAGGTCCTCGAAGGAGAAGCTTTCCTCGTGGTAGCGGGCCATGTCGAAGCCCGCCTGCCCCAGCATCGCGCGGACGGCGGCCATGTAGGGCGCGGGCCCGCAGGTGAAGATCGTGCGCTCCGCGAAATCCGGCGCGATCAGGCGCAGCATGTCGAGGCCGAGGCGGCCGTGCAGCCCATGCCAGCGCTCGCCTGACCCGTCCGTCTCGCAGACGGGCGCGAAGCGGAAGGACGGCGCGTTCTTCGCGATCAGCTCCAGTTCCTGGCGAAAGATGATGTCGGCCGGCGACCGCGCATTGTGAACGAAGACGATGTCGCGCGGCTCGGCCAGATCATGGAAGGTGCGCGCCATCGACATCAGCGGGGTGATGCCGCTTCCACCGGACAGGAACAGGTATTTCGGCGCGGGATGGTCGAGGCAGGTGAACTCGCCCATCGGCCCGACGGCCCGCACCATGTCGCCGGCCCTGAGATTGTCGTGCAGCCAGTTCGACGCCGGGCCGCCGGGCACGCGCTTCACCGTGATCGACACGGTGCCCGGCCGGGTGGGCGCGGAGGAGATCGTATAGCAGCGGTTCACGATCTCGCCGCCGATCTCCAGATCGAGCGTCAGGAACTGGCCGGGAAAATAACGGAAAAGCGACGGCGATCGCGACTGGAAGACGAACGTCTTCACGTCATGCGTCTCGACGCGCACCTGCCGGCAGACGAGGAGGTCCTCGCAATCGGCATCCCAGAGCGGAAGATCGCCGAGGAAGCGGGCCGCCGGTTCGTCCAGCAGGGCGACGGCCGGCGCGTTCAAGGCTGCACCAGCCCCGTCTCGGCCGCCATCCGGCCAATGTACCAGTTGCAGAACTTCTCCACGAGGAACTCGGTATAGGGCGAATACGGCCCGATCTGGTAGGCCGGGCTCGTCGCGCCCTGCTGGCAATAGGCGACGAGATCGCCGTCCTGCTGGTTGGTCGCCGTCCAGACGCCCGTCAGGTTTTCCAGATCATAGTCGACGCCTTCCACCGCATCCTTGTGAACCAGCCACTTGGTGCGCAGCAGCGTGCGGTCCGGCCCGAGCGGGATCGCCGCGAAGGTCACGACGTGGTCGCTCATGAAGTGGTGCCAGGAATTCGGCTGCGTCCAGAAGGACAGCGCGCCGTGGCGGGCATGGGTGAACTTGCCGAGAAGCTTGCGGCAGGCGGCCTTGGTGTCCATCGTGTGCGCCTCGCCCGCCCCGTCCAGCGGCAGGCGCTGCGTGCGGAAACCGGTGGCGCGGTCGTCGAGATGATCGATCTCACGGGAGGGGATCCCCTCCTTCTCCCATTCCAGGCTGGAATCGTCGACCAGACAGGAATAACGCGCCGCCTGCTCGCGGTCCTGCTCGTCCAGCTGCTCGGGCGAAAAGCCGAAGCCATAGGCGAAGAGCGGCACGGTCAGCTCCGGATGGTTGCCGGCGCAATGGTAGCACTCGCGATTGTTCTCCATCGTGAGCTTCCAGTTGCCGCGCTCGATCAGGTCGCTTTCATAGGCGACCTTGCAGTTCCTGAGATCGTGCGGGGCAAGGTAGGGCGCCATGGTGGCGGCCATGTCTTCGAAGTCGGCCGGCGGTTCGTCGGCGAGGCAGATGAAGAGCAGCCCTTCCAGCGAGCGGAGATGCACCGGCTTCAGCCCGTGGCAGCCGGGATCGAAACTCTCGCCCATATGGTCGGCGTGAATGAGCTGGCCATCCGTGTTGTAGGTCCAGGCATGGTAGCGGCAGACGATGTTGCCGACCGTGGCCTTGGGTTCCAGCACCAGCCGCGCGCCACGGTGGCGGCAGACATTGTGGAAGGCCTTCACCGCGTTGTCGTCGTCGCGCACGATCAGCACGGAGTTGCGGCCGATATCGATCGTCATCGTGTCGCCCGGCTCCGGCACGTCGGGCTCCACGCCGACGAAGATCCAGTGCCGCTCGAAGATCGCTTCCATGTCGGCGTCGAAGATCTCTTGGCTCGTGTAGAACGGCGCCTCGAGGCTGTAGCCGGGCAGGCGGCGGCGGAGCAGGGACGACAGCGGCGTTTCGACACGGTGGAGCATCTGATGTCCTCCCGCCCACACTGTCACGTGGGCGTCATGACCGAAGTGTCGAATGGTTCAAAAGTAGAAACTTATTTGCAAGCGACATTTACTTCGCTTTTCGCGACATGGCTGAAGAAACAGCGTCGCGACTGCTTTTTAGTCAAAGACCCGGCCGCCCGCGAGCTGGTGCCGCGATGGCGGTTCGGGCCTCTCACGGGCCACAGCGATGGCGCGCCGCGCGAGACCGCGAACATCGGACGGTGACACGCCGTGGGCGGCCTTGAAGTGGCGCGAGAAGTGCGCGCAATCGGCGAAGCCCGCGTCGAGCGCGATCTCAGTCACCGGGCGATCCGTCGTGTCGAGCAGGAAGGCCGCGTAGCGCAGGCGCAAGCTGCGGTAGAGCTCCGCCGGCCGTTGCCCCAGCACGGAAGCGAACAGCCGTTCCAGCTGGCGGGTGGAAAGGCCGAGCCGCGCCGCGATCGCGGCGATCGGCACGGGTTCGGCGAGGTTCTGCTCCATGACGATCAGCGCGCGGCGCACCCGGTCGTCCGCCACGGCCGGGGCGAGCGGCGGATGCGGCTGCGATTGCGATCCCTCGCGCGCCCGCTCCAGGAGCAGGACATGGCGGCTCTTCTGAGCGGCGGAGCGACCGATATGCTTCTCGATCAGCGTCGTCGCGAGATCGGCGACCCCGCCGCCGCCGGCGCAGGTGATGCGATCGCCGTCGATCAGGAAGAGCCGGTCGGAGACGCAGTCATGACCGGGAAAGGCCTCGGCGAAATCGGCGTGGTGGTACCAGCTGACGCAGCAGCGCCGCCCCCGCATCAACCCGGCGCGGGCAAGCACGAAGCTGCCGGTGCAGAGCCCGACCAGCGCCACGCCCGACGCTGCGGCATGGCGGAGATATTCGACGGTGGCGTCGTCCACCGGCCGTTCGCCGCCGAGAAGGCCGCCGACGACGACGATGTAGTCGAAGTCGCGGGGATCGCGCAGCGAAGCCGTCGGCTGGATGGCGATGCCGCAACTCGCCTGCACCGGCCGGGCGGTCGAAGCCATGATCTCCCATTGCGCGAGGATCGGCCGGCTGAGATCGCCCTCGTCCGCGGCAAGGCGAAGCTGGTCCACGAAGAGGGAAAAGGCGGAGAGCGTGAACCGGTCGGCGAGGACGAAGCCGACGCGCAGGCTCGCAGTCTGCGCCATCGCCCTGGCCGTGTTCCCCTTGACGCTCATCCCACGCTCCCCCGCCCGAACGGGGAGCCTAGCAAGGCGCGTGCCGGTCGTCCCCTGCGAAATCCCGAGGGCGCGGCCTACAGGAACTCCCGCCGGGCCTCTTCGAGGAACTGCCAGACGTAAGCCGCGAAGGAGCGCCAGGCATCGACGACGAAGCGGGTTTCGACGGTGCGACGGAGCACGATCTCGCTCTTGGCGAGCACGGTGCGCGTGCACATGCCGACCGGAAAAGCCTGAAGCGAAAGATCGAGCGGGCAGCCGGCATTCAGCACCGCTGCCGCCTCGGGTCCCTCGACCGTGAAGGCGACACTGCGATGGCTGACATCGACGAGCGAGTGCGGCAGGTCCGTCAGCGCCCCTTCCAGCGTGGCGAAGAGCGTATCCGGATCGCCGGAGGCGAGGAGCATCCACTCGTCCGGCCCCAGCCAGAGCGCCGCTCGTCCCCCACCGGAAGAGAACCGGCAGGCTTCACGCGGCAACGCAACGCCGAAGCCCTCGGCGGCGCGGGCAATGGCCGCTTCGTCGCGGGCGCGGAAGGAAAGCCGCACGCCCGGCGGCACCAGGGCCATGCGCACGGCGGGACGGGCGCGGGCATGGGATGCCCGCTGGTCCAGCGGACCGATCGGGCGGGCGGGTGGGAAGGCGACGGTCTCAACCATGAATGCGCTCCCCTTCCTTGTCGAAAAATACCGGCTCCACCACGTCCACCGCGATCGCGCCGCCCGGCATCGGCACATGCAGCGTTTCGCCGATGCGCCCCCGCCCGCCCGCCACCATGCCGATGGCGATGGAGCGGCCGACGACAGAACTCGCATAGGACGAGGTGACGTGGCCGAGCGCCTTCATCGGCAGCGGCGCGTTGGGGTCGGCGACGATCTGCGCGCCTTCCTCCAGCACGGTGGCGGGATCGCTTGTAAGGAGCCCCACCATCTGCTTGCGGTCCGGTCGCTGCATCTGCGGTCGCGCCAGCGAGCGCTTGCCGACGAAATCGCGCTTCGCCTTGCCGACCGCCCAGCCGAGGCCGACATCGTCGGGCGTGTTGGTGCCGTCCGTCTCCTGCCCGACGATGATGTAGCCCTTCTCGGCGCGCAGCACGTGCATCGTCTCCGTGCCGTAGGGCGTGATGCCATGGGGCTGGCCGGCGGCGAAAATCGCGTCCCACACCGCGCGGCCGTAATTGGCGGGCACGTTCACCTCGAAACCGAGCTCGCCGGTGAAGGAAACGCGGAAAAGCCGGGTCGGCACGCCACAAATATGGCCGGTACGCACGCTCATATGCGGCATCGCCTCGCGGGAGAGGTCGATTCCCTCCACCAGCGGCTCCAGCACTTGGCGCGCCTTCGGCCCCTGCACGGCGATGACCGCCCATTGCTCGGTCGTGGACGTCAGCCAGACCTCCAGGTCCGGCCATTCCGTCTGGAGATAGTCCTCCATGTGGTTGAGGACGCGCGGCGCGCCGCCGGTCGTGGTCGTGACGTGGAAGCGATCCGGCGCCATGCGGCCGACCACGCCGTCATCCATGACGAAGCCGTCCTCGCGCAGCATCACGCCATAGCGCAGGCGGCCCGGCTCCAGCTTCGCCCAGGCGTTGGTGTACATGCGGTTCATGAACTCCGCCGCGTCGCGCCCGACCACCTCGATCTTGCCGAGCGTCGAGCCGTCGAAGATGCCGACGCTTTCGCGCACCGCCCGGCACTCGCGCGCCACGGCTTCGTGCATGTCCTCACCACCCTCGGGGAAATAGCGGGCGCGCTTCCAGATGCCGACATCCTCGAAGACCGCGCCGTGCTCCGCCGCCCAGTCGTGGATCGGCGTGGTACGGACGGGATCGAAGAGTTCGCCTCGCGCCTGCCCCGCGAAGAGGGCGAAGGTCGTCGGCGTATAGGGCGGGCGGAAGGTGGTGAGGCCGACTTCCGGCACGGACTTGCCGAGCGCGTCGGAAACGATGGCCAGCGCATTGATGTTGGAGGTGCGGCCCTGGTCGGTCGCCATGCCGGTCGTGGTGTAGCGCTTGACGTGCTCGATGGAGCGGAAGCCTTCCTGCGTCGCGAGCTTCACGTCCTTCGCGGTGACGTCGTTCTGGAAATCGACGAAGGCTTTGACCCGCGAAGCGTCGCGACGGTGCGGCGTTATCCCGCGATGGCCGGAATGGCCGAGTTCTTCCGCATCGACGGTGAAGCGTCGCGCAGCGCCGTCGGACGCGCCTTTCCCCGCCGCCGCCACACCCGCCGCGTGACCGTCGGCGAGCACCTCGGCGAGACCGTAGATGCCTCGACACGCGCCGACGGAACGTTCGCGCTCGACCGAAACGCTGGGCACATAGGCCTCCAGCGCCTCGTCCCACGCCATCTTGCCGCGCGACTGAGAGAACAGCGACAAGGTTGGCGTGAAGCCGCCCGACATCAGCAGCAGGTCGCAGGGAACCGTTTCCGTCGCGCCGCCGACCACCGCCCCGAGCGAGGCACTCCTGATGCGCAGGCGACCGCTCGTGCCCTGCACCGACGTGCCCGGCAGGACGCGGATGCCGTCAGCCCTCGCCCGCTCCACGACCGCACCAGTCGGATCGGGCCGGAGATCGGCAATCGCCGCGATCTCGACGCCGGCGGCCTTCAGGTCTAGCGCGGCGCGATAGGCACTGTCGGAAGCGGTGAAGACAACCGCGCGATTGCCGGGCTTCGCGCCAAAGCGATTGGCGTATATCCGCGCCGCCTCGGCCATCATCACGCCGGGCCGGTCGTTTTCCGGGAACACGAGCGGCCGCTCGATGGAGCCGGCGGCGATCACCACCTCGCGGGCGCGCACTTGCCAGAGCCGCTCGCGCGGCAGGTCGGAGCCCGGCGCAGCCAGGTGATCGGTGACGCGCTCGGCCAGCCCGACGAGATTGTGAGGGTAATAGCCAAAGGCCGTCGTTCTGGTGAGGAGCCGCACATTCTCGCGCGAGCATAAGGTGGCCACGGCCTCGGCGACCCACGCTTCCGCATCCCTGCCGTCGATCACGGTATCGCGTTCGTGCAGCAGCGAGCCCCCGAATTCCGCCTGCTCGTCGCAGAGGATGACGCGGACGCCCGTCTCCGAAGCGGCCAGCGCGGCGGCGAGACCGGCGGGTCCGGCGCCCACGACCAGCACCTCGCAATGGGCGTAGCGCTGGGTATAGCGGTCGGTATCCGCCGCCTGCGGCGCACGGCCGAGCCCGGCGGCGCGGCGGATCACCGGCTCGTAGAATTTCGCCCAGGCCCCCGCCGGCCACATGAAGGTCTTGTAGTAGAAGCCCGCCGGCAGGAAGCGGCCGAGCCCGTCATTCACCGCGCCGACATCGAAGGCGAGCGACGGCCAGCGGTTCTGGCTTTCCGCCACCATGCCGTCGGTGATCTCCACCTGCGTGGCGCGGAGGTTCGGCGTGTAATGCGCCTCGTCGCGACCCACGCCGACCAGCGCGTTCGGCTCCTCGCTGCCGGCCGTCAGGATGCCGCGCGGGCGGTGATACTTGAAGGAGCGGCCGACGAGATGGACGCCGTTGGCGATCAGCGCCGAGGCCAGCGTGTCCCCGGCAAAGCCTTCGTAGCTCTTGCCGTCGAAGGTGAAGCGCACCGGCTTGGCCCGATCGATGCGTCCGCCGACGGGAAGGCGGAATTCAGCGCTCACCGGCGCCTCCCGTACTGGCGGAAGCCACGGCCCGTGCCGGCACATCGGGCCGGGGTTCACCCACTTTGTAGGTCGCCAGGAAAAAGTCGGTCGTCGTGTCGCGGATGGCGTTGAAGAAGCGGCCGCAGCCATGGAAGTGCCGCCAGCGCTCGGCATAGGGCCCGCGCGCATTGGTGCGATTGTAGAGGAATTCGCCCCAGGGATCGGCCTCGACGCCGGACGGATCCTCGGGCCGGGCGATATGGGCCTCGCCGGCATAGCGGAATTCGAGTTCCGGGCGCGGGCCGCAATAGGGACAGGTGATCAGCAGCATGGTCGCTTTCCCGCCCGTCAGTGGGCAACGGCCGCGGCGGCGGCCTCGTCGATGAGCACGCCGTCGCGGAAGCGCTCGATGGTGAAGGGCGCGTTGATCGGATGCGGCTCGTCGCGCGCGATCGTGTGGGCGAAGACGTTGCCGGAGCCGGGCGTCGCCTTGAAGCCGCCGGTGCCCCAGCCGCAATTGACGTAGAGGCCCGCGACCGGCGTCTTCGCCAGGATCGGCGAGCGATCCGGGGTCACGTCGACGATGCCGCCCCAGTTCCTCAGCATCCGCATGCGCCGGAACTGCGGGAAGAGCTCGCAGATCGCGTCCAGCGTATGGGTGGCGATGTGGAGCCCGCCGCGCTGCGTATAGGACGTATAGGCGTCGGTGCCCGCCCCGATCACCAGCTCGCCCTTGTCGGACTGGCTGATATAGGCGTGAATCGTGTTGGACATGACCACGCAGGGGAAGACCGGCTTGATCGGCTCCGACACCAGCGCCTGCAGGGGATAGCTTTCCAGCGGCATGCGCACGCCGGCCATCGCCATGACCACGCTGGTATTGCCCGCGGCGACGACGCCGATCTTCGGCGCTCCGATGAAGCCCCGCGACGTTTCCACGCCCTGCACCGCGCCGTCCGGCCCGCGCCGGATCGCCGTCACCTCGCAGTTCTGGATGATGTCGACGCCCCGCGCCGAGGCCGCGCGGGCATAGCCCCATGCGACCGCGTCGTGCCGCGCCGTGCCCCCGCGCCGCTGCAACGCTCCGCCCAGCACGGGATAGCGCATGCCGGGCGCGATGTTGAGCGGCGGGCAGAAGGCCTTGCACTCTTCCGCCGACAGCCATTCGTTGTCGACGCCGGCGATGCGGTTGGCGTGGACGTGGCGTTTGAAGCTCTGCACGTCGTGGACGTTGTGGGCCAGCATCAGCACGCCGCGCGGCGAGTACATGACGTTGTAGTTGAGATCCCGCGACAGCCCTTCCCAGAGCTTCACCGCATGGTCGTAAAGCGCCGCGCTCTCCTCGAAGAGGTAGTTGGAGCGGATGATCGTGGTGTTGCGGCCGGTGTTGCCGCCGCCGAGCCAGCCCTTCTCGATGACCGCGACATTGGTGATGCCGTGCTCCTTCGCGAGGTAGTAGGCGGTGGCGAGGCCGTGCCCGCCGGCACCCACGATCACCACATCGTAGGCGGCCTTCGGCTCGGGCGAGCGCCATTGCGGCTCCCAGCCCTTGTGGCTGGAAAAGGCTTTGGCGAAGAGGGAAAGACCGGAAAACTTCTGCATCGCGACCGAACCGAAGGAATGAAGGAGCTTCTCCCCAAACCTCAGGACGCGCGAGCACCTTTCCGCCGCTTTGCTTGAACGGAAGCGACATCGGCGATTTTGTTTCCGACGTGAAAAGGGCGGCCCCACTGCCGCGGGACCGCCCTGATCGACGTCAGATGTGCGTGAGCCCTAGAGGCCGAGCGCCTTGTGCACCGCCGCCTTGGCGTCGCCGCCATCCATGGTGGTCACGCCCTCAAGCCAGCTGTCGACGAGCTTCGGGTTGGCCTTCAGCTGCTTCATCGCCGCCTTTTTGGGATCGGCGTTGTCGTCGAGGATCTGCGACATGATGGTGTTCTCCATGTCGACGTTGAAGGTCACCTGCGACAGGAGCTTGCCGACATTCGGGCATTCCTTCTCGTAGTTCTTGCGCTCCACCGTGTTGACCATCGCCGCGCCGAAGTTCGGGCCGAAATATTTGTCGCCACCAGCCAGATAGGTGAGCTTGTACTTCGTGTTCATGGGATGCGGCTCCCAGGCGAGGAACACGATCCACTTCTTGGCCCGCTCGGCGCGTTCGACCTGCGAAAGCATGCCCTGCTCGGAGGATTCCACCAGCTTCCAGTCGCCCAGGCCGAACTCCTTGGCGGTGATCATTTCCTGGATGTGCTGGTTGGCGGGCGCGCCGGGCTCGATGCCGTAGAAGGTCTTCTCGAATTTGTCGGCGTTCTTGGCGAGATCCGCGAAGTTCTTCACACCGGCATCGGCGACATAGGCCGGCACCGCGAGCGTGAACCGGATGCCCTGCAGGTTGGTATGGACGGAGACGAGGTCGCCCGTCTTTTCGAGCGGCTCGACGAAATGCGCCTGCGCCGGCATCCAGTTGCCGAGGAAGGCGTCGAGCTGGCCGTTCTTCAGCGCCTGGAAGGTGATGGGAACGGCGAGCGAATCCACCTTCTGCTTGTAGCCCAGCGCGTCCGCCACGATGCCGAACATGGCGTTGGTGGAGGTGATGTCCGTCCAGCCGGGATCGGACATGCGGATCGTCTTGCAGCTCGCAGGCTCCGCGGCAGTCGCGACGGCCGGCAGCAGGGCCGCGCTCGCGGCAATTGCAAGGCACCCAAGCACATGTTTCATGGTTTAACTCCCCTCTCCAGGATCGGCGTATTGGTGTGGCCGCTCGGACCCGCAACCCGGGGAAAGCGCGCTTTCGCCTCCAGATCGTCGAGATCCATGTGGTTGCGGATATATTGCCGGCTCGCATCGCGAACCGGCTGGTAGTCCCACGGCGCATGCGCCCCCTGCGACAGGGCCGACGTCACGAGTTGCCGCCGCCGCTGGCTGTCGCGCACCTTCTCGTCCAGCGCCTGCAGGTCCCAGCGCGCCTCGATCTCCGCCCGGAATCTGGCGACCGTGCCGGCGTGCTCGGGAGAGCCTGCGAGGTTGACGAGCTCGCGCGGATCGCTGGCGAGATCGTAGAGCTGGTCGGGATCGGCCGGGGAATGGACGAATTTCAGGTCGCCGCGCCGGATCATGATGATGGGCGCAACCGCGCCTTCCGCCAGATATTCGCCGATCACCTCGTCATGGCCGCCATTGTCCAGGAGGTGGGGCAACAGGCTGCGGCCGTCGATCTCGCTGACATAAGGCGTCTCGCCCTGACCGCTCGCGATCTCCACCAGCGTCGGCAGCACGTCGACCAGCGACACGGACCGGGAAACGCGGTGCGCCGGAAAGGCGGCGGGCGCATGGACGAGCAGCGGCACGCGGGAGGCTCCCTCGAAGAAGCTCATCTTGTACCAGAAACCGCGCTCGCCCAGCATCTCCCCGTGATCGCTGGTGACGATCACGACCGTGTTCTCGTCGAGGCCGGCCGCCTTCAGCGTCTGCATGATGCGGCCGACATTGTCGTCGACATAGGAGATCGCGCCGTAATAGGCCCGCCGGGCGTTGCGGATGTCCTGTTCGGTGATCTCCGCGCCGTCCATGTCGCAGACGCGGGAGAGCCGCTCCTCGTGCGGCGTGCGAGGAACGTCACCCGGGCCCACAGCCGGCAGGTCGATCTCCTCGTCCTTGTAGAGGTTCCAGTACTTCTCCGGAATGGCGAAGGGATCGTGCGGATGGGTCAGCGACACGACCATGCAGAAGGGTCGCTTGTCGGCGGAGCGCACGTGGTCATAGATCGCGCGCTCGGAGGCGAAGATCACCTCGTCGTCGAAATCGAGCTGGTTGGTGCGCACGCAGAGCCCGGCATCGGTCACCGAACTCATGTTGTGATACCAGCTCGGCCGGTCGTGCGGGTGGTCCCAATCCGGCGTCCAGCCGAAATCGGCGGGGTAGATGTCGGTGGTCAGCCGCTCCTCGAAACCGTGCAGCTGGTCGGGTCCGCAGAAATGCATCTTGCCGGACAGGATCGTTCGATAGCCCGCGCCGCGCAGATAGTGCGCGAAGGTCGGGATATCGGAGCGGAACTCGGAGGCATTGTCATAGGCGCCGGTGCGCGAGGGCAGGCTGCCGGACATGAAGGCGGCGCGCGACGGCGAGCAGAGGGGGCTGTTGCAATAGGCGGCGTCGAACACGACACCCTCCTCCGCCAGCTTCGCCATGTTGGGTGCCTTGACCAGCGGATGGCCGTAGAAAGGCAGGGCCGCAGGCGCCATCTGGTCGGCCATGATCAAAACGATATTCATGCCACGGGAACTCAAGGGATCCTCTCCGGTCACGTGTCCCGGCTGCCAATGTGCTAGGCAAGGAGCATGCCAGCAAGCAAAACATTCATCTTGGCAGCCCCACTCGAAGAATGCTTATCTCTTCATATACCCATGAGCAGGGTTCATGCGAAGGCGCGAAACTCACATTCTGCTGAACGAGTTGTCCGTGTTCGAGCTGGCGGCCCGGCACGGCAGCTTCAGCGAGGCGGCGCGTGAACTCGGGATAACGCAGTCCGCCGTCAGCCACCAGGTGGGGCGGCTGGAGCGCGAGCTCGGTACGGTTCTCTTCGAGCGCGTCTGGCGCGGCGTGACGCTGACGGAGGCCGGCCGCGTCCTCAGCGATTCCGTGCGCGCCAGCCTCGACCTCCTGTCGCTCGGCGTCGACGCGGCCAGGTCCCTGGGCAACGGCCAGCGCATCACCGTCGTCACCGATTTCGGCTTCGCGGCCTATTGGCTGCTGCCGCATCTCGATGCGCTGAAGGAGGTGCTCCCGGAGATCGAGGTGCGGATCACCACCACGCAGAGCAGCGCCAACGTGGACTTTTCCGCCGGCGATCTCGTGATCGCCTTCGGCGTGGAGGCGCCGGCCGGCTGGGAATCCGTCCGCCTGATCGACGAAACCGTCGTGCCGGTCGCAAATCCCGTGCTGGCGGAAAGACTGGCCCGGGGCGAGCTTGCCCGCGTGCCCCGGCTTCACCTGTCCCTGCCGGAAACACCGCCGCCCAGAAACGCCGCGCCCGCCGCGTCCAACGAGCGCTGGATGGGGTGGCCCTCCTATCTCGCGGGGCAGGCGACGACCTCCACGGGCGGGGCTTGGGAAAGCGCCGGGCCGGATCTCACCTTCAGCAACTATCCCCTCGTCATCCAGGCCGCCATGGCGGGACAGGGCGTGGCGCTCGGCTGGCGGCCGCTGGTGGATACCCTGCTGAACCAGGGCCTGCTGGTGCCGGTCCTGCCGGAGCGGACGACGCCGTCGCGCGGCTACGACCTGCTGCTGCCGCCCTTTCGCGGCGGGCGCTCGCACGTCCATGCGCTGAAGGACTGGCTGGTCGGCCAGTTTTCCGCCAGCCGCCGCCAGAAGAACGAGGAGGACGAAACCGCCTAGGTCACATTCCGCTCTCGCCTCGCGCGCAACGCGCGTTAGATCCTGCTCCACAGGGAGAGCGCCGGCACCCGTCCCGCCGGCGGAGGAACAAGCATGCAGAAGAAGCGGATCGTTTTCACCGGCGGCACCGGCAAGGCCGGCCACCACGCCATCGCGCACCTCGTGGAACACGGCTACGACGTCCTGAACCTCGACATCGCCCCGCTGGACATGGCCGGTGTCAACACGCTCATCGCCGACATCACGGATTCCGGACAGGTCTTCAACGCGCTGTCCAGCCATTACCGCTTCGAGGACCTGGAGACCGGCGCGGGCGTCGAGCCGATCCACGCGGTCGTCCATTTCGCCGCGATCCCGCGTATCCTGATCAAGCCGGATAACGAGACCTTCCGCACCAACGTGATGGGGACCTACAACGTCATCGAAGCGGCGATGAAGCTCGGCATCCGCAAGGTCGTCATCGCCTCGTCGGAAACGACCTACGGCGTCTGCTTCGCGGAAGGCGACAAGGATTTCCACTCCTTCCCGCTCGACGAGAACTACGACGTCGACCCGATGGACAGCTACGGGCTTTCAAAAGTGGTCAACGAAAAGACCGCCCGCGCCTTCGCCATGCGCTTCAAGGCCGACATCTACGCCCTCAGGATCGGCAATGTCATCGAGCCGCACGAATATGCACGGTTCCCGGAGTTCGTGGCCGATCCCATGTCGCGCAAGCGCAATGCCTGGAGCTACATCGACGCCCGCGACCTCGGCCAGATCGCCCGCCGCTGCATCGAGACGGACGGGCTCGGCTTCCAGGTCTTCAACGCCACGAACGACACCATCACCACAGACCAGCCGACGGCCGAGTTCCTCGCGCGCTACTGCCCGGGCGTTCCCGTGACGCGGGAACTGGAAGAGTTCGAGGCGCCGCTTTCCAACCGCAAGATCCGCGACGTCCTCGGCTTCCGCGAGGAGCACAACTGGCGGAAATACGTACCGGGCGCCTGAGGCCCCCACACGCTCCGGAGCCGGCCTAGACGGGCTTCAACTCGGGGTCGAGCAGGCCGTCGTCCACCAGTGCATCCCAGAAGGCGGCGGGAATGTCCGCGTTGAAGCCGTCGAGGTTGCGCTGGAGGTTCCTGACGTTGCTGACGCCGAGCAGCACGGTCGCGACCGCCGGGTGGGAAAGCGGGAACTGCTGCGCCGCCTCCGCCAGCGTCACGCCGAAGCGGGCGGCCACGGCCTGCAGCCGCTTCACGCGGTCGATGACGCCCTGCGGCGCGTCATCGTAATTGAACTTGGCGCCGGGCACCGGCCCTGTGGCGAGGATGCCGGAATTGAAGACGCCGCCGATCACCAGCGAGGCGCCGCGCTTCACGCATTCCGCCAGGAGCGGCTTCGCGCCTTCCTGCTCCAGGAGCGTGAAGCGGCCGGCGAGCAGAAAGCAGTCGAGATCGGCATGCCGGAAGGCGTCCAGGCAGACCGCGACCTCGTTGACGCCGAGGCCGATCGCACCGACGTCGCCGGACGCCTTCAACTCCTGCATCGCCTTGATGCCGCCATCCATCGCGATGGGAAACAGCCGGTCGTTCTCCGCGCCATGCGTGTCGCGACCGATATCGTGCATGTAGAGGACGTCGACCCGGTCGAGCCCGAGACGGTGCAGGCTCGCTTCGTGCGAGCGCATGATGCCGTCATAGGAATAGTCGTATTCCTGCTCGAAGGGCAGTGGATCGACGAACCCGTAATCGCCCATGGTGCGGCCCTTCAGCGGCGTCAGCAGCCGGCCGACCTTGGTGGAGAGCACGTAGCTGTCGCGCGGCTTGTCGCGCAGGAAATCGCCGAGCCGCCGCTCGCTGAGGCCGTGGCCGTAGCGCGGCGCCG
>NZ_FOFG01000003.1 GCF_900110915.1 Faunimonas pinastri
GCAGGATCCCGATGATCTGCTCTTCCGTGAATCTCGCTCGCTTCATTCCGTCCGTCCGTCCTTTCAAGGGCCGGACTCTAACGCCGCGTGGAGGAAATTCTCAGGGGCAGGTCATCGACGTAGCGCCTGTGATTTCGGTGTCCGCCTTCAGGCATGAGCAATGCAAGCTGCCCCGGTTGCCCCAGCCGGACTCGCCCCCGCCCCCCATCCATACTGACGAGGTCCCTCCGCGAGCCACCCGGTCCTGATGCGCAGGCCGTCCAGCCGCAGCGGCCGCGCTTCAAAGGCAGAAGCGACGAGCGATCTGTCCATGAGATCGGATCAGATCGGTCACGCGGTTTCTGAGCTCCGCCACGCTTCCCTGCGCCTGAAGAGCCCGCGCGATGATCGATGCCAATTCGCGAACGCTCCCGTCGTCGAATCCGAGACGGGCGATCTCGTTGGCCCCAATCCGCAGACATTGTCGTGGCGGCCCTCCGGGGCGATCCGGCCAAACATCCGTGACCGTGGTGAGAAGCCCGATTTGCTCCAACCGCGCCTGCGCGCCTTCGGCCGTCTGGGAGATGTCGATCAGGACCATGTGCGAGGCCGTATAGCCCAGGCGGGCCCCGACCATGGAAAGACCTTCTCCGGCCAGGGTCTCCGCCAGGTTCCGGGCCGTGGTAAGGATCGCCGTGGCAAGCTCCGGTCCAAACGCGACCATCTCAGCAAACACATAGCCAAGCGCAGCCACGCGGTTGTTCTGGTAATTGTCGAGCCGGACACGTGCCACCTTCCGGATCCGGTCTGCAATCGCGTCTTCGCGTGAGACGATCAGTCCGCCAACCGGCCCCGGGAAGGTCTTTTGCGTCGACCCCGTCAGCAGGGTCGCACCGTCTCCAAGCGGGTCTTGGAAAGCGTGGCCCGCGATCAGGCCGACCACATGGGCGGCGTCGTAGAACACGTCGGCGCCAACCTGTTGCGCGATTTCCACGATATCCCGAACGGGATAGGGGAACAGAATCTTCGCCGTCCCTATGACGATCAGGCGTGGACGTTCGCGACGAACGATCGCCTCCAAAGCGTCGAGATCGATCTCCAGGCCATCCGCGCTGAACGGCAGGTCGAGTATGCGGAGGCCCATGAGGCCCGCAAAGCCTTCCGGGCGCACGGATGCATGCCCGCCGAACAAGGAACTCGGCGCAACGATCACATCGCCCGGACGAGCCAGCGTCAGCAACGCGGTCTCGTTCGCGATCGACCCAGCCGGGGGACGTAACTCAACCCGGTAAGGCGCGAAAAGCCGGCTGGCAAGATCGTGGACGACCGTCTCCATCCTGTCGATCCACTTGGCGCCCGCATGTGCCCGGGCCCCGAACTCTCCGGACGAAAACTTGCCCGCGAAGCTTGAGCCCATGAGACGCATGACTTCTGGAGACACGCGATTCTGGGAAGCCACCAGATTGAGGCATTGGGCAACCCTGTAGTTTTCGTGCTCTTCCGCGGCGCGAAAAAGATCCCGGGCGCTGGTCTGCGCAAAAGTCGACATGTTGATCGAGGCCCTTTCAGGGGCGCCGGAGGGCGGGTTTCAGATGCTTGGTCGAGCGCCTCACGCTGCGCCTCAATTTCGGGCTCAAGGCACGGGTCAGGCTGTCGCCCAGGAGATTGAGACCCAGCCCGGTGATACTGAGCGCGAGGCCCGGGAAGAGCGGCATCCAGAATGAGACGAGCAGGAATTGCTGAGCATTGCTCAACATAGATCCCCAGCTGACCCGGCTAGGGTCGCTCAGGCCGAAGAATGCGAGGCCCGCCTCGAGCAGGATGGCGGCCGACATCAGCAGCGACGCGTTGGCGATGAGCGTCGGCAACGTGTTGGGGATCAGGTGACGCAGGATCACCCGCAAGGTAGTGGCACCGGCCGCAATGGTCGCTTCCACGTATTCGGCCCGGCGCAGCGTCTTGAACTCGGCCCGTGTCAGGCGAGCGACCTGCGGCCAGCTCACGAGGCCGATCGTGACGATCACCGTCCAGATACTGGTGCCGAACAAGGAAACCAGGGTCATCGCCAGAAAAAGGCGCGGAATGATGATGAAGAGCTGGATCACGCGGTCCAGAACAGCATCCAGGGCACCGCCGTAATATCCCGCGGTGGCTCCGATGGCCAGCCCGAGCACCAAGGCGAACGCAACCGACAAGAAGCCGACCAGAAGGGCGGTTCTGGCGCCGGCGACGATCCCGGCAAGGGTGTCGCGGCCCAGATTGTCGGTCCCGAAAAGATGAGCCGCGGAGGGCGCTTGCAGGGTCGCCGCCGGATTGGTCGCCAAAGGATCGACCGTGAGAAGGCTTGGCCCGAACAAGCCCACGAGGATGAGGAGCGTTACCAAAGCAAGACCAAGTATCCCGGCAGGCTCGAGCGCACGAATGAAACGGCCCATCAGCGATGCCTCCCGGCACGGATGCGCGGATCGAGCAATCCATGAATAACGTCCGTCAATGCGTCGACCACGATGGTCAGGAGAGCCGAGATCAACAGCAGGCCGATGATCAGAGGCCGGTCGCGACCGAGGACGCCGTCTAGGATCAACCGGCCCAGACCCGGCCATCCGAACACGATTTCGGTCAGGGTCGCCCCTGTCAGCATCGTGCCGAACGAAATGCCCGTGATCGTGACCACCGGCAGCAGGGCGTTGCGCATGGCATGGTGCATCAGGATGGCCCGCCGGCTAACGCCTTTGGCCATCGCGGTCCTGATATAATCCTCATGCAACACCTGGATGAGGCTCGTTCGGACAAAGCGTTGCGTCACCGCCATATGCCACGCGCCAAGGGCGATCGCGGGCAATACGACATGCCACGCTACGTCCCGGACGCTGTTCCAGAGGCCCGGGCGAACAAACAGAGAGTGCATGCCGAACACGGGAAACAGATGCAGCTTCACGGAGAACAGGGCGATCAGGAGCTGAGCGAACCAGAAGACTGGAAGGGAAAATGCCAGAACCGATAGGATCCGGATCGCACTGTCACCCAGCGATCCCGCCCGCGTGGCGGAATAGACGCCGGCGATCATGCCGAAGATCGAAAAGACCACGATGGAGGTGACGAGCAAAAGCAGCGTGGCCGGCAGGCGCTCTCGGAACAGGTCCCACACGGGGGTCTGGAACCGGATGGAATAGCCGAGGTCGCCCCGAAGCAGATGCCCCAGATAAATGCCGTACTGGGAAATAATCGGCTGGTCGAGGCCGTACTGGGCCCGTAGCCGGGCGACGAATTCGGGAGAAGCGCCTCCGTTTTCACCCACCAGGGAGGAGATCGGATCGCCTGGAGCGAAGTGGATCAGAATGAAACTGAGCGTCACGACGCCCCAAAGGAGCCCGACGGCCGAAAGCAAACGGAGCGAGATCGCCTTGATCATCGGGGCACGCAAACCAGGCGCTGGACAGCGCATACCCCGCCGGTATCGGTCACATCGGCGCTCCCAAAGCCGCCGTTTGTGGATGCCACCTTAGCCGACACTTGAAACATCTTCGTAGCTGTCGCGATGCGTGCCGCCTGGGGGGAGTCCCTTGAAGACGCTCCTGAAGGCGTAGGCGAAATCATCCTCGTAAAGCGGAATGACCGGAACGTCCGTCATCACCGCGTCGACGATCTTACGGTATATCCCGTGCCGCGCCGCCGGATCGATCTCTCGGACACCCTCCGCGAACAGCTTGTCGACTGTCGGGTTGCTGTAACCCATGCCGTTCGTGTAGGCGCCCTTGCCGATCTGATCGGTGGTGAAGCCCTTCGCCATGATGGCGGGGTCGGGCCCGAACGAGGGATTGGACAAGCCGAGCTGAAAATTGCGCGTCGTGAACATCCGGTCCACCGCGGCCGCCTCGTCGACCTTCTGCAGATCGAGATCGATCCCAGCCTTCCCGAGCCAGTCACGGAGCAGATTGGCGATCGGCTCGAACTCCGCCCAGCCGGTCGAGACGACTATCGAGAGACCGAAGCGCTTGCCTCCCGCGCCGCGAGGGAAGCCGGCGGCATCCAGCAAGCCCTCCGCCTTTTCAAGGTCGGGCTTGTAGATCGTATCGGTTTCGGCATTCGGCACATACCAGGAGATCGGGTTTTCAGCGATCCGCCCCACGCCCTTGCGCACGGTGCTCAGGATGGCATCCTTCTGAACCAACATGGCAAGGGCCTGGCGCACTTCGCGCTTGGCCAGGATCGGGTCGCCGGTGTTGATGATGAGGCTGCCCGTGCCCCGGAAGAGGTACTGCGCCGTGCCAATCACCCACCCCTTCGGTGCGAGACGCTGCTTCAGGGTTTCCACCAGATCGAACGAGACGCCGAGCGGCGCGAAATCAATCTGGTTGGCTTCCATGGCGGCCACCATGGTGTTGGTATCGGGAATGATGACGAAGACGAGCTGATCGAGATGCGGCTTGCCGGGCTTGAAATAGTCGGCGTTCTTTTCGAGCCGCAGGAAGCTGCCTTTGCTCCATTCCGCCAATTTGAACGGTCCCGTTCCGATCGGTTGGCTGTTGGCGGGATTCTGCATCACATCTGTATTCTCGTAGATGTGCTTTGGCAGAATCGTCGCATGTCTCACTTCGAGCAGCGAGATAAACGGCGCATACGGGTATTTGAGCCTGAATACGACCGTATTGACGTCCGGCGTGTCGATGCGGTCGATGGCCGCGAAGTTGATCTTGCCGACGGGATGCAACGGCAACAGCACCTGCTCGAATGAGAACTTCACATCCGCCGAGGAAAAAGGCTGTCCGTCATGCCATTTGACGTTCGGAACGAGGTTGAACGTGTAGGTCAGGCCGTCCGGGCTGATGTCCCAGGACTTGGCCAGATCCGGCACAGGATGGCCGTCGCGATCGAAGCGGGTGAGCGCGCTGTAGATGTTGGCGCTCACCAGTTGCACGCCGCCGACCGTCGTGACCGCGGGATTGAGATGGCGGGGTTCGCTTGTGCGAAGGCCGACGACGAGATTGCCGCCCTCCTCAGCGAAAGCGGTCGACCAAGGCAGTGCAAAGGAAGCCGGAAGACTCGCAAGAAGTGTCAAAGCATTTCGTCTGGTGATGCTCATCGAGCTTAACTCCTGGAGGCTGTTCCGGCACCGAGCGGAAAGTGACAGGCGACCGAGTGGTCAGGCTGAACGGATCGCCATTCTGGTTTGACGGCTGAGCATATCGCTTCGGCACGGGGGCATCTTGGATGGAAGCGACAGCCGGAAGGGGGAGAGACGGGAGACGGCAAGTCCCCCTTCAACAGCAGTCTTTCGCGTCGGCGGGTACGAGAAAAGTTGGGAACCGCCGAGAGAAGAGCCGCCGTATAGGGATGGAGCGGGTTTTCGTAGAGCGTTTCCGTTGGGCCGAGTTCGACCACCTGGCCGAGATACATGACGGCAACCCGGTCGCTGATATGTTCGACCACCGAAAGATCATGTGAAACGAATATATACGACAACGCCAGCTCGGCCTGGAGATCCTGAAACAGATTGATGATCTGGGCCTGGATCGAAACATCCAGAGCAGAGACTGGCTCGTCCGCAATGATCAGGTCGGGGCTCAGGGCAAGCGCCCGCGCGATACCCACACGCTGCCTCTGCCCGCCGGACATCTCGTGAGGGAATCGTGCCGCGTAGTCGGGACGTAGCCCGACCTTTTCGAGCAGTGCCGCGACCTTGTCGCGGCGCTCGCGACCCGACCCGATCTTGTGAATCGCGAACACCTCCGTCAAGGTTTCCGCAACCGACATGCGCGGATCGAGCGAAGCCAAAGGATCCTGGAACACGATCTGCATGCGGCGGCGCATCTGCCGCATCTGGCGCGGCGATTGCGACAGCACGTCCTGCCCGTCGAAGCTGATCGTCCCGGCCGTCGGCTCTTCCAGACGGAGAAGAAGGCGCGCCGTAGTCGACTTGCCGCACCCGGATTCGCCGACGAGACCAAGGGTCTCGCCGCGGCGGAGGGTGAAACTGACGCCGTCGACAGCCCGGACGACCTGCGGCGTGCGACCGAACCCGTTGGGCGTACCGAAATGCTTCGTCAGACCCTGCACGTCGAGCAGGATGTCTGGCGTCTCGCCTTGTGCCGCAGCGGTCACGATGCCGTACCCGCCAAGGCCAGCGCATCGGAGCACGCGGCCCAACAAGCCACGAAATGGCCCGGGCCAACCTCCCTTCTCGGCGGCTGTTCGGCCCGACACAGGTCACGGCGGCCTTCGAGCCGCGGGCAGAAGCGGCATCCGCCTGGAAGGTCCCAGAGCGGCGGGATCGATCCGGGGATCTCCTGCAACCGAGAAGCTCGGCCGGAGCGACGGCCACGCGGGATCGCGGCCAGCAGGCGTTGCGTGTAGGGATGACGCGGGTCGTTCAACAGCTTGTCAACCGGCGCGGATTCCACGATCCGCCCGGCATACATGACGCAGACGTGTTCCACGGCCTCGGCTAGCACACCCAAGTCATGCGTGATCAGGATCATCGCCATCTGGCGTTCCTCGCGAAGCCGCATCAGCAGATCCATGATCTGGGCCTGGATGGTGACGTCGAGAGCGGTTGTAGGCTCATCCGCGATCAGAATGTCGGGGCGACAGGCCAACGCAATCGCGATCATGACCCGCTGCCGCATTCCACCGGAGAACTGGTGCGGGTAGTCCCGGGCACGATCCCGCGGGGCCGGAATGCCCACGAGGGCCATCAGATCGACGGCCTGATTGATGGCGTCGCGCTTGCCGACCCTCTGGTGGACCCGCACCGCCTCCGCGATCTGCTCTCCCACGGACAGCACCGGGTTGAGAGAGGTCATCGGCTCCTGAAAGACCATGGCGATGCGATTGCCGCGGATTTTCTGCATCTCACGATCGGAACGGCGGCACAGATCTTGACCCCGGAAGAGAATTTCGCCTCCGGCCACCCGGCCGGAGGGCCGTGGCAGCAGACCCATGATCGCCAGGGCCGTCATGCTCTTCCCGCATCCGGACTCTCCGACGAGACCGATCGTCTTGCCCGCCTGAAGGCTGAACGAGACACGGTCGACGGGTGACACCAAACCTTCCGGCGCGTCGAACGCGACCCGCAAATCGCGAACTTCAAGAATGGGGGCCGTGTCCGCTGACATCACGGCCAACGCTGTCTCAGTGCATCGGTGCGATGCGGAAACCAACAGGTGAGCATGGTCCAACTACCCAGGAGGCGACTTTGGTGTCAGCGCCAACGCGGTGACGGCGAGTTAAGGCTTAGATCGTCACTCATATATGTTGTAAGTACAACATCATTAATGTGGCATGTCGCACATAAAATGGGCGATCAAGCGGGGTGAGCTACTCGACGAATGCCGGCAGTGCCTCAGCCTCGCAGATGCAAAGATCCACGCCTGCGGTCTGGATGGCGTCGTGCAATGCAACGGCCGGCGCGGCATCGGTGACGATCACATCAACGTCGCCCAGGGCTATGATCCGCTCGAGGTGGAACAAGCCGAACTTGCTCTGGTCAATCAGCAGGACGTTTCGCTCGGCCATGTCGATCATCGCCCTGAGATTCCATGCAACGGCCGAGCGCGATTCCGAGGGGCCGTCCGGCGTCAATCCACTGGCCCCATAAAAGACAGCGTCGACGCGGAACCGTCGCAGAAAGGCCTGCGTCTCAGGACCGAATACGGCTTGTTCGCTCGGATCATAGTCGCCGGGGGCAAGCACGACACGGATCGATGGACAGCGTCCCAACGTGGCAGCCACGATCAGGCTGGTTGTCAGCACGGTGAGGACGTGGCCTGTCTCTCCAAGGTGCTGCGCGAACTGCAAGGATGTTACACCCGAGCTGATAAACAAAACTTCGCCGGGACGAACCATCCCAGCCGCAGACCTGGCAATCAGATCGCGGGCAACGACATTGGCCTCCATCCGCTCGGTCAGGCTCCGGTCGACGCCTAACGCCGCAGCAGCTCCCCCGTATGTGCGATGGATTTTTCCCTCGCGGCTAAGCAGGTCAAGATCGCGTCTGATGGTCTCCGTGCTCACGCCGAATTCCTCGGCCAGTGCATTCAGCCGGATAGTCGCATTAAGCTGCACGGCTGCGATGATGCGCGTCAGCCGAGCAGCCCTGTCGCTGTTGATCCGTCGGTCTGTCTTCTGCCTCATCGCCTTAATCTCGGAGCCCCAGGCGGCGACTTCTGCATGCTCGATGAGCCGGCCGCAATGGCTTGAGCGAAACGCATAGGACACATCCGGGTGCGCCATTCATCCTGTGACACAGGCAGGAGCGAGCGCTGGCACCAACGATCGAGAACCGCATCCTGCTTAAAGCCACCACCCGCCCGGCGACCTGGAAGCCCGAGATCGCCAACTTCGCCGCCCACCACGACAGCAGCCGCTACCACGAGAGCGTGGACGATCTCACCCTCGCAGGACGTCTAGACAGGCCAGGATGACGCCATCCTGGCCGAACGCGACGCGGCTTCAGTTCGCGAGTCGGATACCCTCGGCGTCGAAGCGCTCCAGCTGGACGCGTTGCCCGAGTTGAGCCCTGAGATAGTCCGCCCCTTGGATCATGAGGCTCTGGTAGGCAGATATGAGCGGACGGGGCAGTCGTGCAAAAACAGCTGAGAAGTCGTTGCTCACCACCATGTTGTGCATCAGCGCGACCGCGGAAGCGGAGTGCGACGAAATCCATAGCAACGGAAGCCCACAGTGTTCGAATGACGGGTTGCTGGGCGTTTGGAAATGTTATGGAACAGCCGAAATGGGGCGAAAGCGGTCGAACCATGTCAGCGGCGCCTCGATCCACGCGAACGTCGCAAACGGGTGGAAGCAGTCCGGCGGCTTTGTCTGCGCAAGTGCGGAAAGCTGCCGATCAATAGCAGTGAGACACAGAGGTACGCGCCCCCTCGCCGGCGCGACAAGACTACAGGCTGGGTCAGGATGTCGATGGTGCAGACGAGAGTCTCGGCCTCTTCGACCAGGCGCTTGACCTCGTCGTCACTTGGAGCTGCCGCCCAGCATTCCGCGAACGAAGGCTTTCTGGAAAACCAGATAGGCGACCACGACGGGAACGATGGAGATCAGGGTGGATGCCATGAGCGGGCCGTACTGAACCTCAAGGCCACTCGTCAGGGCGTTAAGTTGAACCGTGACGGGGCGTGCCCGGTCAGTGCTCGTCAGCGTCATGGCGAAAAGGAGGTCGTTCCAGATCGAGCGGCTCTGGATGATCGCCAAGGCCGCCAGGCCGGACTTGGATGCAGGCAGCAGGATGCGGAAGAAGTAGCCCGCCGGGCCGCAACCATCGAGCATGGCGGCCTCGAAGATCGATTTCGGGACGGAGGCGAAGAAATTCCGCAAGAAGAAGGTGCAGATCGGCACACCGTAGGCCGTGTGCACGAGCCACATGCCGGGAATGGTGTTGTAGAGGCCGAGATGCCGCATCAGGTCGAAAAGGGGAACCTGCACGATCTGGTAGGGGACCAGCATCCCGGTCAGCAGGAAGAAATAGATGATCATCCCCGTCCTGCCCCTGAGTTGGGACAGCGGGAATGCGCCGATGGCGCCGACCAGCACCGAGAGCAGTGCGCCCGGAAGCGTGATCGCGATGCTGTTGATGAAGCTGCGGCCGATCTGGTTCCAGGCCACCGCATAGTTGCCCCAGTCCGGCCGGTGCGGCAGCGAGAGGATCTGCACGATTTCCGCCGGGCTCTTGAGCGACGTCAATAACGCCATCCCAAGCGGTGCGAGGAACACTGCGGACAGGAGAACGGCCGCGGCGAAACGGATCGGCGCATCGCGATCCGCCGGCAGGGAGGAGGCGCTCATGCCTCCGTCCTTTCCACATGCCGCGCCATATAGGTGATGTAGGGAAGGATGAAGACGGCAGCCATGACGAGAAGGGTGACGGCGATCGCGCTTGCCTGCCCCATGTTCAGCCGGCCGAAGGCGACGTCATACATCTGCGTCGCCAGCACGTCGGATGCGTAGGCCGGCCCGCCATTCGTCATCGCCCAGACGATGTCGAAAATCCGCATCGCATCCACCGCGGAAAGCCCGAGCACGATGATCGTCGATGGCCAGAGAAGCGGGAAGGTCACCCGCCAGAAGATCTGCCAGGCATTGCCGCCATCCAGCCGGGCCGCCTCGATGCATTCGGAAGGGAGATTTCGGAGCCCGGCGGAGAAGACGATGAACGAAAACCCTGCCGTCCACCAGAGCGCCGCACCCATGATGGCATAGGTGACGATCGCCGGATTGCCGAGCCAGTTCTGGGCGAGTGCGCCCAAACCAAGCGACTGCATCACGACGGTGATCAGGCCGTGGCTGGGCTCATAGAGCCAGCGCCACATGGAGGCCACGGCGACAGGCGGAATGGCGTAGGGCAGGAAGAAGATGACCTTGAAGATCGTTTCGCCGCGGATCTCCCGATTGAGGAGAAGCGCCAGCGCGAGACCGAGCGAGGGCGGCGCCAACAGGTAGAAGATCAGCCATTTGATGTTGTTGATGAGGGAATGGAGGAATCTCTCCTGCCCGAACAGCGCCGTGTAGTTGCGCAAGCCGACCCAAGTTCGATGCGCCGAAAGGCCGTTCCACTTCTGGAAGGAGGTCAGGATCGTTTCCGCCACCGGCAACAGGTAGAACACCGCGAAGAGCAACACCGGCAAAGCGAGGAACAGGGCGTAGACCAGTCTGGCGCGAGAAGCGCCCGGAGTTGCGCTGGTGATGCTCATTCGGATCTTTCTGCGGGGGAGACGTTTGGCTCTCCCGATGAGACGGGAGAGCCGGGCCGTGATCACCAGTTGACGAAGGCGTCGTCTTCCTTGTCCTGCAGGCGCAGGGCTTCCAGCGTCTTCAGCACCGTATCCAGCGTCGCGTCGGAGGGGTCGCTGGCGAAGCGCTCCAGCTGGTTGCCCATCTCCGAGCCGAGATTGGTGGGCAGCAGGAAGAAGAGGTTCGGCAAGACGACGTTCTCGGCTTCCGACGCCTGCAGCTGCTTCACTTCCTTCTGCCCGACATAATCGTAGATCGACGGATCGGTCTTCAGGTTGGCCGCGATGGAGCCCTTGTACTTGTTGAAGGAAGCCTGCGCTTCGGTGCTGGCGGCCGTGAGCAGGAAATTGTCGGATGTCTTGCTTTCCTTCGGCGTCGCGATCACGTCGACCTGGATCAATGTCGCTTTGCCTATGCCGGGAGCGGGGAAGAAGTCGTAGTCCTTGCCGGGCTGCAATCCGCGCTCCTTCATGTAGGCGGACACCCAGTCGCCCATCATGTACATGCCGACATCCTTGTTCACGAGGTCGTCGCCGCCCTGCGCCCAGGTCTTGCCACTCCAGTTCTTGGAGTAATGCTTGACGAAAGTGTCGCGGTAGAGTTCGAAGGCCTTGCGAATTTCGGGGCTGGTGAAGGACACCTCGCCCTGTGCCATCTTGAAGTAGCCGTCGGGCCCGAGCACCGAGAGCAGCGGGGCATAGAAATTGTACATGCTCCAGAACGGGCCGGATGCATTGCCGAGCGGGGCAATGCCCGCCGCCGCGAGCTTGTCGCAGACGGCGTCGAACTCCGCGATCGTCTTAGGCGGCTGGAGGCCGAGCTTGTCGAAAACGTCCTTGCGATAGAAGACGTTGCTGATCACCCCCATGTTGAGCGGAATGGCGTAGGGCTTGCCGTCGATCTTGACGACGCGCTGCAGGCCGCGCGGGAAGATCTCGTCGCCCTTCACCTGCTTCCAGACGGAATCGATGGAAGCCAGCTGGTCGGCATCGACGAAGGTCTTGAGCTCATACCCCATCGCGCTCTGGTAGGCGGTGGGGGGCGTGCCGCCCAGAAGCGCGGTCTGCAGCTGCCGTCGCATTTCCAGGGTGTTGCCGGGAATAACGCGATGCGTAACCTCCGTGTCCGGATGCTTCTGGTTGTCGAGCGCGACAACGGACTCGATGGCCTGCTTTTCCGCACCTGAACCCCAATAGGTCCAGACTTCGCTGCTGCTCTCCTGAGCCGATGCGGCGGAAGAAAGGGTGATAATGCTGGCCGCCAAAAGCAAGGCAGTCCTTCGGGTCATCTTGAGCACTGTTGCCTCCAACCTCAATGACGGCCATTTGTCCGACATCAAGATAAAATCTGGCCAGACTAAGCCAGGAGAGTCAATCTGCCGGGATGCTGAGTCATTGTGCAGCAATTGCGGATCATCGAAGCAGGCCATTCTTCGAGGCCATATTGTGTGAATTACGAAAGCGAAATTGAGGAGTCTCCTGGGATGAATCGTCCGGAAATCCGCGATTTCTCAGCTGATTTCAGCAAAAATGCAGAATGTCTCAAATTTGTGCGGGCAGGTTTGGAAGGACGGGATATCGGAGTTCGTGCCATTGACGCTTCTGAAACGGGCGCTTAGTTTTTCTGATAAGCAGATTAATAGAGTTCCGCGATGGCCGCGACCGTCCTTCAGCAGGCAGGGCTTCATCCCTCGATCCTTCGCAGGATCAACTCCATCCGTCTTTTCCACGCGCTGCGGCAGCACCCGGCCGTCTCGCAGCGGGAGCTTGTCGACCTGACGGGCGTGGACAAGTCTACGGTCTCCGCGATCATCAGCTATTTCCATTCCCTGGGCCTGATCGAGCGCGCGCAGGACACGAGAAAGCGCGGGCCGGGGCGTCCGGGCGATGCGCTTCAGCTTGTCAGCAGCGCGGGGATCCTGGCCGGCGTTCATATCGAGCCGGACAGGCTTCGCTATGTTGCCGCCGGACTGAACGGGAGCCCGATCGCGTCGCTGGACCGCCAGATGCCGCCGGACATCGCCGACGTGCCGGGTGCCGTAAAAGCAGGCCTGCTTGAACTGGCGGAGCAGGCCGGCCTGGCCTTCGATGCGTTCCGCTCCATCGGGGTGGTGGTGCCCGGCCTGGTAACCAATCGCGGCCGCCTCGCACAATCACCGAACCTGCGCCTCAATGATCTGGAACTCCACGAACTTCTCGCGACGGCAATCGGCACCCACGTACATGTCGGCAATGACAGCCGAGCCGCGGCGATGGCCGAGAAGCTTTTCGGCCTCTGCATGGATGCGGACGACTTCATCTATATCGACAGCGCGTCCGGCGTGGGCGGCGGTCTCTTCCTCGGTGGCCGGCTTTATGGCGGTCCAGGCGGCTTTGCCGGCGAGATCGGCCATCTCAAGGTCGTGCCGCATGGCCGCCTTTGCACATGCGGCGGCACGGGGTGCCTTTCCGCCTATCTAGCCGAGCACGCGCTGAAGGATCGGCTCTGGCAACAGGGATGCCGGGTTCGTGATCTCAAGGAAATCGGCGAGCGGGCGCGGGCCGGCGATGGCGTCGTCCTGGGCGTTCTCGATGAAGCGGGCGAGATGCTTGGAATTGGCCTCGCCGATGTCGCGAACCTGTTCAATCCGCCTCTCGTCGTGCTCGGCGGTGGGTTGGCACTCTGCTTCGAGTTCATGCAAGCGGGCGTCGACCGCTCGCTGGGAAAGCATGCGCTCGCCGCTCCGCGCGCGCAAATGGCCATTGCCCTGTCCAGCCTCAGCACCGATCCCGTGCCGCGCGGCGCGCTGGCGGTGGCGCTCGACGGTCTCGCTGATCCGGCCGGCGAGGGCTCCTTTCCCTGGTAGCCCTGTCTCTTCCCCTCATCGTCCAGCCGCCCCGAAGGAATGAACATGTCTCTCCGAATTGCCATTGTCGGCCTGTCCGTCGAAGCCCTGATCCGCTCCCCGCTGAAGTCCGATACCTCGAACATGCAGACCTATCGCGGGCAAGAACTGCCTGACGGCAATCTCTGGCTCGTGCGCGGCATTCTGGAGCGACTGGGAGAGGATGCCGAGGTGGAAGCCGTGCCGCTGATCTGGTCGACGGCGCTGCCCGGGGGATCGCTGACCAAGGCCAATTACGACGCGATCAAGGACGAGACGGTGCAACTCCTGAAGGAGCATGGACCGTTCGATGGCGTGGCCGTCGCCAATCACGGCGCGCTGGAGGTGGACGAGATCAAGATCCACGCCGACGGCGATTTCGTCATGGCGGTGCGTGGGGCGGTGGGTCCTGATGTCCCGCTCGCCGTGGCGCTTGATCTGCACGGCCACTTCTCGCCGGAGCTGCTGAACGCCGCGACCGTATTCAGCGCGCTGCGGACCGCGCCGCACCGGGATGACCGGCAGACGGGCTACCGCGCCGCCGACCAGTTGATGCGCGTCCTCAAGCAAGGGCTGCGCCCGACGACCGCCGCCGTTCACATCCCTGTCCTCGTCGCCGGGGAACTGGCGGTGACCACCGCCGAGCCGGGCAGGAGCCTTTATGCGGGCCTTGCCGGGATTGATCGCGAGGACGGCGTCGTGGAGGCGAACATCCTTGTCGGCTTCGCTTTCAACGATCGTCCCTGGACAGGCATGACGGCTATCGTCACCAGCGATGGCGATGCCTCGGTGGCGCGCGATAAGGCCCAGGCGCTGGCTCGGACAATCTGGTCTCGCCGGCGGGAATTCCGATTGGACATGGAAGCGGCCGACATCGAAACGGGCCTGCGTGCCGCCGCGGCAAGCGAGATCCGGCCCGTCTATGTCAGCGACAGCGGCGACAACACCACGGCGGGCGCGCCCGGTGATCTAACCGAGGTGCTGCAGGCGGCGATCGAACTGGACGAGGTAACCGACGCCGTGGTGGCCGGCATCACCGCGCCCGAGACGGTCCGCAAGTGCCTGGCGGCCGGCATCGGTGCGAGGCTGGAGATCGAACTCGGCGCGGAACACATTTCCGGCTCGCAGAAGCGGATGACGGTGAGCGGCATCGTCGAGGCTGGCGCGGTGGAGCTGACGCTCGGAGGGTTCCAGCCTTATCGCAGCGCAGAGGGAGGTTGGGTCCGCGTCCGCTTCGGCAACGTGGTGGCAACCTTTCACGATCTGCCGATCGGCATCACCACTCCCGCGCATTTCCTCGCCATGGGCATCGATCCCACCAAACACGCGCTCTATGTCGTGAAGCTGGGCTATCTGCATCCGCAGATTGAGGATATCGCGAAGCGGCATATCATGCTGCTGAGCGATGGGACGGTGCCGCTCGATATCACCCGTCTGCCCTGGTCGCATGCCGCGCGTCCGGCCTATCCGCTCGATCCCGACGGGGAATGGACGCCGGAATTCAGCACCTTCGTTCAGGCCTGAGCCTGCCCCGAATAGCCCGGCGGCTGATCGCCGTCCCGGAGATCACGATGACAGATAACGCTGGAACGCAGCACCCTGGCCTGGAGCTCCTGCATGCGGAGATGACGCGCCAATGCGCCGACGCACTTGCGACCCTCGACAGCGCGCAGGATGCGGCGGCGGAGATCGTGGCGAGCCTGCGCCGCACCGGGCGGCTTGTCCTCTATGCGATGGGTGGATCGCAGCATGTGAACCGCATTGTCGAGCCGCTTTACCGCGAGGCGGGGATCGAGGCCCGCTCCATGATCGCATCTGAGGCGCTGATGGCACCACTACCCGGTAAGGACGCGCGCACGGCTGTGATCGTCTCACAATCCGGCGAATCCGGCGAGATCATCGGGCTTCTCGAACGACCGGCCGGAGCTGAGGAGCGCTTCGGGCTGACCTTGGAGGGCGGCAGCACGCTGGCCAGGGGCGTGCGGCGGGCGATCGTCGCCGCCGGTGGCACCGAGCGAGCCTTTGCCGCGACCCGCAGCATCGTGCTGACGCTTGCCATGCACGCCGCTGTCCTGGAAGCACTCGGCATTCCGCAAGCGGAGCTTCGGAAGCTCCTGGCGGCGAACGAACCCGCCGACGTCACTGCCATGGATGCGGCGCTGGCGGACTGCGATGTGTTCGTCTTTGCCGGGCGTCACGTCATGCAGGGCGCAGCGGAAAGCGCGGCCCTTTCTCTGATGGAACTGGCCCGCGTTCCGGCGATCGGCTTCGAAGGCGGCCAGTTCCGCCACGGCCCCTTCGAGTTCTTGCGTCCTGGCCTGGGCATCGTGCTGCTCCGGAGCGCCGGACCGGACAAGGATGAGGTGCGGCAGCTTGCCGAGGGGCCCGTCGATGCCGGCTGCAAGGTGGTCGTCCTCGATGCGAGCGGCGAGGAATCCTTTCCCGGCGCCTTGCATGTGCGGCTTGCGGCGGGAAGCGGCCTCGCGGCGGCGGCAAGCGCGTTGCTGACGCTGCAGCGCTTCAACATCCTGGTCGCGCAACGGCGGATCGAGGCCGGCATCGGTACTCCTCTCCGCACATCCAAAGTGACCGTGTAGCTGTAAGGCTTAGCCTCAGCGGGCATCGCCACAGGCTGCCGAAAGGATCCGGCAGCCTGCTTCTCCAGACTTGGGGGGCTGGTACATCGGCCGTCGTTTCGAGCCGCAGTGACCGGAATCAGCCTGATCAGTTCGCGCGTCACGCGGAGTTCGATGCGGTTCGAGGCCGCCGGCGCGCGATGTCGTTCCGAGTCCGGACCCCCCCCGTTCATGAAGGCCGCATCTGCGTGCCGATGCGAACCTTCGGCGGGTCGGTCAGTCCAGTCCAAGCAACAGGTCCGGCCGCAGCCAGAACGGGGCGAGGCAGAGCGGTGTCGAGGACATCGGCAGGATGTTCTCGCGCACGGAGACGCCGAGCTTGTCGGCCATGAAGGTGCGACGCGCCTCGATGCGGGCGAAGGTTTCGGGGTAGCTCTGCCGGAGTTCCGACCGCAGCGTGCCGTCGGCAAAGGTCACCGGGTCCTCGCAGTTCAGAAACTGTCCCTGCGGAACCGGCGTCGGGATGATATCGACCTGGAACGGCATGCCGGAGGCGATCGTCTCCCGCGAGTTCGGACGAACCGGCGTATGCACCCATTCGTCGTGGCCGACAAGGTGACCGGGATTGAGCGATGAGCGCAGCCCACCCGCCGCCAGAACCTCCACGACGCGGGCATGAATTTCACCGCCCGTGACGCCGATATCGGCCGTTTCGTACCAGGCGACGAGCCCCTTGAAGTAAGACTTCGCGATCTGCAGGAACGCATCGTCTCCTTCGGAGATAAGCCCGGCGCGGGCCGAAAGCGCTCCCCAATAGCAGACGCAGGCCGTCACGCCGTCCCCCTTGCCGAGAGGGCGGGTGGTGGGACTGCGCAGGCCGATCAACGTCGCGGAGGCGTCGGATGACGACAGCATCGTATGCGCGCCCAGCGGCAGACCCTGGTAGCCCATGCGGGAGACGGCCTCGAACTCCGTCTCGCCTACTCGGGTGCCGCTGACGATGCGCCAGACAGCCAGCGAAGCGCGGGTCGCCGACCACTCCTGCGCCGCGATCTGGTGCACGTCGACAATGGCGCGAAGGCCGGTTTCCGGATGCATCAGGACCGGCGTGCGGTCCACCACGGCTGCTGAATCGCCGGCGAGGCGCCGCAGCGTATCGACCATATGCGAGGAGGCGAAGAAGCCCGGTTCGCCGTCGTCCATCTCCTCCGGTTCCAGGTATTTCCAGCCGACGAGGCCGATCGACTGTCCCTTCGCCAGGCCTGCCTCGGCCAGGACGGCGCTGAGCTTCGGATACCGGGTGCGATCCTGCCCCATCAGGCTCATGGTCTGGGCGATCATCGTCGTGACGCCCGGCAATCCGGCGATGGGCGTATATTCCGCGCACTCGTTGCCGACGACGAGGATCTTCTCGCCGGCCGGACCAAGCAGGAACAACGCTTCCTCGAAGCGCGGATCGAACCCGGTGAGGAAGGCGATGTTGGCGAGATGCTCGCGGTCGGCATAGACCACGAGCCAGGTACAGCCCGCGCGCTCATAGGCTCGCTTGCAGCGGGCCTCGTAGATTGATGCGGGAATATGGGGCTGCTCCGCCGTGACGCCGAAGTCGGGAATGGAAATGGAGCGGAGGGAGACTGTCATCGGTCGAACTTTCGTGATGATGACGATGCCGCAAGGCGGCCTCGTCCGATGGAATGAGGGTCAGGCTTTCTCGAGCGGCAGGAGCCCGATGGCGCTCAGCCGGACATAGGCCGTGCTGCGCATCCCGGCTCTGGGACCGGAAGGATCGACGGGGGCAAGGGCTACGAGTTCCTGATCGTCGGTGGACCTGAGCAGGATGCGGGTAAACGGGCCGGTGAAGACGGTTTCGCGGATGTCGGCATCGAAGGCGATGAAGTTCTCGCCCGGCGGTGGCGGGCGGAAGAGAATGTCTTCCGGGCGGATCCAGATCGTCACCGGGGCCGCATTGGTGCCGATATCCTCTCCATCCGCCTGAAGCTGGAAGTCAGTCCCGAGGGCAGACAGCATGGTGCCTTGCTGCCCCCTCGCGGAGACCGTCGCCTCGATCAGGTTGTTGACGCCGAGGAAACCCGCGACGAAGTGGGTATTCGGACGCCGGTAAAGGTCCTGCGGGGTGCCGATCTGCACGATGGAACCGCGCTCGAAGACCGCGATGCGGTCCGACATGGCGATCGCCTCGTCCTGATCGTGCGTAACGTAGAGAAACGTCACGCCGGTTTCCCGGTGCAGTCGCTTCAGCTCGCGCTGCATGGTTTCGCGAAGCGTCCGGTCGAGGGCGGAGAGCGGTTCGTCGAGGAGCAGGATCTTCGGCCCGAAGGAGAGAGCCCGGGCCAGCGCGACCCGCTGCTGCTGACCGCCGGAAAGCTGTCGGGGCTTGCGGTCCGCAAGGGCGGACAGCCCGGCAAGCTCGAGCATCTCCGCCACGCGCGCGGCGATTCTGGCCTTGTCCCAGCGCCGGACCTTCAGCGGGAAGGCGACGTTTTCTGCGACCGTCAGGTGCGGAAAGAGGGCATAGCCCTGGAACACGAAGCCGAAGTCGCGCGCCTCGGGTTCGAGCTTCGTGATCTCCTTGCCGTCCAGGGAGATCGAACCCTCGTCGACATCCGCGAAACCCGCGACGGCCATGAGAAAGGTCGTCTTGCCCGACCCGGAGGGGCCGAGCAGGGTGACGAACTCGCCGGGCTCGACGCTGAGGCTGATCCCGTTCAGGGCGGGCACCATGCCGTAATGCTTGCGCAGCTTGCGGGCGACGAGGATCGACATGGTCAGATCGGATCGCGCGCGAGCGGTCCGGTGGAGCAGTGGATGCCGCCGCCGCCGAGTTCCACCGCGGCATAGTCGATCGGGATCACCGTGATGCCGGCCGCATCCATGCGCTCGGCGAGCCGCGGCGACACGGTCTCGTGCATGATGACCCGTCCCGGCGCGACGGCGAGGCAGTTCAGCGAGAACGCGTTGTCTTCCGGCGGCAGGTCGATCAGCTTCATGCCGCGCTTCTTCAGATATTCGATGAAGAAGTACGGCAGTTCGTTGGTGTTCACGATGGCGGTGTCGACGTCGACCATCATGAAGCTGCCGTCGATATGAATGCGGTAGCCCGGCATCGGCAGCTTGATGAGCGTTACGCCGACTGACGCGAGGATCGATTCCACCTGCGACACGCCGACCTCGTTGCAGGCGATGCTGAGGGCGCAGACCGCGGTCTTCTCGTCGATCAGCGCGAACCCGCCGCCCTCGAAAACGCCGGCGCCATGAACCGTGCCGAGGATCGGGCAACCGGCGGCGGCGAGCGCGCGCGTAACCGGCAGTTCCTCACCGCGGCGCACCTTGCGGGCGAGGCGGGTTACGATGGCGCCGCCCTTCACCGAGATGACGCTGTCCCGGCAAAAGACCTGCTTCATGCGGCCGGGCGCAGCCTCGCCGACATAGTGGATCTTGACGCCTTCCGCCGTCAGCACGCTGGTCAGCGCGTCGTGGGCGCGCTGCATCGCCGCCAGGTCGGGCATCGTCTTGCCCATCCAGTACCAGCCCTTTTCCGGGTCTCCGAAGCCGCCGACATCGGGCATCGGCTTGTTTTCCACCACGTCCAGCTCGTTGCCGGGCCGGTGCATCAGCACGGCGCGGAGGCGGCCGATATCGGTCGTGCAGCCCCAGGGTTGGCCCCAGACCTCGCTCTGCTCGTCAGGTTCGTGGAAGGCCGGCTCGGGATGGGAACCGAAGATGCGGAAGAACTCGTTCTCCCGGAATTCGTGCTCGCTCATGGCTGGCGTGTGCGACATGGCAGGTTCCTTCTGGTGCGGAAAAGATCAGGGTGAAGGGTCGGGCTTGCGGTGAGGCAGACACGCCTGCACCACAAGGATGGCGATGGTGACGACGAGCATCAGCGTGGCGACGGCCGCCAGCGCGGGATCGACGGAATCGGCGATGCTGGTCCAGATCCGACGCGGCAGGGTCACCATCGCGCGGCTGGTGATGAACAGCGTGACCGTGATCTCGTCCCAGGAGGTCACGAAGGCGAACAGCGCGCTGGCGATGATGCCGGGCAGGATGTTGGGCGCGATGACGCGCAGGAACACCGTCGCGGGACGGGCGCCGAGGCTGCGGGCTGCCTGCACGAGGCGCGGATCGAGGTTGGAGAGGGTCGATCCCATCGCCAGAATGACGAAGGGCAGGCACAGCACGACGTGCACGACCGCGACGCCGAGGAAGGTGTCCAGCAGATGGAAACGCGCCCACAGCTTGAAGATGCCGACGGCATAGACGATGGGCGGTACGATCAACGGCGACAGGATCATCACGCGGGTGAGCGAGGGCCACCAGCCGGAAATCGACCATGCGCCCACGGCATAGGCGGCCCCGAGCGTGGTGGCGGCCGCGCTGGCGAGGACGCCGACGGCGATGCTGGTGAGGATGCTGGGCAGCCAGCCGGCGCTCCAGTCGCCGATGGCGACGAAGTGCTTCAGCGACAGTCCGTGCTGCGGCAGCGACAGGAAATCCTGGTCGGTGAAAGCCACCGGGATAACCACGAGGATCGGCAGGAAGAGAAAGGCCAGCAGCAGCCAGGTAAGGCCGCGCGAGAGATAATGGCCGGCTGATCCGCGCTTCACGGGTCCGGCCTCCCCTCGAAGGCCGCCCGGAGCGCGGGCCGCCGCATCAGTGCGAGAACGGACAGGGCGACGAGCAGCAGCAGCAAGACCGAGAGCGCCGTCGCCACGCCCCAGCGAAGCGTCTTCATCTGCACGGAGATGAATTCGGCGATCATCACCGTGCGGCCCGCCCCAAGCAGTGCCGGAGTGATCAGGAAGCCCAGCGAATAGATGAAGACGAAGACGGAGGCGACGGCGAGGCCCGGCACGCTCAGGGGCAGCCAGATGCGCCAGAAAATCGTCGCGGGCCGGGCCCCCAGCGACCGGGCAGCCTGCATGATGCGCCGGTCGATGCCGGAAAGGTTGGCGAAGATCAGCAACACCGCGAAAGGCAGCATGTAGTGGACCATGCCGATGACCACGCCGATCCGGTTGTAGACGAGGTTCAGCGGCTCGGAGATCAGCCCGAGGCTCGACAGCGCGGAATTCAGGACGCCTTCCCGGCGCAGGATCGTGATCCACGAAAAGGCGCGGACCAGCACGGACACCCAGAAGGGAACCAGCACGAGAAACATGGCGAGCCGGCGCGGGCCGACGCGCATATGCACCAGCCCGAAGGCAATGGCATAGGCGCCCGCGATCGTGAAGATCGTCGTCAGCAGCGAAACGTTCAGCGTCGTCGCCGCGACCTTGGCGACGGCGTTGCTGGTCATCAGACCTTCGTAATTGCCGAGGCCCGGACGCGGGTCGGTCACGCTCAGCGTCAGCACCTGCGTGATCGGGGCGACATAGAGCGCCAGCGTCGTCAGGACGGCGGGGAGGGTGAGGGCGAAGGCCCAGCGGTTGAAAGTTGTCATGGCTCTTCGCGGCCGCCGGCGAACCGGGCGACCGCGCGCTCCTTCAGGAGATGAAGTCGAGGTAGCGGTTCTGCAGGTCGGCCTCGTTCTCCGCGTAATAGGCCGGGTCCACCTTGAACTGCGTGGTCGCATTCTCCGGGGTGGAGGGGCTTATCTTGCGGTCTTCCGCCGTCAGCATCTCCAGCGCCTTGGGATTTGTCGGTCCGTTGCCCATCAGCCGGAGCAGCGTGATCTGGCCTTCAGGATCGAGGCTGGAATTGATGAAGTCGAACACCTTGGCGCCCGCCGGATTGTTCTTCGGCACCGACCACGCGCTGACGAAAAGCAGGTTCTGCGCCCAGGTCCAGGTCAGCCGCTCCTGCGTTTCCTTGCGCAGCAGGCTGGCGCGGGTGTGCCAGATATTGCCCATCACCACTTCGCCGTCGCGGAAGAGTTGCTGACTCTGCGCGCCCGCGTCCCAGAAAATCAGGTTCGGCAAAAGCGGCTTCAGTTTCTTGAAGGCACGATCCACGTCCAGCGGATAGATCTTTTCGGGCGGCACGCCGTCCGCGAGAAGGACGGCCTCCAGCTGGCCCTGCACCCACTTGCACATGGTGCGCTTGCCCGGGAACTTCTCCGTGTCGAAGAAATCGGCCCAACCCGCCGGTGCGACGCCCTTGGTCTTGGCGGAATCGTAAGTCAGCACGTTGGAGAACACGTAGTTGCCGATGCCGAATTCTGCCGACATGCCCGGCCCGACCTTGGTCCTGTCGACGATCTTGTAGTCGATCGGCTGGACATAGCCGCCCTTGCTGAGCGTCACGGCGTCCGTCATGCCGCCATCGGTGGCGTCCCAGGTCACCGCGTTGGCTTCCACCATGGCGCGGATGGCGGAGGTCGAAGGCCCGGCGCCGTCCACGGTGACCTTGGTGCCGCTCTTCCTGGTGAAGGGCTCGCCGAAGGCCTTCTGGAAAGCGTCGACCGCCGCTCCGCCCCAATTGCAGAGAACGATTTCGGAGGCCTCCGCGAAACCGACGCTCGGCTTCAGCGCTACGGCGAGGCCGAGCCCGCCGAGCGCCAGGAGCAGCGAACGCCGGTCGATCTCGCCGCTGCGGAATTTCTCCAGCGCGATCGAGGCGGCATCCTGCGAAAACTTCGACTGCGACATGTCGGTACCTCTGCGAATGGTTGGAAGGCCGGTGTGACGTCCCCTCGTCACCCCGTCTGGCTGGGGTCGCCTTGTCGGCGTTTGCTGTTGTCCTGGGATGATGAGCGCGGTGGGGCGCTGACGGAGCCGCGTTCGATCAGCTTCACGGGGATGGAGTGTCTTTCGCCGGAACCGCTCCGGCCGTGGATGAGGTCCACCAGCAGGCGGGCGCTCACGCGGCCGAATTCGTCGGCTGACTGGTGAACGGTGGTGAGCGGCGGATTCAGGAGATGTGCGTAGGGAATGTCGTCGAAGCTGACGACGGAGAGATCGTCGGGAATGGTGACGCCCATCTCGCGCGCGGCCGAGATCACCCCGACGGCCAGAAGATCGGCGATGGCGAAGATCGCCGTGGGCGGCTCCGGCATGGACATGAGCTCACGGAAGGCTTCCGCTCCGGCCTGCTCGGAATAGAAGCCGAAGCGCGTCAGCGCGGCTTCGGTCGGCAGACCCGCTTCCTTCATCGCCATCTCAAAGCCGGCGAGGCGGCCTTCGGTGCTGACGAGACCGCGTGGCCCGCCGATAAAGGCGATGCGATGGTGGCCGGTCGCGATGAGGTGGCGGGTCGCCAGCGCACCGCCCGTCTCGTTGTCGGCGAAGACGCGGGGCACATCGGCGCCACTCACGTCCTCGTCGGCCAGCACGACAAAGCGCGCCTTGCGGACGGCCTCGCCGAGTTGCCCGTCATCGACATGGTTGGTCATCAGGATCGCACCATCGACCTGATGGTCGGTGATCCGGGATAGCAGGGAGAGTTCGCGTGAGATCTCGTTGCGGCTGTTGAAGATCAGCAGGCTGTAACCGAGCGCCGCCGCCTCGGCTTCCGCCGCGGAGGCAACGGCAGCGAAGAAGGGATAGGCGATATCGGAGGTGATGAAGGCGAGCGTCTCGCTGGATCCACGGCTGAGCCGCCGGGCGATCACGTTGGGCTGGTAACCCAGGCGCTGGACCGCGTCGTCGATCCGGCGAGCCGTCTCGTCGGGAAGCGCGATCTGCCGGTTGAGATGACGCGACACGGCTGCCACCGAAAGACCGGCAGCTTTGGCGACGTCCCTGATTGTTGGCGATCTCACGTGCAATTCCCTCTCGGCGAACAAAGTAAATCGGTTTACTAAACCGGTTAAGCTGCTCTTTTCATCAAGGCGGGCTTGTCATCGTGCATCGCCGATACATGGTCTCGACCGCCGACCCGGAGCCGGCGGTATTCCGCCTCCGGGATTATCCAAGCGACGCACAAATTTTGTGCGCGATGCTGCCGCCGTCAGGCGACGAAAGGGTGATCGCGCCCGTATCGCAGAAGATCGGTTTCGATATTGCGGATATGGCGGTCCGCAATCTTGGCGGTTTCTGCCGGCCTTCCCGAGAGCAGGCCGGTCAGGATCGCCCGGTGCTCGTGAAGAATGGCGCGCAGATGATCCGGCTGGCGGCCGATCAGGAACTCCACGCGTTCGAGATCGGCACAGACAAAGGCGATAGCCGTCCACGCAAGCTCGCAACCGGCCACTCTCATCGACATCGCATGGAAGCGCATATCCGCGCGGTGATAGACCGCGAAATCACCGATCCCGATGGCTTTCGCCTGCGCTTCCAGGAGAGCATGAAGGTCTGCGCGTCATCCTCCGCGATCGGCGGGGACAAGGCAGCGATGGCCATGCGTTCCAGCCCTGCTCGGAGAAAGATCGCCTGACGGACGCGATCCATGTCGATGAGGGAGACGAACGTTCCCCGCTGCGGCGACACCTCGACCAGTCCCTCCGCCTGCAGCCGCAGGAAAACCTCCCGCACGGGGGTGCGGCTCATGTCGAACTGCTTGGCCGTTTCGATCTCCGACAGCCGGGTGCCGGGTCTCAGCCGTGGTGATGATCGCCTCCCGAAGAAGGTCATAGGCCCGCATCGCCGATCGGGCGCGGGCGCGGGCCGGGAGGGGGGAGGGCTTGCGCGTTTCCGGCATGGAAGCTCCGGGTCAGCGTATCCGTCCGGGAAGCGGCGTCCCGTCACGCAGGGCGTGGGCCGCCGCGACGATCGAACGTGCCGCATCTTCCGCTGTCGGCAGTCCGGCCGTATGGGGCGTCACGTGGATACGCGGGTCTCTCCAGAACCAGTGCTCCGGCGGCAAAGGCTCCCTGGCAAACACGTCGAGCCAGGCGAAAGCAGGCCGGCCTGCGTCCAGAGCCGAGCGCAGATCCGCCTCGACCAGATGGAGTCCCCGCCCGAGATGGACGAGATGCGAGCCATTGGCGAGCCGGCCGAAAATCGGAGCTGACAGGACGCCGCCGAGTTCGTCCGCTCCCGGCAGCAGGTTGACGAGAACGTCCGCGTCGGCGGCCGCATCGAATAGCGTCGTCTCGCCTGCCAGCACCTCGCAGCCGGGAACGACGCGCATCCGCCTCGACCAACCTCTAACGGAGAAGCCCAGAGCGGCCACTTGCCCGGCGACGACGCTGCCTGTCGCGCCAAGCCCAAGCACGGTGACCCGCAGGTCGCGACGCGCCATGCGCGGGATCATGGCCTCCGGCCAATGGCGACCGCCGCCTTTCCCGGCAGACAGGCCGATCGGGCCGAGCAGCCGCTCGAAGACGGCTGCCAGGACATAGTCGCAGATCTGCTGCGTCTGTCCGGGATCGATAAGCCTCATCACAGGCAAATCCCGCGGCAGCCGCGGGTCGTCCGTGAGCTGATCGTGACCGGCGCCGAAACAGAAGACCGCCGCCGTACGGTCCGGAAGTGCCGTCCATCCGTCCGGCAGCTTCCAGGCGACGAGCATCTGCGGCCCAAGCGTCGCGCCGCCTTCGTCGGTCCAGCGATCCCCCGACCAGACCGACCAGGTCAGGGATGGATCCAACCGACGAATTTCGTCGAGCACCGCCGGTCGCGCGGCAAGGGGCTCGGCGATGCAGAGCCTCACGGCTGGCCGGCGATACTGCCGGGAGTGCTGGAACGAAACGCGGGAGGAGGAGCCAGGCGACGCAGCGCCTGCCATTCCAGATCGGCCGCGCCGTCCGGATCGCCGGCATATTGCGCGGCAGTGCGGCGACAGACCGCTTCGGACGGCAGGCGGATCGGCCTGCCGGTCGCCTGTGCCGCCAGCTGCATGCGGCAGGCCTGCTCGAGATTGTACATCAGCGAGAACGCTTCCCCAATGCTGCGACCGACCGTCAGAAGCCCGTGATTGCGCAGGATCATCGCCGAGTTCTGGCCGAGATCCGCGATCAGGCGGTCCTGCTCCTCCCGGTCGAGCGCGATCCCCTCGAAGTCGTGGTATCCGACATTTCCGTAGAAGAGCAGAGCGGTCTGGTTCAGCGGCAGCAGCCCCTCTTCCAGGCAGCTGACCGCCACCCCGGCTGCCGTGTGGGTGTGCAGGACGCAAGCGGCGTCCGGCCGTGCGGAATGAACCGCCGTATGGATGACGATCCCGGCCGAATTGATAGGCCCCTGCTCGCCCGCCCTCATCTCTCCGTGATGATTGATCGCGACCAGAGATTCCGGGGTCACCTCCCGGAAGAGGTCGCCATACCTGTTGATCAGCAGCCACTCGCTGCCGCCGGGGAGGCGGGCGGACGCGTGCGTGTGGATCAGGTCGTCCATGCCGAAGTGCGCTATCAGTCGATAAACCGCGGCAAGATCCTCGCGGGTATTCGCTTCATCAGGCGTCATTCAGTTGCTTCCCCTTGCAGACGTGCGGCGCGGTCCATGCAACTTGTATTCCAATTCCAATAAGCCGACCGCTGGGCTGAAGCGTAGTGCTCACTCTCTACACGTCGGATTTATCCGGCACGCATGTGAATGAACCGCACCGGGATTGCCGGGGGTTAAACTCCTGAGAGGAAGGGTCTACGATGAGCAACACGACGAAGAAGTTTGCACCCGAGGTTCGCGAGCGGGCAATCCGGATGGTTTTGGACCAGGAAGGCGATTAACCTTCCCGCCGGGCGGCCATCACATCGGTGGCTGAGAACGTCGGGTGTTCGGGGCACACGCTGCTGGAATGGGTGACGAAGTCCGAGGTGGATAGCGGCAAGCGCGGCGAGTGCCGACGGAAACAGCCGAGAAGCTCGAGGCGCTTGAGCGTGAAGTTCGCGAGCTGCGGCAGGCGAACGAGATTCTTCGCAAGGCGTCGGCGTATTTTGCCCAGGCGGAGCTCGACCGCCCGCTCAAACGACGATCGCGTTTATCGACGAGCCATCGGGGTGCCCATGGGGTCGAGCCGATCTGCCGGGTTCTGCCGATCGCCCGATCCACCAATCATGAGCATGTTGCCAAGCGACGGGACCCGGCTTTGCAATCCGCTCGTGTTCAGCGGGATGAAAAGCTGAAGCCCGAAGTTTTGCGGGTCTTTGCCGAGAACTTCGGTGTACGGCGTGCGCAAGGTATGGCGGCAGATGAAGCGCGAGGGCTTCGATATTGCGCGCAGCGGCTGATGCGAGGACCTTGGCGGTCGTTCGAGGCCGTCGAGTACGCCAAGCTGGAATGGGTCGACCGGTTCAACAATCGGCGGTCTTGGAGCCCATCGGCAACATTCCGCCGGTCGAAGCTGAGCAGCGTTACGACGCCATGCTGGACGACGTACCACTGGCAGCCTGACTTGACTGAAATGGCCTCCGGCAGTCCCGGTGCGGTTCATTCCTCCCAGAGCAAACTGATCGGCGTCGAGCGAGATCTGCCGGGATGAAGCTTAGCTGCGCTTCGGACCCGGGACTGCGAATCTCAAGGCCAAAAGCCCGCTTTTCTGCCTCATGCCATGTAGTCATCGCACGTTTCTCAGGCCGAAACGGCTGCGGACCCAGTTCCGCTTCAACGTGCCCGGGTGCAAAGTCGGGAGCCGGATCGAAGCGTATCGGTGCTGACCCTCAGGCCAGCATGCCGCCGTCCACCAGGATGTCCGAGCCGGTGATGTAGCAGGCGTTTTCCGATGCGAGAAAGGCCACGGCGGAGGCTATGTCGGTTGGCTTGCCGAGTGCGCCGAGGGGAATCGTTTCCAGGAACTGGTTCAGGAGCGAAGGATCGTTCTCGTAGAACATGGGCGTGTCGATGACGCCCGGACAGACCGTGTTCACGCGGATTTTCAGCGGTGCGAGTTCGCGGGCGGCGGATCTCGTCAGGCCGCGAACGGCCCATTTCGTCCCGGCATAACCGAACGTGCCCTTGTAGCCAACCATGCCGCCGATGGACGACAGGTTGATGATCGAGCCGCCAAGCGTCATCAGGGGCACCGCGCTCTTCATGCCCCAGAAGATCGCAAACTGGTTGATTTCGAAGAGGCGGCGGAAACCCGCTGCCGTCTCGTCCTGCAGCGAGGCGGGGCCGTAGATGCCGGCATTGTTGACGAGAATGTCGAGGCGGCCGCAATCGCGCGCGACGCGCTCCATCGCCGCGCCCCAATCCGCCTCGCTCGTCACGTCCAGAGGAAGGAAGACGGGCCGCTCGCCGACACTCGCGGTGGCGCCTTCGGCGGGTGCGCGAATGTCGCCGATGAAGACGTGAGCGCCATCGGCCGCGAGACGGGCGGCGACGGCGGCGCCGATACCCTGAGCGCCGCCCGTGACAAGGGCGACGCGCCCGGCGAGGGGCTGCATTTCGGTCGGTTCGATCATGGAAGATGCTTTCTACTGAGCGGTGAAGCCGCCATCGATGGACAGCACGGCGCCGGTAACGAAGGAGGCTTCGTCGCTGGCGAGGAACAGCACGCCGGCCGCGATCTCTTCCGGCAGGCCGATGCGGCCCATGGGGGTGAGCGCCAGGGTCGCTGCGTTCATTTCCGGCTTCTGGATGCGCACCATTTCCGTGTCGATCAGGCCGGGCAGCACGGCGTTCGCGCGAATGCCCTGCCGGGCGTACGTGATGGCGACGTTGCGGGTCATATTGATCACCGCGCCCTTGCTGGCATGATAGGCGATCTGGCCGGTGCCGCCGACCTGCCCCCAGATCGACGAGATGTTGACGATGGAAAGCGGCCCCTTGCCGAGCATCATGCCGGTGGCCATGCGCATGCCGAGCATCACTCCCGTCTGGTTGACGCGGAGGATGTGCTCCCAGTCGGCCATCGTGACGTCATGGGCACCGGATTTGGTCGGGGCAATGCCGGCCGCGCAGACCAGGATGTCGACACGGCCGAACCGGGCGGAAACCTCCTCGGCGAGAAGCTGCCAGTCGGTTTCCGAGCCGACATCCAGCTGCCGGTAGATGATGCTGCTTTCCGCGTAATCCGGTGCCTCGGCCATGAGGTCCAGGGCGATCACCTGAGCACCCTCGCCAGCGAGCGCTTCCGCGCAGGCCCTGCCGATCCCGCGATATGCGCCGGTGACGACGGCGATCTTTCCCGCGACTCTCATGTCATTCTCCCTTGGCCCGATCCGGCTGCCCGATCCTGCTGCCCGAGCCGGCGAGCGGCTTGCCGGCATCCTAGGGGGCAAGGCCCGGTGGCCGCTTGACATCTCGTCACTCGGCGCGCGCTGGCCTCAGACCAGCTTCGTCAGCAGCCGTTCGCGCACGCGGGAGGGGGGCGCTTCGAACCAGCGCACGCAGGCGCGGCTGAAAGCGCTGGGCTCGGAGTAGCCGAGGATGTCCGCGATATCGCGAAGCGGCATGTGTGCCTGCCGGAGGTAGAGTTCGGCCAGGTCCCGGCGTGTCCGCTCCACAAGATCGGAAAAGATCTGGTCGTGGTCGGCGAGCCGTCGCTGCAGGGTCCAGCGCGTCATCTGCAGCGCTTCGGCCACGTTCTCGATATGGGGATAGCCCAGCGGAAGCTGCCCACGGATCTCGCCCACCACCTGATCGGTCAGGCCGAGGGTTCCCGTGCTGCCCGTCAGCACCGTGAGCGCCTCGCAGAGATCCCGCATGCGGGCGGCATTCCAGCCCGGCATGGGTTTCTGCAGGTCCCGATCGGAGAAGACCAGGGCGTTCGTCGGCATGTTGAAATAAACGGGCGCGTTGAAGACGCCCTGATGAGCCTGGAAGTTCTCCGGCCGGGGATGCTCGAAATGAACCTCGTCGGGGGCCCAGTCGACGCCGAGGCAGCGCCGCACGACGTTGAGGTACATGCCCATCGTGAGTTCGGCATCCTGACGCCGTTGCATGATCCGCCCGTCGAGAATGCGGCATTCGAGTTGCCAGAGACTTCCGGTCTTCCTGAACGCGGCCTGGGTATTCTGCTGGTGATAGGGAAAATAGCGCGCCAGGTTTTCCAGCGACGCGCCCAGCGTGGGCGAGGCGAGTGCGATCTCGCCGATCAGGCCCAGCCGTTCCGGCAGGAAGCCCTGTCCGAAGTGCAGGCCGAAATTGTCGTTGCGGGTGTGGTGGGCCGCTGCCTCGATCAGAGCGCAATAGCTGCGGAGCTCAAGACTTTCGCGTGGCGCCCTGACGGACCGCTCCTCGATGCCCACGGTGCGCAGCACCGTGTCGGGGTCGGCACCGTTTTCCAGGATGAAGTCCGCGATGCCATTGGCTGCGGACGACAGGATCTTGCCGTTGCTCAAGGCCGCCTGCCGCGTCGGCCGGCAGGCATCGAGGTTCGAGCGCTGCATGCTCATGTGGTTCCCCTCATCTTCGTCCCGGCGGTGTCGACCATTGCTGTCGATCAGGCGCGGGATGGCGATGCCGGGAGGGTCGGGGAAGGGATCGCTTGGCGAAATACGTAAACTGACCGATCCTCTGAACACGAGAAAAACCGGCATGCTTCTTGCTGACGTGGAAGCGGTTCAGGCCAGCTTCTGGTTCGTCGGTGGAGGCTCAGGAAATCCGGGCTCTGAGGGATGATATGGGGCGGATGGAAACGGCAACCCTCAGGAAAAGCGCCGCGCCCGGTGTGGCGCCGCCGGTTGTCTGGCGCGCGGCGATCACCGAAGAAGGAACCGTGGAACAGACGGAAGCCCGCGACGCCGTGGCGTTTCTGGATGCCCATCCCGATCTCGTCGATTTCGCCGTAGCGCTCCTGACCAGCGGACGCGAACTCGTCCGCTTCATCTGGATCGATGGCGATCGGGCGTGGTTCTCGGTGCGCATGGACGTGGATTACCGGGCCGACGACCGGCCGCGCGTGCTGATGGCCGCCGGCCGCATTGCCCCACCCTTCGGGCTGACGATCCGCGAACTCGACGTGCTGACCCTGATGTCGGGCGGGCTGGGCAACCAGGAGATCGCCGCCTGCCTGGAGGCAAGCTTCCGCACCGTCACCACTCATATCGAGCGTATCCTGCTGAAGCTCGATCAGCCGAGCCGCACCGGTGCGGCGACGCTCGCGACCGATCTCGGGCTGCTTCGCCTCCCGACGCCCGGAGGCGGGCGCAACCTGATGCCTTTGACGGCGGGTCTGGTCGATCGCAAGGCCGTTTCGCCGGGGCAGGGCTCCAGGGCGCTCGCGCCCGCGCTGCAACGACGGCCGATCATGATCGGCACGCCGCTTTCCTTGAATGGCCTCGCTTCGGCAGACGCGACCGAGATGCTGAACGGCACGCGGCTCGCCGTGGACGAGATCAATCGCCGGGGTGGCATCGCGGGTCGCAAGCTGGAACTCAGGATCGTCGACTGCGATTGCAGCGACGACCAGGCCGTGCTGGGCGCGATCCGCTCGCTTATCGATTGCGAGGTGGATGCGATCACGTCGGGCTATACCTGCTCGGAAGAGCAGGTGCAGGACCTGCTGGCGGATTACGGAGCGCCGTACCTGCATTGCGCGACCATGGAAGCGATGGTGGACCGCGTGCGGCAGGATCGGCACCGGCTTCGCAACGTCTTCCAGCTTTGTCCGAGCGATATTCACTACGGTCCGCGCTTCATCCAGTTCCTGACGGAGCTGGAGAGAAGCCGGCAATGGCAGCCCTCCAGCCGGCGCGTCACCGTGATCCAGCCGCGCTGGTCGCGCATGAATATCGGGTTCCGGGATCTTGAGAGATTTGCCTCAAGGACCGGCTGGAAGCTGGATCTCATCGACGATCTGCCGCTTCGCTCCATCGACTGGACCGCGGTGATGGACAAGATCCACGGTTCCGGCTCCGCCGCCGTGTTCCTGGCGTACTACTTCCCGGAAGAGAACATCGCCTTCCTGCAGGAATTCCTGCGCAACCCGGCCAATGCGCTGGTCTACACGCTCTACGGGCCTTCCATTCCGGCCTATCGCCAGCAATTGGGGGAGGACGCGGACGGTGTCCTGTGGGCGACGACCACCGGACTTTACCAGGATCATCTGGCCCGCGGCTTTGCCGAGCGTTACGAGCGAATGCATGGTGTGAAGCCTGGCCATTCCCACGCCGGCCTCGCCTATGACCGGGTCAACATCCTCGCCACCGCCTGGACCCGGACCGACAATCCGAGGGCGTTCGACCGGGTGGTTCCCGAAATCCGCTCCGTTATCCATCGCGGCGTGAACGGCGCCTATTCGCTCGACAATCCCGGGCAGGTCGCGCAGTCTTTCCCGGACACCTCCATGGATCCCTCGATCAGCCAGGCCCACCTGATTTTCCAGATCCAGAACGGAAGGCAGAAGATCCTGTCACCGTCGCCTTACGGGGAATGCGCGTTCCAGCCGCCGCCCTGGCTGAACCGGCATTAGGATTTTACGCCTGTGCCGACCGGTCAAGGCGACAAGCGAGGCGGCGGTGTAGCAATCCGCCGTCGGTCGCCTGGCGGTTCGGCTCGGGACGGGAAGGCATGAGCATCTACCAGACCATCGCGGGGAACCAGCGCTACCGGTTCGACGGCCTGAAGGCGCTGCTCGCGGCAGCCTCGCCCGCCCGATCCGGGGACGAACTCGCGGGACTTGCAGCCGAGAGCGCCGCACACCGCATCGCGGCCCGCTATGCGCTGGCCGATGTTCCGCTGACCGACTTCCTTTCCGCGACCTTCGTTCCTTACGAGGAGGACGAGGTCACGCGCCTGATCGTCGACGGCCACGATCCGGCTGCGTTCGCGCCGCTGTCCTCCATGACCGTCGGCCAGTTTCGCGACTGGCTGCTCGATCCCCGGACGCAGACGGCGGAACTCGCCGCCGTGGAGCGGGGCCTGACGCCGGAGATGGTGGCCGCCGTCTCCAAGCTGATGCGCAACCAGGACCTCATCGCCGTGGCGCGGAAGCGGCAGGTGGTCACGGCCTTCCGCAACACGGTCGGCCTGCCCGGCCGGCTGTCGACGCGCCTGCAGCCGAACCACCCGAGCGACGATCTCCGGGGCATCGGCGTGGCCACGGTGGACGGTCTCCTTTATGGCGCGGGGGACGCCGTGATCGGCATCAATCCGGCGTCCGACAACGTGCCGAACTGCCAGGCCGTACTGCAAATGCTGGATGAACTGCGCCAGCGCTACGAGATCCCCACGCAGACCTGCGTCCTCACCCATGTCTCCAACGCGATCGAGCTGATCGGGCGGGGCGCGCCGACCGACCTGGTGTTCCAGTCCATCGCCGGGACGGAGGCGGCGAACAGCGGCTTCGGCATCGATCTCGCCCTGTTGCAGGAGGGCTACGAGGCGGCCCTGTCGCTGGGGCGCGGAACGGTGGGCAGCAACGTCATGTATTTCGAGACGGGGCAGGGGGCCGCGCTCTCCGCCGGGGCGCACCACGGCATCGACCAGCAGACGGTCGAAGTGCGGGCCTATGCGGTCGCCCGGCAGTACAAGCCGCTGCTGGTCAACACGGTCGTCGGCTTCATCGGCCCGGAATATCTCTATGACGGCAAGCAGATCATCCGCGCCGGGCTGGAGGATCATTTCTGCGGCAAGCTCATGGGCCTGCCGATGGGCTGCGACGTCTGCTACACCAACCACGCCGAAGCCGATCAGGACGACATGGACCTCCTGATGACGGCGCTGACGGTCGCCGGCGTCACTTTCATCATCACCGTTCCCGGTGCGGACGATGTCATGCTCAGCTACCAGAGCACGTCCTTCCACGACGCGCTCTATCTCCGCTCCACCTTCGACCTGAGGCCCGCGCCGGAATTCGAGCAATGGCTGGACGGGATGGAGATGCTGGACGGGAAAGGCCGCCTGCGCGACACGCTCGCCTCCGGTCGGCCCATGCAACGGCTGATCGGCGGCATGCAGGCGGTAACCGATGGCCGGTGACCTCGATCCCTGGAACCGGCTTCGGCGCCTGACCCCGTCGCGGGTCGGTCTCGGACGGGTGGGCGACGCGCCGGGGCTGAAGGATGTGCTGGCCTTCCAGTTCGCCCACGCGCAGGCGCGCGACGCCGTCCACATGCCGCTCGACGCGCCGGCGATTGCGGCGCAGTTGCCGCTGGCTTCGGTGTTTGTCGCCAGTGCCGCGCCCGATCGCGGCACCTTCCTGCGTCGCCCGGATCTCGGCCGGCAACTCGACCCTGCATCGGCCGCGCGGCTGCCGCCCGGACCTTGCGATCTCGTCTTCGTCATCGCCGACGGCCTTTCCGCGCGGGCGGTGCAGGATCGGGCGGCTGCCTTCGTGCAGGTCGCCCTTCCGCGCCTGAAAGGCTGGTCGGTCGGACCGGTGGTGATCGCCTCGCAGGCGCGAGTGGCGCTCGGCGACGAGATCGGCGAGCGCATGGGCGCGGGCATGAGCATCATGCTGATCGGCGAGCGGCCGGGGCTCAGTGTCGCCGACAGCCTCGGCATCTACCTGACCTATGCGCCGACGCGGGGGCGGCGCGACGCCGACCGCAACTGCATCTCCAACGTCCACGCGTCGGGGCTGAGCTACGAGCAGGCGGCCGACAAGCTGGCGTGGCTGATCTCGGAAGCCATGGCACGGAAGCTTTCCGGCGTTCGCCTCAAGGACGACGTCGACCCGGCAACGGTCGCTGCCGCGCGCGAAGGGGCGGCGCTGTCGCGTTCATAGCTCCCCGGCCGTAGCCCTGCCCACGCAGATGCACATACGCGTGCATGGGCATTTTGTGTTCAAGTGATAAACCGGTTTTCGGAAAAGGCTCGATACTGGCCCCCAATCCAGACCGCGTCCGTCATCGGTCGCCTGGAGCGTTTTGGAGGGGACCCATGACGACCAAGCTGAACAGATTTCGCCTCGGCCTGCTTTCCACTGCGGCCGTCGCGCTCACCACCGCTTTCCTGGCGGCCGCGGGCGCGGTGGCGCCGGCCCATGCCGAAGACGCCTGCACCCCGCACAAGATCGATCTCGGCGAAGGCAAGTCGATGATGGGCGGCTGCGGCAAGCTGCATATCGCGCTGCTGATGGCCGCCACCAACAACACGCACCTGCAGTCCGCGATCAAGGGCGCCAAGGATGCCGCCGCGAAGATCGGCGCCACACTGGACGTCTTCGATCCCAACTGGAGCGCGACCACCCAGTACAACCAGGCGCAGAACGTCATCACGAGCGGCAAGTACAATGCCATCGTGGGCGAGATGAACGACGGCAACCAGGCCTGCAAGATCCTGACGGAGACGGCGCCCGCGCACAACGTGCTGGTGGCCGTGGCCAACGAGCCGATCTGCGACCGCGCCGCCGAAGAGGGCGAGAAGCTCTGGGCGCCCGGCACGCTGAACTTCGTCGGCGGATCGCAGGGCCGCGGTCCTTTCCGCGACTGGATCATGCATATCGCCAAGGAAAATCCCGGCCCGCAGAAGGTCGCTGTGGTGACCGGGCCGGACCTCAATGCCAACACGATCAACACAGATCTGGCGCTGAAGGACGTGAAGGCCAAGTTCCCGGACTTCGACGTGGTGGCGGTCGTGCGCACCGACTACACCGTGGTGCAGGGCAATTCCAAGACGCTGCCGCTCTTCCAGGCGCATCCGGACCTGACGGTCCTGATCTCCAATTATTCCGACATGACGCGCGGAGCGGTACAGGCCGCCAAACAGGCCGGCGTCCTCAACAACGGCAAGCTCAAGATCTACGACAGCGGCGGCAACATCTGGTCGTTCCAGGCCGTGAAGGCGGGGCAGATCGTCAGCACGCGCACGCTGCTGCCCTACACGGAGATGTACGAGTCCGTGATCCAGCTCGGCGATGCCTGGGCCGGCAAGCCGGTGCCGCACACGACGCCGCTCGAGGTGAACGACATCACCAAGGACACGGTCGACAAGTTCAAGCCGCAGTACTGAGCGTCGGCGCAATCGATCGGGAGAGCCAGCATGCAATCCACGGCCTCGGTCCTGCCCGCAACGGCGCCTGAACCGGATCGTCTGGCTCTCCAGGCGACCGGGGTCGAGATGCGCTACAGCGGGACGTTGGCGCTCAAGGGCGTCGATGTGCAGGCGGAAAAGGGCACCATCCACGCCCTTGTCGGCGAGAATGGCGCCGGCAAGTCCACCTTCCTCGGCATCATCGCCGGGCGTGTCGTGCCCACGCGCGGCACGGTGCGGATCTTCGACCAGCCGCACGTCTTCGGCGTGCCCCGGCAGGCGCGGCGCCTCGGCATCGCGACGATCTACCAGGAACTGACCATCGTTCCCGCCCTGTCGGCGCAGGCGAACGTCTTCCTCGGCCAGGTGAAATCGCACTCCGGCCTGCTGGACGAGCGGGCCATGCGCCGGCGCTTCGAAGAGCTCGCCGCCGAGATGTCGGTCTCCATCCGTCCCGACGCGATCGCCGGCCGCCTCTCGGTGGCCGACCAGCAGATGCTGGAGATCATGCGCGGCATCCAGTCCGGCGCGAAGCTCCTGCTTTTTGACGAACCGACGACCTCATTGGCACCTCCCGAGCGAGAGGCGCTGTTCCGCCTGATGCGGCAGCTGCGCGGCGAAGGCACGACCATGATGTTCGTCAGCCACAATCTGGAGGAGGTCCTCGACCTTTCCGATGTGGTCACCGTCTTCCGCGACGGCAATCTTTCCGGCTCCGCGCCGCGCTCGGAGTGGACGAAGCCCGCTTTGATCCGCGCCATGGTCGGGCACGACGTGGTGGAGAACCGCCGGGTGGAACGGGCGCCGCGCAAGCCCGGCGCGGCACCGCTCCTGATGGCGACCGGGGTGACGGTCCCCGGCGCCATCGAGAACGTCGACATCACGGTCAATCCCGGCGAGATCGTCGGCATCGGCGGTCTCGTGGGCTCCGGACGCACGTCGCTGCTTCGCGCCCTCGCGGGACTGGAGCCGCGCAGCACCGGAACGCTTTCCATCAATGGCGAAGCGGCCAAGTGGCCGGAAACACCCCGCGAAGCGTTGAAGAGCGGCATCGTGCTCGTTCCGGAAGACAGGAAGGCGCAGGGCCTCGTCCTCGGCATGAGCGCGATGGACAATATCGCCATCGGCCGCTTCGACGCGGTTTCGCGCTTCGGCGTGATCTCCAATTCCAAGATGAACCAGAAGTCGCGCGCGGTGGCCCGCGAGTTCGGCTTCGCCGAGAACCGCGTCGGCACGATCGTCCGCAACCTGTCGGGCGGCAACCAGCAGAAGGTGATGCTCGGCAAGGCGCGCTTCCGCGGTCCCAGGATCCTGCTCGTCGACGAGCCGACCCGCGGCATCGATATCGGCGCCAAGGACGAGATCATGACGACGCTTCGGCGCCTGGCGGACGATGGCCTCGGCATCATCGTCGTGTCGTCCGATCTGGAGGAAGTCATCGCCGCGAGCGACCGCATCCTGGTGATGGCCGAGGGCCAAAAGGTCGCCGAGCTCGATCAGGCAACCCAGCCGGCGAAGGTTCAGGACATCCTGAATGCCGCCTTCAAGGTCATGACCCATGAGTAATGTTCCCATCTCGTCTGCCGCCAAGCCGGCATCCAGGCCGCTCTTCACGCGGGACATCTTCCTGCAGTTCGGCGTGGTCTGGGCCTTCGTGCTGCTGCTCGTGGCCAGCGCGATCCTCTATCCGCGCGTCTTCGACCCCAACAACGTCAAGAACATCCTGAGCCAATCGGCGCCTGTGGGCATCGTCGCGGTCGGCATGACCTTCGTCATGATCGGCGGCGGGTTCGACCTGTCCGTCGGTGCTATCTTCGCGCTGGGCGCCGTGGTCTTCGCGCATCTTGCCGATCCGCTCGGCCTCTGGGGCGCGGCGGGAGCTGTCGTCGTGGCCAGCACGATCTGCGGCGTCATCAACGGGCTGATCGTGACCAAGCTCCGGGTCAACCCATTCGTGGCGACGCTGGGCACGGGCTCCGCCTTCGGCGGATACGCCTTCATCTATTCCGACGCAGCCCCGCAGGTGCCGAACGACTTCAGCTTCCAGTATCTCGGCACGGAGGCATGGTTCGGCTGGCCGATCTCGATCTATATCCTGATCGCCGTCTTCCTGATCGGCGCCTTCGTGCTGGCCCGCTGCACCTATGGCCGGTCGATCTATGCCACTGGCGGCAATACGGAGGCGGCGCGCCTGTCCGGCATCCCCGTCGATGTGCTGCGCGCCAGCACCTATGTCATGACCGCGCTCTGCTCCGGTATCGGCGGCATGATCCTGTCCTCCCGGCTTGGCGTCGGGCAGGCCGACATGGGCGGCAGCATCGCGCTGGATTCCATCGCGATCGTGGTGATCGGCGGCACCTCGCTGCTCGGCGGCGAAGGCACGATGTGGCGCACGGCCATCGGTCTCCTGATCATCGCCACGCTCACCAACGTCTTCGACAGCCTGGCGATCAACAACAATTACCAGCTCGTCGCCAAGGGCGTCATCGTGATCGGCGCCGTGGCGCTCGACATCTACGCGCGGCGCATTCGCACCTGACCGCCGCATCCCCCGTTCCAACCGGAGAACATCCATGACTGCAGCCAAGGACGTGGGCGTCGCGCTCACCTTTGACTACGACGCCTATTCGCTGTGGATCGGCACGTTCGGAGCCAAGTCGCCCAGCATGCTGTCGCGCGGCGAGTTCGGTCCGACCGGCGTGCGCCGCATCCTGTCCACGCTCGAGCACTACAAGATTCCCGGGACCTTCTACATTCCCGGCCACACCGCCTACGCCTTTCCGAAGACGGTGCAGGACATCGCCGCCGCCGGCCATGAGATCGGCCATCACGGCTGGATTCACGAAAACCCGGTGACCGTCTCGGCCGACCGCGAGCGCTGGATCCTGGAGAAGGGCTTCAAGGCGCTCGACGAGGTCGCGGGCGTCCGCCCGGTCGGCTACCGTTCGCCCGCCTGGGACAACAGCCCCGACAGCATTCCGCTCCTGCTGGAATACGGTTTCGAATACGAGAGCAGCATGATGGGCTCCGATTTCCAGCCTTATTGGTGCCGCCTCGGCGACGAGTTCACCATGGACGATCCCTACAGGTTCGGCACGCCGGTCGATCTCGTGGAGATGCCCGTGGCCTGGCACCTCGATGACTTCCCGCAATTCGAGTACGTCGTGGGCAAGACCAGCACGATCCAGGGCGTGATGACGCCCCGCAACCTCTTGCAGATGTGGATCGACGAGTTCGACTACCTCTACGACCGGATCGGCACGGGGCTCTTCAGCGCCACGATGCATCCGCAGGTTATCGGTCGCGCCCATCGCATGCTGCTGCTGGAGCAGTTCATCGAGCACGTGAAGGACAAACCGGGCGTCAGCTTCACCACGATGCAGGACTATTGCCGCAAGTGGCGCGAGGGCAAGACGCCGTCGCTGCCGGCGGAAGCGGCCGGAGCGTTCGGCCAGTAGCATGCCGGGCTTGCCGCCAAGGGCAACGCGGCAGGCTCGTTGGACGGACTGGATGCCTGGCCCGCAGGGTCGGGGCGGAGAGAACGATGCGCGTTGAAGAGATCGATGTAGCCGGATTGTCGGCACCGGCGGAAATCACGGTCGACCGCTGGGGCATCCCGCATCTGAAGGCGGACAACCTCCTCGATCTCTTTTTCCTGCAAGGCTACAACGCCGCCCGCGACCGCCTCTGGCAGATCGATCTCTGGCGCAAGCGCGGGCTCGGTCTGCTCGCGGCCGATTTCGGTCCCGGCTATCTCGCCCAGGACCGCGCTTCCCGCCTCTTCCTCTATCGCGGCGACATGGATGCGGAATGGGCGGCGTACAGCGACGACGCCCGCGATATCTGCACGTCCTTCGCGGCGGGCATCAACGCCTTCATCGACAGTGTGACGGAAGACGCGTTGCCGCCGGAATTCCGGCTGATGGGCACCCGTCCCGCCAAATGGCAGCCGGAAGACGTGGTGCGGATCCGCAGCCATTCCATGATGCGCAACGCCCTGTCGGAAGTGATTCGCGCCAACGTGATCAGCGCCGCCGGGCCCGAGATCGATCTGCTCCGGCAGCATCTCGATCCCGCCCGCGACCCGCATCGGCCGGACGGCGTGAACCTCGCCGAAATTCCGCTCGCCGTGCTCGATGTCTTCAAGCTCGCGCTGGCGGCCGTCACCTTCGAGGACGAGCGCCTCGCGGCCCCTCTCCACGAGGCGGGCCGCTGGACCAGGGTGGCGGCGACGGGCGACGTGGTGCGCGACGCCAATGCGCAGGGCTCCAACAACTGGGTCGTGCACGGCAGCCGCACGGATACGGGCCGGCCGATCATGGCCAACGATCCGCACCGGCTGCATGCGGTGCCTTCTTTGCGTTATCTCGTGCATCTCACGGCGCCCGGTTTCGATGCGATCGGGGCGGGCGAGCCCTGTCTTCCCGGCATCTGCATCGGCCATAACGGCACGGCCGCCTTCGGGCTCACTCTCTTCTTCGGCCCGGACCAGGAGGACGTCTACGTCTACGAGACCTCGCCGGAGGATCCTCATCTCTACCGCTACGGCGAAGGCTGGGAAGCCATGCGCGTGGAAACGGAGACGGCGCCCGTCAAGGGAGCGGCGGATCAGGCGCACACGCTCAAGTTCACCCGGCACGGGCCGGTCGCTTTCGAGGATCGCGAGCGGCACCGCGCCTATGCGATCCGCTCCGTCTGGGCGGAACCCGGCACCGCCCCTTACTTCGCCAGCATCGTCACGATGCGCGCCCGCTCCCTGGACGAGTTCCGCGCCGGCATGACGAAATGGGGCGTGCCGGCGACCAACCAGGTCTACGCCGACACGAGCGGGACGATCGGCTGGCTCGCTGCCGGCTTCAGCCCTGTCCGTCCGAACTGGGACGGCCTGCTGCCGGTGTTCGGCGACGGTCGCTACGAATGGGACGGCTTCTACCGGGCGGGGGATCTCCCGGAGGTCGCGAACCCCGAAGCGGGCTTCTTCGCCACGGCCAACGAGCCGAACCTTCCCGCAGACTGGCCGCACGAAGAGAAGCAGATCGGCTATGAGTGGCTCGAACGGTCACGCATGAACCGCATCACCGAAGTCTTCGCGCAGGGCGGCACGCACACGGTGGCCAGTTCGTGCGCGCTGCAGACCGATGTGCTTTCCATTCCGGCCCGGCGTCTGGCCGTCCTGGTGCGAAAGCTGCCGGGTTCCGCCGTGGTGGATCGCGTTCGCCGGATCTTCGAGGGTTGGGATTTCCGCATCACGCCGGACAGCGCCGCCGCTACGCTCTTCGAGGTCTGGTGGAGCAAGCATCTGCGTACCGGGTTGATGGCCCTCGTGGCTCCCGAACGGGTGCGGGCGCTGCTGCTGCCGGGAGACCCGGAAAGCGTGCTGAAGCTGCTGGAGAGCCCGGACGCGCGCTTGGGAAAAGCGCCCGAGGAGGCGCGCGACGCTCTTCTTACCACGAGCCTTGCTGCGGCCTGGGAAGAATGCGTGCAGCTCATGGGCTCGGACCCCGCGCGGTGGCGTTGGGGCGACCTGCATCAGGGCTACTTCGCCCATGCGCTGAGCGCCACGAGCCGTCCGGCAGGCGATGAGGGTTTCGATGTCGGCCCGTTTGAGAAAGGCGGTACGGATTCCACGCCGATGAACGCGCTCTACCGCACCAGCGATTTCCGGGTAACCCTTGGCGCTTCCGTCCGGGTGGTCGTCGATGTCGGCGGCTGGGATAACAGTCGCTGCATCAATGCGCCGGGCCAGTCCGGCGACCCCGCTTCGCCGCATTACGGAAACCTTGCCGCGGCCTGGGCTGAGGGATCCTATGTGCCCCTGCTCTACAGCCCGGAGGCCATCGATGAGGCGGCGGAAACCCAGTTCGTGTTGAGGCCTGCGCGATGACGTTAGGAGCGTTGCAGGGCGGCTTGCCGCGCTGATCCCTTCGGGCCGCGAGACCGTAGCCCACGCCGTCGCCAACGATCAGGCGCAGCTTCAGGCTCCGCGATATGCGCGTGCAGCGGCCGGTGAACGGCAACGGCACGGGGAGGCCGCCTCCCTCATAACGTCCGTTGACCGTTGGAGCGCCATCGGTATACCGTAGCGGGACTGGCTTCTGAAGGATCGATGAAGTGACCGTTCGATCGTGGCGCGCGACCTGCATTCAGATGACGAGCACCGTCGTGGGGGACGCTCCCGACAAGGAAGCGGCGTGGGCGATCATCAGCGCCAATGTCGATCGGGCCATCGCCCTGATCGATGAAGCCTGCGCCAGCGAGACCCCGCCCAAGCTTGTCGTGCTGCCGGAATTCGTCTTCCAGGGGCCGCCTCGCGCCACCCCTGTCCGGGAATGGATCGCCAAGGCCTGCGCGACCATTCCCGGTCCGATCACCGAGCGCCTCGCGGAGGTGGCTCGGCGGCGCAACATCTACATCGCCGGCAATCATTTCGAAGTCGATCCCCGCTGGCCGGACCGCTACTTCAATTCCTCGTTCCTGCTGGATGCGACCGGCAAGGTGATCCTGCGCTATCGCCGTATCAACACGGCGTCCTGGACCTCGCCGCACGACATTCTCGACGCCTACCGCGATGCTTACGGCGAAGCGGGGATTTTCCCCGTGGCCGACACAGAGCTCGGCAGGCTGGCGATTTTTCCCTGCGGCGAAATCGGCGTTCCGGAACTCTCCCGCGTTTTCATGATGCGGGGTGCCGAAGTGCTGCTGCACCCGTCGAACGAACCGATCAGCCTGCGATCCGAAAGCGCCAAGGTGTGCCGCGCAGCCGAGAACATGGCCTATGTCATCAGCGCCAACGTGGCGGGCGGGATCGGCTTTTCGGTCGGGGGCGTCGAGCAGGGCGGCTGCTCGCAGATCGTCGACCATAATGGCGAGAGGCTCGTCTATGTCCAGGATCCCGGTGAGAGCATCGCGGCGACCGCGATGATCGATATCGAGGCACTCAGGGCGGCTCGGCGGGACACCGGGATGGGCAACGCCCTCCTTCGCTCCCGCTGGGAGATGTACAAGGACTATTTCCAGGCGGCGGAGTTCTATCCGGCCAACCAGTTGCTGGAGACGCCCATCGAAACGATGGCGGACCTGAAGCCGGTCCTCGACGAAGCCGTCACCAACCTCGTTCGGGCCGGCGTCATCAACTGACAATCCTGGCGGAGGGAGGCGGCGAATGAGCGGAGCCAGCGACCAAAAGGCCGGCACCTCGCTCGTTCGGGGTCGCTACCTTCTTCTCCGAGCGCTCGACGACGAACGCGTCGAGACACTGGTCGACGGCGCTATCCTGCAAATCGAGGGGCGGATCGCCGAGATCGGAGCCTATGCGGAACTGCGGCGGCAGCACCCCGATGTCGAAGTGATCGGCTCCGCCGACAGCCTCGTCATTCCAGGACTCGTCAATACCCACCATCACGTCGGGATGACGCCCATCCAGCTTGGCAGCCCCGATCTGCCGCTGGAGCTCTGGCTGACCCACCAGATGCGACACCGGACGCCCGACCCCTATTTCGATACGCTCTACTCGGCGTTCGAACTCGTCGCCTCCGGTGTCACCGCCGTGCAGCATCTCGGGCGCATGCAGCCGGCTCCCGTGTCCGGCTGGACCGGGAGCGGTACGGCGGTCATCAAGGCGTATCGCGATGTGGGCATGCGGGTGAGCTATGCCTGCTGCACCCGCGACCAGCACAGGCTGGTTTATGGCGACGATGAAACGTTCATCGCCGGTTTGCCATCCGAGTTGCAGGACGAGACGCGGGGCTTGCTGGCCCGCAGTCATTTTCGCCTCGAGGATTTCGCGACCGATTATCTGGAGCCGATGATCGATCGCTTCGGCCTGCGCGACGATCCGCTGGTGCGGCTGTGGCTGGCGCCGATCAACCTGGAGCGCGCCTCCGACCGGATGCTGACCACGACCAGCGAACTGGCGCAGCGCTACGGCATCGGCATTCACCTGCACCTGTCGGAAACGCCTTACCAGAAGGCCTTCTCCCACCGGCGTTTCGGCAAATCCTCCGTGGCGCATCTGGCCGAGATCGGGTTTCTGGGCCCGCATCTGACGCTCGGGCACGGCACCTGGATCGAGGAGGGCGATTTCGAGCTGCTGCATCGCCACGGCGTCTGCATCTGCCACAATGCAAGCTCCAACCTGCGGCTGAAGAGCGGCATCGCGCCCGTCACGGAGTTCGTGAAGCGGGGCATATCCGTGGCGCTCGGCATCGACGAGGCCGGGCTCAACGACGATCGCGACATGCTGCAGGAGATGCGCCTGGTGAAGCATCTGCATTGCGCCCCCGGACTCGACGAGATCCGGCTGACACCGGCGCAGATCTTCCGCATGGCGACCGAGAACGGTGCGCGGGCGACCGGGTTCGGCGAGGAAGTCGGGCAGCTTGCCTTGGGCAGGGAGGCGGACCTTGTCGTGCTTGATTATGCGCGCATGACGCAGCCCTACACGTCGCCGGCCATGAGCCCGCTGGAGGTGCTGATCCATCGCGCCAAGACCGAGCATGTGACGGCCACGATGATCCGGGGGCGTGTCGTGTATCGCGATGGTCAATTCGCCTTCGTCGATCGCGACGAAACGCTGGCGATGCTGGCCCGAGAACTCGATGCGCCGGCCACCGCGGAAGAAGAACGCCGCGCTTCCTTCTCCGCCCGTATCCTGCCGCACATCAAAGACTTCTACCGCGACTGGGAGTTGCCCGTCTCCACGCCCTGGTACCGCCTGAACGGCCGTTAGGCTGCTAACCTTTCGGCCTATCGGGCTGGCGGCGTCCCGCACCCCGCGCGATGCATGGGTCGAACTCACCTGCGATCGTCAATTTACCACGCCTCGGGGAGGCGCCGGCTGCGGGAGGGCGAGAACAGGCGCGGCGGCCAACCGGTGTCTTGCCGGTGATGCGCTCGCCCTCGCTGAGGGTCAGGGAGTACTGGAAGGGATCTCGGCCCGGGTGCTGAAGAGAACGTCACCGGCACCAACCATAATGTTCGTCGGGCGCATGCCGAAGGGGGCAAGATCGCTGCGCACCGGAAGCAGTCCGGTCTCCGTCTCCAGCCAGCCGACGACCGCGTGCCGACCACGACGGATTCCCGTTTGTGCGCATCGATGCCAACGGCCCGCTTCCGGAGACGAGACGGATGCCTCAAGATTTCTCGTCGAGGCTTTGAGGGTGAGCCTGATGGACGGCTCCTGCAGAACGATCTCATCCACCCGATTACGGCGCATGATGTCCGCGATCTGATCGATCAAGGCGACCAGCGGCCTTGCGTGCGAAGGCTTTCTGCGCGCGGCTCCGATCGAGGCGATCTTCTCCAGAAAGGCTTCGTGCTCTCCCATCGCGGCCAAAGCCCGCCGATAGTCCGTCATCTGAAACCGCAAGCTCTCGCGCGGTCGATGCTGCGCCAGCCGCCAGAGGTCGGCCGGAATGACGGTGCCGATCTTGGGGTAGCCACCCATGGTCGCGGCGTCGGCAAGCTGCACCACCGGCTGGCCCGAGGGCGGCAATTGCAAGACGCCCGGAACGATGCCATGCGATCGAAGCTCGACGGTCTCCGTCAATAGGAGCGTTTCGCCGCTCAGCCGGTATCCGGCCCGGTTGCTGGCCCCTGTGACCTTCCAGCCCTTGGCCCAGAGGTTTTCTCGCGACCGGGGGGTGAGGAGATCGTATTCCGCTGCCGGCACGACCCGGAGGGGCATGTCAGTGTCGAAGGGAGGAGGGGGCACCGCGAAATCGCATGTGAAGATCGGGCGAGTGGGAGAAAGCGGGAGGCGATCGCCGGCACGAAGCGCGCGGCCGAAGAGCCCACCGAACGAGCCGCGATGTTGCGTGCTGCGCGAGCCGAGCACCGGCGGGACGTCGATGCCGCCGGCGATCGTGACGTAAGTGAAAACCTGGCGGTCCGATGGCACCAGCGTCAGGGTCTGCCCCGCCCAGGCCGACCGCGCCGACCAGGGCAGCATCTCTTCGTCGTCCAGCCAGGCCTGGCAGGGCGCTCCCGTGATGGCGAAGGCGCAATCCTCGCCGAAGCGGAGAACGAGGCGGCTCATCGGGATCTCGATCCCGGCCGCGTCAGCCGCATTGCCCAGCATCGAATTGCCAGTTGCCAGCGCCAGAGCATCCATCGCGCCGGATTGGGGAACGCCGTAGCGGAAGCTGCCGGTGCGTCCGAGATCCTGAACGGTAACGAGCGCCGTGCTTTCGATCACCTCGATCATGACATGACCGACCGGGGGGCGAACCGGACCCGGTCGCCCGAAATCAGCGCGGCAGGCGGCCGTAGCGCCGGATCGAAGAAGGTGAAATCGGTATGCCCGATCGTGTGCCAGCCGGTCGGGCCTGCCGACGCCGATACGCCCGTCTGGCGCCCGGCTAGCGACACGGAGCCCTGAGGCATGTTCAGGAGCGGCACCGCCCGGCGTGGGATGAAGAGGCGTTCATCGAGTTCGGCCAGATACGCGAAGCCCGGATGGCTCCCGACCGCGTAGACCGTGTAGACGGGCGCGCAATGCAGGTCCACGACGGCATCAGGCGAGAGGCCGGCGGCAGCTGCGACTGCCGACAAATCGGGTCCACCCGCGCCGCCATAGTCGACGGGGATCTCCACCAGCCGCCCCTCGCGCTCGGTCGAGCGTCCGGCCTCCCAATGCGCCAGAAGCCGTTCTTGCAGCCAGTCGGTGCTCCGGGGCGGCTCGTCGAAAAGCAGCATCAGGTTGGTGACGCCGCTCACCGCCTCCCGGATATGCGGCCACGTCTCTGCCGCCTCCGCCAGCGCCCAGATGCGGCGCTGCGTTGCAACCGAGAGGGAATCCGGCACCTCGAACAGAACGGCGCTGGTGCCAAGATGGCTGAATTTCGGTTGTACGAGCAATGCCTCGGCTCCGATGCGTCAGGTCATGGTTCCAGACAGGCGTGGGCCAGCCGGTCAGTCGATCCCGGGTCGAGCTCTCCACTGTCCGCGAACGGGGTGGGCAGAACGAGGGATACGCCCTTGGCCTCGGCAGTCAGCATGTGAACCTCGTTGCCCGGAGCGTCCGCGGATGTGCGGAGGAGTTCCGGCTCGTCGTTTCGGTTTCGTCGAGTGGTGACGGGCAGGCGGTCGACGGTCGGAACTACGCTGGTCCGAGGGCGCGGTGTGAACCGGCTCAGCGGCGGATCTGTTCATGCCCGGGCAGCGAACGGCTTCACCGCGAACCCGGCCTGTTCCAGCTGCTGGCGGACGGCCACGGCCATCGCCAGAGATTCGGGATTGTCGCCGTGGACGCAGACCGAGTCGATCCGGGTGGGGTAGGTCTTCCCGCCGGTCGAGATAAGTCCGCCTTCCCGCAGCATGGCCGCGATCTGTGCGACCGCTTCCTGCGGATCGTGCAGCACGGCGCCCGGCAACTGGCGATCCGTCAGGTTGAAGCTGTCGTCATAGGTCCGATCGGCATAGATCTCGTTGAAGGCAGCAAGGCCGAGCCGTTCGGCGGCCCGCTCGCTGGCCAGCGCAGGCATCACGAGGAAGATCAGGTTCGGATCCACGGCTTTGATGCCTCGACCCACAGCCATCGCCCAGTCATCATCGTCGTTGCACATGTTTCCAAGGGCACCGTGTGTCTTGACGTAAGTGATCGGATAGCCCTCCAGCGAAGCGACCGCGCAGACCGCGCCGACCTGGTAGGCGATCATGTTCTCCAGCTCCGCCGTGCTGACATTCATGCGCCGGCGGCCGAAGCCGCGAAGGTCGGGAAAGCCGGCATGAGCGCCGATTGCGACGCCACGGGCCTTGGCTGCCTGAACGGTGGCGCGAACGATATCGGGGTCGCCGGCGTGAAAACCGCAGGCGATGTTGGCGCTGCTCACGACATCCAGCATCGCGAGGTCGTCGCCCATTTTCCAGGGACCGAAGCCCTCTCCGAGATCGGCGTTCAAATCGATGCTCTTGTTCGCCATAGGCATTCCGTCGGTTGCTCTTTGGTATACCAATCTATACGCACGTGCCGGATGTTCAATCGAAGTTTGGATCATGCCGAGGATGCAGGAGGATTCCGCCGGGCGACCTGGGTCCGAGTTCGTCTTCCCGGAGAGTTCGGGGATCCCGCTTGGGCTGACTGGCTAGGCCGGAATGCAGCAGCTACGGTCCGCGAACATGGGCATAGAGGAAACGGGGCGCGGCGTGCCCGCTTGTCCTGCGAGGATATGAAATGGCAGAAGTTCGTTGCGATTGCCTGCTGGTACAGCCAATCGCGCAGAGCGCGGTGAGACTCCTCGAAGAAGCCGGACTCCGGGTTCAACTCGCGCGAGACACCGACATGGAGACGCTCCGTCCCTGGCTCTCGCAAGTCCGAGCTGTCATTACCCGTAACCATGGCCTTTCGGCGGACGAGATTGCTGCCGCGCCGCATCTCCAGGTCGTGGGGGTACACGGGACCGGAACCGACAGAGTGCATAAGGTCTCGCTCGCCGAGCGCGGCATTCCTCTTGTGAACACGGCGGGCGCCAATGCCCAGTCGGTCGCCGAGTTGACGATCACGCTCATGCTTGCGTGCTCGCGCTCGCTTGTCCTTGCGGATCGGGCCACTCGGCAGGTCGACTTTGCGTTTCGGCAGACACACAGGACATTCGAGCTGAGCGGCCGCCGTCTCGGGCTGGTCGGCTATGGGCACATTGCCCGACTGGTCGCTCGTTTCGCCCTGGCCATCGGCATGGAGGTCGCGACCTTTTCGCGGTTCACCTCGGCTGACGACCTCGCAAAGAATGGCGTGAAACCGATGCAGGACATCGACGGCCTCTGCGCATGGTCCGACATTGTCTCGCTTCACGGCGTGCCTGCCGGGCAGCCCGTGATCGGGGCACGTCAACTGGAGCTCCTCGGCCCGGGCGGAATCCTTATCAACACGGCGCGGGGCGCTCTTATCGATGAAGAAGCCCTTGCCGCTGCGCTGAAAAGCGCGGTGATCGCGGGAGCGGGACTGGACGTCATGGCTACGGAGCCTCCCGTGTCCGACGATCCGCTGCTGCGATGCCCCAATCTTATCCTCACTCCCCATATTGGCGGCTCGACGGAAGAAGCGCTCGAGAGAACCGGGAAGGAGGTGGCGACGAAGGTGCTGGCGGAACTCGTCAAACTCCAGCGGACATAGGAGTTTCCCACCGAGCTTGTTCAAGCGGACCTGGCCCCGATGATGTTGCAGGCACGACGCGTCGTGTCAGTCCGGCGGGGGGTGTTTCAACCGCCCCCCTCTCACCGAAGCCGTCACCCCCTGCTGACGAATAGCTGGCGGGGAAAGTTGGTCAGCCGCTCGGTGCCGGTCTCGGTGACGGCGATCGTCTCCGACATGCCGAAACCGCGGGCAAGGACATAGGTGTGGAACACCATGCCGGGCTGGAAGCTCCAGGTCGCGCCGGGATGGGCCTCTAGCGGCTCGCCGCCGTTCGGCTGCAGCAACAGCCCGACCGAATAGAAGGTCTTGTTGGTATAGGTCTCGCGCAAGCCCGCGGACATCACGCCGTCGCGATAGATCGCATCGGGAACGGTGGCGGGAACCCCGGGGCGGACTTCGGCGATCGCCGCGTCCTGGATACTGACCAGCGTTTCGGCCAGCCGCTGGTCGTCGTCGCTTGCCTCGGCGACCCGGATCGGGCGCATGAAGCGGGCGTGGTAATGCCGGACGTTCGGCGTGGTTTCGATCTGGACGATATCGCCGCGTTCCAGCACCCGGTCGGAATAGCCGCCGTGCAGATGATAGGCGCGCTCGCCGGATGACATCACGCCGGGGCCGGGAAGATCGGAGCCGGCGCGGATCATCGCCGCGCAGATCTCGGCCGCCATCTCGCGCTCGGTGACGCCGACTGCGGCGGTGTCGATCGCAGCCTGCATGCCCGCCTCGGCCGCGTGGGCGGCGCGCCGCTGATAGGCGATCTCGGCCGGAGACTTGATCAACCGCATGCCCGGGACGAGGTCCGACTGGTCCTGGAACCGGGCCTGCGGCAGCGCGGAACGGATAGCTTCCCAGCGCGCGGCATTCAGGACCCACGCGCCCATCTCGACGCCGATGGACGCGGTCTTGCCCGCTCTGGCGATAATTGCGCCGACGGCAACCGCCGTGCGGTCATCGCTGTCGTTCCACATCACCCGATCGGGGAAGACGCAGGTGGCGTCGAGGTAATACTCCTCCACATCCCGGCAGAACAGGGTCGGTTCTCCCTCCGCCGGAATGATGGCGAACTGGAAGGTGCCATAGCCGCGCGTGAAATAACCGGTGACCCAGGTCACCGTTTCCGGCTGAAAAGCCAGGAGCATATCGAGGCCGCGCCGGCGCAGCTCCGCCTGAACGCGGTCAAGGCGGGCGCGATACTCCGCCGGTTCGAACCAATAGGCAGGCTGTACCATCTTCGTCTTCCTCATGCCTCTCGGACGCTCAGGATCAGGCGCGCAGAACCATTTCGGCAAAGCGCGTCAGCATGGTCTTCGCCTCCAGCGCTTCGTCCGGGTGGGCGATGAAATCGTCGACGTCGCCGCCGTCCTTCTCCATGCGTGCGCGATTTTCCTCAAACCAGATCGGCGCCTGCGCGCGGGTCACCTCCGGATGGCCCTGAATGCCCCAGGCGGGAGCGGTGCGGTGACGCCAGACCTGATTGGGGCAATCGTCAGACGCGGCGAGGACCACCATGTCGGGATGGTCATGGCGGACTTCGTCATTGTGCCAGACGAACATGCGGACAGTTTCGCGCCAATCGGCGGCGAGCGGGTCGCTTGCGGCCGCCGCGCTGACCGCGAGATCCTTGTAACCGATCTCGCAGGACTGACGGCGGAAGACCTGATCGCGCCCGCACAGGGCCGAGGCAAGAATCTGGCTGCCGAAGCAGATGCCGAGCATCGGAATCCCGCGCTCGGCCGCGTCGCGGATGAGCTCGTGCTCGCGATTGATAAAGGGCACATCCTCGTAGGCACCGTGTGGGCTGCCCGACAGGAAGATCGCGTCGTAACCGTCAAGGGTGCCGGGAAATTCGCCGTTGTACGCCCAGTAGCGCTCGACGGAGAGGCCCCAACTCCCGAAACGTTCGTCCAGTCGCGCGACCGAGGCGAGCTTGCGTCCGTTGCCGAGGTAGAGAAGGCGTCTGCTAGACATGGTTCGGTGTCTCTCGATGAGGTTGGTTGCCGGCCATCACGCCGATGGCCTGAGAGGCGGGTTTACGGTGCGGCGGGAAGGTCGCGCAGGCAGAAGGCGGAAAGCAGCCGTGCAGCTTCGGCGAAATCGGCGATCTCCATCGCCTCGTCCGGATTGTGGCTGCCGTTCCTGTTGCGCACGAAGATCATGCCGGTCGGGATGCCGTTGCGCGCGAAAACCGCCGCGTCATGTCCGGCCCCACAGGGCATCACGAGTGCCGGGATGCCGAGTTCGGCGGCGATGTCCTTCAAGCCGGACATGATCCCGGTATCCATCAGCGCCGGTTGGCTCGAAGTTTCGGGGCCAAGCTCGAATCGGACGGCGCGTGCCTTCGCTATGTCCGCCACCGCTGCGGCCAGTTCGGCCCGCATAAGGTCCAGCGTCGCAAGGCTCTGGCTGCGGAAATCGGCGGAGAACGTCACTGAGCCCGCGACCTTGGAGAAGGCCGCCTCGTTCGGGTCCGTGGCGATCTGGCCGAAGGTCACGGTCAGGTCGTGCCCCGCGTCTTCAAGGCGGGTCCAGGCTTCGTCGAGACGCACGATGAGCTGGGCGACGGCAAGCGCCGCGTCCTGGCGGCTCGCGCGCGGTGTCGCCCCGGAATGGGCATAACTGCCGACGCAGGCGGCATGACGATGACGGAAGCTGCCACGGATGCCGGTCACGATGCCGAGCGGCTTCTCCTCGTCGACCAGCACCGGTGCCTGTTCGATGTGCGTCTCGATGAAAAGCCCGACCCGCTCTCGGCCGAGCTGGGCCTCGCCTCGCCGGAGGACGGCGCTGTCACCGCCCGCGGCATCGATCGCGGCCCCGAGCCGCAGTCCGTCGCCAGCGCGCTCCGTGCGGTCGAGTTCCTCTGCCGTAAGCTCGCCGAATGCCGCGCGGCTGCCGATATAGGAGGCGGGAAACCACGTACTTTCCTCCGCCCGGATCGCCAGGATCGTGATGTCGTGCGGCGGGACGATGCGGGCGGCGCGGTAGCCGGAGACGACGGCCAGCCCGACCAGGACACCGGCGGCGCCGTCGTAATTGCCGCCGAGCGGCACCGAATCCAGATGCGATCCGAGGAAGAGGGCGGGGCCGCGCTGCTGGCCGCGCATGGTCATGGTGAGGTTGGCGCCGGCGTCGAGTTCGCATTCCATGCCGAGCCGCAAGGCCTCGCGGCGCACGATGTCATGCGCTATCTGCTCGCCGAGGCCGTAGGAGGCGCGGGTGATCCCCCGCTCGCTTCCGGTCCGCGCCCGCAACTCGTCGAAGAGGCGTTCCGCCAGCGCGACATCCGGAGAGAAAGCATTCGGCCGGGTCGATGTGGGGGGCGGGATCTCGGTGACGGGCTCGCGCGAAATGTCGGTCATGTCCGGGTCAATCTCTGGATGATGCTGTCGCGAACCCGGCCGAGATGCGAGGCCATGGCCGCCGCCGCGGTTTCGCCGTCCCCGGCTCCGATGGCGGCGAGGATCGCCATGTGCTCGCGGCAGGTGTCGCCGAGCCGCTCCGGCATGCTTCGCAGATCGAACATCAGCGTTTGCCGCCGCAGGGTCCGGATGATCGAAGACAGTTGCGGGTTGCCCACGGCGTCTGCGATCGTGCCATGCAACGCCTCGTCGACCTCGCGGACGACGGCGCGGTCGGCGCGCTTGCCGTCACCCTCGGCAAGGATGCTCTGGAGTTGCCCGGTGAGCTGGGAAAGGCGTTCGCCCGCCACTTTCCCGGCGGCGATGCGGGCGGCGGCGGGCTCCAGCATCAGGCGGATCTGCAGGGCATCCATGTAGTCCTCGATGCGCACCTGCCTGATCTGCAACCCTCGGCTTCCCTGCCTCAGGAGCAGGCCTTCACCCTCCAGCATCAGCAGCGCGTCGCGCACCGGGGTGCGGGACAGAGCGAGGATCTCCGCCAGCCGGCGCTCGTTGACGAGCTCTCCCGGCTGCAGCTTGCCGGTCAGGATCAGCTCCAGGATCTGCTCGTAGGCTTGCAGCGCCAGCCGCTTGTCAGGAACTCTCAGCATCATTCCCTCTCATCGCCGGTGCAGTTCCATCCGTCTCGGCATTCCTCGTCCTGCCTCATAAAACGGCAGGATAGGAAAGAATGTGCAAGGCATATTCCGTGTGTTGACCGATGGTATACCTAAACTTACCCTGCCTGCAACAGGAGGGGCGCTGACAGCGAGGGCGCCGATCTGAAAGGAACCGTGTTGGCAATGAAACCGGGTGCGACGCTGCCGTTTTCCCGCGAGGAACACCTCGGCCGCCAGGCTCGCCTCAGGGAGGCTCTCGCCGCTCGCGGTGTCGATGCCATGTTGGTCTTCTCGCAGGAGAGCCTCTACTGGCTGACCGGTTATGACACCGGCGGTTTCGTCTTCTTCCAATGCGCGGTGGTGACGGCGGACGCGCGGCCGATCGTGCTTCTCACCCGCCGCCCGGATCTTCTGCAGGCGCGCCAGACATCGACGATCGAGGACATCCGCATCTGGTGGGATGCGGACGATGCCAATCCTGCCGAGGATCTTCGGGCGATCCTGGCCGAACTCGGCCTGAAGGGCCGCCGTGTCGCGATCGAACTCAACACCCACGGGCTGACCGGCTGGAACCTGTGGCGCTGCCAGCAGAGCCTTGATGGCTGGTGCACGCTGGAGAACGACGGTCACCTCATCCGCAAGCTGCGCCTGATCAAGTCGGGCACCGAGATCGCCGTCATGCGGAAGGCCGGCGAGATCTGCGACCGGGCGCTGGACCGGGTCATCGCCAAGGCGCGCCCGGGCATACTCGACGGCGAGTTGAAGGCGGAATACCTGGCCTCGATCCTGGGCGATGGTGCGGACATGCCGCCGAACGCGCCGCTTTTCAATTCCGGCGAGCGGGCCGTGTATGGGCGCGGCGTCGCCACGGCGCGGCGGCTTCTGGCCCAGGATCAGATCCTCGTCGAGTACCCCGTGCCTTACCGGCACTACAATGTGAAGACGGAATGGACGATCGTCTTCGGCGAGGTCCCGGACCGCCAGCGCCGGATGTACGACGTCGGGCGCGAAACCCTTGCGGCGATGACGGAACTCGCCCGGCCGGGCACGACGCTCGGCGAGATCTTCGACTGCTATGCCCGCGGGCTGGATGACGCCGGTTATCGTGCCGCGCGCTACGGTGCCACCGGTTATTCGGTCGGCATCTCCTTCGCGCCGACGTCGATGGACGTGCCCCCGATGATCTACTCGGGCTGCGCCACGGTGTGCGAGCCGGGGATGACCCTTTTCTACCACGTCATGAACGGCGACGGCGACAGCGGCCTTGCCATGGGCGTCGGCCACACGCTGCTCGTTACCGAAAGCGCGCCCGAGCTTCTCACCGGTCTTCCGTCCGACCTCACCGTCATCACCTGAACCGTCTGCCACGATCGGCGATCGCTGCCGCCCGTCCTTACCCTCGAGGAAAAGCGCCATGACCTATCTGATGCTGAAGCGACGTCATGTTCTCATGGGCCTCGCCGCGCTTTCGGCCGCTTCGGCGCTGCCCCGCTCTGCATTCGCGCAAGGCGCCGCTCCGAAGAAGGGCGGTACGCTGCGGATCAGTCATTCGACCCGGATCGCGTCGCTCAACGTGCTCACCCTTTCGGGCCCGGCCGAGTATCCCTGCATCGACATGATCTATTCCGGCCTGACCCGCATCGGGGCCGACAACAAGGCCCATCCGGATCTCGCCACCGGCTGGGAGGCTTCCGCCGATGCCAGGGAATTCACCTTCCACCTCCGGCCGGGCGTGACCTTCCACGACGGCACCCCCTTCACGGCCGACGACGTGATCGCGACCTACCAGGCGATCCTCAACCCGAAGATCCCTGCGGCGGCACGCTCGGTTCTGAACATGATCGACAAAATCGAGGTGGTAGACCCGCTGACGGTCAAGTTCACGCTGAAGACGCCGTTCGCCGACCTGCCGGTGTCGACCGCCCATGCCAATGCGCGCATCATCTCGAAGGCGGCGCTGGCCGGGCCGATCGGCAACCTCGAAACCAGGGCGAACGGCACCGGACCGTTCAAGCTCGAAACCTACGACAGCGCGCGCATGGTGCGGCTGGTCAGGAACGAGAAATACTACGTACCGGGCAAGCCGCATCTCGACGCGGTCGAGATGATGCTCTTCCCGGATCTGGCCGCGGAAACCGCGAATTTCCTTTCCGGCTCGACCGACGTCATGATGACGGTGCAACAGGCGGACTATCAGCGCATCGCGGGCGAGGCCGGTGTCCATGCCGAGCGCGTGCCGTCAGGCCGTTTCGCCTGCGTCGTCATGCGCCAGGACCAGAAGCCCTGGAACGACGTGCGTGTCCGCAAGGCCCTTTCCATGGCGACCGATCGCGACCTTTTGGTCGAGGTGATCCTGGAGGGCCTGGGCCGGCCTGCCTATGACAGCCTCGTGCCGCCGGAGCTGCAATTCGCCACCGAAAAGCCTGCGATCGCCTACGATCCGGAGGGCGCCAGGAAGCTACTTGCCGAAGCCGGTTATCCCAACGGCATCAAGGCGACGCTCGTCGCGTCTGACCGGCCGGCGATCCGCGCGCAGACCGCGATCGCGCTCAAGCAGACCGCGGCGGCAGGCGGCTTCGACCTGGATATCCAGACCATGCCGCACGACACCTATCTTGCGAGCGTCTGGATGAAGGGGCCCTTCTATATCGGCTATTGGGGCATGCAGCCGACCATCGATGCCACCTACAACCTGCTTCTGACCTCGGACGCTTCCTATGAGGATACGAACTGGAAGAACAAGGATTTCGACAAGCTGATCGACGAGGGTCGTTCCACCGTCGAGGAGTCCAAGCGCGCCGAAATCTACAAGAAGGCCCAGGATCTGGAACTGGCCGAAACGCCCTATGTCGTGCCCTTCTTCGAAGATGTGCTGACCGCGAGCCGGGCGACTACGCACGACTGGTCGGTTTCGCCCATGGACCGGTATTTCCACGTCGAGGATGTCTGGCTGGACAAAGCGTGAGGGCGGGCAGGTGAGCCTCGCCTATCTCCTGCGCCGTCTGGGCAGCATCGTCCTGGTTTTGGCGATCGTTACCCTCGCCGTTTTCATCCTGACTGCGGTCCTCCCCGGCAATGCGGCGCTGATGATCCTGGGGCAGAACGCCTCGGCGGATTCGCTCGCGGCCCTCACGGCGCAACTGGGTCTCAACCGGCCGCTGCCGGTCCAGTATCTCAGCTGGGTTTGGGGCGTGCTGCATGGAAATCTCGGCATGTCACTGCGGCTCTCGCTGCCGGTGTCGCAGGTCGTGGGGGAAGCGTTCTGGAATTCGCTCGCGCTGGCGGTGACGGCGCTGGTCGCGGTGACCGCCGTTGCGATCCCGCTGGGCGTCGTGGCTGCGCTCGCCCGAGGGACCGTCGTCGATCTCCTGATCGGTCTGTTTTCCTATGTCGGGACCTCGATGCCGGAATTCGTGACGGCGACGCTTCTGCTCGTTCTCTTCGCTTCGCCCGGCGCCCAGATGCTGCCGGCGGGCGGCTTTGTCGCGCCGGGCGAAAACCTGCTTGGCTTCCTGGATCACGCGATCTTGCCGGCGGCGACGCTCGGGCTCATCCTCGTCGCCCATATCTCGCGCCAGGTCCGCAGCGAGATGTCGGAGGTGCTGTCCGCCGACTATATCCGCGCCGCTCGGCTGAAAGGGCTGCGCGAGGGGCGGGTAATCCGCCGCCATGCCCTGCCGAACGCGCTCGCGCCCGCGGTCGCGGTGATTGCGCTCGATGTCGGCTATCTTCTCGGCGGAATCATCGTCGTGGAGGAGATTTTCGCCTGGCCGGGGCTAGGTCGCCTGCTCATCTACGCCCTGCAGAATCGCGATCTGCCGGTCATCCAGGCCATCACGCTGCTGCTGGCGACGGTCTATGCGCTGACCAACCTTGCCGCCGATATCGCGATCGCCATCCTCGACCCTCGGGTGCGCTATGCGTGACATTCTGCGCAGCCCAACGGGGATCGCGGGCACGGTCCTTCTGCTGATCGTCTTCGGCGCGGCGCTTTTCGGGCCCTGGATCGCGCCCTACGACCCGCAGGCCTTTCATGCCACGGCGCGCTTGCAGGGGCCGAGCTGGCGCTATCTGGCCGGCACCGACCAGTATGGCCGCGACCTGCTTTCGCGTCTTCTCAACGGAGCGCCGGCAACTGTGCTCTTCGGCCTCGGCGCCACGGTTCTGGGGGTCGGAGCCGGGGCGATCATCGGGGTGAGCGCAGGCGTCGCCGGCGGCCGGACCGACACGATCGTGATGCGGATCCTCGACGGCATCCTCGCCATGCCGGAGCTGCTCTTCACGCTCCTGATCGTGACCTTTCTCGGTGGTGGCCTGGGGCAGGCGCTGCTGGCCGTCGCGGTGACCTTCATGCCGGGCATGGCGCGTATCGCTCGTAGCGCGGTGCTTTCCGTCCGAACGCGCGAATATGTGCTCGCCGCCCAGGCGAGGGGTGAATCCCGGCTCTGGATCGTCGGGCGCGAGGTGCTGCCGAACGTGCTCGGGCCGATCATCGTGGAGGCGACCATTCGCGTCAGCTTCGCGATCATGATCGGCGCGACCCTGGGCTTTCTCGGCCTGGGCGCGCAGCCGCCATCCACGGAGTGGGGCCTCATGGTGGCCGAGGCCCGCCAGTACATGTTCCGCAATCCCTGGTGCGTGATCGGGCCCGGTGTCGCGGTCGCGATGACGGCGATGGGTTTCAACCTCTTCGGAGACGCGCTGCGCGATGCCTTCGATCCGCGGAGGAAGCGCTGATGTCGCCCCTTGCTACGGGTTCGGCGGCAAAGCCGCGCCGTGTGCTCGATATCGCCGATTACTCGCTGTCCTATGACACGGCGGAGGGACCGATCGAGGCGCTGAAGTCGATCTCGCTCACGATCCACGCTGGCGAGACCCATGGACTGGTTGGCGAAAGCGGCTCGGGCAAATCGACGCTCGCCTGGTCGATCATGCGCTATCTCGCCCCGAACGCGATCGAAACGAGCGGAACGATTCTCGTCCTGGGCGAGCACATGACCGGCATGCGCAAGGCCGATGTCGAACGAATGCGCGGCAGCCGGATCGCGATGGTCTTTCAGGATCCGAGTTCCGCGCTCAATCCGGCCATGCGGCTTGGCGACCAGTTGGTTGAGGTGCTGATCCGGCATCGCGGAATGGGCCGGGCCATGGCCTGGAAGGAAGGCGAGGCCGCGCTCGCCCGCACCGGCATTGCCAAACCGGCCGAGTTGATGCGGCGCTATCCGAACGAGGCCTCCGGTGGCGAGAAGCAGCGTGTGGTGATCGCCACGGCCTTTGCCTGCAATCCCGAACTCATCATTTTCGACGAGCCGACGACGGCGCTGGATATCCTGACGGCCAAGCAGATCCTCGAACTCTTCGTTGCCCTGCGCGAGGAGACCGGGGTCGCCGCGCTCTATATCTCGCACGATCTCGGTCTCACCGCGCGGATAGCGGACAAGGTCTCGGTGATACACCGGGGCGCCATCGTGGAGTCGGGTCCGGTGACCGAGGTGTTCCAGAGGCCGCGCGAGCCTTATACCCGGCAGCTCATGGCCGCAGTGCCACGCCCGCAGCATCGGATCGCAGTGCCGGAGCCAAGTGTCTCCGAGCCGCTGCTTGCGATGCAGAATCTGACGGTTCGTTATGGCAAGCCGGGTTGGCTGACTCGCCTGCTCGACCCCTCCGCGCGAGCCCATAACGGGGCCGAGGACGTAAGCCTCTCGATCCGACCCGGCGAACTCCTGGGTATCGTCGGCGAAAGCGGTTCCGGCAAGTCGACGCTCGCCAAGGCTGCGACCGGGCTGAACGCGTTCGAGGGACGGGTGGTCTATGGCGGCCGCAGCTTCGGCAGCCGGCGCGACTACGACAAGGCTTACCGCCGCGAAATCCAGATCGTGTTTCAGCATCCCGATGCGAGCCTCAATCCCCGCATGACGATCGGCGGTATTCTGGCGAGGCCGCTACGGCTCTACCGGGTCGTGCCCCGTTCCGGAGTCGAGCGGCGTGTGGGTGAACTCCTGGACATGGTTCTGCTGCCGCGCGATTTCGCGAGCCGTTACCCGCACCAGCTTTCGGGCGGCGAGAAGCAGCGCGTCGCCATTGCACGCGCCTTCGCGGCCGAACCCAAGCTCGTGATCTGCGACGAGATCACCGCCGCGCTCGACGTCTCGGTGCAGGCGGCCGTGGCGCGGCTACTGGTCGACCTTCAGCGTCGGTCGGGCGCGGCCTGCCTTTTCATCACGCATGATCTCAACCTGATCCGCCAGCTCGCGCATCGGGTCGCCGTGATGCAGCGGGGACGTCTGGTCGATCTGTTCGCCGTGGACGACGCCGATAGCCCCGATCGCCACCCCTATACCCGCGCGTTGCTGGACGCCGTGCCGGTTCCAGCCGAACCTGCCGAGAGCTTGTTATGATTGATATCCCCCTGCCGATGATGCTGTGCCGCATCTGTGAGACCGCATGATGGATCTTGCCCGTGAATACACAGGCCGGACCCTGTCCGACCGCTCTGTGACCCTGCGATTTCCAGAGGAGGAGCATCGTGGCCGCCTCCGTCGTACGCAGCAGATCATGGCGGCGAGGGGGCTCGACGCGCTGCTGATCTTCGCGCAGGAGAGCCATTATTATCTCACCGGCTTCGACACGGCTGGCTACGTCTTCTTTCAGGCCGGTCTGGTCATGGCTGATGCCGGGCCGACCACCCTTCTGACCCGCACGCCGGACAAGCGCCAGGCCGAGGTCGCCTCTCTCTACGACGAGGTCCGGATCTGGCTGAACGCCGAAGACGCGAACCCCGCGCTGGACCTCAGGGCCGTTCTCGAAGAGCGTGGGCTGAAGGGCGCGAAAGTCGGCGTCGAGTTCGCGACATATGGCCTGACCGCCGCGAACGGCCGGCTGATCGAAGCGGCGCTTACCGGTTTTTGCACGCTGGAGGATGCCTCCGATATCGTGCGCGGCCAGCGGCTGGTGAAGTCTTCCTTGGAACTTGAACTCACCCGTGAGGCCGGGCGGCTGGCCGATGCGGCGGTGGAGGCGGCCATCGCTGCCGCTGCGCCCGGGGTTTTCGACACGGCACTCTCCGGCGCGGCGGTGACCGCGATGCTCCAGGGCGGAGGCGACATGCCCTCGGGCGGCCCATTGGTGAATTCCGGGCCGCGTGCGCTCTTCGGGCGTGGGATCGGAGGACCCCGGCGCATCGAGGCCCGCGACCAGATCCTTGTCGAACTCGCGGCATCCGCCTGCCGCTACCATGTGGTGATCGAGCACACGCTGGCGGTGGGGCCGGTCGATCCGCGCCAGCAGGATCAGATGAAAGTCGCCATCCAGGCGCTGGAAGAGGTAAAGGATGCGGCCCGACCCGGCGTTGCGCTCGGGACACTCGACGACATCCACCGCCGCGTGCTCGATGCCGCCGGCTTCGCCGAAATGCGGTACGCCGCCTGCGGCTACGCCCTCGGCTGCACCTTCAAACCGACCTGGATGGACGTCCCGCCGATGATCTATTCGGGCAATCCATTGATCGTTCGGCCGGGCATGGTGTTCTTCGTGCACATCATGATCCCCGATGTCTCGACCGGGCTCGTGGCCGGGGTTGGCCAGACATTCGTGATCCGTGAGCACGGGGCGGTAGAGACCTTCAGCGCGCTGCCCCTGCAGCTTTGGACGCTCTGACCGATGCAGGCATCATAGTTCACTGTCAGCCGGGCCGATCCGTGATGCTCGCGCCGGGATTCCGAGGCCGGAATCTCCATTTGCCCACGCGGGCGTTCACGAGCAGATCTGGGTGGCGGATCTGGAGCTGCCTCGCAATTCGACGACCAGTGTGCGAGGTGCGTCTGTGCGAGGTTGTCCCGCCTGTTTGACCTGTTTGGCGGCCGGGCCAAGCTAATGCCGGGCGTCGTTTATGCCGCCAGTCGGATATTCCGACCGCTCATATGCCGCGACCGGGTCTTGGCCGCGCCCGTCGGAACGAGAGGTCCCGTCAGCCCTCCGCTAACGCAGGGGAGCGACGTTTATGGCTGCGGGCCCCGCTCGGTGATCTGCTTGCCGGGTGCGCCCTAGAGCGAAGAAGACGCATGCGGCCAGCAGGCCCGCTGCGCCGAAGATCAGGCCGATCGTGTCGTAGGAGTGGAGGCGATCGTAGACTGCTCCGAGGACCAGCGGACCCACGAGGCCGCCGAGGTTGAAGACACCGAAGCAGAGGCCGAAGATCTTGCCGTAGGCCCGTTGTCCGTAGCGCTTGTTGAGCACGTAGGCCATCACGTCGCCCTCGCCGCCAAGGGCGGCCCCGAGCAGCATCGCGGCGATGTAGGGGGACCCGTGCAGCGATGATACTGTGAGCAGGACGCAGCCGAGCGAAGCTGCGGCGAAGAAGATGAAGCCCAGAAGATAGGCCGACATGCGGTCGAGCAGGACGCCGCCGGCCGCGCGGCCGAGGATCACGACGATGCCCATGACGGAAAGGGTGGAGGCGGTTTCCGCCGGGCCCAGTCCGCGGTCGCTCAGGATCGGCCCGAGCTGCGAGGTGGTCCCCCAGTAGATGGCCCCGATGACCGTGAAAGCGGCGACGAGCAGCCAGTAGTCCCAGGCTCTGAGCACCCTGAAGAAAGACGCGCGGTCCTCGTCCCTGAATGTGGCCTGTTCGGAAATGGCCACGGCCGGGCTCGGCGCGGCAAGATCGCCCGACGCGGCTCGTCGGCCCGGAACGTCCCGGTCCCTCACCAGGGTCAGCGCGTTGACGATGCCGACGATGGCGACGACGACCGCGAGGGCGACGAAGCCGCCACGCCAGCCGAACGACCCTTCGGCGAAGCGCGCGAGCATCGGCATGAGGACGCCGCCGAGCCCGATGCCGAGCGAGGCGATGGACAGGCTCAGCCCGAGATTGCGCTCGAACCATTTCGGCAGGATCGCGAGGACACTGGGCGGATTGGACGCGCTGCCCACGGCGCCCATGCAGAAGGCGAGGGCCACATACATGGGGAAGGACGAAATCCCGCCGAAGCACGCGAGCAGCAGCGGCAAGCCGAGCGACGCGAAGAGGATGACCGGGCGGCTTCCGACGCGGTCGAGGATCGCTCCCGACGCGGTGGAGAAGATCGCGACGGCCAATTGGGCGACCGCGAATCCGGCCGACATCTGCGTTCGCGTCCAGCCCAGTTCCGCCAGCATCGGCTTGGAGAAGACGCCTAGTGTGAAAAGGTAGATCGGGGCGAAAGAGAACGTCAGTGCGATCAGGCAGCCGACCAGAACGGACCACTTATTGCGCATGCTAGCCTCCCGGTACGGCGGTCGCATGTGCCTGCCGCACCGTGACCAGCTCTTGGCTCTCGAGGAGCTCTTGTCTGTCCGGCCGGGCAGCTCGATCAGCGGTCCAGGCAGGACATGTGTAAAATCGACGATAATATTTCGACTGTCAAATGATCGATTATTTTTCGATGCTGTCGGTTTGGTGGTTTCAAGGAGCGTGATCGGCGCGATCGTCGATGCTAAGCTGCATCCGCCTCCTGTCCGTTGAAGAGAATGACGCATGCCATCTTTGATCACCTCCAGCGCGAAGGCCGGCAAGGAAACCCTGGCATCCGTCGTATACGACCAGCTGCGCCAGGATATCCTGACGGTTGCCGTGCCGGCGGGCAGCAAGCTGAACATCCGGGAACTCTGCGAGCGCTTTTCCGTCGGGCTCAGTCCCGTGCGCGAAGCGCTGAGCCGCCTGTCGATGGAGAAGCTCGTCAGTCAGGTGGATCACCGTGGCTTCACCGTCGCTCCCCTGTCGGAAGCCGACCTCGACGATCTCACCAGGGCGCGCTGCGCCATCGACGGAATGGCCCTGCGGCAATCGATGGAGGCCGGGGAGGCAGCCTGGGAAGAACAGCTGCTGCTCTCCTATCACCGCCTGTCCAGGACGCCGCGCTTCGGCGCGGAGGGAAGCCCGACCCGGAGTCCGATCTGGGAGGAGGCGCACCGCAATTTCCACCGTGCCCTGGTGGCGGGTTGCGGTTCGCGTTGGCTGGAAACCGTCAGCGGCCAGCTGTTCGAGGCTGCCGAGCGTTACCGCCATCTCGCCCGGCGCGGCGGCGCGACGAGGGTCAACGACGATGAACATCGTCCCATCATGGAAGCGGCACTGGCGCATGAGGTCGATCATGCGGTGGACCTGCTGTCGCGGCACTACGAACGGACGGCCGATCTCGTGAAGCTGGTGCTGCGCGATCCGGGAGCGACAAAGACCGTCGTTCCAAAATGATCGATTATTGTAAGAATATCTATAAATAATCGATTGCAATCCCGAATTGTCGGCTGCACATTCCCGGTGTGGCGCGAGAGAAGCCGGTCAGGCTCGGTGCCATTTGAGGCGGTTCGGGGAGTGAGAACATGAAGCTGGACGGCGGATCGCTTGGAACGGCGTCGGGCTGCGTGCCGCGCGACGGTCGTTATTCCCCTCGCGCCTGGCTCTGACGGCGAGCCATCCATGGCGCCGATCCTTTCGCTGCGCGGTGTGTCCAGAAGTTTCGGTGCGGTCGTGGTCGCTCGCGATCTCGACCTCGATCTGGCCGAGGGAGAAGCCCTTGGCATGCTCGGGCCGAACGGAGCGGGCAAGAGCACGCTGTTCGGGCTGATCACCGGGACGTTGTCGCTGAATTCCGGCACCATCTCCTTCGGCGGTCAGGACATCACGCATATTCCGGCCGCACAGCGCAGCCGCCTCGGCATGGCCCGATCCTTCCAGGTGCCGCAGCCTTTCTCCGGGATGACCGTTTTTGAAAATTGCGTCGCAGCCGGCGCTTTCGCCCGCAATCAGGCGGAACGCGCCGTCTATGAGCGCGCAGCCTATGTCCTCGATCAATGCGGCCTGACGGCCAAGGCGAACGTCAAGGCCGGCACGCTGACGCTGCTCGACCGCAAGCGTCTGGAACTGGCGCGGGCGCTGACGACGCGGCCCAGATTGCTGCTTCTGGACGAGGTCGCGGGTGGGCTGAGCGAGCCGGAATGCGCCATCCTGATCGAGCTGATCAAGGACATCCGGACCACCGGCGTCTCGCTGATCTGGATCGAGCACGTCATCCACGCTCTGGTCGCCGTGGTGGACAGGGTCGTGGTGCTCGCCGGCGGCGTCTTCATTGCCGACGACACGCCGCAGCGCGCGATCCAGCACCCCAAGGTGGTCGAGGTCTACATGGGTATCCCGGCGAGCGAAGCCGCCGAGACTGCCGCCGCCGGATCGGAGGGCCGTCATGTCCCTGCTTGAAGTCGACGCGATCGATACGTTCTACGGCGACTTCCAGGCCCTCTACGGCATCTCCATGGCGGTCGATGAGGGGCAGGTGGTCGCGGTGATCGGCGCGAACGGCGCGGGCAAGTCGACGCTCATGAAGTCGATCGTCGGCCTGCTTCATCCCGCGCGTGGTCGCATCCTGCTGGACGGCAGGCCGGTCGAAGGAATGCGGCCCTCCAAACTGGTCGCGCAGGGGATCGCGCTGGTGCCGGAGGGGCGACGGCTCTTCCCCTCGCTCAGCGTCGGCGAAAACCTGATGGTGGCGGGGCAGCTCGGCCGCCCCGGTCCCTGGACCATCGAGCGCGTCTTCGACCTCTTCCCGGTGTTGAGGGAGCGCCAGCACCAGCAGAGCACCTCGCTGTCCGGCGGCCAGCAGCAGATGGTGGCGATCGGCCGGGCGCTGATGTCGAACCCTCGACTGCTGCTCTGCGACGAGCTGAGCCTCGGCCTCGCGCCCATCGTCGTCCGTGAGATCTTCGGGCGCCTGCCCGAAATCGTCGCGCAGGGCACCAGCATCGTCATCGTCGAGCAGGATGTCATGCAGGCCATGGCCGCGGCCTCGATGCTCTACTGCCTCCAGGAAGGACGGACCGTGCTGTCCGGCCCGCCAAAGAGCCTGACGGCGGATACCGTCCGGGCCGCCTATTTCGGAGTTTGACCCCGTGGATTGGCTGAACACCATCGTGCAAGGCGTGCTTCTGGGCGGGCTCTATGCCCTCTTCGCGGCGGGCTTGTCGCTCATTTTCGGCGTGATGCGCCTCGTCAATATCGCTCACGGCGACATCATCGTGGTCACGGCCTACATGGCCTTCTTCACCACCCGGCTGCTCGGCATAGACCCGTTCACCGCGCTGCTGATCGTGGTGCCCCTGTCCGCGCTGGTCGGCTACCTCCTGCAGCGACTGCTCCTGAACCGGACGCTCGGGGAGGACTTGCCACCGCTCCTCGTGACGTTCGGGCTTTCCGTGATCATCCAGAACGTCCTGCTGCTGCTCTTCAAAGCCGACAGCCACAAGCTCCAGATGGGCTCGCTGGAAGTGGCGAGCTGGATGCCGGTCCCCGGCCTCTACATCGGGGCGCTGCCGCTGATCCAGTTCTGCACCGCCGTGGTCGTCGTGGGCGGCCTCCAGGTCCTGTTCTACAGGACGCCGCTCGGCCGCGCCTTCCGCGCCACGTCGGACGATCCGGAAATCGCCCAGCTGATGGGTCTCGACAACCGGCATCTCTTCGGCATGGCGATGGCGCTTGCCCTCGCGGTGGCCGCGATTGCAGGCACTTTCATCGCGATCCGGACGAACTTCGATCCCTTCGCCGGTCCTAACCTCCTGATCTTCGGCTTCGAAGCCATCATCATCGGCGGCCTCGGCAGCCTGTGGGGCACGCTCGCCGGCGGCGTGCTGCTCGGGGTCGCGCAATCCGTGGGCGGCGAGCTCAACGTGGCGTGGCCGATCCTCGCCGGCCACGTCGCCTTCCTCATGGTGCTGCTGGTCCGGCGGCAGGGCCTGTTCCCCAAGGTGATGGCATGACCGTTCTCGAAGCGTCTTCGCCGCGCGCGATCTCGGTCCGGTTCTCCAACCGGTCCAGCCGGATCGGAATGCTGGTCGTCGCCGTCGCGCTGCTGTTCTGCGCGACGGCGCCACTCTGGGCCGACCGCTCCTCGCTCCGTCTCTACGGGGAGATCTACACCTATGTGGCGCTGGCGAGCCTCTGGAACCTGCTGGCCGGCTATGCCGGGCTGGTCTCCGTCGGCCAGCAGGCCTTCGTCGGTCTCGGCGGCTACGTGCTGTTCCTGCTGGCGCTGAACAGCGGGCTGAACCCACTGATCGGCATTCCCATTGCCGGCTTGGTCAGCGGCCTGATCGCCATCCCCATCATCTTCGTGCTGCTTCGCCTGCGCGGAGCCTATTTCACCATCGGGTCCTGGGTCGTGGCGGAGATCTTCCCGCAGGTCTTCCAGCAGATCCCGGCGGTGGGCGGCGCATCCGGCATCAGCCTGCCGGCCGCCGTGGTGAAGTCGATCGCCGCCAGCCGGGATACGCGGGAATGGCTGATCTACTGGCTGGCGCTGGCCATGGCGGTGCTCACCATCGGCGCCATCGTGGCGCTCCTGCGCACCCGCTGGGGACTGGCGCTGGCCGCGATCCGCGACAACGAGCTCGCGGCGCGTTCCAACGGAATGGACGTGAACCGCACCCGTGTCGTTGTCTTCGTCGCGGCTGCCGTCGCAACGGGCATGGTGGGGTCGCTGATCTTCCTGCAGAAGCTGACGGTGACGCCGGTCGCCGCCTTCAGCATCAACGACTGGACGGTCAACATCATCTTCATCACGGTGATCGGCGGCATCGGGCGTGTCGAAGGCCCGGTTATCGGCACGGCCGTCTTCTTCCTGCTGCGCCAGTTCCTCGCCGATTTCGGCAGCATCTACATCATTGTCCTCGGCGTCGTGGCAATCGCGATCATGCTGAAGGCGCCACGCGGTCTCTGGGGCTTTCTGGCCGACCGCTACGGCTGGCAGGTCTTCCCGCTGACACGGCGCGTGGTGTTCAGGAACTGATCGGTGCGGCCGCGGCGGAGCGGGGGCTAAACGAAAGGGGCGGGGCATGATCTGCCCCGCCCCTTTCGTCTTAAGGATGGATAGTGGCCGGGGCTCAGGCTTCCTCGGCCAGATATTTCTCCAGCGTCATCGGGGTCGGCCGGACCGCCGTTTCGCGCACGGGCGTATCCTCGAAGGGGGTCGCCTGCTCGAACCAGCGACCGCGGGCGGGATAGCCCCAGGGGAACGAGACGGCGGGATCGGCCGGATCCCAGCGAACCGGCTCCAGCTCAAGGTCCAGAACCTGGTAATGGGTGTTGAACAGCTCCACCCGGTGCCCGTCCGGATCGCGGAAATAGACGAAGAGCGCATGGCCGGGACCGTGCCGGCCGGGGCCGCGTTCCACCTGCCGGCCAAAGCCGAGTTCGCCGGCGATGTCACAGGCGCGCAAGAGATGCTGCGTCTCCGGCACCATGTAGGCGAAGTGATGCAGCCGAGGCCCGTCGCCGTTGAAGAAGACGAGGTCGTGCGGGTTGCCCTTGCGCTGCAGGAAGACGGCGCGGATCTGCTCATCGTCCGGCCCGACATATTCGGTCAGCAGGAAGCCCAGATCCATGTAGAAATCCAGCGCCCCCCGCAGGTTCGGCGTCAGGAGCTGGTAATGGTCGATGCGGAGCGCCGACCCGCCGCGATGATGGTGAAAGCGGGTGATCTGGCGCGGCTCCACCGGCATGTGCGCGCAATATTCCATGCGGTTGCCGAAGGGGTCGGTGACGTGCAGGGTCAGGCCTTGATAGGGCACCTCCGCCCACTCGGCGGCGCAGCCGTGCCCGGCGAAATAGTCCCGGGCAATGCGGAGGTCATCCTCGGTGCGGACGCGCAGGCCGATCCGCGCGCAACACGGCGCGTCCTTTGACTGCCGCAGGACGAGACTGTGGTGACAGGCCTCCTCGACGCCGCGCAGATAGAGCGCGTCGTCCGTCTGCAGCGTCACCACGAGACCGAGCACTTCTTCGTAGAACAGGCGGCTGGCGGCGAGATCGGCAACCGTCAGCACGACGTGGCTCGCACGGGTGATGTTGAAGGGCGGGTTCAGTACGGGAGGGCGGAGCGCCATGGTTGCGTTGCCTCAAACCAGGGAGGGATAGGAACCGCCATCGAGATGGAGGTTTTGACCGGACATGAAGCCCGCGAGATCGCTGCACAGGAAGGCGCAGGTGGCGCCGAACTCCTCGGGGCGGCCGAGGCGGCGGGCAGCGATGCTTTGCACCTGCTTTTCACGCGCCGCCTCGAAGGTGATGTTTTCCCGCTGGGCCTGCGCCTTCGCCATGAAGATCTGGCGATCGGTATCGATGCGCTCGGGCAGCATGTTGTTGATCGTAACGTTGTAGCGCGCCACGTCCAGCGAGATGGCCTTCATGGCCGCCGTGAGGCCGGCGCGCGGTGCGGATGAAAGGCTCATATGCGGGCGCGGCGTCGTCACCATCGCGGAGGTGATGTTGATGATGCGGCCGAACCGGCGCCCGATCATGCCGGGCAGCACGGCCTTGGTCAGCAGCAGCGGCGCGATCATGTTCTTCTCGAGCGCGACGGGCCAGTCCTCGTCCTGCGTGTCGAGAAACTGACGCGGCGACGGGCCGGCGCTGTTGTTGACCAGGATATCGGGATCGGGATTGGCCTCGACCAGCGCGTGCCGCCCTTCGGGCGAGGTGACGTCGCACGCGAGCCCGGTCGCCGAGCCCGGCGCGAAGCCGTTGATCTCCGCCACCGTCCGCACGACATCCGCTTCGTTCCGGCCGGTGATCAGCACCGTCACCCCTTCGCGGGCCAGCGCCTCGGCGCAGGCCTTCCCGAGCCCGCGGCTGGAACCGCATACAATAGCCGATCGTCCCTGCAGCTTCAGATCCATGCCCGGTTCCGCTGATATGTCCGTCTGCCGGCCTTGTTTCCACCGACCTCGGCAGCAAGCCACAAGGGTCTGGACAATGCAATAATAATCGATCATTTTCCAAATAGCGGATGATAATCGATCTATAACAAGGCCGCTGACCTGAGTTGAGGGAGCGAAACGCGATGCGCATCACGGCTGCACTGGCCCGTGCTGTTTCTGCGCCGATGTCGCTGGAAGCGGTGGAGCTGGACGCGCCACGGGCGGACGAGGTGCTGGTCCGGCTGGTGGCGACGGGGATCTGCCACACCGACATGGCGATGCGGGATCACAAGATCTACCCGATTCCGCATCCGGCCGTTCTCGGTCATGAGGGGGCCGGCGTGGTGGAGCAGGTCGGCTCCGCGGTCACCCGTGTCGCGCCCGGCGACCATGTCGTGCTGAGCTTCGGCTCCTGTGGAGCGTGCCCCGCCTGCGCGGACCATCGCCCGAGCTATTGCGAGCATTTCAACGAATACAATTTCCACGGCACGCGCGGGGACGGCACCACGCCGCTGCACCAGCACGGCCAGCCGGTCAGCTTCTTCCAGGCGCAATCCTCCTTCGCCACGCGAACCGTTTGCTCCGAGCGGAGCGTCATCAAGGTTCCGCCCGAGGCGCCGCTCGATCTTCTCTGCCCGCTCGGCTGCGCGGTGCAGACGGGGGCCGGGGGCGTCATCAACTCGCTGGGTCTCGCAGCCGGCCAGTCGATTGCCATCTTCGGCACCGGTTCGGTCGGGCTCTGCGCGCTGATGGCGGCGAAGATGCTCGGCGCGGGAACGATCGTCGCGATCGACCGCAGCGACGAGCGCCTCGCCTTGGCCCGGCGTCTCGGCGCGACCCACACCGTGAACACGGATCATGAGAGCGTGCCCGACGCGATGCGGCGCATCTCGGCCGCCGGCGTGGATTACACGTTCGAGACCACCGCCAACATGGCCCTGCTGCGGCAGGCGACCGAAATCCTTGCCCGGCGAGGCGTCTGCGGCTTCGTCGGCGGCATTCCGGCGGGAACCGAGGTCACGCTGGACGTGGAGCACATGATGACGGGCGGGCGGACATTTCGCGGCATCATCCTGGGCGACAGCGATCCGCAGGACTTCATTCCCCGCATGGCGGAGGCGATCGTCTCCGGTGCGTTCCCCATCGGTGAGATCGTTACGCGCTATCCGTTTTCGCAGATCAACAAGGCGATTGCGGACAGCCTGTCGGGAGAGACGGTCAAGGCGGTGCTTATGTTCGATACGGCCACCACGGAGGCCGCGGCATGACGAACATCGCTTCCTCCGCCATGGGCCGCACAGGGGCGGCTCCAATGTATGACGTGGTCATCCTGGGCTATGGTCCGGTCGGGGCCATTCTCGCCAACCAGCTCGGCCGCGACGGTCTTTCCGTGCTCGCCGTCGACCAGATGGCCGACATCTACGACAAGCCGCGCGCCATCAACATCGACCACGAGGTCATGCGCGTGCTTCAGTCGGTCGGCCTTGCCGATGCGATAGAACCGCTGACGCTGCCGCATCCCGGCACGGACTTCATCGGCCTCGGCAACCGCGTCATCAAGCGCTTCGAGCCCATCACGGCACCGTATCCGCTGCACTGGTCGCCGAACCTGATGTTTATCCAGCCGGAGTTCGAGCCGATCATCCGCGACGGCGCCAGGAGGTTTCCCAACGTGGAGGTGCGGCTCAGCACGCGGGCCCATGGCGTTGAGCAGGACGGCTCCGGTGTCCGCGTCAGCCTGAAGGGGCAGGGGGAGGGCGCAGGCGAAACCGTGACGGGGCGTTATCTCGTGGCTTGCGACGGAGCGACGAGCCCGACGCGCAAGCAGCTCGGGATCACGCAGGACAGTCTCGATTTCGACGAATGGTGGACGGTGATCGACGCGTGGCTTCTGCGCGACACGCCGCTGCCCCGGCGAACCACCCAGTTCTGCCTTCCGGAGGCTCCCACGACCTATGTCGTCGGGCCGAAGAACCTGCGCCGCTGGGAGCTCAAGCTGATGCCCGGCGAGACGCCGCAGGATTTCGACGATCCGGAAAAGGTGAAGGCGCGGCTGAAGCCCTTCGTCGACCCGGAGGCGCTGGATATCTGGCGTGTCGCCACCTACCGGTTCCACGCCCTTGTGGCGCATCACTGGAAGAAGGGCCGCGTTTTCCTCGCCGGCGACGCGGCGCACCAGATGCCGCCCTTCATGGCGCAGGGCCTGTGTTCCGGCGTGCGTGACGCGGCCAATCTCGGTTGGAAGCTGAGCAACGTCATTCGCGGGCACCTGCCGGAAGCGATCCTCGACACCTACGAGACGGAGCGGAAGCCACATATCCGGCAATTGGTGGAAACCACCAAGCAACTGGGCGAGATCATCGGCGAGCTGGACGTCGAGGCCGCTCGCCGGCGCGACCGGGAACTCGGGGATGCCCTGGATAGCGGGCGCGCCATCACGGTGCGCCAGAAGCTTATCCCCGACCTGACATCCGGCATCATCGCCAATGGGCCAGACGGTCGCCCAGCCCCAATGGCCGGGACGCTGTTTCCGCAGCCCAGGGTGCGGGACGGGACGGGACGCCCGGTGCTTCTCGACGATCTCGCCGCCGAACGCTTCCTTCTGGTGACCGTCGGCCCCGCGACGGCGGAAGCCGGTGGCTGGGATCATCCCGTTCTCGATCGGCTCGGGGCGGTCCGGCTGCAACTCGCCGGGGACGACGACCCGGTAGAGAGCAGGCAGCAGGGCGTCGTTTTCGATGACGTCGGGTCCTTGCGCCGCTGGATCGCGGCGGCGGATGCGCGCGCGGTGCTGGTTCGGCCGGACAAGTACGTGTTCGGGATCGCGGCCGACCGGGACGAGTTCGAACGTCTCTGCGAAGCGCTGGAAAGCGACCTGTTCGGGGATGTGCGTCGGCCGGCCAGGCGGCTGCCCGTCGAAGAAACGCTGGGAGAAAACCTGTGAAGTTCGTCAGCCTTCGCTCCGCCGGCCGCATCGTTCCGGGCATCGTTGCCGGGGAGGAGATCGTCGACCTGTCGGACCGGTTCCCCGATCTCGTAAGCCTGATCGAAGGCGGTCCCGAGGCCCTCGACGTGGCAAGGGGCGCGATGGAAAGCCGGACGGTTTCCCGCATCGCGCTGGAGGGCGCGGAGCTGGTCGCGCCGATCACCCGGTTCCGGCGCGACGTGCTCTGCACCGGCTGGAACTACTGGGATCACTTCGAGGAAGGCCGCGCGGAGCGGCCGACGCAGGATCGTCCCAAGGCGCCGACCTTCTTCAACAAGAGCCCCGACACGGTCGTCGGCCCTTACGACCCGGTTGCCATCGACCCCAGCTTCTCCGAGACCTGGGATTACGAGGCGGAGCTGGCGCTGGTCTTCGGCAGGACGGCACGCTCGATTCCCGCAGGCGAAGCCTTCGCGCATGTCTTCGGTTATTGCCTGGCCAACGACGTATCCCAACGCGACCTGCAACGCCGGCACGGCGGCCAGTGGAACAAGGGCAAGAGCATCGACGGCACCATGCCGCTCGGCCCCATGCTCGTCACCGCCGACGAGATCGATCCGCAAGCCCTCCGCCTCCAGTGCATCCTCAATGGCGAGACGATGCAGGATGCGACCACGGCCCAGATGGCCTTCTCCATTCCCGAACTCATCGCCGAACTCTCCTTCGGCATGACGGTGCGCGCCGGAGACGTCGTGCTGACGGGAACGCCCAGCGGCGTCGGCCAGTCGCGCAAGCCCCCGGTCTTCCTCAGGGATGGCGATGTGATGGTCACGCGCGGGGAGGGGATCGGCGAAATGCGCAACCTTGTCCGGCAGGTGGATCTCCGTGGCCGCTCGGATGTGGACCTTGCGGCATGATCGCGGCACCGGCCGGCGAAGAATGAACGGTTTCGGCCGAACGAGAGCGAACAACGGCTCCGACAGGCAACCATGGGAGGAACTGAAATGACCAGCGACAGCGACAAAGGTGTCCGTACACCGCTTCTCGGCGACGCGACGCGGCGCACCGTTCTGAAGGGAGGCGCGGCTGCGATCGCCGCAGCGGGGGTTTTTCGGCCCGCCATCCTCCGGGCGGCCACGCCGGTGATCAAGATCGGCCATGTCAGCCCGCAGACCGGGCCGATGGCGGGCTTTGCGGATTCGCAGGCCTTCGTGCTGGACGGGATCCGCAAGTACCTGAAGGACGGCCTGCAGATCGGCGGCAAGACCTATCAGGTCGACATCATCACCAAGGATTCGCAGACCGACCAGTCGCGGACGGCCGAGGTGGCGTCCGACCTGATCCTCAAGGACAAGGTCAACATCATCACGGGATCGAGCGGTTCGATCGACACCAACCCCGTGGCCAACCAGGCCGAGCTCAACGAAGTGCCGTGCATCACCACGGACAATCCGTGGGAATCCTATTTCTACGGCCGCAACGGCGATCCCAAGACCGGCTTCGACTACACCTACCACTTCTTCTGGGGTCTCGATGACGTGCTGGCGGCCTTCACGGGCCTTTGGAAGACACAGGACACCAACAAGGTCGTCGGCATCCTGTTCAACACCGCCCAGGACGACGTGAGCTGGCATAACGCCTTCATCCCGACCATCCAGAAGGCCGGCTTCAAGACCGTCGATCCCGGCATGTTCCCGGCCTTCGGCAACGACTTCACGCCGCAGATCACGATGTTCAAGAAGGCCGGCGTCGAGATCGTGACGGGCAACCTGTTCACACCCGATTTCGCGACCTTCTGGACGCAGTGCGCCCAGCAGGGTTTCAAGCCGAAGATCGTCACGCTGGGCAAGGCATTCCTGTTCCCGACCGACGTGGCCGCTCTGGGCGAGCGGGCGCTGAACGTCACCTGCGAACTCTGGTGGTCGCCGAGCTATCCCTACGTCTCCAGCCTGACCGGCATGAACGGCCACCAGCTGGTATCGGCCTACGAGGCGCAGACCGGCCGGCACTGGACGGCGCCGACCCCGTTCAAGCACGCGCTCTTCGAGGTGGTGATCGACGTCCTCAAGCGGACGGAGGACGTGACCGATCCGGAATCGATCCTGAAGGCGATCAACGGGACCAACCTGAAGACGATCGTGGGGCCGGTGAAATGGCCGGGGCCGCAGCTCAAGAACATCTCGCCGACGCCGGTGGTTGCCGGGCAGTGGCAGAAGCACGGCGACCGGCTCGATGTCGCCATCGTCAACAATGGCGCCTTCCCGGACATTCCGGTGGATTCGCCGCTTCTCCCGCTGGCGTGAGGTCGGCATGGCGATGGGCGGAAGTCACGCGGTCTCCCGGAGAAGACGGAAACCCAGCGAAGGGAACCGCATCCTCCCATGACCTATGAGCATATCGTCATCGGCGGCGGCATCGTCGGCCTTGCCACCGCCGTCGAACTCGCGACCTCGCAACCCGGGCGGCAGGTGCTGCTCCTGGAAAAGGAAACCCGGCTCGGCCTGCACCAGACCGGGCACAACAGCGGCGTCATCCATGCCGGGATCTACTACAAGCCGGGCAGTCTGAAGGCGGATCTCTGCCGGCGGGGTGCCGAAGCCACGAAGGCCTTCTGCCGGGAGCATGGCATTCCGTTCAAGACGCCGGGCAAGCTCGTCGTCGCGACCAATGCAGACGAGCATGTCCGCCTGCGTGCCCTGCAGGCGAACGCGAAGGAGAACGGGATCGACGTCGAGTATCTCGACGCGACGGAACTCACGGCCCGCGAACCCGATATCATCGGGGTAGGCGCGCTCCGGGTGAAGGCGTCCGGCATCGTCGATTACCGGCGCATCTGCGACGTGCTTGGGAACAGGCTGCGTGAACTGGGCGGCACGATCATGCTCGGCATCAACGTGGACGCCATCACCGAAACGTCCGGCGAGGTGGTGGTCGAGGCGGGCTCACGGCAGTGGCGGGCGCGGCAGCTGGTCGCCTGCGCCGGTCTGCAATCGGACCGGCTCGCCCGGCTGGCCGGCTTGCCGATCGAGCACCAGATCGTGCCGTTCCGGGGGGAATATTACGACGTGGCGCCTGCCAGGCGCGGCATCGTCCAGCACATGATCTATCCGGTGCCGGACCCGGCCATGCCGTTTCTCGGCATTCACCTGACGCCGATGATCGACGGCGGCCTCACGGTCGGTCCGAACGCGGTACTGGGACTGGCGCGCGAAGGATATGGCCGCCTGTCCGTGTCGGTCGGAGACGTCGCGGATTATCTTCGGTTCCCCGGGTTCTGGAAGGTGATCGCCAGGCATTGGCGGTCGGCCCTGACGGAGGGTCGGAACTCGCTCTCGAAGGCAAGCTATCTGGCGGAATGCCGTAAATACTGCCCGAGCCTCGAACTCGACGATCTGCTGCCCCGCGAGGCCGGCATCCGGGCGCAGGCGGTGATGCGGAACGGCACGCTCGTGCACGATTTCCTGTTCCTGCAGAGCCCCCGCATGCTCCACGTCTGCAACGCCCCGTCACCCGCCGCGACGGCGGCGTTGCCGATCGCCCAAATGATCGCGGAAAGAGCCAGATCCAAGCTCGACTGAGACTGCCGGTCCGGCCTGAAGTTCACGCCCAACCTGGACGGCCGCTTCGAAGATCACCAGCTCTCAGCCAGCAATGTTATCAGAGATCGGACAATCACTGCCAAGGTGTCGGACGGAAGTTCTTCCGGGCGTTTCGAGCTTGGAAAAGCTCCAATCTAGCAACATTGCGGAGCCGCTGTTTCCGCCGGGTGTGGCGACCACAACCGCGCTCGGCGTGGGGCTTCGGGGCAGCCAGATGAGCGTGCTTCTTCTGGCGGCTCTGCTGACTGCCGACGGCACGCTGATCGTCGGTCCCATGAGCTTCATCGGTTTGATGGCACCGCATCTGGCGGATATGCCGGGACTGCGGCACCTGGCTCTGCAGATGCTTGGCGCCGCGTTGCTCGGCGCGCTCCTGCTGGTCATCGCCGACTGGGTCGGCCGCATGGTGCTCTTCCCCAACGAACTTCCCGCCGGCCTTGTCGTGACGCTGCTCGGCGCTCCCTGTTTCATTTGCCTCATGCGCCGCGAACAGGGCCGTTAAGCTCTTTGGGCTCCCTCATCATGTAGCCGGTTCCAATGGCAACGCTCATCGGCGTCGCCGGTCCCTCTATGCCGCCCGTGGCTTTCGCAAGCACCCGAGGGCGGTTCGTACGCCTCAAAGTTAATCAGATGATGCCGATAAGGGACATAGTCCGTGCGCATAGCAGGAGATGCCCGGAATTCGCGCTTCCCTGCCGTACATTTGATCTTGCCGCTTTGCCCTGTCGCCGTCCCATAATTGCATCCGGACAGCGAAGACAATCCAAGCACTGCGGTGGGGGATGCGATGCGAACGTCTGCAATTCCGTTTTCAACACTGACCGACATTTCGGAGAAGATCCGGCTCGGTGAGGTTTCACCTGTCGAGGTTACGTCGGTTCTTCTGGACCGGATCGAGGATCTCGACGGCAACCTCAAGAGCTACACGACTGTGCTTGGAGAACGCGCAATGACGAAGGCGTGCGAGGCGGAGGCGGATATCCGCCGCGGCTTCTGGAAGGGGCCACTCCACGGGGTGCCGATCGCGGTCAAGGATCTCTGCTATACGACCTATGCCCCGACGTCGGCGGGCATGCACATCCACCGCGATTTCGTGCCGCCCTTCAACGCCACCGTCGTGGATCGGCTGGAGCGGGCGGGCGCGATCATCCTGGGCAAGCTGACCATGACGGAAGGCGCCTTTGGCGGGCACCACCCGCAGATGAAAACGCCGCTCAATCCCTGGCATCCGGAATACTGGACGGGCGCATCCTCCAGCGGCTCGGGTGCGGCGACGGCGGCCGGTCTCTGCTACGCCAGTCTCGGCTCCGATACCGGCGGTTCGATCCGGCTGCCCTCGACAGCCTGCGGCCTGACCGGCGTAAAGCCGACCTTCGGCCGGGTCAGCCGCCATGGCGTCTTCCCCTTGGCGGAGTCGCTCGACCATATCGGCCCGATGACCCGCACGGCGGCGGACGCGGCGGTCATCCTCGGCGTCATTGCCGGCGAGGATCCCGGCGATCCAACGAGCCTCGCGGCGCCCGTCCCGGATTATCTCGGCGGCCTGAATGCGCCGATCCGGGGCATTCGGGTCGGCATCGATGAGGAATACGTCTTTGGCGGCGTCGATCCGGCGGTGCAGAGGGTCGTTCGGGATGCCATGGACGCGCTGTCCTCGCTCGGCGTGCGCTTCGTGCCCGTCAGGTTCCCCGAACACGAGGCGGTCGTTTCCGGCTGGAAGAGCGCCTGCTCGCTGGAAACCGCAATCGCTCACGAGGCGACCTATCCGGCACAGGAATCCGCCTATGGGCCGATCCTTAAGGGGCTGATCGATCACGGCCGCAAGCTGACGACGTTCGATTACGGCAAGCTCACGCTGGAGCGAATGAACTTCTGCGGGGCGCTGAAGAAGGTGTTCGAGGATGTCGATCTCCTGATCGCCCCGGTGATCCCGATGATGACGCCGAAGGCCGCCGACCTGCCCGCGATCATGGCCGAGGATGTCGGCAGGCTCGGCCGCTTCACCGGGCCGTTCAACATGAGCGGCAGCCCGACGGTCACGCTGCAGGGCGGGTTCGATCCCGGCGGCCTGCCTGTCGGCTTCCAGCTTGTCGGCCGTCACCTGGCCGAGGACCTGCTGCTCCGCGCCGGGCACGCCTTCCAGGGGGCCACCGACTGGCACACCCGTCATCCCGAACTCGTGCCGGCGGCCACGCCGGCGCTTGAGATTGCCTGATCAGCCATCCGTTCCGGAAGGGAGAAGAGCATGCACAAGATCGAGATACCGGCCGAGATCATCGAGCGCTCGAAGAGGATCCGCGGATCGCAGCCGCACTTCCTGGACAAGATCGACCTGGCGCGCACCGCGCATGTGATCGTGGACCTCCAGAACGGTTTCATGGAGGAGGGTGCTCCCGTGGAGGTGCCGACGGCGCGAGAGATCGTCGGCAACGTGAACCGCATCTGCGAGGCAGTGCGCGAGGCCGGCGGGCTCAACGTCTTCCTGCGCTACACCTATGATCCCGGGGAGAAGCTGACCTGGACCGCCTTCTATTCCGATTATTCGCAGCCAGACCAGTTCGCGATGATGAAGGAGGCCTTCACGGAGGGTGCGCACCACTTCGAGCTCTGGCCGGAACTGGACGTGCAGGCCGACGATCTCATCGTCAACAAGACGCGCTTCAGCGGCATGATCCCCGGCACCTGCGACCTGCACGACCTCCTGCGTAAACGGGGAATCGACACGCTGATCATCACGGGCACGCTGACGAATTGCTGCTGCGAATCCACGGCCCGCGACGCCATGCAGATGAACTACAAGATCATCTTCGTGGCGGACGGGAACGCCGCCATTACCGACGCGGAACACAATGCGACGCTGAGTAACATGAAGGCGATCTTCGCCGACGTTATGACCACGGACGAGGTGGTCGCCGTGGTCGAGAACAATCGCCTGCTGCAATCCTCGGCGGCTTGACGAAAGAGGGGAGCGGTTTGGCCGCTCCCCTCCTGTTTTCTCAGGGCCAGGCCGGCTCAGGCCAATGGCGGGCGGCGCGTGTGCCAGTCTGTCATCTGCTGGTAGGCGTGCGCGGCGCGTAGCAGGACGCCTTCCGAGCAATGTGCACCGACGAGCTGGAACGCCACGGGATTGCCGTCCGGCGTGAAGCCGCAGGGCAGGGTAACCGTGGGATTGCGCGAGGCGTTGATCGGCGAAGTGAACTTCATCAGAGCGCGCATATCGTTCTCGACCAGGTCGGCCACTTCCGACCATGTCGGCGAGCCCCGCATGAAGACTGGAATGATCACTGCATCGACCTTGGTGAAGAGCCGCGCCATCCGGCCGCGGAATTTGTCGCGCTCGATCATCGCCCGGCCGAGCTGCACCGGGTCGGCATTGCGCCCGCTTTCGATCATCTTGGCGATAGCCGGACCGTATCGCTCCGCCTGGCCCGGATAGCTCCCCTCGTGCGCCACGGCCAGTTCGACGCCGATCAGGTTCATGGAGGGGTCGAGCACGAGACCGGGATCGGGGAACTCGACATCGCGCAACTCCGCGCCAAGCTCCGCGAAGATCGCCGCGGCCGCTTCGATCTGCGCGATCATCGCGGGATCGGCGTCCTCGCTGTTGAAGCCCCAGTCGACGCCGATCGTCAGCGCGCGGGCGCCATAGACGCCCTGGAGATCGCCGAGATAATCCGGGACCGGATCGGAGAGGCTGGTCGGGTCGTTTTCGTCGTAACCGGCGATAGCGCGAAGGACGGTCGCGGAGTCGGCCGCAGAGCGCGTCATCGGGCCGACCGTGTCGTAGGAAGCGCCGAGGTCGAAGACGCCGTAGCGGCTGACGCGGCCCCAGGTGGGCTTCACCCCGGTCAGCGCGTTGCAGGCGGATGGAAAGCGGATCGAGCCGCCGGTGTCGGAGCCGAGACTGGCGTAGCAGAGGCCGGCCGCCGTCGCGACGCCGGAGCCGGAGGAGGAAACGCCAGTCCAAAGGTCGGAATTCCAGGGATTGCGCGGGGGCGGCATCTCCGGATGGTGCTCCAGCGTCGCGCCCTCCGTCATGTGCAGCTTGCCCAGGATGATCGCACCGGAATCGCGCAGGCGCTTCACGACGGTCGCGTCGTAATCCGGCACCCAGTTGCGGTTGATCGCCATGCCTGCGCTGGTCGGGATGCCCTTGGTATAGCAGAGGTCCTTCACGGCGATGGGTATCCCGTGCAGCGGGCTGCGGTAGCGCCCCTGCATGATCTCGGCCTCTGCTTCCCTCGCCTGCTCAAGGGCGAGGTCCGCCGTCACGGTCGTGTAGGACTGGAGTTCCGGCTCAAGCTTCTCGATTCGTGCCAGGATGGCCTGCGTGACTTCGACCGGCGAGAGACGGTGGGCCTTGATGTCGATCGCGACATCGGTGAGTTGCCGGTAGTGCAGTTCGGGACTTTCCAAGGTGATTCCTCCTGGATCGTTTGCGCAGGCGAGTTGCGCCTAACTGGCCAGCTTCATGTCCAGCCGGGGATGGGCCGGGATCGCTTTCGCCGCGGCCTCATAGGCGGCGCCGATGCGGAAGACCGTCGGTTCGTCGAATGGGCGACCGACGATCTGCATGCCCAGCGGCAGGCCGCTTGCGGGCGAGAGACCCGTCGGGAGCGCCATGGCTGGATTGCCGGTGACGTTGAAGGGAATCGTCTGCATGCCCGCCCATCGCGTGGCGTCGCGTCCGAAGGAATCGAAACGCGCGGCCGTGGCGAGGCCGGTCGCGGTGATGATGGCGTCGTGCGTCCCGAGGATCTGGTCGTTGACCACGGCCGTCAGCTCCTTGCGCAGCCGGAAGGCCTGCACGAGATCGGCCGCCGACAGCACCGCGCCCGGCGCGAAGCGCTGATAGGTATAGCGGCCATAGTCGAGCGGCCGCGTCTTCAGGTCCTTCTCGTGGATCGCATAGGCTTCCGCCGTCAGGATCACGCGGCCGCAGGCATTGAAGAGGTCGAAGGCGGGGAGGTCGATCTCCACGACATCAGCGCCGAGTTGGGCGATCGTCTGCACGGCCGCGTCGATCGATGCCACGACTTCCGCCGTCGCTTCCGGCGCGTTGACGTAAAAGCTGCGGGGAAATGCGATGCGGAGGCCCTTCAGGTCCTGCCCCAGTCCGGTCGTGAAATCCGGCACGGGCACGTCGGCGCTGGCCGGATCCAGCGGATCGTAGCCGGCGATGACCTGCATCGTGAGCGCGGCATCCTCCACGGACCAAGTGAGCGGCCCGCAATGGTCGAGCGTATAGGACAGCGGGAACACGCCACGGCGGGAGACGCGCCCGTAAGTGGGCTTGATGCCGACCGTGCCGCAATAAAATGCCGGGCCGCGGATGGAGCCGCCGGTGTCCGAGCCCATCGCCATCCGGCACATGCCGGCCGCGACCGCCGAGCCGGAGCCGGAGGAAGAGCCGCCGGTGAAATGCTCGACGTTCCAGGGGTTCTTCGCCGGGGGAAAGGGCAAATCGTGGCTCGGGCCACCGATCGCGAACTCGAAGGTTCCGAGCTTGCCGAGAAGCACGCCACCACCCGCCTTGAGCTTCCCTGCCACCACGGAATCGGAGGCGGGGATATTCTCGATCAGCAGCTTGGAATGCCCGGTCGTGCGGATGCCTGCGGTGTCGTAGATGTCCTTCAAGCCGTAGGGAATGCCGTGCATCGGCCCCTTGTCGATGCCCTGTCCAAGTTCGGAATCCGCCCGCCCGGCATCGTCCAACGCCCGTTCTCCCGTAACGAGCACGAAGGCATGAAGCACCGGATCGAGGTCGGCGATGCGGGAAAGCGCATGCTCGGTCAGCTCTTTCGAGGTGACGTCGCCCGCCCGCAGCGCAGCACCGGCTTCGGCGATGGAGAGTTCGTGAAGAGGCTTGGTCGCCGCCATATCAGCTCCTCCTGATCAGGCTGAAGATGTTGGAGGGTTCGCTGGCCGCCGTTCGCGGCTGCCGCAGCAGTTGGGTCACCTGCTTGAGGTCACGGGCGGCAGCGTAAACGCCGGCTTTCAGGTCGTCGGGGATCATCAGTTCGGACGCACGGAAGATCACGTCCAGATCGCTGTCGGAAAGAGGGGTTCGTTCGGAGTCCATGGCCACGCTCCTGGTGGATGAATATTGCGAACGAACCGAAGCGTAGGAGGAGATCACAAACTGTGCGTGCCGAAAGATTCCTCAATAGCAGCAAAAAATTGCCGCACCGATGTTGGGGAGGGCGCAGGCGCTCATGCCCGCCAGCATGACCTCGCCGAAAATCCAGAAGAAATCGCGGCGGAGGCGGAAGGCAATCTTTGATAAACTGCCTAGATGTTGGGCTTCTGCTTCTGGTTTGAGAGGTGATTCGAAAACCGCACTTGCGTTCCGTTTTCCTGCGGCGTGATCATGTTGTCTCCGTTCACGAGGAACTTGCATTCCCTGGCATCCGGAGACCTCTATATGCGTCGTTTATTTGGAATGAAGCGGATACCGGCGGTTCTGTTGACTGCCGCGACACTCGTCAGCGTGATGAGCTCTGTTCAGGCCAGAGCGGAGACTGTGGTCCGGGTTGCGATGACCGCAGCCGATATTCCGGATTGGACGGGTGTTCCTGACCAGGGCTACGAAGGATACCGTTTCCTCGGCTACACGCTTTATGACGGACTGACGAACTGGGACCTTTCCAGCTCCGACAAGGCGGCCGACATCGTTCCGGCGCTGGCGACGGCATGGCATGTCGATCCGGGGGACCACAAGAAATGGATCTTCGACCTCAGGGAGGGGGTGAAGTTTCATGACGGCTGCGCGTGGAACGCGGATGCCGCCGTCTGGAATTTCGATCGGGTGAACAGCAAGGATTCCAAGCAATTCAACCCGAAGCAGTTTTCCATGTCGCGGGGCTTCATGGACAACGTGGATCACGCCCAGAAAATCGACGACAGTCACATCGCGATCTACACCAAGATCGTCGACTCCTACCTGCCGTACGAGATGTCGACCTTCTTTCAGGTCTCCCCCTGCGCGGTGCAGAAGGCGAATTACGACTACACGGCCTACGCCGCCGCACCTGCGGGAACGGGACCCTATAAGTTCGACAAGGTGACGCCGCACGAGCGGATCGAGCTCGTGAAGAACGCCGATTACTGGAACAAGGATCGCGTGCCGAAGCACGACCGGCTGGTTCTGATCCCCATGCCGGAAGCGGCGACCCGCGCGGCAGCCCTGCTTTCCGGTCAGGTGGATTTCGTCGAGGCGCCGTCGCCCGACACCATCCCGCAACTGCAAAGCGCGGGCATGACAATCACCAAGGTGCCGTATCCGCATAACTGGAACTACCAGATCCGGCTGGACCGGCCGCCCTTCAACGATCTCCGCGTCCGCCAGGCGGCAAACTACGCCATCAACCGTGACGACTTCATCGAGCTGCTCGGCGGCTATGCCACGCCCGGCTACGGCGTCTTCATCGAGAGCCAGCCTTATTACGGCAATCCGATGAAGTACGAGTACGATCCTGAGAAAGCCAAGGAACTCCTGAAGCAGGCCGGCTGCTCGCCCTGCAAGATGACGATCGCCATCTCCACTTCGGGTTCCGGCCAGATGCAGCCGTTGCCTATGAACGAACTCGTCAAGGAGCAGCTGGAGGCGGTCGGCTTCCAGGTTACGCTTGTGCCGATCGACTGGAATTCGCTGATCGACGTCTTCATCGGCGGGCCCGACAAGTTCCCGCAGTATGACGGCATGAACTTCAGCCTCGCGCCGATCGACGCGAACCAGGGCCTGCTGAAGACGACGATGACCCGCTACATGAGCCCGCACGGCTCCAACTGGGGCAAGTACTCCAACCCCGAGATCGACAAGCTGGGCGAGCAGGCGCTGGCCACCTTCGACGAGGCCGAGCGCAACAAGATCATCGCCAAGATGCACGAGATCGCGGTCAAGGACGCGTTCGACATCTTCATCGTTCACGACCTCAACCCGCGTGCGCTCTCGCCGAAGCTCAAGGGCTTCGTACAGGCGCAGAGCTGGTTCCAGGATCTGACGCCGATCCAGGTCGTCCAATAGGCGAAGCGGCAGGGCGGCCTTGATGCCGCCCTGCTTCATCAGGGCGAACCAGTCGCCCGTCGAGCGGCAACCAGATTTGAAAGCCGGTAAGCGGAAGCCGCCCCGAAGAAACTGCCCGACAAACCAGGTCCGGAGGTTTTCATGTGGTTCTATGCTGCGCGGCGCATCGTGCTGACCATCCCGATCGCGCTCGGCGTCACCATCATCTGCTTCGCGCTGGTCTACATCGCCCCCGGCGATCCCATTGCCAGCCTGCTTCCCCCCAATGCGACCGCTTCGGACATCGCGCTCCTGAAGCACAGCTACGGCCTGGATAGGCCGATCCCGATCCAGTACCTGATCTGGCTCGGTCATGCCTTAACCGGCAATCTCGGGCGCTCCATCCAGAACAGCCAGCCTGTCGCTGGCGAGGTGCTCCGGGCGCTTTCCAACACGCTGCTGATCGCGATCCTCGCGGTACTGGTCGCCTTCTCCATCGCGCTGGTCCTCGGCATGCTCGCGGCCTACCGGGTGGGCAGCTGGGTCGACCGGCTTGCAACCGGTATCTCGGTGCTGGGCATCAGCGTGCCGAGCTTCTGGCTGGGCGTGGTGCTGGTCATCCTCTTTGCGGTGAAGCTGCACTGGCTGCCCGCCACCGGCATGGGTACGAGCGGATCGGAAAGCTTCAGCCTGTTTGAGTGGAAGCAGGCCAAGTTCGCGATCCTGCCGGTCGTCACCATGGCGCTCACGCCGCTCAGTATCATCATGCGGACGACGCGCTCCTCGCTGGCCGAGGTGCTGGGGCAGGATTTCGTGCAGACGCTCCGGGCCAAGGGCCTGGGCGAGATCGCTATCATGCGGCACGCGATCTGGAACGCCATGCCGCAGATCCTGGCGATGCTGGGCCTGCAGCTCGGCTATCTCCTCGGCGGCTCGATCCTGATCGAGACGATCTTCACCTGGCCGGGCACCGGATACCTCCTGAACAAGGCGATCCTGACCCGCGACATCCCGCTTCTCCAGGGCGCGATCCTGATCCTCGCAATGGCCTTCGTGGCGATCAACCTGGTCGTCGACCTCCTGCAAACCGTCGTGGACCCCCGCATCAAGCGGGCCTGACGACCCGGAAGGAGTTTCCGCTGTGACCGATATGACCGTTGGGTCCGGCTTCGACGCCGGACCGGTTCCCGAAAGAGCACCAGAGCAGCGCGTTCGGGGCTACTGGCAGACTGTGTGGCAGAAGCTGCGCTACGACTACGTCACGCTCTTCTTCATGGCGCTGATCGCCCTGATCATCCTGTCGGCCGTCTTCGCACCGTTGCTGGCGCCGATCGATCCCTACAAATCGAGCATGGTCTACCGGCTGAAGCCGATCGGCTACAAGCAGTTCATCCTGGGCACGGACGAGCAGGGCAGGGACATGCTTTCCCGCCTGCTCTACGGCGGTCGCGTCTCGCTGACGATGGGGATCGTGCCGGTGGTGCTTGCCACCTCCATCGGCGGTCTGCTCGGAGTTCTCGCCGGCTATCTCGGAGGGCGACCCAACACGATCATCATGCGCACCATGGACGTGTTCTTCGCGTTTCCCTCGGTGCTCCTGGCGGTGGCGATCTCCGGCAGCCTCGGCAACGGCATCCCGAACCAGCTCCTGACGCTCACGGTCGTGATGATCCCGCCGCTCTGCCGGGTGGCGGAAACGGCGACCAGCCAGATCCGTGGCATGGATTTCGTCGACGCGGCACGGGCTAGCGGCGCCTCGATGCCGTCGATCCTGTTTCGCCACGTGCTGATCAACGCGATCTCGCCGGTGCTGGTTTATGCCTCCACTCTGGTTTCCGCCTGCATCCTGCTCGCCTCCGGCCTGTCGTTCCTCGGCCTCGGCGTGCCGCCGCCCACGCCCGACTGGGGGCTGATGCTCTCCACGCTGCGCCAGGCGATCTATGTGCAGCCGCTGGTCTGTGCGCTGCCCGGCGTCGCCATCCTCATCACCTCCGTTGCCTTCAACCTCGTCAGCGACGGCCTCCGCCAGGCCATGGACGTCAAGGGCTAGCCAGGAGCAGACCGATGCGAAAAGCGAAATCTCCCCTGCAGACCGTGCCGCCGGGCCATCCCAACGACCGGGGTGGCAAGGCACAGCCGATGCTGATCGTGGAGGATCTGCGGAAGTACTTCCCGATCCATGCCGGTCCGCTCAATCGCAAGGTGGCCGAGGTGAAGGCCGTGGACGGGATCAGCTTCTCCGTCGTGAAGGGAGAAACGCTGGGCGTCGTGGGTGAATCCGGCTGCGGCAAGTCCACCATGGCAAGGCTGCTGATGCATCTGATGCCGAAGGACACCGGCCACCTCATCTTCGACGGCGACGCCGTCGCGGAGCCGACGGGTATCAGCCTTCGCGAGTTGCGTCGAAACCTGCAGATGGTGTTCCAGGACAGCTATTCCTCTCTCAACCCGCGCCTGCCCATCGAGGAATCCATCGCCTACGGCCCTTGCGTTCACGGCGCCAAGCGCGCGGAGGCCAAGGCAATCGCCCGTGATCTCCTGGAGAAGGTGGGGCTGAGGCCGGAACTGTTCGGCGCGCGCTATCCGCACGAACTCTCGGGCGGGCAGAAACAGCGCGTCAACATCGCCCGCGCTCTGGCGCTGAACCCGCGCATGCTGATCCTCGACGAGGCCGTCTCGGCGCTGGACAAATCCGTCGAGGCGCAGGTGCTGCAACTCCTCGGCTATCTCAAGCGCCACTTCAACCTGACCTATATGTTCATCTCCCACGACCTGCATGTCGTGCAGTACATCTCCGACCGCGTCCTGGTCATGTATCTCGGCCAGATCGTCGAGATCGGTCCTGTCGACGAGATCTACAACAGCCCCAGGCATCCCTATACGCGAGCGCTCCTGAACTCGCGGCTCAGCATGGATCCGGACGAACGGGTGGAAACGGCGCCGCTCGTCGGCGATCCGCCCAATCCCATCGATCCGCCATCGGGCTGCCGCTTCCGCACGCGTTGCCCCTTCGCCGAAGAGGTCTGCGCCGCCAACGCGCCGCCGCTCGGACGATCGAGCAGCCCGCTGGACCACCTCGCCGCCTGCCACATGGCGCATGAGGGCTCCGGCCACAGCCGCGCCAATCAGTCTCCCGCCATCCTGCGCCCGTCAATTCCCCCTGTAGCTGCCCCCGTTCAGAGGATTCACGCATGACCCTGATGGAAAGCTTCGGCTCCGCCGCCACCTTAGTTCCGCCGGCCGGTCGTCCGCTGGTGGAAGTTCGTGATCTCGGCGTCAGCTTCGTCAGTCGCGAGGCGACGGTGAAAGCAGTGAACGGTGTGTCGTTCGAGCTGATGCCGGGCGAGGTGCTCTGCATCATCGGCGAATCCGGCTCCGGCAAATCCGTCACCATGCGCTCGCTGATGCGGCTGCATCCGAAGCGTCGCACGGTGATGAGCGGCAGCATGAGGGTCGGGGACCACGACATCCTGTCCCTCAGCGACCGCGAGATGAACTCCATCCGGGGACGAACCGTCTCCATGGTCTTCCAGGAGCCGATGACGGCGCTGGATCCCGTCTACTCGATCGGCGACCAGATAGCGGAAACCGTGATGCGGCACGAGAAGTGCTCGCGGGCGGACGCCATGAAGCGGGCGCTGGAGCTCCTGGAGTTCGTCAAGGTGCCGTCGCCCGAACGGCGCCTCAAGGCGTTTCCGCACGAACTCTCCGGCGGCCTCCGCCAGCGCGCGATGATCGCGGTGGCGCTGTCGTGCCGTCCGAGCCTGTTACTGGCCGACGAGCCCACAACGGCGCTGGACGCGACGGTGCAGATCCAGGTGTTGATCCTGCTCCGCAAGCTCCAGAAGGAATTCGGCATGGCGATAATCCTCGTCACCCACGATCTCGGCGTCGCGGCGCAGATCGCCGACAAGGTGGCCGTCATGTACGCCGGGCGGATCGTGGAATACGGCAAGGTCCGCGACGTGCTGATGAACCCGGCGCATCCCTATACGCGCGGAATGCTGGCCTCCACCGTCCACGGGCAGGCGAAGAACACGGAGATCGAAACGATCCCCGGCAGCCCGCCTGATCTCCGCTTCCTGCCGCCGGGCTGCAGCTTCTCGCCCCGCTGCAAATACGTGCTGCCGGAATGCATCGCCGCCGTGCCGCCGCCGATCGCGAACGGGCCGGATCAAGTCGCGCGCTGCATTCGCGTCGGCGAACTGCCGCAGACGGTGCGGGCCGGAGTGGCCTGAGAAGCCCGTTCACGAGCGTGCCGGACGGTTACGTCGCCCGGCAGGACATCTCACGCCCCCACAGGATCCATCATGAACAGCAAAGTCCGGATCGCGCATCTGGCCGGTCCGACCGCCACGATCCAGAATACGCCGCCGCTCGTCACCTCCAACAAGGCGCGTGAGAAGCTCGGTCTGCCGCTCCTCAGCGACACCGCCGGCGCGCCGCACCGCTTCGATGCTCTGCGCGCCCAACGGCTGGCCGCTCCGGCGACGGTCTATGTCGAGCAGTTCTCCGCCCATCCGCTGGAATCGGACGCGGCCGAGCTTTACGGGCCGCCGGACGGCTATATCGACGCTGAGGGCCGCTTCAACAAGCAGCGAACCTCGGATGAGGACAAGCCTGTCTATGAAGTCCGGATCGGGCCGGAGGATGGTCTCTATCCGCTGCCCTACATGGCAGTGCAGAGTGATGGTTCGCCGTGGGAGGAGGAATGCGCCAGCCCCGGCGCGCCCGCAGCCAAGGCCAGGCAGGGTTTCTTTCCCGACGGGTCGCGCAGCTTCGAGGAGATCGACAGGCTTTCCGTCGGCGACCGCGGGGTTGCCGCCTCGATCTCCGCGCTGGCCGATGTCGACTTCTACCGGATCACGCCGCCCGGCGGCTACACCAAGGGGCTGCTTGCCGAAAAGCGCACTGACAAGGGCGCGGGCGATATTCCACCGGAGACACAGGGCAGGGATTTCTTTCCCTACAAGCCCTATCACCTCGCCGCCGCGCCCGTCCGCCCCAGCCTCGCGCGGACCACCAACATGGTCCAGGAGATCATGGCTAGCGGCGATTATGACGGCGCGGTCTGGACCCAGGGTAGTCCGCAGGTGGAGGAAACCGCCTACTGGATGAACCTGTTGATCGACACGACACTGCCGATCTGCGGCAACGCCGCACAGCGTCCGCACGGCCAGATCAGCAATGACGGACCGAAGAACATCGTCGATTCCGTGCAGTTCATCGCGTCGCGCGTCTGGGCGGACGCCGAGGGCCGAAACCGCGTGGGTGTGGTCGTCATCCAGGAGCAGCAGGTCTTCGCCGCGCGCGAGGTGATGAAGGTCGACGCACGACCGGGCGGCTACGTGGCGACGGGAGGCGGCGGCATTCTCGGCGCGGTCACACACCAGAACAAGCCTATCGTGCAATACGTGCCGGCGACGCGCCACACCTGGATGTCCGACGTGAATATCAGCCGACTGCCCGATACAGTGCAGGCGGTGAGGGCGACGGACGGAATATCCGAGTTCTTCGATCTGCCAATCAAGGATGCAGATGGCAATCTCGTTGAGAACGCCATCCCGTCGGTCTCCATCTCCAAGGACGGCAGCTATGCCTCGGAGGACTTCTTCGCCGATCCCGCCGACGAGAGCGATCTTGTCGCTGCGATCGACCGGAAACTGCGGCTCGGGCGGCTCGGCGGCTTCGTCATCGAGGGTCTGACGCCTTATGGCTCGATGACCTCCACGTCGCGGCAGGCCTTGCTGCTCGGCGCCGTCTTCCGTGGCTTGCCGGTCGTTCGCGTCGGTCGCGGCAGCCCGGAAGGCTTCGCGGATCCGCATCCGCATTTCATAGCCGGTTCCAATCTCACCTCCACGAAGGCGCGGATGCTACTGATGGCTGCATTGATGAAACTCGGTTCGCTGCCGATTGCGGGCGACCCCATGCAGCCGACCCGGGAAGAACGCGCTGCCACCGAGAAAGCCGTCGCAGCGTACCAGGCGATCTTCGACACACACTGACCAGGAGGACGAGCGGATGAATGCTGCAATCCCGCGAGAGGCAACGCACGTAGCCGCCACGGCCGAATCCGTCACCTGGGGCTTCTTCGATGCCGTCACAAAGCCGACCGTCACCGTCTCATCGGGCTCGGAGGTGGTGATCGACACGATTTCCGGCGACGAGCCCAATCTTCCGGACGATCCGAAGTTCGAGCTTCTGCCGGAGCACCGGGAGATCCTGAAGGGGCTGACGCAGGGACCCGGACCACATCTCCTGACCGGGCCCGTCGCTGTCGAGGGTCTGAAGGCCGGCGGCGTGCTGCAGGTGGAGATCCTCGACGTTCAGCTTCGCCAGAACTGGGGCTACAACGTCATCGTGCCGCTGCTCGGCACCTTGCCTGACGATTTCCCGAACTTCGTCCTGCATCATCTGCCCATCGATCGGGACGCCGGCATCGTCACGCTGCCCTGGGGCGGCAGGTTGGCGACAGCGCCGTTCTTCGGAGTGATGGGTGTCGCGCCGCCGCCGAACTGGCGTCGGATCACGACGACGATCCCGCGAGCGCATGGCGGCAACATGGACAACAAGGAACTGGTGCCCGGCACGACCGTCTATCTTCCCGCCTTCTGCGATGGCGGTCTGTTCTCGGTCGGTGACGGCCATGCGGTCCAGGGCGATGGCGAAGTCTGCATAACAGCCGTAGAGACCGCGCTCAGCGGGCGCTTCCGCCTGACGGCTCGCGACGACATGAGCCTTGCCATGCCACGCGCGGAAACGCCGACGCACTACATTACAATGGGCTTCGACGAGGATCTCGACGACGCGGTGAAGCAGGCGCTGCGGGACATGATCCGCTGGATAGGCGAAATCCGCGGGCTCTCGGCTGCCGATGCCTACACGCTTTGCAGTCTGGCGGCCGATCTCCGGGTAACGCAGACGGTCAACGTGGCCAAGGGCATCCACTGCATGCTGCCGAAAGGTGTACTGGTCCAGTCGTGATGCAAGAGCTTCCGTAGGACCGACGCTTTCCGGCGACTCCGGCCTGCGGGTTTTCGTCAGGAGTTCGCGTCTGCTTCCCCGCAATCTGACTGCTGGAAGGGGAGTTCCGGACGAGCTCGCGCATCGTGCTCGCTTTTCCGGTGTGTCGCGCGCAAGCCCTTCAGTTCGGTGCGCCAGATGAGGTCGTGGACGCCTCACGCTGTTTGTTGAGCGAGGACGGGATCTGTTTGAATGAGGGCGGCCCCGATGCGCCTGGTGATCGTGAAGGTCCTGGCGATGTTCAAGCCCGCGCTGCGACCCGAACTCATCCTATGAGCCCGATTGCAACGCGGCGAAATCGTGCAACGCACCCGCAAGGGCGGCTCCGGCGTGGGCCCGTTAGAGGGTTATCCGGCTCCAGAGGGAGCGGATATCGCGCCGGAGCAACAGACCTCCCGTTTCTAGAGGTGCCTACTTTTTGCCGCATCTCCGCCGGTGGGCGCGAGTTGGCAAAGGAGAGGCGGCCTACATGTCGCCGTCTTCCTTGCTGGGATTGGCGCAGACCGCGATCACCAGTCCTGCGTCGCCGACGATGTGGCGGTACCGATAGCGGGTAGGCAGGTACATGGCGTCGCCGGGGCGGAAATCATGCTCCTCGCCGGTGGCTTCGACGATCTGCCGGGAGTGCCCGTGCAGGCAGTAGAGGATGACCTCGTGCTTGCCGTCGCCTTCCACCATCACGTCGAAATTCGGCATGTAGGTCGTGATGTGGAAAGACATCGACGAACCCTGCTTCTTGTTGGTGATCAGGCGATGCGTGAATTCCTGGTCGGGGTGAACCCAGGTCTTGGTCGTGGTTTCCTGTCTGGCCCAGACAATCTTGTCGCCCATGATCGTGCCTTTCGGTGTGTTGAGACTAGATGGAGGCCCCTGCCTCGAAACCTTCCAGAATGGCGGCCTCCACGTCGCGAGTGGCATAGGCGTCACCGACGATGCGACAGGGGAGGGCGCGCGCCTCGATCGCGGCGGCAAGCTCGTCGCGCGGCAGGCCCGGGGCTGCCGCGACGATGGAATCGTAGCTTTCCTCGTGGCTGACGGTGCGGGTGAATGGATTGAAGAACGTCACCCTGCCCCCATCGAACCGATGGGCTTCCACCCCCGGCCGGAACCTGACGCCCGCCTGCATCGCCCGCCTGTAAAAATAGGTGATGTTCTGGATCTCCAGTTTCTGTCCGACATGGAAAGAGGGCGTGGCGATCTCCACCTCCCGCCCCGCCTCCGCCAGCATGATGGCGGTCACCATGCCGGGCTGGCGGTCGAGATAATCGAGGATCAGAACCCTGGCGCCGATCCGGTCCGGCTCCGCGACCGCCTGGTCCACCGTGAAAAGAGGGGCGGTCGCCGCGCCCGGAACCCGAAGGGTCGCATGGTGGGCTCCTGTCGCCAGCACCACTGCGTCGAAGGCGTCTGCCGCCAGGTTCTCCGCCGTCACAAGCGTGTTCAGCCGGATTTCCACTCCCAGGCGCGCGACGCTCTCGCTCTTGTGGTCTATCAGCCGCCCCCATTCCTCCCGCCCCGGCGGGCGGCGCGCGAGTTGCAGCCTGCCGCCGAGCCGGTCGCCGGCTTCCGCCAGCACGACCTCGTGCCCGCGTATCGCCGCGACACGGGCGGCCTCCAGCCCGGCCGGTCCGCCGCCGATCACCAGCACGCGCTTCGATGGAGACACGGGAAGAAGCTCCCGGTATTCGTTCTCACGCCCCGTCACGGGATTTCCGACACAGCTGATATGACGGCCGCGATAGAGGCGACCGAAACAGGCCTGCTCGCAGCCGACGCAGGGGGTGATCTCATGGGCGCGCCCGGTGCGGGCCTTGACCGGCAGGAAAGGGTCCGCGATCAGCGAGCGGCACATGCCGGCCATGTCGGCGTCGCCGCGCGCCAGCATGGCTTCGGCGATTTCCGGTGTATGGATGCGGGTGCCGTGAATGACGGGAACATCCACCGCATCCTTGATGAGGCGGGCGGTGGAAACGAAGGGCGCCGGCTCCAGCCCCATCGGCGGCTCGTGCAGCATGTTGCTGACGAGGTCGCCATCGGTGCCGGCGCTGACATCGACGTAGTCGAGATCGCCGGCGGCGACGAGCAGCGGCACGATCTTCGCCATGTCAGGCCCGGTGAGACCGCCTTCCACCAGTTCGTCGCCGGAGCAGCGGATGCCGAGCGGGATGTCGGGACCGATGCGGCGTCGTACGGCGGCCAGGACTTCGGCCGGAAAGCGCACGCGGTTCTCCAGCGATCCGCCGTAGCGATCGTCGCGGAAATTCGTGAGCGGCGACAGGAATTGCTGCAGCAGAAGGCCATGGCCGCAATGAACCTGCACGCCGTCGAGACCGGCCTCGATGCAGCGCGCGGCGGCGGCGGCGAAGGCGTCGACCAGCAGGTCGATCTCCCCGGCCGTCATGGCATGGGCGAGTTCGCCGTATTTCTGCTCGTAGGCGTTCGACGCCGACCACAGCGCCACGGGTCGGGCGCTGGAGGCGAAGCCCATATGCGAGAGATAGCCGAAGACCTTGCCGTCGTGGCGGTGCACGGCCTTGGCGAGGCGCGACAGGCTCGGAATGATCCGGTCGTCATAGTTGCAGATAAGGCCGGTGATGCCCGGTGAGGTCGGGTGCACCTGCTGCGAGCCGACCATGATCAGCCCCACCTCACCGCGGGCGCGCTGCTCGTAATAGGCGATCATCCGCTCGTCCGGATTGCCGTCCCGGCCCATGCCGGTGCCGTGGCCGGTCAGCACGATCCGGTTGCGGATGTCGGTTCGACCAAGGCGGATCGGCTCGAAGAGGTGCGGGAACGCCGTCATGCCGGGATCACAGCAGGATGGGCTCGGCCCGGAAGCCCGCGACGACATCGACATCGGCGTCGAAGCGGGATGGGCTGAACGGTGCGAGAACCGGCTCCGGGCCGCGCAGAAGATCCGCCGCCACCAGCCGCCCGATCTCCGGCGAGATCTGGAAGCCGTGGTTGGAAAAGCCGGTTGCGAGATAAAGACCTTCAGGCCCCGCGCTACCGATCAGCGGCATGGAATCCAGGGTCTGAGCCTCCGCGCCGGCCCAGCATTGCGCCAGCTTGAGACTGGCCATTGCCGGCAGAAGCGCCACGGCTGAACTCCACTGGCGCGCCACATGCGCGTCGATCACCTCGACCGAGGGTTCGCTGGAGGAGGCCGGGGCGGCTGGACGGGCGAACCAGCGGCCGCCCACCATCATCTGGCCCGACGGGGATCGCTTGAGGGACAGGTTGCGTCCCATCGCCGTCAGCGTCGGCGTGAGCAATGGCGGGGCGACATCGGAGAGCAGCATCTGCAGGCCGCGCCAGCGGATCGGCAGTTCGATGCCGATCGACGTCAACAGCGACACGCTCCAGGCGCCGGCCGCGAGAACCACGTGGTCGGCGCGGAGAATGTCCCCGCTCGCTGTGACGCAGCCTATCCGCCCCTCAATCTCCGACAGGCGGATCTCGTCGGCGAACTGGCAGGTCGCGCCGAGCCTCACGGCCGCGCGGGCGAACGCTCTCGCCGTGCGGGCGGGGTGCGCCTGTCCATCGGCGGGGGTGAACTCACCGAGCAGGACGGTGGGCGCGAGCCCGGGAACGACCTTCCCGAGGGCGGCACCCCCTTCGATCCGTTCGGCGGCGATGCCTCCGGCCCGATCATGGGCGATGCGCTCGTCCAGCGCTGCCGCCTCGCTTTCCGTTTCCGCAACATGCAGGTGACCCCCGCGCGACACTTCCAGCCAAGCGTCGAGTTCGCCTTCGAGCGTGGCCCAGCGCCGGGAGGCGGCAAGGGTGATCGCATGCTCGGCCGCGTGCCGCCCCTGCGAGCGCAGACCCCCGGCGCTCGCCCAGCTGGCGCTCGGCATGGACGCAGGCACGCATCGGTCCACCAGCGTGACGGCGGCTCCGTCGCGCGCCAGATGGTAGGCGATGGACGCGCCGATAACGCCGCCGCCGATGACGATCACCGAACTCATGCGGGGATCCTCACCGCCGGCGCGGCGGTGTGCAGGCCCGCGATCTTCTCCGCCGCCCGCAGCGACAGCGCCAGGATCGTCAGCGCCGGATTGACCGCGGGGAGGGAGACGAAGTTGGAGCCACCGAGCACGAAGAGCCCCGGCGTATCGTGGACTTCACCGAAGCCGTCCACGACCGACGCTTCGGCATCGTGCCCCATCCGGGTGCCACCGACATCGTGCGTGCTGATCGGCCCGGTCAGGAACTGCCGACGCCATGTGCGGCTCGCGCCCATCCGCTTGGCGATGGCTTCCGCCCGGTCCTGGAGGAAAGCCATCAATCGCCGCTCGTTTTCGCCGATATCGAAGGTGATGCGGATGACCGGCCGGCCGAGATCGTCGCGAACGTCCGGATCGAGATCGAGGCCGTTCGTCTCGTAGGGCAGGATCTCGGGATCGATGAAGAGCATCGACGTGCTGTTGTAGGCGCCAGCGAAGAAGTCCCGCCACTTTTCGCCCCAGCGCGGCACGTCGGGGGGCAAGACGCCGGATGCTTCGATCGGCAGGTACTGGTTGAAGGCGGCGATGCGGCCGCCGCGAATGAAGTCGAGGGCGCCATGGTCGAAATGGTCGGCTGACAGGTCGGCGATCGCCATGGCCTGTGCCGTCGGGCCGATGAAGCGGTTCAGCGCGCGCCCCTCGAAGACCGCATAGACGGAAGGCTGCTGCCGGGTCATGTAATGCCGCCCGACCTGGCCCGTCTCGTTGCCGAGGCCGCGACCGTGACGCTTGTCGGTGGAGAGCAGCAGCAGGCGCGAATTCTCGAAGGCATATGTGGCGACGACCACCGAGCCGCCGCCCTGAAAGTGCGTTTCCCCGTCCGGCGTGCGGTAGCGCGCACCGACCGCTCTGCCGCTCTCGTCCGTGACGATATTGAGGACACGGGCGCCGGTGACGATCGTCAGCCGACCCGAGGCAAGCGCTGCCGGAAGCACCGTGTTCTGCGCCGAGGCCTTGGCATCGACATGGCAGCCGAACCGCGAGCAAAAGCTGCAATAGGTGCAGGCATGCCGCCCCTGGTAGGGCGCGGTCAGGATCGCGGCCGGCAGCGGGAAGGGGTGATAACCCTCGGCGCGGGCCGCGTCGGCGAAAAGCTGACCGAGGCCGCTGGTCCTGAGCGCCGGCATGTCGTAGGGCGCCGAACGGGGCGCCTCGAACGGATTGCCCCGGGAGCGCGCGGGATCGCGCCGGTTGCCGGCGTGGCCCGACACGCCGAGCAGGCGCTCGGCCTCCTCGTAGAACGGTTCGAGGTCCCGGTAGGACATCGGCCAGTCCGCCAGCGTCGAGCCCTCGGGGATGCGCTCTTCGCCGTAGCGCTCGACCGTGGCGCTGCGGATGCGGAAATCGTCCTCGTAGAAGCGCATGGCGACCGCGCCCCACGCGACCGAATTGCCGCCGAGCGCCGTCTCCAGTCCCTGGGACATGGTGGCCCGCCTTGCGGGCTCGCCCGCGTTGCGCCGCCATGTCGGCACTTCGGAATTGAACTTGGCCGCGCCCCCTGCATTGCGGAACGCGGTGGCGAGGAGTTCGTCCATCGCATGCTCGCGCCCGTGACGCGCCGGTCCGGCTTCGAGGATGACCACCTCTAGGCCTTGCCGCACCAGTTTCTCCGCCATGAAGGAGCCCACCGCTCCGCCGCCGATGATGACGACGTCCGCTTCCCGGGGAGCGCTCTTCTGCGTGGTCGGCGTGGCGCGCAGCCGGGCGCTTTCCGACAGGTCCCGGAAGCTTGCCGGCTGCCGCTCCACCTTGCGGTCGAGTGCCTGCTCCTCCGCCCGGTAGCCGAACTGCGCGCCGGCAAAGCCGATGGTCTTCCAGCCGGCGAAATCCTTGTTGCCGCCATGGGCGGGATCGCAGAACAGCCCTTCGCGCAGATGCCGCCAGATCAGGTCGAAGCTGCCGCGGTCAGGGTTGTCCGGCAGTCCCGGCAGGCGGTTCGCTTCCCATTCCGCGACGACCGATGCGCGGACCTCCGGCGCGGCAGCGGCGAAGTCAGTGCCTCCCGCGCTGTCCAGCGCCGCGATGACGGCGCGGTATTCCGGGACATGGGCGGCATAGGGCCCGGCAAGGGCGGCGAGGATGTAGTCAACCGCACCGATCTCCGTCGCGCCGGCAATGCCCTTGCCGGCGGGAAACAGGTGCTCGAAAAGGCAGGCGAGCGTGCGGATTTCGGCCGGCGAAAGAGGTGAGGTCATGATCATCCCCGGCGCAGCAGGCGCTGCAGGAAGGCTTGGGTGCGGGCATGTTGCGGGTTGCGCATCATCTCGGCGGGGCTGCCGGTCTCGATGATTTTGCCCTTGTCGAAATAGACCAGCGTGTCCGCCACCTCTTCGGCGAAGGCCATCTCGTGGGTCACGACGAGCATGGTCATGCCGTTTTCCGCGAGATCGCGCATGACGCGGAGGACTTCGCCCACGAGTTCGGGATCGAGCGCGGAGGTCGGCTCGTCGAAAAGCATGACGCGCGGTTTCATGGCGAGCGCGCGGGCGATGGCGACACGCTGCTGCTGACCGCCGGAAAGATGGGAGGGATAACTCCCTTCCTTGCCGGCGAGCCCGACGGCGGCGAGCAGTTCGCGCGCCGTGGCGATCGCTTCCGCCTTCGTCACGCCGCGCACAGCCATCGGTGCCTCGATGATGTTCTGCAGCACGGTGAAATGCGGGAAGAGATTGAAGTGCTGGAACACCATGCCGACGTCGGCGCGGTGGCGGCGAAGCTCCCGGTCCTTCGCGCGGCGAACGCTGCTGGCGCCTTCAACGATCCCCATGAGGTGACCGTTGACCCAGACGTCCCCGCTATCGGGCGGATCGAGATAATTGATGCAGCGGAGCAGCGTGCTCTTGCCGGAGCCGGACGCGCCGATGATGGCGACGACCTGGCCGGCATCGACGGAGAGGTCCACTCCGTCCAGCGCGACAAGGCTGCCGAAGGTCTTTCTCAGCCCGGTCACCTCGACCATGGAGCGAGGGTGCTTGTCGGGGGCGGTCATATCTATCATGCGGGAAGGGCCTCCACTTCGGCTGCGCCGCGCCTGGCGGGCCGGGCGAGACGCCGTTCGGCCCAGGCCTGGAACCCGGCGAGCGCCCCGCTGATCACCAGGTAGAGCGCCCCGGCAATCGTCAGGAACATGAAGGGCTGGTAGGTGATGGACGTCGCGCGGACGGACTGGCCGGTGAGGTCTCCGACAGCGACCATCGAAGCCAGCGACGTGCCCTTCACCATGATGATGGCGCGGGTGATGTAGGGCGGGATCAGGATGGGGATCGCCTGCGGAATGATGATCCGGCGCAGCGTATGGGCGTAGGAGAGGCCGAGCGCCTCGGCGGCCCTGAACTGGCCGGCATCGATGGCGGAAAGGCTGCCCCTGATGTCCTCGCTCATATAAGCGGCTCCCACCAGGGTCAGGCCGATGCTCGCCGCCGTCAGGGGGGACAGGCGGAGGTGGAACTGGGGCAGCGCATAAAAGGCGAAGAACAGCACCAGCAACGCGGGAATCACCCGGAACAGGTTGACGTAGATCGCCGCCGGCCACGCGACCCAGCCCAGGCGGGATGTGCGCATCAGGGCGATCCCCATGCCGATGATCGTGGCCAGCACGATGGAGATGAACGACAGCCAGAGGGTGACCAGGAAACCCTGCAGCAGGCTCGGCGCGTATTCCTTGAGGAGTGTCATGTCCATGCTCACCTCACCGCGCGGTGGCGGGCCGCCCAGCGCTCGCCATAGAGCTGCAGGACGAGCAGGGCGCTATCGAGGACGGCGTAGATCGCCCCCGCCGCGATCAGGATTTCAAAGGGGCGGTAGGTCACGACGAAGACCTGCTTGGCGGCATGCGTCAGTTCCGGCACGGCGACGGCGGCGGCCAGCGCGCTGCCCTTCAGCACTTCGGTCGCGTGCGAAATGAAGGGCGGCAGCGCGGCGGGGATCGTCTGTGGCAGGATGATGCGGAACATCGTCCGCCCCTTGGACAGACCCAGCGCTTCGGCCGCGCGCCACTGGCCTTCCGGCACGCTTTCCAATCCGGCGCGGAACACTTCGCCGAAATAGAAGGCCATGTAGGCTGTCATCCCGACGATGGCCGAGGGCAGCGATTCCAGCGTGATGCCGAGGCTGGGCAGGCCGAAAAAGACGAAGAACAGGATGAGCAGCGGGGGAATGCCGCGGAAAATCCCGCTCAGGATGCCGAGCGTGATGCGTACGGCGGCATTGGGAATGCTGCGCAGTTCGGCCACGAGGATGCCGAGCGGCGTGGCGAGCACCAGGACGGCCGCCGTCAGCTCCACGGTGACCAGCGTTCCCCGAAGGAGCGCCGGCCAGACCGTGCGGAGGATGTCGAAGTGGAGCACCACGCCGGGGCCGGTCAGTAGCCGATGCGGTCGAGGAAATCGACGTCGGCGGTCGACGGCGCGTACTTGCCGACGAGGTTCTTCAGCGTGCCGTCGGCGCGGTAATTGCCGAGAAGCATGTTGGTGGCGACAAGGAGATCCGACTCGCGCGGGTTGACGCACAGGCCCTGCGGGAAGACGTGGAGTGCCGGCCCGACGAGCGCCAGATCGTCCTTGTTCGGCGCGGTCGCCAGGATATCGAGTGCGTTGGCGAGATTGGTGGCCACGAGGTCCACCTGGCCGTTCTGCAGGCCGATCAGCGATTCCGGCATGCCGGGGAATTCGGTCGATGGCGACTTCGGCAGTGCCGTCTTGGCATCCTCCAGATAGTTCTCGCCGCGCACGCCGCCCAGCGGCTTGCCGTTCGCATCGGCGAAGGTCTTGATCCCCGTGTCCTTGCGGGTGATCGCGACGGAAGCGTTGATGCTGGTCGGCGCCGTCATCAGGAACTGGTCGGAGGCGAGGCGTTCCTTGGTCCAGGAAGCGCCGTCGCAGGCGAGATCGAAGCGGTTTGCCGCAAGGCCGGGCAGGATGCCGGACCACTCGATCTGCACGAACTTGACCTTGAGGCCGAGGTCGGTGCCGATCTGGCTGAAGAGATCGACATAGCTCCCGGTGAGCTTGCCGGAGGCGGGATCGACAAAGGTGCGGGGCGGGGCGGAACCGGTCGTGCCGATGGTCAGCGTCCCGGACGTGACGAGATGCTTCAGCGGCCAGGGCTTGGGAAAGTCGTTGATCGGCTTGGGTGCTCCCAGCGCGTCACCGAAGGCGGTGTCGTCGGCGGCGAAAGCCGTGCTGCCGAGGCTCGGCGCGAGCGACAGGGCAAGCGGCAGGGCGAATGCGGCCGCGAGAACTCTCTTCCTGTTCATGCTTTCGTACCTTTCTGATCGGTTCAGGCGAAATGCGGCGTTTTCGGAAGCAGCCCCGCGAGGCCGAGATGCTTCGCGTACCAGTCCCATTCCGTTTGGAGGAATTCGGCGAAGGCGGTGCCCGGCAGGAAGCCGTCGCTTTGACCGTTGCGCGCGAGATAGGCCCGCCACGCCTCGGTCCGCGTCACGTCCCGGGCGACGCGATGCCAGTGTTCCTGTTGCGGAATGCTCAGACCCGGCGGTCCCATGAGGCCGCGCCAGAGCTTGAAGGTGACGGGAACGCCGATTTCCGCCAGCGTGGGCACGTCGGGGAACGGGGAGAGGCGATGCTCGTCGAGCGCCGCGATCACTCGCAGAGTGCCGGCCTCCACATGCGGCAGGATTTCGGCCGCGACGCCGCAACCCCAGTCGATGCGCCCTTCGATCAACGCGGTCCACACGGCCGGCTCGCTTGGCGTGACGATGAATTCGACGTCGGCGCCCGTGCCGTCGGCGATCGCAAGGCCGAGCAGGTGGTTTATGCCGCCCTTGAAGTAGCCGCCGGTGCGCGTCGTGCGGCGGGGGAGATCCCGGACGAACTCGGCGGCGCCTGCCCACGGAGCATCGGCGCGGGCGACGAGGAAGAAGCGATCCGTCACGAGGCGCGCCAGCGGCGTAAGCTGGCGGTGAGTGAGGCTCATGCCGCGCAGGAGTGGCGCTTGCAGGAAAACGGGCGTGCAGGTGGAAAGCACGTCGGGGTCGCCCGGGCGCCGGATCAGCAGCTCCATGGCGTCGACGCCGGGATCGTCGCCGCGCGATAGAAGCCGGAAATCCCGGCTGTCAGCTGCGCTTTCGGCGAGCCCCGCGAGAAACGCTTCCGCCAGCACGGGAGGCGCGCTGCCGGGTGGACCATGGACAATGAAATCGACCGGAGCCATCGCTCGAAGGTGTCCTCAACAGTCTGAATATTTCTTGTGATATCTCAGAGAGAATTTTGATACAATGGCATGTGCAAAAGTTTCGAGCTTGCCTAATTTACACGCAGACTAACGCGGCGATATGGCAGGGCAATCTGGATCGTTGTCGCGGCCCTTTCGGAGGGGCTGCAAACATGGACTGAGCCGTATGCGGCGACCGGCCTTCTGGGGCCGGTTCGATGGGGATTGAAGATGTTGCTGGATAGCAGTGCCAGGGGTGTTTACGTCATTTCCGCCACCCCCTTCACCGACACGGGCGAACTGGATCTCGCAAGCCTGGAAGCCCTCACGGATTTCTACCTGGAGCGGGGCGCTACCGGCCTGACGGTGCTGGGCATGATGGGCGAAGCGCCGAAGCTCTCCCCGGAGGAAAGCGCGGCCGTGCTCGAAACCGTGCTCGCCCGCGTGGCGGGGCGCGTGCCCGTCGTCGTCGGCGTGAGCAATCCCGGCATGTCGGCGCTGGTCTCCCTGTCACAGAGCGCGATGGCGAGCGGCGCGGCCGGAGTGATGATCGCGCCCTTGGCCTCGCTGAAGACGGAAGAGCAGGTCATCAATTATTTCGCGGCGGTTTGCTCGGCCCTCGGGCCCGACGTGCCTGTCGTCCTGCAGGACTTCCCGCTGTCGACCGGCGTCTACATCTCCGTGGCGACGATCGAGGCCATCGCCGCCAAGTGCCCGCAGATCGTGATGCTGAAGCACGAGGATTGGCCGGGGCTCTCCAAGCTTTCCCGCCTGCGCGCGGGGGAGACCGGGCGCGGCACGCGCCGGCTCAGCGTGCTCGTCGGCAATGGCGGCCTGTTCCTGCCGCAGGAGCTGGCGCGGGGCGCGGACGGCGCGATGACGGGCTACGCCTATCCGGAGATGCTGGCCGAGGTCTGCCGCCTGTTCGATGCGGGCGAGCGGGAGCGCGCGGAAGACCTCTTCGACGTGCATCTGCCGCTGATCCGGCACGAGACGCAGCCGGGCCTTGGGCTCGCAATCCGCAAGGAAGTCCTGAAGCGTCGGGGTGCGATCGCTTCCGCGCATGTGCGTGCGCCCGGTCCGAAACTCGACGGTATCGATCAGGCCGAACTCACCGGGCTGATGAACCGTCTGGAAAAGCGGCTTCAGCAACTCGGCTGAGCCGCGAAATCGAGCGATGCGGCGACCACGCCGCATCGCCTTTCCGCTTGTCAGACGGACTGGATCGAGCCGCCGTCGCAGCGCATCACCGTCCCGGTGACGTAGCTGGCGGGCTCGCTGACCAGGAAGGCGGCCACGGCGGCGAATTCCTCGACCCGGCCATAGCGTCTGGCGGGAATGGAAGCTCTCGACGCGGCGGAGACTTCCTCCACCGGCTTGCCGGTTCGCTTCGCCGCCGCGGCGTCGAGTTCGTCTACCCGCTCGGTGTGAATACGCCCCGGCGCCAGGATGTTCGCGGTGACGCCATCCGCTGCGATCTCGGCCGACAGCGTCTTGGACCAGCCGACGAGCGCCGAGCGCAGCGCGTTTGAAATTCCGAGATTGGGAATCGGCTGGACCACGCCGGAGGAAGCCAGCGTCAGGATGCGGCCCCAGCCGCGCTCCCGCATGTCGGGGACCAGAGCCGCCGTCAGCACGAATACGTTGCGCACCATGGCGGCGAATTGCGTATCCCAGATCTCGGGGACGACATCGGTCACCTTGCCGGGCGGCGGGCCGCCGGTGTTGTTGACGAGGATGTCGACTGCGCCGAGCTTCTCCTTCGCGCCGCGAACCAGCGTGTCCACCACGCCGGGGGCGGAAAAGTCGGCAATCAGGTAATCGGCCGTGCCCGGTCCCTTCGCGTTGAGTTCCGTGCAGGCCAGCTTCAGCCGTTCCTCGCCGCGTCCCGTGATCAGCACCCTCGCGCCCTCCTGCACCAGTGCGGTGGCGACACCGAGGCCGAGGCCCCGCGATGAGGCAAGGACAAGGGCACTCTTGCCCGACAGACCCAGATCCATGTTCGTTCCTTGTGTGAATGCTAGCCGCGACGACCGTCGAGGCGATCGCGGAAGTCGCTCCACGGCAGCCAGAAGGAGGGGCCGTGGCGCGTGATCGCCCGCGCTGGCACCGGCGTCGGGGCCTTGTGCGGCAGCGGAAAGGCGGAGATGTCGATTTCGCCCGTATGGAGGCGGGCGATATCCCGGCCGAGCGCGGTGGTGAGGGCCACGCCGCGCCCGTTGCAGCCGATCACCGCGTCGAGGCCCGGCTCGACGCTCATGAAGCGCGGCAGGGAATCCAGCGTCGCCGCGATCACCCCGTTCCAGACGTGGTCGATCCTGACCTGGCCCAGCATGGGAAATGCCCGTTCCAGCCGGCGGGAGAAGATCCTTGTCGCGCGTCGAAGATTCGCCGGTCCCGGGAGCACGAGGCCACCGGTGACCAGCCGCCCGTCAGGCGACCAGCGGACGGCGAAGGTGTGCCGCCGGGTATCCGCGACCGGCGTCCGCATCGGCAGGATCGTCGCCCCAAGCTCCGGCGAGAGGGGCGCGGTCGCCACCTGATGAACGCGGACGGGGATCATGCTCGCCTCGACCTCCGGCACGAGGCCGCCGACCAACGCATTGGTGGTGAGGATCACGCGATCCGCCCGCACGCCGCCGGCAGCCGTCTCTGCCAGCCATCGTCCGCCGTTTCTTTGCAGCTTCGTGACGCGCGACTTCCAGAAGAGGTTCGCGCCGAGACGCCGGGCAACTGCGGCGAGGCCGCGAGCATAGGCAAGGGGATTGATCTGGCCACCGGTGCGATCGAGAAGCGCACCGTGGTAGCCGGGGGTGCCGACCATCTCTGCCGTCTCTTCGGGCGTGAGAATATCGACACCGCGGCCGAGCGCCAGCCAGTCCGCCTGCCGCTGCTCCAGCACCTTCATCACCGCCCCGGTATGGGCAGGCTGGAGCCAGCCCGTCTGCTCTGCGCTGCACTCGATGCCGAGCCGGCGGATAAGATCGAAAACCAGATTGCCCGAGCTGCCGACCAATTCCGTGAGGCGGTCACCGGTTTCGCCGAGGGCGTCGCGAACATCCGCCGGGCCGAAGGCCGTCTTCAGGCTGGGCACGACAAAGCCGGTGTTCCGGCCAGATGCGCCAAAGCCCGGCTGTTCCGCTTCGAGCACCGTCACCCGAACACCGGCCTCCGCCAGATGCAGGGCCGTGGAAAGCCCGAGGAAGCCCGCGCCGACGACGAGAACGTCGGTGTCGTGGTCACCTTGCAGCGAGGGGCCGGCGTCGAGGGCGGGCGTGAGCGCGGACCACAGCGAACGGTCGAAGGTCTCGATCCCCATTCGGCCCGTCGCCCGTCAGCTTGCGCGCGGTACGAAGCGACCGTATCCGGCTTCGCCCGTGATATTCACCCCGTCCCAGACCTTGCGTCCGCGCACATAGGTCGCGGCGACGCGGGCGCCGAAGGTCTCGCCGTCATAGGGGCTCCAGTTCAGCCCGTCATGCGAATGGGAGGCGTCGAAGGGGAAGCTGCCGGTTTCCAGGACGGCGATGTCCGCGTCGAAGCCCGGCGCCAGCGCACCCTTGCGCGGCCACAGGCCGAAGAGCTTCGCCGGACGTTCGCTCACCTGCTCGCAGAGCACGCGGGCGGGGTTGGGGAGGCGCGCCGCGAGGTCGGTGTAGAAGGAGGGAACCAGCGTCTCCAGGCCCGGAATTCCAGCGCCGGCATCGAAGATCGACGGCACCAGCTTGTTGTCGACGGGCCAGCTCGAATGGTCGGATGAGACGAGGTCGATCTTGCCGTCCTCCAGTCTCTGCCAGAGCGCGCCCAGAACGCCGCTGCGGATCGGCGGGCTGACCTTCATGCGGGCGCCGAGGCGGCCGACATCCCGATCCGCGTCGAAATGGAGGTAGTGGACGCACATCTCGGCGGTGGCGCGCACGCCCTCTTCCTTGTAGCGCGCGACAAGGTCGTAGCCGCGCGGATGCGAGATGTGGACGATGTGGACATGCGCGCCGGTCGCCTGTCCGAGTTCGAGGAAGTTGGCGGTGGCGGCCATCTCCGCGGCGAGCGGCCGGCTCGGCAAATGGTATTCCGGCGTGGTCCTGCCTGCCTTCTTCAAGGCCGCGATCGCCGCGCGGACGATTTCCTGGTCCTCATTGTGCAGCCCGACCGGCAATCCCGTCTCCACGGACGCCTCCAGGATGGCGAGCGTATCGTCGGCGGGAAGGCGGGGGAAACGGACGGGGTGGCTTTCGATAGCCGAGATCTTGAAGGCGCAGACGCCCGCCTTGGCCAGCGGCGCCATGTTCGCCGTGCCCTGACCGGGCGCGATGGTGGCATAGAGGGCCACGTCGCAATAGGAATGCGCCTCGACGGCGGCGATCTTGGCTTCCAGCCGCTCCATCGTGTTCAGCGGATCGGGATTGTCATAGGGCATGTCCACCATGGTGGTGATGCCCCCGGCAAGTGCCGCCTGGCTCGTATCGGCGAAGCCGGGCAGGCCCTTGTAGCTGGTGGCATGTGTCTGGCCGTCGACAAAGCCGGGGAACACGAGCGAGGAGCCGTGATCGTCCACCGCCTTCGCTGCGGGCAAGGGGCCCTCGCCGATCGCGGCGATCCGCCCGTCGCTGACGGCGACCCAGCCCTGTTCCAGAAGACGATCCGGCAGGACCAGAGTGCCACGGACGATCCGGTCGTAAGACGTCTCGCTCATCATGCCGCCTGCCTGTAGCCGAGGGTGAGGTGATTGATCGCGCGCATCGCGGCCGCCTGCGTCGGATCGACGACGGGAAGCCCGAGCCGCCGCTCGATCTCGCCGCGATACCCGCCCATGCTGGCGCAGCCGAGGATCAGCACGTCGGCCCCGTCGATGTCGCGAAGTTCGGTGCCGACCTCGACGATGCGCGCCAGCACGCGCTCGGTCTGGAGCATTTCGGTGACGCCGATCTCCAGCGGCCGGTCGCCGGCCAGCCGGTCGGTCAGGCCGAGGGCGCGGATGTTGCGCATGTGGCGGGGGATGGAGCCCTTCTTGATGGCGACGATGCCGAAGCGCCTGCCCAATCCGGACGCCATGTGGAAGGCGGATTCGGCAATGCCGAAGACCGGCTTTTTCAGATTCTCCCGGGCCAGCGCGAGACCCGGATCGGAGAAGCAACCGATCACATAGGCATCCGCCGGATGGCTTTCGAAATGACGGACGAGCGGAAGAACGACGCTTTCCACATGCTCCTGCGTCTCGATCCCGGCAGGGCCTTCCTCAAGGGTCTCGCAGACGATCTCGGGGCCGCCGGGCGTGCGCACCAGTTCGAGCGCGGCGTCCATGGAGGCCGTGACATCCTGCGAACTGTTGGGATTGAGAACGAGAATGCGTGTCATGTCACCCTGCCTGAGGCTCATCGAACGTCCTGCGGCAGAATGGCTGTCGCGATTTCCGGTCACCGGGCTCGATCGGGATCGTGGCGACGAGCCGCTGGCACGCCAGCAGGACACATCTGGAATATCACAAGATATAAATAAGGCAAGCGCAGCAAACGGCCTGGAGCCGGCCGGGGCACGGCCGGCTTGAGAGGGAGGCTCAAAGGGCCATCTGGCCGATGCGCTTGGATGACGCGATTTGCTGGACGAGACCCTGCCGGGTCACTTCATTGTGCCGGATCATGATGGCGCGGGCCGCGTCCCGGTCGCGCGAGCGCAGCACTTCCACGATCTCGTGGTGATCGTTGGTGGTCTCGCTGTTCACGTCGCGCAGGCGGGCCCCGAGATAGAAGAAGCGCTCCAGTTCGTCGATCGTCCTGACGAGTTGCTGGTGCAGCCGTTCGTTGCCGGAGGCTCGGGCGATCTCCGTATGGAAGTCACGGTTCGCCTCGATGAAACGCTTCAGGCTCGGCTGCTCCGAACGGTCGTAGACGACGTCGGCCAGCGCGTTGAGATGGGCGATTTCCTCATCCGTGATACGCGAGCAGGCAAGCTCGGCCGCCCCGGCTTCCATGATGGTCCGCAGCTCGAAAAGTTCGTTCATGTCGCCGAACGTGATCGGCACCACCTGATAGCCGCGACGGGGAAAGGTGCGGACGAAGCCCTCCGACCGCAAAGTCGCCAGAGCTTCCCGGACCGGCGTCTTGCTGACCTGGAAGCGTTCGGCCAGTTCGGCTTCGGACAGTTCCCGGCCGGGCTCGATCTCGCAGGTCAGGATTTCGGAGCGAAGCCGGTTGTAGACCTGCTCCGTCAGCGACGAGGCCTTCCGCTTTCTAGGGCCGGCCGCTTCTCCCGTATCCCGGGAAATTTGCGTTTCGACCGTCTCGGAAGGCTCTCTGCTCATAAAATCCTCGCTGTGGCGGCTCGCGGTCCCGTTCCCGAGCTTCGATTCGTCGTCTGGAAGGGAAGGCTCACCGTCATTCGCTTCATGCATATCCCAACTCGGGCGGCCTGATCCATTCCCGCCCGCATCCTTCGGCTGTGGCGATCTCCACCCTAGATGGCTTGACCCGTCTGATATAGCAATTAATATATCACAGAAATCTGGAGTTGAGCGGTGCCTCTTCGCGTCTCGAGTGATCCCGCGGATCTTGCGTCCCGCCCCGACGTCGCCGTCATCGGCTCGGGCATCGTCGGCCTTGCTTCGGCTTTCTTCGCTTCCCGCGCAGGGCTGAAGGTTCTCCTGCTGGAGCGGATGCAGGCTCCGGCGGCGCTGACCTCGCGTCGCTCCGGCGAGGGGGTCCGTGCCCAGTGGAGCGCGGCGAGGAACATCGCGATCTCGCTGGAATCGATCGCGCTGTACCGGGACTTCGAGGAACTGGTCGGGGTCGCGGGGCATCATGCCGGATACCGGCCGATCGGCTATCTCTATGCCAGCCGCAGGCCGGACGGCGCGGCGGCCTTGCGCGAGCGGGTCGCGTTCCAGCGCAGTATCGGCCTTTCCGATGTCGAATACCTGGAAGGAACCGCGCTTTTCGAGCACGCGCCCATGCTGGCGGAGGACGCGATCGGCGCCTCTTTCCGGCAGGGCGACGGCGTCATCGATATCGACTGGGTCATCCGGGGCTATCGCGCGGCGATGGATGCCGACCTGCTGCTCGGCACCGAAGTCCGGTCGATCGCCTCGGATTCAGGCGGCGTGACGCTGCACACCAGCCGTGGCCACATTTCGGCCGGCGCCGTAATAGTGGCGGCGGGCGTGCGGGCGGCGGGTCTTCTCTCCGCTTTCGAAGACGCGCCGGAGATGCGGACCGCGCAATCTTCCATTCTGCGGGTAAAGGCGGACGGTATTCCGCTCGATCATCCCACCACCATCGACGTGGATATCGGGTCGTTCTGGCGTCCCGACGAGGGTGGTGCCCGCATCACGGCCTCGTTCAGCGGAAGGCGGTTCGTTGAGGACGGGCTGGAGGATCCCGCGCCGGAACGCGGCTATTTCGATCATGCCATCCGGACGATCCTGCCGATGACGCCGCGCTGGCGGGAATGGTCCGCCAGTCTCCGCGACGCCCATCTCAGGACGGGAACCTTCGCCGTCACGCGCGACGGCTCGCCTGTCATCGGGGCGTTGCCGAGCGCGCGCCATGTCTACGTCAACGCCGGGTACGGCGGCCACGGCGTGATGATGAGCCCGGCAGGCGGCAGGCGGCTGGCCGGGCTTCTCGCTTCGGGAAGGCCGGATCCCGCCAATCCCTTCGCCGTGGAGCGCTTCACGGACGGGCGGCCGCTCGAGCCGGAAACCATGACGATCCACCTCACCGATCAGCCCTAGCGACAAGGAATTCGACATGGCGAAGACGACCAGGCTTGGCGTCGTTACGACCGGCCATGGGCCGCGCGACGAGTATATCCACTATCACGAGCGGATCCTCCGCTCGCTCGGCGCCGACGTCGAAGTCGTCATCCGCCACATCTACGGGGGGCTGACGCTCGACGAGCTGCTGCCGCATCAGGTCGGGAAGGAGACGCCCAATCTCGGCGCCCATGTCCATGTACCCGGCGCGGTCGGCAACCATATGGGCGATGGCTGGGAGCACCGCTTCTTCGCGCTCGACTTCGCCATAGACAAGGTTCAGGCGGCAATCGATCACCTTGAGCAGGAGGACGGGGTCGACATGGTCCTCCTCGCCTGCGCCGCCGAATTCCCGGAAGGGTCCATCAGCGCGGGAACGCTGCTTATCCACCCGCGCGAACTGATGTTCTCGGTCGTGGAGAACATCGCCCATGGCTCGCGCCGCAAGGTGCGGATCGGCGCGCTGGTCGATGCGGAGCACGCCGACCACGATTATCGCGACTGGGCGCAGCGGCCGTTCTTCGACCGGATCGAGCTCGTCATGTCGCCGGTGACGGCCACGGCGCTGGCCGCCGCCGAGGAACTCGGCCGGCAGGGCGTCGAGTTCGCCTTCTTCTTTGGCTACGGCATCGGTCTGGCCCCCTTCGATCCCGTGGAGGAGGTGCCGCGTCTGGAGGCGGCCATCGGCGCGCCGCTGATCCTGCCGCACCGGGTCGCCGGACTTTTCCTGCGCAACCTCCTCGCGCCCGGCCTCGACGACTACGCATTTCTTCCGAACGGTTGGGGACTGAACTCGTGACCACACCGGCCTTTCCGCGCACGCTGCTCTGGCAGGATCTCACCAGCGACGAACTCGCCGCCGCCCGCGATGCGGGTGCGATGGTCGTCGTGCCCGTCGGTGCCATCGAGCAGCATGCCGCGCACCTTCCCGTCGAAACCGACGCCCGGCTCGCCACCATGGTGACCCGGATGGCGGCCCGGCGCGTGAGCGCGCTGCCCGTCATCGTGGCGCCGACACTGCCCTTCGGCTTTTCCCCGCACCACCTCAGCCATCCCGGCACGATCAGCTTCGGGCTGGAAACCTACCTGGCCGCGCTGGGCGACATCGCCAAGTCGATCGCCAATTCCGGCTTTCGCCGCATCGTCCTCGTCAACGGCCATGGCGGCAACAATGCGCCGCTGCGCTCCAAGGTCGGCCAACTCGTGACGGACGGCTATCCCGTGGCGACGGTGGAATATTGGGTGCCGGGCGAAAGCCGCTGGATCCCGAAACTCCTCGGCGCCCTGAAGCGGGGCGGCCATGCCTGCGAGCAGGAAACGGCGCTGATGATGGTGCTGGCCGACAACGAGGCGGAGAAACGGCGCATCGCCGAGGCCGCGAAGGACATGAAGCCGCGCGTGATCCAGCCCTGGATCGCGCCGGGTTACGCTGAGGATCCGATCACCGAGGCAGGCGCCGCATGGCCGCCCATCTTCCAGGCCGACGACGGAGGCTATTACGGCGATCCCGCCGCCGCGACGGCGGAAACTGGCGAAGTCATCCTGGAAATCATCGTGGAACGTCTGGCCCGGTTCCTCACCGGTTTCGCCGCCGCCCCCCTGCGGCTCGGCGTCTCGCGCGATCCGGCGCGTCCTCTGATCTCCGAGCCCCTGATCTCAGGGACGGCGGGCGCGTCATCATGAGTGGCTGCGACGTCCTCGTCACCGGCGCGGGTGCGGTCGGCGGCCATGCCGTCGAGTTCCTCGCCCGGCGGCCGGAGATCCGGCGCATGGCCGTCGTCGATCTGCGCGCGGATGTCGCACAGGGCGTCGCATGGCGGGCGCGGCTTGGCGCCCTGCAGGAGGATCGCAACGTCTCGGTGGAAGGCTTCGGCCTCGATCTCTCCGACATTGGCGCGACGCGCGAGCTGATCGAACGGCTGCGGCCCCGCGTCGTCCTGCATGCGGCGACGCTGCTGACCGTGCCGGAGATGGCGCGTGGATTGAGCCCGGAGGATTTCGCCCGCGTTCGCGCCGACGGCATGGGCGGCTTCCTGGCTGCCCACATCCTGCTCGCCAAGGTCGTGCAGTCCGTGCTGGACGGCATGGATATCCGCATCCCGATGATCACCGCGCCGTTTCCGGACTTCACCAATCAGGTGCTCGCCCGCACCGGCACGGCGCCGATCACGGGCATCGGCAACGTCGACAACATCGCCTGCGAAATACAGGCGATCGTGGCGGAGAAGCTCGGCGTCTCCAGCCGCGACGTCACGCCCATGATCGTCGCCCACCATAGCGTCGGCGAGTGGTTCCAGCGCTCGGGCTCCGCCGGCGATGCGCCCTGGTTCGCGCGGGTGATGGTGGATGGAAAGGATGTGTCCGAACGCTTCGACCTGACGGCGCTGATGTCGGAAAGCTCCGCCCGCATCCGGCCCGTGCCGCAGGAACAGCGAACGGCCGCCTCCGGCGTCAAGGCCGTGCTCGCGGTGCTGCGCGACGAGGGGCGTTATCTCCACTCCGCCGGTCCTTGCGGACGCGCGGGCGGCTGGCCGGCGCGGCTCTGGGCGGACCGGCTGGAACTCGTCGATGTGCCCGGCCTCGATCTTGCGCGCGCGGAGGCGATCAACAATGCCGGGCAGCTTGCCGGCGGGATCGAGGCGATCGAGCCGGACGGCACGCTGGTTGCGACAGCGCGATGCCGGACGATGATGCGGGATCTATTCGGCGTCGAGGTCGGCCGGGTGACCCCTGACGCGATCGAGCCGACGGCGCGTGCCCTGCGGCGGGCGCTTTCGCAGCGTATCGCCGCTTGACCTGACGACGGCACCGGCAGTTCAGGCAGGCAGCCTGAACTGCCTCTCCACTCCCTTTTGAACGGCGACCAGCACGCCGTTCAGCGCGAGATAGACCACCGCGACGACGATCAGGATCTCGATGGGCCGGTAGGTATCGGAGATCAGCGCCATCGCCTGTCCCGTCAGTTCGTTCACCGCGACGAGGCTTGCCAGCGCGCTGCCCTTGAGAAGCAGCGTCAAGTTGGAGGAAAGCGGCGGCAGCAGGATGCGCATGGCCTGCGGCAGGATCAGGCGGCGAAGCGCGAGCGGGAAGGGGATGCCGAGGGCGCGGCAGGCCTCGTACTGCCCGCGCGGCACGGCCTTCAGCGCGGCGCGGATGTATTCCATGTTGTAGCCGGCGGCGGACACCGTCAGTCCCGCGACCGCGGCGGGCACGGGGTCGAGATAGATGCCGAGTTCCGGCAGCCCGTAATAAGCGAGGAACAGCAACGCCAGCGTGGGCATCGCCCGCGTGGTCCAGCTATAGATCCCGGCGATCACGCGCAGCGGCGCCACCCGTGAGTCCCGCATGAGCGCGAGCGGAAAGGCAAGCACGACCGACAGCACGATGGTGGTCGCGGCAATCGCGACCGTGTTGAGCGTCGCTGCCGCGAGGAGCCCGGCATTGCCAGTGACGACCGACCATTCCATCCCGATCTCCGTTAGCTGTTCGCGCCGGTCTGGCCGGCAAAGCGGCGGGAGACCAGGACTTCGAGAACCATGAGGATGCTGGCGATGGCGGCATAGATGCCCGCCGCCACTAGGATCAGCAGGAACGGCTGGTTGGACATGGCGATACTTTGCCGGGTGACCGCCATGACTTCCGTGACCGCGATCGCGGAGGCGACCGCGAAGGCCTTCACGTTGCCGGCGGAGAAGGTCGCCCAGGCGGGCAGGACGGTCCGCACCACCTGGGGAAAGACGATGCGCCGCATGGTGAGCCGCCAGTTCATGCCGAGGGCACGGGTGGCTTCGAAAAGTTTCGGGTCCACCGACGCGAGGCCGGCGCGGAAAATCTCCGCCTGATAGGCGATGCCGATCAGGGTGAAGCCGAGGATCGCCGAGCCGACCGGGCCGAGATCCAGTCCGGCGGCAGGCAGCGCGAGATAACAGGCAAGCAGGACCACGAGTTCTGGCAGGCCCCGGAAGACCCAGCTGAAGATGGCGAGCGGCACGGAAACCGCCTTGCCTGCCGCCTCTGAGAGGATGGCAAGCGCTGCCCCGATGATCGTGGAGAGCACCGTCACCAGCGCGAACATCCAGATCGTCAGCCAGGTCGCGGCCAGGAAACGGGGAAATTGCGCGACAATGACGTCCATCGCGTCAGTCGACCACGCGCTGCAGGAACGTCTGCAACTCCGGCGTCCTCGGTGCCCTGAGGACCTCCTCCGGCCGGCCGCGCTCGCACATGACGCCCTTGTGCATGAAGAGCACCTCGTCGGCGACACCGCGGACGAACCCCATCTCATGGCTCACAAGGATCATGGTCAGGCCCTCGTCCGCCAGATCGCGCATGACGGTCAGGACCTCGCCCTTGAGTTCCGGGTCGAGCGCCGAGGTCACCTCGTCGAAAAGCAGGGCCTTGGGCTTCATCGCCAGCGCGCGGGCGATCGCCACCCGCTGCTGCTCGCCGCCCGACATCTGGTGCGGATAGGCGCTGCTCCGATGGGAGAGGCGCACCTTGTCCAGCAGCACCCTCGCTTCGGCGACCACCTCGTCGCGGGGCCGCTTCAAGACCTGCACCGGCGCTTCGATGATGTTTTCCATCGCAGTCATCTGCGGAAACAGGTTGAAGCTCTGGAACACCATGCCGACCTCGCGGCGATAGGCGAGGAGCTCGCGCTCCTTCTGCCGCACCCAGGCCGGCCCCTTCTTCGTCCAGCCGACGCGCTGCCCCTTCCAGACGATTTCGCCGTCATCGGGAACGACGAGCATGTTCAGGCAGCGCAGCAACGTGCTCTTGCCGGAACCCGAGGCGCCGATGATGGCGAAGACGCTGCCCTCGGCGACCGTGAAGTTGATGCCCTTCAGGACCTCGACGCCGCCGAGGCGCTTGACGACGCCGTGAACCTCGAGGATCGCGGGCGGCCGACGCGCCTCGGCGGGCTCCATCGATCAGAACTCCACGTGGATGCGTTCCGGCCAGGCCGGCGTCAGCAGGGTCCGGGCCGCGAAGACGTTGAGCACGTTCGGCGTCACCACGGGACATTGCAGTCCTTCGGAGATGCTGGCCAGCAGGTCGTCCGGGTCATGCGGTGCGAGGCCGTCGCCATAGCCCCAGATCAGGGCGAGATCGTAGGGCGCGCCGCCGCGAAGCTGTTCGACGGCCTGTCCGTCGGCGATGCCGATGCCGAAGGAGGCTTCGACGTTGGCCATCCACGGCTCCGACGTCCAGGTCGCCCGGTCCTGGTCGATATGCCATTCCGTCGGCAGGAGCAGCGCCAGCCGGAACTTGCCCTTCGCTTCCGTCTGGCGGCGGACGAGATCGAACATCAGCTGGTAGGGCAGGAGCAGCGGCACCGTGCTCCTGAAGCTGTTGGCCGGGTACATTTCCGCGCAGCACATCAGGATGATGTCCATCCCGTCCTGCTGGTGGGCCGAGATCGCCGCCTGCGCCCGCTCGATATACCAGGCCTGGTCGACGAAGATCTCTTCCCAGCCGCTGCCCATCCGTCGATCGGCCGGCGTGTCGTTGTGGACGTAGCAGCCGATGCCGAGCCCATCGGCCGGCTCGATCTGATGGGCGCGGATTTCCGCGCGGGTCAGGCCGTCCAGGCAGGCCCGCTCGAAAACGTCCGCCTCGATCCCGAGGGCGGCGAGCGCATTTCGGTGAAACGAGCGATATTCTGTGCGCGGGCTCTGGCCCGTGGTGATGATTCCGACTTTCTTCTTCATGCCAGCGTCAGCTTTCCTACTCGTTCAACTGCCCTGTCGTTCAACCCTTGGGATCGGCGGGAAGATTGGCGAAATCGACCTTCTGGCCGAACCATTTCTGGACCATGGCGGACAGCGTTCCGTCCTTGCGATACTTCGCCAGGAGCGCGTCGATCGCCTTGGCAAGCTCAGGTTCGGCGGATGAGACGGCGATGCTCTGCGTCGCGCGCTCGCGCACATCGGGGAGCGTCACCAGCGTATGGTCCCGAGAGGCCTCGTAGGAGGGGCCGAGATAATCCATGCCGATCCAGTCGATGCGATGGTTCTTGAGGTCGAGGGTCAGCTCGGTCCAGCCGGGATATTCGACGACCTTGGAGATGCAGCCCTTCGGCAGCATGGCCTGGATGGCCTTGCCTTCGCTGGCGCCGCGCACGGTGCCCATCCGCTTGCCGCAGACGTCGTCCCAGCCCTTGATGTCGGAGTTGCTGGCGAGCTTGGTGATGGCGACGCCATTGATGATGTAGGGCGACAGCATGATGAACTGCTTGGATTTCAGCCGCTCGCCCGTGCGCGTCACGCCGGAGGCGACGACATCGAAGCGGTGGGCGGCAAGCCCGGGCAGCAGGCCCGACCAGTCGAGCTGGACGAACTTGGCTTTCGCTCCGAGATCGGCTGCCACCTTGTTCATCACATCGACGTCGTAGCCGGCGAGCGCGCCGCTCTGGTCGATCATCGACGTCGGAGGGGCGGAGCCCGTGGTTCCGATGGAGATCACGCCGGGGACAAGCAGCGCCGACTGGAAATCGGCGGCCCTCGCTGGCAGCGAGACCAGTGCGGAGCAGGTAAGCGCAAGAGCAACGGCGAGGCGTCTGATCATCGGACTCTCCTGATATCCTTTGTAAGATATCAGTGCGGAGGCGGCCCGCAAGACGCACTTTTGCGCATCGGTGCCTAATGAGTGAGCGCGTTGCCCTAGGCACTGCACCTTGCTCTCCCATGTGTGCCGGCTAACGCGCATGGCGTTGTCGCGCCCGGGTTGGATGGGCGATTGCGGCAGGGCGTGATGCAATCCGCCACCAGCTGGCGGGCCGCATCTCGGAAGTGGGCGCCGACCGGTGCGGACAGGTCTCCCACCCGCTCCCGAAGGATCCGCCCCTCATTGAAACGAGGCTGGAAGAGGCGGGCAAATTCAGGCTGGTCCGGATCAAATGCGATCGCAGGCGGGGAGGTGTGCCGCCGCAGGCTGGCCGCGGCCCCGCAGCAGTTTCTCCACGATGGGGGTCCGGGGGGCCGCAAGAAGTGCGTCGGGCTTTCCTTCCTGCACGATACGCCCGCCATCCATCACCGCCACATGGTCCGCTTCGGTCGCGAACTGCCTGTCGTGGGTAACGGCGAGGATCATCACTCCATCCTTGCGCACGAGGTTCTTCAGGAGGTCCACGAGGTCGTCGCGCGTGATCGGATCCAGCGCGGAGGTCGGTTCATCCAGAAGGAGCAACTCGGGCTTGCGGGCAATGGCGCGGGCGATCGCGACGCGCTGCTGCTGGCCGCCGGAAAGCTCCGAGATCCTTCGCCGGGCCAGATTGCCGATGCCGAGCCTGGCGAGAACCTCGGTCGCCGCCGCCTCGCGTCCGCGCCGGGGCAGGGAGAAGCCGACATTCTGCCAGACCGAGAGGTGCGGAAACAGGCAGAGATCCTGGGGCACGTAGCCGATCGGGCGTGACGAGGGTGCGAGATCGCCGAAGGGCTCGCCGCTTGCCGGCAGCAGCCCGGCGATGGCGCGCAGGAGCGATGTCTTGCCTTCGCCGCTACGACCCAGGACGACCGTGAAGCCACCGACCGTGAATTCCGCCTTCAGCGGAATGGGATGCGTGAGGGTGTAGCTGATCCGCACGACTCAGGATCCGTAGCGCCGCCGCGCGAGGAAGCGCAGCAGCAAGGGGAGGGGCATCGCGACGAGGAAGAAAAGCCAGAGCAGCGGAAAGACCGCCGTCAGGCCGATATCCTGCAGATTGACCCAGAGCTTCACCGGGATGCCCTGGGGATAGTAGGCCACGATCAGCACGATGCCGAATTCGCCGAGCGCGCGCACCCACGCGACCGCCAGCCCGGCGATCAGCCCCAGACGCGCCAACGGCAGGGTGACGGAGAAGAACACCTCGCGCGGCGTCCGGCCAAGGGTGAGTGCCACGTCTTCCAGCGGCCGTGGAACGCCTTCGAAAGCCGCCCGCGCGGCCACGACATAATAGGGTCCGGCCCCGTAACACTGCGCCAGGATGAAGGCTGGGACGCTGTTGCTCAGCGAAATCCCGGCGCGCTGGAGAAGCATTCCGGCGGGCGCGTAGGGTCCGTAGAAGGAGGCGAGCAGGATGCCCATCGCGAGCGGTGGCGAGAGCAGCGGCAGGAGCAGGAGCGCGTCCGGCAACCAGCGGCCGCGCCATTGCGTCCGCGCCAGCCACCAGGCGAGCGGAGTGCCCAGCAGCGAGATCAACGCCAGAGACGCAAGACTGCAGAGCAGCGAGACGCGAACAGCCTCCAGGTCGCCCTCGGCGAAGCCGAAGGTGCGCCACTCCGTCTGGCTTGCCAGCGCCACGAACGGCGCCAGCAGGAGAATCAGTGCGAGCGCTCCGACGAGGCTTGCTGCGGGAGACGAACTCCGTCCCTCGCCTTGCTGTGTCTGCAAGGACGGCCCGAGTTACATCTTGCCGCCCTTGGGCTCGTTATAGCCGTGATCCCTCAGCAGTTTCTGCCCTTCCGGCTGCTGCAGGTAGTCCACGAAGGCTTTCGCTTCCGTCGGGTTCTGCGCGCCCTTCACGACGGCGGCGTAATACACCATCGGTTCCGGCTTCAGCACCTTGTCCTTGCCGTCCTTGTCCTTCAGCGAGAACTGGACCTTGTCGTACCATTCGGCAGCGAGGTCGGGGTTGCTCAGGTTGATCTCGTCCGGCAGTTTCACATAGGGCAGCTTTGCCGAGATCGTGGCGGCCTCGTAACCTGAGCTGGCGTCGATCTGGCCGGCTTCCAGTCGGGCGAAAGCCGAAGGCTCCGCGAAGATCTGCTGCTTGTTGACGATGTCGCCGATGATCTTGGAGGAGAGATCCGGCTGATTGTAGTAGCGCTGGGCCAGGAGCAGGGTGAAGATGATGTTCTGTCCCTGCGGATCGGTGGCCGGATCGGTCCGTCCGAACTTCAGGTCCGGCGATTCCAGCACCTTCCACCAGTCGCCCTTGCCGCTCTTTGCGGCTTCGAACCGGGGCGCGAACTTGCTCTTGGGGTTGTAGGCGATCACCATGGCCGTGCTGGCGACCGGATACGCTTCGTCGACGAGGCCCGCCTGCTGCAGAATACGCATTGGGCCGGGATTGATGGAGATGAAGACGTCGGCCTGCACCTGCTTGGCGGCGATCAGCCGGGCCAGCCCGTAGGCGCCTTGCCCGATGCCGCGATATTCGTCGCCATGAGCCTTGGCGAAGCTCGGGCCCAGGAACTTGTCCATCACCACGCCCATCGACCCCGCATAAGCGACGGTCAGTGTCCCCGAGGCATGGGCCGTGCCGGCCGCGAGTGCCAGCCCGAGAGCGCCGAACAAAGTTGCGATCTTCCGCATGATCATACCTTCTCACGCCCACCGAGGGCTCGTGGCACGGTGGGTATCGTTGGATGCTTCCATGAAGCGGCGCAGACACTAACGCCGGTTCGGTCGCGTGAAAGGCCAATCGTTATTCCCGCGCGGATATAGCGCATGTGGGGAGAAAGCCGGCGGGAGGGCAGGCGATCGCGCGAATTCAGGGGTTGGAAAGCTCAGGCGAGGCTGGGCCTTGCCAGTCTCCTGCGTTATATCCCATCGGGAATAACGGAGAATCTTTCCGTTGAGCTCGTCGTGTTGCGGGCCGCCTTCTCATCCTCTTCCCGGACCCTGATCGCCATGAGTCTCCATTCCCTTCTTCGCGCGAGCCCCGCAGCCGGCGTCTTCCTGATGGTGGCCTGCCTCTCGTTTCCCGCCTTCGCCGACCGGGTCGTCAAGGATCAGATCGGTCATGAGGTCCACGTCCCGAATGTCGTGAGCCGGGCGGTCATCCTCCAGCACCAGACGTTGGACATCGCGGTCGAACTCGGGGCCTTCGACAAGGTGGCCGGCGTTCTGGAAGAATGGAAGAAGCAGCTCGGCCCGCGTTTCGCCCGCCTCGCGCCCGGCATCGAGAAGCTGCCGACGCCCGGCGGCCTGACCAAGGTCAACATCGAGGAGTTGCTGAAGCTCAAGCCGGACGTCGTCTTCGTCACCAACTACGCCCCGGAGGAGATGCGCGAGCAAATCGCCGCCGTCGGAATTCCGGTCGTGGCCGTCTCGCTGCTGACGGTCGATCCGGCGGAAGCGACGAAGCTCAACCCGCAAGTGAAGGATGAAACCGCCGCGACGGATCAGGGCCTCACGGACGGCATTCGCCTCATCGCCGATGTCCTGGATCGCAAGGCCGAAGGGGAAAAGCTCATCGCCAAGGCCACGGCTTCGCGCAAGCTTGTGGCCGAGCGTCTCGCCGGCATCTCCGAGGCGCAGCGCGTGCCGGTCTATATGGCCAATCCCGATCTCACCACCTACGGGCATGGCAAATACACCGGCCTGATGATGGAACGGTCGGGCGCGCGAAACGTCGCCAATGCGATCGCCGGCTTCAAGCAGGTGAGCATGGAAGACGTCCTTGCCTGGAATCCCGCCGTCATCTTCGTGCAGGAGCGCTACCCGGCGGTGGTCGACGATATCCGAAAGAGCGCGTCCTGGCAGGGGATAGACGCCGTCAAGAACGGGCGCATCTACCTGATGCCGGAATACGCCAAGGCCTGGGGCTATCCCATGCCCGAGGCGCTGGCGCTGGGCGAACTCTGGATGGCCAAGAAGCTCTACCCGGACCGCTTCGCCGATATCGACATGAAGAAGGAAGCCGACGACTATTACCGGGAGTTCTACCGGACCTCGTTCGACCTGGAACAGTGACCGCTTCGAACGCAGACGGGGCAGGGGTGCCCCGGCGGCCGGGCGTGATGCTCGCCGGCATGGCGGCCCTGCTCCTGGTCTGCGCGATCGCCTCCCTCGGGATCGGCCGGATCGACATTCCCTTCTGGCGGGTGGTCGAGGTTCTCTGCTCGGCCGTCGTGCCGTCCCCGACGATAACGCCGCTGGAATGGAACGTGGTGGTCACGGTGCGGCTGCCGCGAGTGCTCCTGGCGCTCCTGTCCGGCGGAGGGCTGGCGCTGGCCGGCGCCGCGCTTCAGGGCGTCTTCCGCAATCCGCTGGTTGGGCCGCAGGTCGTCGGGGTCTCGTCGGGCGCCGCCTTCGGGGGAACGCTTGCCATCCTTCTCTCGCTGCCGAGATTCGGGCTGCTGTCATTCGCCTTCTTCTTCGGCCTGCTGGCGCTTGTCCTTGTGTACGGCCTGAACTCGTTCGTCTCGCGCAGGAACCTGCTGGCGCTCGTTCTTGCCGGGGTCGTGGTGCACGGCTTCTTCGGTGCGCTCGTCAGCCTCGTCCAGTATCTGGCCGATACGGAAGACAAGCTCCCGGCCATGGTGTTCTGGCTTCTCGGCAGCCTCGCCACCGCGAGCTGGTCCAAAGTCGCCCTCGTCTGCGGGCCTGTCCTCGTGGGCGGCGGCCTCCTGCTCGCGCTGCGCTGGCGGATCAATCTCCTGTCCATGGGCGATGAGGATGCGCGGGCGCTCGGGATCGATGTGGAACGGATGCGCTGGTTCGTCCTGGCGCTTGTCGCGGCGATCGTTTCGGCTCAGGTCGCCGTCAGCGGGATCATCGGGTGGATCGGACTGGTCGTTCCCCACACGGCGCGGATGCTCGTCGGGCCGGACCACCGGACGATGATGCCGGCCTCGTTCCTGCTGGGAGGTTTCTTCCTCATCGTCGTGGACGACGTCGCCCGCACCGTCAGCGGGACGGAGATACCGCTTGGCATCCTCACGGCTTTGATCGGAACGCCCGTCTTCGCCTTCCTGCTTCGGCGTAGCCAACGAATGGGCGGGCGGCATGGCTGAACCGGGCCTTTGGTTGCAGAACGCCGGACACTCCTTCGACGGCAGCGCGTGGCAGTTCCAGGCCCTCGACCTGCAACTCCGTCGCGGCGAAATCCTGGCGATCCTCGGCCCGAACGGGCGCGGGAAATCCACGCTTCTGCGCTGCATGGCCGGGCTTCTCGGGCTGAGCACAGGCACGGTGAGAGCCACCGGCCATATCGGCTTCGTTCCGCAGGATTTCGCGCGGTCGTTCCCCTACAGCACCCTGGATATCGTTCTGATGGGCCGCGCGCGCCACATCTCCCTCTTCGGCACGCCCGGTTCGCGAGACGAGAAGATCGCCCTGGATGCCCTCGGGACCGTGGGAATGAGGGCGGTCGCCGGGAAGTCCTTCGACGATCTGTCGGGCGGGCAGCGGCAGCTTGTGCTGATCGCCCGCGCGCTGGCGGGAGAGAACGAGATCCTTCTTCTGGACGAGCCGGCCTCCGCTCTGGATCTGCACAATCAGGACAAGGTCCTGTCCCTCGTGCATCGGCTTTCCTGCGAGGGTCTGGCGGTCGCCTTCACGACCCACCAGCCGAACCACGCCCTCGCCATCGCCGATCAGGTTCTGCTGATGCCGGAACTCGGCCTCGCGCTCGTCGGCGGCGCCGATGCCGTCATGACCGAGGCCAATCTTCAGACGCTCTACGGCCTGCCCGTGCGAACGCTGCGTTTCGAGGAAGGCGGCGAGCCTCGCGCCGCTGTCGTTCCCCTTTATCGAGGGCGCGCCAGACCCGATGCCGGACAGCGATAGAATGATGCCTGGGACAAATCAGAACGAAATCCGGGTGCTTGCCGCGGGAAGCCTCCGCCACGCGATGGCCTCCCTCGGCGCAGCGTTCGAGAGCCGCACTGGCCTGGCGATCAAGGCGCGCTTCGGACCTGCGGGCGTTCTCAGGGAACAGATCGAAGCTGGCGAGGCGTTCGACCTTTTCGCGTCCGCCAACCTGGCCCATCCGGAAAAACTCTGCGAGCGGGGACTGTCCGGTCCGGTGACCTGCTTTGCGCAAAACCGACTGTGCATCGTGGCCCGCGCAGCCCTTGGGCTCACGCCGGAGAACATGCTGCAGGTCATGCTCGATCCGCTGACAAGGCTCGCGACATCCACCCCGGGGGCCGATCCATCCGGGGATTACGCGATGGCATTCTTCCAGGCGGTAGAACGCAGCTCTCCGGGCGTCGGCAGCAAGCTTGCCGGAAAATCGCTTCATCTGGTGGGAGGGGCCGGGTCGTCCCTCGTGCCGGCTGGATTCAGCGCGTCGGAATGGCTGATCGGCAACGATCAGGCGGACCTCTTCGTCGGATATCTCAGCGGCGCCGGATCGGCCCTGCTCAACCCCGATCTCAGCGTGTTGCCCCTGCCGCCGGATCTCGGCCCCGAGGTGAAATACGGCCTCTGCCTCGCTCGGCAGTTCAGGCCGGGAGCCGAACAGTTGCGAGCGTTCCTGTTGTCCGCCGAAGCGCAGGCGATCCTGGCCGAGCACGGTTTTCTTCCCTGCGCCGGCGAGTAGCAGAAGGCTGCCCCTGGGGCTGTGAGGCCTGGATGCGCGGGGACCGCCTCGCGACAGGCCGTTGTGTCCCGGGGGCGGATATGGAACGCTTCACGTTGCGGGCGGCTTCGTCCATTGCCGATAATCGGGAAAGAGATCGATCATGAAAATCAGCGCGCGTAACCAGCTGAAGGGGCGAATTGTGGAAGTGCGGAAGGGAACGACGACCGCGCATGTGCGCGTGGAAATCGGGTCCGGTCAGATCGTGACCGCGGCGATCACCAACGAGGCCGTCGACGACCTCGGCCTGAAGGAAGGCAACATGGCGACCGTGGTCATCAAGGCGTCCGATGTCATGGTCGCCGTCGATTGATGAAATGCGCCGCCGTCCTCGTCGCACTGCTCTGCGCTTCGCCGGCTCTGGCGGACGAGCCGCGCGGTTGCGACAAGTTCAAGTGGCCCATCGTTGCGGACCAGCAAGCGAACCTGAATGCCTCTCGACCGCTGCCGAGCGGCCGAGAGGGAGTTGCTCCCGCGGGTTCGATGATCGTGTCGCTCACCAGTCTCGGCGAAGCCGGCCTCCCGAAGCAGCCGGAACGTTCGCCGCGTGACCCTCAGGCGAAGGCCGGGTTCATCCGCTTCGCCGCACCTCCGCAACCAGGGCCGATCCAGCTTACGCTCGCCGATGCCGCGTGGTTGGACGTGGTTCAGGACGGAAACTATGTGGAGCCTTCCGCCTTCAGCGGTGCTCTGGATTGCCCCGGAGCTCGCAAGAGCATCCGCTTCGACCTGAAACCAGCGCCATTCACCCTGCAGTTCAGCGGCTCTCCGGTCGACAGGCTGCGGCTCACCCTGCATCCGGTGGAGTAGCGAGCAAAGGCCGGAGCTCGATGGGCGCCGTCCTCCTTCGAGCGTTCTCCGAATGACGGGTGGCCGTTGGACAGCTCCGGGCTTTTCCGGGCGCGGGAGATCTGCAAGGCCACGGGCAACCTTCAGTGCGGTCCGGATCCTGCTCGGTCACACGAAGCTGGAAAGCCCGGTGCGCGGTCCCGGTCTGGAGGTTGAGGACGCCCTGATCCTCGCCGAAAGAACGGAGGCGGATCGACGGGTGTCCGATCGCCTCCTGCTGAACGACGGACGGCTGCTTCGTGGTGCCGTTCCATCCGTCCCCATGGGGCAATGGGGTGGTTCCTGACGGTGCCGCTTTCGCCAACGATGACTGGAAAGCTGCCCTTACGGTGCCTAGCGCCTCACAACCTCACCGACGCCCTCAGAGAGGATTCGCGCGCCGATAGCGCCGAACGCCAGACCGAACAAGGCATCCGTGGCTCTTGCGAAACGTGCCTGCACCTTCCGAACGGCGCCTAGCGAGAACAGGGTCGCGTAGACGCCGTAGATGACGATTGCGGAGGCGCAGCCAACCGGCGCGAAGCCAAGAACCTGCGGGGCGGTCAGGCCTGAGCCGTACAGAAAAGTCGCCACCGCGGCCCAGGCCAAAGCAGATTTCGGATTTGAAAGGTTGATGAGAAGACCGCGCCGCCATGCCGTGTATGGCGTCCAGCTGCCCTCATCGGCCTTGATCGAAGGGGTTCCCCCAACAGCCGCAGCTCGCAACGCCCTGAATGCGACGAAGCAGAGATAGGCGCCTCCCAGGATCTTCATCCCCGTAAGAATGGCTGGGTAGAGCGTCAGAAGAGCGCCGAACCCAGCCGCCGCTGCAACTACCCAGAGAAGGACACCGGCGGCGATGCCGAGGACGACAAAAAAAGGCTGCCCGTCGGCCATGGCCGAGGGCTGCCCCAGCTACCGCGAACAGATTGGGGCCAGGACTGATCTGCGCCAATGCGATCCCGGTGAGAGCGATGAGATACGCGTGTAGCAAGGCAGTCCCCTCCATTCCTGTATTCGTCTGCCTCTCTCATATAGCAGTGCCCTCGCATCAAGTTCGACGAGTGACAGATTGTTCGCCCGCGACTATCGGAGGTTCATCGCCCCTGCTGCGAGGGCAACGTATCTGGGCGCAGGTATGAGAACATGTGGGCGACATAATCGGCCTTGCCCAACTCGATGCCCTGGCCGCGCAATATCGTGTAGGCCGTCATCACGTGGAAGTAGAATTGCGGTAACGTCCAATCGCGTGCGTACTGCTCGGCAGTGAGGTCGAACACCATGCCTTGCGGCAATGCATGCGCGACCGGCGCCGCTGGATCCACTGCGGGCATGTTTGCCGCCGCTTGCTCCACCAGCGCGATGGTCTCCGCGATCCTCTTTCGCGCATCCTCGATCGAACCCGGGTGCTCGGCCGCGTTCCGCCCCTCGTCAAGAAGGATGCCCACCGAGGCCGGGAAATCCTGACCGCGGAGACGGAAAATCCCTTCCTGTGCCTGCACGCACGCGAAGCGGACCTGGGTGGAAAGCGGGAACATATCGGGGGCGATACGCGCGGCTAGCAGAGCCTCCGCTCCGCCGCCCGGCCTCTGCGTCTCGGCCTTGCCGAGCCAGGCCGAAAGAGCCCCCAGCATCTGCACGTAGGTCGGAATCAATAGATCTGGCAATGTCATCGGGTTTCTCTCTGCAATCTTCGACCTACGGCCGATCCAGCCTTTGCGGATCGCCTGATCCGGGCAGGCCGCTGACGCTACGTCCGCAGTTCTCGTGGCGATCATTCGTGAGCTCGGGCAAATGCGGACTGACGGCTCCTGATGGTCACGCTGTCAATGAAGCGGACGAATACGCCTCCCGGGCCCGCTTCGGATCTTTCCATTCAAATCTGCGTCTATCAGCCTTTCGCGTTCTCTTTCATCCGTCGTGCTCTTCAGCGCCGATATCCGTGAGCGGCATGGAGAAGGTGAACCGCGTCTCCGAGGACGAAGACTGGGCGACCAGCGTGCCTCGGTGCGCCTTCGCGATTTCGGAAGCGATATGCAAGCCAAGGCCGAGGCCCTGTTTGCTCGGCTGAATGCCGCCGCGGAAAAAAGGCTGGAAGAGGTGCTCCATCGCGCTGGGCGAGATTGGAGTGCCGCCGTTCGCCACCGAGATGCTTAAGACACCCGAATCCGTCCGGGCGGTCATCGAGATCGGCTGGTCCTCCGCACCGTGCGTCAGGGCGTTCCCAAGGAGGTTCGAAACCAGCTGGGCGATGCGCTGGTGATCGCAGGCGACGGGTTCCGTCAGCGCGAAGTCCGTCAGGATCTCCCGACCGGTGCCGTAGCGGAGTTCGTCAACCACCTGTCGGAGCACCGGCTCCAAGGGTTGCGAGGCAGCGAGATCCAACGTGATGCCACCTCCGAGCCGCCCTCGGGCGAAGTCGAGCACATTGTCGATCAGGGCCGACATGCGTACCGTGCTGGCTTCCATGTGCGTCAGGATGACCGTCGCTCTTTCGCTTGAGACCTCTCGTGCCAGCAATCGGGCGCCGCTCCGGGTCGAAGCCAGGGGATTGCGGAGGTCGTGTCCGAGCACGGCGATGAATTCCTCGCGCAGCCGACCGAGATCCCGCTCTTCGCCAAGTTTTCGTTCGAGCGCGACATTGGCGATCTCGAGCTGTCCTTGCAGCATTCGGGCTTCCGATTGCGCCGCCACGAGTTCGCGTTCGTAGCGACGCCGTTCTGTCGCCTTGAAAATGGCGACGCGGATCGAGCAAAGCTCGCCGGCCCCATCGCGCTCCTCCACGGCATTGACCAGTACAGGCAGGTGAGTGCCGTCGGCTCGGACGAGATCGAGCGCGATCTCGTCCGCGGAACCATGCATGCGGAGCAACGGAACGAAATGGGTTTCGTGGAAGATGCGTCCGGAGACGCTGAGAAGCTCAAGGAAGCGCTTGCCCGCGATCGTTTCCGGCGCGTAGCCGGTCCACGCGGTGAGGGCGCGATTGGTCCTGACGATGTACCCGCGCGCATCGAGCGAAAGCAGGGCGCAGGGGGCGTTCTCGAACATGTTCGAGTCATCCGCCGGGTTGCTCACGCCAGGTTATCGACAAACGGGCGCATTGCCGCCACGACCTGACGCGGGGCGCTGAGGTTCGGGCAGTGCCCGGTAGCGTCCAGGATGACGAGTTCGCTTCCGGCGATCGCGCGATGGACGTACTCGCCGACCTCCTGTGGAGCGATGACATCGTCCAGGCATTGCAGGATGAGCGTGCGGGCGCTGACCTTGGGAAGATCTGCGCGGTTGTCGGAGGTGAACGTCGCCCTGGCAAAGGCTCTGGCGATCTCGGGGTCCGTTCGGCAGAAGCTTTCGGTGAGCTCCTGCCCGAGTTCGGGATGCTCGGGATTGCCCATGATGGCGGGTGCCATGGCAGCGGACCACCCCATGTAGTTGTCCGCGAGGGAAACCAGCAGCTCGTCGATGTCCGCGGCCGTGAACCCTCCACGATAGCCGACGTCGTCGATGTAGCGTGGCGAGGGACAGACAAGGACGAGTTGCGAGAAGAGATCCGGTGCCTTGATCGCGGCGAGGACGCCGATCATGCAGCTCACCGAGTGGCCGACGAACACCGCATCCCTCAAGCCCAGCTCGCGCCCGATCTCCACGAGATCGTCTGCATAGCCCCTCAGGCTCGCGTATTTCGCCGGTTCGTAAGCGGAGAGGTCCGAACGCCCGGAACCGACGTGGTCGAAGAGAACGGTCCGGAAGTCACTCTGGAAGGCGGGAGCAACGAACCGCCACATGTTCTGGTCGCAACCGAACCCGTGGGCGAACAGCATTGGGCGGGTGCCCGTTCCCGATTCAAGGATGTTGTTGCGGTGGCGTACTGACAAGCGGCTTACTCAAAGTGGCAAGAGGATTGCGCAAACCGTCCTGAGCCTGCGCCTTGGACCGCCACCATAACAATCAGCCGCCGCCTCGTCACGCCGACGGTCGCGTCTTCGTGCGATCGGAGCGTTGACGATCGACCGAGACGCAAGCCTTCGTCTGTTAAACAGGCAACATCGAACGGCCGCCACGAAGCGATTTCAGTGGCGGATCCGGAAGAGGCCCCCCGACCACCCCGTCACTGCTCGGCCCCGTCACTGCTCGGCCCCGTCATTGCTCGGCAAAGAACTCGGTGAACAGGCGGGCAAGGGCATCCGGCTGTTCCTCGGGAATGAAGTGGCCGCATTGGGGTATGGTTTCCCCACGGACGGTTTCCGCGAAGGAGCGGAGCGGAGCCGCCATATCCGGGATCGATCCCTGGTCGGCGCTGACGGCCAGAACAGGCATGGCGATCTTCGCGTCGCATATCAAGGCTCGGTTCTGCTCGGCGGACCGGCCGACGGAACGATAGAAGGCCAGCCCGGCCCGCAACGCGCCGGGCAGGGTGAAGATGCGGACATATTCGTCGAGATCGGCTTCGCTGAAGGTTTGTGGATTGGCAACCTTCCGGCGCAGGAACCAGTCCAGATAGATCCGCTCGCGGCCAGCTATCAGCGCTTCCGGCAAGTCCGGGATCATATGGAACGGGAAGTGCCATGTCCGCCATGCCCGGTCGGGCGCAGTGGGGAGCATGTCGGGCAGGGTGACGCCGGGGATCCCGGCGTCGAGCAGCGCAAGCCGGCTGACCTCATTCGGAAACATCAACGCATAGGGAAGGGCAACCCAGGCGCCGATATCGTGGGCCGCGAGACCGTAGCGTGAGATCGCGAGCCGCTCCAAAAGAGCGTGGACGCGTCGCGCCACCGTGCCCGTGTCATAGCCGTCGAGCGGCTTGTCGGATTCGCCCTGGCCGGGCAGGTCGACGGCAATGACGTAGAAGTGCGCCGCCAGGATCGGCATCACCTTGCGCCAGGCAAGCCAGCTCTGCGGGTAGCCGGCCAGCAGCACCAAAGGCTCGGCCTCCCGGGCTCCGGCTGTCACATAGTGAAGGCGCAGGCCGTCGATGGTCTCGAAACAATGCTGAAAGCGCGCGTCCGAAGACAAGGCCGGCTGCAATTGGTCTGTCATGTTCTTTTCCGTGAGTATCAGTCGAGCATCTTGAGTGCGAGCGCTACCAGCGCCTCCTGGCCGGCGGGATCGCCCAGCTTTCCAACCGCGCGCAGACCATGGAGCAGGCTGAGCAACAGGTCGGCGCAGGGCTCCACCTCCAAGTCCGCCCGCACGGATCCATCCCGCTGCCCGTCACGAAGCATCGCGAGCAACATCGCCCGATTGTCCGTAACGGCATCGCCGAGAGCCGCGCGTAGTGCCGGATCGAGCGCCTCGACCTCAACGAGGCTCCCCAGCACGAGGCAACCTTTCCGTCCTTCCGCGCCCGACGCGGAGTCGAGATAGAAGCGCAGCGTCTCCGCGAGGCGCTCCCGCCCGGTGCCTGCTCCAGCCAGCCGTTCGGCAAGCTGGTTTCGGCGCACATCAAGGTAGCGGGCGAAGGCGAGCGCGAAGATGTGCTTCTTGTCTTTGAACGCCTTGTAGAGGCTCCCGGCGGTGAGATCGGTTGCCGCCTTGAGCGCATCGATGGAGGTGCCGTCATAGCCATGCTCGCGGAAGACCAGCACGGCGCGATCAAGCGCGGCCGTCATGTCGAACGAGCGAGGACGCCCTATCGGTCGGGCACGAAGCGGGGAGGAGGAACTGCTCATCACCCTATTTAGGAAACGATCGTTTCCTATGTCAAGCTGGTTCCGGTCGGCGCCTGACTCTCACTCGCGGATACAAAACGGCTGATCGCTTGAGGTGCGCGCGAGCGAACCTGCATCGGTCATTCCGGTCGAAAGCCGCCGGACCATGCCAGCGGCGTCTCGATCCACGCGAATATCGTCGTCGGGTGGAATGCGGTCAGTCTGGTTTGGGGCGGGGCTGGGGGTTACCGAGAGATCCAATCATGCTTCGCCTGGATCAGGAGTTGAATGTCCGCCGTCCGCTATCTTTATGAAAAGCCCTGCTGTCGCGACCTCCACGCGCCTGCGTGCCGCAGGCTCGTCGTCCCCGAATCTGTCGACCGCCCAGGACAGGGCCGTCGCCAATTCAAAAGCTTCGTTTGCCGTGACTGCCTCCACAGCGGCGCCTGCTTTCTGCGCCCGTTTAAGCAGGTTATCCGTTTGACCGACGAGGCAGGATATCGCCGCGTTCATCGACGAGTTCGAAGAGCCGACAGCAGTGGCTACACATTCAGGCAGGTCATGCCAGATCCGTAGCCGCCACGTCAGCCACACCAGCCATTCAGCAAGTGCATCATGAGGCGAACGCTGCCGGCCGAGCGCCTCGCCCTCAGCCCTCGCACTGGCGAGGTCGGCCTCCATGACCGCCGCGAGAAGATCCTGCCGGGTGGGGAAATTCCGGTAGAGCGTCGCGTTTCCAACTCCTGCCCTTAAAGCGATCGCGTCGAGCGAGGCAAGGACGCCTTCAGTTTCAAAAACCTCCCGCGCGGCCGCCAGGATCGCGTCGCGGTTTCGCCGGGCATCGGCGCGCATCGGCCGTTGTTGAGCAACCATCGAAATCGCCTTTACAAAGTGGGGAGTGCCCCCATATGAACTGGGGTAGTTCCCCACTTATATGGAGTAAACATGACTGGATCCTCCGACAAGGCAGGATTGCCTCTTAGCGGGCGGACGGTACTCGTGACCGGAGCGAATGGTGGCCTTGGTCAGGAGTTCGTGGCACAGGCCATCGAACTCGGGGCTAAGAAGGTTTATGCCGCTGCACGCACTCCCAGAGCCTGGGCCGATACTCGCGTGCAGCCACTGCACCTCGATATTACGAGCGCCGAATCCGTTGTTCGCGCTGTCGCTGAAGCCCCCGACGTCGATCTGCTGATCAACAACGCGGCTATCGCGCCGTCATCCGATTCCATCTCCGGGCCGGAGGACGAACTCCGCCGCATATTCGAGACGAACTTCTTCGGCTCGCTACGCATGGCCAACGCGTTCTCTCCCATTCTCGCCGGCAACGGCGGTGGAACGATGCTCAACATCCTGTCTTCCGCAGCTTGGGTCAGTATGCCGACAGCCTACGCGGCGTCGAAGGCCGCTTTCTGGTCGGCCACGAACGCACTCAGGTTTGAACTGGAAGGACAGGGCACCCAGGTAGTGGGCCTCCTCGTCGGCATGATCGATACACCGATGGCAGCGAACCACGACGTCCCAAAAAACAGCCCTGCCAGCGTTGTTGCCCAAGCCTATGAGGGCATCACCGCCGGCGCGCTCGAAGTGCTGGCCGATGATTTGACGCGGGATCTGAAATCCAATCTGAATACAAGGGCGGAAGAGTTCTACCCCTGGATCCACGCGCAGCTGCGTGCATTCTTGCAGCCATGATTAGGCAAAGCCCGTCGCGCTGATTTTGCACCGCGCCACGGCGCGGTGCAAAGCTGAATGTCCGCTTTTCGTGTCCCCGATTCTGCAATCCTATGGCTCACCTGTCCCGGGAGAAGTCATGCGCAGAGTGCTAGGGCTTCGGCGAAGGGTTGCAGCACGGCGTTCAGGAGAGGGTGACGTCGGTGCAGTCCGGGCGACCCTGCGTCGGCGCGGCTGGCCGCCCGGCATGGCATCCACCGGACGACGATCACGGCCCGGAAGCGGCAGCCGATTGAAGGGATGGCGCCAACCTTATCCGGGGCGGGCCATGCGGCAAGGCCGCAGCAAACCGAGGTCGCAGAGCTAATCGGAACTCTGATCTGGCGGCTGTCGCGGTTCGCAGGTGACCTCGATCGGTTGCTTCGGGGTAGCAATGGACTGCCGGGCTTCGGTGGTGGCTGAGTGGTAGACTGATCCAGCTTCATGCTATGGAGCCGCGTTCGCGCGAAGGCGGAACCGGAATTGCCGGGACGCATGCGGGAACAGCGGGCACTGGAGGCAGTCGATGACGGCGGAGTTTGAAGCCTTCCGGGGCGCGAGGGAGCGGGATGTCGTCGGTCCCCTCGGCGACGCTGCGCTGGTCGGCACCTTCTGGATCTCCGGTCGGACAGAGCTGGACGCTTTCCCCGGCACCTGGGAGCCCGACTCCGACAACGACGTCTCGCTTCGCTACACGCCTGCAGAGGACAATCCGGTCACCCGGGCGGGGCAGCCGGTGAGCGGGGCCGTGGCCCTCAAGCCGGTAACCGTGGCTTCCGGGGACGTGTTGCTGCTGGAAGGCCAGAGGTTGCGGGCGACGGCGATCCACTGGCCCGGCATCGGACGCGCCGTGCGATTATGGGACCAGGCGGATCCGGCAGTTGCCGATCTCGCTGGCATCGAGGCCTTTCCCTACGATTCCCGCTGGCGGATCGAGGGTGTCTTCACGCCGCTCGATCTCACGATCGACTATCGGTACCGGGGGCATGGCGGACGACACGAAGGGCGCCACGTCGTCGGCGACGTGGCGCTGACGATCGCCGGTCGCCATTACACCCTTCTCGCCACCCGTGGCGCGACGGGACTCACGACCGTCTTCGGCGACGCCACGAACGGCAAGGTGACCTATGGCGGCGGTCGTTTCGCGCCGATCGTCCTTGCCGAGGGTAGCCGAGCGGTCGTGGACTTCAACTTCGCCACCCTGCCGCCCTGCGCCTTTTCTCCCCATTTCGACTGTCCCTTGCCGCCGGAGCAGAACGTGATCCGGCACGCCGTGGAAGCCGGAGAGAAGCAGATTGTCAGACGCTGATCGCGGGGGCCGCCCGCGTCGGGTCACGATGCGTGTGCCTGTCCAGGAAAACTGCGTGCGTCCGTTTGCGAGGTTGAACATACCCCTTGTGCGGGAATGTGCCGAAAATCGTTTCCTTGGTTCGGGCGGTTTAAGAAAACAGACACTTCGCGATCCGGGGTAAGATCGGGGAAGTTAGCCGGGACGGATACGGCGGCGGCGACGATCGGCAGGCGTCAGCCCCGATTGAAAGACGATGGTCGGGGGAATTGCCTTCCACCCGATCGCTCACGGAGGAATGTGTGTCAGGCGAGAAGAACGAGGGCGAAGCCCCCTGGAAGTTCGACGGTGTCCGGGTGATCAAGGGCGACCAGCTCGACGCCAACACCGCCCAGACGCCGGGCATGCTCCGGCAGGCAGCGGTCAATCATGCGCGCGTCGGCGCCCAGAAGATCTGGGCGGGCACGGTGCGGATCGATGCGAATGCCAAGACCGGCGTCCACCATCATGGCTCCCTGGAAAGCGTGATCTTCGTGATCCGCGGCAAGGCGCGCATGCGCTGGGGCGAGCGGCTGGAATTCGTTGCCGAAGCGGGGCCGGGCGACTTCATCTACGTCCCGCCCTACGTGCCGCACCAGGAGATCAATGCCGATCCCGCCGAGCCGCTGGAATGCGTGCTGGTGCGCTCGGACAACGAGGCTGTGGTCGTCAACATCACCGACGTGGATCCGGTCGAGAAGCCGGAAGAGGTCTACTGGGTCGATCCGATCCACAAGCATCCCCACGAGCACGGTTCCTGAAGACCGCGTCCGCTCCATCAGGGCGCATGGCGCCGGCACTCTCGAATTCCAAGGACTGATTGATGAGCTTCGAACTGAATCGCCGCCGCTTTCTCTCCGGCGTCGCGGCCGCTTCCGCCCTTACGGTCGGTTCTGTCCCCGCGCGGGCGCAGACCAAGCGTTCCCTGCTGTTCTGGCATTTCTACACCCAGCCGGCGCGCGCCAATTACCTGCGCAAGATGGCCGACCTCTATCAGGCGGCCAACCCGGGCCTGACGATCACCATCGAATCCATGCCGACCCCGTCGGTGGTGAACCGGCTGGCCGCGGCGAAGGCGGGCGGCGCCATGCCCGATCTCGTGATCCACAGCTCCGACACGGCAATCCCGCTTTTCGCCAGTGGCGACCTGCTGCCGGCCGACGATCTGGTGAAGGATCTCGGTGGTCCGTCCTTCTTCGCGCCGACGCTGCTGGACCGCATGTCGTCGTATGATGGGCACTTCCTGAGCCTGCCCCATTACTGCGCGGCCCGCGTTCTGGTCTATCGCAAGGACCGGCTGGCGGCCGCGGGCCTGCAGCCGCCCGTCACCTGGGACGACGCGCTGAAGGCGGCCGTGGCGACCACCTCGGCCCCGGACCATTATGGCTGGAGCTATCAGCTCAGCCGCTCCGACAATGGCGGCTGCTCCGTGCTGTACCCGCTCTCGCTGACCGCGGGCGGCGGTTTCCTCAGCAGCAAGGGCGACGTCCACTTCGACTCCGATCCCGTTCGCGAAGCGACCGAGTTCATGGTCGAGGTCATCCGCAAGGCCGGCGGTCCCGGGGTTTTCAACTACAGCGTCAACGAGAATTTCAACCTCGTGAACAGCGGCAAGACCAGCATGACGCTGGACACCGCCTCGCTGGTCGCCGTTGCCGCCAATGACGCGCCGCAGGTCGCCGAGCAGCTGGACGCCATCGAAATTCCCCGCAAGGACAAGACCGCGACGATCCTGCAATGCGCGGCGCTGATGGTGCTGAAGGGCAAGAACAAGAACCCGGAAGACGCGGGTGGATTCGCCAAGTTCCTGCTGCAGCCGGATCGCCATCTGGAGTTCCTGCACACCATCCCGCTCTTCATGTTCCCGACCACCGTGGCGACCTCGGGAGACGTTTTCTTCTCCAACCCGGTGATCTCGCGCTTCCGGCACGTGGCGGATGTGTCCGTGGAGGCGCTGAAGCACGCGACGCTGTTCTGCTCCGACGACGGCGGTATCAATCCTTTCTCTTCTCCCGTCCTGAGTTCCCGTATCGTGGAAGACATGCTGGCCCGCATCGTTCTGAACAACACGCCTGTGAAGGACGCGATCGGCGGTGCGCAGCAGCAGATGGCAGACCTCACGGGTATGTTGAAGCGGCGACTGCGACGGTGAGCGACCTCCTCCTGAAAGCTCCTGCATGACCGCTTTGCGTTCTCTGGCCGGGTTCCTCGATCGGCACCTGGCCATTCTCTTCCTGATCCCGGGCGGGCTTTGCCTCGCGCTCGTCACGGCCTATCCCTTCGTCTTCAATCTGTGGGCAAGCCTGACGGATCTGAACCTGATGTATCCCGGGGCGATGTTCGTCGGCCTGGAGAACTACACCAAGACGATCTTCGACCCGGAGCTCTGGCATTCGGCGAAGAACTCGCTGGTCTGGACAATCTCGTCGGTGCTCGGCCAGTTGCTGCTGGGTCTGATCGGTGCCCTCGCTCTCGAGCAGACGCGAAAGGGGCGGGAACCGTTCAGGCTGATACTCGTCGTGCCGTGGGCGTTTCCGGCGATCGTGCTGGCCTATAGCTGGCGGTTTCTGCTCGACGCCGTCTACGGGGTGACCAATCACCTCCTGATGCTGGTCGGCCTTATCGACGCGCCGGTGCCGTGGCTGACGACGCCGGATTACGCCATGCCGATCATGGTTCTCATCAACATCTGGTTCGGCTTCCCGTTCATGCTGGTGTCGATCCTCGCGGCGCTCACCATGATCCCGGCGCAGCTTTACGAGAGCGCCCGCATGGACGGCGCGGGGTACTGGCAGGAACTCCGCCACATCACCCTGCCGCTGATCATGCCGGTGCTGAGGTCGCTGGTGATCTTGCGGACGATCTTCGTCTTCAACAATTTCGACTTCATCTTCCTGACGACGGGCGGCGGGCCGGTGGATGCGACCACGACGCTGCCCGTCTATGCCTTTCAGGTCGGCTGGCAGCGCTACGATCTGGGGCGGATGGCCTCGGTCTCGGTCGTCATGATGCTGATCCTGGGCCTGCTGCTGGCGACCTATGTCTACGCGCTTCGCAAAGTGAGGGCTCCGCAGTGACCCGGACGATCTCCTATCTGATCCTGGCGGTGCTCTGTGCGTTCGCGATCTTCCCGCTCGTCTGGATGATCGCGACGTCGCTGAAGCCCTATGCCGACGTCTATTCCTTTCCGCCCCACTACATACCCGAACACTGGTCGCTCGGTTTCTACCGGCAGGTTACGCAGGAGACGCCGTTCTTCTCCTACATGGCCAACAGCGCCATCGTAGCCGGCAGCGCGACGGTCTTCAGCGTCCTCTTCGGCGCCATGGCGGGATGGTCGCTGGCGCGGGCACGTTTCCGTGGCCGCGAGATCGCGCTTTATGCGGTCCTCCTCGCTTACCTCCTGCCGCAGATCCTGATCGTGATTCCGTTCTTCGGCCTGTTGGCCAAAGTCGGCCTCGCCAACAGCTACACCGGCCTGATCCTTGCCTACACCACGCTGAACTTTCCCTTCTCCACCTGGCTGCTGACGGATTATTTTCGCAGTATCCCGAGGGAGATCGAGGAGCAGGGGCAGATAGACGGTGCCCACAACATCTCCATCTTCTTCCGGCTGGTTCTTCCGTTGGCGACGCCCGGTCTGGCGGTTGCGGCGATCTTCGCCTTCATCAGCAGCTGGAACGAGTTCCTGTATGCGCTGATCATCCTTGGCAACGGGGAGAAGCAGGTCCTGACCGTGGGCCTCTACAACTTCGTCGGCGGCGAGAATGCGCAGTGGGGACCGATGATGGCGGCAACCACGCTGACCATGATCCCGACATTGCTGCTGTTTCTTGCCGTCCAGCGCCGCCTCGTCGGCGGCCTGACGGCCGGCGCGGTGAAAAGCTGACGCATCAGGAGAGCGGAATGGGTGATCGCGTCGCCGACAAGGTGGTTTTTCTGGCAGGCGGTGGTTCGGCCGGACCCGGCTGGGGCATCGGCAAGGCCTGCGCCGCGCTCTATGCCCGCGAAGGGGCTGCCGTCTTCGTGGTGGACCGCGACGAGGTGGCCGCGCGGGAGACGGTCCGTGTCATCACGGAAGAGGGCGGGAGGGCGCTCGCCGGCATCGGCGACCTGACGTCGCCCGACGACGTGGAGCGACTGGTGGCGGAGTGCCGCGACCGGCTCGGGGGTCTTCACGTGCTGCACAACAACGTTGCGATCACCCGCGTCGGCGGTCCGGCCGAGCTCTCGCTGGAGGACTGGGACGCCTCGTGGCGGACCAACGTCACGAGCATGTTCCTGGCTTGCAAGTATGCCCTGCCGATAATGGAAAGGGACGGCGGTGGCGCCGTGGTGAACATCGCCTCCGTCGCGGCCAGCCGCTACCTCGGCGTGCCCTATACAGCCTATTACACGACGAAGGCCGCGGTGGTGCAGTTCACCAAGGTCGTGGCGGTGCAGTATGCGACGCGCGGCATTCGCAGCAATGCGGTCTCGCCCTGTTTCGTGACGGGGCCGAATTCCAACCAGTTCCTGGAGGAGCACGGCGCCGATCCCGACATCCAGCGCTTCTCCGGCCGCCGGGCGGAACAAGCGCCGATGCAGCGTGTCGCCACCGGCTTCGATGTGGCCTATGCCGCCCTTTACCTCGCTTCCGACGAGGCGAACTACGTCACGGGTACGGAACTCATCGTGGACGGCGGCGTCTCCGCTCAGGCGGTGTTCTGACGCGGCCTAGTAGCCGCGTCCCTTTTCCACCAGATCGGCTAGCGGCTCTCCGGCAAGAAAGCGGTCGAGGTTGGCGAAGAGCTTTTCCGTCAGCCGGTCGTCATTGTCCTCCGACATCCACGAGACATGCGGCGAAAGCCGGATGCCGGGATGCGTGTAGAACGGATGGCCGGCGGGAAGCGGCTCCGGCGCGGTGACGTCCAGTGTCGCGGCGCCGACCTGTCCGGCTTCCAGCGCGTGGAGAAGCGCGTCGTCGTCGATCAGCTCGCCGCGCGACACATTGACGATGTGCAGCCCCGGCTTTGCCGCCGCGAAAGCCTCCCGTCCGAGAATTGCCCGCGTGTCGGATGTCAACGGCAGGGCCACGACCAGATGGTCGCTGGCGGCCATCATCTCGGGAAGGCTCGCAGCGATCTCCACGCCTTCGATCGGCGTCGCATTCGAACGCCGGAGCGCCACGAGCTTCACCCCGAAGGCACGGGCACGCTCGGCAACGGCCTGACCGATGGCGCCCAGGCCGAGCAGGCCGACCGTCTTGCCGGAAAGGCCGGCGAGCGAGCGGGGCGTCCAATCCTCGGCGGAACGGATGAACAGGGAGTCGAACAAACGCTTCTCATGCGCGAGCAGGGCCATCAACACGTACTCGGCGATGGCGACCGCCGGCACGCCGCGCGCGCAGCTGACGGGAAGGCCGGACGTGAAGACCCAGGAGGGAAAGGCATCGACGCCCGTCGAGGCGATCTGAACGAAGCGCAGCCGTCCCGGCCATCCGGCGGGAGCCGCGTCCCGGGGCGCGGTCTTCCAACCCCTGAAAAAGGTCATCAGCACGTCTGCCTCGTCCGGCACGTCCCATGCGGAACGCGTGTCCGTATAGGGGATGATGCGGGGGCGGGATGCATGCTCCGCAAGCCGCTCGTTCTGCAACGGGTTCAGATTGGTGGCGATCGTAAGCGGCGTCTGTCGTGTCATGATGATCTCGGTTCGGTCGATGTCCGTCTGCGGGCCTGGCGCTGTCGGCGCCATCAGCTCCGCTGCTGCAGGAGTGGCGGAAAGGACCAGTGTTCGGGTCGGCGACCCGGCACCGGTGAGCGGGCGGTGACGATCTCGCTGGAGATGAGCGAGCCGAGATAGACGGTGCGGAGATCGGGGCCGCCAAAGGCGACGCTCGTCAGCGCCCGATAGTCACGGCCCGAATCGTGATAGAAATGGCTGCGGTCGATGGCGCCGGCCTTCAGCGCCGTCTCGACTTCGGCCAGCCGCGCAGGCTCGTTGTCCTCGATGAGAATGTCCTGCTCGCCGTCGGGCGAGACGCGGATCAGGCGGTTGCTGACCACGCTCGCCACCCAGAGATGCCCCTCGCTGTCGAACTCGCAGCCATCCGGGAAAGTGCAGGGCGGGAATTCGGTCAGCACGGTGGGCTTGCCGAGGGTGCCTCGGGCATCGACGTCGAAGCGCGCCAAGCGCCGCGCGGCGGTCTCGCAGACGACCAGATGCCCGCCATCCGAAGACAGGCGCGATTCGTTGGCGAAGGCCAGGCCGTCGGCGGCGATGCGGGCGGAGCCGTTCTCCACCAGCACGATGAAGCCGTCGGCGATCCCGGTATTGTAGGCGTCGTTCCGCGGCACCGATCGCGTGCTGACGGAAAGCCACAGGCGACCCTGACGATCCCGATTGATGAAGTTGCAGGCCGACAGTGAAACGCCGTCCACGTCCATCAGCACGGGTTCGACCCGCTCATCCGCGGTAAGCCGCCAGACGCCGCCGTCCTCCCCGACATTCGCGACCAGCATCGACCCGTCCGGCATGGGGCAAAGCCCGTTCGGAACGAAATCCGTGCCAGCCGGCGGGCGGCCGATCGCGCGGGACCGGCCATCCGGTGCGACGTGCATCACGACGCCGTCCGCATGGGACGCGAAAACGTCGCCCTGCGCCGTCGTGATCACACTTTCAGGACGGCGCAGATTGTTGCCGATCGTCGACCGGCCGCTCAGCTTCAGCGCCATGTCAGGCCTGCGTCGGCCGGCATCGCGGTGGATTTCCGCCATTCAGTGAGGCTCCGTGAACTGCCGGATCGATCGAAGGCATCCGTCTTCCTTGATAGGCCGCTACATGGCGAGGGAACGCCGCTCGAGCATTGAACGAAGGGTGCCGGTTCTATAGACGCTGGTGTTCTACAAGGACAGTATAGAGATCAAGATGCGGATTATTGCTTGCGGCGACGCGCTTTTCTCGGCGAGGAACCTGGCCCGACGGCTGCCTCGCAGCCTGGTTGAAACCTTGGCCGGCGCGGATGCCGTTTTCGCCAATGCCGAGTTCTGCTGTCCCGCGCGCACGACATCGCCGGCGCCGCGCCGCTTCAGCACGGCCGTCAAGCCGGAGGTGCTGGACGAGTTCGTGGATCTCAATATCCGCCTCGTGTCCTTCGCCAACAACCATACCGGCGATTTCGGTGCGCAGGGCGTGATCGACACGATCGAAGCCGCGGAGGAACGAGGCATTCTGTCCAGTGGCATCGGCCGGAGCCTCGACGAGGCGAGGGCGGCCCAGTTCCTCGATCTGCCGGAGGGGCGGGTCAGCCTGATCTCGGCCGGAACGACCCGCGCCACGGAGTTCGCCGCGAGCCCGGCCGGACGTGGCGTGCCGGCGCGCCCCGGCCTCAACCCCCTGCGCTGGAGCCGCTCCTATGTGCTGCCCGATGCGGAATTCGAACAGCTGCGCCACATCGACGATCTGCTGGGCACGGCGGCGAGCCGGCAGGAAGTCGCCCGCATCGAATTGATGAAGCATGGCGGGCCGGACAAGTTTGCCTTCGGTTCGGTATTCGAAGGCGCGCTGCAGATCGAGCGCGGCACGACGGCCCATGTCCGCTACCAGATGAACGAAACGGATGCCCGCGCCATCCTCGACAATGTGCGCGACGCGGCCAACCGCTCCGAGCATGTCCTGCTCAGCCTGCACGCGCATGAGGGCCTGAACGACAACTGGTACTCGCCCGAGCCGGCCGCGTTCATCGAGGATTTCGCCCGTCGCGCCGTGGATGCCGGCGCGACCGCCGTGCTCGGCCACGGCCCGCACATGCTGCGCGGCATCGAGATCTACAAGGGCCGTCCGATCTTCTATTCCCTCGGCAGTCTGCTGATGGAGTTCGAGGGCGCGGAAACGCGGATGACACCGGAAATGTACGAAGCGTTCGGCTTCACCCGGGACTCGCTGCCGTCGCAGCTCCACATGTCCCGCGTGCACGACGCGGATGGCAATCGCGTGGGTTTCTATGCGGACCCGCGGTTCGCCCAGAGCTGTATTGCCATCTGCGATTTCGAAGAGGGCGAGACCAGGATCAAGCTGGTGCCGATCGACCTCGGGCTCGATCGGCCGCGTCCGTCGGAGCGGGGATTGCCGGGCCTCGCTTCGCCGGAATTCGGCCGGGAGATCGGCGAGGCGATGAGCCGGATGAGCGCGCCTTACGGCACGCGCATCACCTATGACGAGGTGGACGGGACCCTGACGGTCGCCGTCGCCTGATCGGAAGGAGCCCGGCCGGGATCCTGCGAGCCGCCGTTCAGGCGACTGGCAGGATCTTGCCGGGGTTCATGATGCCGGTGGGATCGATGGCGTGCTTGATCGTGGCCATCAGATCCACGGCGTCGCCGTGCTCCTCGCGCATATAGGCGATCTTGCCGATGCCGATGCCGTGCTCTCCGGTACAGGTGCCGCCGACGGAGACCGCCCTCCGGACCATCTTCTTGTTGATGGCCGCCACCGCCGCCATCTCCTCGGCATTGGTGGGATCGACGGCGAAGACCACGTGGTAGTTTCCATCGCCGACATGGCCGAGAATGGCCGCGGGCACGCTGCAATCCTCCAGAAGTTCGCGCGTATACCGGATGCAGCCGCTGAGTTCGGAGACGGGAACGCAGACGTCCGAGGACCAGCCTTTCGCGTTCGCGCGCTGCGATACCACGGCATAGAAGGCGTTATGGCGCGCGTTCCAGAGGCGAGCGCGGTCTTCCGGCGTGCTCGCCCATTCGAAGTTCTTGCCGCCGTTCTCCTCAACGATCGCCTGCACGAGTTCGATCTGCTCCTGCACACCGGCCGGCGCGCCATGAAACTCGAAGACAAGGCTGTCCTCAAGCTTCAGCGAAAGACCTGAATAGGCGTTCACCGCCGCGACGAGACCGCGATCCATCAGCTCCATCCGGGCGACCGGGATTCCGAGTTGCACGACGGCGATGGCGGCACCCACCGCCTGCTCGACCGTCTCGAAGGAGCAGAGCGCGGCCGAAACGGTCTCCGGGATGCCGTAGAGCCTGAGCGTGACTTCGGTGATGATGCCGAGGGTACCCTCGGCGCCGACGAAGAGGCGCGTCAGGTCGTAGCCGGCCGACGACTTCCTGGCCCGGCCGCCGGTGCGGATCACCTTGCCGTCCGGCAGGACCACCGTCAGGGACAGGACGTTTTCCCGCATCGTGCCGTAGCGCACGGCGTTGGTGCCGGAGGCCCGTGTCGAGGCCATGCCGCCGACCGAGGCATTCGCGCCGGGATCGATGGGGAAGAAGAGGCCGAGATCGCGGAGATACGTGTTCAACTGCTCGCGCGTGACGCCTGCCTGGACCGTGCAGTCGAGGTCCTCTGGGCTGACGCGGAGAATCTCGTTCATGCGCGACAGGTCGACCGAGATCCCGCCATGCGTCGCCACGAGATGGCCTTCCAGCGAGGTCCCCGCACCGAAGGGGATGACCGGCACGCCGCTGGCGCTGCAAAGCCGCACGATTTCGGCGACCTCGTCCGTCGTTTCCGCGAAGATGACGGCATCCGGGAGGGCGGGGGTGTGGTGGGCTTCACTGCCGCCATGCTGCTCGCGGAGGGCGGTCGAAATCGAGAAGCGCTCGCCGAAGCGTTGTTGCATGGTGTTCAGGAGGGCGGAGTGGGCTGCGCTCATCTGATCGCCTTCGGAATTGCGGGCCGCCGGAAGGCCGGCCGGTCGAGCGGTTGCAGTTTCAGGCATGAATATCTCCAAGCCGTTCGACGCTTCACGGGGCGAAGCGTCGAACGTTTGTTCTGGTGCCGGGAAGGCCGGTCAGGCGATCAGCTTCTCGCCGGCGAGGTGACGTTCCAAGAAGGGGAGGCTGTCCTGGCCCCAATAGAGCTCGCCGTCGTAGCTGAACGTCGGGAAGCCGAAGACGCCGGCGGCCTTTGCCGTTTCGGTGTTCGACGTCCACGCGTTGCGGATGTCCTCTTCCTGCGCCCGGGCCTCGAGGGCGTCACCGTCGAAGCCCGCGGCCGAGAGGATCGCCTTGCGCACATCGGGATTGCCGATGTCCTCGGCGCGCTCCCAGAAGGCCGATTGCAGGGCCTTGGTCACGCCCAGCCAGTCGGCGCCGTCGAGCTGTGCCGCCAGCACGGTGAAGCCCGCCGGCGTCGGATCGGAGAGGCCGGCCCTGTTCTCGAAGTTCAGCTTCTTGCCGCGAACGGCCGCCCAGCGCTTGAGATCCGTCGTCCAGTAGGCGCGGCGCGGCTCGGGACGGTTGCGGGAAAAGATTCCACCGTTTTCCTCAAGCAGCGGAATGACAAAGGGCCGGATTTCGGCGTCGAAACGGTTGGCGAGTTCGGCGAAGGGCTCCAGCCCGATAAAGGCCCAGGGAGAGCCGATTCCGAAGAAATAATCGATCGTCTTTGCCACTCAATTCGCTCCTTGGGGTGAAATCCGGTGTGACAGGCCTCGGCCGTCGTCGAAAGGAAAGCGGGTTGCCCGAAAGCGTTCGTGCCCGCGAGGCGTTCGCACGAGTCCTCGACCATCTCAACCGTGGCCGTCAAGCCTGACGTGCTCCCGACGAGAAAGGTAAGGAGGGAGGCGTCTCGATCCCCTGCGCGGCCAGGCATTCCATGGCGGCATGTCGCGCCACCCACCGCGACCATCCGATGCAGGTGAGTGCCTGAACTTCATCGGCGACCACCCTGATCGTCATGGGGGGGCGAACGGCTCGGTTACCAGATAGGAGAGAGCGAGGTCGCAGATCGTCTCTCCCGGGTCGACAGACCAACGCAGGCTTCCTGGATGCGGCCGTCCTTCGTCATCGACGGCGGCTGGACCGGTTGACGCGCGCGCCCGGTCCGGCTGGTTCTCGCATTCGGGTCGATCCGTCGGTTTCCGTGATAGGTTCTTTGCAACCTTCGAGAAGCCGCGGCGAGAGACCGCCGCTTACTATTCCAGTCGATGAACGATGTTTCGAGTGACTGGTCGGCGTGATGCCCGGGGAAGACGTCTTTGATTATGTCATCGCGGGAGGTGGATCGGCTGGCTGCGTTCTCGCCAACCGCCTGTCGGCCGATCCCCGCAACAGGGTCCTGCTTCTGGAAGGCGGGGGCCGGGACAACTGGATCTGGTTCCACATCCCTGTCGGCTATCTCTTCGCCATCGGAAATCCCCGTGCCGACTGGATGTTCAGGACGGCCGAGGAAGCCGGGCTAAACGGGCGTTCGCTGAACTATCCGCGCGGCAAGGTCCTTGGCGGCTCCTCCGCCATCAATGCCATGATCTACATGCGCGGGCAGGCCGCCGACTACGATCACTGGCGCCAGCTCGGCCTGTCCGGCTGGGGATGGGACGACGTGTTGCCCGTCTTCAAGTCGGTCGAGGACCACAGCGACGGCGAGAGCGCGTTCCACGGCGCGGGTCACGAGTGGCGGGTGGAGCATCCGCGCATCCGCTGGGAGATCCTGGACAGGATCCGCGATGCGGCGCAGGCGGCGGGCGTGCCGAAGATCCCGGATTTCAACACCGGCGACAACGAGGGCTCCTCCTATTTCCAGGTCAACCAGAAAAATGGCCGGCGCTGGAGCGCGGCGCGCGGCTTCCTCAAGCCGGCTCTGAACAGGTCCAACCTTAGGATCGAGACCGGTGTGATGGTCGATCGGGTGAACCTTGCCGACGGACGGGCGGTTTCGGTCTCCTATCGCAAGGATGGCGAAGCCTTCATCGCGAAGGCGCGTGGGGAGGTGGTCCTTGCGGCGGGAGCCGTGGGCTCGCCGCTGATCCTCGAACGCTCCGGCATCGGCAATGCCGGGCGGCTGAGGGCGCACGGCATCGAAGCGGTTCACCACCTGCCCGGCGTGGGCGAGAACCTGCAGGACCATCTGCAGATCCGCCCGATCTATCGGGTGCACGGCATCAAGACGCTGAACACGGAATACCGGAACCTCGTCACCCGCGCGATGATGGGGGTGAACTACGCCCTGCGCCGCCGCGGACCGCTGACCATGGCGCCGAGTCAGCTCGGCGCTTTCGTCAAATCCTCGGCCGACCATGAAACGGCGAACCTCGAGTTCCACTTCCAGCCGCTGTCGCTCGACGACTGGGGCGCGGGGCTGCACGGCTTCTCCGCCTTCACAGCCAGCGTCTGCAACCTGAGGCCGACGAGCCGGGGTTCCATCCACATGTCCGGCCCGCATGCCGAGGATGATCCCGATATCCGTCCGAATTACCTTTCGACCGAAGAGGACAGGCGCGTCGCCGTCGAGTCCCTCCGGTGGGCACGCAGGATCGTGTCTCAGTCGGCGCTCGCCCCCTACAGGCCGGAGGAGTTCAAGCCCGGGGCCCACATCGCCTCGGATGAGGACATGCTCGTTGCCGCCGGCAATCTCGGCACGACGATTTTCCATCCGGTAGGGACGGCGAAGATGGGGAGCAAGGAGGACCCGGCTGCGGTCGTCGACGAGAGGCTTCGCGTGCGCGGCCTCCAGGGCCTGCGCGTGATCGACGCTTCCGTGATGCCGACAATCACCTCCGGCAACACCAACTCGCCGACCGTGATGATCGCGGCAAAGGGCGCCGGGATGATTCTGAGCGACGCGTCGTCGGCTTGAGGCCGGTTGTCTCCCGCAACGACCCGATCAACCCCCGCATTCGTAATCCGCAAGCAAGGAACGTCTTGATGACCAGCGCAGAACGGGCCGGAACAGTCCGTGTCGAACGCCCTGAGGAGCAGAGCCCGGACTGGGCGGCCATCGCGCTGGTGACCATCGACTATCCTCCAGTGAACGCCGGCTCGGAGAGCATGCGCCGCGATCTTCTCGATGTTTTCGAGAGGCTGTCCGGCGAGGCCGGGCTGACCGGGATCGTGTTGACGGGCGCCAGCGGAAATTTCGTCGGGGGCTCGGATATCCGCGAGTTCGATGCTCCGGCCCGGGCGCCGCATCTGCCCGAGGTGATCGCCGCGATCGAGGCATGCCCGATGCCCGTCGTCGCCGCGATCGACGGCGCCGCGCTTGGCGGGGGATACGAACTGGCGCTTGGCTGCGACGCGCGCGTGGCGACCCGGAAGGCCGTGCTCGGGCTGCCGGAAGTGACGCTGGGCCTGATCCCCGGAGCGGGGGGCACGCTGCGGCTTTCACGGCTGGTGGGTGTTGCGAAGACGATCGACCTAGTGGTGTCCGGGCGTCGGGTAAAGGCGGCCGAGGCGCTGCATCTCGGAATGGTCGATGCGCTCGTCGAGGGGGATCTCCTGTCTGCCGCCTTGGTGCACCTGAAGACCCTGGCTGGCGCCAAGCGCCTGCTGCGCGACCTGCCGCCGGCTTCCTCCTCCGAGACGGATATCGCCGAGGCGGAGGCCGTCGCCTCGAAGCGAGGCAAGGGTGCCGTGGCCGTCGCGGAAGCCATCGCCGCGGTGAAGGCCTCGGCGGTGCTGCCGCCCCAGCAGGCGCTGGAGCAGGAGCGCGCGACATCGCTTCGTCTGCGCGTCGGGCCTCAGTCCAAGGCGTTGCGTCACCTTTTCTTCGCCGAGCGCGCCGCGGCAAAGCTTCCGGGGAACGCGTCGCCGCGCCAGATCGCTTCCGTCGGCGTGGTCGGCGCCGGGCAGATGGGGCAGGGCATCGCGATCGCCTTCGCCCAGCGGGGTTTCCGTGTCGCGCTGGCCGACACCGACCGCGGTTGTCTCGACCGCGCGGCCGAAACGTTGAAGGCGAATGCAGCGGAGCAGGAGACCAGGGGCCGCATCCGTTCCGCCGACGAACTCATGGCGCTTATCGCGCCCGGTGAGATCGACGCCATGACGGATTGCGACCTTTTCGTCGAAGCCATCACAGAGAACATGGAGGCCAAGAAGGCGCTTTTCGCGCGGCTGGATGCCTTGGCCAAGCCCGGCGCGATCCTTGTGTCCAACACTTCCTATCTCGATATCGACGAGATCGCTCGGGCGACCGACCGTCCCGGGGACGTGGCCGGGCTGCATTTCTTCAACCCCGCGGCGATCATGCGTCTCGTGGAGGTCGTCCAGACGGCGGAGTGCTCCCCCGAGGTCCTGGCGACCCTCGTTTCGGTCGCCAGGCGCCTCGGCAAGGTTCCCGTCGTCACGCGGGTCAGCGAAGGCTTCATTGGCAACCGCATCTTCAACGCCTATCGCCGGCAGTGTGAGTTCCTGGTGGAAGAGGGCAGCTCGCCCGAGGACGTGGACAGGGTGATGCGCGACTTCGGCATGGCCATGGGGCCCTTCGCGGTGTTCGATCTGGCAGGGCTGGATATTGCCTGGGCGACGCGGAAGCGGCTCGCGCCGATGCGCGATCCGCGCGCCCGCTACGTCGAGGTTCCCGACCGGCTCTGCGAGGCCGGACGCTTCGGGCGCAAGACTGGCAGAGGCTGGTACGACTACTCCGCCGATCCGCGAGGCGTGCCCGATCCGAACGTGCGGACCCTGATCAACGAGGCTTCGACCCGGAAGGGGATCGCCCGCCGTACCATCCCGGATGCGGAGATCCGCGATCGGCTTCTCGCGACGCTCGTCAACGAGGCGGCCCTGCTTCTGGACGAGGGGGTGGCGCAACGTCCTTCCGACATCGACCTTGTCCTCGTCAACGGATACGGCTTTCCGGCGCTCAAGGGCGGCCCGCTCCACTGGGCGGCGCGCCAGCCACGGGCCGAGATCCTCTCCATGGCCGATGGGATGGTTGCGGCCAGCGGTTGCGGCACCGAGCGGGCGACGAACCTGGAGGCGGTGCTCGACGCGGCTGAATAAGCCGGACGAACCCGAACGGCGAAGAGACAATGGGGACGCCAATGGCCATGGCACCGTCTGCGAACCGTCCGCTCGCGGATCGGCTGCCCTGGCTCATCGCTAAAATGGTGCTGGCCGACGATCCCGGAGCGATTTTGATTGCACGGACGGGGCTGAATCTCGCCTTGGCGATCATGTGCATCGGCAACGGGCAGGGCACCTCTCTTGCGCTGCCGGCGTCCAGACGCTCTTCAGGATCCGTCTTTCGTATCCTCTCCGTTGATCACCCGGATCGGATCGCCCGCGAGCCACCGCTCGATATCTTCCAGCGCCTCGCGAAAGTAGATCGAGTAGGTTTCGCGGGTGACGTAGCCCAGATGCGGCGTCGCGATGACGTTCGGAAGCCGACGGAAGGGATGATCCGCCGGCAGCGGCTCGCGATCGTAGACGTCGAGAGCGCCGCCGCCGATGCGGCCGCCTTCCAGCGCGGCGATCAGGGCTTCCTCGTCGATCAGCGGTCCCCGCGACGTGTTCACGATGACCGCGTCGCGCTTCATCAGGCCGAGCCCGTGTGCGTCGATGAGCCCGCGGGTTTCGTCGTTGAGAGTCACGTGGAGCGACACGACATCCGCACGCGCGAGCAGTTCCTCCAGCGTCGCGGCGAAGCCGATGCCGAGGCCGGCGGAACGCTCCGGTGAATTATGCTTGGACCAGCCGAGAACCTCCATGCCGAAGGCTTTGCCGTAGCCGGCGACAAGCTGGCCGAGCTTGCCGAGCCCGACCACGCCGAGCGTCTTGCCCTTCAGTTCGCGGCCGAGCGAAAGCTGCCATCGCTCGCCGCCCGAGCGGAAATTGGCCGACTCGTCCGGGAGCGATCGCATCAATCCGAGAAGCAGGCCCCACGCGAGTTCCGCGGCCGCCCCTGCCGAGCTTCCGGTGCCGCATACGACGACGCCCCGGCGGCGGGCGGCTGACATGTCGATCGAGGCATTCTTCATGCCGGTGGTCACGAGGAGCTTGAGCTTCGGCAACCGCGCGAGAAGGTCGTCGGAAAAGACGGTGCGTTCGCGCATCGCCACCACGATCTCCGACCCGGAAAGAGCGTCGACGAGGTCCTCGCCCTCCAGATGCCGCTCCTGGCGGGTGATCGAAACCGAACCGGCAAGCCGGTCCCACTCCGCCAGACCGGTGGCGACGTCCTGATAGTCGTCGAGGATCACGCATCGTACTGCCATCGGAATGTCCATTTCCTTCGCGTTTATCGGGCCCGGCGATGCCTCAGTATCGGCCCCGAAGCAGATCATCCGTTGATCGTTTCGGGAAGCATCTTTACCTCGCCCGTAACGATCGCGGTGGGGCGACCGAGATATGATGAACGGCAGCGATCACGGGGGCGACGATGATTCAAATCGGTGAGTACACGATCTCGCGGGTCGAGGAGGTTATCCTCGATGAAGCGACCAGTCTTTTTCCCGAACTGGGCGAGGAGACCCTGGCGGCCAATCGAGGCTGGCTGTCGCCAAATTTCTATAACGAGGAGCGCGGCGTCTTCCTCACGATGGTGCACAGCTGGATCCTGCGGAGTGCGTCCCATACGATCATCATCGATACGGCCGGCGGCGACGACAAGGACCGACCGCTCTCGCCGCGCTTTCATCGGGCCAGGACCGGCTTCCTGGAGCGCCTGAAGGCGGCGGGCATCGATCCCGAGGCGGTCGATATGGTGATCCTGACCCACCTCCATTCCGATCATGTGGGCTGGAACACGCGGCTCGCCGGCGAGCGTTGGGTGCCGACCTTTCCGAATGCGGAGCACATCGCCTCAAGGGCGGAGGTCGAGGCGCGCGATCCGGAGCGCGGCGCGGCCTCCAGGCCGCCGGCCAGCTGGAATGTCTATCGCGACAGCATCCAGCCGATCATCGATGCAGGCTTGCTGCGGTTGGTGGAGGGGAACGAGGCTCTGCTGCCCGGCGTCAGCCTTTTCCCGGTCCCCGGCCATGCGCCCGGCATGATGGGTGTCAGGGTGGAGGCGGACGGCAAGGTCGCCATGTTCATCTCCGACGTCATGCACCAGCCGTTGCAAGTCTCCTATCCCGACTGGAACAGCCGCTATTGCGAGGATCAGGATCTTGCCCGCCTGACCCGGGCGAAAATCCTGGACCAGGCGGCACGAGAGGGTGCGCTGCTGCTGCCGGCGCATTTCGGCCAGCCCTATGCCGGCTATGTCAGGCGGGACGGAGATCGCTACCGCTTCGAGCCGGTCGAAACCATGCTCTGACGCTCTGACGCTCTGACGCACGGCGACGCTCCAGCTTTCCGATCCGCGTAAAGCTGGAGCGCACCTTCCACGCGTTCTGCCGGCCAGCACCGCCTGCTACGCAGACTCTTCCTGCGAATGGCCCGGGACGAGAACAGGAAGGGCGACATGACCGAAGACGAGACGATCGCGCTCAAGGCCGACATCATGAAGGAGCGCGGATACTGGTCGCCCTTCCATCAGATCCTGCTTGAGCGGGCGCCGGAATTCCTGAAGGCCTACCTGCTTTACCAGGCTGGACCGGCGCGCTCCGGCCTGCTGCCCGCGAAGCTTTGCGAACTCGTCTATGTCGCCATCGATATCTCGGTGAACCACATGTACGAACGCGGCGGCCGCCGGCACATGGAATTCGCCCTGAAGGCCGGAGCCACTGCGGAAGAGGTGTTGCAGACCATCCTGATCACGACGGCGCTGGCCGCCCAGCAGCCGCTCGAACTCGGCTACGAGATCCTGGCGGAGGAGCTCGGGGCTGCGGGAGGGGCACCGCTTGGCGACGATGCCCGCGCCGACAGGGACGCATACCGACAAGCTGTCGGCAACTGGCCCGGATCCGGCGACCTCATGCTTTCCACCTCGCTCGACCTCGCGAGAGGATACCTGGCCTACGGCACCGCCGCATGGCAGGCGGGGCCACTCTCTCCGAAGGAGAAGGAGCTGATCGCGCTGGCCGTCTGCGCCGCCCCGACGGCTCTCTTCAAGGAGGGAATGCGGTGCCACGTCAAGGCCGCGCTGACGGCGGGCGCCAGTCCGGCCGAGATCGGCGCGATTCTGCAGCTGGCGGGGGCGATCTCCATCCACACCTGCACGATCGGCGTCCCCGCCTTCGAAGACGCGCTCAAGGGCAGCTCGGTCGAATAGCTGCCCCGATTGACGACGGCGACGGGCGGCCGCTGCCGAGAGGTCGATCAGCGGCCGGTGAACACCGGCTTGCGCTTCTGCACGAAGGCTTGCTGCGCCTCCTTGGCATCCTCGGTCCTGGAGAGCTCGACCGTGATCGTCTGCTCGTATCGATAGGCGTCGCGTACCGGCATCTCCTCGACCGTGTCGAAGGCGCGTTTCACCCGGCGCACCGCCAGCGGGCTTTTTTCCGCGATCCGGGTCGCGATCCGCATCGCCTCGGCCATGAGCCGGTCGCGGGGCAGGCACGCCTCGATCACGCCTAGCCGGTAGAGTTCCTGCGCCGGCACCTTTTCGCCGGTGAAGTACATGGTGCGGGCCTTCGAGCGGCCGAAATGTTCCTGCAGGAAGCGAGCGCCGCCGGCCAGGCCGACATCCAACTCAGGCATGACGAAGTAGGCCTCGTCCGATGCCAGCATGATGTCGCAGCTCAGCATCAGGACGAAGCCGGCACCGATCGCGGCGCCGTTTACCGCCGCAATGACCGGTTTTTCGCAGTCGCGGACCGCATAGAAGAATTCGCGTGTGATGCGGTTATGGCGGACATAGTCGCCGGGTTCCTGGGCGAGGCCCACGCGCTCCTTCACGTCGGCCCCGGCGGAGAAGACCTTTCCGGCAGCCGTAAGGATCACGACGCGGACGTCATCCCGGTCGCTCAGCTGGTCGAAGACCTGGATGAACTCCTCGCGCGACTTGCGGTTCTGCGCGTTTACCGGCGGGCGGTCGAACGTGACGGTCGCAATCCCGCCCTCGACCGCGAGCCGCAGCGTTTCGAAACTCATGGGTGATCCTTTGGTAGCTGCCGCGAAGCTACCGGAGGCGCCGGGCACCGGCCACGAGAAGCACCGGAAAGCTCCATTCCACGATACGGAAGAACGAGGCGGAGGAGCCGCTCGCATTGTTGCATCGCGTGGAAAGCTGATGCTCGGAGCGAGGACATGTTCGGCCGGTCGCCCGGTGCTATCCCGGAGGCAACGGGAATAGTAAGGGAGGGTTGGCAATGACTGTGGGACGTTACGTCAGCGATCTTGAAGAGGGCGACGTACTCGGTCCGGTCGAGTACACGATCAGTCGCTTCGTCATCCGCGAATACGCCCACGCCGTGGAGTTGCACGAGGACTGCTTCCAGCACAAGGACGGCCAGATCGCGCCGCCCACCATGGTGCACCTCGACAAGCTGCGGCTTTACAAGAGCGCTTGCCCGGAAGGCACCGGCCCCCATGCCCGCGTTCACATCGAGTATGACGCCACCGTGCACGCGCCGGTTCCGGCCGAGGAGCGGCTCTCTGTGAAGGGCATCGTTTCTCAGCGTTATGTGAAACGGGGCCGCGACTACGTCCACATGGAGATCGAGATGCGCGCGGCGGAGACCGACAAGCTGCTGATCACCTACCGCGACACGGTCATCCTCTCTTATGGCGGCGAGAACGAGAAGGCGGGAGGCTGACCCATGGATCGCGAAACAAACACCTCGGACCTCACCATCGGCTCCGAACTGCGGGGCCGGATGCGGCTGATGACCCGCGAGCGCATGCGCTGGTATGTCGATGCGCAACCGACCGTGGGAATGGATACCGGCCGCATCGAGCGGCAGGAGCCTACGATCCACGATGACGACGGCTATGCCCGCTCGCAGGGGCTGCCGGGCATCATTGCCGACGGCATGATCTCGACCAACTGGATCCTCGGTCTGCTGGTCCACCAGTTCGGTGACACGGTGGCGCGCGAGGGCGCACTGCGGACGAAGTACGTCAAGCCGATCTATGAGGATGACGCCATCACGAGCTGTGCCAGGGTGACGGCGATCGACCATCAGGAGGGCGGACGACGGGTGAAGCTCGATGTCTGGTGCGAGAACGGGGAGGGTACTGTCGTCACGGTGGGCGACGCCACGGTGGTGCTGCGCTAGGAACCCGCCTCCATCATAAACAGCGAAGCGAATGCGGCGCGGCAGGGAGGAAGACCCTGCCGCGCCGCAGATGTTTACGCGGTCCCGGGAGCAGGCCAGCGGACCTGCGCCCATTCCGTTCTCAGTGGCCGAGATAGCTTGCGGCTACGACGTCGGACGACAGGAGTTCGGCTGCCGGGCCTTCCGCGGCGCAGCGGCCCGTTTCCAGCACATACGCGTATCTGCCGACCGCCTCTGCCAGCGCAAGGTTCTGTTCCACGAGGAGGATCGAGACGCCGCGACGGCCGATGCTGATCAGCGCTTCGGCAACCTGCTCGATGGCCACGGGCGAGAGACCTTGCGTCGGTTCGTCCAGAAGCAGGAGCTTCGGGCGGCCCATCATCGCGCGGCCCAGCGCCAGGAGCTGCTGTTCGCCACCCGAAAGCAGGCCGGCATTCTGTCCCTGCCGCTCTTCAAGCCTCGGGAAGAGGTCGTAGATCTCGCGAAGAGCAGCCTCTTTCGCCTTGCCGTGGATCCAGCCTCCGAGGCGAAGGTTCTCTTTTACCGTCATTTGCGGAAAGACCTGCCGCCCTTCCGGGACCTGCACGATACCGCGTCGCACACGCTCGGACGTGCCGACCCTGCTGATGTCCGCGCCGTCGAATCGAATAGCTCCGCGTCGGCACTCGATCAGGCCGGAGATGGCGCGGCAAAGCGTGGACTTCCCCGCTCCATTCGCTCCCATGACGACAACCGACCCCCCGTCGGCAACGGTGATGTTGACGCCGCGCAGGACTTCCAGCCGGTCATAGCCGGCCGACAGCTCCTCAATTTCCAGCATGCTTCTTCAGTCCTCGGCCAAGATACGCCTCGATCACTTCCGGGTTGCCTTGCGCGGCCTCGGGCGTCCCCTCGAAAAGCAGGCGCCCGCGGTCGAACACGCTGACGCGGGAGGCAAGCTCCATCAGGAAGCGCATGTTGTGCTCCACCAGGAACACCGTAAGGCCCTGCCCGTGGAAGTGGCGAATCACCTCCGCCATTCGAGCGATTTCGTCGGGTGCCAGGCCCACGGCGGGCTCGTCGAGAAGCAGGAGTTTCGGCCGGAGCCCGAGCGCCAAAGCGAGGGACAGACGTCTCAGGGTGGCATAAGGCAGTTCCCCGGCCACCCGGTCGAGCGACGAGCCGAGGTCCAGCGCGTCGATCAGGTCCTCGGCGTTGGCATCTCCGGCGCCCGCCACGTGGGCGATGCGCAGATTCTCCCGGGCGGTCAGGCCCATGAAGACCCGCGTTTGCTGATAGGTGCGGACGATCCCGAGCGTCACCGCATGCGCCATGGGCCAGGGGCCGTTCTCTCGACCGTTGAAGCTGAGCGTTCCTTCGGTCGGGCGCACGAGCCCCGAGACGATGTTGATCAGCGTCGTCTTGCCTGCGCCGTTCGGGCCGATCAGTCCGTGGATCGTCCCTTCCTCGACGTCGAGGCTGACATCCGTCAGGGCCGTGACGCCGCCGAAGCGTTGCGTGATGCCGCGAATGGAGAGCAGGCTCATCTCGCCTCCGAATGTCTGGCGGTTTGGGTCACGGAAGCGGGCCGCGCCGGCAGCAGGCGGCGGAGTGCCAGCACCGCGCCGGCGATGCCCTTGGGAGCGAAGAGGATGAAAAACAGGAGCAGGATCCCGTAGATCGCGACGCTGTAGGTCGCCGCCCCGCGCAGCACCTCAGGCAGACAGACAACCAGGAAAGCTCCGAGGATCGGGCCCCATAGCGTTCCCATTCCGCCGATTACGACGAAGACCACGACCTGAAAGCCCGTCGCCATGACGGAGAAGTCGTCCGGACCGACGAAGTTCGAGATGGCGGCGAAAACAGCGCCAGCCGCGCCGGCGAAGGCGGAGCTGAAGGTGAACGCGGCAAGGCGCGCCGTGCCGACGCGGATGCCGAGCGACTGGGCGAGCGTCACGTCCTCACGCACTGCGAGGCAGGCGGCTCCGATGGAACTGCGGAGAAACACCAGAGCGGCGAAGTACGTGACGGCCAGCAGGACAATCGCGACGACGAGGTTGTTGCGGGACGGATCGTCGGCGAGACCCGGCAATGACGGGATGCCTGGGATGCCCACAAAACCGCCGACTCCACCCGTAAGAGGCTCCAGAACGAGGAAGAACTGGAAGCCGACGAGGCCGATCCCGAGCGTCAGCACCGCGAAGTAGATGCCCTTGGTGCGGAAGGCGACGAGCGCCACGATGGCCCCGATCAGGGCGCTCATGAGGGCCGCGGCCAGCATCGCGAGCCAGAAATTCCAGCCGGAATTGGTCGTGAGATAGGCGGCGGTATAAGCCCCCACGCCATAAAGGAAGCCATGCGCGAGCGACAGGTAACCGGTCAGTCCGAGCAGCACATCGTAGCTGACGGCGAGCGTCGACATGAGCACCGCGATGGTGAGCACGTAAAGGATGTAATCGTTGGCAAAGGGAACGGCCGCCAGCGCGATGACCAGGATGATCACCGGCAGCAGCCAACGCATGATGGCTTCGCGTCTCATCGCAGGACCTCCGCGCGTCCGAAAAGGCCGTTCGGCCGGATGATGAGCACCACGACCAGGATCGCGAAGGTGCCGATGTCCTGAAGCTGGCTGGAAATATAACCGGCCACCAGGATCTCGAGGATGCCCAGCAGGAAGCCCCCGACAATGGCGCCCCAGAGATTGCCGACACCGCCGATCACGAGAATCACGAAGGCCTTCAGGACCGGGTTGAGCCCCATGGTCGGGTAGATCGGAAAGGCCGCGCCGAGCAGCGAACCCGCGATGCCGCCGATCAGGGCGCCGATGGCGAAGGTGGCGATCCGCACCCAGGTCAGTTCGATCCCCATCAGAAGGGCCGCCGTGCGGTTCTGCGCCATCGCACGGATCGCCAGCCCGAGACGCGAGCGATGCAGTACGAGCCAGACGAACAGCCAGCAGAGCAGCGCCGCGGCAAAGATGACGATCTGATAGATGCCGATGCTGAAGTAGGGGGTCCGCAGGATTCCCGTGAACGGAGTGCGTGTGGTGTGCGGTTCCGCGCCCCATAGAAGCGTCGCCACCTGCTGGAGCACGGTCGACATCGCGAGCGCGGCGATCATCAGACTGAGATTGCCGCCTCTGTCGATACGCCGGTAACCGACCTGGTCGAGCAAGATGCCGACCAGCACGACACCCAGGCTGGCGATCGGAACCGCCAGCCAGAAGTTGACGCCATACCCCACCAGAACATAGGTGAAGCTTGCTCCCAGCATGTACAATTCGCCGTGCGGGAAGTTCGGGATCTGCAGGACGCCGAAGACCAGGGTCAGCCCGAGGGCGATCAGCGCGTAGCTGCTGCCCAGGGCAAGGCCGTTGACGAGTTGCTGGGGAAGAAGCTCTATCATCGTCAGTTCTTTGTCGTCAGGTCCAGATGGTCGCCGGGCAAACTTGCCCAGTTTTCGCCGTGCCAGATCTGGCAGGCGCTCGGCGGGTGGGCCTGACCGTTCTTGAAGAGCAGGCCGTTCTCCTGAGGCTTGTACTGGATGATCAGGTTGGGAACGTCGGTGACCTTGAGGTCCTTCAGCACCGCCGCGACCTTGCCCGGCTCCACGCCGCCAGCCTTCTGCATGGCCGTGGTCAGGATCCAGAAGGCGTCATTGCTGAAAGCAGCGTTTTCGCCCGCGTCCTTGCCGTACCTGGCGTGAAATGCGTCGGCGACCTTGATAGCATTCGGCACGTTCAGACGAATATAGTCCGCCATCATGCGCGGGATGCAGTTGACCACGCCGTCCATCTGAGTCGCGGGGATGTTCTTCATGACGGTGGAGGGCGGGGCGCCCATTTCCCAGACGATCTGCCCCTTGTAGCCGAGTTGTTGGGCTTGTTTGGTGATCAGGGCGCCCTCGCCGGGGTAGCCGCGCAGGATCAGCGCCTCGGACTGGCTCGCGGCCAGCTTGGTGATCTGAGCGGAAAAATCGGTGTCGCCCATCTGGAAGTATTCCTGCGCGGCGATGTTGACGCCGGCATTCTTCAGCGACTTCATCATCCGCTGCTCGGACATGCGGAAGCCCTGATGGCCTCTGTCCGTCAGGATAGCGGAAGATTTGATGCCCTTGCTTTTCAGATAGTCGATGGCGGCGTCGTTGTATGTGTCGGCATCGGCCTGGACGCGAAAGCTGTTCTTGCCGTTGACCACGCCGTCGGCGATCGATCCGTCGATGATCTGCAGGACATCGGGACGGGCATCGATCACCGGCTTGATGGCGGGAGCGACGGCGCTCGCCAGGGGGCCGATGACGAAATGCACATTGTCGGCGAGCAGCTTCCGGAACGCGGCGACGCCTTTGGTCGCCTGGGCCTGATCGTCGCCCGTGTCGATGCTGATCTGGTACTTCTTTCCGCCGATATCGATGCCTCCGGCCGCATTGGCCTGTTCGGCATTCATCTTCAGCGTCTGGCTCATGACCAGCCCGTAGAAGGAAGCCGGCCCGGTGATGGGGTGGATCTCGCCCAGGACGAGTTCTTCGGCCTGCACCGTGGATCCCCCGGCGAGGAGAGCGGCAATCGCCGCCGTGGCCAACAATCTCTTCATGTTCCCTCCTCCTGTTGCTTTTATTTCCGCCTGGCGCTTCCCTGAGACGCGGCGGTCAGCTCGCTGCCGGCCTGGGCTCGGCAATCCCCGCGGAGGCGCCGCAGTCGACGACAAGGGTCTGCCCCGTGATGCACCGCGCTTCCGCTGAAGCGAGGAAGACGGCCGCGTCGGTGAAGTCGCGCGGCGTCGGCATGCGACCGAGCGGCAGGCTCGCAGCCATGCTGGCGATCCGGGCGTCCACGTCGTCGGTGACGCGTGACAGCTGCAGGCGCAGAAGGGGCGTATCGATGCCTGTGGGCGCGATGGCATTCACGCGGACATTCTGCGGCCCGAACTCAAGCGCGAGGCTCTTCACCAGCCCGGTGATGGCATGTTTCGTGGCGGTGTAGACGCTGCGCGCCGGCCGGCCCAGGATGGCCTGCAGCGAACTCGTGAAGAGAAGGACGCCATTGCCGCTTCGCACCAGGCTAGGCATCGCCGCCTGCGCGGAAAAGACGGCGCCCAGAAGATTGATCTCTATCGTGCGCTCGATGCGGCCCGGTTCCGCCTCTCCCAGCGGAGTGCTGAAGGATGTCCCCGCATTGGCATGGAAGATGTCGATGGGGGCGCCGAAGAAGTCTTCGGCCCTTGCGACGAGATCGCCGCAGGCCGCCGCGCTGGTGATATCGCACGCCAGCGCGATGGCGGTGCTGCCACTTGCGTCGATCTGGCGGGCCACCTCTGCTGCCTTCTCACCGTCGATGTCGGCAACGACGATCCTCGCGCCCTCTTCGGCGAAGCGGCGAGCGGTTGCTTCACCAAGGCCGCTCGCGGCCCCCGTGACAATCGCCGTCATTCCTTTCAGACGCATCGTTGCCCCCCTAATACTGCCCTGTGGGCAGTTCTCTTTTTTATTTTCCGATGAATACGCCTTCCGTCCGCGCTTGACCTTTCCGAATTTGGCAAAGGTGCCCTCAGCGACGTTCAGAAGCGGCCACCGTTCACGTCGATGATCGATCCCGTCATGAAGCTGGCGTCCTCCCCTGCCAGGAAGGCAACAACCTTCGCGATTTCCGCCGGGTCGGCCGGGCGCTTCATGCCGATCCGGGCGGCATTGGCGGCCTGCTGGGCTGGTGACATGGCGCGGTGCATGTCGGTAACGACCTGTCCGGGCGCGACGGCGTTGACCCGTATCTTCTTCTCGGCAAGCACCTTGGCCAGGCTCATCGTGAGACTGATCGCACCGCCCTTGGAGGCGCCGTAATCCATCCAGCTGGATCCGAATCGGCCAGCCGATGACGCGACGTTCACGATCGCTCCGGCTTCGTCCTCTTCGGTGAGGCGGCGCGCGACCCACTGGCTCGCGAACATCATCGCCCGCAGATTGACCGCGAGGGTCCTGTCGAAAACGTCCGGCGTCAGCTCGAACAGCGACTTGTTCGACAGAATACCGGCATTGTTCACCAGAACGCCGACAAGGCCGTGATCCTGCTCGATCCGCTCCAAGACCGCGAACAGTGCCGCGACGTCCGAGATGTCGCACGCATATTGCAGGGCATCGCCCGGTTCGGCGGAAAGGTCGATGGACGTTGCGACGAAACCGTCCTGTGTCAGCGCCTCGCGAATGGCGGCTCCGATGCCGCGCAGGCCGCCGGTCACGACCGCGACCTTCTTGGATGATGCCTGCGTCACCGTCCGCTTCTCCCGTTTCGTGGCTGCAGGATCTGCTTCGGCCGTCGCCGTGTGCCCGCCGCAGCCGGCACCCGGGAGACCGGCCGTGCGGCTGCCTTACTGACCGATGGGTCGCCAGTCTCCATCCTTCCAGACCTGCGCGAGCGTCGGCAGGTGGGCCTGCCCATCCTTGAAGAGGAGACCGTCCTCGTGTGGCTCGAAGCGGGTGACGAGCTTCGGCACGTCCGCGACCTTCACGTTCTTCAGAGCCTCGGCCACCGCCCTGGGCTCGACGGAGCCTGCTTTCTGCATGGCCGTGAAAAGAATGTTCGCGCTGTCGTAGCTGATGCCGGTGTTTTCGCCGGGCTCGCTGCCGTAGGCCTGCTTGTACGCACCCTCGAGCGCCTTTGCTGCCGGTCCGCCTTCCTTCATGTAGAAGTCGAACTTCGGCGGAATGCCGTTGAGGACACCGTTCATGTCGGCATCGTCGATGTTCTTGACCACGGTGGTGGCAGGGGCATTCACCTCCCAGACGATGTCGCCCTTGTAGCCGAGCAGCTTCGCCTGCTTGGTGATGAGCGCGTCTTCCACCGGCGCATCGCGGAGGTAGAGCGCGTCCGGGTTCAACGACAGGACACGGGTGAGCTGCGCTGAAAAGTCGGTATCCCCGACCTTGAAGTAGCTGCGGTCGACGACCTTGTGCCCGGCACTCTCAAGCTTTTTGACGATCTCGCCTTCCGTCTCCATGAAACCGGCTGCGAGCCGGTTCGTGAGGAGCGCCACGCTCTTGTACGTCTTCATCCCGGCGATCTTCACCACCGCGTCGTCGTAGGTGCCGGCCGTGACGGTAGTGCGGAATGTATTGCGGCCGTTGACGATGCCGTTCGCGGTGGACCCATCGATGATCTGGAGCACATCGGGGTGCGATTTCATGATGGGACTGACGGCGGAGGCGACGGGGCTCGACTGCGGCCCGATGATGAAATGGACGCCGTTGGCGATCAGCTTTCGCAGGGCGGCAACACCTGCGACGCCGGTCGCCTGGTCGTCGCCGGTGGAGAGCTTGAGCTGATAGGTTTCGTTGCCGACCTTGAGGCCGCCTGCCGCGTTCACCTGCTGGATCGCGAGCTGGATTCCCTTGCTCATCGGGAGGCCGTAATACGAAGCCTGCCCCGTGATCGGGTGCAGCTCTCCCACCACGAGGTCCGCTGCAGAGGCGCTGCCGGCGTTCGCGAAAGCGATCAATCCGAAAGCTGCAAGAGTGATGTACGCCCGTTGCACGTGGTAGCTCCGTCCCTTGTTCATTATTGGTCTCTTCGGATCGGCTTTCGCGGACAGCCTCCCTTCGGCGCATCTGCCGCCGAGGGTCGGAGCCGTCGCGAAGTCCGACCGGCAGCGACGGTTTACCTTTTCCGCCGGTGCTACTAGTCGCCTTTCGAAGAAAGGATCTTTGCGTTGAGCGTGAAGCCGCGTTGGAAGAACCGGCCTGAAGGGTCGAACTGGGGGGACTTCGGGCCGGAGGACCAGATAGGCCGGCTCAATCTGCTGACGCCGGAGCGCAGACGCGCGGCGGCCGCGGAAATCCGGACGGGTCAAAGCTTCTGCCTGAGTCTCCCCCTGGATTATCCTGGCGGGACGGCCATCAACGCGTCGCGCCATCCGCCGAGGCTGGGGCCGGTGATGGATAACGGCCGGCCGAACATGAACTTCCCCTACTCCTGCAACAATCCCAGACATCTCGACGTGCTTTGCGACGACCAGGTGCTGCTGACGCTGCAATATTCGACGCAGTGGGACAGTCTTGCGCATATCGGGCAGGAGTTCGACGCCGATGGCGACGGCGAGGCAGAGATCGTCTTCTACAACGGGTTCCGGGCAAATGAAGACATTGCCGGGCCGTTGGATCACAAGAGCGGTCTGCCGACGGGGCAGGAGAGCGGGGCGCATGTCCTTGGCGTCGAACACATGGCCGAGAGCGCGGTTCAGGGCCGCGGCGTCATGATCGACCTCAAGCAGCATTTCGGAACGGACCGGCGCTTCGTTACATACGACGACCTCATGCGGGTGCTGGAAGCCGACGACATTGATGTGGAAGCCGGCGACATCGTCTGCTTCCGCACCGGGTTCGACGAGATGCTGCTCTCCATGGAAAGGCAGCCAGACGCCAGACGCCTTCGTTCGCATTTCGCCGCCATCGATGGACGGGACAAGGGCATCCAGCGGTGGATCGAGGAAACCGGCCTGGTCGCGCTGGCCGCTGATAATATCGCCGTTGAACAGACGCCGGCTCGCGATGCGGACGAGACGCGGTTTACGGCCCTGCCTCTTCACGAGCACTGCCTGTTCAAGCTTGGCATCTATCTGGGCGAATTCTGGCTCATGTCACCGCTGGCAGACTGGCTGCGGGCCAACAACCGGTCGCGCTTCTTCCTGACGGCGCCGCCGCTTCGGCTGCCGGGGGCCGTGGGTTCGCCGGTTACGCCGGTCGCAACGGTCTGACGGCCCGGGGCTGCAACTCGGGAGGCGGCGCGGGAAGCGGCTGGGTCTTGCCCGCGCCGCCGCTGTCCCGTCTCACGCGCGCCCGAGTGCTTCTTCGGCCCGGAGCGCTTCGATAGCTGCGGCGTCATAGCCGAATTCGGAGAGGATCTCATCGGTATGCTCGCCATGACGCGGCGGCGGCAGATCGGCGACCGCCGGCGTCGCGCTCATGGCAAAGGGCATCTGCACCGATTTCAGCGTGCGCTCGCCCATCCGTTGCTCGACGACTCCGCCGATCGCGGCAAGCTGCGCGTCGTCGGCCGCCTCGCCAACATCGTTGACCTTGGAGACGTTGACCTTGACGGCGCCGAGGCGATCGACAAGTTCCTTGCACGACATGGTGCGCGTCACGTCGGTGAGCGCCGCGATCAGTTCGTCGCGATGCTGGCGGCGGTCGAAGGCGGTCTTGAAAGCGGGCCTGTCGAGCTTCTCGGGAGCGAGCGCGTGGGCGCACCGCCGCCACATGTCATCGGCGGGTGCGATGATGATGACGCTGCCGTCGCGTGCGGGAAACGCCTGGTTCGGAACGCTGAGATGGTTCGCTGTTCCCATCCGCTGGCGCACCGTTCCGTCGAGCCAGTACTCGGTGTAGAAATAATTCATGAGATGCGCGCCGCTGAGCAGCAGCGAGGTTTCCACCCGCTGCCCCTTGCCGGTGCGTTCACGGTGGAAGAGCGCCGCCAGCACCGCCGAGACGAGCCCCAGGCTCGCATGGAGGTCGATCACCGCGGTGCCGGAACGCACCGCCGGTCGGTCGGACTCGCCGGTGATGCTCATCAGTCCGCTATGCGCCTGGAGCGCGACGTCGTTGGCGCCGAGATGAGACAGCGGGCCTTCGGTGCCGTAGGCGGAGAATTCGCAATAGACCAGACGGGGATTGGCGACGGCGAGCGTTTCGTAATCGAGCCCGAATTTCGCCATCCCGCCGGGGCGGAAGTTGTGAACGAGGACGTCGCATCGTGCCGCCATGTCCGCTGCGACGGCCCGGGCCGAGGGGATCTTCAGGTCGAGCACCATGCTTCGCTTGTTGCGGTTCAGCGCCAGGAAGGACGGACTGGCACCGAACTCCTCCATCGCCGTTTCGGTGACGCCGAATGTGCGCGCGTCGTCGCCGCGACCGGGTTCCTCGATCTTGATGATCTCCGCCCCCAGATCGCCGAGGACCTGGGTTGCCGCGGGGCCGGCGAAGATGCGCGAGAAATCAAGAACGCGGATACCCTTTAGGACGCTCTCCACCATCTATATCCCTGTCCGCTATCACGCTCGCGCCCCGCTTGGATGGGGGCTGTCCACAACACGCAGTCGGTAACACCGCTGATTTGGAGCCGGAACGTTCACTAAGCGGGGGCCATCTTTGCAGATGGCGGAAGAAGCTCCTGCCTGAACCCGGCTTCCGCGCTTACATTACATCTATTCCGACGCGCGATATCGTCAGGACTTGCGCAGCTTCTTTCAAAGGGCGCAAAGATCACGTTCCGAAAACCTGCCGCGACCCGAGGGTCGAAGAGCTCAGACCGGTTTCGGGGAGGAACGATGGACAATCTTCGCGCAATACGCGTCTTCGTCATGGTTGTGCAGAGCGGCAGCCTGTCCGCCGCCGGCCGCCAGATAGGTATGTCGCCTGCCTCGGTGTCGCGCTACATCAACGCACTTGAAGACGGGATCGGGAGCCGCCTGCTCAATCGCAGCAGCCGCAAGCTGACACTGACCGAAGCGGGGCACGTGTACTTCCAGCACGCCGAACAGATCCTCAACCAGCTGGACGAGGCGGAAAGCAGCATTTCCCAACTTCAGCGCTCGCCACGTGGCACGCTTCGCGTCCATTCGCGCTTGCTCTTCGGCACTCGTGAGCTTGTCCCGGCGCTACCGGCCTTCCTGGAGCAATATCCGGATATCAAGGTGGACCTGATGTTGTCGAACCAGGTCATCGATCTGGTGGAGCAGAATATCGACGTCGATATCCGCATCGGTGCCCTGGAAGACTCCTCGCTGATCGCACGCAAACTGACCGGGAGCGAGCGGGTGCTGTGCGCATCCCCCGCCTATCTGGCGCGAAGCGCGCCGATCCATGTTCCCGCCGATCTCGCTCAGCACAATTGCCTTACCTATCGGCTCAACATGGGCCGGACCGTCTGGCGCTTCGCCGACGCCAACGACATGATCTCCGAGGTGCCGGTGGATGGCGGGCTGCAGACGGACAACGGGCCGTCATTGCGGGAGTTCGCGCTGGCCGGCGTCGGTATCGTGCTGATGCCCGACTGGTCGATCCGCGAGGACCTCGCCAGGGGGTCGCTGGTGCAGGTGCTGAGCGACTACCGGGTCAGCTACGCCGCATTCGAGAACGGGATCTATGCGGTCTACCAGCCGAGCCGCTACATGTCGGCCAAAGTGCGTCTCTTCGTGGATTTCCTCGCCGAGCTCTGCCGGAGAAGGCTGGCGCCCGCGCCTTCACCGAGTGTCGTGCTTCGCGCCACCGGTTGAGGTCGTGCACCTCGCGGGCCGCCCAGACCGCGCCTCTCGTGTGATGGATGCCATGCTGGGCGGCCAGCTCCGCCCGCGTCAGGTCGCCCGTTTCCCGCCGAAAACGGATCGCACCTGTCGGTCAGCACGACGCGCCCGGGCAGGTACGGTCGCCTTTAAAGAGCGGAAGCTGACCGAGCTCCCCGCCTAGCTCCGCGTCACCGCCTTTTCCAGCGCGCGCATCCAGACGAGCACGGCTGCGGCACCCGCGTCGGGCGAGCCGATCGCCCGTTCTCCGAGATAGGCGGCGCGGCCGAGACGGGGATGCATGCGGGTCGTGGCGTCCACGCCTTCAGCGCAAGCCTGAACCGCTTTGGACAGCGCTTTCCTCGGCGACAGGCCGGCATCGAGGCCGTGCAGGAGAGCGTCGGCGGCGGGGTGAAGCGCGTCCAGCATGGTCCGGTCGCCCGGTTTGGCGCCCCCAAGCTCGCCGACGCTGGCCACCGCCATCTCGAAGGCCTCGGCCCAGTCGCGCGCGCCTGGGTTCCGCGCTTCGTCGAGCCGTCGTCCCGTGCGCATAAGGGCAACCGCGTAGAAGGGGCCGGAGCTGCCGGCGATCGCGCGGCGCAGCGCGTTGCCGAGTGCGGCGAGAAGGCTTCCGGCGCTCTGCGACGCATTCCGCGGCAGGGTCTCGATCGCTTCCGCCCCGCGCACCATGCTGGCGCCGAGATCGCCGTCACCGGTGCGGCTGTCCAGGTCCGTCAACTCCGGTTCCGCATTCCGCATCGCGGTGGCAACAGCCTGAAGCGCGGCGCGAACGAGATCGGAAGCTGGGGCCGCTCCGATATCGGCCGGCTCCTCGGTAGCCGCGAGCGGGGCGGCGCTGACGAGCTTGCGCGCGGGCTGGACGGCAATGCCCGGCTGCCAAGCGGGCGAGGTTGCGGGAGCATCCAGCAGCGCCAGCCTTTCGTCATCGAGGCGGAGCAGGCTCAGCGAGCAGCCGGGCATATCGAGCGCGGTCAGGTAATTGCCGGACCAGACGCGTTCCACCTGGAGGCGACGCTGCCGGAGCGCGGCCAGCGCGGCGCGTCCGACGATCGCCAGTTCCAGCGGCGTCGTCGCGCCGAGCCCGTTGACGAGCAGCGCGATGCGAGCGCCGTCCTTGAGGCCGAGATCGTCGGCGAGCGTCGCGATCAGCGTTTCCGTGAGTTCGTCGGCCGAGGACAGCGGACTGCGGGAGACACCCTGTTCGCCATGGATGCCGAGGCCCAGTTCCACCTCGTTCTCGGGGAGCGTGAAGCCGGGCTTGCTCGCGCCGGGCAGGGTGCAGGCGCCGAGCGCCACGCCCATGGTGCCCAAAGCCGCCGAGGCTTCCCGCGCGATACTTGCGACCTCCTGGACGGAATGGCCCTTGCGAGCGGCAGCGCCGGCGATCTTGTGGATCAGCACGGTGCCGGCGAGGCCGCGACGGCGAGCGGGTTCGACTACGTCGCGCAAGGCCACATCATCGGCCACCACGACGATCTCGACGGGAATGCCCTCCGTCCGCGCGAGCTCGGCGGCCAGGCCGAAGTTCAGGCGGTCGCCGGTATAGTTCTTGACGATGAGCACCGCGCCCGCCGGGCCGCTGGTGGCGCGGATAGCCGAAAGCACCGCATCGCTGCTGGGCGAGGTGAAGACATCGCCGGCGATCGCGCCCGTGAGCAGGCCGTCGCCGACGTAACCCGCATGCGCCGGCTCGTGGCCGCTGCCGCCGCCGGAAAGAACCGCCACAGGCCGCGCGGCCTGCTCCGGCAGATCGGCGCGGACGACGACGTTCTCGTCTTCCAGCAGCGCCAAAGCGGGGGAGATATCAACGATCCCCTCCAGCATCTCGCGCACGACGTGACGGGGATCGTTGATCAGCTTCTTCATGGATTCGGTGATTCTCTCAGCAGTCGACAGGGGCGAAATGGATCGGACGCTTGACCTGAGTTGATAGCAGAACGCCTCGTCGGACCAGCGTCTGCCGGAGAAGGGCGACATCAACGGCGGGTGCTGCCGAGTTTCCGGAGGCGGCCAAAGCCGCTGCGACGCCCGCGGCCTCTCCCGTCGCGAAGCAGGTGGCCGTGATCCGCGCCGAGCCATTCGCCTCATGCGTGGACGAAATGCACCGCCCCGCAACGAGGAGGTTGTCGATGCCGTCAACCACCAGGCAGCCATAAGGGATGTCGTAAGGTTCGGTGAGCTGCTCCGTGTGGGAAAGGCTCGGTTTGTCGGGTTCGTGGATGTCGATGGGGAACGCACCCCGTGCAATCGAGTCCGGACGAGAAACCGGATGGAGCAGGTCGTCGCGCGTCAGGGTCGCCACTCCGACGACCCGCCCGGATTCGCGTACTCCGACCCGGTCAGCCACGGCGGCGACGTAGCATTCGGCGCAGCCGGGAACCGCGTGGCGGAACCAGCGAACGAATTCGAGCACCTGGCGGCTCAGCTGTATGGCAGCGTCGCCGGTCCAGTTCTCCTCCACGTCGCCCGCGGAGACACGGCTGACATTCACGACGGCTTCTCCCCGCCGGGGCCAGCCCGCGAGGTGCATTTCGCTTCGCTGCAGGCTGAGCTGTCCGTCCTGATAACCGCGCGCCAGCAGGCTGCCGAGCCCCCAAAGGTTCACATCGCTGTCGGCCGCGTCACCGATGATATTGCCCGGCCTGAAATCGGCCGGGTTGGCGCGCGCGTAGTCCAGCAGGGCAGCGAAATCCACGCCACCGAGCTTGAAGGTCAACGAGGCGGGCTGATGCGTCCGCGCGGCATCCTCGTGAAACCTCGCCCCGGCGCGACGCGCCACGACTGCATCGCCGCTCGCGTCCACCACCTGTCCCGGTCTCAACTCGCGTCTTCCGGCAGGGGTTTCGACGGTCAGGCCGGTGATCCGATCGCCTTCCCGTTGGACCGCGACTACGGGAGAGTTCAGCCACAGTTGGACGCCGGCTTCGCCAAGCATCACCGCTTCCATGAGCGAGAGCTCGACATGGTTCACCGGTGTTCGGGTCGCGGTATAGCCGACATCGTCGAGGATATGACCGGGCGAACTTCCGAGCTCTTTCAGGCGCCCGATCAGCCGGTCGCCAAAGCCGGCGATCACCTGATTTCCATGGACGTCATGGAAGCCGGCGCTGTGCTCCAGCAGCTGCCATGCGAGGGTGCCGCCGACGTGGCCGCTGGCTTCCAGAAGAACGGTCGTCGCGCCTTCCTCGGCGGCGGCCGCCGCAGCAGCTACCCCCGCCGAGCCAGCGCCGACAACGACGACGTCGACGGTGATCGGGTTTACGGTCGCTGTCACAGGGCGACCCTCCGGCGCAGAACGACGCCGTACATGACGGAAGATACCAGCGCGAGACCTCCCGTGACGAGAATCGCGACTTCGAAGCCGCCGACATAATCGACGATCATCCCGGTGACGATGGGGGCGCATGCTCCGCCGAGGAACCCGCCGAAATTCTGGATGCTGCCGACGGAAGCCACGAACCGGGGCGTTTCCAGAACGTCGGTGGCCAGCGCCCAATAGCACCCGGAGGACAGGCTGTAGGTGAACATGCCTAGCGTCAGCAACGTGATGGCCATCGTGGCGTTGGCGCTGAAGGCCGTGGCGAGCATGGTCGCGGCGGTCAGGAGACCACCTGCGGAGACAACGGCGCGCCGCGCGGTGAAGGCTGCAACGCCCCTCTCGACCAGCCAATCGGAGAAGCGGCCACCGGACATCACGCCGACGGCGCCAGCGATGAACGGCAGGGAAGCCAGATAACCCGCATGCGAGATGGTGACGTGCTGGGCGCGCTCCAAATAGGTGGGCAGCCAGCTGATGTAGAACCAGAATACATATTGCAGGCAGAACGCGCCGATGATCATGGTCCAGATCGAAGGCTGGCGAAACAGCACCGCCCATTCACGGAAGCCGACAGGGGCCTTGGATTGTACCGCGTCGGCCTCGAAATCCTGTCCGGCCCGGATGTAGGTGAGTTCTTCGCTGCTGATCCACGGGTGGTTGCCCGGTTCGCGATACACGATTAGCCAGCCGATCAGCGCAAGGGCGCCGATAAGGCCGATGATCACGAACATTGCCGGCCAGCCGAACGGCACCATCAGCGCGGTTGCGATCGGCGGAGATAAAGCCAGCCCGATCTGGGTCGCCGCGATATAGACGCTGGTGGCGGCAGCCTTCTCGTGACGGGGGAACCACGCGTTCGTCGCCTTGAGGGCGCCCGGAAAGAGGGGCGCCTCGCTGATCCCCAACGCAACGCGCAAACCCAGGAAATGAGCCGTGGTGTTTGCAAAGCCCGTCAGCACGGAAACGAGCGACCAGAGTCCGACCGCGATCGACAGGAGAAGCTTGGGGCCGAACCGGTCGACCATCCAGCCCGTCGGCAGGTTCATCAGCGCATAGGGCCAGACGAAGGCCGAGAGCACGACGCCCATCGCGGTATTGCTGATCCCGAGATCACGCACGATCAACGGTGCGGCGACCGAAAGATTGCCGCGATCGAGATAGTTGGAGATCACCACCAGGGTGATCACGCCGATCACGAGCCAGCGCAGGTTCCGGCCTCGCGGACGTGCAGGGACCGCGGCGCTCGGCGAAACAGAGTTCAGCGCCCCGACCGGGGCGTGGATGTCGATGGACATGTCTTCCTCCCTAAGGAGCGCTTGTGCGCTCTCTTCACGGCATGGTTCTCCATGCGTACTGGGCGGGAAGATGAAATGAGCCCCTTCAGGGTGTCAACTGAAAAATGGACTTCCGTCCCGCAATTCGGAACAACAAGTATTTGCTCAGCTTGATCCGCCAAGGGCCTGACTGATGGCGTTGGCGCTGTGAATGACGATCTTCGCCGTGCTTTCCACTTCGCTCAGCGGGAGTTTCCACGCGGGACCGCTAACGCTCAGGGCCGCGAAGACCCGACCGGACGCGTCCCGGATCGGCGCTCCCACGCAACGGAGCCCCGGCTGGTGTTCTCCCTCGTCGATCGAATAGCCGCGCTCCCGCGTAGCCTTCAGGTCCGCCAGCAGTTCTTTGGGATCCGTCAGGGTGTGTTCGGTAAAGCGTGCAAGCTCGCCGCTGACGAAACGGTCGAGAGTGGCGGCATTCTGGAAGGCCAGGATCGCTTTTCCCACGCTCGTGCAGTGCGCCGGGGCGGATTCGAAGAAAGCCCGCGCGCCGGCGTCGGCGTGCGCGTCGGACCGTCCGACGACAACGGCGTGGTGACCGTCGAACACGGCGAGATGGACGCTTTGGCCACTAAGTCGACCCAGGGCGTCGACGTAGGGGCGGGCTTCCCGGTGCAGGTCCATATTGGCGAGCACCGTGTTGCCGAGTTCGAACAGCTTGAGGCCGAGCCGATAGCGGTCCCGGTCGCCTTCCTGGTCCAGGAGACCCGCCTCGCGAAGCGATGCGAGAAGCCGGTGCGTCGTGCTCTTGGGAAAGCCTGTACGCTGGCAAACCTCGGAAAGAGACAAGGTTCTCACGCTGGTGGAGAAGCAGTCCAGTACCTTCATCAGCTTGGACAGCGACTTGATGCCCTCGTCAGAGCGAGCCGAACTTGCAGGGAGGGGGGAGGTATTCACAGTGACTTCCTGTTCCGCATTGCGGGAAATGTAGTTCATCGGGCCTTGGTGCCCAAGGGCATCCTTCTGGATCAGCAAACCGTCAGGCCATGCCCGCAACGTGAATTATTGAAGTTCCACATTGTGGGATATAATTCCAATATTTTGTTGACAGGGATCGATCTCGGCGCATGATGCTCCGGCAAGCTCGCGAAATGACGAGCGTCAGCTGTGATCCGTCCCGTGCGACGGGCAGCCTGGGAGGATTTGCCGTATGGGCTCGTTCCATATCTGGTCGACGGTGTTTCCGGCGGCGAGCAACCGGTTCGCTCGGATGCTTACCGGCTCCTTGGCCGCCCGTTTACCTCCTTCGCCCCTCCATTCCGGCCAGCAGGCCGGGGTCGTGCGCGATCCGATCACCTGACATGCAAACCACCGGCGCCCAGCTCGGGCCGAAGTGGGGGCGATGAGCTTCCACCGGCCCAGGTCCGGGTTGCGCAACCAAGGGCTGCTGCAAGGCGCAGCAGGCTCCTTCTGCAACGGAGAGATCGATGACGACCACCACCCTGGAGCGGCCCGTTGCCGCCAAGCCTGCAAGCATTCGTGATACGCTGAAAGGCATCCTTCCCCCCTTCACCATGCCCTTTGACCAGCGGGGCGAAATCGTCTTCTCCGCGATCAAGGAACAGGTGGATTTCGCCGTCGGGAAGGGTGTCAACGGCATCGTCGTCGGCGGCAGCACGGGCGAGGGGCATACGCTCGGCGCGGGCGAGTTCATCAAGGTCATGGAGGCCAGCCACGAGGCCCTTGCCGGCCGTCGTCCGCTCATCGCCGGCCTGATCGTGAACAGCACGCGCGAGGCGATCGAGCGCGTCAAGGCGCTGGACGGCATGGACATTGCCGCCCTGCAGATCACTCCCGTGCATTACCTGTTCAAGCCGAGTGCGCAGAACACGGTGGAGCATTTCCGGGCTATCCACGAAGCGACCGGCATTCCGATCCTGATCTACAATGTCATTCCGTGGAACTACCTTTCCGTCGACCTCATGCTGCAGGTCATGAAGGAAGTCCCCGGTGTCGTCGGCATGAAGCAGAGCTCCGGTGACCTGAAGTCCGTTTCGGATCTCATGGGCTCGGTGTCGGACCAGAACGTGGTCCTCTCCGGCATCGACGCCCTGCTTTATCCTTCCTTCGCACTCGGCGCCCACGGCGCGATCAGCGCGCTGACGGCCGCCGTGCCGGGCGTCACGGTGAAGCTCTGGAACGCGGTCCAGTCCAAGGACTTCGACACGGCCCTCCGCATCCACAACGCTCTGAATCAGCTCTGGAACGTGCTGAAGCATGACAACCTGCCGGCGTGCGTGAAGTACATCCAGCACCGGCAGGGCCTCGGCTTCTTCTATGCCAGGGCGCCGATGGACCAGGTCAGCGACGAGCAGAAGGCCGCGATCAACCCGGCGCTCGATCGGGTCCTGGCACTCTAGTTGGAATAGGGAAGACGGATCATCCGAATCGGGCGCACCGTCTTCCCGCAATCGCCTTCGTGGCTCAGCGTCTATAGACGCGACTAGCGAGCGGCATTTGCGGGCAAGCCGCTGTTGCTCCCGCGTCTTCATCCTCCTGCAATCTGTGTCCAGGACCAGGCGCCGAGCCACAGGCCGACCCCGAACGTGACGTGCGCCGATACGCTCCGCCATCTCGCCGCCGCCGGCTTCGGAGCCCCGCGTGCCGCCATGCCGGCCCCCATTCCCGGTTGCAGCAGAAGGAAGGGGGCGGCCACCGTTCCCGCGCCGAACGAGACCGGCCAGATCGGACCCGGTCTCTGCGCCCAATCCGCCCCTGCGAGGAGCAAAAGGGTGGCGGCGAACACCATCCCGATCAGGTAGTGGGAAGCCCATCCCAAAGCCGCTTCACATGGCAAAGCGGCGCTTTCCCCAATGGGTCGATGGATCAACCTTCCCTTTGGAATATGGCCGATCCATCGGCCGACCATCGCGTAACTCAGGGAGGTGACGCCCAGGAACCTCCGCTGCGCGAAGGCAACCAGGTCCATGAAGCCGGTCGCGACAATGCCGACGAAGGCCGCGTGGAGAGCGAGGCTCATGCGTGGCCTCCGTGCCGGATCGTCAGGCACAGCCCGGCGGCGAATGCGAAGTTTCCTCTGGTCGGAGGAGTGATGGGGGAAGTGATCAATGCCTCATGTCCCTTGTCTTGATGGGCGAGGCCCGAGGAGCTGGCACTTCAAGCCAACTTGAGGTCAAGAACCATGTTGGACATTGCCGAGGTAGCCCGCAGCGGCGGACTTCCCGCCTCCGCCTTGCGCTATTACGAGGAACAGGGCCTGATCACTTCAATCGGGCGCCGGGGCCTGCGACGGCTCTTTGAGCCGGACGTGCTGATGCGGCTGTCCCTGATCTCGCTCGGACAATCCGCCGGGTTCTCGCTGACCGAGATTGCGGGCATGCTCGGGGCCGCAGGTGTCCCGAAGATCGATCGCGAGCAGCTGGGTCAAAAAGCGGACGAGCTGGACGGGAAGATCCGTGAACTCACCGCATTGCGTGACGGGCTGCGCCACGTGATGACCTGCAGTGCAACCAGCCATCTGGAATGCCCTACGTTCCAGCGGATCATGCGAGTCGCGGTCACCCGACATGTCGCGCGACGACAACATCCCGCGCGAAAGCGAACAGGCCGGAAGTAGCTTCAGCGCAGCTTTTCAGGGTCGGCGAACGACGCGATCGGGTTGTCTGCCGACGGTTCGGCTCCGGTTGCGCGAAATACGGAAGCGGATATTCCGCGACCAGGCCCGGGACGGGCGAAGCGATCTCCGAGTTCTGACTGAGGGAAGTTCAGTGCTGAAAAGTGTTGACGAGTTGGAGGTGCTGGAGGCAACGTCCCTGTAGAAGGAACAATGTCCCCGTAAGAGGGACAATCCGAGGGACGGAATGTGAAGAGCCTCGATCAAGCCTTGTGTCTGCTGGCCAGGTTTTCTGCCGACGCGCCGCTCCTCGGCGTTCGCGAGCTGAGTGCCTCCACCGGAATTTCATCCTCGGCGGTGCAGCGAATGCTCGCGACGTTCCAGCAGCACGGCTTCGTGCAGCAATGCCCCCAGACAAGGAAGTACCGTCTCGGCTCCCGCTTGTGGGAGCTCGGCCTGCTGTTTCGTCAGCAATTTCAGCTGGGGGATGTCCTGCAGGATCTGTTGCAGGCCGCGGCGGAGACGACGGGCGAGACTGTGTATCTCAATATGCTCGAGGGTGACGAAGCGCTTTGCGTTCAGATTGCCGAGAGCCCGGAGAGCGTGAAAGTCGCCATCCGGCTGGGAGAGCGGACGCCCTTGCATGCCGGCTCTCGCGGACGGGTTATGCTTGCCTTCCTGCCGCCGCCGCGTCGGGCCGCCATCCTGAACGCGGCCTTGGCCGGCATGCCGCCGGAAGAAGCCGCCGCCAGATCCGAAGGCATCGAGGCCTCCCTGGCCGAGGTTCGGGCCAAAGGCTGGTGTCAGAGCAACGGCGAGCGGCTGGACGGAGTGGTCGGCCTCAGCGGGCCGATCTTCGACCTCCAGGAGAAGGTCATCGCCTCCGTCACCGTCGGGGGGCCAGCCACGCGCATGACGAAGGCGAAGGTAGAGCGATGCCGGGCATCCGTGCTCGCGCTGGCGCACGAACTGCAGGCGCATTTTCGGAATTTCGGATGACGATACGGATGAACAGACAGCCTTTGGTCCTGAGCGATACGGGCTCCTTTTTCGTCGGTGGACGAATGGTGGAAACGGTTGGCGCTCCGCTGGAGGAGCACGTGCTGGCGCGGAACGGCGTTCCTGTTCCCATCAATCCCAACGGCACCACCGTGCTGGGCCAGATGTACGTGCAATACGCCCTTCCTGAAACCGCCAGCGGGCCGCCCTTGCTGTTCTGGCATGGCGGGTCGCTGACCGGCGCCTCCTGGGAGACGACGCCGGACGGCCGGGAGGGCTGGTACACCTGGTTCCAGCGCCGGGGATGGCCCTGCTTCAATGTGGATGCGGTCGAGCGTGGCCGATCCGGATGGGCGCCGCGCGATCCGTACTTCGCCGCTCCCGCGTTGCTTCGCACCCTGCAGGACAGTTTCACCCAGTTTCGCATCGGTCGCGCGGTCCAGGATGGCAGCGTCGCGAGCCTTGCCGCCGCGGCTTACCCGGAGTGCCGCTTTCCGCTAGACGTCTTCGGCACGTTCATGCGCCAGGTCGTGCCACGCTGGTCCAGCACGGATGAACTGGCCGTGGACGCCTATTGCGCGTTGCTGGACCGCGTCGGCCCGGCCGTGATCGTGGCGCATTCCCAGGGCGGCGCCTTCGCCTTCCGTGCGGCCGAGCGCAGGCCGGAAATGGTGCTGGGCATCGTTGCGGTGGAGCCGGCACAAGGCGGCGTCACCGATGGCGCAGCGCTGGCCGGAATTCCCGTGCTGGCGATCTATGGCGATCATCTGGATCTCGACGCGCGCTGGCCCACCATCCGCGCCCGCACGGACAAGTGGTTCGACGGTGCCTCTCGCGCCGGAGTGCCGGTGGAAATCCTGGATCTGCCGCAACGCGGGATACGCGGCAACTCCCACATGCTGATGATGGAACGCAACAACGCCGAAATCGCCGAACTGATCGAAGAATGGCTGCGACGTCAGTCGCTTGAAGTATCCCAGCCCATGACAAAGGACACCGTGCATGCCTGACGTTGCGACTTTTGAAGGGGAGGTGGTCCGCAAGGTGGCCTGGCGGCTGATGCCGTTCCTGACACTGGGCTACTTCCTGGCTTCCCTTGACCGGGTGAATGTCGGCTTCGCCGCGTTGCAGATGAACGGCGATATCGGCTTGAGTTCGCAGGCATTCGGCTTCGGCGCCGGGCTGTTTTTCGTCGCGTATTGCTTCTTCGCCGTTCCCGGCAACCTGATCATGCAGCGGGTGGGCGCGCGCCTCTGGCTCTCGGTGACCATGATCGCCTGGGGCGTGATCTCAGCGGCCACGGCCTGCGTGCAGGGGCCCACGTCCTTCGCGGTGCTGCGCTTCCTTCTCGGGATCGCCGAGGCCGGTTTCTTTCCCGGCGTGATCTACTATTTCACCCTGTGGTTTCCGGCGAACCATCGCAGTCGCATGGTCGCCATCCTCATGATGGCGCTGCCGGTTTCGTCGGTCGTCGGCTCGCCGGTCTCGGCTGCGTTGCTGCTGAGCGATGGCTTCATGGGTCTGCGCGGATGGCACTGGCTGTTCATCATCGAGGGCCTGCCGGCCGCGCTGATCGGCCTTGCTTGCGCCCTGGTCCTGCCGCGCAACATCCAGTCTGCCGGCTTCCTCAGCCCACCCCAGAAAGCATGGCTGGCCGATGCGCTTCGCGAGTCGCCGACCAAGGGGGCCGTGAACTCCGAAATTCCGCTCTGGCGCGTGCTGATCAACAAGTACGTGCTCGTGCTGACGTTGATCTATATCGGCGGAACATCGGTCACCAACGCTCTCTCCCTCTGGCAACCGCAGATCATCAAGACCTACGCGCTTTCCACCTTCCATGTCGGTCTGCTGAACTCGCTTCCCTTCGCCCTCGCCAGCCTGGCGATGTACCTTTGGGCCTCGCATTCGGATCGCACGGGGGAGAGGCCCCTGCATACGGCGTTGCCGCTGGCTCTGGCTGGCGTCGCGCTGATCTGCACCACGTTCGTGCAGGGTCTCGCCCCGATGATCGGCGTTCTCTGCGTCGTCATCATCTGCGCCTCAATGATCAAGGGCCCGTTCTGGGCCATGGCAACCGAGGCGCTGCCCTCCCGGCTCTCGGCCGTGGCGATCGGGCAGATCAACGCGCTGAACAACCTCGGAGTGTTCGGTGCGACATGGGTGATCGGCGCCATCCGTGGTGCCACCGGCAGCTTCACCTTCGCGATGCTTCCTATCGCGGCGTTGACCCTGTCGGCATGCGTGGCCGCGCTGTGGATGGGACATCGGCAAAGGCGCCCGCAACAGCTTGCGAAGGCTTGAGGTGGGAAGAGACGGCCCTCAGGCGGGCCGTCCCGTTCCGCGAGAACCCGTGTTCGCGGCGAAGGTCTGACCGGTTATCCCGCGCGGAAAACCCTGCCGACCGGCCGTGCCGCCTTTGACGAATGCGGCACGACCATGCCGGCGGAAAGGCTTTGGGGCTGGATGGCGGGTTCCGGCACCGAAGGGGCATCAGGCCTGCACTTCTCTTCCACCCGAAAATCCTGCCGACCCACTCCTGCCGCAGCCCACCCTGCGTCAGGACGTTGATCGCGTAATCGTCCGGGAGCCGGCGAGGGCTCTCTCGTCCAGGTTATCGTCCGTCCCGCCTCTTTCCGAAATGGGTATCCGCCTCAGGCGCCCAGATAGGCCTCGCGCACCGCCGGATCGTTCTGAAGCTCGGCGATGGAACCCTCGCCGACGACCCGACCGGTTTCCATGACATAGCCCCGGTCGGCGACGGAGAAGGCGGCGAAGACGTCCTGCTCGACGAGAAGGACGGTAACCCCCTGGCTCCGGATGTCGGTCAGGACTTCCAGCAGCTGGTCGACCACCACCGGAGCGAGGCCGAGGCTCATCTCGTCGATCAGCAGGAGCTTCGGCGCCGCCATCAGCGCGCGACCCATCGCGCACATCTGCTGTTCGCCGCCGGACATGTTGCCGGCAAGCTGCCTGCGCCGCTCCTTCAGCCGCGGGAACAGTTCGTAGACCCGTTCGAAGCTCTCGTTCAGGCCCGACTTGTCCTTGCGCCGGAAGGCGCCCATGCGCAGGTTTTCCTCCACCGTCATCTTGCCGAAGAGCTGCCGGCCCTCAGGCACCTGCACCAGGCCGCGCATGAAGGCGGCCTCGGGGGGAAGGGGCAGAAGGTCGGCGCCGTCGAACTCCAGCGTGCCCTCCGCCTTGATGACGCGCGATACGGCCCGGAGCAGCGTCGTCTTGCCGGCGCCGTTGGACCCGACGAGGGCGACGATCTCGCCGCGGCCGACGGTGAGGTCGACATCGAAGAGAACCGGCACGGGACCGTAGCCCGCGCTCAGCTTCTCGATCCTGAGCAGCGTCTCGCTCATTGCCGCCTCCGTCCGAGATAGGCCTCGACCACGCGCGGATCCTCCAGAACAGCGGCCGGATCGCCCTCGGCGATCTTCTCGCCGTGATGGAGCACGAGCACGCGGTCCGACAGGCTGCGGATCGCCTTGATGACATGCTCGATGACGAGGATCGTCACGCCGCGCTCCCGCATCTTCTTGATCAGCTCGATCACCTCCTCGACCTCCACCGCATTGAGCCCGGCCATCACCTCGTCGAGAAGCAGCAGCTTCGGCTCCATCGCGAGCGCCTTGGCGAATTCCAGTCGCTTGCGATCCGGCCCGCCGAGCGAGTCGGCCCTGGCGTCGACGCGGTGGGAGAGGCCGGTGAAGTCGATCCACTCGCGGGCGGACCGGCGCGCCTTCGCCATGACCTTTTCGCCGCCGCGCCCGAACAGCGCGCCGACCGTGACATTCTCCAGCACCGACATGCCGGGGAAGGGTTTCATCACCTGGAAGGTTCGGCAGATACCCAGATGTGCCCGCTGGTAGGGCGGCAGCGCGTCGATCGGCTGACCCTCGAAGCGCAGCTCCCCGTCGCTGGGTTTGAGCGTGCCGGAGATCATGTTGACGAGCGTTGTCTTGCCGGCGCCGTTCGGGCCGATGAGCCCGAGTATCTCGTTCTCGTACATCTCGAACGAGACCCGGTTCACCGAGACCAGGCCGCTGAACCGCTTGGTGATGCCTTCGGCCTGGAGGATCGGGATGCGCGTCGTCGCTCCCGCCGCGTTTTCACCCGGGGCGCTCAAAGCCGGTTCTCCCGGATGTTCTGGAGGAAATAACGCGGCCCCCTGGCGCGCACGCCGCCTATCATGTTGGCGAGGCCGCGCGGCATGAAGATCACGGCGAGGACGATGACGATGCCGAAGAGCAGGGCCGCCGCCGTGGAGATGCTGCTGGCGAGATATTCGTAGATCGCCGACAGGATGAAGGAGCCGACCAGCGGTCCGAAAACAGTGCCGGGTCCGCCGAAGACCGCCATGATGACCATGCGCACGTTGAGGGTCGGGTCGAAGGCGCTGGCCGGATCGATGAAGCTGATCCAGTAGGCGTGGATGCTGCCCGCCACCGCCGTGAACAGCGCCGACAGGACGAGGGCCACGATCTTGAAGACGGTGGTGTTGATGCCCATCGTGCCGGCCGCGTCCTCGTCCTCGCGGATCGCGACCAGGCCCATGCCGAAGCGGCTCTTCGACACCCACAGGACCGTCAGGGTGCACAGGACGAGGAGGCCGAGCGAGAGTTCGTAGAACATCGTGTCGGCGCGGATCAGCGGCAGGACGAGGCCGATATTCGAGCCGGCGATCGGCAGGTTGGAGACGATAGCCCCCATTGCCGCCGCAAGGCCCAGCGTCGCGATGGCGAAATAGGGCCCGCGGAGCCTCAGGATCGGAATGCCGATCAGCAGCGCGCAGAGGACCGCAAGCACGATGCCGAGCAGGATTCCCACCCAGAAGGGCAGGTGGAATTGCGCCATGGCGATGGCGGCCCCATAGGTGCCGAGTCCGTAGAAGACCGAATTTCCGAACGAGACGTAGCCGGTGAAGCCGCCAAGGATGTTCCATGCCTGCGCTAGGACCGCGAGAAGCAGCGCGTCGATCGCGAACTGCATCATCACGTCGCTCGCGAGCCAGGGCACGAAGACGAGGAGGACGACCACGACGGCGGCGATGGCGAGGGGGAGAGGTCTCATCAGGCGGTCCTCAATGCACGGGCGGGGCGGACGATCAGCACGACCACCAACAGGCCGAAGCTGATGACGTCGCTGTAGGTCGGGCCGAAGTAGAGCGCGGTCAGGGATTCCGCGACGCCGACGAAGATGCCGCCGAGGATGACGCCGAACGGGTTGGAGAGGCCGCCGATGATCGCGATGACGAAGGACTTCGCCGTGAGGCTCGCGCCGATATAGGGCGTGAGATGCGCGATCGTGCCGTAGAGCCCGCCGGCCGCCCCGGCGAGCGCCGCACCGATGCCGAAGGTGACCGCGTAGAGCTGGCGCGGATTGACGCCATAGAGACGCGCCGCGATCAGGTTCTGCGACGTGGCGCGGATGGCCCGGCCCAGCGGCATCTTGTTGAGGAGCAGCCAGATCGCGCCGGCCAGGACGATCGCGATCGCGAAGGCCGCGAAATTGACCAGCGGGACGGTTATGCCGAAGACAGCGATATTCGACCCGGCATAGCCGGGGTTGATGGTGCGGAAGTCGGCGCTGAAGGCGAGCTGGGCGAGGTAGGTGATGACGACGTTCAGCCCGAAGGTGATCAGCAAGGTGTTCAGCATCGCCGAACGCACGACCAGGTTCAGGACGAAACGCTGCAGGAGATAACCAAAGACGAACATGCCCAGCGTGGCGATCGGCAAGGCGAGGAAGGGGTCCACGCCGAGGCCGGCGAAGAGATAATAGACGGCGTAGCCGCCGAGCATGATCATCGCGCCATGGGCGAGATTGACGATGTTGAGAACGCCCCAGACCAGTGCCATGCCGAGGGCCATCAGGCCGTAGAGGCCGCCCAGCAGCACGCCGTTGGTCAGGATTTGTGCCAGGAGCACGAGCTACCTCCCTGTTCTGTCCTGTTTCCTCAGCCTCTTGATGGGCCGATTCATTGTCGCTCGATGATCATGATCAAAACGGGATCGCAGCGATAGCGCCGCGATCCCGCAATCGACCGCCTCTGCGCGTTCAGCGCAGGATCAGCCCCGCTTGCCCCAGGCGGGGATGGGATATTGCGGCTTGTTCAGGATCTTGTCCGTGTAGACCGGAACGAGCTTCCCGTCCTGGATCTGCACCACGATCTGCGGCAGCACGATCTGACCGTTCTCGCCGTACTTGATATGGGCATAGAGGCTGTCGAAGTCGGACTTCGCGATCGCGTCGCGCACCGCCTTGGGGTCGAGCGATCCGGCCTTCTCGATGGCGTAGACGAAGGTTTCGAGATCGGCGGCGCCGGAGGCCGCATGGTAATCCGGCTGATAGCCGTACTTGTCGCTGTAGGCCTTGGCGAACTGCGAGGCGTCGCCGTACCACTTGTCCTTGAGGGACTCGTCCGGCAGCCAGGACGTCATGCCGAAAGCGTAGTTCGCGTCCCCGCCCAGCGCACTGCGGAAGTCCGCGGTCGGCACGCCGACGGTGAAGGAGTAAAAGGTCTTCGGATCGACGTTGAGGCTCTTCATCTGCCGGATGAAGTTGAGCGCATCCGTCTCGTGGCCGCTCCACAGGATGGCGTCGACGCCCGCCGATTTGATCTGCGAAAGGATCGAGGCGAACTCGCCGGCGCCGTCGCGGAAGGCCTGGTCGATCGCGACCGTCATCCCGGCCTCCTTCAGGAGCTTGCGCGTGCCCTTGGCGACCGAAACGTCGAAGCTGTCGTCGGCCGCGACGAGCGCGACCGTCTTCGGTGCCGGATCGAGCTTCTGCAGCATGTCGATTGTCGAGGCGTAATAGTCGTCGGCCGGCGGCAGCGTGCCGAAGATGTATTTGTAGCCGCGCGTGTAGATCTCGGTCGACGCGCCGCCGCCCTGGACCATCGGCACCTGGTACTTCTCGGCAACCGAGGAATCGTTCAGCGCGAAGTTGGAGGCGAAGGGGCCGAGCAGGAAGTTCACCTTGTCGGACGAGACCAGCTGGACGTACTGACGAACGCTCAGATTGACGTCGGACTGGTTATCCAGGATGTCGAGCTGAAGCTTGTAGGACTTGTCGCCGACCTTGACCCCGCCGGCGGCGTTGATCTTGTCGACCATCATCTGGTAGGCGTCGCGGTAGTAGCGGCCGGTATTGGCCGAGGGGCCGGTCAGCTGCACCGAAGCGCCGAGCTTGATCGTATCCTCCGCCGATGCGAGCGACGTCGAAGCTGCCAGAAGCGCCAGGGCTCCCAGCGCCGTCATTGAATGTCGCATGGACATCCTCCCTTTTGTTTTTTGCGGCTCTTTGAATGCCAGTTCGGCTCCCGAGCGTTGCACCCGAGGTACTCCGACGCGCTGGCTGAGGCCCTTTCGCAGTATTCACGAACAATCACCGTCGTCCAGCCGAAACCGTAACGGGTTTGCCGCAGGCCTGCCTCTCAGCCCACGCAGGCTAATCGGCGGACATCGCAGAACTCTTCTTGGCAGTCGAAGGACGTCGCCGGACACGCCGACTGCGTGTCGGGCGGGAACTCTTCTCAGATCTGTCTGGTCTTTGCGGATGAGATCCGTTCGGCAGGCGAGAGCCGGCTCGTTCGCGGCCAACACACCACTTATATATCCGCCGCCTTCTAGATCTGGCCCCGTGTCACGCCGTCAGGGAGCGGCCGAGCCCGAACACGCCGGTCGCAAGCCGATCCGTCGAGCATCGCGATGGGCATCCAGCTTGACGGGAGGTTTGGCATCGGTCCGCCTGATCAGCCAGCCGGCCACTCTCGGGCCGCCCGCCGATCGAGGCCGGCGGCGTCCTATCTCGCGTGTTGAATTCGCCCCGGATCGTCAAATCTACGTGGAATCATTGCCGGATCAACCGGGCAAAACCCGCTTCCGCCACATGGGAACCGCCGGAAGCGGAGGCAATATCGAGCGCACGCAACGCGACGTTGTAGCGAGCTGCGGCAGCCGAGCTGCCAAGGATGGACAGAGCTTCCCCAGTACCGCCGAACTCCTCCATCGCCTCCAGAATTTCCGCGCCGGTCACCATTCCCGCGAGGTAGCTGGGTATGTGTGCGGGTTCCAACTCGTTGAAGAGCACCATGCTGCGGGCAGCGATGACACGGCGCAGCAAGCCTCCTCCAATGTCGCTCCGCTCCCGCGAGAGTGCCACGCCCCGGAGGAAGGCTTCGGCACATTCCTGCGGCTCCGCCGGGATCAGGCGGGAGACCAAGGAATCCGACTGGAGCAGGCGCAGGATTTCGCCGCCCATATACGTCGCGAAGCGAACGATGCGGCCCTCCTCGACCACGGCCCACTTGGTGTGCGCGCCGGGCAGGACGACGACGCCCCGCTCGGGGACAGCTCCGAAGATCTGGATTTCCTCGCTACGCATCACATCCGGCAATGGATGGCGGACCGAGACGCCGGGCAGGAAGACCAGCGGCCCGCAGCCCTCGATTGTCTTTGTGACCGCACCGGCCAGGAGATCGCCCGGGCCCGCCGAGCATGCGGCGTAGCCGGTTTCGACCCAGCCATTGCGACTGGTAATCATGCCGGAAAGAAGCACCTTCGCCGCATCGCCGAGCCAATCGCCGATGCGGGAGCGGAGAACGGCCTCGAAGCTCCCGTCACGGATGCTCGTGACCCCGTCCTCCGTCCGACGCTCCTCCAGAACTTGACCGGCGTCGTCCATGCGAAAGGCACGGAAGGCTGACGAAGTCCATTCAACGGCAACGAACATGATGTGACGATCCTAATGCTTGATTGGTCAGGCCTGACGGGAAACCAGCCGCGGTTCTCCGCACCGAGGCCGGTGCCGGGGATCCGATCGACGCGGGTGCGGTCGATGGAGGAGAGACCGTCCCGCCCCGCTCCCGCGCTCCTGATGGCCGCCTGTTCCCCGCAATCTTCTTGAACTTGGAACTCGGTTCCAATACATAATGAGGCGGAAGAGGAAACGTCAACCGCGGCGACGCTTCGGCAAGGGGCGCGCCACCGAGGGGCCTGATGGCAAAATCGCAGGTCAGGGACGCCGGCGAGGAACGGAGCACCGAGGCGGGGGAGGGGCCGTCCACGCCCGGGGTTCAGGCGCTGACGCGCGGCATCCAGCTCCTCGATCTCGTTGCCGGTTTTCGCGGGGCGCCCCGCTTCACCGATCTTCTCGACCTGACCGGCATGCCGAAGGGCACGCTGCACCGGCTTCTCCAGGCGCTCGCCGAGGAGCGCCTCCTGAAACTCGACCCGCGCGACCAGACCTATCGGCTGGGATCGCGCGTCTTCGAATGGGCGCACAAGGTCTGGGACGAATTCGACCTGCGCGGCGCGGCCGAGCCGGAACTGGAGCGATTACGCGACCTCACCGGCGAGGCGATCCGAATCGGCATCCTCGATGCCGGAACCGTCCTCTACATCGATCAGCGGGAAGTATCGCAGCCGCTCCGCCTCAACAATGGTGTCGGAAGCCGTGTCGAGCCCCATGCCAGCGGCCTCGGCAAGGCAATCCTCGCCCACCTGTCGCTGGAAAAGCGGCGCGCTCTGCTTTCCGGCGGCGTGCTGGAGCAGAAGACGCCGAACACGGTCGTCGAGCCCGAAGAGCTCGGCCGCCAGCTCGATCTCATCAAGGCGCGAGGCTACGCGGTCTCGGTGGACGAGCAGAATTTCGGGATCAGCTCCGTCGCGGCTGCGATCCTCGACCACCGGGCCGAGCCGATCGCCGCCGTGGGCATCATCGGGCCATCCTTTCGCCTGCCGCCGGACCGCCTCCATGCGCTCGGCCGCGAGGTGATCGAATCCGCGCGGCGGATCACGGGAAACATCGGTGAATCCGCCATGTCGCTCGCCGTGCAGCCGCGACCGCTCGGGCCGGATCGCGCCGATGTCCGTTGCGTCATCCCGGCCAGCACCTTTCTGGGCGAGGGGCCGCACTGGTCGGAACGCGCGGGTCGGCTTTACTTCGTCGACATCCTGGCGCCCTCCGTCTGCGTCGGCGATCCTGAAGCGGGCACCTATACGAGCCTCGCCGTTCCCGAACTCGTCGGCTTCCTGATCCCCCGCCGCTCGGGCGGCTTCATCGCCGGCATGCATGGCGAGGTTCGCGGCCTGGATCTCGACAGCGGCGCGACGAGCGTCATCGCCCATCCCGAGGCGGACCGCCCGGGCCACCGCTTCAACGACGGCAAGTGCGACCGCAAGGGTCGGCTCTGGGCCGGAACGCTGGCGATTGACACCTCACCCAGCCAAGGCCGGCTCTGGCGGGTGGACGCCGATGGCACGGCGACGGAAATGGATCGCGGCTTCCGCGTCTCCAACGGTCTCGGCTGGAGCCCCGACGACCGGACCTTCTACTTCACCGACACGGCTCGCCAGCAGATCTACGCCTACGATTTCGACCTTGAGAGAGGCGCGATCGCCAACCGGCGCGTGTTCGTCACCGTTCCGGAGTCGGAGGGGCGGCCGGATGGGCTGACGGTGGATGCCGAGGGCTTCGTCTGGAGCGCGCACTGGGACGGCTGGTGCGTCACCCGATACGACCCGGCCGGCAAGGTCGAGCGGGTCATCAACCTGCCCATGCCGCGCCCGACAAGCTGCGTCTTCGGCGGTCCTGACATGACGACCCTGTTCGTGACATCGGCACGGATCCGCCTTTCCGCCGCGCAACTCGCCGAGGCGCCGCTCTCGGGAAGCGTCTTTGCGATCGATACGGGTATCCGCGGACTGGCAGGCCAGGAATTCGCCGGCTGAGCGAGACAGAGGCGTGGGGAGACAGAGCGTGGCAAAGCTGGAACTGCACGATATCCGCAAGACCTTCGGCGAGGTGGATGTGCTGAAGGGGATCAGCCTCACCGTCGAGGACGGCGAGTTCGCCGCTTTCGTCGGCCCCTCGGGTTGCGGGAAATCGACACTCCTCCGTCTGATTTGCGGGCTGGACGAGATCACGTCCGGCCAGATGGCCATCGATGGTGAGATCGTCAACGACGTGCCTGCGTCGCGACGCGGGCTCGCCATGGTGTTCCAGAGCTATGCGCTCTATCCGCATATGACCGTTGCCGACAACATGGGCTATGCGCTGCGGCTCGCTGGCACGCCCAAGCCGGAAATCCGCCAGCGCGTCGAGAATGCGGCGCGAATCCTGCGGATCGATCCCTATCTGGATCGCAAGCCCCGACAGCTGTCCGGCGGCCAGCGCCAGCGCGTCGCGATCGGCCGGGCCATCGTGCGCGAGCCCCGGATCTTTCTGTTCGACGAGCCGCTCTCCAATCTCGATGCGGCGCTGCGTGTCGACATGCGGATCGAGATCGCCCGCATGAAGGAGCGGCTCGGAACCACCATGGTCTACGTCACGCACGACCAGATCGAGGCGATGACGCTGGCCGACAAGATCGTGGTCATGAATGCCGGGCGCGTGGAGCAGGTCGGTTCGCCGCTGGAGCTCTACAACCGGCCGGCCAACCGCTTCGTGGCAGGCTTCATCGGCAGTCCGCGCATGAACTTCCTGGCCGTCTCCGGCGTCACGCCGGAAGGCCAGATGGTTGTGCCCGGCGGCCGGATCGGCCTGGCGCGGCGCATCCCCGGCACCGCGGCGGAAGCGGGCGTGCGGCCGGAGCACCTCCGGCTCGACCGGCCCGGCACGGAGGGCAGCCTTTCCGGTCGCGTCGTGATGACGGAGCATCTCGGCAGCGACACTTACGCTTACGTGCAGCTGGACGGTTCAGAACAGCCGATCCTCGTGCGGCTTTCCGGCGAACGGCTCGTGCGCCGCGAAGAGCCCGTCGGCGTGGTGGTCGACCCGGAAACGGTCCACATCTTCGGATCGGATGCGAACACGCTTCTTTCTGCGCAGTCCACCGCGCGGGAGGCAGCATGAGCGTCCATCCGGAACTCATCTCCCGTGTGACGGTGGATGGAGCCCGCTATCCGAGCCTCAGGGGCAAGCCGGTGCTCGTCACCGGTGGCGGCAGCGGCATCGGGGCGTCCATCGTGGAGCACTTCGCCGACCAGGGCTGCCGGGTGGGCTTCATCGAGCTGAACGGCGCGGTGGCGCAGGAGACGGCGGCGGCGGTGGAGCGGCGCACCGGAAATCGTCCGGTTGTCGCGGTCGCCGACATGCGCGATATCGAGGCCGTGCGGAGCGCGGTCGCTCGCCTGTCGGAGGAACTCGGCGCGTTTCGGGTTCTCGTCAACAATGCCGGCAATGATGACCGCAAGCCATTGGAGGAGGTGACCCCGGATTACTGGGACGAGCGCCTCGCCACCAATCTGCGGCACCAGTTCTTCACCGCGCAGGCTGTCATCGGCGGCATGGCGGCATCCGGCGGCGGCTCCATCGTCAATATGGGCTCCATCTCGTGGATGAGGGGCGCGGCGGGCCTGATCTTCTACACGACGGCCAAGTCGGCGGTCATGGGCATGACCAAGTCGCTCGCCCGCGAGGTCGGCGACCGCAGCATCCGGGTCAATTCCATCGCGCCGGGCTGGGTGTTGACGGAGCGCCAGGTGGAGCGCGCCAAGCTCGCCTACCAAGGCAAGTTCTCCGAATACCTGGAAGCCCAGTGCCTCAAGGAGCACCTGCTGCCACCCGATATCGCGCGCCTCGCCCTCTGGCTGGCGGCGGACGATTCCCGCCTCGTCACGGCGCAGACCTTCATCGTGGACGGTGGCGTCGTCTGACGACGCCGATCTCAACAACAAGGGAGGGAGGACAACAATGAGAACAATGAAGCGGATGGCCGGAGCTCTTGGCCTTGCAGCCGCAATGGCAACCGGCCCGAATATCGCTCATGCGGCCGATGTGAGCTTCATGAGCTTCACCTACGCCGAGCAGGCCGGGAAGCCTTCGGTGGAGAAGATGGTCGAAGGCTTCAAGGACCAGACGAAGCTGACGGTCGAGCCGATCGGCTATGCCTGGGGCGACATGCAGAAGAACCTCTTCCTGCGCGCCCGCTCCCGCACGCTGCCCGACGTCGCGCAACTCTCCGAGCGCTGGCTGCCGAGCGTGGCGAGCCTGCCGGGGCTGGTCGACCTGAATACCGTCTATGGCAAGGACAAGCTGGAAGCGATTTTCGCTCCCGATGCACTCGCCATCGGCCGCCTCGGGGACAAGCAGCTGGCGCTGCCGTTGATCTCCGGCTCCATCGGCATGATCGCCAACAAGGCCGTGCTCGAAAAAGGCGGCATCGCCGATCTCCCGACCACCGTGGAGGATTTCCGCAAGGATCTGGTTGCCGTCCGCGACAAGGTGCCGAACTCGGTGCCCTACACGATGGCGACCAAGAACAACGGCTCCATCCTGATCGACTTCATGCTGTGGAACTGGGTCTTTGGCGGTCAGCTCATCGACGGGCAGGGCAAGGCGGTGGTCGACAGCGATGCCAGCCGCCAGGCACTCGCCTTCATGGTCGGATTGGTGAAGGACAGGCTCGCGGCCCCCGAGATCGACCGTCCGGATGCCCGCCGGCTGATGGCGCAGGGCGCCTCGGCGTTCTTCTTTGACGCTCCGCAGGCGCGCACCTTCCTGCGCAACTTCTCCGGCGAGGGCGAAGCCTTCGACAAGAACGTCGCGCCGATAAAGACACCGGTCCTGCATCAGGGGGATCAGTCGACCTCCATCCAGTGGGGCCACCTGCTGGTACAGTTCGCCTCCGGGGCCTCCGCCAAGCCCGACGCGCCGGCCGACCAGTTTCTCACCTACCTGACCTCGGACGCGGTGCAGACGCAGTTTCCGGTCGAGCAGAGCGCGCTCCCGGTCACCAAGTCGGCCCGGCAGGCGGTGTCCAATGACCCGTACCTGGCGGCCTGGGCGCAGGCGACCGGCCGGGCGCGCGCGAACGAAGTCGGCATCTGGTCCAACGCGGCGGAGCTCACCACGATCGTCGGCGAGGAGGTGCAGGGAGCACTGCTCGGTCAGAAGAGCGCGGACGAGGCCATCGCCTCGATGCAGAAGCGCCTCGCAACCTCCATGGCATCCGCCAGAAAATGACATCGAAGGTCCGGCTGTCCGGCCGGACCGTTCCCCCTCTGCGATGAGACCGTCATGGCCCTGACCGAAGTCAATCGACCCCTGGAACTGCCGGTGTCGCCGCTCGCCAACCGGCGCGGCCTGAGGGCCGGCCAACGCCGAACCGGTATCCTCCTGCTGCTGCCGGCCATCGCCGTCTTCGCCGTGGTGATCCTCTACCCGTTCCTCAAGGCGCTGGGGCTGTCGCTCTTCCGCTATACGATCGAGATGACGGCGCCCGAGTTCATCGGGCTCGGCAATTTCCGGACCATCGCCACGAGCGGCGAGGTGTGGAACGCCTTCCTCGTCACGGCCATCTACGTGCTCTTCACCACGGTGGGGACGCTCGTGCTGGGGCTCGGATGGGCGCTGATCCTGAACCAGCCGTTCCGCGGCCGTGCGGTGCTGCGCTCGTTCTCGCTGCTGCCCTGGGTCCTGCCCAGCACGGTAAGCGCTTTCATCTGGGGCTGGATCTTCAACGCGCGCTTCGGTGTGCTGAACGCGATCCTGCTGGAACTCGGCCTCATCGATTACCCGCAGGCCTGGCTCTCCACCCCGCAGGGCGCGATGCTGGCGGTGGTGCTCACCAAGATCTGGCTGTCCATTCCGCTGTTCATGGCCTTTTTCCTGGCCGGCCTGCAGAACCTCGACCGCGAGCAGGTGGACGCGGCCCGCATCGACGGGGCCGGCAACTGGGCGGTGCTGCGCGACCATGTGCTGCCGCATCTCCGCCCCGTGCTGATCGTCGTGGTGGTGATCGGCGTCATCGGCAATCTGCAGCAGTTCGACACGATCTTCGCGCTGACCGGCGGCGGCCCGGTGCGGGCGACCACGGTGCTTTCCATCGAGGTCTACAAGCAGGCTTTCGAGCAGTGGGACATCGGCTTCGCCTCGGCGATCGGCGTCCTCTGGGTGGCAACGCTGATCGCGCCCGCCTTCTTCTATCTGCGGATGCTGGTGAAGGGAGCCTGAGCATGTTCGACCTGTCCAGCCGGTCCGCCAAGGTGGTCTTCGGTCTCTGCCTCGCCGGGATCGGCTTCTTCCTGTTCGCGCCGCTTTACTGGCTGGCGATCTCGGCCTTCAAGGGGAACGCGGAACTGTATCGCGTCGTGCCGACCCCGGTTCCGCTGCATCCCACACTGACCCATTTCGTGACCGCGCTCACAACCGGCAAGCTGCCGATGTATCTCACCAACAGCCTGATCACCTCGGGGTGCAGCGCGGCGCTCAACACGCTGCTGGCGCTCTATGCCGGCTACAGCTTCGCCAAGTATCGCTATTTCGGCCGCCAGCCGGTCATGCTGTTCATGCTGTCCGCGCAGATGTTCCCGTTCGGGCTTCTGCTCATCAGCCTCTATCCGCTGATGAGCAACCTCGGCCTGCTCGACACGCGGCCGGGCCTGATCCTGAGCTACATCGTGTTCGCGCTGCCGGTCTCGACCTACATGCTCTACAGCTACTTCAGCCAGGTGCCGGACGAACTGATCGATGCGGCGCGCGCCGACGGCGCCAACGACTTCCGCATCTTCCATACCATCGTCATCCCGATCTCTATTCCGCCGATCGTGACGGTGTTCCTGTATTCCTTCATGTGGTCGTGGAACGACCTTCTTTATTCCATGACGCTGATCGTGACCGACACGAAGCGGACCATCGGCCCGGGCCTGCTCCTCACCTACCTGAACGAGGTCAATTCCGATTGGGGCGGCGCGATGGCGGCGTCGCTGCTTGCGTCGGCCCCGGTCGTGATCGCCTTCATGTTCCTGCAGCGCTACTTCATCCAGGGTGTGACTGCCGGCGCGGTGAAGTAGCTTCAGGCAGGTAAGGAGCCGAGCCGACGCCGCGGCCTTGTCGGCCGAGATCGGAACGGCGGCCCCGAGGCTCGCGGCCACAGCGAAGCTGACCGTCCCGGCGCGACCATGCTGGCGCCGGGCGGTAGGCAAGTGCACCGGACACCGCTGGCCGGGAGCCGTTCGCGGCACGGCTGGTTGCCGAGCAGCGGGGCTGCTTCAACCCCGCATCGTTCGCAACCCGGCCTTGGCTGACAACGAGATCGTGTCAGCCGGCATAGCTGTTGCCGGGCAGGCCGGGGACATCGACCTGAAGCGCGAAGATGCCGCCCGAGAACGGCGCTTCGGCAAGCATGCGGGAGGGCAGCCGGACGCGGGCCGAGGTGACGAAAAGCGTCTTCAGATCGGGGCCGCCGAGCGTGACGCTGGTCGGGCGCGGCACCGGCAGGCGGACGGTTCGGAGAAGCCTGCCGTCGGGGGCATAGCGACGTACTGCCCAGCCGTCCCAGACCGCGCACCAGAGGCAACCCTCCCGGTCCACGGTGATCCCGTCCGGTCGGCCTTCCGAGGGAGGAATCTTTGCAAAGAGCCGACGCGGCCCGAGTGTGCCGGACGCCATGTCGAAATCGAATGCGTAGATGTGGCCCGCCGCCGAATCGACGAAGTAGAAAGTCCGCCCGTCCGGGCTCCAGTCGAGACCGTTGGCGACCATGTAGCCGGAGGACATGGAGGTCCATCGCCGGTCGGCGTCGATCCGGTAGAGCGCGCCCGTGGCGCGGCTGGCGTCGAGGCACATGGTGCCGCCCCAGATCCGGCCAAGGGGGTCGCATTTCCCGTCATTGAAGCGGTTTTCCGGGATGTCGGCCTCCGGGTCGACCAGAGGTGTCAGCGTTCCCGTCTCGAAATCCAGACCTTCCAGCCCATCCTGCGTGAAGGCGACGAGGCCGCCGCTCCGCCGTTCCGACACGGCGCCGACGAGCCGTGGCATGCGGCGTTCCTCGTTGCTGCGGGTCTCCGGGTCGAACCGGTTCACGGAGGGCGCCAGGATATCCACCCAGTAGAGCCGTCCGTCGCGGCCGGACCACACGGGTCCCTCGGCCAGATGCGCGCCCCAGGGCAGCACGCACTCCACCGGATCGTCGATGCTGCGCGATGGGCGCTGGTAGGAGGTGATGTTTACCGGGGCGGCACCGACATTGCCGGAGATCTGGCGCGTTGCCGCCATCAGGTCGCGGCCGGTCGTGTGAAGGTGATCGGTCGACAGGCGCGCGCTGGGCCCGAAGACGCCCATCGCGGCGACCGGGCGGCCGGTATGGTCGAAGATCGGCGCTGCGACGGAGGACGTGCCCTCCACGTGCTCGGAAAGCGAGATCGCGTAGCCCCGCGCCCGGGTCAGTGCGAGATCGGCGACCAGAGCCTCCTCCGACGTGATGGTGCTGTCGGTGAAGCTCCTGAGATCGATGCGGTCGAGGAGGGCGCGCTGCTCGTGCGGCGCGGCGAAGGCGAGCAGCGCCTTGCCGCCGGCTGTGCAATGAAGGGGAGCGCGGCGGCCGATCTCGATGCGGAAGCCCAGGGCTCCCCCGCGCGTCCGCTGGTCGGTGTAGAGGATCTCGTCGCCTTCGATGACGCACAGCGCAACCGTCTCCCGCGTCTCCTCCGCCAACCGGTCCAGAACCGGCCCGGCGGCGCCGCGCAGGTCGATCGACTCCCAGACCCGGTGGGCAAGCTCGAAGAAGCGGTGGCCGAGCCGATAGGTGCTGTCGCTCTCCTCGTGGCGAATGAGGCGGAACAGCACCAGCGTGTTCAGGAGCCGGGCGAGCGTTCCCTTGGGCAGCCCCGTTGCCGCCTGCAGGTCCTTGAAGCGCGGCGGCGCATCGCGTTCGCCGATCACGTCCAGCAAATAGAGCCCCTTGGCGAGCGCAGCCGCCCCTGTCGGGACATCGCGTTCGTCTGGCCTCAGGACGCGTTCTTCGCCTTCCAGACGTCCGCCGCTTCCGCGATCATCCGCTCGATCGTCCATTTCGGTTCAAATCCCAGAAGCTCGCGAATCTTTGCGTTCGACGTTTCATAATAGACGCCCGCACCCGGCAGATCGACAGTCCGGAGCGGCAGCCCGGTCGCTTCTGCCATGATGGGCAGGGCTTTCGCGAAATCGACAGGCTCGGTCGAGCCAAGATTGAATACCTCTCCCAGAGCCGCCTCCGATCCGAAAGCGAGCAGGATGCCGTCTACCATGTCCCGGGTATCGGTGATGTGCATGCGGAACGGTCGCCCATTGGCGTTGCGCGACACGACGAGCGCCTCGCGCCCGTCATCCAGCGCGCGGAGCGCCTCCACGGCGGCCTTGTTGCCGAAGCCTTCCTGCTGGCGGATCTTGGGCTGGAGGAAGAAGCGCGGGCCCGAGAAGAAGCTTGCCGGATCGAGAAGCTCGGCCGCGTCCTGCGTGTGGGAAAAGCGCAGGATCGTGAAGGGCAAGTTCGCCGTTCGCGCGAAGAAGCGGACGAGTTCCTCGCCCATGAGCTTCGTCAGGCCGTAATGCGAGCGCGGCTTCAGGGAATGGCTCTCATCGAGCGGCAACGTTTCGGGCGCGCCTTCCGGATAGACTTCACCGCTGCTGGCGAACAGGAACCGCCGGACGCCAGCGGAGGCCGCAGCCTCCAGAATGACGCGCGTGCCGTCGACATTCGCCTTGTAGAGACGATCGATGTCGGAGGGCAGCCACGACATGAAAGCTCCCAGATGCAGCACGGCCTCCGCGCCCTTCATCGCCTCGGCGGCGAGATCTCGCTGGCCGAAGGCGCCGATCACCTCGCGATAGGTCGGGTCCTTGCGGCCGAGGGGTCGAAGATCGAAACCGGTGACGGCGTGACCCGCCTCCAGCAACCGCGAAACCATCCTGGAGCCGACGCGCCCGGCCGATCCTGTCACAACGATTTTCATTGAAGCGTGTCCTCAGGCTGTAATCGCCCGCTCCGTTTCGGGGTCGAAGACGTGAAGGTTGGCGGGGTCGAAGGAGAGGCGAACGGCGTTGTCCTGCGCGATCTGTCCCGGATTGATCAGGCGCGCGATGATCGTGGCGCCGCGATCGGCCTCGCTGGTGTTCGTTTTCTCGGCCGTCGCGACGATCGTGCCAGCGCCGGGCTGGTCCGGGCGCACGAGCCGGTTCGCCTCCGGCACCTCCAGATACAAGTACTTCTCGCTGCCGAGACTTTCGACCATCCGGGCTGGCGTCTCGAACGTGACCGCGCCGGGGCCGAGCTGGAAGTGCTCCGGACGAAGCCCCACCAGCACCCACGGGTTCTTGAGCCTCGCCAGGTGCTCGCCGGGCACGGGAAGGGTGACGCGCTGTCCGAAGATCTGCACCTCAGCGGACCCGGCCGTGCCTGTCAGGGGCGCCCTGATGATGTTCATGCCGGGCGAGCCGATGAAGCCCGCCACGAAGAGGTTCGCCGGGCGGCGGAACATCGTGTCCGGATCGGCCACCTGCTGGATCGCGCCGTCCCGCATGATGACGATGCGATCCGCCATGGTCATGGCTTCGATCTGGTCGTGCGTGACGTAGATCGTGGTGACGCCAAGGCGCTGGTGCAGCGCGCCGATTTCCACACGCATGTGAACGCGCAGCTTCGCATCGAGATTGGAGAGCGGCTCGTCCATCAGGAACGCCGCAGGCTGCCGCACGATGGCGCGGCCCAGCGCGACGCGCTGGCGCTGGCCACCCGAAAGTGCCTTGGGGCGGCGCTCCAGCAGGTGCTCGACGCCCAGGATGCGGGCGGCGTCCGCCACGCGCCGTTCGATCTCGGCCTTGGGCGTCCCTCGCATCTTGAGGCCAAAACCCATGTTCCGGGCGACCGTCAGATGTGGGTAGAGCGCGTAGTTCTGGAACACCATGGCGATGTCCCTGTCGCCGGGCGCCAGATCCGTGACCTCGCGCCCGCCGATCAGCACCCGGCCCGACGTCGCCGCGTCCAGCCCGGCCAGGATCTTGAGCATCGTCGACTTGCCGCAGCCGGACGGCCCGACGAAGACGACGAACTCCCCGTCGGAAACGTCGAGCGAGAAATCCTTGAGGACTTCGAGCGAACCGTACGACTTGCGCACGTGCTCGATCTGGATACCTCCCATATGTGCCTCTTATTTCTCTGCGCCGGCGGTGAGGCCGCCGACCAGGTAGCGTTCCAGGAACAGGTAGATCAGCAGGATCGGCAGCGCGACGAGCAGGGATGCCGCCGAGATGTCGCTCCAGTTGATGATGTATTCGCCCTTCATGGTCGTGATGCCGAGATTGGCGGTCCAGCTTCCCTGGGCGTTGGTGAGGAAAGTCCGGGCATAGGCGTAATCCGACCAGGACAGGACGAAGCCGTAGAGCGCCGTGGCGGCGAGCCCCGGCGTGGAGACCGGCAGGATGACCCGGAAGAGCGCGCCGAGCGGCGAGCAGCCGTCGACCATGGCGGCCTGCTCCAGTTCGCGTGGGACGGTGTCGAAATAGCCCTTCAGCATCCAGGTCGTGAACGGAATGATGAGGGTGGAGTGCGCGAGGACGATCGACCAGAGATTGCCGATAAGGTGCAGGCTGCGGAAGATGCTGAAGAGCGGGATGACCAGCAGCGTCGCCGGCAGCATCTTGGCGATCAGGATGAAGAGGCCGAGCGATTGCCCGCCACGCACCTGGAACCGCGACAGGCTATAGCCGGCGAAGACGGAGACCGACATCGACAAGGCCACTGCGCCGATCGCGGCCAGCGCGGAGTTGCCGAGCCAGAGAAGGATCGGGTGCGCCGCGAGCACATCCCGGAACACACCCCAGCGCGGATGCGCGGGCCAGAGACGTGGCGGCAGGACCTGCAGTGCATCGGGCGGCGACAACGCCGTGACGAAAAGCCAGTAGATCGGGAAGAGCAGCAGCGCGCAAACCAGCACGACGCCACAATAAAGGAAGATCGAGGTGCGGATTCGTCTCATGGCGTCACAGGTTGTCCGGAGCGCGGCCCATCATCAGCCGGCTGGCGATGATGCAGATGATCAGGGTGACGATGCCGATGGCGGACGCGTAACCCATCTTGAAGAAGCTGAAAGCCTGCTCGTAGGTCATGAGCGACAGGGTCTGGGTCGCGTGGAGCGGGCCGCCACCCGTCATGGTGTAGATGATCGAGAAGTCGCGGAAGACCCAGAGCATGCTGAGCACCAGGCTCACGCCCAGCACGGGCATCAGCGAGGGCAGCGTGATGTTCAAAAGGCGCTGCCAGGCGCTCGCGCCGTCAACGCGGGCGGCGTTGTAATAGTCGTCGGGGATCGCCTGCAGTCCGGCCAGCGCCATGATCGAAACGAAGGGATAGCCCTTCCAGATCATGACGACGCAGATCACGAAGAACGCGCCCGCGGGTGAGGAGAGCCACGCGATCATCCCGGAGCTGAGATGGAACTGGATCGCGAGCCAGTTCACCAGTCCGAACGACGAGTCGAACATCCAGGAGAAGATCACCACCGCAATGACCTCCGGAACCGCCCAGGGCAGGGCGATCAGCACGCGCGCCACCGAGCGGCCCCGGAACCGCTGGTTGACTAGAAGTGCGGTGCCCAGCCCGATAACGAAGCAGGCCGCCGTCACGATCACCACCAGCTTGAGCGTAACCCAGGCCGCGTTCCAGAAATCGGGCGAGGCGAAGAGGCGCGTGTAGTTGGAGAGGGTGAAGGGCTTGTGGGGCAGGTCGAGCCGCACGATCCCGACATTCTGGAACGAGATCTCCAACGAGATGAACAGCGGATAGACGATCAGGAACGCGATCAGGATAACCGCAGGGGCAAGCAGCAGGTATCCCAGCCAGTGCCGGCGGCTGGGACGGGCGAGATCGAGGCGTGGAAGTATGTGCATGATGGAGACCGTTCCCGGCGCAGAAGGCGGCCTTCGGGAGAAAGCCGCCCGCAGCCTCATTGATTCTGGATGGCCTCGGCCTTGGCCTGCATTGTCTTGGCCACGTCCTTCGGGTCGAGATCGTTTATGATCATCCGCTTCGCCTCGTTCATCATCATCGTGGCGAACTCGTTGAACTGGATCTCCAGCCCCTTCGGCAGCCGGTCCACATGCGCTGCCGACGCGCTGCGGGCGGCTTCGACGATCGTGTCGAAATCAGCGACCTTTTTTCGCGCTTCCGCGATATCGGCGCGCGGATCCGGCGCGGGTGAGGTCGTCATCGCGGCGAAGCTCGACTGGAACGGGTCGGAGGTGGCGATCTGGATGAAGTCCCAGACGAGTTGCTTGTGATCGTCGGGAATTTCGGCAGCGATCGCGAGGACGTTCGACGATCCGCCCATGGGAGGGGTGAAGGGATCCTTGCCGAATTTGATCTGGTCCCGGGCCTTGCCCTTCTGGACGATCGGGTAGAGCTGCGGGCCGTCGAGCTTCATGGCGATGCGCCCGTCGGCAAAGAGCTGCCGCGTGTCGGCCGACGTGAGGTCGCGCGGGGTCAGGCCATCCTTGACGATCGTCTTCCAGCGCGTCAGCCCCTCCACCATCTGGGGCGTGTCGATGGTGACCTTGCCGTTCTGGTCGGTGAATTGAGCGCCCGCATCCAGCGTGTAATTCATCATCTCGGTGAGATATTGCCCGCCGCCGCCCTTGGTCTCGTGCCCGGTTCCGAACTGGTCGGGAATGCCGTCGCCGTTCACGTCCCTGGTGGTCTTGCGCGCGGCGTCCAGGAACTCCTGGTAATTCGTCGGGACCTTGGCTCCAGCCTTGTTCAGCAGATCTTCGTTGTAGCCGAAGACGAAGCCGGTATAGAGCATCATGATGCAGTCGGTCTGGCCCTTCCAGTTGCAGGTCTCCTGGCCGGCCCATCCTTGTAGATTGAGCTTCGACTTCTCGATGTACGGGCCGAGGTCTTCCAGCCAGCCGTTATCGGCGAATTTCTGGTACTCGAAGGACGCCAGATGCACGATGTCGGGCGGCGTGCCGCCGGCGAACAAGGTCGTCATCGTGTCGGAATAGGCACCCCGCTCGACCTTGGTCCACTCGATCTTGACGCCGGGATGCTGCTTCTCGAACGCGCTGATGACGGACGCCCACCAATCCCGGTATCCCGGCTCGTCCTTCTGCCAGGACACGAATTTCAGCGTCGTGTCGGCGAAGGCCGACGTCGCGGCAACGCCCGCGAGCGCCAGCGCCGTCATGCCGGCAAGGGCAAGTTTCCTGAGCTTCATCGTCGTTTCTCTCCCTTGATTTCTTTCGGTCTTTGGACCGTGCTTCTTATGCTCGGCTTTCGAGAATGCGGATCGCCTCCTCGGAGGGCTCGACGCCGAGGCCGTGGCCGGTGGGAAGCGTGTAAGCACCGCTTTCGCATGCCATGTCGCCCACCAGGAAGCGGCGGTTCGGCTCGAAAATGGAGTGCTGGAATTCATGCGCGGTCACTGCCGCCGCCGCCGCTGCGGCATGCAGGCTGGCCGCCAGGAAGATGCCGATCCCGATTGTCGCGTGCGGGATCACCTCCAGGTGATGCGCCTGCGCGTAGCCGGCGATCCGCATGAACTCGGTCACCCCCTTGTGACCCATCTCCGGCTGCAGGATGCCGCAGGCACGGCGCGCCACGCGGGGCACCGCATCATAGACGGTGCGCCATTCCTCGCCGGCCGCGATGGTCGTTGAGACGGAGCGCGCCACATGCGCCAACCCGTCGATGTCCTCGGGATTGACGGGCGCCTCCGCGAACCAGAGCCCGTGCGGCTCCATCGCCCGGATCAGCGCGATCGCCTGCTCGGCGGTGTGGGTCCAGTGCATGTCGCAGGCGATGCGGGCGCCTGGGCCAAGCCGCTCGCGCAGGCCCGCCAGCTCGGCCGCCACTCCGTCATCGGCAACGGGAGAGGCGAACTTGAAGGCGGAGAACCCCCGATCCTGCCATTGCGCGGCGAGATCGGCCCTTTCGGCTCGGTCCGGCTTCGGAAGGCCGGAAATGTAGGCCGGTATGGTGTCCCGACGCTGACCGCCGATCAGCTTCACGAGCGGCAGGCCGGTCAGCTTTCCGGCAAGATCCCACAGCGCGATGTCGATGGCCGCGAGGGCGTCGAGATAATAGCCGCCGGTATAGCCGCGCACGCGCATGAGGTCGTAGAGGTCGTCATGGACCACGGCGGCATCGAGCGGGTCTCGCCCGACCACAAAGTCGGCGAGCAGGTCGGTGACCAGCGCCATGGTCGCGCGCGGCGCGACGATGCCGTAGGTTTCGCCCCAGCCCACCGCTCCGGACGTCGTCTCGATGCGCACCAGGACGGTGCGGTCAACGGTCGGATACACGGTGCGATTGCCGCGACGCACGAAGTAACCACGTGCGTTCGGCTCCTCGCCTTCGCGCAGCGCCCCGAGATACGGCACGTCGCGCGGTATGGTGATGCTGAACGCCTCGACGCGCGCGACCCGGTCGCTCATGCGGCGCTCCGGACCAGCGGCGCCGTGGCGAGCAGGTCATCGATGCTCTCGAGCCACGCATCGATCTCGCTTCGATCGTTCGCGTCGAAATCCGCGATCCTGGCGCGCACGACGTCGTTTCTGAGGACGCCGCGTTTCGTCAGGACGTACTTGGTGAACCGCATCCGCCAAAGCGCCTGGATCACCAGCAGCGGCAGGGTGCGGCGGTAGAGATCGCGGGCCAGGGCGACATCGCCCTGCTTGTGCGCCTCATAGAGGGCGACATGCACGTCGGCGATCTCCGCTGCCGGCATGGCGCCGCATGCGCCGCGGTTCAGTTCTTCGATGATATAGCGCGCTCCGCCACCGCCCAGCACGCCGACCACGTGGTCGGGCTTGCCGGCCAGGATCCGCGAAATGGCCGGCCCGGCAGGGAGGGTTTCTTCCTTCACGTAGCGGATCGAGCGATTGCCGCGCACGATCTCCAGAATGGTGTCCGGCGCCAGATCGGAGCCGCGGGGCGCCGGTGCGTTCTGCAGGACGATCTCGATGTCCGGCACGGCTTTGGCGATCGCGGCATAGAAGGCGCCAATATCATCGGCCGTGTTGCCGACGCTCTTCGGCGCCTGGATCATCACATGCCGCACGCCCATGGACAGCGCCTCGCGGCAACGCTCCACGACGTCCTCCACATTCGCCGAGCTTGCGCCCGCAACCACCGGCACTCGGCCCGCAACCTCCTCAACGACGACCCGGAGAAGGGTTTCACGTTCGGTCGGCGTCAGCTCATCGACCTCGCTGGCAAAGCCCGGGAATACGACGCCCTGCGAGCCGCCGCGAAGCGCGAAGCGCGTGATCGAAGCCATCGCGACAGGATCGATCATTCCTTCCGGGTCGAACGGCGTGGGGAGAACGGGAAGGATGCCGAAAAGCAAGATAAACTCCTTGATCCACTATATGAACCATATGAACTCTATGTTGGATCAATCATTCTGGACTGTCAACCTGCCGGCGTGGACCGAACGTAACCGGTGCTTCGAACGCGCGCGGAAACTGCCCGCTCTCCAAGCGGAATCATGCTGCCCCGCAAGCGCGTCGCGGGGCCGGGTTAGCCGCACGGCGGCAGGCTCCCGCTCGGCCCCGTCCCAGGCGGGATTTCTGGGGCAAGCCTCACAAGGGGTGCGGGGCCGGGATCCGGAGCGGTCGGGAGGCCCGTGTGCCTTCATGCGTCCGCCGGATCACGACCGTCTTCGGATCGGAATCACGCTGGCGTCCCGCCGTTCCGGCGACGTTGCTCCACCACGTCCGACCTCCTGAACGGGGCCAGCTACAAGCAAAGGCGGCACGATGATCGAGCGGAGAGTGCTCGACCTGCGCCGGTCTCGGGGAATGGGGGGCGACCCTGTTCAGACGTCACGGCGCGTCTCGAGCGAAACGGTCGTCGTCACATCAAGTGAAATCGCGACGGCGAAACTCGACGCTCTCTGAACCGGTTCCCTGCGCCCATGGCGGAGGGGGCGGGCGCACGTGGATCGCTTATCCGATGCGCCGGGCTGGCCTATCCGGTCGATCGTCTTTGGTCTCGGGTGAATCCGTCCGCCCGGTGATAAAACGGAATGCTTTTGCGCGGGCAGAACGCCGGGTGCCGATGCGCGTCAGGCCTGATCCAGGCGGTCGGAAATCTCCACTGCGGTCCGCCTGATAAGGTGAGAGAGCTCATCCTCGCGCCGCAGAACCTTCTCGACCGCTCCCGCAGCAACCAGCGTATTTATTGCTGACGTGGAGCTTTCCTCCCCTCCTTTCGGCCGCCCGGTCTGTGTGGAAGTCTTCGCAAGGCAGTGGTCGTTGCCGCGCAGCAACGTGACGGTCGGGATGGGGAGGCGGCAATCGTCCAGGCGGCGTCAGTCGCGCGCCCAGGTCGCTCAGGCCGTATCAGGCCTCGCCGCGAGGGCGACTCGATCGATGTCGTCGGGTTCTCCCGGCCTGAAACTCGCAACAGAGGGCGCGGTTCGGCGGAACGGCGAGATGGCACCCAATCCTGACCCTGAGGTGGGAATAGAACAGGTCAACGTGGCCGGGACCGGCGTTCCGCACAACGACTTAGCTCCCCGGCGGGATGCGACGGCGAACAACCTCAGCAAGAAGGCCGTCGCTGGAAGTCGATGCGGAGGGGAAGGCCGGTGTTCGTGACGAACGCCGGCTTACTCCCGAAGCTCCGCTCGCCGAACGATGGATGCCCGTTCCGGCAGTGACCTAGCCGCGCAGGACGATGCGTGTCCTTGCAGATGCGCATGGATCGAGGGCCGTATCTCCCCGTAGGTTGCGGCCAGCGCCGGATCGAATGGAACGTCGTGCCATTGAACGTCCGGCAAGCGGGCGGCCTCTTCGCCGGTTGCGAAGATCTCCACCGCAAGGCCCGCCACGAGCGCGGCACCGAGGCCCGCCGCTTCCTGCACGTCCGGGCGCGTGAAATTCCTCTCGATCATCGCGCCCTTGATCGCGTTGATCAGCGGGTTGCGGGCAGCAGCGCCTCCGGTCAGCGTCAAGGTGCCGGGACTGCATCCGGTGATCGTCTCGAACTCGGACAGATTGACGGACAGCCAGCCTGCCAGCGCCTCCACGCCGGCGCGCAGCACGGCACCGGGGGAGGATTGCGCATCGACGAACGAGATGTCGGCACGCCGCTCGCGGTCGTTCCAAGGGGCGCCCGTGCCGGCGAGAAACGGTGAAACCCGGATGCCGCCGCTGCCCGGCGGGGCCGCTTCCGCCGACTGCCACAGCAGTGCGGCGATCTCCGGGGTCGGTCGCGGGCCGGACAGAAACCGCAGGAGCCAATCGATCATCCCGCCCGAAGAGGGGATATGGCCGGACAGGAGAAAATGGCCCGGGACGACATGCGGATAGCAGTCGTATCGTCCCCCGCCCACCTCGGCATGGCTCAGCGGCCGGGGCGCAACAGTCTTCAGCGCTTCCGACGTGCCGGTGGAATCCATGATCCGGCCCGGCACGACCAGCCCGCAACCCAGGCCGGCACAGGGATGGTCGTGCCCGGCGTTCACGACCGGCGTTCCCGCCAGCAATCCCGTCGCTCTTGCCGCCTCGGGGGTGAGCCCGCCGGCGATGCTTGCCGATGGCTGGAGAAGTGGCAGGGCGCCGCGATCCAGCCCGGCCGCGTCCAGGATCGCCTGTGACCAGTCGCCGGTCTGTCGGTCGGCCAGGCCGCTGCGAGCGGCGAGCGAGGGGCTGGCGACTTGCCGTCCCGCCAGGCGGAAGGTCACATAGTCCGCAACCATGAGCCACGTCCGCACCCGAGCCCACTCGGCGCGATCCCGGTTCCGCCACCATGCAAGGCGGTGGACGGTGTAGATGTCGTCGTCCACCATGCCGGTGATATCGAACCAGCGCGCCGCGTCCATGCCCCAGCCGGGGCGCGTGTTGGACGCGCGGCGGTCGAACCATGTCGGGCAAGGTGTCAGCCGGCGCCCTTCGGCATCGAGGCCGACAAAGCTTTCGCCGATGCTGGCGACGCCGATCCCGGCGATCGAGCCCGGCGCGATTCCTTTGGCGTCCAAGGCGCTAGCGAGTTCAGCCAGCGCCGAGACGAGGTTCGCGTCGAGGGCATCGAGATTGAACTCGGAGGCGCCCGGCTCCGGATGATCGACCACCATGGACCGGCGTACCACGACTTCGACATGGCCGCCCGGGCGGGCCGCCACGACTTTCAGGTTGGTCGTGCCGATGTCGATGCCGACGATGACGGAACCGGGCGCGCGCATGATCAGGCGGTCTGCCGTGCCCACTCGGTGAAGGCGGAAGCCTTCCCGGCGGAGCCGAGGTCGTCCATCTTCTCCTCGATCACGGCCTGCGCCGCGTGCTGGGCCGGGACGAGAGCATCGATGATGGCGATGCCGATCCGATTGGCGTCGAGTACGCGCTTCAGCTCGGTGTTGTAGGCGGTGATGATGTCGGTGAACAGGATCACGAGCGCCACGCCTGCCTCGGTGGCGGCGCGCATCTGCTCGCGCGGCGTACCGGAACCGCCATGCATGCAAATGGGGATGCCGGTCGCTTCGCGAAGCTGGCGGATCCTGTCGATGGCGAGGTTCGGGGTCGCCTTTGTCTCGCCATGCGCGGAGCCGTGCACGTTGCCGATCGCCGGGGCGAGAATCGTCGCGCCGGTCTCGCGGACCAGCCTCACCGCCTCTTCGATGTTGGCGAGGTCGTCTTCGCCCTGCACCGCGCCATGCTCCATGTGGCCGATCGCGGCCTCGACGAGCACGCCGAGCGGCGTTGCCGCATCTACCACCTGCTTCACGCGCCGGATATTCTCCTCCAGCGGCTCCTCGGCGGCGTCCAGCATCACGCTGGTGCAACCCGCGCGGATCGCATCCACCGTGTCGCCGAGCGTTTCGCCGTGATCGAGGCTGAGGCCGACCGGCACCGAGGACTGTGAGGCCAGCTGTTTTGCAACGGTCGTCAGGGTTTCGAAGCTCGTGATCTGGCGGGAATCCGGGTGGATGCGGATCACCACGGGCGAGTTCTTCTTTTCAGCCGCCCTGATCGCCGCCTGGATGATCTCGATATTCATCGAGACGAAGGCGCCGACCGCATACGTGTTGTCGGAAGCGTGCTTGAGGAGGCGGTCGAGGGATACGATCGGCATGAGAGGTACCTTGGATCGGGCGTCTTCCGCCCTTGCTTTGAGTTGGAAGAAGGCGTGCCGGCGTCACCGGCACGCAAGTCGCGGCTGGGGAGGATCAGGCCGCGGAGATCAGCCGCCGCTTTTCCAGCCCTTGTAGCTGCCGACATTGTCGCGCGTGATGAGCTGCGGCGCGACCAGCACGGAAGGCTTGTCGAGCTTCTCGCCGTTCATCAGCTTCATGCCGGCGTCCACCGCGGCCTTGGCGAGGGCGGACGGAAGCTGTGCGGATGAGGCCTGGATCTGGGTCTTGCCCTTCAACGCGTCCTCGATGTCGGGAGAGCCGTCCACCGTGGTGATGACGATGCCGGTGCGGTTGATCTGCTTAGTGGCGAGATCCGCGCCGATCGCCGACGGATCGTTGATCGTGAAGATGGCGTTCACGTCGTCATTGGCGGTCAGAAGCGCGGTCGTGACGTTGAGGCCGCCTTCGCGCGTGCCGATGCCGTTCTGGTTGTCGGAGAGGATCTTGATGCCGGGGCTGCCCGCGAGCGCCTGCTTGCAGCCCGCGACGCGGTCGATCACGCCGGAAACGGGCGGGCCGTTGACGATGAGGAGGTTGCCCTTGCCGCCAAGCTTGTCCACGATATAGCCGCAGGCCTGCTTGCCGGCGGTGACGTTGTCGGTGGTGACGGTGGCCTGCGCGCCGTCGGCGGTGTTGTCGATCGCGACGACCACGATGCCCGCGGCCTTTGCCCGGTTGATCGCGGCGGTGATCGCCTTGGAATCGACCGCCGACACGATGATCATGTCGACGCCGGCCTGAATGAAGTTGTCGAACTGCGTCGACTGCTTGCCGAGATCGTAGTCGGCCGACAGCATCATCGTCTTCGCACCCGGGGAAGCGGCCTTGACCTGTGCCTCGATGCTCTGGGCAATCGCGCCGAAGAACGGATTGCCGAGATCCACCACCGAGACCCCGACCTGCTTCAGTTCCTTCGCGGACGCGGAATGCGGGGCGGCCAACGTGGCTGCCAGCAGGCAGGCGCCGATGGCCCTTGACGCGAAATGTCTCATGATCTTCCTCCTCTAGGCGGCCACTTGGATCCGTGACCTTGTTCGGCTCTGATGGCCGTACGGGCACACTAATATGACACAAAATGTCCCGCAAGTGGATTCGGCGTGCTTAGATAAGGACGCAAATTGTGCCATGCAGCATGTGAGGGGGGACCGTGCAGGACTTTAGTGAAGACCTGGCCTTCGAAGAACGCGCGGCGGCGGTGAACCTGTTTCCGGCCGAGCGTCGCATCGTGCAGCATCTTCTGGGGATCTCCCCCTATGAACTGGGCGTGATGACGTCGTCCGATCTGTCCGAGCGCTCCGGCGCCAGCCGTTCGAGCATCGACCGCCTGTCGCGCAAGCTCGGCTATCCCGGCCTGAAGGAAATGCGCAAGGCGCTGCTGGCGCAGGAGGGGCGACGGCACGAGGGCTCAAGGCCGGCGGAGGGAAAGCCGGAAGGACCGGGCGAAATCGCGCAACGCGTCATGCTGGCGATCGCCGCCCGGGCAGAGGCCATGGGCCGGCTCTTGGCCGACCATCCCGAGATCGGAAGGCTGACGGACTGGCTCGCAGGCGCCCGCAACATCAGCCTGTTCGGGGCGGGCGAGTCGGCGGCCATCTGCAACGCGATCTACATGCGCCTCGTGCGTCTCGGCCTGCCCATCAGCTTTGCCGAGGAACACCACACGCAGGTGACGCTGGCATCGCTGATGGGACCGGGCGACGTGGCGCTCGCCATTTCCTATTCCGGCGCGACCCGATCGACGCTCTGGGCCGCGCAGGTGGCCCGGCAGAACGGTGCCCGGCTGGTGGGCATTTCGGGCGCTCCGGCCTCGGCACTCGCCAGACAGGCCGATCTTTCCCTGCACCTTCCGACCGGAGCGGGCCTGCCCGGAAGCGCGGAGGTGCTCGACCGTGTCGTCGCCGTGGGATTGGCGGAGGCGCTGTTCCAGTGTCTCGTCAATCGCGATCCGCAGCTTCTCGCGAATTCCATGAAGATCGACGACACCTTCGGAGACGCAAGAGCGTAGTCCCCATCTCGGCGGAGATCCTCGAACGGCGCCGGGGGGGGATACCCCGACGGTGCTGGAGAACATTCTCGTCCGAGCGATCGAGGTGATCGTGATGCCGGTCAGCATCCTGACGCTCGACGAGCCGAAAAGCGCAACTGCGCGATCCCGACAGCTCGTTCCGCCCGAGCTGCTCCCGTCGACGAGGGGCGGAATTCCTGGGATAATCGGGTTGTCTGACAAAAATTGTGCTCATGCACGCCAATTGGCACGGTCATTGCGATAGCCCCTGCGAAAGCAGAGGGGACAATATAGATGACGTGGAAGACGAGCCTTTTGACGGCTGCGGCGCTGGCGGGTTTCACCGTTATCGGCGCCGTGGCGAGTGCCAGTGCCGACGATCTCTCCTATTTCTCCAGCAAGATCGAGCCGCTGACGAAGAAGCCTTCGTTCGAAGCGCCCGGGCCTGCTTTCGACGCGGCAGCCTGCATGAAGGGCAAATCGATCCTCAGCATCCCCGTCTCCAGCGCCAATCCCTTCACCGCCAATATCGAGAAGGCGATGCAGGCGGCCGCCAAGAAGGTCGGCTTCAAGTTCACGACCTGGGAGAACCAGGGGCAGAGTTCGCAGTGGGTCCAGGGCATGGATACCGCGGTGAACCAGAAATACGACCTGATCGACCTGCTCGCCGGCAGCGATCCGCGCGTGCTGGTGCCTCAGGTGCAGGCGGCGCGCGCCGCCAAGATCCCGGTCATCGCCTCCCATTACAGCGGCATGGAGCAGACCGCCGAGGTGATGAAATACGCCGATGGGGACGTGCCGATCGACTACGCCAAGGCTGGCGGCCTGCTCGTGGATTGGGCGGTGACGCAGACCAAGGGGCACATGAATGCCCTGATCTTGATCTCTACCGGTCCGCTCTCCACGGATTCCATGATGTCCGGCATGAAAGCCGAACTGGCGCACTGCGCGGATTGCAAGTCCAAGGTGATGAACTTCGCCGTGCCTGACTGGGGCACGCGCATCACGCCCGCCGTCCAGTCGGCGCTGCTGGCCGATCCAACCATCAACTACATCATCGTCATGTATGACAGCATGTCCCAGTTCGTCGTGCCGGCGGTGACCATCACGGGCGCGCAGTCGCGCGTGAAGGTGGATGCCTTCAACGGCACGCCGTTCGTGCTGGGCCTCGTCCAGAATGGACAGGTGGAGATGGATATCGGCGAGAACCTCGACTGGATCGGCCATGCGCTCCTCGATTCCGAGATGCGCCGCCTGTGCGGCCTGCCGGTGCCGAAGGATCCGAAGATCCCGTTCTACCTGTTCAACAAGGACAACGCCAAGGATGCGGGCACTCCGCCGCAGCTCTCCAAGGGCTATGGCGATGCCTACGTGCAGGGCTACAACGACCTCTGGAAGCTGAAGTAATGCCGGCTTCGGCCGTACTCTCCACCGGAGGCGCCCTCGCGCCTCCGGCTCTGGTCCTGTCGAACCTGTCCAAGACCTTTGGCGGCCAGCGGGCGCTCGACAATGCCGCGCTGGAGGTGCGCCAGGGAGAGGTGCACGGGCTGCTCGGCCAGAACGGCTCCGGCAAGTCGACGCTGATCAAGGTGCTCGCCGGCTTTCACGCGCCCGATCCCGGCGCGCGGCTGGAGATCTGCGGCGAGGACGTCGCGATGCCGCTGGCGCCGGGCGCGTTTCGCCGTCACCGCATCAGCTTCGTCCATCAGCATCTGGGTCTCGTCCCGAGCTTGACGGTGGTGGAGAACCTGCTGATCGGCCGGCTGGCGGAAGAACAGCTCTGGGGCATCAGCTGGGCGCGCGAACGCCGCCGCGCGGCGGAGCGGTTCGCCAGCTACGGGCTCAGCATCGACCCGGCGGCGCCGGTGTCCGACCTGTCGCCGGTGCAGCGCGCGCTTCTGGCCATCGTCCGCGCCACCGGCGAGATCCGGGCCGACGGGAAGGGCGAGGACGCAGCCGGGCCGGCGCAGGGCAATGGCCTGCTGATCCTCGACGAGCCGACGCCCTTTCTGCCGCGCCGCGATGTCGACCAGCTCTTTCGCGTGGTGCGTGCCGTGGTAGCCGAGGGCGCCAGCGTGATCTTCGTCTCCCATGACGTCGACGAGGTCATGGAGATCACCGACCGCGCCACGATCCTGCGCGACGGCAAGGTCGCGGGCGCGCTGGTGACGAAGGAGGCGACCCGGCAGGATTTCATCGACGCGATCATCGGTCGTCGCATCGCCTTCGCCGAACGACCGGCGACGCCGGAGAGTCGGGAGCCGGTCACGGCTTCCGTCCGCGATCTCAGCGGCGGCACGGTCGCCGACTTTTCCCTCGAGGTTCGCCGTGGTGAAGTGGTCGGCCTGACCGGCCTGATCGGCTCGGGCTATGACGAGGTATCGTATCTCCTGTTCGGTGCCCGCCGGGCACGTTCGGGCATTCTGGAACTCGGCACCGACCGGCTGGATCTGTCCAGCCTCGATCCGCGTCGGGCGATCCGCGAAGGGGTCGTCCTCATCCCCGGCGACAGGCCGAACGCGGGCGCGGTCGGGGCATTGCCGGTGGTCGACAACGTCACCATGCCGGTGCTCGATACCCGGTTCCGGCCGTGGTGGCTGAGCCGCAGCCGCATGGCGCAGAGCGCGCGCGACCTGGGGCGGCACTACGAGGTGCGTCCCGCCGATCCCACGCTCAACATGGCGGCGCTCAGCGGCGGCAACCAGCAGAAGGTGCTGCTGGCCAAGTGGCTTCAGAACTCCCCGCGCCTCGTTCTCCTCGACGAGCCGACGCAGGGTGTGGACATCGGCGCGCGGCAGACCGTGTTCCGCCATATCGCGGACGCCGCGTCGCAGGGCGCCGCCGTGCTCTGCGCCAGCTCCGATTACGAGCAGCTCGCCGCGATCTGCAATCGCGTGCTGATCTTCGCGGGTGGCCGCGTCGTGGCCGAGCTGACCGGAGCGGAGATCACCAAGGACAATATCGCCGAGCGCAGCCTCGCTGGCGCAGCATAGGGCCGGGGACAGACATAATGGCAAATGGAACTGATGTGGCCGGCCCGACCCTCCAGACGGAGCGCAGGGGCTCTATTTCCCGGACCCTGATCAAGCGCGGCGAGCAACTGGGCCTGATCCTCGTCTGGCTCGTGCTGATCGGGATCTTCGGCTTTCTGCAGCCCGGCACGTTCCTGACCTGGGCGAACCTTTCCACGATCCTCGGCTCGCAGTCGGTGCTGGTCGTCGTCACGCTTGGGCTGCTGATCCCGCTGACCGCCAACGATTTCGACCTGTCGATCGCTTTCACGATGACGCTGTCGTCGATCCTGATCGCGGTCCTCAACGTCAATCACGGCGTGCCGATCGGTTGGGCGATTCTGGCGGCGCTGGCGCTCGGCGCGGTCATCGGGCTGATCAACGGGCTGCTGATCACGATCTTCCGTATCCATTCGCTGATCGTGACGCTCGGCGTCGGCACCTTTCTGCATGGGCTGACGCTCTGGATCAGCGATTCCATGACGATCAGCGGCATTTCCATGAGCCTCATCAACGTCGTGATCGTGAAGCGGCTCTTCGGCATCCCGCTGGAATTCTACTACGCCATGGGGATCGCCTTCGTGATCTGGTACCTCATGGAATACACCGCCGTCGGGCGTCGCATCCTGTTCGTCGGACGGGGCCGCGAGGTGGCGCGGCTGAGCGGCATCAACACCGACCGGATCCGCATCGCCTGCCTCGTCTGCTCCGGCTTTCTCGGCTCGCTCGCGGGCGTGCTCTATGCCGGAACGCAGGGCGCGGCCGATCCCGTATCCGGCACGTCCTACCAGCTCCCCGCCTTCGCGGCGGCCTTCCTCGGCTCCACCTGCATCGTACCGGGCCGGTTCAACCCATGGGGCGCGACGGTGGCGGTGTACTTCCTGGTGACCGGCATCACCGGGCTCGTCTTCCTGGGGTTCAGCTCGTTCATCCAGGAAATGTTCTACGGCGGCGCGCTCGTCGTCGCCGTCACGCTGTCGCAGCTCGTTCGCGGGCGGCAGGAGCAGCAGTTCTGATCTTTTGTGAAGTGTGAGGTTAACATGTCGAACTGGCTTGATCGCGATCTGGTCGGCTACGGGGCGAAGCCGCCTCATGCCAACTGGCCGAACGGAGCGCGCATCGCCCTGAACTTCGTCCTGAACTACGAGGAAGGATCGGAATACAGCATCGGTGACGGCGACGGCGTGACCGACACCGGCCTGATCGAGATTTCCGGCATGACGGTGGCGCGCGGCGAGCGCGACCTCGCGGCGGAATCCATGTTCGAATATGGCAGTCGCGTCGGCTTCTGGCGCATCATGCGGCTCTTCGCCGAGCGCGACATGCCGATGACGGTTTTCGCCTGCGCGCTGGCGCTGGAGCGCAATCCCGATGCGGCTGAAGCGATCAAGGCGGCCGGGCACGATATCTGCTGCCACGGCTGGCGCTGGGTGGAGCACTTCAAGCTCAGCGAGGAGGAAGAGCGCGAGCATATCCGGCTGGCCATCGAGAGCCTGAAAAAAACGGTCGGCGAGCGGCCGTTCGGCTGGTATTGCCGCTACGGGCCGAGCGTGAACACGCGCCGGCTGCTGCTGGAGGAGGGCGGGTTCCTCTACGACAGCGACACCTACAACGACGAACTGCCCTATTACGTGCCGCGGGACGGCAAGCCCCATCTGCTGGTGCCGTACACGCTGACCAACAACGACCTGAAATTCGGCAACGGCACCTTCGGCTCGGGCGAGGATTTCTTCGTGTATCTCCGCGAGACGTTCGACATGCTCTACGAAGAGGGCAAGACCACGCCGAAAATGATGTCGGTCGGCATGCACCAGCGGCTTCTCGGCCATCCCGGTCGCGCTTCGGGATTGGCGAAGTTCATGGACTACGTCGCTTCGAAGCCGGACGTATGGGTCTGCAAGCGCCTCGATATCGCCCGGCACTGGCTGGCCGAGCACCCGTACGGCGAGGGCGGCGACCATGCGTGAGTTCGCGATAGAGCCGATCACCGAAGAGGCGTTCGCTCCTTTCGGCCAGCTGATCCGCGCGAAAGCCCCGGGGCAGGGGCGGGTGGAGATGATGCAGGAATTGCAGAACCTCCGCCCGGATGCGCGAGCCCGGCTATCGCTGGCCAGCGTGGTGCCGAAGACCTTGCCGCTGGAAGCGGTGGAAATGGAGCGGCACGTCTTCTCCTCGCAGGCTTTCATTCCTGTCGATTGCACGGGATATCTCGTCGTCGTCGCTCCGCATGGCGCCGACGACATGCCGGACATGGACGGGCTTCGCGCGTTCCGGGTGCCCGGAAACGTAGGCATCAACTATCTCGCCGATGCGTGGCATCACCCCCTGACGGCGCTCGAGCGCGACGGGACCTTCGTGGTCCTCACCTTCATCCAGGGCGACGAGACGGACGAGCAGTTCGTGCCGCTTCCAGAGCGGGCCAGCATCGGCTCGTGATATCCCCGATCGGGCCGATGCTTCGGCCCGATCTTCCGATCTGCCTTTACGGTATGGCGCGGGCGGGGCCCGGTCCCGAGACCGGCGGTGACGTCCTTCCCATCCAGGGCGCGTCGGGCAGACCCGATCGCGCGGGCTCGTCTCGCCGTTCGTTGAATTCGTCCACGATCACGGGGGCCGAAAGCGCGAGGCGTTTCCCAGCTCATAGCCGAACGTTGACATGAGGCGATGATCCCGTATAAAAACGATTTTCTATAACGGCCGAAGAGCCGGAAGGGAGGAACATGAAACTCATCGATCGAATTCTGCTCGCATCCGTGGTGGCGCTGGGCCTAGGCAGCCTGGGCGGAACCGCTGCCTTCGCCAAGGACCGCATAGCCGTTGGCGGAATCATCTATGCCCGCGATTCCGAGTACTGGCAGCAAGTCGAGAAGGGCATGCAGGCCGCCGCCAAGGAGGGCGGGGCCGACCTGCAGGTGGCGCTGAACCGACGCCAGCTCACGACCGAGGCGCAGGTCATCGACGATTTCATGACGCGCGGCGTCAAGGTCATCGTCATGCCGCCGCTCGACCGCGAGGCCTCCGTCTCCGCCGCGCGGCTGGCGCACAGCCAAGGCATCATGATCGTCGACTATGACGCGCCGCTTGCCGATGCGAGCATCGCCAGCCACACGATCGGCGTGGATAGCCGCGATCTTGCCGCCGAAGTCGGCCGCAAGATGCGGAGCTATATCGACGGCAAGCTGGGTGGTTCCGCCAAGGTCGGGCTGATCACCGTGCCGCCGACGAATCCCAACATGAAGGCGCGGCGCACGGGCGTTCAGGACGGGCTCGGCGACAAGGGCGTGACCATCGTCTCCGACGTGGCGGCCTCCACGCCCGAGCAGGGCGCGAGCGCCTTCGAGAATATCCTGCAGCGCACGCCCGACACGAAGGTCGTCTGGTGCGCCAATGCCGGCTCGCTCGCCGGGGCCGCCTCCACGGCGCAGCGCATGAAGTCCGACACCGCGCTTTTCGGCATCGACATGAGCCAGGAACTGGCGCGCATGCTGCTGGACCCGACGAGCCACCTTGAGGCCGTGTCGGACCAGCAGCCCTACCAGATCGGCTACACCGCCGTGCAGACCGCGCTGAAGGATCTCGCGGGCGAGAAGCAGCCGCGCAACGTCACCGTGCCCGTCCGGCTCTATTCCCGCGACGACCCGGCCGGCGTGAAGGAATACCTCGAACGCACCGCCGCGCCGGCCAAATAGGCCACGTCGACCCCGCGTTCTGATCTTGAGGCTCGGCCCGTGAGTTCTGAGCCTCCAGCCCCGGCCTCTCGCGTCCTTTACGGTCCGGTCAGGCCGAGGCCGGCCGGGCGATCCTCCATTGTCATCATCAGGGCTCGGAGAGCCTGGGAAACCCAAGAGAATGGCAGCTCCAAAATCCAAGCTGATGTCCCTGACGGAAGCGGTCGACATGGTGCCCGATGGCACCCGCCTCGCTCTGGGCGGCTTCGCCGTCTACCAGAAGCCGATGGCCTTCGTCCGCGAGCTGATCCGGCAGGGTCGCCGCGACCTCACCGTGGTGGGATCGGCCAATTCCTACGACATCGACATGCTGGCGGCCGCGGGCTGCCTCGCCACCGTCGAGACCTCCTATGTGGGCCTGGAGAAATACGGCCTCGCCCGGCATTTCCGCCGCGCGGTGGAAGCGGGGGAGCTCAAGGTCGTCGACTATCCCGAAATGGTGAGCTGGGACCGCTTTCGCGCCAGCCAGGAAGGCCTGAAGTTCTGGCCGATCCCGTTTCTGGGCGGCAACGACGTCGTCACCTATAACGACGCGATCAAGGAGTTTCCCTGTCCGATCACCGGCCGGCGGATGTTCGCGGTGCCGGCCGCCGATCCGCAGGTGGTGGTCATCCACGCGGTGGCGGCGGACGACCGGGGCAACGTCGTCCTTCCGGCGCGCCGGCTCCTGCCGCAGAGCGGCGACGTGCTGATGGCGCGCTCCTGCGACACGGTCATCGTGACGGCGGAGAAGATCGTTCCGCATTCCTTCATCAAGCGCCACGCGCGGCTGGTGGAGATCCCGTCTTATCGCACCAAGGCGGTGGTGGAAGTGCCCTTCGGCGCGCATCCGACGCCGGTGCTGGGCCGCTATCTCGCCGACGAGGACCATCTCGCCGAATACGTGGCGGCGTCCGACAGCGCGGATAGCTTCAAGGGCTACATGGATCGCTTCGTCACCGGCCCGGCCGACCATTTCGACTACCTCGACCGGATCGGCGCGAAGCGCCTCGCCGCCATCCAGGATATGGATTCCCTCCTATGAGTGCTGCTCCCGCGACCCTCTACGAAACCATGGCCGCATGTCTCGCCCGCGATTTTGCCGATGGCGAGGTCGGTTTCACCGGGCTGCTGACGGGCCAGGCGGCCGCCATCTACGGGACCTCGATCCCGATCGTCGCCATGGAGCTGGCCCGGCGGCAGCACGCGCCGAACCTGACGCTGCTCCTGGCCGGCTGCTACCACAACCCGGACTTCTCAGCGCTGGAGACCATGCCGGATTCCGAGCACGACGCGACGCTCCGCGATCTGCCGGCCGAGGCGCAGACCTACGATTATCCCGGCCAGTGGGCGCTGAAGCGCGGCGACATCAGCTTCGGCTTCAGCAGCGCCGTTCAGGTGGACCGGCAGGGCAATATCAACAGCGTCTGCATCGGCCCGCACGACCGGCCCAAGGTGCGGCTGGTGGGCCCGATCCTGCAGCCGGAGCACATGACGCTGTTTCGCCGCGAATACATCATGATGCCGCATCACGAGCGGCGGAACTTCGTGGAAAAGGTCGATTACGTGTCCGGCGTCGGCTATCCGGGTGGGCTCGAAGGCCGCAAGGAGCTGGGGCTCGACTGGGGCGGCCCCGCCTGGGTCATCACGCCGAAATGCATCTTCGACTTCGATCGGGAGCGGGGCTTCATGAAGGTCCGTTCGATCCATCCGGGCGTGACGGCGGAAGACCTGCAAGGCGCCACCGGCTTCGATCTCGGCGATCTCTCCGGCGTGCCCACCACCGAGGCGCTCTCGGCGGAGGAACTCCGCATCATCCGCGAGGAGATAGACCCCCGGCAGATGCTGCTGAAGCACTGACGGAGGCCTCGACGCCGTTTTCCGCTTCCCGGCCGCGTGCCAGCGCTTCCTGCCAGGCCGGGGCGGGGCCGGTGCTCCCCCGGATGACCAGCTGTGTCGGGAACATGATCAGGCGAGCCGGCTCGTGCCGGTCGCCCGCGATGCGGCGGACGAGAAGCTCGGCCGCCGCGCGTCCCATGTCGCGCTTCGGCAGATGAATCGTGGTGAGATCGATCCGCCCGAAGGAGGCGAGGGTGATGTCGTCGAAGCCGATCACCGAAAGCCGCTGCGGGATCGGGGCACGAAGCCGGTGCGCCGCTTCCATGATGCCCAGCGCGTTCATGTCGTCGCTGGCGATGATCGCTGTCGGCGGGTGCCGCGAGTTCAGGAGCAGCATCGCCGCCTGATAGCCGCTCGCCATGCTGTAATCGCCGGGATAGATCAGTTGCGGGTCCGGATCGAGGCCGAAGCCGACGACCGCCTGCCTGAACGCGTCGAGCCGTTCCAGCGCGGTGCTGGATTCAACCGGGCCGCGCACGAAGGCGATGCGGGAGTGGCCGAGCCCGGCAAGGTGTCGAACGGCGGCTTCGATCGCCCCGGCGTTGTCCGAGCCGACGTAATCGTCCTCGAAGCCGGCACTGCGGCGCTGGACCAGGACGAAGGGCGGCCCGGCCTGTAAGCGCTGCCGGATCTCCGGCGAGCGCGTGTGCTGCGAAATCAGCACGATGCCGTCGACGCCGCGGTCTCCCAGCGCATCCATCTGCTCGATCTGGCTCGCCTCCTGCCCGTCGGTGTTGCAGAGCAGGAGGGTGCACTTCTCCCGCACCACCACATCCTCGACGCCGCGCACGAAATCGGGAAAGGCCGGATTGGCGATATCGGCGATGAGCACGCCGATCGTGAAGGAACGCTGCAGCCGCAGCGCGCGGGCGAGCGGCAGCGCGCGATAGCCGAGCCGCGTCGCCGCTTCCTGCACGAGCAGGCGGCTTTTCTCGGAGACATGCCCCTTGCCGGCAAGAGCGTTGGACACGGTCGAGGGTGCGAGACCTGTCTCACGAGCGACATCGTAGATGGTGATGCGGGATTTTCTGTCGTTCACGGTGGGGCTTCCGGTCGAGGAACCGGCTTTCCTTTAGCATCGACCGCGGTATTGCCGAAATCGATTTCGGTCGGTGGCACTCGGAGATAAGCGCCTTTTGCGGAGGGATCGACCTGGCAGCGCTATCTGGCGTTGACAAACGAAACCGTCGGGGCAATTCTGAGAAAAATATAAAAACGATTTCCGAAATCGGTTCTGGAAATCTGGGAGGAAGACATGTCCATCACACGGAGGCTGGCGCTCGTCGCCGGCGTGACCGCCCTCATTGCGTCCGGCGCCTGGAGCGCCGTCGCGAGTGCCGCCGACCGGCCGCTTATCGGCGCGGTGCTCTATGCCCGCGACAGCCAGTTCTGGCAGCAGGTCGAGCGCGGCATGAAGGATGCCGCGGAGAAGAACGGCGTCGACCTCCAGTTCGTGCTGAACCGCCGTCAACTGCCGACCGAGGCGCAGGTTATGGAAGACCTGATGACGCGGCAGGTGAAGGCCATCGTCATGAGCCCGCTCGACAAGGACGCCTCCGCCGCCGCGGCGAAACAGGCCAAGGCGCAGGGCATCGACATCGTCGAATTCAACACCTTCTTCGCCGACAAGAGCATCGCCAGCCACAGCATCGGCGTCGATAACCGCGAACTGGCGGCGTCCGTGGGGCGCGAGATCGCCAGGGAGATCAAGACCGATCTCGGCGGCAAGGCGAGGATCGGTCTGATCCCGCTGCCGGCCATCAACAGCGGCAGCACCGTTCGCAAGGACGGCATGATGTCCGCACTGAAGGGCATGGACGTCAAGGTCGTCTCCGAGATCCAGGGCGCGACGCCTGAAGAAGGCGCCAACGCGGTGGAGAACATCCTGCGCCGCGACCCCGGCACGCAGATCATCTGGTCCTCCAACTCCGGCACGCTGACGGGAGCGGCTTCCACGGTCGGCCGCCTCGGCAGCAAGGTGAAGCTCTACGGCATCGACATGAGCCGCGAGCTCGCCGAGGCGATGCAGGACCCCAAGGGCAGCATCGAGGCGGTGTCCGACCAGCAGCCCTACCAGCTCGGCTATCTTTCTGTGGAGGCGGCGGCCAAGGACCTCGCGGGGCAAAAGTCCGCCCGCAACATCCAGGTCCCGGTCCGCATCTATTCCAGGACCGATCCAAAAGGACTTGAGGACTATCTCAAGCTCGTGAAGTCGCTCGGCGGCTGATCCCATCCGGCCCGCGCCGCACGAGCCGGCGCGGCCACCAATCCCCTGAAAACCTCATCGGAGGGCAGATTGTCCGCAACACATGACGTGTCGGGCCCGGCGACCGTGACCGTTCCCCAGAGCCGGCCATGGCGCCACATCCTGAACAGCTGGCGCGCCGAGATCGGCGTCGGTCTGGGGCTGATCTTCCTGATCGTGCTCTTCAGCGCGATCGCGCCGAACTTCGCCAGCTCCGGCAACGCATCCTCCATTCTGCGCCAGGTCTCGGTGACCGCCATCGTCGCCGTCGGCATGACCATGGTGATCATCGCCGGCGAGATAGACCTGTCGGTCGGCGCGTCCGTGGGCCTGGCCGGCACGCTCTTCGCGCTCCTCGTCGTGCAGCACAACGTGCCGATGGTGCTGAGCTTCGTCTGCGTGTTGATAGTCTCGGCGATCATCGGGCTCTTTATCGGCTCGCTCCGGGTGATCTGGGGCATTCCTTCCTTCATCACGACCATCGGCCTGCTCTCGGCGCTGCGCGGCATCGCGTTCCTGATCAGCAACAGCCTCACCATCGGCCCGCTGCCCGCCTCGCTGCCGACGCTCTGGTTCGGCGCCGTGCTCGGGGTGCCCATCCCGATCCTGCTGATGATCGCCGTGGCGCTCGCCGGCTGGGTGACGCTCGGCAGGACCCGCTTCGGCCGGCATCTCTACGCGCTCGGAGGCAATCCGGTCACGGCCTCGCGCTACGGCATCCCGGTGCCCCGGATGCGGCTCTACGTGTTCGTCATCGTGCAGTGCCTCGCGGCGGTCGGCGGCGTGCTCTATGTCGCGCGCCTCAACGGCGGCAGCGCCACGGTCGGCGAACTGCTGGAGCTCGACGTCATCGCGGCGGTGATCGTCGGCGGAACCAGCCTGTCCGGCGGCGTCGGTCGCATGATCGGCACGATGCTGGGCGTGCTCTTCGTCGCCGTTCTGCGGAACGGCATGGTGCTCCTCGGGGTCGATCCCATCGTCTTCATGATCGCCCAGGGCTTTGTCATCATCCTGGCCGTGTGGTGGGGCATGCTCCATCGGACCGGCTGGAATGCGGAGTGAACGCATGACCACCGATCTTCTTCTCCAAGCGACCGACCTGAAGAAATCCTACGGGGCCGTGCAGGCGCTGCGCGGAGTGGACTTCAGCGTCGCACGTGGCGAAACCATCGCGCTCGTCGGCGACAACGGGGCCGGCAAGAGCACGCTGGTCAAGATCCTCTCCGGCGCGATCCAGCCGACCTCCGGGTCCATGCGGTTCGACGGCAAGGACATCGCGATCTCGTCGACGGAAGTGGCGCGGCGGCTGGGCATCGAAACCGTCTACCAGGACCTCGGCCTCTGCGATAACCTGACGGTGGCGGAGAACATCTTTCTCGGCCGTGAGCAGATCCGCCGGGTCGGCCCCTTCACCTTCCTGAAAACGGCCGAGATGCGCCGGCGCGCGGAGGAGGTGCTGCGCGACCTTTCCGTCAACGTGCCGCGTGTGACCGCCAGCGTCGCCGGACTTTCCGGCGGCCAGCGGCAGGCCGTCTCGCTCGCCCGCGCCCGTCTCTGGGAGCGATCGATGGTGCTTCTCGACGAGCCCACGGCGGCGCTCGGCGTGCAGGAAACCAAGCGCGCCATGGATGGTGTCCGCAAGATCCAGGCGGAAGGCATCTCCGTCGTGCTGATCACCCACAACATGCCGATGGTCATGGAGATGAGCGACCGGGTGGTCGTCATGCGTCGTGGCGAGAAGGTGGGCGACGTGCCGACCTCCATGCTAAACGCGGACGCGGTCGTCTCGCTGATCACCGGCGCGCGGGAACGCTGGATCGAGCCGGCCACCACGCCGTTCCGGTCGCGCCGCGCGGAAGCCGGAGCTGTGCTGTGACGTCTTCCGGCAAGCTGATCCCACTGGAGGAAGTGCCGCGCTTCTTCCGGGACGGCATGTCGCTGACCGCCGGCGGCTTCGCCCATTCGCACCAGCCGATGGCGCTGCTTCGTGAACTGATCCGCAGCGGCGCGAAAAACCTCACCCTGATGGGTGTCGCGGAGTGCTGGGTGGCGGAGTTCCTGGCCGCCGCAGGGGTGCTCGACCGCGCCTATTTCTCCAACTTCATGTTCGAAGGCTTCGGCCGCTGCCGGCAATTCTCCGAAGGCGTCGAGGCGGGCCGGATCGAGGTGGAGGACCACAGCCATTTCGGCATGGTCTGCCGGCTGCAGGCGAGCGCGCTCGGGCTGCCCTTCATGCCGATGCGCGCCATGGCGGGGACGGATATCGTCGCCGTCCCGGGCTTCGAGCCTGCGGAGGAGAAATCCAGCTTCATCGCCTCGCCCTTCGGCAATGGCCATGTCACGGCGGTGTCGCCGCTGAAACCGGACGTCGCGATCATCCATGCCGCGCGTGCCGACCGGCTGGGCAACGTCCAGCTCTTCGGCACGACCTCCGTGGTGGAAGAGCAGGCGAGGGCGGCCGGCACGGTGATCGTTTCCGCCGAGGAGATCGTGGAAACCGACGTAATCCGTCGCCAGCCGGAGCTGACGATCATTCCCGGGCTGATGGTCGACGCCGTGGTGCACCTTCCCTATGGCGCCCATCCGACGGGGGTCTACGGCTATTACGAGCATGACGCGGACCACCTCGGCGCCTATTACGCCGCCTCCCGTTCCAGCGGCGATGTCCGGGACTTTCTCCGCTGCTGGGTCCGCGACATGCCGGACCATTGGGCCTATCTCGACGCGGTCGGGATGGCGAAGCTCATGAGCCTCCGCACCGATCCGGCGCTCGGTTATGCCAGGCGGGAGGGCGCTCATGCGTGAACTCGATCCGAGGCGTGAGATCAGCCCCGACGAACGCATGGCGGTCGCCGCCGCGCGGGAAATCCATGACGGCGACGTGGCCTTCATCGGCACCGGCCTGCCCATGGTGGCGGCCTACCTCGCCAAGGCGACGCATGCGCCGGGCGTCCGGCTCGTCTTCGAATCCGGCATCGTGGATCCCGAACCGCGCGAGCTTGCCATGGGAGTGGGCGACTACAAGCTCGCCCACGGCTCCACCAAGATCGCCGGCACCGCCTATGCCCTCAGCCTGCTGCAGGGTGGCCGGGTCGATATCGGGTTTCTCGGCACCGCGGAGATCGACGCCTTCGGCAATCTCAATTCCACGGTGATCGGTGCCTATCGCAAGCCCAGGGTGCGATTGCCCGGCAGCGGCGGCGCCAACGATATCGCCAGCATGGCGAAGCGCTTCGTCACGATCTGCCGGATGGACCGCCGCCGCTTCGTGGAGAAGCTGCAATATCTAACGACGCCCGGCTTCCTGACCGGGCCGGGCGCGCGCGAAGCGGCGGGTTTGCCGGGAGCTGGCCCGGTGCGGGTCATCACCGATCTCGCGATCCTCGGCTTCGATCCGGAAACGAACCGGCTTCGCGTGGAGGAACTCTATCCGGGCATCTCGCTGGATGCTGTCCGCGCGCAATGCGGGTTCGATCTCGGCGAGGCCGGATCGATCGGCGAAGCGCCGGTTCCCACGCCCGGCCAGCTTCATCTCCTTCGGGACGTCATCGATCCCGAGGGCATCTATATCGGCCCGAAACGGGCCTGAAACTTAAAGAAAAAAGGGAGGAGGGCCGCATGGCGCAGCCCAGCAAGATACGATCGCTCGCGGATGCGGTCGCGCTGATCAAGGACGGGGACGTGGTGGCGATCGGCGGCCACACGGCGCGGCGCCACCCGATGGCGCTAATGCGCGAGATCATCCGGCAGGGTCGCAAGGACCTGCATGTCGTCGGCTGGAACAACGGCATCGACATGGACATGCTGGTGGGCGCGGGCTGCGTTTCCACGGTCGAGACGTCCTATGTCGGCATCGGCAGCTTCGGGCTTGCCCGCAACTTCCGGCGCGCCTGCGAGACGGACGGGCTCCGGGTCATCGAGCATTCCGAGACGACGGCGATGGACCGCTTCCGTGCCGCCTCCATCGGCCTGCCGCTGTTCCCGAGCAAGACGGGCCTCGGCACCGACCTGCCGTCCACGAACCCACATTTGAAGCCCTTCACCGATCCCTTCACCGGCGAGACGTGGATGGCGGTGGAGGCGATCCGGCCGGATGTCGCGATCGTCCATGCCCATACGGCCGACGAGCAGGGCAACGTCCAGCTCGACCCGGAGCGTTGGCACGACAATTCGCCGGATGTGATGATCGCGCGCTCCGCCCGCACCGTGATCGTCTCGGTGGAGCAGATCGTCAGCGAGGAGACGGTGATGAGCCGCCCCATCGACACGATCCTGCCGCGCACGGACGTCACCTGCATCGTCGAGGCGCCCTACGGCGCGCATCCCTGCTGCTGCGATGCCCGCTACGATTACGACCTGGAGCATCTCGGCCGCTACCACGAGGCGACGGCCTCGCAATCCGGCTTCGCGGAATGGCTGGCCGACTACGTCACCGGTCCCGCCGATCACTGGGCCTATCTGGAGAAGATCGGCGCCCGGCGGCTCATGGAAGTCAGCATGAAGAGGACGACGCGCTGATGGCGACCAACGATTACAGCCTCGCCGAACTCCTGACCGTCTGCGTCTCGCGCGAGCTTGAGGATGGCGGGCAGGGCTTCATCGGTCTCGGCACCGGCGGACGCGCCTTTACAATGGCGGTGGGCGTGCCCTCCGTCGCGGCGGAACTCGCCCGTCGCCACCGCGGCATCGACTTCACCACGCAATATGGCGTGACCTTCGAGCCGGACCTGAAGAAGACGCCCGCCAATTTCGCCGATCCCTATCTCCTCGCCTGGCCCAGCAAGGCGCAGGTGCGGGTGGAGGAATGCCTGGAATATTTCCGGCGCGGCAAGATGACCGTGGGCTTCACTTCCGGCGCACAGATCGATCGGCGCGGCAACCTCAATACCGTCTGCATCGGTTCGCACGACAAGCCGAAGGTGCGGCTCGTCGGCCCCATCGCCCAGAGCGACCACTGCACCTACGCGAAGTATACCTTCGTCATGATGGTGCAGGACCCCCGCGTCTTCGTGCCGAAGCTGGATTTCCGCTCCGCTCTCGGCCATGGCGACGCGGCGGGCGATCGCCGGCGGCTCGGCGTTCCCGGCGGCGGTCCGCGCAAGGTCTTCACCGATCTCGCGATCTGGGGTTTCGACGCTGACGGCGATATGCGGGTGGAAACGCTGCATCCCGGCGCGACGCGGGAAGACGTGGTCCGCACCGTCGGCTTCGACGTGGTTTTCGCCGACGATCTCGGCGCCACGCCCGCGCCTACGCCCGAGGAACTGCGGCTGATCCGCGAGGAGATCGACCCGGAAGGGCTCTTCCTGGAAGCGAGGATCGCCTGATCGCCCGGAGGGGTTTCCTCCCGCTCCATCCCGGCATCGGCGATGAAGGAGCCCGTCTGCGGACGGGCTCCTTCGCGTTTCGGGCCGGCAGGCCTCAGGTGGCGGTGCGAACCTTCGGCGCCGCCGCGGAGCCGCGGATGATGAGCTTGGTCGGCAGCACGATCTGTCGCTTGGTGCGTGTCGGCGCGTGGATACGCTTCACCAGGAGTTCGGCCGCCGCCTTGCCGATGTCGCGTTTTTCCAGCCGGATCGTGGTGAGATTGATGCCCTTGAAACGCGCGAGGCTGATATCGTCGAGACCCACGACGGACAGGTCGCGCGGAACGGTCATGCCACGGTCCAGCGCCGCCTCGATCACGCCCAGGGCGTTGATGTCGCTGCTGGCCATGATGGCGGTCGGCGGCTCGGATAAGGCCAACAGGTGCTCGCCGGCCGTGCGGCCACCCTCGAAGCTGTAGCCACCGGAGAAAAGCAGCTCCTCCGAGCGGTCCAGGCCCAGGGTGGCGGCCTCCGCCGCGTAGGTTTCGTAGCGCTCGCGGGCGGAACTGGAATCCTCCGGGCCGCGCACGAAGCCGACGCGGCGATGGCCCAGCGAATGGACGTAGCGCACCGCCTCGGCCAATCCGTGGACGTTATCGGCGCCGACGTAGTCGTCCTTGTGGTCGACGCTGCGCCGCTGCACCAGCACGAAGGGCGGGCCCATCTGCAACAGGTCCCGGATCTCGGGCGAGGTGCAATGCTGCGAGATCAGCACCATGCCATCCACCTGCCGGTCCATCAGGGTCCGCATGTGGGAAAGCTGCTTCTCCTCCTCGCCGTCGGTGTTGCAGAGGAGGACCGTGCAGCTTTCGCGCGTGGCGATATCCTCCACGCCGCGCACGAAGGAGGCGGAGGAGGGATTGTTCACGTCGGCGATCAGCACGCCGATGGTGAAGCTCCGCTGCATGCGGAGCGCCCGCGCCACCGTGGAAGCCCGGTAGCCCAGCCGCGTGGCCGCCTCGCTGACCAGCGCGCGCGTCTCGTCGCTGACATAGCGCTTGTCGGACAAGGCGTTGGAGACGGTCGAAAGCGCCAGACCGGTTTCCCGGGCAACGTCCTTGATCGTGGCACGTTTCTTTTCGCTCATCCCGGAGATCTGCTTTCAGGCGGCATCAATTTTGATCAGTGTAACGGAAACAGCAGACCGAAGAGAATGGCCCTGTACCCGGCCATGTCGTTTCTCAACCGCCGGACGTCGATCGCCGGGCCGAAAACGACTTCGCCTTCCGGGAGGGACTCCCGGAAGGCTGGTTCAGCCGCATCTCGTTCTGACGGCCGGTCAGACCTTGAGCAGCACGCGCCGGGGGTCGATTTTCTCGCGAATCAGGCGGAGCTGCTCCGCGTTGGGCGCTGGCGTCTGCGGGATCTCGTCCGGCACGACCGGGCGGAAGGACATGGCACCCAGAACGTCGTCCAGCGTAAAGCCGGAGTGGATGGAACGGATGCGCATGCGCCGGTCCGGCGAGTTGAAGTCGAGAATCGCCTTGTCCGTCACCACGATGCTCGGGCCACCGGGGCCAAGACCCCAGTCCTCACGCGTGCGGCCGTCGCGGGCATGGCCGACGCTGGTGACGAAATCCACCTTCTCCACGAAGGTCCGCTGGCTGAGATCGGTCATGATGATCGGGCGCGGCACGAAGGCGAAGTGCTCGGGCTGCGCGAGGCATCCGACCAGCCGCACCTTGGGTTTCGTATAGTCGCCGAGCGCGGTGATGTTGAGGTTGCCATAGGCATCCACCTGCGCCCCGGAATCGAACGACACGTCGAACTGCCGGCGCATCAGCATGTCGCATTTGTAGCCGACATCGGCGGGGCTCGCCGCCGCGTGCCAGTTGGTGAAGCTGTCCTGCCGGAGGTGATCGGGGATGGAGGAAAGGTCCGGTTCCAGCAGATTGCCCCAGTAGACGGAGGCGGCGGGCGCATGCGTCATCTGGGCGAGGCGGAGCGCCACCAGCGGAATGCCGACGGCCAGCGTGAAGGCGCGGCCATTGGTGCCCACGCCGACAAAGGCGAGATCGCCGTCTCGGATCTCGGAGGCGACGAGGGCGGTGACCAGTTCGTTGACGGTGTAATCGAGTTCGGCGGTCATGCGTCGGCACCCTGCTTGACGTTCAAAGCGGCGAGGGCGGCGCGGCCCCCGACCTTGGCGATGTAGTCCTCGTGCGACGCGGGTTCGCGCGCGAAGGCGTCGAGATAGGCGCGGATGCCCTCCGGCGTCTTGCTCTCCTGCAGGTAGCGCTCCAGATGCGCCTCGTCCTCGTCGTAGAAGCCGTCCGTGGACACCGGATGGGCGCCGTAGGGGACTTCCACGATCGCCTCGACGAGATGGCCGGGAATGTAGGTGAGCGCCGGCCGGCGCTTGATCTCGTCGTGGGAGACGATCTTCTCCACCGTCACGATCAGGCGCTTGGAGGCCGCGCCCATCATCATGTCGACATCGTCGCTGTCGCGTACGATCGGCCATTGAACGTTGCCGAACTCATCGCCGACATAGCCGTGGATGATGGTGAAATCGGCATAGGCCGCCTGCACCGCCAGGAGCTTCTCGCCGCTGATCGGGCAGTTGTATTCGCGGAACTGCTCGGGATTGCGCAGTGCGATGTCGGAGCCGAACAGCGTCTTGATCGGCAGCGACGGCAGGCCCTGGCCGGCGGCGCGCAACCGGGCGACCATCGCGGTCTCGGAAAAGTCGCGCACCTCGATCTCGCCGTTCTGCACGGCGCGGCGGAAGTTCGGGGCAAGCCCGAAGCCGAACATGCCGGCATAGATGCCTTCATAGCGCCGGATCGCGCCGGCCGCGGCCAGCATGTCGACGGCGGTGGTGGAGGCCCAGGTCTGCACCGTCAGGTCCTTGATGCCGAGCCGGATCAGCGCGCGGATGGCCGCATTGGGCTGGCGACGAAGCAGACTGCCGCCGATCGCGACCGTGCTGCCGGACTGGATCGGGCCGAGCGCCTCGTCCAGGGAAACGAGTTTCTTCTTCAATGTCCCATGACCTCGGATGTGAGTTCGGAAAGGGGTCCTTTGCCGCCAGGGCGCTCCGGGCGTCGCCTCCCGCCATCGGCGGAAGGAGAGTCGCGGGGCCTTGACTGTTTTTATCGAAACGTTTTTATTGCGGCCAACAAGCGTGTCAAGCGCCACCACAGATCGGGAGGACGTGCCTCGTTGAACGACGCACCTTGTCTGCTGCGCATGAGCGGCATCCGGAAGACATTCGGACCTTACACGGTCCTCAAGGACGTGGATTTCGATCTTCGCCAGGGCGAGGTCCATGCGCTGATCGGCGAGAACGGCGCCGGCAAGTCCACGCTGATGAACATCCTCTCGGGCGGCCTGAGCTTCGATGCCGGGACGATCGAGCTGGGCGGTCAGACGCTGAATGCCCGCACGCCTTCGCAGGCGATCGAGGCGGGTATCGCGATGATGCACCAGGAGCCCAAGCTGGCGGCTCCTTTGTCGGTCTCCGAAAACGTTTTTATGGGACGGCTGCCTGGACAGGCCGGTGCCCTCAACCGGCGCGCCCTTCGCCGGCGCACGCAGGAGGTGCTCGACTCCGTCTCGCTGCCGCTCAGCCCGGATGAGCCGGTCGCGGGTCTGAGCATCGCGCAGCGCCAGCTGGTGCAGCTTGCCAAGGCCGTCGCCATGAATGCGCGGCTGATCATCCTCGACGAGCCGACCGCGAGCCTCACGCCGGTGGAGGTGCAGGCGCTGTTCGACCTCGTCGGCCGGCTGCGGGCGAGGGGCGCGTCCTTTATCTATATCTCGCACCACCTCGACGAGATCTTCCGCATCGCCGACCGCGTCAGCGTGCTGAAGGACGGCGCGATGGTGGCGACGCTGCCCACGGCGGAAACCGACAAGCCGTCGCTGATCAACCGCATGATCGGGCGCGAACTCGGCGACTATTATCCCGCCCGCGATACGCCGAAGCCCGGCGAGGTGGTGCTGGACGCGCGTAACATCTCCGGCGGCGGCTTCGCCGATGTCAGCCTGACATTGCGCGCCGGCGAAATCGTCGGCCTCGCCGGGCTGGTGGGGGCGGGGAGGACCGAACTCGGCCGGGCGCTTTCCGGCGCCGACCGCCTCAAGGGCGGGGAGATCTCGATCGCCGGGCGCGCGGTGAAGCTTCGCGATCCCGCCGACGGCATCAAGGCCGGCATCGCCTACCTGCCGGAGGACCGGCGCGATTCCGTGCTGCGGCCCTTGCCGGTGGCGCAGAACATCAGTCTCGCCGCCCGGCATGACATCGCCTCGGCGGGGATCCTGCGCTTGAAGCAGGAAAAGACGATGGCGCTCGGCTTCATCCGCAGCCTCGGCATCCGCACGCGCGGCCCGGAGCAACTGGCCGGTGGCCTCAGCGGCGGCAACCAGCAGAAATGCGTGCTGGCGCGCTGGATCGCCAAGGACACGCGCATCCTGATCGTCGACGAGCCGACGCGGGGCGTTGATGTCGGCGCCAAGCGCGAGATCTACGCGCTGCTGCACAATCTGGCGCGCGAAGGCCGCGCCATCCTGATGATCTCCTCCGAACTGCCCGAAATCCTGGGCCTGAGCGATCGCATCCTCGTCATGAGCGAGGGACGCCTCACCGGCGAACTTCCAGGCGCACACGCCACCGAGAACGCGATCCTCAGCCTTGCCGTCCCCCAATCCTCGCGGGAAGCGATCCATGCCTGACCAGACCAACATTGTTTCCGTCGTGGCCGAGCCGGCTGCTCCCGCCCGTACCCCCGCGCGCCGCTCCGCCATGTCCTACGCCATCGGCTGGAGCAACATCCTCGTCCTGATCCTGCTGCTGGTGATCGCGACGATCCTGTCGCCGCACTTTCTCAGCGTCCGCAACCTGCTCAACGTGCTGCGCGGCAGCAGCATGGTCGGCATCGTCAGCATCGGCATGACCTTCGTCATCCTGAACCGCGGCATCGATCTTTCCGTCGGCTCCATCGTCGGCGTGTCCGCCGCCCTCATGGCGGGCTTCGCGTCCGACACGCCGGTCGCTTGGATCCTGCTGCCGCTGGTGGCGGGCGTGGTGCTCGGCGCTGTCAACGGCTGGATGATCACCGGCCTGCGGCTTCAGCCCTTCATCGCGACGCTCGGCATGATGATCTTCGCCCGGGGCCTGGTCTATATCTACACCAACGGCAGCACCATCGTGCCGGAGGACCCGACGGACGCCTTCTCGTTCCTGGGCTCCGGCTATATCGGCATGATCCCGACGCCGGTGATCCTGTTCGCCCTGGTCGCGATCGGCGCGGCTCTGGTGCTCGGCCGCACGATCTTCGGCCGCGAGGTCTATGCCGTCGGCGCCAACGAGGAAGCCGCGCGGCTTGCCGGTATCCGCGTCCAGCGCAACCGCGTCCTCGTCTATGTCATCAGCGGCCTGCTCGCCGCCATCGCCGGCATCGTGCTGACCAGCCGCCTCAGCGTCGCCGATCCCAATGGCGGCAACCTCTTCGAGCTCGACGCCATCGCCGCCGTGCTGATCGGCGGCACCACCTTCGACGGCGGACGCGGCGGCGTCGGCGGCACGATCATCGGCGTGCTGATCCTCGCCTTCCTGTCCAACCTGCTGAACCTCATGGGCGTCTCGCCCTATTCGCAGATGCTCCTGAAGGGCGTGATCATCGTGGCCGCCGTCGTGGTCAGCGAACTCAGAAACCGATAAACAGGGAGGAAAAGACCACGTGAGCGATTTCAGGGATCATTGGAGCCGCCGGCAGGTGCTGCGGCTCGGCGCGGCCGGCGCAGGGGCCGCCATCGCCGGCAGCTTCATCACCCGCACCGCCTGGGGCGAGACGGGTGTCGAGGGCAAGACCATCGGCTTCTCCCAGTCCTTCATCACGACGGACTGGATCAAGCAGCAGCGCACCGGCGTGCTGGACTCCGCCAAGAAGTACAACCTCAAGGTTGTGACCGCCGACGCGAACAACCAGCCGTCCAAGCAGATCCGCGACATCGAAGATTTCGTCACGCAGGGCGTCGACATCATCCTGGTCTCCACCTACTTCGCCGAGGCGATCACGCCGGCCATCCGCGAGGCCAACCGGGCCGACATTCCGATCGTCGTGCTGAGCTCGCCGCTTGTCGGAGGCGTGAAGTTCGACTGCCATCTCTCCACGGATACGCAGGGCACCGCGCGGACCGTGGGCGAGTATTACGTCAAGGCGCTCGACGGCAAGGGCGTGGTGGTCGAGATCGACGGTTCCCCCGGCTCCGTGGTCAACCAGTCGCGCGGCAATGGCTGGCACGAGGTCGTCGACAAGCACCCCGACATCAAGGTCGTGGGCCGCGTCGTCGGCGACTACAATCGCGCCAAGGCGATCCAGGGCATGGAGGACCTCCTCCAGGCGCATGGCCACATCGATGCGATCTACAGCCACAATGACGACATGGCCATCGGCGCGCTGAAGGCCGTGCGCGAGGCCGGCCGCGAGAAGGAGATGTGGGCGACCGGCTATGACGGCCTGGCCGTCGACGCGCTGGAAGCCGTCGCCAGCGGCGATCTCCGTGCCACATGGCGTTACCTGCCCTTCGGCTCGGAAGCCGTGGAAGTGGCCGTGCGCGTCCTGCAGAAGCAGCCGGTGCCGAAGGAGATCGCCTTCCCCTCGCCGATGATCACCAAGGACAATATCGGCGACTTCTTCGACGCGTCCGCCAGGACGGTCAAGCTTCCCCCTTCGCGTCTGACCTTCTAAGCGCCGAAGGCCACTGCGGGCGTCCCCACCTCCAGGGCGCCCGCTCTTCGTTCCGGCAGGTCCACGCACCACCTGTCTTGAGACGAAAAAAAAGCCCGGGCCGCCGATGCGGTCCGGGCTTTTTGCGTTTGGGGCGGCGCTCTAGAGGACGCCGTCGGCCCTGAGGGCATCGACCGCCTCGGCGTCGCGGCCGAGCCAGTCCTTCAGCACTTCGGCCGTATCGCCGCCGAGCACGGGGGCGCCGCGACGGATGGAGCCGGGGCTCTCGCTGAGGCGGATCGGCAGGCCCTGCATCGGGAATGTCCCCACGGTTTCGTGCGGCACGTCGACGATATGGCCGGCTTCATTCACGTAGGGATCGTTCACCACCTCCTCGATCGTGGCGATCTTGGCGGCGGGCACATCGGCCTTGCGCAGCGTTTCCACGGCCTCGTCGGAGTCCATCGTCGCCATCCAGTCGGACACGAGCTTCTCCACGTCGGCCTGGTTCTTCATGCGCGAGGCATGGTCGCAGAAGCGGGGGTCTTCCAGGAGCTCCGGCCGGCCGATCATGGCGGCGAAGCGCGGGAAGAGAGCCGCGTTGCCCGCGATCAGGTGGACCCAGCGGCCGTCCTTGGCACGGAAGGTCTGGGCCGGCGCGGAATAGCGGTCGCGGTTGCCGATGCGGCTGATGGAATTGCCGAGGAGCTTGGCCTCGGGGATCGCCGTCATCAGGAGCGACAGGGCGCTCCCCATCAGGCTCACGTCGACAAGCTGGCCTTCGCCGGTCCCGTGGCGGTGTTGCAGGGCGGCGAGAATGCCGATGGAGGCGTAGAAGGAGGTGGAATAGTCCACGATGAAGCTGCCCGACATGGTGGGCGGACCGTCCGGGGTGCCGGTGATTTCCATCAGGCCGGAGCGGGCCTGCGCGATGCCGTCGAAGCAGGGTTCCTGCGCCATGGAATTGTTCTGCCCGAAGCCGGAAACGCGGGCCATGATCAGGCGTGGATTGATGGCGTGCAGCTCATCCCAGCCGCAGCCCATGCGCTCCATCGTGCCGGGCCGGAAGTTCTCGATCAGGATGTCGGCTTCCTTCACCAGGTCGCGCAGAAGGTCCTGTGCCTTGAGGTTACGAAAATCCAGGGTCATGCCGCGCTTGTTGCGGTTGTAGACCATGAAGTAGATGCTCTCGCCCTCGATCTGGGGATGGATGGCGCGCACGTCGTCGCCGCGCTTCGGCCGTTCCACCTTGACCACGTCGGCCCCGAGATCGGCCAGGATCATCCCGCATTGCGGCCCCGCGATGAAGCGGGACAGATCGAGCACCTTCAGCCCAGCGAGCGGACCGGCAGACTTTTCTTCCTGAGCCATGGCTGGCTTCGTCTCCTTGAAAGCTGCGGGCCGCGGCCCGCAGTCAGGTCAATCGTCGTCGTTCTATTCGGTGATCCGGCGCTGATAGGTCTCGCCGGCCATGAGCACGCAAATCGCGGTGAGCAGGCCGGCCACGACCAGCATGATCGAGATCGGCCAAACCTCGTTGTTGGCCCAGGTCAGGAGGGCCGCCGCGACCATCGGCGTGAAACCGCCGATGATGGAGGCGAGCTGGCAGCCCAGCGACACGCCGGTGTAGCGGATGTCGGTGGCGAAGAGCTCGGAGAAATAGGAGGGCTGCAGCGCGTACATCGGGGCGAGGAATCCGCCATAGCCGATCACCAGCGCCAGCTGCAGCAGCGGCGCCGAGCCCGTCTGCATCAGCCAGAAGAAGGGGAAGGCATAAAGCACCGTGCCGACCGCGCCGAACAGGAACACGGCGCGACGGCCGAGTTTGTCGGACAGCCACCCAAAGAGCGGGAAGGTAACGATGCCGGAGGCCGCGCCCAGCATGACGCCTTCCAGCACCTGCGCCCTGCTGAAGCCCAGCCGGGTTGTGGCATAGGACAGCACCCAGCTGATGATGAGGTAGCCGAGCACGTTTTCACCGATGCGCATGCCGGCGGCGAGCAGGATTTCGCGGCGATAGCGGCTCAGCACCACGCGAATCGGCATGGCCTGCGTGGCGTTTTCCTGCTTGAGGCGCTCGAAAGCCGGCGGTTCCTGGATCTTCATGCGGATGAAGAGGCCGGCGAGCAGCAGGACGAGGCTGGCGAGGAACGGCAGGCGCCAGCCCCAGGAGAGGAACCATTGCTCCGGCTGGGCGGAAACCAGCGCGAAGGCACCGGTGGAGACCAGCAGCCCGAAGACGTTGCCGAGCTGCACGAACGAGCCGAAGAAGCCGCGCAGTCGCTCCGGCGCGTATTCGATGATCATGGTCGTCGCGCCGCCCCATTCGCCGCCGACCGCCACGCCTTGCAGGAGGCGGATGACGACGAGCAGGATCGGGGCCGCGATGCCGAGCGTGGCGTAACCCGGCAGCAGGCCGATCGCGAAGGTGGAAAGCCCCATGATCGTCAGCGACAGGAGCAGCATGGCCTTGCGGCCGACGGTGTCGCCGTAATGTCCGAAGATCAGCGCGCCCAGCGGGCGGGTGATGAAGGTGACGCCGAGGGTCGCGAAGGAGACGATGGTCGCCACCGCCGGAGGCATGGTGGAGAAGAACAGCTTCGGGAAGACCAGCGCCGCCGCCGCGCCATAGATGAAGTAGTCGTAGAACTCGATGAATGTGCCGATCAGGCTCGCGAACGCGACCTTGGCGACGGATTGCTCACGGAATGCGGCTTCCTGAGCCGAGGCGGAGACGGGCATCTGCATTTCTTCCTCCCGGAAGGTTCGATCTTGGGGGCTTTCGAAGCTTCCCCGGCGGACGTTTCGCGGCTGGCCTCAGGCGATGCGGCAGCTCGCCCATCCGGCGGCGGTCATCTCGCCCCGGTTGTTCTCCGCCCAGACCTCGAACCGGAACTCGGTCTTTCCGTCCTGCTCGGCCTTGTGCTTGATGACGGCGCGCAGCGTGATCTCGTCGCCGCGGAAGACGGGCTTCAGGTAAGCCATCTTGATCCAGCCGGAGGTGTGCCAGTCGGGGCCGGCGAAGGCTTCCAGCATCTCCGCGACCCAGCAGGTTTCCATCATGCCCTGCGCGAGCGTGTCCCGGAATCCGGCCTTCAGCGCGACCTCGATATCGGTGTGGATGTTGTACCACTGGTCCGCGCCGCCGGAGAAAACCGTCATCTGGTCCTGGCGCGCGAGCTTGGTCAGCGGGCGGACGGGCGTGCCGGGCTCCAGGTCGCGTGACGCCCTGACGGCCAGCGTGCGATCGGTCGGCCACTCGCCGGAAACGCGCTCGGCGCCCGGCTCAACGGGCGCGGAACCCGTGCCGAGCTGGATGCCTTCGGGAATGCGCATGATCTCGGTGCTGATCTGGCGCACCAGCAACTCGCCGGTCTCGGCGTTGCGTGCCTCGCAGTCGAACACGGTATAGCCCTTGCCGCGCCGCTCGTATTTGTCCGTGTAGCTGCCGGTGTAGTTCATCACCGTGCCGAGCGGGACCGGCGCGTGGAACCAGATCTCTTCCTTCTGGTGCAGGCCCACCGTGCGGCTCGGATCGTAGACTTCGCAGAAGAGGGCGACGAGGTCGCGCCCGATCATCGGGGCTGGCACCAGCGACCCGTCGCCACCGCCATATTGCGGAGCATGCTGGCCCAGCGCGAAGCGGGCGCGCTGCTGGTAATGCTCGTCGGCCACCACCCGCTTCGGGCCGATCGGCTCGCCGACGGCGACTTCCTCGTAGGTGGGCTCTCGGAGAGCCGGATTGACACGGGCCATGGACGTTTCCTCTGGTCTTTTCGCGCCGGGGTTCATCCCCTTGCCGCCTGTCGGAGGCGGCCGGCGGCTGGTCTGAAGCCGGGCGACGCCATGGGCGACGCGCGGCAGCGGCGGGTTAGGGTCTTGCGCTGACGGCCCTGGCGGCGGCGCAGGTGGCGGGTTGGGCGGCGAGATGGGCGGCCGACTGCGCGGTGAACTGGCTGGCGAAGCGGCGGGTCTTCGGGGAAGAGGCCGGCCACGAGGCGGCAAGCCGTCTGCATCTGCGCATCCGGCTCGGCACTGGCAGGCGATCGGGCGCGCCGACCGTGTGAACGGGTTCTGTCATTCCATCTCCCTTGACCGACCGCCTTTTCGACGGTTCTTGTTGCGGCGCTTCTGCAGGAGGCCGACCCTTCGATCCAGTCCTTTATCCGGGTAAGCATGTTGCCCGGCACCGAACGCAGATCATAGAAACGTTTTTCAGAAAACGTTTTTACAGAACTATCCCCGGCTTCGGCCGTCTGTCAATCTGCCCCGGCCCGATTCACATGGGTGTGTTTCGGCCGCTTCGCTTTTCGCAATGCGAGCCCGGCCCGGATCAGGGGAGGCGGAGCGGGTTCGAACCTCGCTCCATCCACAATGTCGGGACGATCCGTCCAAAAAACGATTTTATAAAAACGTTTTTTCATGTTAGCACCCGGATCGTAAGGCTGCCGGTTCGTCCCTTGGAGCGAGCTTGCCGCAGCCGGGACGGGCGACCGGCATTCGGCGCCGTCCCGCACCAAACCGTCCGGATTCGGAGTCGGAGATAAGAATGGCAGTTGTGGAGAGAGAAACGCCTGCAAAGGTCGCGAGTGCGTCCGATTCCCACGGGATCGCCGGCAACCAGACGGGTGCCCATGTATTCGCGGCGGCGCTGAAGCGTCATGGCGTGGAAGTCATCTTCGGGCAGAGCATCCCCTCGGCGCTCTTCCTGGCCGCCCCTCATTTCGGTATCCGTCAGATCGGCTACCGTACCGAGAACGCCGGCACCGCGATGGCCGATGCCTATGCCCGCGTGTCGCACAAGGTTCCCGTCGTCACCGCGCAGAACGGCCCGGCCGCGACGCTGCTCGTGCCCGGCCTCGCCGAGGCGCTGAAGGCCTCCGTGCCGATCGTCGCGATCGTGCAGGACGTGCATCGCCAGCAGACCGACAAGAACGCCTTCCAGGAACTCGATCACCTCGAGCTCTTCAAGGGTTCGGCCAAGTGGATCAAGCGGATCACCGAGGTGGACCGCATCGACGATTACGTCGACATGGCCTTCACCGCGGCGGCGTCCGGCCGTCCCGGTCCGGCTGTCCTGATCGCTCCGATCGACCTCTTCAACGAGGCTCCCAAGGTCGGGCAGGGCGAGCGCATCGCCTCGCTCGGCGCCTATCCGCTCGACCGCATGACGGCCGGCCCGGACGCTATCCGTGAGGCGGCCGAGCTGCTCGCCGGCGCCAAGGCTCCGCTCGTGATCGCCGGTGGCGGCGTCCATCTTTCCGACGCGAGCGCCGAGGTGGCGGCCTTGCAGGAACTGGGCTTCCCCATCGCCACGACCGCCATGGGCAAGGGTGCGACCGACGAGGGGCATCCGCTTTCCGTCGGCGTGGTCGGCTATTTCATGGGGACGCGCGGCCGCACGCGGCACCTCCGCCCGCTGGTGGAAGATGCCGACGTGATCCTGCTGATCGGCAACCGGACCAACCAGAACGGCACGGACAGCTGGTCGCTTTATCCCAAGTCGGCGCGCTTCATCCATCTCGACATCGACAGCCAGGAAGTCGGCCGCAACTATGAGGCGCTTCGCCTCGTGGGCGACGCCAAGCTGACGCTGGCCGAGCTGAACAAGGCGCTGGCCAAAACGGACCTGTCCAAGCGCAAGAGCGCCCGTCCGGCCCTGGAAAAGCAGATCGCAGAAGGCCTCAAGGGCTGGGATGCCGACATGGCGAAGGCCGTCGATCTCAACCAGACGCCGATCCGTCCGGAACGGCTGATGAGCGACCTGGACACGGTGCTGACGCCGGAAACCATCGTCGTCGCCGACGCCAGCTATTCCTCCATCTGGGTGGCGAACTTCCTGAAGTCGCGCAAGCCCGGCATGCGCTTCGTCACGCCGCGTGGCCTTGCCGGCCTCGGCTGGGGTCTGCCCTTCGCGCTGGGCGCCAAGGTGGCGCGTCCGGACGCGCCGGTCTTCTGCCTCGTCGGTGACGGCGGCTTCGCCCATGTCTGGTCGGAGCTGGAGACCGCCCGCCGCATGGGATTGAACGTCGTGCTCGCCGTCCTCAACAACCAGATCCTCGGCTACCAGAAGCATGCGGAGAAGGTGCTGTTCGGCGAATACACGGACGTCTGCGACTTCCAGGCGGTGGACCATGCCGCGATCGCCCGCGCGTGCGGCCTGGAAGGCGTGCGCATCTCCGATCCGGCGGACTTCCTGCCGGCGCTGAAGAAGGGGCTTGCCGCCAACACGACGACGGTCCTCGACATCGTGACGGACCAGCGGGCCTATCCGCCGGTCACCGCCTTCGAGGCCAACCAGCGCCTCAACTACTAGGCCGGCATCCAAGCCCGCCAGACCGCCTGCCGACCGGCCTTTCGGGGCCGGTCGCGCTTTCGGGAGGAAAAAAGTGTCCAGACTTCGCGACCCCTCGCTCCTGCGGGAGCAATGCCTTGTCGACGGCCAATGGTGCGACGCCGATAGCGGCCACACGATCGACGTGACCAACCCCGCCGACGATTCCGTCCTCGGCAGAGTCCCCGCGATGGGCCAGGCGGAAACCCGCCGCGCCATCGCCGCCGCCGAGAAGGCCTGGCCGGAGTGGCGGGCGCTGACCGGCAAGGAACGCAGCGTCCTGCTGCGCGCCTGGTTCGACCTGATCATGGCCAACCAGGAGGATCTCGCCCTCCTGATGACGCTGGAGCAGGGCAAGCCTCTGGCTGAATCGCGCGGCGAGGTCGCCTATGCCGCCTCGTTCATCGAGTGGTTCGCCGAGGAAGCCAAGCGCGTCTATGGCGACGTCATTCCGCAGACCGTGCGCGGTCGCCGGCTACTCGTCATCAAGCAGCCGATCGGGGTCGTTGCCGCGATCACGCCGTGGAATTTCCCGGCCGCGATGATCACCCGCAAGGCCGGCCCGGCTCTGGCCGCCGGCTGCCCGATCCTGATCAAGCCCGCCAGCCAGACGCCGTTCACCGCTCTTGCGCTGGCGGCGCTCGCCGAGCGCGCCGGCATTCCGGCCGGCATCGTGCAGGTGGTGACGGGCTCGGCCCGCGCCATCGGCGGCGAGATGACCGCCAGCCCTGCCGTTCGCAAGCTGACCTTCACCGGCTCCACGGAGGTCGGCAAGGTGCTGATCGCCCAGTGTGCCGGCACCGTGAAAAAGGTCTCGATGGAGCTCGGCGGCAACGCGCCCTTCATCGTTTTCGACGACGCGGATCTCGACGAGGCGATCAAGGGGGTGATGGCCTCCAAGTTCCGCAACATGGGCCAGACCTGCGTCTGCGCCAACCGTATCCTGGTGCAGGACGGCGTCTACGATGCCTTCCTGGAGAAGTTCGCCGCCGCCGTATCCGCGCTGAAGGTCGGTGACGGGCAGGCGGAGGGGACGACGCAGGGCCCGCTGATCGACGAGGCGGCGGTTTCCAAGGTCGAGCAGCACATCGCCGATGCGCTGGGGCAGGGTGGCCGGGTCGTGGTCGGCGGCAGCCGCGACGAGCGCGGCGGCACCTTCTTCAGCCCCACGATCATCGCCGACGTGACGCCGGCCATGCAGGTGGCGAAGGAAGAAACCTTCGGCCCGCTCGCGCCCGTGTTCCGCTTCGGTACGGAAGAGCAAGCCATCGCCATGGCCAACGATACCGAGTTCGGCCTGGCGGCCTACTTCTACACCCGCGACGTTGGCCGGGTGTGGCGCGTCGGCGAGGCGCTGGAATACGGCATCGTCGGCATCAACGAGGGCGTTCCCTCGGTGGAAGTCGCGCCCTTCGGCGGCGTCAAGGAATCCGGCCTCGGGCGCGAAGGCTCGAAGTACGGCATCGAGGACTACCTCGAGATCAAATATCTCTGCATGGGCGGCATCGGAGCCTGACGAAGTGCTTGCGCTCCTTTTTGCACGTCGCCCCCACAACGATCCGGCCATAACGACACGGGAGGTCAGGCCATGAAGAAGCTTCTCAACAAACCCGCCGATTACGTCGACGAGAGCCTGGACGGCCTTTGTCTGGCGCATCCTGACATCTACCGCCGCCTCGGCGAGGATGGCCGGGTGATCGCTCGCGCGGGTGGTGCCGTCAACGGCAAGGTCGGCGTCGTGTCCGGCGGCGGCTCCGGGCACCTCCCCACCTTCACCGGCTATGTCGGCGAGGGCCTGCTCGATGCGTGCTCGGTCGGCAACGTCTTCGCCGGTCCCAGCGTCGGCGACTGCATGGACGCGATGCGGGCGGCCGACGGCGGCGCCGGCGTGCTCCGCCTGTACGGGAATTACGGCGGCGACCGCATGAACTTCGACATGGCCGGCGAGATGCTGGAAATGGAAGGCATGGAGACGACCACCGTCCTGGCCGCCGACGATATCGCCAGCGCGACGCCGGAAGAGCGCCAGAAGCGGCGCGGCGTCGCGGGGCTGATCTATGCCTACAAGATCGCCGGTGCGCGTGCCGAGCAAGGCGGCGCAAACCTCCGCGACGTGACGGAAACGGCCCGCAAGGCGGTCGAAGCCACGGCCACGATCGGCGTGGCGCTGACCTCCTGCATCGTGCCGGAAGCCGGAAAGCCGACCTTCTCCATCGCCGAGGACGAGATGGAGATGGGCATGGGCATCCACGGCGAGCCCGGCATCTGGCGCGGCAAGCTGAAGAGCGCCGACGATGTTGCCGGCGAGATGCTGGAGAGGCTCCTGGCGGATACGCGGATCGGCAGCGGCGAGCGTGTCTCCGTGCTGGTGAATTCGCTCGGCGCGACGCCGCTGGAAGAACTCTACATCCTCTACCGCCATGTCGCGGCCGAGCTGTCCGCCAAGGGCATCGAGATCGTTCGCCCGTTGGTCGGCCGCTACGCGACCTCCATGGAGATGGCCGGTGCGTCCGTGTCGCTTCTCCGCCTCGACAGCGAACTGGAAGCCCTGCTTTCCGCCCCCGCCCGCTGCCCGTTCTGGAGCAACTGAGATGACGCTGACAGCACAGATCATGAAGGCGGCGCTGAACCGCTGGGTCGACAAGGTCGAGGCGGTTGCGCCGGAGCTCAACGAACTCGACGGCAAGCTCGGCGACGGCGATCTCGGCGCCACGCTGCAGAAATGCGCCGCCAATATCCGCGCCGCTCTTCCCGCCATGCCGGAGGACGACCTCGCCGGCGTGTTCAAGAGCTGCGCCATGGCCTGCACCAAGGCATCCGGCTCATCCTTCGGGACGCTGCTGGCCGTCGCCTGCCTCACCGTCGCCAAGCAGCTCGGCGACCGCAAGGAGCTCGCCTGGAACGAGATCAGCGAGCTGCTCGGCAGCGTCCTGGCAGCGCTCTCGGCCCGCGGCGGTGCCAGCCTCAGCGACAAGACCGTGCTCGATACCTTGGATGCCGCGCGCAGCGCGACGGAAGGGCTCGACGCCCCTGCCGAGCAGAAGGCCCGGGCCGGCGAAGCTGTCGAGCGCACGATCGCGGAATTCCGCGACAAGCCCAACAAGATCGGCCGCGCCCGCATGTTCTCCGAGCGGTCGGTCGGCATGGACGATCCCGGCATGATCGCCTTCCGCTACATGCTGCAGGCGCTCTGATCGAACTCGTCCGCGGTGGGCTCCGGTGGACGCCGGAGCCCACCGCGGACGAGACCGCAGCGCCAGCGGGAAGCCCACGATCCTGAGCGTCCCCCGTTGTGACGCTGGTGGGGAACGAGATACGCTCGGAGCCGCCAGCGACGCCGAATCCGCCTGAGCGGCGGGTCTTCCAGTAGATCGAAAAGCCGGATGGCGCGCATCACCGCGATCCAGATCTCTCCGCAGCTCGGTCACACGGGGTCAATCGCATCAGTGATTCACTGAAAGCCTCCCTTCGCCCCGATCGACCGGTGCTGCCTTTTCCCGACCGACCTCTGCCTTGTGGCTCGACACAGTCCTGTCCGAATGCTTGCGACGCCTCAAAACGCGGCAGTCGGTGGGCACTATTTCCTCACGACTCCAAGTAGTTCCGTTCGTAACCTCTCCCTGAGAACGGCCCAGGGCCGCAAGACCGTCGCGCTTGATGGCGCCGGATCTTGATGGGGAGACGAGAGACGCATGACGCGCGGAAGCGGGACGGTGCAGCCTTCGTCCGGAACTGGCGTGATCGAGGGCTTCGCCCCGTATGGCGAGTACCAGACGTGGTATCGGGTGACCGGCGATCTGCAGTCCGGCAAGCCGCCGCTGATCGTCGTCCATGGCGGCCCGGGCTGCACCCACGATTACGTGGATTCCTTCAAGCGCCTCGCATCCACCGGCCGCGCCGTGGTGCATTACGACCAGGTCGGCAACGGGCGCTCCACGCATCTGCGGGAAAAGGGCGCGGATTTCTGGACCGTCGATTTCTTCAAGCGCGAACTCGATAGCCTGATCGACCATCTGGGCGTGCGGTCCGCCTATCATGTGCTCGGACAATCCTGGGGCGGTATGCTCGGCTCGGAATTCGCCGCGACCCGGCCGAGGGGGTTGAAGAGCCTCGTCATCGCGGATTCGCCCGCTTCGATGGAGCTCTGGCTGCAGGCCGCCAACGAACTTCGCGCCCAGTTACCACCCGAGGTGCAGGAAACACTGCTTCGCCACGAGGAAGCCGGCACGACGGGCAGTCCCGAATACGATGCGGCGGTGCTGATCTTCTATCAGCGCCATGTCTGCCGGGTGAAGCCGATGCCGGAGGAAGTGGCCCGCACCTTCGCCGCGATCGCCGACGATCCGACCGTCTATCACACCATGAACGGCCCCAGCGAATTCCACGTCATCGGCTCGCTCAAGAGCTGGAGCATGATCGGCCGCCTCGGCACTGTCGAAGTGCCCACCCTGCTGATCTCCGGCAAATACGACGAGGCCACGCCGGCCACTGTGCAGCCGTTCGCCGACGAGATCCCGGACGTGCGGTGGACCGTCTTCGACCACTCCAGCCACATGCCGCATGTGGAGGAAACGGAGCTCTGCATGCAGGTCGTCGGGGACTTTCTGGCCGAACACGATGCCTGAGCGCGGCCGATCAGATCAGAACGAGGGGACAAGCATGAACCGACGTACCGGAAGACTGATGCGGCACCTGGGCGCCGCGACGACCGCATTCTTGCTGGGGTCGGCGCTGACGGGCGCGGCGCTGGCGCAGTCCGGCGACCGCGCCGACATGATGAAGCAGCATCGTGGCGGCACCATCCGGCTGGTGGCAGCAGCCGCCGCCGGCACGATGGACCCGCAGATCAACTACACCCTGCAATACTGGCAAATCGACCAGATGCTCTATGATGGCTTGCTGGCCTTCAAGAAGGCACCGGGGGCGGAAGGCTTCAAGGTCGTGCCAGACCTCGCGGAGGAGGTCCCGCAGGCGCAGGACGACGGCAAGACCTATGTCTTCAAGCTGCGCAAGGGCATCAAGTTTTCCAATGGCGACGAAGTCGCGACCAAAGACGTGGTCGCCTCCTTCCAGCGCATCTTCAAGGTAAACGGCCCAACCTCGGGCACGTTCTATAACGGCATCGTTGGCGCCGACGCCTGTATCAAGACGCCGGCGAGTTGCACGCTGGACGGCGGCATCGTGGCCGACGACGCGGCCGGCACGGTCACCATTCATCTGACGCAGGCCGATCCGGAATTCCTCTACAAGCTTTCCGTGCCGCATGCCGTGATCCTGCCGGCGTCGACGCCCGCCAAGGACATGGGCACGGAGCCGATCCCCGGCACTGGCACCTACATGCTGAAGAGCTACAATCCCAACCAGCGCATGACGCTGGTGCGCAATCCCAGCTTCAAGGAATGGAGCGCCGACGCGCAGCCGGAAGCCTTCGCCGACGAGGTGGATTACGATTTCGGCCTGACGGAAGAAGCCGCGATCACGGCGATCCAGAATGGCCAGGCCGACTGGATGTTCGATCCGCCGCCAGCCGACCGCCTGAACGAAATCGGCACCAAGAACGCCAACCAGGTGCATCTCTCGCCGCTGACGGCCATCTGGTACGCGCCGATGAACACCAATCTCGCGCCCTTCAACAACCTCAAGGTGCGACAGGCGCTGAACTATGCCGTGGACCGGGACGCGGTGGTCGGCCTCTTCGGCGGCGCCACGCTCGGTCAACCGACCTGCCAGATCCTGCCGCCCGATTTCCCCGGCCATGTCGACAGCTGCATCTACACGCAGGATCCGGGCGACACCTGGTCGGGTCCCGATATGGACAAGGCGAAACAGCTCATCGCGGAATCCGGCACAAAGGGCCAGAAGATCACGATCATCACGGAAGACGCCGCCGTCTCCAAGAATATCGGCGGCTATTTCCAGAGCCTCCTGAACGATCTTGGCTACGACGCTTCGGTGAAGCCGATCTCGTCCAATATCCAGTTCACCTACATCCAGAATACCAGCAACAACGTCCAGATCAGCATCTCGCAATGGTACCAGGACTATCCGGCGGCGTCGGACTTCCTGAACGTGCTCCTGAGCTGCGACTCGTTCCATCCCGGCTCCGACTCCTCGATCAACATCGCGGGTCTTTGCGACAAGGACATGGACGGGCGCATGAAGGCCGCGCTGAAGCAGGCGGTGACGGATCCCGACGGCGCCAACAAGCAATGGGCCGAGATCGACAAGGCCTTCATGGAGAAGGCGCCCTGGGTGCCGCTCTTCAACCCGAAGCACGTCGATTTCACATCGTCGCGGGTCGCCAACTTCGAGTTCTCCAACCAGTTCTACTGGCTGATCGCGAACTCCTGGGTGAAGTAATCCTCCGCACCTTCCCAGCGGATGCGGGACGCCCCCGCTGGGTCCTGGAGGCGAATGCCTCCCCTTCGAACGGGACATGCCCTTGACCGTCGAAACCTCGACATCCATCCCGCTGGTCGACGCGCACGAGATCGCGCTTGAGCCTGTCGCGCGTCAGGAAGGTCCCTGGAGCCGGGCGTGGGCCAAGTTTCGCCGCGACCGCACCGCTGTCGGTGCCGGTGTCCTGCTGATCGTGATCGTCGTCGCCTCCCTGCTGGCGCCGCTTTACGCCTCGCAGATTGCGCATACCGATCCCTTCCGCTCCGGGCTGAGTGCCAGGATCCTGATCAACGGCAAGCGGGTTCCGGTGATGCAGCCGTCCACGCAGGGGCTCGGCCTCGGCGTCACCCCGATCGGCCCGACCTGGGGCGCGCGCTATCTGCTGGGTGCGGATACGCAGGGGCGCGACGTCGCCGCCCGGCTTCTCTATGGCGGCCGCAACACGCTGCTGATCGCCGGCGCGGCGACCTTCCTCTGCTTCGTCTTCGCCGCGATCCTCGGCATCGTCGCAGGCTTCTTCGGCGGCATCGTCGACCTCGTGATCTCACGCGTTCTCGATATCCTGTGGGCCTTTCCGGTGTTTCTGCTCGCGATCTCGCTGTCGATCGTCCTGATCTCGCAGGCGCTGGTAATCGGCCCCTTCACCATCGGTGCGGGAAGCCTGGCGCTGCCCATCGTCATCATCGGGCTCGTCTACGTGCCCTATGTGGCGCGGCCGGTGCGCGGGCAGGTACTGACGCTGAAGAACAGCGAGTTCGTGCTGGCGGCGATCGGCCTCGGCATTCCGCGCTGGCGGATCCTGCTGAAGGACATCCTGCCAAACGTTTCCACGACGCTGATCGTCTTCATCCCGCTGATGATGGCGCTCAACATCATGACGGAATCGGCTCTCTCCTTCCTCTCCGTCGGCGTGCAGCCGCCGGACGCCAGCTGGGGCACGATCATCCTGGATGGCGAGTCCCTGCTTTATACGCGGCCAGCCGTCTCGCTGGCGCCCGGGCTTGCCATCGTCATCACCGTTCTGGCGCTGAACCTGCTCGGCGACGGCGTGCGCGACGCGCTGGATCCGCGCTCCAAGCTCCGCCCGAGGTAGCCATGGCCCTCACCATCCTTCAGCGGCTTTTCCAGATGCTGTTCGTCATGTTCGGCATCAGCGTGCTCGCCTTCCTGATCTTCTTCGCTACCCCCGGCGCCGATCCGGCGGCGCGCATCGCCGGCCGCAATGCCTCGCCCGAAACCGTGGCGGCCGTGCGGGCAAACTTCGGCCTCGATCGCCCGCTGCCGATCCAGTACGGGCTGATGATGAAACGCCTCTTCGTGACGCGGGACCTGACCTCCTTCGTCAACCGCGGCCAGCGCGTCATCCCGCAGGTGCTCGATGCGGCCCCGATCACGCTCTGCCTCGTCGTCGGCGCCGCGTTTTTCTGGCTGGTCGGCGGCGTCGTCCTCGGTCTTTTGGCGGCGGCGCTTCGCGACTCGTTCATCGACAAGGCGTCCATGGCGATCGCGCTGGTCGGCGTCTCGATCCCCGCGTTCTGGCTGGGCGAAGTGCTGAACCTCGTCTCGCAAAGCCGCTTCCACGACACCTGGCTTTTCGCCTGGGTGCCGGCGCTCGGCTACAAGCCGTTCTGGAGCGATCCGTGGATGTGGTTCAAGACGCTGCTGATCCCGTGGATCAGCCTCGCGACCCTCTATATCGGCCTCTACGGCCGGGTGCTCCGGGCCAATCTCGTGGAGGCCTATCAGGAAGACTTCATCCGCACCGCCCGCGCCAAGGGTCTTAGCCCCGGCCGCGTTCTGATCAAGCATGCGCTGCGCACGTCGTTGATCCCGTTCATCACCCTGTTCGGGCTCGATTTCGGCGCCCTTGTCGGCGGGCAGGCGCTCCTGACCGAAGTGGTCTTCGGGCTGAACGGCATCGGCCGGCTCACCTACCAGTCGCTGCAGACGCTGGACCTGCCCGTGATCCTGGCGACCGTGATCTACGCGTCCTTCTTCGTCGTCATGGCCAATGCCCTGGTCGACGTCGTCTATGTCCTGATCGACCCGCGCGTGAGGGGCTCATGATCCCGCCCGTTGCAAATCCCGATCCGACTGATCCGATCCTCCGCGTCGGTGGGCTGACCGTCTCCTTCGCCACGGACCGGGACCCCGTTACGGCCATTCGCGACGTTTCCTTCGACGTCAATCCCGGCGAAATCCTTTCCATCGTCGGCGAGTCCGGCTCGGGGAAGACCGTTTCGCTGCTCAGCATACTCGGTCTGACCGATCCGCGCACGACGACGACCAGCGGCTCCGTGATCTTCAAGGGAAAGCGGATCCTGGAACTGCCGGACCGTGAGATGCGCCGCATCCGTGGGCGGGAGATCGCGCTGATATCACAGGATCCCATGACCGCGCTGACGCCGGTCTACACGATCGGCATGCAGATCGCCGAGCAGATCCGGGCGCACCAGAGCATCTCCCGGCGCGGTGCCCGCAAGCGCGCGGTCGAGCTCCTGGGCGAGGTGGGCCTGCCCAATCCTTCCGAGATGGTGGACCGCTTTCCCCACCAGCTTTCCGGCGGCATGCGCCAGCGCGCGGTCATCGCCATGGCGCTGTCCTGCAATCCGGCCCTGCTGGTCGCCGACGAGCCGACGACGGCTCTGGACGTCACCGTGCAGGCGCAGGTGTTGGACCTGCTGCGGCGGCTGCGGAAGGATTTCGGCTCGTCCATCATCCTGATCACCCACGACATGGGCGTGGTCGGCGAAATGGCGGACCGCGTGCTCGTGATGTATGCCGGGCGGGTGGTCGAAAGCGGCACGGCCGAGCAGATCTTCGACGATCCCTGGCATCCCTATACCTGGGGACTGCTCGCCTCGATCCCGCCTTTGCGCGGGCCACGGCCGGAGCGGCTTGCCTCGATTTCCGGTACGCCGCCGACACCCGCGAACCTGCCCCCCGGCTGCGCCTTCGCCCCGCGTTGTCGCTTTCGCTTCGAGCCCTGCTCCAATCCGCCGCCGCGCTATAAGGACGACGGGCACACGGCCCTTTGCTTCATTCCGCCGGAAGATCGACCGAGGCTTCGGGCCACGGTCCTCGGCGGTGAAAGGTCAGCCGCATGACCGATGCCGCCGTCCTCGCCGCCCGAAGCCAGGCCGAGTCGAGTGCGCCGCCGCTCCTTGAAGCGCGCCATCTTTCCAAGCGCTATCACTTCGGCAAGAGGCTGCTGCCGGGCAGCGGCAAGATCGTTCATGCCGTCGACGACGTGTCGCTTGCCGTCTTTCCCGGCGAGACCCTGGGACTTGTCGGGGAATCCGGCTGCGGCAAGTCCACGCTCGGCCGATGCCTGACGCGGCTTTACGAGATCAGCGAAGGAGAGCTCCTCTTCGAAGGCAGGGAGATCGGGCATGTCGGCGCGCGGCAACTGAAGCCCTACCGGCGCAAGGTGCAGATGATCTTCCAGGATCCGTCCGGCTCCCTGAACCCGCGCCGGCGGGTGGCCGATATCCTTGCGCAGCCCTTGCGGGTGCACGGCATTCGGCCCCGGGCGGAGATCGATGACCGCCTCCGCGAACTCATGGACCTTGTGGGGCTGCCCCCGGGATACCTCGACCGCTATCCGCACGAATTTTCCGGCGGCCAGCGTCAGCGCATCGGCATCGCGCGCGCACTCGCCATGGAGCCGCAGCTGATCGTCGCGGATGAGCCGGTCTCTGCGCTCGACGTCTCCGTTCAGGCGCAGATCGTCAACCTCTTCGCCGATCTGCGCGACCAGCTCGCTCTCACCTACGTGTTCATCGCCCACGATCTCGCCGTCGTGCGGCAGGTGTCCACGCGGATTGCGGTGATGTATCTGGGCTCGATCGTCGAGCTGGGCTCCACGGACACCGTCTACGGCAGGCCCGCTCACCCCTATACGGAGGCTCTCCTCTCCGCGATTCCGGAACCGCACGCCAGACAGCAATGCGAGCGCATCGTCCTGCAGGGTGACTTGCCGAGCCCGATTTCTCCCCCGCCGGGCTGCCGTTTCCACACACGCTGCCCTTTTGCTGACGATCGCTGCCGCACGGAGCGGCCGCTGCTCCGCCCGCTGGACGATGGCCGGAGCGTGGCCTGCCATTATCCGCGAACGGAGGTGTCGCGCACTGCCGGAACTTGAGAGAGCGACCGGCGCGCGAAAGCTGCGGTTCGCCGGCCCAACCAGCGATTCCCTCAGGGCGCTGATGGCGCAGACCGAGACGCCGCCGATCATGCCGGCATTGTCGATGCACGGCTGCCTGTCGCACGGCCGCTGACCGGTGGGCGCCCGCGCAAGGGGTTCAATCGAAGACGTAATCCAGATCCGGCCCAGTGGAGCGGCGGTGATAGTCCAGGAACCGCTTCACCGCTTTCAGACGCGATGCCACGAGATGTTCCTTCGGGGCTGCCGCCGCGTGCGCCGGCTCGCCTGCTTTCAGCGCCGAAACGACTGCCCTGTGCTCGTCCAGGAACGCGTCCCAGTTCACCGCTTCCGCTAAGCTTAGCTTCTGCCCCTTCTTTAATGTATATGCCTAAGTGATAGGCATAAAAATAGGATGACTATTTGTTCAACACGGCGCGTTGACACCGAAAATCCTGCGGCATACCGTCTGGATGCCAGTGAGCGGCGGGAGCGAGGTCGACATGAACGATACGTTGCGCAAAGTAATGCTGCCCCTCATGGGCGTGACCATGGTCGCCGCTTTGCTGTCCTCGTCCGCCCTTGCGGCGGGCCTGCAGAAGGTGAGCGTCCGCCTCGCTTTCACCGCGGGCGGGATCGACGCGCCGATCTTCGTCGCGCTCGGCAAAGGGTACTTCAAGCAGGCCGGTCTCGACGTTGATGTCGTCGATGGCAATGGCTCTACCGGCACCATCCAGGCCGTCGAGAACGGCAGCTTCAACATCGGCATCGCTGGGCTTGGAGCGCTGGCGCAGGCGGAAGCAACCTCCCGATTCGATAACATCACCGCGGTGATGGGTCTGGTTCAGAAGGATCCTTCGGCGATCATCACGCTGGAGGGTTCGGGCATCGATAAGCCCAAGGATCTCGAAGGCCGGCGCTTCGCGACCGACGCCGGCAACCTGCAGGACGGGATGATCAAGGCCTTCGCCGCCGCCAACGGCATCGACATGGACAAGGTGAAGATCATCATCACCGAGAACGACCAGCAGGCCCTGCTCAAGCACGACGCCGACTTCATCAATGAGTGGGCCAATCCGGACGGCGATCATGTCGCCAAATATGCGGCGATCAGTCCGCCGATGCTGTTCGCCGATTACGGCGTCAACATTCTGGGCTCCAGCGTCATCGTCCGGAAGGACTGGCTGTCGGCCCATGAGGGCGCGGTGAAGGCGTTCCTCGCGGCCTACGCAAAGGGGCACGACGACGTCCAGAAGGACCCGGCCGCCGCACTCAAATTCTTCATGGAGTACCGCCCGGATGGCGATCCCAAGGGGATTGCGAGCGAGATCAAGGAAATGGAGAAGTATCGCCATACCGCGCGCACGGAAGGCAAGCCCTTCGGCTATGTCGATCCTGAGGACCTGAAGCAGACCATCTCGCTGCTGGAGACCTATAGCGGCATGCCCAAGGGCTATGTGAAGCCTTCCACGGTCTACACCGACAAGTACCTGCCCGCCGAAGGCGAGTAGGGCGCGTCTTCAACCCCGGCGCTGCCGGGCTGACCGCTTTGCCGCCGGACAAGGCGAAGGTCTCCCGTCCCGGCGCAAGTCGGAATGCGGAGAAGGCGGAGCCCGGTGGCGCGGTCCTTGCTTTGCGCAAGGGGCAAGACTGCAAGGGGGCGATCGTCGCGTTCGCTGGAGGCTGCCGATGAGACCCGCATTCCGCTTGTCCATTCAGGCCGGGCCGCCCGGCGCAGGAGAGGGCAAAGGCGTTTCGCGCCGAGACGAGCAATCCTTTGACCGGAGGGTCGGCCGGCAACGACACGGCCCCGCTCCATGCGAGCCGGGAAGCGCCGGCCCCGCCGCTTCGACGGCATCACCGCCCGCGGGCATTCAGGGAGCTCGGCCACCAGCCGAGGAAGTGGAATGAACGACATGTCCATGCCGCCGGGGGTGCCTCGCTCGACCGAAGCGCACATCGCCATTTCCGGCGTGTCGAAGACCTTCCGCGGCCGCAATGGCGACGTGCATGCCCTCCAGGATATCGATCTCGACATTCGCCGCGGCGAGTTCGTGTCCATCCTCGGGCCCAGCGGTTGCGGCAAGAGCACGCTGCTGATGCTGGTGTCCGGTCTGGTGTCCTCGACGCGCGGAACGATCCGGGTGGGCGAAAAAACCATCAAGGGTCCGAATTCCGACGTCGGCATCGTCTTCCAGCAGGATGTGCTGCTTGAATGGCGCACCGCCTTGCAGAACGTCATGGTGCAGGCGGAGATCCGCAAGTCGGAGCTCGGTCCAGCCCGCGAGCGCGCCCGGCAGCTGCTCAGAATGGTCTCGCTGCAGGATTTCGAGGACGCCTACCCCAAGGAGATGTCCGGCGGCATGCGCCAGCGCGTCTCCATCTGTCGCGCGCTGCTGCACAAGCCGCCGCTGCTGCTGATGGACGAACCATTCGGCGCGCTCGACGCGATGACGCGCGACCAGCTGCAGCTGGACCTGCTCCGTCTTTGCGCGGACAACGAGATGACGGTGTTCTTCATTACCCACTCGATCTCGGAAGCCGTGTTCCTCAGCGATCGCGTGGTGGTCATGTCTCCGCGCCCCGGCCGCGTGGAGCGTGTCATCGAGATAGATCTGCCGCGCCCGCGCCGCTTGATGATGCGCGAGGACCCGCAGTTCAACAACTACATGCGCGAGCTGACGGAGATCTTCAAAGGTCTCGGCGTCTTCCGTGAGGAGGTTTGACCATGGCTGTGATCGAAAACGTAAGCGCGTCCGCGATGGCGTCCGCTCCCGTGCGTCGCCTGTCGCCGCTGCGGACATTCGGCAGGATCTCGCCGGCGGTCTGGACCATCATCGCGCTCCTGGTGATCTGGGAAGTCGGTGTCCGCGTGACCCACACGCCGGAATTCGTGCTGCCCAGTCCGTCGCGCATCGCGGAAGAATTCGTCGCCTACTGGCCCCGGCTGCTTGTTCAGTCGACTTACACGGTTGCCGAGATTCTGATCGGTTTCGTCTGCTCGGTGCTGATCGGTGTGCCGCTGGCCGTGCTGGTCACCTATTCGCGCTTCGCCGACCGGGCGATCTACCCTCTGATCGTCACGTCGCAAACCGTTCCGAAGGTCGCGATCGCGCCGCTGATGGTCGCCTGGTTCGGCTATGGCGTGACGCCAAAGATCGTCATCGTGGTCTTGCTGACGTTCTTTCCGATCGTCATAAATTCGGTCGTCGGCCTGAAGGCTTCTTCGGCCGAGATGCTTTACCTCGCCCGGTCGATGGGCGCCAACTCCTGGCAGACCTTCTGGAAGTTCCGCCTGCCGCAGGCCATGCCCAACATGTTCGCGGGATTCAAGCTGGCGACCGTGATGGCCGTGATCGGCGCCATCGTGGCCGAATTCGTGGGCTCGGACGTCGGCCTCGGCTACGTCATCCAGGTCGCGGGTTCCAGCTTCAACATCACCCGGCAGTTCGGGGCCATCGTGATGATCTCCATCATCGGCATGATCTTCTTCATGGCCATGGAATGGGCGGAGAAGGTCATCGTGCCCTGGAAGAGCTCCAGTTCGGCTGTCGGCGAGGACCACTGACGGAAAGCGTCGACAATCCGCCTCCTGTTTCCTTCATCCGGGGATGCCGATGAGGAAAGCTGCCGAACGAAACGGCTGCGGCAGGGGGCGCAGCCGGTGACCGGGCGTCGCGCTTTGCAAGGATGTGCCGCGGCGGGGCGGGCGTCGCATCGACATGGACGAGCCGCTGCGCGCCAATCCCAAGCTGACGGATGACGGGGAAGGCGGCGCGCTTCAGCCTGCCGCCGCCACCTCGCCATTCACGAGCCGACAAGACGACCAGCGGCAATCGACCCGCCGTCAGATATCCAGCACCAGCTTGCCGGTCCTGGCCCCTGAGCAGCAGATCATCATGACCTTGTTGGAGGCCCGCTCGCGCGGGGAAAGGACGTTGTCCTTGTGGTCCGGCTCGCCTTCCAGCACGACGGTCTCGCAAGTGCCGCAGACGCCCTCGCAGCAGGAATAGGCGACGCTCACGCCATTGTCCTTCAGCACCTGCATGATGCTCTGGCCGGCGGGGACGTGAAACTCCTTGCCCTGACGTTTCAGCAACACGTCGAACGCGGTGGTCGGCCGCGCGTTGGTGCCGGCGAAATGCTCGACGTGGACGTTGTCTTCCGGGCGCCAGCCGGCGGATGCCCTGAAGACGTCGATCATTCTGGCGGGACCGCAGCAATAGACATGCGCCACTTTGGGCACGCCGGCAGCCAGCTTGAGCAGCGGCATGACCTTGCCGGCTTCCGCGTCGAAATGGAAATGCACCCGTCCCCGCGAGCTGGCTTCGAGCGTCTCCAGTTCTTCGATGAAGGCGGCGCTGGCGCGATCGCGCGCGGCGTAGAAGAGCTTCCAGGGGCGCCCGATCGCTTCGAGATGCCGGATCATGGAAAGGATCGGCGTGATGCCGATGCCGCCGGCGAAGAAGGCGCTGAGCTCGGCGTCCTCGACCAGCGGAAACGTGTTGTGGGGCGGATCGACCGGCAGCAGGTCGCCGACCTTGAGCTTCTCGACCACGTAGGCCGAGCCGCCGCGGCTGGCGATGTCGCGGTTGACGGCGATGACGTAGCGGTCGCGCGTCTCCGGGCCATTGGTCAGCGAGTAGGACCGGCTGAGCTCGCCGGGCAGCTTGATGTTGATATGCGCGCCGGCGGTGAAGCCGGGGAGGGGGCCGCCGACGGGCGAAATCAGCTCCACGCTGCGGATCGTGTCCGCCACCATGCGGATGGCGTGGACGCGCAGCGTGAGCCGGGACGCGCCCGGGGCAGCGGTGCGTTCGGCCGCGAGTCCAAGGCTTAAGTCAGCTGGATCCGGCGTCAGCGCGCCGGATCCCAAATTCGCGTCGTGGATCATTCGGCCGCGTGAAGTGTGGGAGAGTAGCCCTTGATCTCGGCCATCTTCTCTTCGTAGCCCTCCAGCCAGTCGGTGCCGTAGGGGACCACGATGTCGCCGCCGCGCGCGTCCCTGCACAGAGCGGGATTATCGAGCACGTCGGGAAGCTGGCCGGTTTCACGATAGGCCTTGGCGGCGTCCAGCATGACCCGCCGCGTCAGGATCACCATGCGGTCGCTGGCGGCCAGGTGCTCCATCGTCCGGTCGACCACGTGGTCCATGCTTTCCTGGATCGCCTGGTCCTGCAGCGGCACGCCGACGATCCCGGTATAGCTGTCGCCGTTGCGCTGCCATTCCCGGTCGATGCCGTAGTCGTTCGAGGAGTCCTTCACCGGGCGCCAGCGTCCCTTCCAGTCGGTGGTCGTCGGCAGGTATTCGAGCGGCCGGGCAAGGCCGTCCACGGGCGCGCCGTCCTTGTATCGCAAGCCCTTCTTGCCGCCACCGCTGGCGCGGCGCAGATCGATGTTGAAGATCATCGTCGAGGTGTCGTCGATCGGGACCCAGGCGTTGGCGGTCACGTTCTCGTCCAGCGATCCGGACGGGTAGGTCACCCAGAACGGGAAGATATAGCTGGCAAAGCGGTGATGCTCGGTGCCCTCGTAGGCGTTGCGCTGGGCCGAATACATCGTTCCGAAGGGCATGACCGAGACGTTGATCTTGGGTGCCTTCTCGGTGACGGTGAATGCCTCGGGATCGCTCAGGTCCAGCTTGTCGCCGTCGATGCCGCCGACATGCAGGAAGCCCAGATGCGAGGTGTCGATATCGCCTTCCAGCGCCTGCATGTAATTGCAGTCGCGATGCGTCAGAGCGATGTTCCGGTCGTCGCCGTCGCCCATGATCGCCTCGAGTTCGGGCAGTTCCGGCGGGTTTTCCTGACGCTCGCCCATATAGGCGAAGACCAACCCGCCGGATTCCCTGACGCGGTAGGCGTAGGCGGGCGTGCCGGCCGGATATTTCGACTTGTCTTCGAGGTTCGGCTGATCGAGGCACTTGCCGGTCACGTCGAACTTCCAGCCGTGGTAGGCGCAGCGGATGCCGCCAAGCTCGTTGCGCCCGAAGAACAGGGAAGCGCAGCGGTGCGGGCAGCGATGGTCGAAGATGCCGACCCGGCCTTCGGTATCGCGGAAGCCGATCAGCTTCTCGCCCAGGATCATCAGCCGCACGGGATCCCCGTCGGCCTTGAGCTCCGAAGACAGGCATACCGGCAGCCAGAACTGGCGAAAGAAGTCGCCCATGAGAGTGCCCCGGCCGACGCGGACGAGCTGTTCGTTTTCCTCGGCGTTGATCATCCTGCTCTCCTAGTGTGCGTGCTCGACAACCAGTTCGGCGACACCCGCCGGAAGCGGCTCGAGGATGCCGGCGCGTTCCATGTTGCGGCGGGAAATGTCGATGGCGGCGCGCGTTTCGGCGACGTCGGCCATGGGTGCGTCGAGGAAGTAGTTCGGCGGATAGAAGCGCGCCGCGGCGTAATACGGCGCGTACATCTCGTAGCGGGCGCGCAGCAGCGTGTTGCCGAGGCCGGTATCGGTGCGCCGGTCTCGGCGCAGTTTCTCGATATCGATCAGCGCGGTCACGCCGATGCTCTCCTCGGCGTCCTCCTGGAAGGCGAGGGTCTCGCCATGGTGGTCGAGGATGTGCGAGCGGCCGCCGAGATGCTTGTTGTCCGGCGAGAAACCGATCGGCCCGGCAACGTTGGCGCTGATGAGGTACATCATGTTCTCGGTGCAGCGGAGGAGCTTGGCTGCTTCCTGCCGCTCGGTGCGCAGCGAATTCGTCGGGTGCAGGATCACCTCGGCGCCCTGCATCATCATGATGCGTGCCGCTTCCGGGATGTTGATCTCGCCGCAGGGGATCATGCAGAGCCGGCCGAGCTCGGTGTCGACGACCGGAAAGACCTTCTCCTTCGGCGTCGCTTCAAGATAGGCGCCCATGAAGTCGTGCACGGAGGGGAAGGCGGCGGTGTTGAGCCGGCGGTAATTGGCGATGACCTCGCCGGTCCGGTCGATGAGGAAGGAGCTGTTGAAGTAGCGCCCCGGCCATTCGGGCGCCGCCTCGAACATGTTGCCCGCGATGAAGATGCCTTCGCGCTTCGCCAGCGCCTGCAGCGGTTCGGTCAGCGGGCCGGGGATCGAGGAGCAGGCGCGCGCGATCCATTCCCGCACCTTCATGTGAAGCGGCGGGCCCTGCATCGCGAATTCGGGGAAGACCACCAGATCCGGCTTCTCGGAAGAGGCGCACGCCTTTTCGATCAAGCCGACAAGGCGATCGAGGTTGCGCTGGATGACTTCCTTGGCGGCCTGATCGTCCGGCGCCTGCGACGCGCGCTCGCTCCGCATCTGGATGCTGGTTGCCCGCCAGGGTGAAAGAACCATTGTTCGCTTCCTCACACATGCGGCGCTTGAACGCCACTGGTATACCAAGAAGTGTGAGTGAAGCGACGGGCGATTGCAAGCCCCTCGAGAGCGAAGTTGCTGAAAAACGCGGCGAAGCTTCCGGGTGCCTACGAATAGATCATTGTAGTCGTCGGCAAAAAGCGGAGGCTCAGGTATACCAAAGGCTTTCCTTGCCCTCGGCATATGGCTATCCCAAATGCTTGAGCACTCGGGAGATCCTTTTGGGCGAAGTCGCTGACGTGTCGGACGACGCAGGCCAGGCAGCAGTGGAGCGGCAGAGCCTCACCGCGAAGGTCTACGAACAACTGACCGATCTCCTGATCCGCGGCGAGTTGCGGCCGGGCGATGTCATCACCGAACGGCGCATGGCCGAGCAGCTCAACGCTTCGCGCACGCCGATCCGGGAGGCGCTGGGACGGCTGGAAGCGGAAGGGCTGGTGTTCAAGCAGCCGACGCGCGGAGTGACTGTCAGTCCGTTCTCGACGGAAGCCTTCGTCGATATCCTGAATGTCAGGCAATTGCTGGAAGCCGAAGCCGCGAGGCTGGCGGCGGGGAACATTCCCAAGCCGCGTCTCGACGAGATCCGCACGACCCTGAGCCGGATCGCAGCTGCCAGGCAGCCGACCCTCAGCGAGATCTGGGAGGCCGACGACCTGCTTCACGGCGAGATCGCGGATGCTGCCGGCAACGTGCTGATGGCGTCCCTGATCCGCGATCTGCGGCGTCGCACGCATGTTTTCAACGCCTACCGGAACATGACGAGCTACCGCGTCGCGGCGGAAGACGACAACCGGCTTCTCGATGCGCTGGAAAGCGGCGATGGCGAGCGGGCGCGCGCCGCGATGGCCGATCATATCGAGGCGGTGAAGGTCGCCATCATCAAGCGGCTGACGGGCGGGGCTCGCTAGCCGCGAGCCCTATCTCGCGCCGGCAATCCTATCCGGCCCTCGGCACGAAGCGGCCGGAACCGGGATCAGCCGTCACCTTGCCGCCGTCCCAGACCAGCCGGCCGCGCACATAGGTCGCGACCGGGGTGACCGCGAATTCCTCGCCATCATAGGCGCTCCAGCCCGGAGACTCTGGATTGCGGCTGGAATCGTAGCGCATGGGCCTGGAAGCCATGACCGCCACGTCGGCATCGAAGCCCGGAGCCAGCTTGCCCTTCGCCGCCAAGCCGAAGAAACGCGCCGGTCTGTCGCCCGTCAGGTCGGCCACCATCGAGGCGGCGCGGTCGGCGCCATGGCGCGCGGCGGCGTCGGTGAAGAGCGCGGGCAGCAGCGTTTCGAGGCCCGGCATTCCGGCGGCGACGTCGAAGATCGACGGCTTGTTCTTGCGGTCGAGCGGCCACGCGCTGTGATCGGACGAGACAAAGGCGGCATTGCCCGTTTCGAGCACCTGCCAGAGCGCTTCCCTTCGGCCGGCACGGATCGGCGGGTTGACCTTCAGCAATCCACCTAGTCGGGGGGTATCCACCTCGTCGTCGAAGTGCAGATAGTGCACGCACATCTCCGCCGAGGCATTCAGCCCGGCCTCGCGATAGCGGCGGACGATCTCGAACCCGTCCGGGGTGGAGATGTGCACGATGTGCAGGTGTGAGCCGGTTCCGACGCCAAGCTCCATGAAGTTGGCCGTGGCGGTCAGCTCCGCGACTTCCGGCCGACTGGCGCTGTGGAATTCCGGATCCGTCTTGCCGGCCGCGATGAATTCAGAGGCCGTCGCGCGGACGATTTCCTGGTCTTCGTTGTGCAAACCCAGCGGCAGGCCGGTGCCGCCGAGAAGTTCGGCAAGCGCGCGGGTCGCTGCATTGCCGATACGCGGGAATCGCGTCGGATGTGCCTCGAAGGAGGAGATCTTGAAGGCGCAGACCCCGCCATCGATCAACTCCCGGACATGAGCAGGGTCGGGCTGCGGCGTGACCGTGCCGTAGAGCGCCACATCGCAGACGGCGTAGGCGCCGATGCCCGCGATCTTGGCGGCGAGCACGGCACCGTCCGTCACCGGATCCGGCTCGTCGTAAGGCATGTCGACGATGGTGGTGACGCCGCCCATCACCGCGGCGCGTGTCGTCGGCCCCATGCCGGGGAAGCCGATCTGGCTGCCTGCATGCGTCTGGCCGTCGATGCCGCCCGGCAGGAGATAGGCGTCGGCATAGTCGTCGACCGTGTCGGCCGCGGGCGGCGCGCCCTTGCCGATGGCGGAGATTGTCTCGCTTGCGAAGGCGATCCAGCCGGAGTCGACGATCCCGGTGGGGGTCACGACCCGACCCGTGATGACGCGCGTGAACGACATGTGCACTCCCCGGTCGGTCCCTATGTGGCGCGGCTTTGACATGCGCTTGGGATTCTGGTGGTGTACCAAGGATATCGGGTGCGGCTGGAAAGTCCATCGTGGATCGGGAGACGGAACCACTCATGCTTTATGATCTGACTGTTCTTGCGCTGTTGCCAAACACGTTGGGTGCGGTGTTGCCGATCCTGCCCAGCACTTTCGAGAATTTCTCCAGCACGGGCACGCCGCTCGGGTGCTTCTCATGCGAATTCGGCGTTCTGAACCGGTTCGCGTTCCTGACCGCCTACGAGGACGAGGACAAGCTCGCGGCCGAGCGGGCGCGGCTGATGAAAACCGAGGATCCGTACGGTATCGGCGCCCATCTCGGTGCGGTTCACAGCACGGCGTTCAAGCCCTTGCCCTTCATGGATGAACCGATCGTGCCCGGTGAATACGGCCCCTTCTATGAAATCCGCACCTATTCGATCGCGCCGGGCGGTTTGCCCGAGACGGCGGAAGCCTGGAGCAAAGTGGTCGAGCGCCGGCAGGAAATGTCCAGGCTCCTGACCGTGATGGGCTCGGTCGAGGAAGGCCCGCTGCAGATGGTGCATGTCTGGCCCTACAAGACCATCGAAGATCGCATGAAGGCGCGGGCCCAGGCCGGCAAGGAAGGCATCTGGCCGCCGCCGGGAGGCTCGGCCCATCTCACCGCGCTGCAGAGCGAGCTCTTCGTCGCGACGGCGTTCTCGAAGCTGAAGTAAGTGCTGGCGGGGGCGCCCGGCCGCAGGCGGCGGCCCCGCCTTGTATGCTTCGGCCGAAGGAAGCCCTCGGCTATCGGAGGGCGCAGGGGTCCAGGGACCGATGAGGGGAGGGCACCGGACCGCTTCCGATACGGTGCGCCGGCGCAATCTTGGCTCCTCCCGGACCGGCGTCCAACCGTCCGAAGCGGACGGTCGCCGCCGGTGAGGGAAATCGTCTCCGTTCGGCCGGGCGATTCCTGATCATCCCGTTGGAAAGACTTGCCTCGCCTCAGCCCCGTTGCTCTTTGCGCATCGTCCCGTCCTGAAATTGCGGTTTGAGCGCTCCGCGGTCACTGCATAGCCTGCCCATGCGTCGGGCCGACCGCCTGCCGGTCAAGATGGAGCTCCAGATGTTTGCCGTTCCCCGCCTCAAATCTCTTCTGCTCGGCGTTGCCGGACTGGCGCTCCTCGCGGGCCAGGCCTCTGCCCAGGACCTTCAGAAACTTACCGTCGTGCTCGGCTATATCCCGGACGTGGAAAGCTTCGGGCCCGTTTACGCCAAGGAAAAGGGCTTCTTCAAGGACGAGGGGCTCGACGTGACGGTCGTTCCGGCCGGCGTCGGCGTCGACCAGGTGCAGATGGTGTCCTCGGGCGCCGCCACGATCGGCATCGTGGGACCGGAACTGATCCTCGCCGGGGAAAGCAAGGGCGAGAAGTTCAAGGTCTTCGCCGGCGAATTCCAGCGCTCGCCCGTCGCGATGACCTGCAGCAAGGCTTCCGGTGTCGCCAAGCCTTCCGACCTCAAGGGCAAGACGCTCGGCATCAAGACCACCGCCGCGGCCTATGCCGACCTCTTCCTGCAGAAGAACGGCGTCGCCAAATCCGACGTGAAGACGATGGCGATCGGCCCGAACGACATTTCCACGATCGTCGCCGGCCGCATCGACTGCATGATCACCACCTTCGCCTTCAACGAACCGCGCCTGATCGAAGATGCGGGTGTGCCGGTCAACGTCATCAGCCTCGGCGATTACGGGCTGAACAACCAGATGAACTCCTACTTCGTCAAAGCGGATTTCTACGACAAGCCCGGCTCCAAGGAGATCCTGGCGAAGTATCTCCGCGCGGAGGTGAAGGCGTGGCAGCAATTCTTCAAGGATCCGGCGGGCGCCGCCAAGTTCCTCGTCGACGGCGGCTACTATGACGGGCTCGACCTCGACCAGCAGGTCTACCAAGCCCAGAAGCAGGGCGCCTACATGACCAGTCCGCTGACCAAGGAGAAGGGTCTGATGTGGCTCGATCCGGCGGTCTGGAAGGAGACAGCCCAGAATGCCAATGATGCGCACCTGACCGACGGCGTCGTCGACACCAGCGACATCCTCACCACCGACATTCTCGAGATGGCCAAGCCGCCAAAGCTCTGATCATCATCTGATGCATTCTGGCGGCGGCATTGCCCGCCGCCAAACATTTTCGAGGAACCGCATTGACCGATCGCCTGCTCGTCGCGAACGCGGCGTTGATAACCATGGATCCGAAGCGCCCGGCCTGCTTCAACGGCTGGCTACGGGTCGGGGCGGACGGACGGATCACCGGGATCGGCGAAGGCAGTCCCGGTGAAGGCAACGCCACAGAGGTGATCGACGCCGGCGGCGCCTTTGTCGCGCCAGGCTTCATCTCGGGCCATTCGCATCTTTCCACGTCCGGTTCGCGCGGGCTCGGCCACGACAGCCCGCTCTATGCCTGGGCGGACCACATGACCCGCTACACCCGGCACTGCGACGCCGAGGATATCTATTGGGTCGTCCTGCACGGGGCGCTGGACTTCCTCGGCAACGGCATCACCACCGCCTACGATTTCTGCGACAGCCGCCTGCCCTTCATCATGGAGGAGGGGCGCAAGGCGCGTTTCGGTCCTTTCAAGCCCGCCGCCTACGGCCACGAGCAGATCCGGGCGAAGGTGGATGCCGGGCTGCGCTTCATCAATTCCGTGCTGATCAACGATCAGGTCGGCTCCGACGCGGAGATCGAGGAGCGTTTCGGCGAGAGCCTCGCTTTCGCCGAGGGGCTGAACCGGTCGGACCTGCATCTCGGCCATGCCATCAGCGGCTCGGTGCAATGGGCCGACGACGCAAGCACGGCGGTGCGCGAGGTGGCGATCATGCGCCGCTACGGCGTGATCAACCAGCCGCATTTTCTGGAAACCTCCGAGCAGCTCGACCTGCAGCGCAGCAAGTTCGCCTGGTACGAGGAGGCAGGCGCGCTCGGCCCCGACCTCGTCTTCGGTCACTTCATCCACCCGACGGAGGAGATGAAGTGCAAGTGCGCCGCCTGCGGTTGCGCGATGATCTGGCAGCCGACATCGAACGGCCGGCTGGCCTCCGGCTTTGCGGATATCCCCGGCCTTGTGGAGCTCGGCATGAGGGTGGGCGTAGGGCTCGACGACCAGTCCTGCACCGATGTTTCCGATCCCTGGCAGAACATGCGCATGGGCATCTACATGCAGCGCGCCTTCCATCGCGATCCCAAGGCGATGGGCGTGGCGCAAATGCTGCGACTGCATACGCTCGGAACGGCGGAGGCGCTCGGCATCGCCGACCGGGTGGGATCGCTCGAGGTCGGGAAGTTCGGCGATTTCCTGCTGGTCGATCCCCGCTCGCCCGATCTCGGGCCGGTATGGGATCCGCTCGGCACCTATGTGCTCGCCTGCAGTCTGCGCAATCTCAAGGGCGTCTATGTCGGCGGCGGATGCGTGAGCCGCGACGGTGCCTCGACCCATCCGCTGGCAACGCGCGCCTCGGAGGAACTGCACGCCCGTCTCGGCCGGATCGCGGCCGGCTTCTGAGCGGAGAGCCTTCCCGGCTGGAGTGCCGGGCCTTCGCCTCAGGCATAGTTCGCATGATGGGCGCGGATGTGGGGCATGGCTGCCGTCACCATCTCCAGCGCCTCGCTTTCGCCCGCCGTCGGAGGCGCTGACAGACGGGCGCGGATCTCCTCCATCACGGCATCCGGGTCGATGCGCGTCACGCGCCCATCCCGCACGACGACCTGCCCGTCGACCAGCACCATTTCGATGGCCTCGCGGCGGGCGCGGTGCAGCACCAGTTCGGAAACCGGCGTGCGTCCATCGGCGAAGGGTCGCTCGATCTTGCGCCGCGACATCAGTACGATGTCTGCCTGCATGCCGCATTCCAGTCGGCCGGCGAGGCCGCCGAAGCCGGCCGTCATCGCGCCATGCTCGGTCGCCTGCATGATCACCTCGGCCGCGTCGAAGCGCTGCCCGAAGAGATCCGTGCTGCGATGGAGCGCCCAGGCGAGCTTCATCTCCAGGAGCATGTCGCGGTCGTCGGCGATGTTGGACTGGTCGATGCCGAGCGCTACCGGAACGCCGTCGCGCACAAGACCCGCAACATCGGCGCGACCGCTGCCGAGCCGCAGCCCTGAACTCGCATTGTGGCAGACCGAGCAACCGCATTCGGCCAGTTGCTCCCGGTCGCCTTCCTCCAGCCAGTTGCAATGGCCGAGCGTGACATGGGGGCCGAGAAAGCCGATCTCGTGGAGATGGGCCACGGCCGAGCGGCCGAAACGCTCGCGGGCGAATCGGGCCTGCCGTTTCGTCTCCACCAGATGCATGTGGATGCGCATGCCATTGTCGCGGGCAGCGCCCCCGATCGCCTCCAGCAAGGCGTCCGAACACCAGTGCAGATTGGCCGGGGCCATGTTGACGCGCAGGCGCGGATTATCCGCATGGCGCTTGCGGAGCGAGTCGTGAAAGTCGAGATAGACGGCGATGCTGCCGCCCTTCGGATAGAGCCGCGCGCCGAACCACCCGGCCACCTCCGGCGGCAGGCTCGCCAGCAGGCGGTCGTCGTCGCCATAGGTCAGGATGTTGCGGTCGCGCAGCATGACGGAATATCCGGCTCGCATGCCGATCTCGCCATAGGCGGCTATGGCCGTGTCGGCCGCCTCGTCCCATTGCGCGCGCCCGCCGACGAGCCCGCTGGCGATATGATGGACGGTGGTCGTGCCGGATTGCAGCATCTCGATGGCGCTGTAGAGCGTGTCGAGCCGGGTGCCGGGCGAGCGCATCGCGCGAAACTGCGGCAGCCAGAATTCCAGCGGCTCGAAGGGCACACCGGCCATCAGCGGCGTGATGCCGAAATGGTGGTGGCTGTTGACGAGACCGGGCATGGCGATGGTGTCCGGCCCGCCGTAACGCGGCAGGTGTTCGTTGCCGCCGATCATGCCGCGCAACGGGCCGATCTGCGCGATCACGCCGCGATGAATGCGGATCGCCACGTCATGGCGAAGCTGCATCCGGCCCTGCGCATCGCTCCCGACCAGCGCCGTGCCGGCCTCAACGATGCAATCTTCCAGTCGCTCCATCGTCACGCTTTCATCTCGGGGATCATTCCCAGCCGGCGGGCGGCGGCGCGACGGTAAAGCGGGTCGCCATAGGCCGCTTCTTCCTGCAGCGCCGAGAAGGTGAGGCTGAGGTCATGCTCGTCGAGGCTCTGGCAGGCGGCCGCCATGATCTGCGGCCATTCGGGGGCGGGGAGCGCGCGCCAGCGCTCCGGCGTTTCCGGAGCCGGGAGGGCGGGATAGCCCATCTCGTTCATCAGTCCCGCAACGCCTGCCCAGAAAAAGCCGACCATTTGCGGCGTGGCATCGTGGTAGGGCGCGAGCACACGGATCCAGTGCAGGCCGGTCACCGCGTGCAGGGCGCAAAAATCCTGCGTCGCGGCGAAGAGGGCGATCGCCGACGCCGCGCAGCGCTCCAAGGCCGTGTCGTCGATCGCCAGCCAGTCGCCCGCCGCCTCGAAACCCGGCAGCGCGAAGGACTGCCGCATGTTTTGCCAGATCAATCCGTGGACCGGTTGGCCATGCATCGCCGGAAGCGCGCCGGCATGGACGAGCACCGCCGCCGGATCCGAGGAAAGGGGGGCCGTTCCCCGTGGCTGCGGCATGGGCAGCCAGCAGGCGCACCAGTAAGCAAGGCCCCGTGCCACCTCGTCGGCATCGTCGTTCAGGACGCCGTAGGCGGTGCGCATCAGGGCATGGAAGGCCGAAGCGCCGAGGCCCGGCGCCAGCTGCGGCAGCCATTCCGCCAGCATCCCCGCCATGCCCCGCGCCGCGAGTTCGCTCTGGAAGAAGCGGAGGTAGGCCGCCTCATGGTCGCGTTCGCCGAGATGATCGGTCCAGGTGCCGGCATCGATCTCCAGTCCGCAATCCCCGGATGACAGCAGATGCTTGTAGTCGCGGTAAAAACCGAAGAACCGCTTCATCTGCGCCGGCGTGCCGCCCATCCGCGCCTGCGCCACCAGCACCATCGGCACGTGGTTTGCATAGGTGAGCGCGAGTTCGCTGGCATAGGCATGGGTCTCGTCCACCAAAGCGCGCAAGGCGGCGGCAATGGGCGGGGAAAGGTCTGGAGCCATCGCTTCGGTTCTCGGGTTGCGATCTTCGGGGAGCGGGACGAGATCCCGCTCCCGAGCCTACATCCGAAGCCGGCGGGCTCGCCGCTGCCGTTTTGGCAACGTGGATCATGCAATTCGGTGACGCCGGCGCGAGCCGCCACCACGATCCGCGTTGCCCAAGCAGCAACGATCTGTCCGCGAATGGAGGGTTGTGCGCGGCCCGGCGCTGTCCCTAGCTTTCGAGGGACGGCGCCCCTGGCACTGGATGGGACTGGACATTGTCATGCTGAACGCCTTCCCGGATGAAGCCACGCGGGTCCGCGCCGCGACCCTGCCGGCGGGGCTTTATGCTGATGGCATCGACGTCGTCTTCCGGCGTGGCAGCCATTCGGTGCAGGCCCTCAAGGATTGCAGCCTCGATATCCCGCGCGGCAGCTGGGCGACACTGATCGGCGCTTCCGGCTGCGGCAAGTCCACTTTGCTGCGCGTCTTCGCCGATATCGTGAAGCCGACCGCCGGCACCGCCTTGCTCCACGGCGTGAGCCCGGCGGAGGCGCGCGCCAATCGCATCTACGCCCTCGTGCAGCAGGGCTCCACCATGCTGCCCTGGCGCTCCATCATCGACAATGTGGCCCTCGGGCTGGAGATTTCCGGACTGCCGAAATCGACCCGCTATGCGCGCGCCGAGGAAGCGCTCGCGCTGGTCGGGCTGAAGGGCTTCGAGAAGTCGCTACCCTCGGAACTGTCCGGCGGCATGCGGCAACGCGCGGCGATCGCGCGCGCGCTGACGCTCCGGCCCCGCTTCCTGCTGATGGACGAACCCTTTGGGGCGCTCGACGAGATCACCCGCGACCGGCTGCATTTCGAGCTCCTCCGCATCCTGGAGGAAACGGGCGCGACGCTGCTGCTGGTCACGCACTCCATCTCCGAAGCGGTGATCCTCTCCGACAAGGTGATCGTGATGACGCCGCGGCCGGGCCGGATCTCCGAAATCATCGAGGTGGATTTCGGCCGTGGCCGAACGCCGGACCTCAGGGGCGATCCGCGCTTCGTCCAGTACGAGGCGCAGCTTCGCCGCGCCCTTCATCAGCCCGCTTAGCCGCCGAGCGAGAAACGCCCTTGTCCTCCTCCCTGTCCGGCAAACTCCCCGAATTCGGCAGATTTCCCGAGCGGATCGGCGCGATCCTTCCGCCGGTCGTGCTGATCGTCGCCCTGATCCTGCTCTGGAGCTGGAGCGCCGGGACCGGCCTTTTGCCGAAATGGCTGCTACCGTCGCCGCAGGCCGTCCTGGGAGAATTTTCCCATCACAGCGCGACCCTCCTGAAGCATGCCCGGATGACGGCGTTCGAGGCGCTCGGCGGCTTTGCGCTGGGAGCGCTTGCGGGCGCGGGCGGCGCCTTCCTCCTCACGCTGGTGCCGTTCCTGCGCGATATGCTCTATCCCTATGCCTTGGCAAGCCGCGCCATCCCCATCATCGTCTTCACGCCGCTGATCGTGGTGATGCTGGGGCGCGGTCTGGTGCCGATCATCCTGATCGTCGCCTTCGCCACCTATTTCCCGGTTTTCCTGGCGCTGCTGCGCGGCCTCAACACGCTGAACGCCGACCGCATGGAGCTGCTGCACAGCCTGTCCGCGACGCCCCTGCAGATCCTCTGGAAGATCCGGCTGCCGTCCTCCCTGCCGATGCTGTTCGCCGCGCTCAAGGTCTCGGCCAGCGGCGCCTTCATCACGGCGCTCGTGACGGAATGGATCGGCTCCAATGTCGGTCTCGGCTATCTCGTGATGGTGTCCGGCCAGTACTTCAAGCTCGCCACGATGTGGGCGGCCATCTTCTCCGCGTCCCTCATGACGCTGGCGCTCCTCGGCCTGATCGTGCTGATCGAGCGACTGATGGGGCGCTACACCAGCCTGGCCACGGAGGTCTGACGTGACGCCCTCGCTCGCCCCGCGCCGCGTCATCCTCCCCGTGATCTACGGGATCGCCCTTCTCATCGCCTGGGAAGCCCTCGCGCATAGCGGCGCCGTCTCCAGGCTGGTGCTGGCCGGACCCCTCGAGATCGTGGTTGCCGGCGTCCGCAACTGGTCGGAACTGGGATTCAACGCCGGCGTGACGCTCGCGCAGGCGCTGATCGGAGCGGCGATCGGCAACGTGGCCGGACTTCTCGTCGCGATTTGCTTCGTCCATTGGGGCTTCTTCCGCCGGGCGGTGTTTCCGCTGGCGATCCTCTGCGAGGCGATCCCCGTCGTGGCGATCCTGCCGGTCCTGATCCTCTGGCTCGGCAACGGCATGGCGCCGAAGATCTTCGTCGCGGCGTTCCTGAGCTTCTTCCCGATGCTCGTGAACGCCTATCGCGGGCTGTCCAATGTCGACGAGGAAGTCCGCGAACTCCTCTACAGCTATTCCGCGACAGCCAGCCAGATGCTCTGGAAGGTGCGCATGCCTGCGGCCGTGCCCTTCATGTTCACGGCCCTTAAGCTTTCCGCCTGCAGCTCCATGATCGCCTCGCTGGTGGCGGAATGGCTGGCCTCCGAGCGTGGGCTGGGGTTCCTCGTCGTCTATTACGGGCAAAGCTACCGCGTCGCCGATATCTGGTCGGCCGCGATCCTCTCCTGCCTGATCTCGCTCGGGCTCTACGGGATAACTGCGGCCTGCGAGCGGCGGGCCCTCTCGCGGTCGAGCCCATAGAGGACGTTGCCCAACAAACGGGCATCTCCTTGCCGAAGCAAAGATCTTGTGTTTGCGTGGGGGCTACGGTCTACCCCATCCGCACCGGCACGCGCCGGCGCGGAGAAATGGCCCATGTCGCAGAGCTTCGTCCACGTCCATCTGGTCGCCCTGCGCTATTTCGCCGAGACGGTTCGGGCGGGCTCGATGCGGCAGGCGTCGGAGGTCCTGTCGACGGCGCCATCCGCCGTCAACCGCCAGATCCTGAAGCTTGAGGAACAGCTGCAGGTCCGGCTGTTCGACCGCGTATCCGGCGGCGTGAAGCTCACCTCGGCCGGCGAGGTCCTCTACGGCTATATCCGCAATCTCGAACGCAATCTGGAACTGGCGATCGATCGCATCGACGACATGCGCGCGCTGCGGCGGGGTCATGTCCGCATCGCCTGCGAGGATGGGATCGGACGCGATTTCATGACGGCGGAGCTCGCCGCCTTCGCCGCCGAGCATCTGGGCGTGACCTATTCGCTTTCCATCCACGGCGCGCAGCAGATCCTCGATCTGGTTTCGGCCGGCGAAGTGGATATCGGGCTCACCATGGGGCCGCCGATGCGCTCCGACATCCGGCTCGTCGGCTCGGTGCCGATCCCGATGGGCGTCGTCATGCCGCCGGACCATGCGCTTGCCGGGCGCGAGCAGATGACGCTGGTGGATCTCGTCGGGGAGCGGATGATCCTCGGCAGCCCCGGCTATGGCGGCGGGTCGGAGATTGCCCGCCACGTCACGGAAGCGAGCCGCCACCGGCCCTTCGTGGAATCGAACTCCTCCGACAACATTCTCTGCCTTGTCCTGGCCGGCATGGGACTGGCCGTGCGCAGTCCCGTTGGCCTGCTGGCCGAGCTTTCGCGCGAGGCGCTTGCCTTCGTGCCGCTTGCCGGGCGCGGCGTGCCCGTCGTGAAGCTCTGCCTGTGGACGCATTCCACCCGTACGCCCTCCATCGCCGGCTCCGTCCTGACGGAGCGGTTCCTGCGCGCGCTCGAACCCTTTGCCGAAACCCTGGCCCGCTGGCGCGCGCCAGCTTCCTGAGGCCTGCCGCGCTGGCGCCCGTTGCCGAAACCGCAACGTTTCGCCTGATATTCGGCGCTATGCCCGCCCGCTTCCATCGCTAGCCTTACGGTCCAGCCAGAGACGGAAGAGGACACGAGCGATGATCGACCAGAAGCCCGACGCGGAGCGACGTCTCGCCGAACTCGCCGGGCAGGTGCGGCGCGAAATGGAGATGCTCTCTTTCGCGACCAAGCCGTGGGTCATGCCCGTGAAGGAAGACGGCGCCGTGCTGCCGGACGTCACGATCATCGGCGGCGGGCAGAGCGGGCTGGCCGTCGGACTGGAGCTGAAGCGCCGTGGCGTCGCCAACTTCGTCATCCTGGACGCCAATCCCGCCGGTTTCGAGGGCGTTTGGGAAACCTATGCCCGCAATTACGAGATCCGCTCGCCCAAGGACATCACCGGCATGGAGGGCGGCCTGCCGTCGCTCGCCATCGAAAGCTACGTCATCGCCCGTTACGGACAGGAGGGCTGGGACGGCATCAAGCGCATCCCGCGCACCGTCTGGATGGCTTATCTCCGCTGGTTCCGCGCCGTCACCGACCTGCCGATCCGCAACGACACGCGCGTGATCGATCTCGACTTCGATGCAGGCGGCGTGACGCTGACGCTGGGCGATGGCAGCCGCATGCGGACGCGGCAGGTGGTGCTCGCCACCGGCATGGAGGGCGGCGGCGGCTGGCGCACGCCGCGCGAGATCGCCGAGACGCTGCCGCCGGAGGTCTACAACCACTCCGCCGATATCTTCGACGAGGCGTATCTCGGCGGCAAGCGCGTCGGCGTGCTGGGCGCGGGCGCGGCGGCCTTCGACATGGCCGTCACCGCGCTGGAGGCGGGAGCGGCACGCGTCGACATGTTCCTGCGCCGGCGGGACCTGCCGATGCGCGACGTGATCCGAGAACTGGAGAATGGCGGGTATCTCGTCCACGCGAACCGGATTCCAGACCAGACCAAGTGGAACATCTCCAAATACATGAACGGGCTCAGCCAGGCCCCGGCGGAGCACCATTTCCACAAGGCCTGCTCCTACGAGAACTTCACCATCCATCTGGGTTCGCCATGGCAGACGATCCGCTGGACGGGACAGGATGTTCACGTTCGCACGCCGCTGGACGACTGGACCTTCGATCATGTGTTCACGGCGACGGGGGTCAGCGTCGACATGGCGCGCCGGCCGGAGCTTGCCCGCATCCACGCCAACGCGGCGCTGTGGCGCGACCGCTTCGTTCCCGATGACGGCGATCTCGCCAGCCCGCGCCTCGATTTTCCCTATCTCGACGGGCAGTATCGCTTCACCGAGCGCGTGCCCGGCACGGCCCCCGGCCTCGATCGGATCTTCGCCTTCAATGCGCTGGCGGGCCTGAGCATGGGCGGGCTTGCCGCCGTCTCCATCGGCGCCTTCCGCTTTGGCACGCGCAAGCTCGTCGACGCCGTCACGGAGCGGCTGTTCGACGAGCAGGTCGCCGCCATCGTCCCTTACCTCGACACCTTCGACAAACCCGGTGTGACGGTCCCGGAAAACATGGCAAACAAGCTCGAAGCATGCCGCCTGCGGCTTGCCGCGCTGGAACTCGAGAATGCCTGAAGGCGATTTCATCCTCGACAACGTCATGACCGAGCCGGGGGGCGCGCCCGTTTCGCTTACCGTCTCCTGCGGACGCATCGCCGCGATCGGCGAAGCGCCCGCGGCGTCTTCCCTGCCGCGCTTCGATGGCGCGGGCGCGCTGGCGACGCCTGGTTTCAGCGACGTCCACGTGCATCTCGACAAGGCGATGATCCTCGGCCAGTGCCCGATCTGCGAGGGCACGCTTGCCGAGGCCGTGCGCCTGACCTCCGCCGCCAAGCGGGGTTTCACCGCCGAGGACGTGCATGCCCGCGCGAGCGAGGTGCTGGACATGGCGGTGCGCGCGGGCACGCAGCGCATGCGGACCTTCGTGGAGGTCGATCCCCGCGTGGAGCTGCGCGCCTTCGAGGCGATCATGCGGCTGCGTGCCGAATGGTCCGACCTGATCGAGCTGCAGGTCTGCGCCTTCGCGCAGGAAGGGCTGACGCAGGAACCCGCGACGCTGGATCTCCTGATCGCGGCGCTGGAGGCCGGCGCGGACCTCGTCGGAGGCTGCCCCTATACCGACACCGATCCCGAAGCCCATGTGCGGGCGATCTTCGACCTCGGGGAGCGCTTCGACGTGGACGTGGATTTCCACGCCGATTTCGATCTCGACCCCGAGGGCTCGATCCTGCCCGCCATCATCCGGGAAACGCTGGCGCGTGGCTGGCAAGGCCGCGTCGCCGTGGGACATGCGACGAAATTCGCGACGTTTGCGGCGGAGCGGCGCGAAGCCCTGGCGCGGGAAATGGCGGCGGCAGGCATCGCGCTGGTCGTCCTGCCGGCAACCGACACCTTCCTCAACGGCCCGGGCGGCATGGCGCCGGCCCATCGCCTGTCGCAAGGGGGCGTGACCGTCGCGCTCGCCACCAACAACGTCCAGAACCCCTTCACCCCCTATGGCGACGCCTCGCTCCTCCGGATGGGGCAGTTCTATGCCAATCTCGACCGCCTCGCTTCCGATGCCGCCCTGGAGAATGTCTTCGCCATGATCACCACGGCCCCGGAGCGGATCATGCGTCGTGCGGCGGCGGCGCTCGCGGTCGGGAAACCGGCGGATTTCCTGCTGGTGGAGGCCAGATCGCCGGCCGACGCCCTGCGCCGCAATGCGCCTGTGCGGGCGGTGGTGAAGGGCGGACGCCTGCGGCTCTGGTCGCCACGTGCCCCGCTTGCGAGAGGCGCCTGACATGAAGGACGTGCTGGCGATCGCTCCGCATCCGGATGCCGCGGCATTGGGCAACCGGCTGCTGGAAGCGGGCCGGAGCGCGGCGGAGGCGGCGGTCGCTATGGGCGCGCACCTCTCCGTCACCATGCCGCATTTCTGCGGGATCGGCGGCGACGCGGTCTGGCTCGTGTCCGACCGGGAGGGCCACGTGCGCGCCCTGAACGGCATAGGCCAGGCTTGGGAATCCGCCGCCGCCGTCACCCGCATCGAGACGCGCGGGCCGGCTTCCATCCTGACATCGGCAGCCGCCGTTTCGACATGGCAGGCGGCGTTGGATGCCTTTGGCAACGCCAAACCCGATCTCGACGCCCTGCTTTCCCCGGCCATCGAAGCGGCGCGCGACGGCATGGTCGTCACGCCGTCGCAGGATTTCTGGCGCGCAATGCGGGCGGGCGAAAGCGCCGACTGGCCGGGCTTCGGCGTGTACCGGGAGACCGCCACAGGCGAAACGCTCCGGCAGGAAAAGCTGGCGGACAGCCTCGACTGTCTTCGGGCGGAAGGGTTGGAAAGCTTCTACACCGGCAGCTTGGCCGGCCGGATTCTCGACGACCTCCGTTCGCTCGGCCTTGGGGTCACGCCCGACGATCTCCGCCGCACCTGGACCGAAGTGGGAGAGCCTCTGCGGCTCGGCTACCGCGATGCGACGCTTCATGCTCCGCCGCCGCCGACGCAGGGCGTCACGACGCTGGAGATCATGGGCATCCTCGGGGCGCTCGGCGAGACGCCGGCGATGGGCAGCGCCGCTGACTATCATCTGATGGTCGAAGCGGTGAAGGGCGCTTTTCTGGACCGGCGCGGGCTGGACGACAGCGCCGGGACGCGCGAGCGCGTTGCCTCGCTGCTTTCCGAGGCGAACCTCCGGATGCGTGCCGGCGAGATCGACCGGGCGCGCGCGCGGCCCTGGCCGGAGCCGTTTCGCGAGGCCGACACCGTGTATTTCGCCGCGCGGGACAAAGCCGGCGGCTGCGTTTCCGCCCTGCAGAGCACCTATTTCGACTGGGGCAGCGGCTGCTGTTTGCCCGGCACCGGCATCATCTGGCACAACCGGGGCGCCAGCTTCTCGCTGGAGGAGGGGCCGAACCGCCTCGCGCCCGGACGTCGTCCTTTTCACACCCTCAACCCCGGCATCGCCACGCGCGAGGGCAGGCCATGGCTGCTCTACGGCACGCAGGGCGCCGACGGACAACCGCAGACGCTGACGGTGCTGCTGCGCCACGCCATCGATCACGGCCTTCCCCCGGATGCGGCGCTGGCGCGGCCCCGCTTCCTGCTCGGCCGCACCTTTTCCGACAATCGCGACACGCTGAAGCTGGAGCCTATGGGCACCGAAGCCGAGCTTCGGGCTCTCGGCCATGTCATCAGTCCGATCCCGAGCCTGAGCCCGCTGGCAGGGCAGGCCGGCATGATCCGGATCGAGGGAAACTCCGTCACAGGTTGCCACGATCCGAGAGGATGAGGCCGCCCGCCGGCACCTCAAGGACTTAACACCGGGAGCGCGGCTTCCTTCGTCCTGCGATCTGGGGGCTGCACCATATCCGGCCCCGGCTTGCCCCGAGATTTCGAATCGCTTGCCGGGCGGGATGAATTTTCGGCGAGACGGAAAAGACGGCTGCCTCCCGCTCTAGACCTGCGCCGTCTTCCTTGCCGGTCTGGCCTTGCTCTTGCTCAGCGCCGGCGCGGCCTGCAGCGCATGTTCGAGATGCTCTGACATCAGGCGGGCCGCGTCCCGCTGGTTTCCCGCTTCCACCGCATCCAGGATCGCCAGATGCTCGCGGCACCAGTCGCGTACGCGGCGGCGATTGGAATAGCCGGTGAATTCGAGCAGGCGGCGCATCCGGTTCTGCTGTTGGATCGCTTGCAGGAAGAAAGGGTTGCCGCAGAATTCCACCAGCATTTCGTGAAATTGGCGGTCCGTCTCGAAGAGTTGGCGGCGGTCGACACTGGCGATGTCGGGATGCGCCTCCAGATAAAGGTGCTGCAGCCGAACCCGCTCGATCATTCCAGGATCGGGGGTGAAGCCGGGAAGCAGCAGCGCGGCCGGCTCCAGCACGCGGCGGAAATCGTAGCTGTTGCTGAGGGCGACGCCGGTGTCGAGCGTCGGCATGAAGGTCCAGCCGCGTCCGGCGTTGCGCTGGAGCAGGCCATCGTCGACGAGGCGGGTCAGCGTCTTCTGCAACGCGGCCCTGTCGGCGTCGTAGCGACGGGCGATGTCGCTCTGGATGAAACTGTCGGGCAGGTTCTTGGCGAGCCGGTCCTGCACGATCAGCGTGTAGAGATCCTGATCGCTGGTCGGGGGAACCTCGACTTCAAGCCGCTGCAATTCGTCCGGCGAGGCCTTGAGGAAGAAGCCATGGTTCTTCTTGGCCTCCAGCACGCCGTGGTCGGCCAGGAGCATGAGCGCCGAGCGGACGGGGGTGCGGGACACCTGGAGAAGATCGCCCAACGCCTGCTCGCGCAGATGATGGCCCGGCTCGAAGCGCGCCTCACGCACGACGTCGAGGATCTGGTTCGCGAGCCTGTATCTCCGCTGTATGGGACTGCGCCCCATTCCCCGCCCTGCTTGATCCGTCTGTTCTTGCAGCTTCGATACAATGTGAAGGCGGAGAGAACAAGAACACCTTTTGAACAGAAGGCTTTCCCAAGTGCCTGGACGGGAGGTCTTCCGCGAGCGTGCATATCTCTAACCCACCGTGAATGCCTCATTTGTAGGCAGGAGAGTCCCGATATTTGGGCAGGTCCGGCGGAGCAATCCGCTTGACGTTCGGGCTTCGGCATATTGTACTGATTACACACATAAGAGCAATGAATGTACGTGAAGGGGATCTACATGTTTCGCAAGCTGGCCATTGCCGCCCTGCTGCCTCTCGGCCTGATCCAGGCCGCCACCGCCGCCGAGCTTCCCGGGAAGGGGCTCGTGGAGAAGGGCGCGCTCACCTATGGGACGGCGGCGACCTTCGCGCCGTTCGAGTTCCAGAAGGACGGCAAGCTGACCGGCTTCGACATCGACTTCATCCAGGCGCTCGGCGAAAAGCTGCACGCGACCCCGAAGCCGCTGAACATGGAGTTCAAGGGGCTGATCCCGGCGCTGCTGGGCGGTCGCACGGACATCATCAACTCCGCCATGTACATCAACCCGCAGCGTTCCGAGCAGGTGGACTTCGTCCCCTACATGAAGATCGGCAACGTCGTAATCGTGCAGAAGGGTAATCCGGCCAAGATCACCGGTCGCGACGACTCGCTCTGCGGCAAGAACATCGCGGTGACGCTGGGCGGCATCGAGGAAAGCCAGGCCCGCGCCGACGTGGAGCGCTGCAAGGCGAAGGGCCTGAAGCCGTTGACGGTCAGCACGCTGCCGACCGCGCAGGATTCCGCGCTGAACCTGCGCCAGGGTCGCGCCGACGCGATCTTCGAGTCGAGCCCGGGCGCGGCGAAGCTGCTGCAGGAAGTGCCCGATACGTTCCAGACGGTCGGCGAGGAATTCGAGGCGAACACGCAGATCGGCTTCGCCACCCGCAAGGGCGAGACGGCGCTGCAGGACTCGCTCAAGGCCGCCATCAAGGAGGTCGTCGCCGACGGCACCTACGACAAGCTTCTGGCCAAGTGGAACCTCCCGGCCTCCGGCTCCATCTTCAAGTAAGCCGCGGGGGCCGATGCTTCCGGGCCCATCGTTGCGGGGCTCGTTTCCCGCAACGTCCATTCTCTCCGCAAGAAGATCGAGGAGCGCTGATGTCGCTACATCTGGTCATCGATTATCTGTTCTCCGCGGTCTTCTTCCAGGCCGCGATGATGACGCTTCTCATCACCGTCACATCGCTGTTCTTCGGCGTCCTGGCGGGGCTGGTCATCGCCCTCCTGCAGGAAGCGACGTTCAGGCCGGTCCGCGTTCTGGCCTGGATCTATCTCTGGCTCTTCCGGGGCACGCCGGTCCTGTTCCAGATCATCTTCATCTACAACGTGCTGCCGGGCTTCGGCATCCGCCTCTCCGCCTTCCTCTCCGCCGTGATCGCGCTGTCGCTGAACGAGGGCGCCTACATGGCGGAAATCCTGCGCTCCGGCCTCGGCGCGGTGAAGAAGGGGCAGCGCACGGCCGGCCTGGCGCTCGGCCTGACCCGGACCGGGGTGATGCGCTACATCGTGCTGCCGCAGGCGCTCCGCATCGTGCTGCCGCCGGTCGGCAACCAGATGATCGGCATGCTGAAGACGAGCGCGCTGGTCTCCGTCGTCGCGGTGCAGGAGCTGCTGCTCGTCGCCAACCAGACGGCGAGCTCGAACTTCCGATACTTCGAGGCGCTGACTGCCGCCGGCATCTACTATCTCGCGCTGACGACCATCTTCATGGGCCTGCAGGCGCTGCTGGAGCAGTCGCTCGACGTCAAGCGCCGTCGTGCCCGCAGCGAGAAGCGCTCCCTGCTGCAGCGCCTCGCCCCGATCGAGGAGGCCCACTGACATGTTTCCCCTCTCTCCCCTTTCCGCGGAAGCCGTCATGACTTCGCCGCCCCGCACCACGCCTGCCGGAAAGCCGCTGCTGGAGATCGTCGGAATCGACAAGAGCTTCGGTTCGACGCAGATCCTCAAATGCTGCTCACTGGAGGTCCACCCCCGCGAGACTGTGGTGCTCATCGGTCCGTCCGGCTCGGGAAAGTCGACGCTCCTGCGCTGCGTGAACCTCCTGGAGCCGGCGGACGAGGGCAACGTTTTCTTCCGTGGCGAGGACATCACCCGTGATCTCCGCAACGCGCCGCGCCTGCGCCGCGAGATCGGCATGGTGTTCCAGAACTTCGAGCTCTTCCAGCATCTGAGCGCGGCGGAAAACATCATGCTGGCGCCGATGAAGGTGCTCGGCCTGTCGCGCGCCGACGCGCACGATGTCGCCCTGGATCTGCTGAAGAAGGTTCATATTCCGGCCAAGGCGGACAGCTATCCTGACGAGCTTTCCGGCGGTCAGCAGCAGCGCGTGGCGATTGCCCGTGCCCTCGCCATGAAGCCGGCGCTGATGCTCTACGACGAGCCGACCTCGGCGCTCGACCCGGAGATGATCCGCGAGGTGCTGGACGTCATGGCCGAGCTTTCCGCGGAAGGCATGACCAGCATCGTGGTCACGCACGAAATGGGTTTCGCCCGGCGCGCGGCGGACCGGATCGTCTTCATGGAAGCGGGCGAGATCGTCGAGACGGCGAAGAGCGACGCCTTCTTCGGTGGCACGGTCAACGCCCGCGCCCAGCGCTTCCTCGAGCAGATCCTGCACTGACAGACAGGCCGGCGAGCCCGCCCGCCGGCAGAGCCTTCGAACCAGTTCCGAGAGACAATCATGCATTCCGTTCCCGATGCCGCGCGGATGAAGCGCGAACTGGCGGATCTTGTCGCGATCCGCAGCGAGAACCCGCCCGGCCGCGAGGTCGAGGCCGCCGATTACGTGGCGGCGAAGCTCCGCGAGATGGGGCTTGAGGTCACGCTCGACGAATACAAGCCGGGCCGCGTCAATGTCGAAGCCGTCCTCCTGAACGGGCCGGGGCCGGTCTTCGCATTCAACACGCACATGGACGTCGTGCCGGTGGGCGAGGGCTGGAGCAGCGATCCCTTTATCCTGCGCGAAGACGGCGGCCGGCTCTACGGACGCGGCGCCTGCGACTGCAAGGGCCCGCTCGCCTCCATGCTGGAAGCCGTCCGCATGCTCGCCGCCAGCCGCGAAAGCTGGTCCGGGACGCTGCTCGCGATCTTCGTCGCCGACGAGGAAATCGCCAGCGAAGGCGCCAAGCATTACGCCGCCAAGCGCCCGAAGATCGACTTCGCGGTGGTGGGCGAGCCGACCAGCAACACGATCTACAGCGCCCACAAGGGCAGCCTTCGCCCCGTGGTTCGCGTGCACGGCGTTCCCGCCCATTCCGGCACGCCGCATCTCGGCGAAAACGCGGTGCTGCGCGCCGGCCAGCTTCTGGGCATGGTCGCGGAGGAGCACGAGAACGCCGTCCGTCGTCGCCATCACCCGCTGGTGGGCGAGGCGAGCCTGACGGTGACGCGCATCCATGGCGGCCACGCCGACAACGTGCTGCCCGGCGCCTGCGAATTGCTGCTGGACCGCCGCATGGTGCCGGGCGAGGACGAGGACGCGGTCAAGGCGGATCTCGCCGATCTGCTGGTTCGCGCCAACGCACGTTTCGGCCTGCGCGCCGAGATCACCGACTGGAAGGCGACCACCGGCGGCGCGACCGAAACGGCGGCCGACCGCCCGGTGGTTCGGAAGAGCCTCGACGTGGCGAGACGGCGCGGCATCGCGGAGCCCGGTCCCTTCGGCTTCCAGGGCGGCTGCGATCTCGTCCATTTCCGCGCAACCGGGGCGGAAGGCGTCGTCATCGGCCCAGGCTCGCTCTCCGTCGCCCATAAGGCGGACGAGTTCGTGCCCGTCGACGAGTTCGTCACCTCCAGCCTGATCTATCGCGACGTCGCCGCCGCGATGCTGTCCTCCTGATCGACGGAGCGCGGAGGATCATGCGCCTTTCCCTGCACCGGGCAATGCTGACCTATCGCGGCGGCCTGCTCCTGCACACCGCATCGTCCGGAAAGGTCCCCGGCCTCGATACGCTCTATCTCCGGATCGAGGACGAAGACGGCGCCGTGGCGACGGGCGAGGTGCGGATCAACATCGCCTATCTCAACGGCATCCCGGCCGAAGCCGTGGTGGCGGAAGCGCTCCGCGTGCTGCCGGGGCTGGGCTTGTCCGGCGATCCCGCCACTCTGCTGGATGCGCCTCCCCCGGCATTGCGGGAGGCGAGCGCGCCTCTCCGCATGCTGGTGGACATGGCGCTGCACGATCGCTGGGGCAAGCTGGCGAACCGCCCAGTCGCCGGTCTCCTGGCCGGTGCCGATCCGGCGGGCGGGACGACCTATCCCAGCAACCAGACGCTGTTCATCTCCGACGACGCGACCTTCCTGCGTCAGGCCGAGGCTTACGTCGAGCGCGGCTTCCGCGACCTGAAGGTCCGCATCGGCGGCGGCGACTTTGCCGGCGACGTCGCCCGCATACGGCTGCTGCGCGAGCGCTTCGGCGCGGACGTGAAGATCGCCGCCGATGCGAACGGTTCCTGGTCGCATGAGGAGGCGCGGCGAAATCTCGATGCGCTCGCCGCCTTCGGTCTCGCCTATGTCGAGCAGCCGGTGCCGCCGGGTCCCTTCGAGCCGATCGCCGAACTGGCGGAGGCGACCCCGGTCCCGGTGATGCTCGACGAGAGCGTGAAGGGTGACGACGACGTGGCGTGGCTCGCGCGGGGCGGCCACCGCCTCATGGCGCATCTGAAGCTGGTGAAGCTCGGCGGTCTTCGCCCCGCTCTGCGTGCCGGGCAGGCGCTGGCGGCGGCGGGCGTGCCCTTCATGATCGGCCAGATGAACGAAGGCGGTCTCGCCACCGCCGCCGCTTTGCATCTTTGCGCGGCGCTGAAGCCGCGCTTCGCCGAACTCTATGGGGCCGACGGCATCGCCGACGATCCCGCGCCGGGGCTCATCTATCGCGACGGCGTGGTGACCGCCCCCGATGCGCCCGGCCTCGGCCTTCCTTTCGCGCGCGAGCGCACCGACACCCTGTGGGAGAATTGAGAACCATGAATATCGGCAGCGTCGTTCAGGGCTCCGAATCCGCCTTCCCGAAAAGCGAGTATGAGGGGCGCGTCGCCCGCGCCCGCGAAGGTCTTGCTGCGGCAGGCCTCGACGTCATGGTTGTGACCGGGCCGGAGAACATCTTCTATCTCACGGGCCAGCAGACGCCCGGCTATTACACGTTCCAGGCGCTGGTGCTGCCGGTCGATGGCGATCCGGTCTTCGTGATCCGCCAGCTGGAATATTTCAACTTCATCGCCAACACCTTCATCTCCGATGCGGCGATCTACCAGGACGGCGAGGATCCCGTCGGCTTCCTGACCAAAGTCATCCGCGAGCGTGGCCTTGCCGGCAAGCGCGTGGCGATCGACAAGCGCGGCTGGTTCCTGCCCATTACCGTCTACGAGGCGCTGCAGGACGCGCTGGGCGCCATCGGCGATGCTGCCGGCATCGTGGAGAAGCTCCGCGCGGTGAAGTCGCCGCTGGAGCTGGAGAAACTCGACCGCTCCGCGTCCTATGTCGATGCGGGCATGAAGGCCGGGCTCGCCGCCATCAGTGTCGGCGCGACGGAGAACGACCTCGTCGCCGCGATGCTGGGCTCGGCGATTGCCGCCGGCTCGGAATATCTCGGCATGGAGCCGCTGGTGTCGTCCGGCCCGCGCTGCGGCGTGCCGCACGGCACGTGGAAGCGCCGCCGCATCGAGGCGGGCGATCCGGTCTTCCTGGAAATGGCCGCCTGCCATGACCGCTATCATGCCGCGCTGATGCGCTCGGCCTGGATCGGCACGCCGCCGGCCGAGGCCGCCGACATGATGAAGGTCTGCCAGGAGGCGCTTGCCGTTTCTCTGGAAACGATCCGCCCGGGCGTCGCCTGCGAGGTGCCGCACAATGCCTGCCAGGCCGTGATCGACAAGGCCGGCTATACCGACGCCTTCCGCAAACGCCTCGGCTACAGCGTCGGTATCTCCTTCGCGCCCGACTGGGGCGAGGGCGCGATCCTCAGCCTGAACAAGGGCGTGACGACGCCGCTGGAGCCCGGCATGGCGTTCCACCTGCCTCCGGCGCTCCGGATCTACGGCCAGTTCACCGTCGGAGTCAGCGAGACCATCGTCGTGACGGACACCGGCTACCGCGCGCTCGGAACCATCGACCGCGCGCTGCTGCAGGTCGCCTGATCGCACCCACCACCCTTCCGCACTCCTTCCCATCACCTTCGAAGAGACCATCATGAAGAATATCGAGGAAAGCCGCGCCCGGTTGAAGGGCATCTTCAACATCACCGTCACTCCGTTCACCCCGGCCGGGGAAATCGACAAGGCGGGAATCGCCCGCTCCGTCGAGCGTGTCATCGGCCTCGGCTATGACGGCGTGCTCATCGGCGGGACCTATGGCGAATTCCCCGCCATGAGCACGGGGGAGCGGGCCGATCTCTTCCGCCACGTCATGGACGTCGTGCAGGACCGCGTGCCGGTCATGCTCTGCTCCGCCGGCTCGGATGCCCGCGTCGTGCGCGAACTGACGGAGCTTGCCGGCGATCTCGGCGGCCTGCCCATGGTAACGCCGCCCTTCGTCTCGGAAGTCACCGACGAGCAGATCGTCTCCTTCTTCAAGGACATCGCGCCGGTCTCCAAGACGGGCATCCTCGTCTACAACGCGCCGGGCATCGGCATCACGCTGGCGCCCGACGTGCTGGAGCGGCTGGCCGACATGCCGGAAGCCGTGGGCATCAAGCAGGGCGACCTCTCGGTGACGGCCATCGACCGCATCGCCAATCGTCTCGGTGGCCGCATTCGCCTGTTCTGCGCCTCCGATCTCGCCTTCCTCGGGCCGATGATGGCCGGCTTCGACGGTATCAGTTCCACCAACAGCTGCGCCCTGCCGGAACTGATCCTGGAAACCTACCGCGCGCTGGAACGTGGCGATGCGCATTCCGCGCGCGACCTGCACCGGCTCTGGTACGATTTCCGTGCGCTGGCGCGCCGCCACGGGCAGCCGCAGACGACCAAGGCGGCGATGAACCTACGCGGCTTCGACGGCGGCTCCGTGCGCCTGCCGCTCCGCGACCTGCCGGAAGCGGTGAAAGCGGAGATCGCCGCGGTTCTGGGCAAGCTTGCCAACGAGCCCTCGGCCCGCCTCAGCCTCGCGGCCTGACACGAAAAAGCCGGCGCTCGAGGCGCCGGCTTCATGCTTTCGCGAAAGAAAGGCGGCTCAGGCCGCCTTTTTGATGCGCAGCCGACCGCAGGCCGCGGTGATGCGGGCGCAGGCCTCGCGCAGCACGTCCGTATCCACGGCGTAGGCGATCCGGAGATGGCCGGGCGCGCCGAAGGCGGAGCCGTGGACGGTGCCGACATGCGCTTCTTCCAGAAGATAGCCAGCGACATCGAGGTCGCTGCCCAGCACCTTGCCGCTCGCCGTCGCGGAACCGATGAGGCCGCTACAGTCGGCGAAGACGTAGAAGGCGCCGTCCGGCGTGTCGGCTTCGAGGCCCGGCGTGGCGGCGACCATGTCCATCACGATGTCGCGGCGGTCGCGCAGGATGGAGATCCATTCCGCCATGAAGCCGAGATCGCCCGTCAGCGCGGCAACGGCTGCGGCCTGGCTGATCGTCGATGGGTTGGACGTGCTCTGCGACTGCAGGATCTCCATGGCCGAGATCAGCCAGGCCGGGCCGCCGGCATAGCCGATGCGCCAGCCGGTCATCGAATAGCCCTTGGAAACGCCGTTGATCGTCAGCGTGCGGTCGAACAACGCGGGCTCCAGCGCCGCTGGAGTGGCGAAGGGGCCGGCGAAGCGGAGATGCTCGTAGATGTCGTCGGCCATGACAAGCACGTCGGGATGGGCGACGAGAATATCGGTCAGCCGCTTCATCGCTTCCGGCGAATAGACCGCGCCCGTGGGATTGTTCGGTGAATTCAGTACAACCCAGCGCGTCTTCGGTGTGATGGCGGCCCGGAGCGCGTCCGGTTGCAGCACCCAGCCTTCGGAGCGTGTGGTCTCGACGATCACGGGCTCGCCGCCGGCCAGCCGGATCATGTCGGGATAGGAAACCCAGTAGGGGGCCGGGATGATCACCTCGTCGCCCGGCGAAAGGGTGGCGAGGAAAGCGTTGAAGATGAGCTGCTTGGCGCCGGCCCCGGCGATGATCTCGCGCGGCTCGTAGGAAAGCTGGTTCTCGCGCAGGAACTTGGCCGCTATCGCCGCCTTCAGGTCCGCCGTGCCGGAGACGGCCGTGTACTTCGTCTCGCCATTACGGATCGCGGCGATGCCGGCATCGGCGATGGCCGGGGGCGTCGGGAAATCGAGCTCGCCCTCGCCGAGATTGACCACTGCGTGCCCGGCGCTCTTCAGCGAGCGGACCTTGTTGGAGATCTCGGCGGTAGGCGACGCGCCGACGGAACTCATCCGTGGCGCCAGACGGGGAGCCGGATGGGGAGGATTCATGAAACCACCTTTCGTGACTATCGCCCATGATTGTATCGATGTAAGCATATCGATCAATTGTCCGGATGGGGAAATTTCGTGCAATCGCTCCGCAAGCGGTTCCATCGGCAGGTTTCCTGCTCGATCCCGCAGGCGTAAGTTTCGGAAAGGCTAAAGGCCCATGCTGACCCTGGTGATCGACGGGACCGACCGCCCGGCGCTCTACGGCGCGGCCGCGGCACGGCTCGCTTATCGCGACGGCGCGCGCTTCATGCATTTGCCCGCGCGCTTCGACCTCGCCCGCGATCCCGATGCCGCCCAATATGTCCATGCTTCCGGCGGCCTCGGCCCGAGTGGGCTTTTCTTCGCCGAACGCAGCCTAGGAAAGACCGTCGAGCCGGCCTTGGACCTTGCGGCGATCATCGCGGCGGCGCGGGAGGAAAACGTCGTCGTTCCCGTCCATCCGCGCTTCGGGCAGTCGGCGGAAGCCGTTGCAGAACCGGCACGGGAGGCCGGAGTGTCGGTGCTGGTGGTCGACGTGCCGGTGGTCGACGATTGCCTCGGTCGAGGCCAGGCAACGGCCGGATCGGACGTTTCCATTCTCCTTGTCGGACGCGAGCGCGACCATCGCGATGTCTACCCGGCGGCGCTCGTGAGCTTGCAGGATGCGGCCTCGCAGCTCGGCCTGTCGCTGGCCGTCCGCTTCGGCGAGCCAGCCGGCCTCGTCGGCCCTGGAGCCGATGATATTCTTGCCGCCGCCGACGGCATCCTGCTGCCGGGCGGCTCCAGCATGTGCAACGTGCCCGCCCAGATCGCCGCTTCCCGCCATGCGCTGGAGAACGACATTCCCGTCCTTGGTCTCTGCCTCGGCATGCAGACCATGGCGACCGCCTTCGCCCAGAGGGCGCTCGCGACCGAGGCGGTAAACCTCGCCGAAGCCGATCCCGACGCGCCGATCAAGAGCTTCGTGGCCATGGCGGCTCTAGGCGGAGAAGCCTCGTTGCCCATCCATCGCACGGGTAATGCGGTGGGGCAGGCCCGTTCCGGCACGAAGCTTGCGTCTCTCATCGCCGGGGAGCCGATCCGGTTCCGCTACAATCACCGTTATTGCCTGGCGCCCGGGCTCCACGCGAAACTCCAGGAGGCCGGTCTGGTGATCAGTCTCGCCAGCCATGACGATCGCGTGGTCGACGGCATCGAGGTTCCCCGCCATCCCTTCTTCTGGGGCTTCCAGGGGCATCCCGAACTCGGGTTTCCGGCCGGCCGGCCGCATCCCGTCTTCATGGCCTTTCTCTCCGCCGCGAGGGAACGCGCCCAGCTTTCACATTCCACCACCACGGAGCAGAATTGATGGATCTTGGATTGAAGGGCCGGACGGCTCTCGTGCTCGGCTCAAGCCAGGGGTTGGGCCACGCGGTCGCCCGCTCGCTGGTCGAAGAGGGGGCTCAGGTCATCCTGACCGGCCGCTCGGCTGAGAAGCTGGCATCCGCCGCCGCCGAACTGGGCGCGGCCGACGCGGTGCGGACGGAAGAGCTGGACCTCGCCGATCCGGCATCCGTGCAGGCCCTGATCGGCAAGCTCGGGGATCAGGTCATCGACATTCTCGTCCTGAATGGCGGTGGCCCGCCTCCGGGACCCGTCGCGGACGTCCAGTCGGAGGAATGGCGCCGCCAGTTCGCCGCCATGGTGGAAGCGCCGCTGGCCATCGCCGGCGCGGTCCTGCCCGGCATGCGCGCCCGCCGCTTCGGCAGGGTCATCGCGCTGGTTTCGTCCGGCGTGCAGCAGCCGATCCCCAATCTCGGCATCTCCAACACGCTGCGCGCGTCGATCATCGGCTGGGCGAAGACGCTGGCCGGCGAAGTGGCGGCCGACGGCGTCACCGTGAATTCCGTGGTGCCGGGCCGCATCCATACCGCGCGCGTCGACCAGCTCGATGCAGCCGCAGCCAAGCGCACCAACCGGACGGCGGGCGAGGTGGCGGAAGCCTCGCGCAATTCCATCCCGATGAAGCGCTACGGCAAGCCGCAGGAATTCGCCGATGCCGTGGCCTTTCTGGCGAGCGAACGCGCTTCCTACATCACCGGCACGACGCTGCGCGTCGATGGCGGCATGATCGCCGGCATCTGACGCGGAACGGGGGAGGGTGGCCTTGCCTGCTTCAGGCAGCAGGCCGGGCAGGGCGGGTCACCCTCATCCCGGACGACGATCGCCGACGTGCGAAGAGCCGGTGCTGCGGCGGTCGCAACCCTCCACGTACAGCGTCCAGGTCACCCGATGTCTCGGGTCTGGACTTTTGCTTGCGAGGCGGCGCTTGATCGCCTCGCCTCGCCTCGTCGTCGCCGCTACGCGGGTGCCACAGCGCTCCCGGCCAAAGGACCGGAAACAAGCCGGTCCCGCCAAGCGTCGCTTGAGAGGCAGTTATGGGCTGGCCCCTCAGAGGCGCATCAGTTGCCCCCAGCGATCCGCCGCCTTTATTCCGGCCTCCCGCAGTGCGTGCCAGACCATGACCTGATTGCTGGTCAGGACCGGCCGTCCGAGCCGGTCTTCCAGCGACGCGATCAGTTCCGCGCTGCGCAGTGCGGTGCAGCTCAGGAAATACGCATCCGCGTCCGGATGCCGGTGCTTCAGCACCCAGTCCGCAAGGGTATCGGGCGAGAGCCGCGCCATCTCGTCGTTGGTATCGATGCCGAGGGAGGCTTCTCCCGCCACGTGGAGGCCGAGATGCTCCAGGAAAGCGATCTCGCGCCGGTGCACGGCTTCGATATAGGGCGTGAGCAGCACGACGCGCCGCGTGCCGAGCGCTTGAAAGGCGGCTTCGAGCGCGTCGGAGGTGACGAGGCCCTCGATGCCGGTGGCGCCTCCGATCCGCTCGCGGATCGCCGGGCCGGATGAGGGCGAGAACGTCGTCACGGCGGTGCAATGGAAGACGATCCGGTCGACCCGCGCGTCTGCAAGGAGCCGGGCGGCGTCCTCCACCCCCGCCTCCATGCGCTGCAACTCCGCTTCCGAGCTGCCGCGCAGGGCAAGCCTTGTGAAGAGTGCGCTCACCCCGGCCGGCAGCATCGCGTGGATTTGCGGCTCGGCCACCACATTGCCGGAAGGAACGATGATCCCCATCCGCAGCCGGTCCCCATAGTCGATCGTCGGCCGCGCCCGAGCCGCGGGATCAGGCACGCCGGCTCTCCCTGCTGTCGTGGAGCCGGCTGGCCTGCGCTTCCCGCAGATAGGTGCGGTTGATGTAGTCGGCGGCGTGGGTCTTCGTCCGGTTCGGCAGCGCACGGATCAGGCCGCTGATCTCGATCAGGGCCTGCACGGCGGCGTCGCTGGCGTCGCCGTCGCGCGGAAAGATCTCCGACCCGACATATTCCTCCCAGGCGCGATCGACGTATCGCCGCTCCACCCCGGTCTCCCGCATCGCGATTTCCGCCGCGCCTTCCTTGTTGGCGTAGAACCATTCATGCGCTCGCAGAAAGGCCCGCATGAACCGCACCGCCAGCTCGTGGTTGGCGGCGGCCCAGGGCGACAAGACGTGCAGCGAGGTGAACTGGAAATCCGGGAAATCGACGCGCGGATCGGCCAGCGTGGGATAGCCGGCATCGGCCGCGATGTAGTTCAGCGGCGCGCCCTGGAGCCCGGCCGAGATCTCGCCGTTCTGCAGCTTCTCCCACCGCGACAGGATCGGACCCACCGCCCTGATGGTGTAGTCGGCGGGATGATGCAGCCCATGCGCCTCGAAGAGCCGCATGACGAGGGACGAACTGCCCGCTTCCAGCGATGAAACGCCGACGACCTTGCCGCGCATGTCCTCGAAGCCGTCGATGTCCTTGCCGGCCACCAGCGAGAAGGGCAGCCGGTTGACGTTGCCGCCGATGATCTCGCTCTGTCCGCCGGACTCGCTGTCCAGGATAACGTGCTCGGTGATGCCGTAGGCAAGCTGCACGCGGCCGTCGTAGAGGCGGTTGCTCACCTCATCGACGCTTTCGTGCAGCTCGACGGCGAGTTCGATGCCCTCGTCGCGGAAGAAACCCTGGTCCACGCCGACCCAGACCGGCATGTTGAAGTAGTTTCGGGAAACGGCTGCGAAAGCCAGTTTGGTCATGCTCTGCGTCATGGAATTCCTTTCGCGGATCAGATGACGGGCCGGGCGACGAGGCGGCGCCGTTCGACGGGCTCGCCGCCGATCGGCCTGCGGGTGAGGAGGAGTGAGGTCGCGACGCCGGTGAGGAGCAGCACCCCTGCCACGACGAACGCGCCGGAATAGCCGAGCGGCGAGGCGACGATGTAGCCGGTGGCGATCGGCGCCACGATGCCGAAGGAATTGCCGCCCAGGATCAGCAGGCTGGTCGCCGCGCCGGCCTGTGCCCCGTTCACCAGGAGATCGTTGGTCAGGGCGATGTTCATGCCCATCGCGGTGGAGACGCAGGTCAGCGAAATGCTGAAGAGCGCGAGGATCAGCCAAATATTGGTGACATAGGGTGTCAGCAGGATCACCGACGAGACCAGCAGGGCGACTGCCACAAGGCGCCGGCGTCCGCCGCCGGCCGTGCCGGTGCGCCGGAGAAACCGGTCGCTGACCACGCCAAGCAGCAGTCCCAGCGGAACCGCCGCGGCGTAAGGCACGGCGGAGAAGGCGCCGCTGCGCATCACGTCCAGCCCGCGCGTGTCGGCCAGATAAGTCGGCAGCCACGTCATGAAAAGATAAAGCGTGTAGCCGGCGCAGCCCTGCGTCAGCGCCAGTCCCCACATGGAGGGGCTGCGGAGCAACGCGCCGATGGCCGGCCCGCCGGCCCCGCTCCCGCTTGCGTCCGGCCCCGCTGCATCTCGCTTCGCTGTTTCACCGCGTCCCGCCAGGATGTGGGTTCGTTCGCCGACACTCAGCCAGCCAGCCTGCTCCGGGCGGCGATAGATGGCGTACCAGAGGACCGAAAGGACGACGCCGAGGGCGCCGGTGACGTAGAACGATTCCCGCCAGCCGAAATGCGCGACGAGCCAGCCGACCACAGGCGCGCCGATGGCGAGGCCCGCATAGGCGCCGCTGTTCAGGATCGCCGCGGCGATCCCGCGTTCCGATTGCGGAGCCCATTCGCGGATCACGCGTCCCCCGGCGGGGTAGCTCGCGGCTTCGCCCACGCCGAGCGCCAAACGGCTGGCGAAGAGCCCGGTATAGGTGGTTGCCATGCCGGTCAGTACGCCGGCGACGGACCAGATGAGCAGGCTGCCGGCCGTCACCGACCGCGCGCCCCATCGATCCACCGCCATGCCGAGGGGGACCAGGCAGATCAGGTAGGTCCAGAGAAAGGCCGAGAAGATGAAGCCGAGCTGGACCGGCGAAAGGCCGTAACTGGTGGCGATCGACTTGGCCGCGACCGACAGGTTGATGCGGTCGACGTAGCACAGCGCCATCATGATGAAGATGCCGGCATAGACGAGGAAACGGCGTCGCGCGACCATTGGAGTTCCACCCTGTTGTTTCTTGTGATTGCGCAGAGGCTAGACAGGCGAGGGCGCATAAGCCAAGCAGGCGGCATGCATAAGGACATGCACGGGATTCATAGTGCGACGGCAGGAGAGATCCGGTCGTGAACCTGCGCGAGGTGGATCTCAACCTCCTTACGGTGCTCGCCGCGCTGGTGGAGCAACGGAGCGTTTCTGCGGCGGCGTACCAGCTGGGGCTCAGCCAGTCCGCGGCAAGCCATGCCTTGCGGCGGCTGCGGCGCTTGCTGGACGACGAGGTGATGGTGCGCCAGGGCGGCAGAATGCAGCCCACCCCCGTGGCGCTTCGTGTGCTGGAAACGGTGCGGCCCGCCTTGGCGGAGATTTCCGCGGCGCTTCGGGAGAAGGGCAGCTTCGATCCGGGAAGCAGCAGGCGCGGTTTCACCCTGCGCCTGTCGGAATACGTCTCGCCGACGCTGCTCACGCCGCTTTGCACGTTGCTTCGCCGCGACGCTCCCGGCGTGCAGCTGGCCGTGTTGCCGGTGGGCGCGCCTGGAGACAGGCCGATCGAACCCGGCGAGGTGCAACTGAGGGCGGAGCGCGGCCGTCGCACGCTGGTGCATGACACCAGCCGGCCGCTGTTCACGGATCGGTTCGCCGTGGTGATGGCGGCCAGCCACCCCGGCGCGGCCACCCCGATGACCCTCGACCGATACGTGGCGCTGCCGCATCTCAAGGTCACGGCGGGCGCGGTGGGGACCAACGGCATCGACGAGGCGCTGGAACGGCTGGGGCTGAGACGCCGGGTGGTCATGTCTGTGCCGAGCTGGTTCGAGATGCGCCGTGTGGTCCTGGGAACGGACCTCGTCGCGGCGGTGCCCAAGCACTGGATGGCGGATGTCGTGTTCGCCCGCGGCCTGGCCTGCCACGATCTGCCGCTACCCGACATCGTCCTGTCGGTGGAACTTGCCTGGCATCCGCGCGACAGGGGCGATGGCGGTATCGCGTGGCTCTGCGATGCGCTCACCCGTATCGGCGGCTCGTCGGCCTTTCCGGCGTGACCGGGCCGATCGATTGCGCCGGGAGCGGCCTCCACCCCGCATTGACAGGCCCGTAAAGCACCGATAAAAACTCTCAAAAGAGCAGTCGTCTCACAAATGAGCGCACAAAGATGCGCCGGACGATCAGCGACAATCGCCGTACTCCAAGCGGCGAACCAAGGGTGGAACAATGAACGCTTTCTATGCCCGCGTGCCTTCAGGCGTATTCCGACCTGCATCAGCGTTTCGGCCCGCCGCGCATTCGCCGCGCCGCCAGGAAGCCCCCGGTCTCCGCCAGATCTCATCGTCCTTCGGCTGATCTCCGCTCCGCCGGTGCGACGGCTGTTGCCGCGAGCACCGCATGAGACGGATTTGGCCTCCGATTTGCGCGACAGCGGCTCAGCCGCATGGGCAGTGCCATGACCGACGAACCTGATTTCGCCTTACCCGTCTTCAATCGCTTCTGGCCCTTTCAGGGCGGCGGCGTGCGTGACCTCGGCGTTGCCGGCCGCCCGGTGGAGCAGGAATTCCCGCCGCCCGGCGACGATGAGGTGATCGCCCGCATCGATGCAGCCTGCATCTGCTCCTCCGACGTGAAGATCATCCGCATGGGGGCCAGCCATCCGCTGTTCCAGGCGCGGGATCTTGCCAGCGAGCCGGTGGTGCTGGGCCACGAGATGGCCCTGACGGTTGTTGCCGTCGGCGCCCGCTGGAAGCACCGCTACCGTTCCGGTGATCGTCTCGGCTTGCAGCCGGCGCTGACCGGCGGCCCGAAGCGGCTGGTCGTCGGAATGGATTTGCCCGGTGCCATGGCGGAATATATCCGCCTGGACGGCCGCGTGCTTGGCGACAGCGATGGGGCGGGGAGCGACGCGTTCGTGTTTCCGCTGCCCCAGGGCATGAGTTCCGCGGCGGCGGCACTTCTCGAACCCTATTCCTGCGTCGAGGCCGCTTATCGGCCCAACAGCCGCACCGACCTGAAGGCTGGCGGGCGCATGCTGGTCGTCGGTCTGCCCGGCGGCGCGGCGATGCACCTCTCGTCCGAATGCCGGCCGGCCGAAGCGGTACTGGTCGCAGCCCCGGCGGCGTTGGCCGAATGGGCCGGGGCGCGGGCGGGTGCGGTTCGCGAACTGGCGCGGCTGGAGGACGTCGACGGCGCGTTCGACGATATCGTGCTTTGCGGTGACGACTTCGCGGAGGCCATGGCGGCGCTGATCCCGCATCTCGCGCCCGGCGGAATGATGACGCTGGCGGGCAGGGGCGGCGACGATCCCGTGCCGGTGGATCCCGCTCGCATCCATTATCAATCGCTCTCCTTCGTCGGCACGCCGGGCCCGGAGATCGGCGCCGCTTTCGATCCGGCGCGCAACCGCTTCGAGCTGCGGCCGGGCGGCGTCGCCCTGGTGCTCGGCGCGGGCGGCGCGATGGGCCGCATCCACGTTCACCGTGCGCTGGAAATGGCGGATGGTCCGGCCACCGTGATCGCGACCACGCGGCAGGCGCACCGGATCGAGGCGCTGGAGCGCGACTTCGGCGCCATCGCGGAACGGCGTGGTCGCCGGCTGATCGTCGTCGCGGAGGACAGGCTTCCCGCGACGCTGGCGGGGATTGCGCCGCAAGGCTGCGACGACATCGCCGTGGTCGCGCCGGATGCAGCGGTTGTCGAGCGCGCGGCCGGATGGATGAAGCCGGACGGCATGCTCGTGATCTTCGCCGGCACCGCCTATGGCCAGCCCTGCCGCCTGCCGCTGGGGCGCGTGGCGTCCGCCGGCGCGCGCTTTACCGGCTCCACGGGTTCCGCCGTCGCCGACCAGCTCGCCGTTCTCGCCCGGGTGACGGAAGCGGATTTCGATATTCTCGGAAACCTGGAAGCGGTCGCCGGCTTCGACGCGGTGCCCGAGGCCTTTGCCGCCGTCACCGAAGGCCGGCTTTCCGGTAAGGTCGCGATCTTCCCGGGCGTCCCCGACCTGCCGTTCACGCTGCTTCGCGATGCGGAAAAACCGGGCGGGGAGAGCGCGAAATGGTCGCTCGCCGCCGAGCAGGCGCTGCATTCCAAGAACCGGAAACCCGGCCAACCGGAGTCCTCATCCTCATGACCACGCATGTCATCGGCATCGATATCGGCACGATGGGGACGAAAACCGGCATCTATGACGAAGACGGCCGGCTCGTCGCCGAAGCCTTCGAGGAATCGGTGCTGCACTATCCGCGTCCGGGCTGGGTGGAGCAGATGCCGGAGGATCTCTACGGCTCCGTCGTCCGCACGATCGCCGGCGCGCTGGAGGCGGCCGCCATCGATCCCGCCACGGTCGCCTCGCTCGCGATCAGCGGCCAGATGGCCGGCGTATCCACGGTCGATGCCGATTGGGGCACGCCGACCCAGTACGACAACTGGCTGGACAATCGTTGCGCGCCGCAGGTGGAACGCCTGAAATCCGCCGGGGCGGAGATCCTGAGCGTTTCCGGCTGCGTGCCGTCCTACAATCACGGCCCCAAGATGCTCTACTGGAAGGAAGAGCAGCCGGAGATCTGGGACCGCATCGCCAGGTTCGTGCAACCGGCGGCCTATGTCGCGGGGCGCCTGGCGGGGCTGAAGGGCGAGGACGCCTTCATCGACCGCACCTATCTGAACTTCACGACCTTCGCCGATACCGAAAACGTCCGCTGGAACACGGATCTCCTCGGGCGCTTCGGGCTCGACGACAGCAAGCTGCCCCGGATCGTGGAACCCTGGGACATCGTCGGCCACCTGACTGAGGCGGCGGCGAGCCAGACCGGGCTGCGGGCCGGCATGCCGATCGCGGCGGGTTGCGGCGATCAGGCGGCCAACGTGCTGGGCGCTGGCATGGTGGATCCCGGCACGGTCTTCGATGTCAGCGGCACGGCCTCCGTCTTCTCCGTCGTGATCGACCGCTTCGCCACCGACCAGCGCTACGGCGCGCTGATGACCTGCCCGCACGTGATCCCCGGCCTTTATTACGCGATGGCCTATGTCGCGGGCGGCGGGCTGAACCTTCGCTGGTTCCGCGACGAGATCTGCGGGACCGAGAAGAAGGACTGGGAGGCCTCGGGCATCGCGCCCTACGACGCGCTTTGCCGGCTCGCGGCCGAGGCTCCGGCCGGTTCCGACCGGCTGGTTTTCCTGCCCCATCTCGGCGGCCGCAATACGCCCAACAACACCGACATGCGCGGCGCGTTCATCGGGCTCAACTGGCGCCACGGCAAGGGCCACATGTTCCGCGCCATGATGGAGAGCATCGGCTACGAATACGCGCTCTATCTCCGCTCCGTGCGCGAGATCGTGCCCGGGCTGGAACTGGTGCGGGCGATGAACATGGGCGGCGGCGCAAAGAGCCCGCTGTTCCGCCAGATCAAGTCGGACATCCTGCAGCTTCCCTATCAAGGGCTCGACCGCACAGAGACGGGCACGCTGGGCAGCGCCATCGTCGCCGGGCACGCGGTCGGCCTTTTCCCGGACCTCGCGGCGACGGCCCGCCGCTTCGCCAAGCCGCAGGGCGCGCCGACGCAGCCCGCCGAGGGGTCCGCCGAGGGGGCCGCCGACGGGGCCTCCGGTCCGTACCCGGAGATGGCCCGGCTCTATGCCGACCTACTGGACACCATGGCCGGGCCGTTCGCCCGGCTGGCAAGGCTCTGACAGCGAGGCTGTCGAAAGAGAGCGGGCGCAAGATCCGCGAACACAGTGGAGGAAAAGATGAGGACGCAGAAACTCTGCCGGGCCGCCCTGATGGTTACGGCGGCGCTCGCCGTGACCCCGGCGATGGCCAAGGACATCACCAAGGTCGGCATCACGGTCGGATCGCTGGGCAACCCCTATTACGCCGTCACCAACAAGGGCATCCAGGAAACCATCGCCAAGCTCACCCCGGGCGCGCAGGTCACCGCCGTTTCCGCCGATTACGACCTCGGCAAGCAGTTCAACCAGATCGACAACTTCATCGCGTCTGGCGCCAAGATCATCATGCTGAACGCGGTGGATCCCGTCGGCATCAAGCCCGCTATCGCCAAGGCAAAGGCGGCCGGCGTGACGGTCTCCGCCTTCGACGTGACGGCAGAGGGCGTCGACGTGACCGTGATGACGGACAATGTCGAGGCCGGGCGCCAGGCGTGCCAGTACATCGTCGATCATCTGCCGGGCGGGAAGGGCGACGTCATCATCGTCAACGGGCCGCCGATCTCCGCCATCGTCGACCGGGTGAAGGGTTGCCAGGAGGTGCTGTCAGCGCATCCCGAGATCAAGGTCCTGTCGTCCGACCAGAACGGTCAGGCCTCGCGCGATGGCGGCCTTGCGGCAGGCCAGGGCCTGCTGACGCGCTTCAGCAAGGTAGACGCGATCTTCGCGGTCAACGATCCGACGGCTATCGGCGTGGATCTCGCGGCCAAGCAGTTGCAGCGCGGCGAGTTCTTCATCACCGCCGTCGATGGCTCGCCCGATGTCGTCACGGCGATGGAAAGCGGCTCTTCGCTGATCAAGGCTTCCTCGGCGCAGGCACCCTACAAGATGGCGTCCGAGGCCTACCGCTACGCCGTCGACATCACCAACGGCAAGGCGCCCCCGGAGAAGACGGTGCTGCTGAAGCCGGAACTGGTGACCGCCGACAATGTGAAGTCCTATGGGGGATGGAGCGGCGAATAATTCGGCCCGGACAAGGGCTGACGCGACAGGGAAGGGCCGGCCGCTCGCCGGCCTTTCCGATCCGGGGCGTGGCCGCCTCGGTGGCAGACGCGGACAACCTGCGATATAGCTCGCAAGGTCCGGCGCGGCGCTCCTCCGCGATCCGGTCATTCTTTCGCTCCCGCGCGGCGACGCGCGGGACATGGGCCGCCCGATGACCTCCACCGAAACCGCTTCCGCGAGATTGCCGTCCGACGAGAGCCGGGAACAGCTCATGGTGCAGGCGGCCAAGCTCTATTACGATCTTGAGCGCACGCAGAGCGAGATCGCGCGGGAACTGGGCCTGACCCGGTGGCAGGTGAGCCGGCTGATCCGGGAAGCGCGCGAACTGGGCATCGTGCGCATCGAGATCGCCCCGCGTTCCCAGCGCCGGCCCGATCTGGAAGTGCGGCTGCAGAGGACCTTCGAGCTTCGCGAGGCGATCGTCGTCTCCACGGCCGGCGCCGAGGACGAGGGCATCGCCATGGAAACGGTGGCGCGCGCGGCGGCCAAGTATCTGGCCAGCATCAATCCGCCGATCCGGCTTATCGGCGTTTCCTGGGGCCGCACCATGGCGGCCATCGCCCATGCGCTTCCCGCCGGTTGGAACGACGGCATCCAGGTCGTTCTGGTGAACGGCGCGGCAAATCTCCGCTCGTCGGTGGTGCAGACCAACATGGTGGCCGAACTCTTCGCGCAGGCCGGCAACGGTCTCGCCACGCTGCTGCCGGTGCCCGCCATCGTCGGCAAGCGCAGCACCCGCGAGATCCTGGAGCAGGATCCCGTGGTGGCCAAGGTGATGGAACTGGCGGCCGAAGCCCCGGTGATCTGCTTCGGCATGGGCGCGCTTTCCGCCGACTCGGTGCTTGTCGGCTCCGGCTACATCGATCCCGACGATATCGCGCGGCTGGGAGGGCGCGGCGCGGTGGGCGACGTTCTCGGCCGCTTCATCACGGCGGACGGCAGCATCGCCGATCCCGATCTCGACGCCAGAACCCTTGGGCTCCGTCTCGAAGCGCTCCGTACCAAGGAGCGGGCCGTCGGCGTCTCCTCCGGCCGCTCCAAGCACGCGATCGCCCTGAGCGCGCTCAAATCCGGCTACGCCAATGTCTTCATCACCGATGAGGAAACGGCGCTGCACGTGCTCGGCGACTGACGCGCATTAGCTAGACCGTTCGCGCTGAACGGTGACCCTCCCGGCGGCCGTCGAGCTGCCTCGCATCTTCCTGCCTGAAGTCCCGCCGCAGAGCCCCGGCACCCTTTTCGAGGGATCGCCGCCGCGTGCTTTGCCGTGCCCGTCCCTTCGCACCTGCAGCGACGAATTCGTTTGACGAGCCAGAATGCCACGCATACCTTCATCAACATAAGAGCAGAAAAATCACAAAAGTGATTTACCGGGAGGGAAACATGAACACGCATTTTGTGGCGCGGCTTCTGTGCGGCGCGGCGCTGGGACTGACGATCGTGGCTGCCGCCGGGGGGGCTGAGGCGAAGGGCCTTCGCTTCGGCTTCAGCCAGGTGACCCTGCAGTCGCCCTTCTACGTGCAGCTTCGCGACGGCGCGGCGGCCGCCGCCAAGGCGGATGGCGACGAACTGGTGTTCCTCGATGCCAATGGCGACGTCAGCAAGCAGAACAACGACATCCAGGATCTGATCACGCAGAAGGTCGACGTGCTGATCGTGAATCCGGTCAACGCCGACGCGGTCGGGCCCTCGCTGGAAGCCGCCAAGGCTGCCAAGATCCCGGTCATCACCGTCGATCGCAGCGTGGGCGAGAAGGTTTCCGCCCATATCGGTCGCGACAACAAGCAGATGGGCAAGCTCGTCGGCGAGGCGGTCGTCGCCGCGCTGAAGAAGGCCGGCAAGTCGAACGCCAAGATCATCGAGATCCAGGGTGATGCCGGCGGCGCCGTCATGATGGACCGCCGCGACGGCTTCCATAGTGCGGTCGAGGGCTCCGGCGCCAAGATCGTCGAGGGTCCGTACGCGGAATATGTGCGCGCCAACGCGGTGACGGCGATGCAGGACCTGCTGCAGGCCAACCCCGACGTGGCCGTCGTCTACGCCCACAACGACGACATGGCGCTGGGCGCGTTGCAGGTCCTGCAGGAAGCCGGGCGCAAGGACGTCATGGTCGCCGGTGTCGACGGCCTGTCCGAGGCGCTCGAGGCGATCCAGAGCGGCAACCAGTATGTCGCGACGTCATTGAACGATCCGAAATACCTTGGCGACGTGACGATCCAGGTGGCTCGCGAGCTCAAGAACGGCGGCAAGGTCCCGGCCTTTGTGGATGCCGGGACGCAGGTCGTGACCAAGGACACGGTCGGCGCCGTGAAGCACGACGGCCTGTTCGCCGAATATCGGCCGAAAGTGCTCGGCCAGTAGAGCCGGCCGGCGGGAGACCCTCTCTCCCGCCTCGCCCGGACGGGTCGTTCCCCCGTGCAAGGGGCGACGGGCGGCCCCAACCTTTCCAAGTCAGAAGCAGGTTTTTCCATGCGCGCGGCAGTTCTCCACGCCCCCGGCGACATCCGTCTGGAAGATGTTCCCGTTCCCCAGCCCAAGGCCGACGAAGTTCTCCTGCGGGTGAATGCCGTGGGCGTCTGCGGCTCGGACCTGCCGCGCATGCTGATCAAGGGCGCGCACCGGATGCCGCTGATCTGCGGGCATGAATTCTCCGGCGAGATCGTGGATCTCGGAGCCGGGGTGCGGGGCTTCGACAAGGGCGAACTCGTGGCGGTGCCGCCGCTCATCGCCTGCAACGAATGCGACCAGTGCCTGCGCGGCCAGTATTCCCGCTGCCGGAAGTACGATTATTTCGGCAGCCGCCGCGATGGCGCCTACGCCGAATATGTGGCGGTGCCGCTTTCCAACCTGCTGAAGACGCCGGCGGGCATCGATCCGCGCGCGGTCGCCATGACCGATCCGGCCTCCATCGCGCTTCATGCGATCTGGAAGGCGGGCGGCTTCACCATCGGCCGGCGCGGCGGCGTCATCGGCTGCGGCCCGATCGGTCTCTTCGCCATCCAGTACATGAAGCTGATGGGCGCCAGCGAGGTCGTGGCCGTCGACGTTTCGGAGGAAAAGCTGGAGATGGCGCGCGAAGCCGGCGCGACCCATACCGCGCTCTCCTCCGCAACGGTCGACCCGGACCTTCTCTGCGATGTCGTGGTGGAGGCGGCCGGCCACCCCAGTTCGATCAACCGCGCCGTGCGCATGGCGGGGCCGGGCGGCCACATCTCCTTCATCGGCATCCCGGTGGGCGACGTGACGCTGGAGAACGCGACGTTCCAGCATTTTCTCCGCCAGGAAGTCTCCCTGCACGGTTCGTGGAACTCGTTCGGCGCGCCGTTCCCCGGCGACCAGTGGACCGTCTCCCTCGAAAAGCTCGGCTCCGGCGACCTGAAATGGGAGTTCATGATCACGCACGAGCTGGATCTCGCCGAACTGCCCGGCATGTTCGACCGCTTCAAGCAGGGCGGCTTCTTCTTCTCCAAGGTCATGTTCCGCCCCTGAGCGCGAACGGAAGGAGCCTTCATGTCGCTCGTTCTTTCGCTTGATTTCGGCACCGGCGGCATTCGTGCCGGCGTCTACGATCTGGCGGCCGCGCGGATGATCTCGGTCGCCGAGCGGCCCTATGCCACGAGCCATCCGCGCCCGGGCTGGGCGGAGCAGGATCCCGAGGAGTGGTGGACCGCCATGAAGGCGGCCGCCGCCGAGGCGGTCGCCGCCACGGGCAAGCGCGGCATCGCCGGCATCTCGGTGGCGACCACCGCTTCCACCGTGGTCGCCTGCCGCCGCGACGGAAGCCCACTGCGTCCGGCCATTCTGTGGATGGATTGCCGCGCCGCCGCCCAGTCGGCGCGCACCGGCCAGGTCCGTCACCCGGTCCTTGCCTATAGCGGCGAGGGCGATGCGGTGGAATGGCTGGTGCCCAAGGCGATGTGGCTGGCCGAGCACGAGCGGGAAACCTATGCCGCCTCCGAGGTGCTTTGCGAGGCGGTGGATTTCATCAATTTCCGCCTGACCGGCCGCTGGGCCGGGTCGCGGCTCAACGCCACCTGCAAGTGGAACTACGATCCCCTGCAGCGCCGATTCTCGCCGGAGCTCTTCGAGGCTTTCGGCGTGCCCGACCTTCTCGATAAACTTCCCTCCGACATCGTTCCCGTCGGCGAGGCCCTCGCCGCGCTGAAGCCGGAGCTTGCAGCCGAACTCGGCATCGCCGGCGCTCCGGTCGTCGCGCAGGGCGGCATCGATGCGCATATCGGCGTCTTCGGCGCCGGCACCGTCGCGCCCGGCCGCATGCTGATGATCGGCGGCACGTCGGTGGTGCATCTCATCCATTCCGACCGGCAGCGCGATCTTCCCGGCATCTGGGGGCCTTATCCCGATGCGCTGGTGGATGGGCTCTGGCTGATCGAGGGCGGGCAGGTTTCCGCCGGTTCCATCCTGAGCTGGCTGTCCGACCGGATCTTCGGGCTGGACCAGCGCGGCTTCGAGGCGCTGCTGGCGCAGGCGGCCGAAGTGCCCGTCGGTTCCAGCGGGCTGGTGACGCTGGATTACTGGATGGGCAACCGGACGCCCTACCGCGACCCCGACCTTCGCGGCGCGATCCTCGGCCTGTCGCTCTGGCACGACCGGGCGACGATCTACCGCTCCGCCGTGGAGGCCGTGGCGCTGGGCTCGGCCAATGTCGTGGCCGATCTCGTCGCCAAGGGCGTGCCGGTGGATCATCTCGTGATCGCGGGCGGTATCTGCAAGAATCCGCTGTGGCTGCAGGCGACGGTCGAGGCGATCGGCATGCCGGTGCATGTCGCGCGGCAGGACAATCTCTCTTTGATCGGCTCGGCCGTCGCCGCCGCGACCGCCATCGGCGCCTTTCCCGATCTCCAGACCGCTTCCGATTATTGCGCTGCGCCCGCCGAGCTGGTCGTGCCGGACGGCGCGGCGCATAGCCGGTACGCCGAGATGCTGGTCCTCTACCGCGAAGCGACGCGGCAGGTGGGCGAGATCTCCCACCAGCTTGCCCGCCGGGCCGAGCAGGGGAGGAGCCATTCATGACCGCATCCGTGGTGCAACTGGCGGACCGGAAAGTTCAGGTCACTGGCGCAAGCGCCGCAGGAGCGGCGGTCGATGTCCTCACGGTCCGCCATGTCGCCAAGCGGTTTCCGCCCAACATCTTGGCACTGGAGGATGCGTCGCTCTCCGTTCGGCCCGGCGAGGTGCATTGCCTCCTTGGCGCGAACGGCGCCGGCAAGTCGACCCTGCTGAAGATCATGGCGGGCGCGATGCGGCCGAGCGACGGGGAACTGCTGCTGGAGGGCCGTCCCTTGAAGCTGCACTCGCCGAGCGAAGGCACGGCCGCGGGCATCTCGATGATCTACCAGGAGCTGGACCTCGTGCCGCAGCTCACCGTCGAGCAGAACCTGTTCCTCGGTCACGCGCCCACGCGGCTGGGGCTGGTGGACCGGCGGACGCGGCGGGAAAAGGCCCGCGAGGCGCTGCGGCGGATCGGAGCGACGTTCCCACCGGAAACGCGGGTGGAGCGGCTATCCGTCGCCAACCAGCAGCTGACCGCCATCGCCCGTTCGCTGACGACCGACGCCAAGGTCATCATCATGGACGAGCCTTCGGCGGCGCTGAACGAGCACGAGCTGAAGAACGTGTTCAGCGTGATCCGCGATCTGGTCCGGCAGGGCGTCTCCATCCTTTACGTGAGCCACCGTCTCAACGAGATCCAGGAGATCGGCGACCGCGTCACCGTGCTGCGTGGCGGCCGTACCATCGACACCTTCGATGTCGCGGGAACGCCGGAAGCCACTCTGGTGGAAGCGGTCATCGGGCAGAACCGCTCGCTGGTGGAGCGGGCCGCCCGTCGGCCCGTGACCGGCGACGTGGCGCTGAGGGTTCACGAGATGACCGGGCCGGAAGGCCTCGACATCCGCGATTTCGAGCTTCGCTGGGGCGAGGTGATCGGACTTTCCGGGCTGAACGGCTCCGGCCGCACCACCTTCCTGAAGGCGCTGTTCGGCGATGTTCCCTTTAGCGGACATGTCGAGCTTGAGGGGCGTCCGCTGAAGCCGAAGAGCCCGGCGGAAGCGATTCGTCTCGGACTCGGGCTGGTGCCGGAGAACCGCAAGACCGAAGGGCTGATCCTCGACGCGCCGATCTATCGCAACGCGACGCTGCCATTCCTGCGGCGCAGCCGGACGGTCAGCCATCGGCGGCTCAAGGAAACGGCAGAGCCGGTGCTCCGCAGCCTGTCGACCAAGTACAAATCGTCGGAGCGTGCGGTGCGCGAACTCTCCGGCGGCAACCAGCAGAAGGTCGTGCTGGCGCGCTGGATCATCGACCGCAGCCGCGTGCTGCTCCTGGACGAGCCTAGCCGGGGCCTTGATGTCGGCGCCAAGGCGGATCTCTACGCGCTGGTCCGGAAGCTGGCGGACGAGGGAGCGGCGGTGATCGTCGCCAGCAGCGAACTGGAAGAGCTTTATGCCGCCTGCGATGCGATCTGGGTTTTTCACGAAGGTCGCAACGTCGAGCGCTTCGACCCCTCGATCGACAATCGAGACACGATCCTGAAGGCATCCATTCTGGGAGGAAGGGCCTGACATGCTGGCAAGCGACAGCGGAATACCGGCCGCAGCTACGCCGAGGCGAAGCGTCGGCTCCACGGTCTTCGACCTTCTGGTCGAATATAATTTCATCGTCATCTTCTTCGTCGTGGTCGCGGTGGCCACCAGCCTGTCGGGGAATTTCCTGACCTGGGGCAACATCGCGAACCTGTTCCAGCAGGCGACGGTGGTCGGCATCGCGGCCGTGGGCATGACCTTCGTCATCCTGACCGCCAATATCGACCTGTCCGTCGGCAGCATGACGGCGCTGTCCGGCATGGTCGCCGCGCTGATGATGTCGAAGGGCGTGGACCCGTTCCTCGCCGTGCTGATGACGCTGGTCGTGACCACCGGCTTCGGCGCGCTCATGGGCGGCATCAGTGCCTTCGCCAAGGTGCCGAGCTTCATCGTGACGCTGGCGGGCCTGGTCTCGTTTCGAGGCCTCACCTATCTGATTTCGGAGGGAACGCCGATCAGCGGTCTTCCCAAAGGCTTTGGCGCCTTTGGATCGACATTGGTCCCGGTCGCGCCGGGCTACGAGCTGCCTTTGATGGGCGTCATCTTCGTCGCCATCTGCATCGTGGCCGGGCTGGTGCTGCGCTACACGGTCTTCGGCGAATATGTCTACGCGACGGGCGGCAATGCCGAGGCGGCGCGGCTTTCCGGCCTGCCGACGCGGCTGGTTGTGGTCGCGGTCTTCGCTGCTTCCGGGCTGATGGCGGGCATCGGCGGGCTGCTGCTCACCTCGCGCCTGCGCATCGGCCAGCCGACGGCGGCGCAAGGGCTGGAGCTCGATGCCATCGCCGCGGTGGTGCTCGGCGGCACCAGCCTCTTCGGCGGGCGCGGCGGCGTGCTCGGCACCTTCTTCGCCGTCATGCTGCTGCAAGTACTGCGCAACATCTTCAATCTGCTCGGCCTTGGTTCCTTCTACCAGATGACGGTGACCGGCGTGATCATCATCGCCGCGATTCTTCTGAACCGGCTGATCGACTACCGGATGGGACGGGACTGATGCTGGGGAAGGGTATGGATGCCGCCGCTGGCGGCAGGCGTAGGGATGCCGCCGCTGGCGGTGGGCTTAGGGATGCCGCCGTTGGCGGTGGGCTTAGGGATGCCGCCGTTGGCGGCGGGCCGAACGAGGCCGCCATTGGCGGCGGGGAGAGCATTTCGATGACCGGCAACGCCAGACGCAACGAGGGCACGGCGCTGAAGCCGGAGATGTTCGAGAGCATCCAGGTCAATCTGAGCGCGGTGGAGCGCCGGGCGGGTACGCTGACGACGCGGCGCTCGGTGAAGAAGGAATACCAGGCGGCGTGGCTGGTGAAGGCGCTGACCTGCATCGACCTGACGACGCTTGCCGGCGACGATACGCCCGGCCGCGTCCACCGTCTGGCCATGAAGGCGCGCAAACCGCTGCGGGAAGACATCGTGGAAGCGCTGGGGCTCGCCGACGAGCCGCCGAAAGTGGGCGCGGTCTGCGTCTATCCCACGATGGTCGCCCCGGCGGTGAAGGCGCTGCGCGGTTCCGGCATTCCGGTGGCGTCGGTGGCGACCGGCTTTCCCGCGGGCCTCACGCCGCTGCCGCAGCGGCTGGCGGAAATCCGCTACGCCGTGGAGGAGGGCGCGGAGGAGATCGACATCGTGATCACCCGCTCGCACGTGCTCCTCGGCGAGTGGCAGGCGCTCTATGACGAGGTGAAGGCGATGCGCGAGGCCTGCGGCCACGCCCATCTCAAGGCGATCCTCGGCACCGGCGACCTGAAGACGCTGCGCAACGTCTACAAGGCCAGCATGGTGGCGATGATGGCGGGCGCGGACTTCATCAAGACGTCGACGGGCAAGGAAGACGTGAACGCCACGCTGCCGGTCAGCCTGACGATGATCCGGGCGCTGCGCGATTACGGCGAGTGGACGGGCGAGAAGGTCGGCTTCAAGCCGGCGGGCGGGTTGAAGACCGCCAAGGACTCGCTCGCCTGGCTGATCCTGATCAAGGAAGAACTCGGCAACGCGTGGCTCGACCCGCATCTCTTCCGCATCGGCGCCAGCTCCATGCTGGCCGACATCGAGCGCCAGCTCGAACACTTCGTCACCGGCCGCTACGCCTCCGCGTCGCGCCACGCACTCGCCTGAGGGAGATCAGCATGCCCCAGATCAAGGAAATCCTTCAGACCATGGATTACGGACCGTCGCCGGAGGCCAGCGACCACGTCACGGCCTGGCTGGAGAAGCATTCCGAAGGCTTCACGCACTTCATCGACGGCGCCTTCGTGTCGCCGGAGAACGTGGAGTTCTTCGAGGTCAGCGATCCCGCGCGCGCGACGCCGCTTGGCTGCGTGGCGCAGGGCACGACCGATGATGTCGGCAAGGCGGTGGATGCCGCGCGCCGCGCCTTCCGCACATGGTCGAAGCTGCCGGGCCACACGCGGGCCCGCTATCTCTACGCCATCGCCCGCCACATCCAGAAGCGCGAGCGCTTCCTCTCCGTCCTGGAGACGATGGATAACGGTAAGCCGATCCGGGAATCGCGCGACATCGACATTCCGCTGGTCGCGCGGCACTTTTACCACCATGCCGGCTGGGCTGAGCTGATCGAGACGGAGTTCCCGGGCCATGCGCCGGTGGGCGTCTGCGGCCAGATCATTCCGTGGAACTTTCCGCTCCTGATGCTGGCGTGGAAGATCGCCCCGGCGCTGGCCGCCGGCAACACGATCGTGCTGAAACCAGCGGAGTTCACGCCGCTGACGGCGCTGGCATTCGCCGAGATCTGCCGCGAGGTCGGCCTGCCCGCGGGCGTCGTCAACATCGTCACCGGCGACGGGCGGACGGGCGCGGCGCTGGTGGAGCATCCCGGCGTCGACAAGGTGGCCTTCACCGGATCCACCGAGGTGGGCCGGCTAATCCGCCAGGAAACGGCGGGCTCCGGCAAGAAGCTGTCGCTGGAGCTTGGCGGCAAGTCGCCCTTCATCGTCTTCGACGACGCCGATCTCGACGGCGCGGTGGAAGGCGTCGTGGACGCGATCTGGTTCAACCAGGGTCAGGTCTGCTGCGCCGGCTCGCGCCTCCTCGTGCAGGAAGGCGTGGCGGATCGCTTCCATTCCAAACTGAAGACCCGGATGGAAACGCTGCGGGTCGGCTCGCCGCTCGACAAATCCGTGGATGTCGGCGCCATCGTCGCCCCGGTCCAGCTCGACCGCATCCGCGAGCTGGTGGAGAAGGGCAAGGCGGAGGGCGGCACGATGTGGCAGGCCTCCACGCCGATGCCGGAAAACGGCTGCTTCTTCCCGCCGACCTTGTTCACCGACGTGGAGCCGTCCTCCACTGTGGCGGAAGTGGAGATCTTCGGCCCGGTCGCGGTCTCCATGACCTTCCGCACGCCGGAGGAGGCGATCCAGCTCGCCAACAACACGCGCTATGGCCTCGCCGCCTCCATCTGGACGGAGAACGTCAACCTGTCGCTGGACGTGGCCGCGCGGGTGAAGGCCGGCGTGGTCTGGGTCAACTGCACCAACATGTTCGATGCCGGCGCGGGCTTCGGCGGCTACCGGGAAAGCGGCTTCGGCCGAGAGGGCGGCCGCGAGGGGCTTTACGAATATCTGGCGCCCGTCTGGGAGAAGGGGCTCGCGAAGGGTCAGCCGGCGGCAAAGCCGGATCTTTCCGCGCTGCCGGCGGAAAGGGCGGCGGAAGGGGCGGCGGAAGGGGTTGCCCTCGCCACCTCCACGCCGACGATCGACCGCACGGCGAAGCTCTATGTCGGCGGCAAGCAGGCGCGGCCGGATTCCGGCTACAGCTACACTGTCCGCAACGGGCGCGGCGAACCGGCGGGGCAGGCCGGGCTCGGCAACCGCAAGGACATCCGCAACGCGGTGGAGGCGGCCGCCAAGGCGAGTTCCTGGGGCGGCGTCACCGCGCATAACCGGGCGCAGGTGCTTTATTACCTTGCCGAAAACCTGCAGACCCGTTCCGCCGAGTTCGAGGCGCGGCTTGCCTCGCTGACCGGCGTCTCGCCGGAAGCGGCGGCCGAGGAGGTGGGCGCTGCCATCCGCCGCACCTTCTGGTACGCCGCCTGGGCCGACAAGTTCGACGGCCACGTCCACGCGACGAAGTCGCGGCACGTGACGCTCGCCATCAACGAGCCCTGGGGCGTGGTCGGGGTCGTCTGCCCGGACGAGGCGCCGCTGCTGGGGTTCGTCTCGCTGGTGCTGCCGGCGATCGCGATGGGCAACCGGGTCGTCGCCGTGCCCTCGGCGTCGCAGCCGCTGCTGGCCACCGACTTCTACCAGGTGCTCGATACCAGCGACGTGCCGGCCGGCGTGGTCAACATCGTCACCGGCGAAAGCGACGCGCTGGCGAAGGTCTTGGCCGATCACGACGAGGTGGCGGCGCTCTGGTATGTCGGCAGCGCCGAAGGCAGCGCGGCGGTCGAGAAGGCCTCCGCCGGCAATCTCAAGGCCACCTGGGTCAGCCATGGCCGCAGCCGCAACTGGCTGTCCGCCAGCGAAGGCCAGGGGCGCGACTACCTCCGCCATGCCACCCAGGTGAAGAACATCTGGGTCCCATACGGCGAATAAAGGCGGCCGAGCCTTGGCGCCTGTAGCGCAGGGGAGAGCGGCGCTCTCCCCTAGGTTCTGAACTCATTAAGGGTTGAGCTTCTGGTCGAAGGCTGATTCACCTGTTCGGGGAGGAGCATGGTGATGGCGCGTTACGATCTCAGCGA
>NZ_FOFG01000018.1 GCF_900110915.1 Faunimonas pinastri
CTCTTCTGGCTGGTGCTTCTTGCGCGGCATTCCTGGCATCCTCCAAAGCTTCAAAAGCCTACTTCACGGAGGACCACTTTTCAGGGGGCAGACCAATTGGTGGAGCCGAGGGGAGGCGAACCGATCTTGCGGAACAGCTTCATCGTTCGCCCCCATGTGCTGCATCTCATGAACCGGGGACGCTCCCCCTCATCCAGCTTGAAACGGGCATCAACGTCCCCTTGGGGCAGCTACCCTCAATGGAGCTGAGCGTCCTGATAATCCTTGAGGCTTTGGCTACTGCTCCTGATCTTCCATTCTGTTCTGCCATTCGCATTGCGGTTCAAGATGACAGCCGCCGCAGCACTAGGGCTTTTAAAGGTCACGTCTTCAGCGAAAAGCAGATACTGCGAGCCGCTCTCCTTCACCAATCGGCCCTCATCGATAAGTTGCTCTCGGAGGCCGGCGTAGGTGTTCACTGAGTAGGACTCTGTGAGGGCACGTGATCCCTTTAGCACAATGATCTCTCCGTCCTGCTCCACCGCAAGGGCGAGGCCGGGATGCTCACGTGGGCTCAGGGACAGGGAGAGCGAGGCGGTCATAGCTGACGTTGGTGTCTGGGCCGCCAGACTACCCTGAAGCCCGTTGCGGACGGCGGGAGTAGCCCGAAGAAAATCGAACCCCAAGACCGGCAACACTGTTTGTATCTGCGTTAGAAAAAATTCCATATCAGCCACATCAGCCTCAGGCAGCACCTTGGGGGACGGATCTTGGCTGTTTGCGACGATAGCTCTCTCGGCTTTCTGCGCGATTTCAACTAGGCGGCTTTCCAGATATCGAACGTGAGCCTTCGTCAAGTTCTCGTCTTTGGAGCTCACTAGGCAGGCCTCCAGCCAGAAATCCTTGCTGCTGTCAGCGGAGTGCTGCTTCATCCTGTTTGAAAGATCGTCGGACTCTCCGATGTAAACTCGGCTCTTAGAAGGCTGATCCGGATCTTCGCCTATCAGGAAATAGATCCCTGTCCGCTTCGCTTCTGGGCGAGAAAGGGCATATGCGATCTTGGATCGCGGTGCGAATAAGACTTTCCCGGTCCAGTTCACGATCTCGGCCGTTACAACGCCGCGAGGAGCTCCATCCACTAGGAAGAGACGAATCGAACGGCCCACAACATCTGCCAACGGATTATCCTCTTTCTCGTGAGAGCCCTATTCTAGGATGAGAAGCGTGGAAAGGTCTGTATCGACGCCCACATCGTTCTTAGGGTCACTTCACCATATGCGGCCCCGACCGTTCTAGGAGCGTGTCCGCAAATGGCATCCAAAACCCGCTCCTGAATGCCTGCCTCAAAGCCTCTGGTCTTAAAGAGGTGGCGCCAAGCGTGGTTTGGGGCCACCGCTTCGTCCGGTACGACTTCACGCACAAAGGCGGCCATCCTGTTTCTTAAGCCACGAAGGGGCTTTCGGATGTCTCCGTGTGCAGGGAAATTCAGAAACAGGTTGCCGTCCGACGAGCCCTTAACAAACCGGATGAAGCCCAGTTCAACCAGGTGAGGATGTAAAGGAACTTCACGAACTTCCTTGGTTTTCACAGTCCCTGCTTCAGGCGTGATGGTGATAAAGTAGAAGTCTCCTTCGCGCCTGACATCGTGCTTTCGAAGCTGGAGGATCTCTCCCACGCGTGCTCCAGTGTAGGCGCATAACCACGGTGTCCAGCGCTTTGCCGCCTGGGTCTTTGGGTTTTCCCTCGCTTGCTGATGGTGGAGTGCATGAGTGAGCACGGCGCGAGCCTCTGCTTCCGTGAAGCCCTTGGATCGGCTGCGGACCTGCTTGCCGACCTTAAGCGTGACACGTCGCGCTGGGTTCTCCTGCATACGGAGGTTTGCAACGGCCCAGGTGAAGACGGACTTCAGGCCGGCTAGATCGCTATCCTTCACTGTTTTGGGCGAAATGAGCTTGCCCGTCCTCCGGTTGGTCTCGGAGAGGCGGAAATCCTTGAATCGAACTACGTCTTGCTCCGTCACCCGAGCCGCATCATCGTGCCTGAGGAAGGTTACGAAGCGCTCCATTGTGTTTCGGTAGCTCTCATACGTGCTGACAGCGAGGCCAGTGGCTTTGGCTTCTTTCCACCAACCATCGACTAGGGCCTTCAAGCTCTCCGCGACGGGGACAAGGAAGGGCGCGGGGGGCGCAACGTCGGTCTCCTGCCACTCCGGAAACCGAGTGGCCTTTGGGTCAGGCGAGTAGTCACCTTGCGCATTGCGCTGGAGAGCCTCCCAGGCGTGCTGGAGGGCCATGTGGAAGGCGTCGAGTACCATCTTACGGCTCGGATCATCAACCCGCTGTATGCCCTTCCTGCGTAGCAGGCGGTCCACCAGCGAACCTAGGGCAGTCTCCAGGTCAGTTCCTTGCCCGACATTCCGCCAGTGCTCCAAGGTGGCCGTAATGGCAGCCTCATGTTCCTCGTGCGTCTCCGTCACGACAACCCATTCGCCGCTTGGGCTCAGCTCAACGGCCGTCGATCGGAGCTCGTCAGGGTTTGCCCATGCCCGGTATAGATCGCCAGCCAAGGCGGTGGCCTGCCGATGGGTGAGGGGAGCTGGCTGGTCTGCTCTAAGTGCTGTCCAAACACGCTCAAGGTAGGTGGCACACGCTGCTTGGCGCTCCTTCACCTCCCCCGGATCGCGGGTCCGTAATGAGAATCGGACGGCGACTGCGGAAGGGGAGATGGTGAGACGGTGAGTCTCGGCCCCGAGCGGGAACTCAAGCGGCAGGCCGGCCACACGACCCTTCAGATCGGCGGGGATGCGCTGCACGAAATAGTGGTTAGAGGAGCCTTGGCGCTTCACCGGGCGGACCAAACGAAAAAGCATTGTGTCTCACGATTGTTACACAGTCGGGAGAACGCAAAGCCTTGCTGGCCTTCAACATATTGCCATTGCGGCAACTTTTTCAGCGGTGGTGCCCAGGAGAGGACTCGAACCTCCACGCCTTGCGGCACACGGACCTGAACCGTGCGCGTCTACCAATTCCGCCACCTGGGCATGGGCGCTGCAATATGGGCTTCGGCCGGGCCTGTCAATTCCAAAGAAGCAGCCGCGTGAAGATTGCTGTTGGTACTTGCGGAACGCGCCGGGCTTCGGCCATGTCAGCCCCGGGATATCCGGGGAGAAACGCATGGAACCGGCAGCGTTTGCCGCCATAGGCGAGTGCATGATCGAATTGTCGGGCGCCGGAAAGAGCGGCGGAGCGGGTGGTGGCGACGATCTCTGGCGCATGGGCGTGGCCGGCGACACGCTGAACACGACCTGGTACGCCCGCGCGGTGCTGCCTCCCGAACACGGGACGGCCTATGTCACCGCTCTGGGGCAGGATGACTTTTCCGGCCGGCTGCGGGGCACGATCGAGAAGGCCGGCATCGCCGCGGACCGCATCCGCACGGTTCCCGACCGCCGCCCCGGCCTTTATGCGATCACGCTCGACGGGGCGGAGCGGCACTTCACCTATTGGCGCGGCGAATCGGCGGCGAAGCTGCTGGCCGACGATCCCGACTGGCTGCGGCAGGCGCTTGCCGGCGTCGATACGCTCTATTTCTCCGGCATCACGCTGGCGATCCTGTCGGAGCGCGGCCGCGACACGCTGCTGAGCCTCCTGCGCCGGCGCCGGGAGGAGGGCGCGCGCGTGGCGTTCGATCCAAACTACCGCCCGTCGCTCTGGACGGGTGTCGACACGGCGCGGGCGGTGATCACCGAGGCCTACGGCGTCTGCAGCATGGTGAGCCCGACCTTCGACGACGAGCAGAAGCTCTTCGGCGACGCGCGGATCGAGGAGACCGCCGAGCGGATCGCCAGGACGGGCGCGGAGGAAATCGTGGTCAAGAACGGCCCCGATCCCTGCCTGCTCGTGTCGGGCGGCGTGTCACAGCACATCGCGGCGGAAAAGCCGGAACGGATCGTCGACACGACGGGAGCGGGTGATTCGTTCGCCGGGGCTTATCTCGCCGCCCGCATCATGGGTCGCGAGCCCGCCGAGGCCGCGCGCGTCGGCCATCGCACGGCCGCGCGGGTCATTGGAGCTTATGGTGCCCTGACCGCGATCGATCGGGAAGAGGTTCTTGCCTGATAATTGAGCATGCGCAGAATGCATGGCTCTGTCCCATTCCCGGCCTTGCTGCCGGGCCGGCATCCCGGTAGATAGAGAGCACGCCCTTCGGGGCGTTTCCTCCCTAGACTTCGGGCCGTTCGGATCTTCCGCGCGGCTCTTTTTTTGTCCGCGATTCCGGCATGAAGCGACGCGGATGGGCTGCCGGCCGCCGGGAGGCGGGACGGCGATTCGCCCCGACATGAGCAGGCAGGTGAGCGGCGCCCGCCGCGGCCTCTTTTCAGATCCGTCCTTGCGCTTCTCGCGGTCACACGCCGATCGGCATGTTCTCCTTGCGCCGCTCCACCGGCTGCGGCGTTTGCAGCGCCTTCCACGAGGACAGCGCGTGGTGGACGGCGGGGAAGGGTGGACGGCGCAGGAACTTGCCGCGTCCCTCCCGGGCCTTCATCTCGCCGTCGGCGAAACAGACCTCGCCGCGCGAGATCGTCAGGCGCGGCAGGCCGCTCACCTCTACGCCCTCGAAGACGGAATAATCGATGGCGGAGAACTGCGTCGCGGCGCTGATCGTCTTTTTCGCTTCCGGATCCCAGACCACGATGTCGGCGTCCGCGCCGACCATGATCGCGCCCTTGCGGGGGAAGATGTTGAGGATCTTGGCGATGTTGGTGGAGGTGACCGCGACGAACTCGTTCATCGTCAGCCGGCCCGTGCGCACGCCCCTGGTCCAGAGGACGGGCAGGCGCTCTTCCAGGCCGCCGGTCCCGTTCGGGATCTTGCGGAAATCCTCGCGACCGAACTGCTTCTGCTCGGTGGTGAAGGCGCAGTGGTCGGTCGCGACCACCTGCAGGCTGCCCGATTGCAGGCCCGCCCAGAGACTGTCCTGGTGCTTCCGGTCGCGGAAGGGTGGCGACATCACGCGCCTTGCCGCGTAATCCCAGTCCTGGTGCAGATATTCGCTGTCGTCGAGCGTGAGGTGCTGGATCAGCGGTTCGCCATAGACGCGGTTGCCGTTGACGCGGGCGCGGCGGATCGCTTCATGCGCCGGCTCGCAGGAGACATGCACGATGTAGACGGGGACGCCCGCCATGTCGGCGATCATGATGGCGCGGTTGGCGGCTTCGCCCTCCACCTCGGGCGGCCGCGAAAAGGCGTGGGCCTCTGGGCCGGTCACGCCCTTGTCCATGTACTTTTGCTGCAGGCGGGCGACGACGTCGCCGTTCTCGGCGTGGACCAGCGGCATGGCGCCGATTTCCGCGCAGCGCAGGAACGACTGGTACATCTCGTCGTCGTTCACCATCAGGGCGCCCTTGTACGCCATGAAGTACTTGAAGGTGTTGATGCCGCGGTCGACGACTTCGGCCATCTCCCGCCACACCTGCTCCGACCACCAGGTGATTGCCATGTGGTAGGAATAATCGCAGTGGGACGAGACGGACTTCCTGTCCCAGATCTCCAGTGCCTCAAGCAGCGACTGGCCGGGATCCGGCAGGCAGAAATCGACGATGGTGGTCGTGCCGCCGGCCAGCGCTGCGCGCGTGGCAGAGTAATTGGTATCGGCGGAAGTGGTGCCCATGAACGGCATGGCGGGGTGCGTGTGCGGGTCGATGCCGCCCGGCATGACGTAGCATCCGGTGGCGTCGATCACCTCGTCGCCGGAAAGGTTCTGCCCGATCGCCGCGATCGTTTCGCCTTCGATCAGCACGTCCGCCTTGAAGCTGTGATCGGCGGTGACGACCGTGCCGCCCTTGATGACCTTCGACATTGAACCTGCTCCCCGAACCTTGAACGAACCCTGCCCGCCGATGCCGCCGCGCTATTCCACGATCTCGGCCATCTCCATCACGGCGTGGAGCAGCACGTCGGCCCCCGCCGTCGCCCAGGCCTGCGAGATATCCTCGATCTCGTTGTGGCTGATCCCATCCACGCAGGGGCAGAAGATCATCGAGGTCGGCGCCACCCTGGCGACGTAGCAAGCATCGTGCCCGGCGCCGGAAACGATGTCGCGATGGCGGTAGCCGAGACGCTCGGCTGCGCGCCGCACCGTGTCCACGCAGGCCCGGTCGAACGGAACGGGCGGATAATAGAAGACCTCCTCCACATCGACCGACGTGCCGAGATCGTCATTGATGGCTGCGATCTCCGCCTCCATCCGCGCCTTCATCTCGGCGAGGACGGCGTCATCCGGGTGGCGGAAATCAACCGTCATGGAGACCTCCCCCGGAATGACGTTGCGCGAGGCGGGGTAGGGCTTCATGACGCCGACGGTGCCGACCGCATGGGGCGCATGAGCGAGCGCGATCTCCCGCACGGCCAGCACGAGGCGAGAGGCGGCGACCAGAGCATCGTGGCGTCGCGGCATCGGCGTGGAGCCGGCATGGCTTTCGAAGCCGGTAAAGCTGACATCGTACCAGCGCTGGCCCTGGCCGTGGGTGACGACGCCGATGTCGCACTCCTCCGCCTCCAGAATCGGGCCCTGCTCGATGTGGAGCTCGTAATAAGCCTTGAGCTTGCGCTGGCCGACCGGCTCGTCGCCGATAAAGCCGATGCGCTTCAGTTCGCCACCGAGCGTCAGGCCTTCCGCATCGGCCAGGCCGTAGGCGTAATCCTGCGTATAGGCGCCGGCGAAGACGCCGGAGGAGATCATCGCCGGGGCGAAGCGCGAGCCTTCCTCGTTGGTCCAGTTGACGACCTCGACGGGGTGGCGCGTGCGGATTCCGAGATCGTTCAGCGTGCGCACCACCTCCAGACCGCCGAGAACGCCCAGAACGCCGTCGAACTTGCCGCCCGTCGGCTGGGTGTCGAGATGGCTGCCGATGGTGACCGGCGGGAGGCTTTCATCCGTGCCGGGGCGGTGGGCGAACATGTTGCCCATCGTGTCGACCGAGACACGGCAGCCCGCCGCCTCGCACCAGGAGCGGAAGAGATCGCGCCCGGCTTTGTCCTCGTCCGTCAGCGTCAGGCGCTTGTTGCCGCCCTTCACCCCGGGGCCGATCTTCGCCATCTCCATCAGGCTGTCCCAAAGCCTGCCGCCATTGATCCTGAGATTGTCAGCCGGTGCCGTCGCCAATGCTCTTCCCCTGTCCTGCTTCCGCCGTTTCCTCGAACGTCCCGCTTGCCCGGCCGCCTCGCCAACCGCTTGGAATGACACGCAGCCTCTCCCCGCCGCGCCCGGGGCGCGGTTCCGCTGAACGAGCGGTGGAGTGGTCTGTCTCAGGACCGGGGGTGGAGCTCCCCGTCCGACCGTCAGTCCAGCGACTTCAGGATCTCGGCGATCTTGCCGAAGAGTTCGTCGATCTGGTGCTTTTCGATGATCAGCGGCGGCGACAGCGCGATGATGTCGCCGGTCGTGCGGATCAGGATGCCGTCCTCGAATCCCTTGAGGAAGGCGGAGAAGCCGCGCTTGCCCGGCTGTCCCGCGATCGGCTCCAGCTCGATGCCGGCGATCAGCCCGCAATTGCGCAGGTCGACGACGTGCGGCAGTCCCTTCAGGCTCCAGAGCGCGCCGGCCCAGTAGTCCGCAAGCTCGGCCCCGCGCGTCAGCAGCCCCTCTTCCTGGTAGGTTTCCAGCGTCGCCAGCCCGGCGGCCGCTGCTAGCGGGCTGCCGGAATAGGTGTAGCCGTGGGCGAACTCGATCAGGTGCTCGGGGCCGTTCATGAAGGCATCGTAGATCTCGCCCTTCACGAAGACCGCGCCCATCGGAACCGTGCCGTTGGTGACGCCCTTGGCGGTCGTCATGATGTCGGGCGTCACGCCGAAATAGTCGGCGGCGAAGGGCGCGCCGAGGCGGCCGAACCCGGTGATGACCTCGTCGAAGATCAGCAGGATGCCGTGCTTGTCGCAGATCTCGCGGATGCGCTGCAGGTAGCCCTTCGGCGGCACCAGCACGCCGGTGGAGCCGGCGACGGGCTCGATGATCAGCGCCGCGATGGTGGAGGCGTCGTGCAGGGTGACCAGCCGCTCCAGTTCGTCGGCGAACTCGACGCCATGCTCGGGCTGGCCGCGCGAGAAGGTGTTGCGGGCGGGGTCGTGCGTGTGGCGGATGTGGTCGACGCCGGTCAGCAGCGTGCCGAACATCTTGCGGTTGCCGACGATGCCGCCGACGGAAATGCCGCCGAAATTAACGCCGTGATAGCCGCGCTCGCGGCCGAGCAGGCGGGTGCGGCTGCCCTCGCCCTTCACCCGGTGATAGGCGAGCGCCATCTTCAGCGCCGTTTCCACCGATTCCGAACCGGAATTGGTGAAGAAGACGTGATCCATGCCCGCGGGAGCCATGGCGACGAGCTTCGAGGCGAACTCGAACGCCTTGGGGTGCCCCATCTGGAAGGCCGGCGCGTAATCGAGTTCCGCCGCCTGCTTCTGGATGGCTTCCACGATCTTGGGCCGGCCATGCCCGGCATTGCAGCACCAGAGGCCGGCGGCTCCGTCGAGGATCTGGCGACCGTCGTCGGTGGTGTAATGCATGTCCCTGGCGGCGACGAGCATGCGGGGGGCTTGCTTGAACTGCCGGTTTGCGGTGAACGGCATCCAGAAAGCTTCCAGATTATTGGTCGTCGACTTCTGCAGCATGGCCCTGTCACTGGTAACGCCAAGTCATGGCTCGAACGCGACAAGAAGAGCGTGTGCCAAACTTGACTAAACGGTCAAAACGGACGCTAGATTTCCCTCCGGGGACGGTCAAGGTGAAATTCTGCTCCGGCGCTTCGCTGCTGTGCCCAAAAGACGAGCAGGGCAGCCGCGGCCTCCCGGGTTACCAAGGCCGTGCGGGAACGTCGTCTTTCCGCCGCGAGACTTCCAGCCGGAGACCATGCGTGAACAGGCCAGAGCCGGATCCCGCCTTGCGGGCGACCACGCGGACGCGGATCCAGAGCCGCAACCGCGAAATCATCGTGCAGGCCGCGCTGGAGGTCTTCTCCACCTATGGCTTTCGCGGCACGACGCTGGACCAGATCGCGGCAAAAGCCGGCATGTCGAAGCCGAACCTCCTGTATTATTTCCCCCGCAAGGAAGGGATCTACGTCGCCGTTCTGGAGGAAACGCTGACGGAATGGCTGGAGCCGCTGACCCGGCTGGACGAGGCAGGCGATCCGGTCGACGAAATCCGCAAATACATCGTCCTGAAGCTGGAGCTGTCGCGCCGCAACCCGGCGGCCTCGCGTCTGTTCGCCAACGAGATCCTCCACGGCGCGCCCTCCATCGGAGGCTTTCTGACCGGGCCGCTCCGGGCGCTGGTGGACGAGAAGAGCGCCATCATCAGCCGCTGGATCGCCGAGGGGCGTCTCGCCCCTGTCGATCCGCGCCACCTCATCATCACGATCTGGGCGGTGACCCAGCACTATGCCGATTTCGACGTGCAGGTGCGGGCGGTGCTGGGCAGCGAGGCCGAGCCGATCCCGGATGCCGAGGCGACAATCCTCTCGATCTTCCTGAACGGACTGAGACCGCGCTGACGGTTATCTCAGCGGGGCGTGGCCCCCGGTTCATCAGCGAATATCGCCAGTGCGGTTCCGCGACGTCGCCCCTCCGGGCGCCGCGCCATGTGCCAATGCGCGTAGCCGACCACCTCGCGCATTCGGGCGTGATAGTCGTCGGACCAGATCGGCCTTGCGGATGTGCTTGACCTTCAGGATGCGGCGGCCGGACGATGGCCGACGGTTCGCTGTCGCCTTCATGCGTCCAGCCGGCGGCGCGGCTTTCCTTCGTCGCCAGCCACTTTTCCGGTGCCGAAGGCGTCATGCCGACCGGTCGTGAAACGCCTTTCGATCGCCGCGTGGTCTTCCAGATCCATCGAGGTTTCGCTCCGCTGCCGAGTTGAACGGGCGGATCTGGGGGATCGCTCCGGCGCTGTCCAGCTACTCCCCCGGCAGCACGACGGGCTCGGCTGCGAATTGCTGTGAGGTCACCGACATCGGATTGTTCCGGTGCATGGTCCAGTTGGCATATTCGCTCTGCACGACGATGCCGGTGCGCGGGTCGATCGCGCCGGGCGGCAGTGTCTCCATGGTGATGCAATCCTCCACCGGGCAGATATTGACGCACAGATTGCAGCCCACGCACTCCTCGTCGATCACCTCGAAATGGCGGCGGCCGTCGACCAGATGCGTGATCGCCTGGTGCGACGTGTCCTCGCAGGCGATGTGGCAGCGGCCGCACTTGATGCAGAGATCCTGGTCGATGCGCGCCTTGGTCACGTAATTGAGGTTGAGATACTGCCAGTCGGTCACCTTGGGCACGGCAAGGCCGACGAAATCGTCGACGCTCGTGTAGCCCTTGCTGTCCATCCAGCGCGACAGGCCCTCGATCATGTCGCTGACGACGCGAAAGCCGTAGGTCATCGCCGCCGTGCAGACCTGCACCGTGCCGCATCCGAGCGCCATGAACTCCGCCGCGTCACGCCAGGTCGTGATGCCGCCAATGCCGGAAATCGGGAGGCCGGCGGTTTCCGCGTCGCGGCCGATCTCGGCGATCATGTTGAGCGCGATCGGCTTCACCGCCGGGCCGCAATAGCCGCCGTGGCTGGCCTTGCCGTCGATGGTGGGGGAGGGCGCCATCTGGTCGAGATCGACGCCCATTATGGATGAGATCGTGTTGATCAGCGACACCGCGTCGGCGCCGCCGCGCTTGGCCGCGCGGGCGGGGTAGCGCACATCGGTGATGTTGGGGGTCAACTTGACGATCACCGGCATGCGGGTGTTCGCCTTGCACCAGCGCGCCACCATCTCGATGTATTCCGGCACCTGGCCGACGGCCGAGCCCATGCCACGCTCCGACATGCCATGCGGGCAGCCGAAATTCAGCTCCACGCCGTCCGCGCCGGTCTCTTCCACCCGCTTCAGGATGGAAACCCAGCTCGTCTCCTCGCAGGGCACCATCAGCGACACGACGATGGCCCGGTCCGGCCAGTCGCGCTTCACCTCCGTGATCTCGCGAAGGTTCACCTCCAGCGGCCTGTCGGTGATCAGCTCGATATTGTTGAGGCCGATCAGCCGCCGGTCGGGACCGTGGATCGCGCCGTAACGCGGTCCGTTGACGTTGACGACGGAGGGGTCCTCGCCGAGCGTCTTCCAGACGACGCCACCCCAGCCGGCCTGAAACGCGCGGACCACGTTGTAGGCCTTGTCGGTGGGCGGCGCGGAAGCGAGCCAGAACGGGTTCGGCGACTTGATGCCGAGAAAATCGGTGCGCAGATCGGCCATGGGTTCCTCCTCAGGCCTCGACTGGAGCGGTCTGCCGGGCAACGAAGGCCGACAGCTCGCGATGAATGGATTCCGCGGCGACCTTGCCGTCCTGCACGGCGGCAACGGTGAGATCCTCGCCGCCGGCCACGCAGTCGCCGCCGGCCCAGACATCGGCGAGGCTGGTGCGTCCCTCCTCGTCGACGGCGATGCGGCCGCCGGTGAGCGCGATCCCCGTCTCGTCCAGCGCGTGCGGCACGAAGGTCTGGCCGATCGCCTTGAACACCATGTCGGCGGCGACGGAGACGAACTCGCCGGTGCCGACGAGGCGCCCGTCCTCAAGCCGGGTGCGCTCCAGCTCGATGCCCCGGACGTGCCCGTCATCGCCGATGTGCAGGCGGTGCGGCTTGGCCCAGTGCATGATGCGGACGCCGCGCGTCTGCGCCAGTTCCTGCTCGAATCGGCTCGCCTTCATGTCGGGCTGGCCGCGGCGATAGACGACGGTGACCTCCTCGGTGCCGAGCAGCCTGGACTGCACCGCCGCGTCCACCGCCGTCATGCCGCCGCCAATCACCACCACGCGCCGGCCGACCGGCAAACCGCCGAGTTCGACGGTCTGGCGGAGGTCGGAGATCCAGGCGACCGCGTCATGGCTGCCGCCCGCCGCCTCGCCTTCCGTGCCGAGCGCGTTGACGCCGCCAAGGCCCATGCCGAGAAAGACGGCGTCGTGGTCGCGGCGGAGTTCGCCGAGCGTGAAATCCTGGCCGAGGACCTTGCCGGTTTCCATGCGGATACCTCCGATGGAAAGCACGAAATCGACCTCGCGCTGGGCGAAACCCGCCACCGCCTTGTAGGCGGCGATGCCGTATTCGTTGAGGCCGCCGGCCTTCTGCCGTGCCTCGAAGATCGTGACGTCATGGCCGTGCAGCGCCAGCCGATGCGCGCAGGCAAGGCCGGCAGGCCCGGCGCCGACCACGGCGACGCTGTGGCCGGTGGGGGCGGCGCGGCGGAAGGGATGCTCGCCCGCGTCGATCATGGTGTCGGTGGCGAAGCGCTGGAGGAACCCGATCTTGACCGGCTTGTCCTCCGCCTCGTTGCGCACGCAGGCTTCCTCGCAGAGCGTTTCCACCGGGCAGACCCGGCCGCACATGCCGCCGAGAATGTTCGAGGCGAAGATCGTCTCCGCCGCCCCCTCCGCGTTTCCTGTGCCGATCTGGCGGATGAAGAGCGGGATATCGATGGAGGTCGGGCAGGCCCGCATGCACGGGGCGTCGTAGCAGAAATAGCAGCGATCGCTTTCGACAAAGGCTTCATGCCGGGTCAGCGGCGGATGAAGGTCGCTGAAATTGCGAAGATAATCTTCAACTTCAAGTCGGCCCGCCGTGACATCGGGCAGGCCTTCCAGCATAACCGACATGTCTACTCCTCCGCTTCCGGCACGTCGGCCGTATCAACTCCGAGAGCGCGAATAAGCGTCACGAACCCCCTGATGATCGCAGCGTGATTACTTCCGAAATGGCCGTCAAACTTTTTTACCAAATGATCAAAATTCGTGCGGATCGCCCCGTTTCGCGGCAGCGTTGACCGGTCGGTTGATTTTTCCGGAGGCAGAAATGCAGGCCAAGGCTCTTCTCTTCGATACGTTCGGCACGCTGACGGACTGGCGAAGCTCCATCGCGCGGCAGATCCGGCCCCGCCTGCCCGACGAGGCGACCGCATTTCGCTTCACCGACGAATGGCGTGCGCTCTACCAGCCGGCCATGGAGGAGGTTCGGAGCGGCAGGCGACCCTTCGCGCCGCTGGACGTGCTTCACCGGGAGAACCTCGACCGGATCCTGCCGGATTTCGGGCTGGAGCATCTGGGTAAAGCGGAACGGGCGGACATCACCCGCTTCTGGCACCGGCTCGATCCCTGGCCGGACGTGCGGGAGGGACTGCTGGCCCTGCGCGATCAGGCGATCACGGTCGTCCATTCCAACGCCAATGTCGCGCTGGCTGTCGGCCTGATCCGCTTCGGGCGGCTTTCCTTCGACGCCATCCTCGGTGCGGAGGTGACCGGCCACTACAAGCCGCAGCCGGAGTGCTATCTCCGCGCCTGCGCGTTGCTGGCCCTTCCTCCGGGAGAGTGCATGATGGTCGCCGCGCACAACGACGACCTGGAGGCGGCGCAGGGCTGCGGGCTGCAGACGGCGTTCATTCCCCGCCCGCTGGAGCATGGACCGGGGCAGACGAAGGACCTGAAGCCGGAAGGCGACTGGACGATCGTCGCCGAAGATACGGACGATCTCGCCCGCAAGCTGCGGGAACGGGCGACCTGAACGCCCGCTTCCGTTTGGACGTCACACGCCGATCGCGGTCTTCACCCGGTTCGGCGTCAACGGCAGGTCGCGGACGCGCACGCCGACGGCATTGGCAACGGCGTTGGCAAGCGCCGCCGAGGTCGGACCCTGCCCGCACTCGCCGGTGCCGAGGAAGGGCAGGCCGGGCCGGTCGATGATATGGACCTCGACCGTATCCGGCAGCGCCGGGAAGCGCAGGATCGGGTAGGTCGACCAGGTTCGGCTGCTGATACGGGTGTTGTCGTAGGTCACCTGCTCGAACAGCGTCCAGCTGGACGACTGGACGATCGCGCCTTCCACCTGGTTGCGGATGCCGTTGGGGTTGACGACCTGGCCGCTGTCGGTCGCGGCGACGAAGCGCACGGGGCGAACGGCGCCGGTCTCGCGTTCCACCTCGACTTCCGCCGCGATCGCGCAATAGGCGCCGAGGTTCTTGTAGCGGGCAAAGGCGAAGCCGCGTCCACGGCCGGGCGCCGATGCCTTCCAGCTCGACCAGCCGAATTCCTCCGCCGCCTTGGAGATGACGTCGCGCGCACGCGCGTCCTCCATGTGCCTGAGCCGGAATTCGACGGGATCGGCGCCAGCCGCCACCGCCATCTCGTCCATGAAGCTTTCGATGCTGAAGATGTTCATGTAGGCGCCGAGCCCGCGCATGGCGGAAACCCGGAGCGGCATGGTCTTCACGAAGTGCTCGACGACCTTGGCATTGGGGATGTGGTAGAGCGGAATGGAATTGCGGTCGCCGCCACCTTCCGGCTGCGGGATCGGCGTCGGCGGAGCCGGGGTGAACGGCTTCTCCAGATATTGCGCGGCAAGCAGATTGCCGGCCGGGCCGGGCCGGCCGTTATGCGTGTTGGACCAGACCTCGAACTGGAAATCGACGATCTTGCCGCCGGCGTCGAGCGAGCCGGAAAGCTCGGTGATCATCGCGGACCCATAAGGCTCCCAGCCATGCTCGTCCTCGCGCATCCATTGGACGCGAACGGGCTTGTCGGGGAATGCGCGGGCGATCAGCGCCGCATCGGCCGCGACGTCGTCCGCCCCATTGTGGCCGTAGCAGCCGGAGCCTTCCGTATGGATGCACTGGACCTGCTCGTCCGGCAGGGCGAGGAGTTCGGTCAAAGCCTTGCGCAGGGGATAGACGCCCTGCGTATGCGTCCACACCGTCATCTTGCCGCCAGTGAAATGGGCGACGGCGCAGGAAGGCCCGATGGAGCCGTGCGACTGGTGCGGCCGATGGAACGTCGCCGAGACGGTCTTCGCCGCCGGAGCGGTCGGCGCGTGGCTGTCCAGGATCAGCCGATAGTCCGAGGGCAGGCTGCGGAACGTCTTGTAATAGGTGGACTGGTTCGGAAGGCTCGGCCGTTCCTGCCATTCCGCAGCCACCTGCAGCGCGCGCATGGCGGTGACGGCCTGGAACTCTTTGGCCGTGACCACGGCGAGAAAGCTGCCGTCGCGCACGATCTTGAGCACGCCGGGCAGCTTTTCCACCGCCGACGTGTCGATCGCGGTCAGCTGCGCCCCGTAGCTCGGCGGGCGCACCACGCGGGCATGCACCATGCCGGGCAGGCGGAGGTCCTGCACATAGGCCACGCCGCCCGTCACCTTGCCCGGAATGTCGACGCGCGGGATCTCCTGCCCGATGATGGTGAAGTTCAGGGGATCGCGCAGCTTCGAGGTCGGCTGGGCCTGCGTGTTGAAGCGCTGCCCGGCGACGATCTCGCCATAGCCGAGCTTGCGCCCGTCCGGCGCGACGATCGCCGCGTTCTCAGCCTTCAGCTGCTCGGCCGGCAGGTTCAGCTTGGTTCCCGCCATGCCGATCAGGATCTCGCGCACCTGCGCGGCTGCATTCATGATCGCGGTGCCGCTGTCCTGCATGGAGTGACTGCCGGCGGTGTAGCCTTCGTTGGGCGTGACGCCGGTGGAAGCGGTCACCAGCCTGATCGCCTTGAACTCGACGCCGAGCTCTTCCGCCGCAAGCTGGCTGAGGGCGGTCTTGATGCCCTGGCCCAGTTCCGCCTTGCCGGTGAAGACGGTGATCGCGCCATCCGCATCGATGCGGATCCAGGAATCGAGTTGTGGATTGGTCTTCAGGCTGCCCGGCAGGGCGGGAGCCTTTTCCTCGGGATGGGCGGCCGCGCCCGTGCCCTCGCCGCCGCCGTTCTGGCCGCCTTCCTGCGCCAGCGCCTGATTGCCGAAAAGCGAAAAGCCGACGACGAGCGAACCGCCGCCGACGAGCACGCTCCGGCGCGACGGGCCTGTGCCCGCCTCGACGTGCGCCGCCGGTTCCGGATCGCCCGGGGTCTGGCCGAAGAGGGACGCGGCGGCCGCGATCGATTTCAACGCGCTCATGACTTCGTCCCCTGTTCCTGCCCGGTGCCCTTTGCCTCGCGCATGTAGCCGGCGGCGCGGCGGACGGCTGCCAGGATGCGCATCTGCGTGCCGCAGCGGCAAAGATTGGTGCGCATGTGGTCGCGGATGTCGGCCTCGGACGGGTTGTGGTTCGTTTCCAAGAGCGCCTGCGCCCGCATCATCATGCCGGGGATGCAATACCCGCACTGCGCCGCCTGCTCCTCCATGAAGGCCCGCTGCATCGGCCCGGGCCGATCGATGGTGCCCAGCCCCTCCACGGTCTTGATCTTGCGGCCCTGCAGCGCCGTGATCGGCGTCACGCAGGAAAAGATCGCCTGCCCGTCCACCATCACGGTGCAGGAGCCGCACTGGCCGAGCCCGCAGCCGAACTTGGCCGCGTTCATCTGGAGCTCGTCGCGCAGCACGTAGAGCAGCGGCGTGGTGGGATCGCTGTCGACCTGATGATCCCGGCCGTTCACGTTGAGGGTGATCATCGAACCTCCGATATTGCAGCCGGGAACGGGAGCGAGGGGAAGAGTGTGCGGGTCATGGGCGGCTCGCACTCCGGTCGATGTCCTTGCCGGAGCGGATCGCCTTCACGGCGTCGTCGACGTTTTTCCATGCCGGCCTGGTGCTGAAATGCGCCCGCGCGTAGTTCGCCAGGTCGGCCACCTGCCGGTCGGTGAAGGAGCCGGCGAAACCGGGCATGATCGGCGTCGCCTCGCCCTCGACCGGCGGGATGCCCTCAAGGATCACGTGGATCAGGTTGGACGGGTCCGGCATGCTGGAAACGCTGCCCAGACCGAGCTTCTGCCGGCTGGCGAAGGAGCTTCCCTTGCTGTCCGCGTTGTAGTGGCACCAGCCGCAGGCGCTGGCATAGAGGGCCGCTCCCGGCTCGTCGCGGCTCTGGTCCGGCGCCCCGCGGGTGAAGCCGAGGCCCGCCTGCGTCGCCATCTCGACGGCGCGCTGGCCTTCCTGCTGGCGGGGGGGGGGAACGGGGCCCATCAGCGAGGCGATGTAGACGCTGATCGCCTGCACGTCGTCGTCGGAGACGGCGCGGAGGTCGGAAACCACGGGCGCCATGGGACCGGCGGCGAAGCTGTGCTGCGTTTCGAAGCCGGTCTTCAGGTAGGTGAAGAGGCTCTCCTGCGTCCACGGCACGGGCGCGGGCGAAGCCCCGTCGAGCGCCGGTGCTGTCCATCTGTCGGCAACGCCGCCGGCAAAGGCGTGGGCGCGCTTCTCCGCGCCGAGCGCGTTGCGGGGCGTGTGGCAGGCGCCGCAATGGCCAAGGCTCTCCACGAGGTACTTGCCCCGGTTCCACGCCTCCGGCTGTGACGGATCGTCGGCCACGGGGTCGCGGTGCAGGAAGAGCAGGTTCCAGCCCGTCAGGATGAAGCGGACGTTCAGCGGGAACGGCAGATCGTTGGCCGGCGCCTTGGCGGAAACCGGCTGGCGCGTCATCAGGAAGGCGTAGATCGCCGAGATGTCCTCGTCTTTGGTCCGGGTGAAGTGGTCGTAGGGGAAGGCCGGGTAGAGATGGTGCCCGTCGCGTGAAACACCTTCCCGCATGGCGCGCTTGAAAGCGGCTTCCGACCAGCGCCCGATGCCGGTCTCCGGATCCGGCGTGATATCGGTGGAGTGGATCGTGCCGAACGGCGTCTCGACCGCCAGCCCGCCGGCGAACGGCCGACCGCCCGGGGCCGTGTGGCAAACCGTGCAGTCGCCGAGCGCGGCCAGCTGGGCGCCACGAGAGAGCACCTCCGGCTTGAAGGCGGAGGCCTGCGGCCGGTCAACCGGCGCGATGGCCGGTTTCCAGCCAAGCGCCACGAAGATTGCCGCGCCGATCACCAGGATCAGCACGATGGCTAGAAGAATGCGTCGGACCAAATGCCCTGCCCCCGAACGACCGGTTCACCCCACCCGGCCAATGGTGCTGCAACCGCAGGGCCGATTGGAAGTTCCGATCCTGAAGAGGACACTTGGCCGCGCTCGCCCGACGTCTGCACGGGCTTCGCATCCCGGCCGCCTCTCCCGTGCAACGCTCGAGGAATTCCCGAATGAAGCTCTATTACTCTCCCGCAATGTCGTCGCTCTCCGAGCACATCGCTATCCTGGAGACCGGCATCGAATGCGACCTGGAAAAGGTCGACATGAAGAGCAAGACGACGGAAGACGGCCGCGACTTTCGCGAGATCAATCCCAAGGGGCAGGTGCCCGCCCTGCTGCTGGACGACGGCAGCGTGCTGACGGAGAACGCGGCGGTGCTGCAGTTCATCGGCGATCGTGCCGGCCGTGAGGACCTCGTGCCCAATCCCGGCACCATCGAGCGGGCGCGCTTCCAGGAATGGCTGAGCTTCATCGGCATGGAACTGCACAAGAACGCCAGCTGGGGCCTTCGCGCCGGCGACAATCAGGAGATCAAGCAGAAGGCGCGGACGCTTCTGGAAGAGCGCCTCGGCAACATGGAAAAGCTACTTGGCGAGCGCGACTTCCTGGTCGGCGAGGATTTCACGCTGGCCGATTGCTACGGCTTCTTCGCGCTTCGCATCATGGGCAAGCTGGACATCACGCTCGATCGCTGGCCGGCGCTGAAGAGCTATCACGACCGCGTCGCCGCGCGGCCGCATGTGCGGGAAGCGATGCAGGCGGAAGGGCTCTAGGCCCTCCCGTAGATAAGGAAGGGCGGCCTCGGGCCGCCCTTCTCGATTCAGGCCGCCGGCTTGACCGGACCCGATCCGGCACCGGTCCGCTCGATGGCTTTCGCGATCTCGTCCATGTCGGCCGAAGCGAGCTCCAGGCTCGCGGCATCCAGCCAGCCATCCACCTGAGCGGGCGAGCGTGCGCCGACGATCGCCGCCGTCACGCCCGGCCATGCGAGCGTCCAGGCGACAGCCACGGACGCGACGGAGGTGCCGTGCCGTTCGGCCACGGGCTTCAGCGCATCGGCGAGCGCGAGATTGCGCTCCAGTCCCTCGCCGGTGAACTCCGGGTTGCGCGAGCGCCAGTCGTTTTCCGGCAGCTTGGCCGCGCGCTCGCGGCTGAAGCTGCCGGTGAGCAGGCCCGATTGCATGGGGCTGTAGACGATGACGCCCGTCCGGTGTTCCTCGCACCAGGGCAGCTCGGCTTCCGCCACGCCGCGCTTGATCATGGAGAAGGGCGGCTGCAGCGTATCCACGTGGCCGAGCTTCTCGGCGGCCTTCAGTTGCGCGGCATTGTGGTTGGAGAGACCGGCGGCGCGGATCTTGCCGGCGTCGCGAAGGTCGAGCAGCGCCTGCCAGTAATCCTCGACCGGCGTGTTGTCGGCCGGCGGCCAGTGCATCTGGTAAAGGTCGATGCGCTCCACGCCGAGGCGCTTCAGCGATGCGTCGCAGTCCGCCTTGATGCGGGCGGGATCGCCGACGCGCTTTGCCGGCGCCTTGCGGTCGTTCTCGTCCCAGACCAGCCCGCATTTGGTGAAGATGTAGGGCCGCTCGTCCGCCGGCATGTCGCGCACGGCCCGGCCGACGATTTCCTCGGAATGACCGAGGCCATAGACGGCCGCCGTGTCGATCCAGTTGATGCCTCGGTCGACGGCATGGCGGATCGCGTCCACCGAGGCCTGGTCGTCCTGGTCGCCCCAGCCGACGGCCCAGTCACCGCCGCCGATGGCCCAGGCGCCAAAGCCGACGCGGGTGATCTGCATGCCGGTGGTGCCGAAGGGGCGGGTGGGAAGGTCGGTCTTTTGATCGGGCACGGGAACTCCTGATGCTGCGATGAGATCTGGGATGAGATCTGGATCGATCCGGCTGGACGCCGGGGATCATCCATTGAATAGGGCGGAGACGACGACCGCCAAGCCTGCCGACGATCCGGCTGCCGCCGCCAGCGCCTCGGCAGGAAGCGCTCAGCCCTCCCGGCCGGGCTCGATGCTGACCGCCGCCCGGCCTTCGTCGCGGGCCCAGGTCTCGCCGGAGAGTTCGCGCCGAGCCTTGTCCAGCTCTTCCGTGTAGCGGCGAAGCGCATGCGCCTCGGTGAGGAAGCCCACGACGTTGCGGCCGGGCGCGGACACGACGGCCAGCGCCTCGCTTTCCGATTTTTCAAAGATGACGGCGGCCTGCTTGATGTTCATCCAGGGCAGGAGGACGCTTTCCCGGGTGCGCAGGATGGTGCGGACGGTCGCCGTATCAGCGGTTTCGTCCAGAGAAGCCAGATGTGCCTCCGCCACGTCGACGATGCCGGCATACTGGCTTTCGCCATCGGTCGCGACGACGCGCTGGGTGGACCCGAGGGGGAAGGCCCGGCGGAATTCCCTGACGGTCATGTCGGCGCTGATGGTGCGCACGTCCTTTCGCATCAACCGCGAGACGGTGAGCGCCCGCATCCAGCCGACGTCGTGGGCGCCGCGGATGGACTCGCCGCGCAGATGCAGCCGCCACGTCGCGAAGGAATAGCCGAAGGTCTTGCGCACGGTCAGCGACACGACGGCGGCCGTCGCCAGCACCGCGACGGACAGCGGCAGGTCGCCGGTCGTCTCCAGTGCAAGGAATCCCATGGTAAGCGGGCCGCCGACGATCGCCACCGCCAGCCCGGTCATGCCGATCGTGGCGGCGACGATCGGATCGGGCGCGAGCTCGGGCGCATAGAGCACGATCAGCCCGGCATAGAGGCGGCCGAGCAGCGATCCCAGAAACAGCGAGGCGAAAAAGAGGCCGCCGCGAAAGCCGGAGCCCAGCGAGATGGCGGAAGCGCAGGCCTTGAGGAGCAGCACCAGCGCGAGCATGCCGAGCGCCGGCTTCTCCGTCGCCATCAGCTGGTAGAGAGCGCCGTGCCCGGCGGAAAGCACCTGCGGCGTGATCAGCGCCATGGCTCCCAGAGCGAGGCCGCCGATCGCCGGGCGGATCAGTACGGGGATGCGGCTTTTCTGGAAGAACTCCTCCAGGAGCGTCGCGCCGCGCATGATGGCGACGCCCGCGCCGGCGCAGAGGATAGCCAGCAGCACCAGCATGGTGAGCTCGGGCAGGCCGATGGCGGTGGCAGAATCGATGTGGCCGAGATGGTGCGGCTCCGATCCGAGCGCCTGCGCGACGAGCACGCCGCTGATCGCCGCGCCCACGATCGGCGCCAGGCTGGAGATTGTATAGGTGCCCACGATCAACTCGAAGGCATAGAAGGCGCCCGTCAGCGGCGCGCCGAACGCGGCGGCGATGGCGCCGGCCGAGCCGCAGCCCACCATGATGCGCATGTCGCTGCGGCGAAGGCTGAAGGCGGAACCCAGCCGGGAGGCGATGCCCGAGCCGATCTGCGTATAGCCCGCCTCCAGCCCGACGGAGGCGCCGAAGCCGTTCGAGATCACCGTCTGCACCGTGATCAGGATGCTGTCGGTCAGCGACATCTGACCGCCATGCAGGGCGTTCGCCTCGATGGGATCGACGGGCCGACGCTGCCGCCAGCGGACGATGGAGCGGGTGAAGAGGGCGAGCAGGAGGCCGCCGATGGCCGGCACGAAGATGGAGACGCCGAGTTTCAGCGAAGCCATCGCGCTGAGATATTCGCCGTCCTCAAGCCCGAACAGCACGGCATGGAGCCAGTTCGCGGCGTAGCTGGCGACGACCACCATCAAGCCGGCGATGGCGCCGACCACCAGCGCCATGAAGACGAGCCAGATCTCGCTCCGTCGCACGAGCGCGCGGAATCCCGCGGGTATCGCAAGCCGCGCGCGCTGTGCAGAAACTGTGGGATCCGAGGTAACCATGGCCCGCCAGGGCAGAAGTCAGGAAAGGATGCGCAGGGGCATTATCACCCTACGCATTAAGAGAGTACTTACCGGCTCTTTCATGTTCATCAAATAAAATCCGGTTCTTCTTGCCAGGATTTCGCGCAACCTCTGGATCATTCAGGCCAAAAGCGAGGCCAAACCGGGGTGATCATCGGGCCGGAGACCGGGGCCGGATACCGGGGCTGGAGATCGCACTGGAGATCGGGCAGGCGCTTTGCTGGAGGCGCAGGCGTTTTGCGGGAGGCGTTGTGAGGGAACGGCGCGCGCTCCCCCTCGTTCCACGCGCAGGATCGCCAATTCGCCAAACGGAGGACATATGCCGCTGGAGATCGAGCGCAAGTTTCTGGTCCGGGACGACCGATGGCGCGACGGCGCGACAAGCGAGCGCTACTGCCAGGGCTATCTCAGCAAGGGAAAGGCGACCGTGCGGGTGCGGCGCGCCGGCGACCGCGCCTATCTCACGGTCAAGGGGGAGCCGGACGGGATCTCACGCCCGGAATACGAATACGAGATCCCCGTCGATCATGCGCAGAGCATGCTCCACGCGCTGTGCGACGGGCCGCTGATCGAGAAGACCCGCCACGAGATCCGGCATGACGGGCTGCTCTGGCAGGTCGATGAATTCGCCGGGGCCAATTCCGGGTTGATCGTGGCGGAGGTCGAACTCAGCCATCCCGACCAGGCGATCTCCTTGCCCGAATGGATAGGCGAGGAAGTGACAGACGACCCGCGCTATTATAATTCCGCCTTGGCAACGAACCCGATGGGAAGCGAGGCGGAGCGCAGCGCCTGATATTCAGGAATGCCTCCGGGCCATCCTTCAGCACCGGCCGAACGGAGTGACAACCGCATGTACATCGCCATGAACCGCTTCAAGGTCGCCAAGGGATCGGAGGCCGATTTCGAAACCGTCTGGCGGGAGCGCGATTCGCATCTGCAGGATCTGCCGGGCTTCGTCGAGTTCCACCTGCTGCGCGGACCGGAGCGCGAGGACCATACGCTTTATGCCTCGCACACCGTGTGGGAAAGTCCCCGCCACTTCGAGGACTGGACGCGGTCGGATGCCTTCCGGCAGGCGCATGCGAACGCCGGCAACCATCGGCCGACCTACCTCGGCCGGCCCGAATTCGAGGGCTTCGAGGCCGTGCAGGTGATCACGCGGGAGTGATCCCAAAGGGGGCGCATACCCCCTCCGGCGTATCAATCCTGCACGAGGGTGGGATAACCCTTGTGATGCCCCATATTCCCGTTGGCGAAACCCGTTCGAATCGGGTCAGCCAGAACCACGCTTGTTGTTTGGGGTGGGCATGAAACGCGTTCTTCTGGTTCTCATGCTTCTCACGCCGGGTCTGGCCACTGCCCAGGCCGCGGACCTGACGGGCTCCGCCGACACCGGCGCAGTCATCCGCGGCATCGGCCGATTCTGCGCAGCCCATGCGAAGGACGCGGCGGAAAGCCCCGCGCGCTGTCGGCGGGAGCAGACGGACGCCCTGCACGCGACATCCGAAATGCTGGATGCCGGGAAAGATGACCCGGACTGGCTCGACCGTGTTTTCTCCTGCATCGGCCGCTGGACGGCGGACGAAAAGGATCAATGGCAGGTGAACTGGGTAGCCGTGACGGATTGCTGGTCGGACGGCCGGCTCCAGAGCGAAAAGGCCCCGGGCTGATCGGGGCCCGGGGCCGGCTTCTTCCCCAGGCTCAGCGCGTGGGGACCGGCGTCGGCCCGCGATAATCGTAGAAGCCGCGGTTTGCCTTGCGGCCGAGCCAGCCGGCCTCGACATATTTCACCAGGAGCGGGCAGGGGCGATACTTGGAATCCGCCAGCCCTTCGTAGAGCACCTGCATGATCGACAGGCAGGTATCGAGGCCGATGAAATCCGCCAGCTGGAGCGGGCCCATTGGGTGGTTGGCGCCGAGCCGCATGGCGTTGTCGATGGCGTCGACCGTGCCCACGCCTTCGTAGAGCGTGTAGATCGCCTCGTTGATCATCGGCAGCAGGATGCGGTTGACGATGAAGGCCGGGAAGTCCTCGGCGACCGAGATCTTCTTGTTCAGCTCCATCACGAAAGCCCGGGCGGCCTCGAAGGTCTCGTCGTCGGTGGCGATGCCGCGCACGAGCTCGACCAGGTCCATCAGCGGCACCGGATTCATGAAATGAATGCCGATAAAGCGTTCCGGCCGGTCGGTTGCAGCCGCCAGCCGGGTGATGGAGATCGTTGAACTGTTGGTGGCGATGACGGCGCCGGGTTTCAGCACCGCGCAAAGCTCGGTGTAGATGCCGCGTTTCAGCGCCTCGTTTTCCGTCGCCGACTCGATGACGAGGTCGGCGTCCGCCAGCGCGTCGTAGGTCGACGCGGGCTTGATCCGGGACCAGGCGGCTTGCCGCTGCTCCTCGGTGATCCGTCCGGAGGCGACCTGGCGCGCCAGATTGCCGTCCACGGTCGCCATGCCGGCTTCGACACGCTCGCGCGAGACGTCGTTCAGCAGGACGTCGAATCCTGCCATGGCGCAGACATGGGCGATACCGCTGCCCATCTGGCCTGCGCCGATAACCCCTACACGCGAGATCCTGTGCATCTTTCCCGCTGATCCTTTTGCTTGGAAAGCGGTATCAAAAACAAGATGTGCGATGCAACATAAAGAGGCAGCTAAATGGCAGCTGTGGCGATTATGCAATCATCGCCGCAGTGATCTTGCACCCTCAGCCGCGCTTCTTCAACTCTTCCGTCAAGGCCGGCACCAGCGCGAAGAGATCGCCGACCAATGCATAATCGGCGACCTGGAAGATCGGCGCTTCCTCGTCCTTGTTGATGGCGACGATAGTTTTCGCTTCCTTCATGCCCGCGAGATGCTGGATCGCGCCGGAAATACCGCAGGCGATATAAAGGTCCGGCGCCACGATCTTACCCGTCTGGCCGACCTGCCAGTCGTTCGGGGCGTAACCCGCATCGACGGCCGCGCGGGAGGCGCCGAGCGCCGCGCCAAGCGCATCGGCTAGCGGCAGCATGATCTCGGAGAACTTTTCCGCCGAGCCCAAGGCGCGGCCGCCGGAAACCACGATTCGAGCGGAGGCGAGATCCGGCCGATCGCTGGTGGAGAGCTTCTCCTCCACGAAGGCGGAAAGCCCGGAACCAGTCGCGGCCTCGACAGCTTCGATCGGAGACGGCCCATTGCCCCCCGGAGCGGGTGGGAAGGACGACGTGCGCACCGTCATCACGATCTTCGCTGCCGCCGAACGCACGGTCTGGATGGCGTTGCCGGCATAGACTGGGCGGCGGAAGGTATCGGGCGCGACGACCTCGATCACTTCGGACACCTGCATGACGTCGAGGAGCGCGGCGACGCGCGGCATGACGTTCTTGCCGGTGCTGGTGGCGGGGGCGACGAAAGCGTCATAGCCGGCGGCGAGCGCGACGATCGTATCGGCCAGCGGCTCCGGCAGGGCATGAGCGAGCGCGTCGGAATCGGCCAGCAGCACCTTGGCGACCCCGGCGAGCGAGGCCGCGGCTTCGGCCACGGCCCGGGCATCCTTGCCGGCGACGAGGATATGGATCTCGCCGCCCAGCGCCGTGGCGGCGGAGAGCGCGCGGGCGGTCGCCTCGTTCAGGGTCGAATTGTCGTGCTCGGCAATCAGCAGGGTGGTCATTCGCATATCCCTTTAGAGAACGCCGGCTTCGGACTTGAGCTTGTCAACGAGTTCGCCCACGGACCCGACCCGCACGCCGGCGGTGCGGCGCGACGGCTCCCGCGTCTCGATGATTTCGAGACGTGGCGTCACGTCGACGCCGAGATCAGCGGCGTTTTTCGTCTCCAGCGGCTTCTTCTTGGCTTTCATGATGCTCGGCAGCGAGGCGTAGCGCGGCTGGTTCAGGCCAAGCTCGGTGGTGACGATCGCCGGCAGTCGCAGTTTCACCGTCTGTAGGCCACCGTCGACCTCGCGCGTCACGGTCGCGCTGCCATCCGCCAACTCCAGCTTGGCGGCGAAGGTGCCCTGCGGCCAGCCGAGAAGGGCGGCCAGCATCTGCCCGGTCTGGTTGGCATCGTCGTCGATCGCCTGCTTGCCCAGGAACACGAGATCCGGCTTTTCCGCCTCGACGATCGCCTTCAGGATCTTGGCGACCGCCAGCGGCTCGACAGGGCCATCCGCCTGCACCAGGATGCCGCGATCGGCGCCCATGGCCAGCGCGGTGCGGATCGTGTCCTGCGCCTGCGCCGGGCCGATCGAGACGGCCACGATCTCCGTCGCGGTGCCGGCTTCTTTCAGGCGAACCGCTTCTTCGACCGCGATCTCGTCGAAGGGGTTCATCGACATCTTGACGTTGGCGGTCTCGACGCCGGAGCCGTCCGCCTTGACCCGAACCTTGACGTTGTAATCGATGACCCGCTTCACGGGGACGAGGATCTTCATGTGTTCACTCCGGGCCTGCAACGAGCGAGGTAGCCTTCGCGGCAGGCCGAATCAAGAACGCGATGGCAGAAGCGGCCGGATCTCAACGACTTGGCCTCTCAACTCCGAGTTCCAGAGGCTCGCGCTTGTAAGTGACAAGCGGAAACTCGGGTTCAAAGGACCCTTCTGCAAACGGCGCAGCAACAGATACTGAGCCTGACGGGATTCCAGCAGCAATGACGATCTCAGTGCCGTCAGCCCCGGACAGTACAAGACCGCATTCACTAATCACGTCGTCGTCTTCGTAGATAAGCTTCTGGATAATTCTCACAGAAAAAGGCAATATCTCTTGTTTTGACAAATACGACGCTATTGATTTTGATTCGCCTGCATCATTGGAATCCATACGAATATTGAGGGATCCAATCTCTTCCCAATCCACGATCTGAGTACAAGCAGACGAGAGCTCAAGGAATGTGTTGCTGTCTTCGAAGCACAACACAAATATCCAAGCAGCTTCGAATGTATGTTTGGGTGGCATCGCATAAGCAGCAATCCGATGAGAGTGCGTCAGGCCGCTGATGGATTCGAGATCGCCCCCTTCCAACTGAAATCGGAAGAGTTGTTTCCCTGCCAAGGTCAGTTCAGAAGTAATGAAGGGCTTCATGTGGCTCGTTCCGTTCGCTGGATTGTCCACCGACGCAAGGCAGTGGAGGCTCACCGGTTCTGGCCGGGCACCCACAAGACGTCGGCGTTGCCGTGGTCGTTCACCCAGCGGCTTGCCACGAAGAAGAAATCCGACAGCCGGTTCATGTAGCGCACCGCCGGGTCGCCGACCTGCTCGCCCTCGGCCTTCAGCGCCACCATCAGCCGCTCGGCGCGTCGCGACACGGTGCGGGCCAAGTGCAGGGCGGCGGAGGCCCTGCTGCCGCCGGGCAGCACGAAGGAGCGCAGCGGCTGCAGGTCGGCGTTCAGCCCGTCGATGTCGCGCTCGATCCGGTCGACCTGCGATCCGACGATGCGCAGCGGCTCGAAGGCGACCGGCTTGCCGTCATCCGGGTTGGCAAGATCGGCGCCGAGATCGAAGAGGTCGTTCTGGATGCGTGACAGCATGGCATCCAGTTCGGAGAAATCCTCGGTGAGCTCGGCGCGCGCGAGGCCAACCGTCGCGTTGGTCTCGTCGACGGTGCCGTAGGTCTCGATGCGGAGATCGTGCTTGCGGCGGCGCTCGCCATTGGCCAGCGCGGTAGTGCCGTCATCGCCGGTGCGGGTGTAGATCTTGTTCAGGACAACCATCCAGCCTTTTTAGGCCAAGCGCACCGAAGGGCAAGATGGCGGCGACCCGCTTCTCAGAAGCGATATCCGACCGCCAGTCCCGCATGCGTCAGCCCGGAATTCTTGTCGCACAGGCTCGCATCGGAGGCATGGTCGATGGAGGCCAGCACGTCCCAGTGGCGGCCGACCCGATAGCCGATGCCCGCCGTCTCGCGGAATAGAACGCGGCAGCCGAGTTCGTTGCCATGGTCGTACCAGGGCTGGCTCAGCTTGCCATCGTGCCAGGTGCCGCCGAAGCTCGTTTCGAAGAACAGACCGTGCGTCAGGCTGAAGTCCCAGGTCAGCCCGGCATAGGCCTCATTGGTGCCGCCATCCGTGGCGATCGTTCCGCCGACATGCGGGCGCGGGCGCAGTAACTCGTCCCAGAAGAGGTTCGTGTGCTCGGGGAAGGGCGAGGCGAACAGGACCTCCGGATTGACGAAGACGTCGTCCTCGCGGTCGCGCGTATAAAAGACGTTGGCGCTCGCGCCGAGCCGGAATTCGCTCACGATATTGGCGAGGGGCGCGGCGGAATCGGCGTTGAAGCGCTGAGCGTCCGGCGGGAGGTCGGCCGCTCCGGCCGGCGCGGCGGCACTGGCGGCCAGAGCGGAAGCGCAGGCGAGAAGCAAGACCGGGAACGAGCGAATCATTGAGACACTCTGCTGATGATGCAGGAGCGGAGGAGGCATTCGCTTGCAGGCCCTGTCAATGCGGCGCCCCGGGCCCAGAAGGGCATGTCGGAGACGTATCAGGCGGAGTGTCACGACCGCACCGGGATCGACGGGTCCTCGGTTCCGTTTTGAAACCGAAATGTCACATCGCCCCGAAAAGGACCGGAACCGGCGTTTGAGCTTTGGCTTCGGCCGGGCCGGGCTGTAGGTTCGCCGCAACAACATGTCGGCGGAGACGTTGATGAAAGTTTCGTTTGGGCTGATGGCACTTTGCCTCGCCACCACTACACTGGCCGGACAGGCATTCGCGGCCGATCTCCCGCAGCCGGTCGATGCACCGATCATCACCCAGCTGTCGCCCGCTTCGACGTGGGCCGGGTTCTATGCCGGTGTGTTCTATGGCGGTGCCGCGACCACCTTTCATACCAAGCAGGGCAGTTCCAAGTCCAACACCGAGTACGGCCAGACCGGCGGCGGCCTGATCGGCTACAACTTCCAGTCCGGCCGCTTCGTCTACGGTCCGGAAGCCGATATCGGTCTGCACGTCGTGCGCGGCACCAATGGCGGTGGCGACGACCTCGCGGCGTCGGATGTCGACTCCATGTACAGCGCGCGCCTGCGGGCCCGTCTCGGCTACGACATGGGCTCCATCATGCCCTTCATCGCCGGCGGTGTCGCGATGAACGAGACCTACCAGCACGATCCGAACGCGGAATATGGCGACGTGCAGCGCCTGTGGGGCTGGACGGCCGGCGCCGGCGTCGACTGGAAGCTGAACGCACCGGTGCTCGGCTCCGTCGTCCTGCGTGGCGAATATGTCTACGAAGGCTACCCGGAAGAGACGTTCCGCTATGGCGGTCAGTCCTTCAAGACGCGTGAGGACACCCATATCGTCCGTGCGGCTGTGATCTGGCGTCCGGGCGAGAAGACCGAGACCCCGACCGAGACCAACACCGGCAATGTCGACTGGGCCGGCGCCTATGGCGGTCTGCTCGGTGGCGGCAGCTGGGCCAAGACCCACACCAAGGGTAACGGCGGGAGCACCAGCTTCGACGCCGATGGCGGCCTCGGCGGCATCTATCTCGGCTACAACTACATGTTCGGCAACTGGCTGCTCGGCGCGGAAGGCGACATCTCGCTTGCCGATCTCACCGGCAGCGGCGACATTCCCGGCGGTGGCGACGACCATTACCGCGGCAATGTGGATGCCGACCTGCGCCTGCGCGCCGGCTACGCCGTCGGCCGCTTCCTTCCCTTTGTCGCCGGCGGCGTGAACTTCGCCCGCAGCGAGCAGAAGGACGAGGACACGGGTTCGGAGAAGGGTCGCGTGCCGACCGATTCCTGGACCGTCGGCGGCGGCCTCGACTACAAGCTGACCGACCACGTCTCGGTGCGCGGCGAATATCGCTACGCCTCGACCCTGAAGTCCGTCCGGCTGCCGGTCGATGATTGCAATTGCCGTCAGGACCAGGATTCCCACACGGTCCGCTTCGGCGCTGCCTACCACTTCCAGTAAGCCTGGGCTCAGAACGCCGGGTACGGTCTTCCGCACCCGCTCCATTCCAACAGGCGCGATCTTCAGATCGCGCCTGTTTTCGTTTCGGCCGTCGCTGCGCGCGGAGCCCGGCTATTGATCCTGCTGGGGAACGAGATAGGCCGCGTCCGGCGGCGCTGCCTTTTTGCGGAACCAGCGGCCGATATCAGCCGCATCGACGGCGCCGCCATCGATCTGTCCGATGAGGCTGCGGACCTCGTCATTGGATGCGTCGATGCGGAAGTCGTTCATCAGCAGAAACGTGCCGGCGACGACGAAGCCGGTTTCGGAATTCCGGGAGCGGAAGGGCTTGCGCCCGGCAAGGCCCGCGAGATAGCCGGCGGCGAGGTCGTGGATGGTCACGTCGGGCAGGTCGGCCATCCGCTCCACTTCGACCAGCACGCCGGCAAGCTCCGACGATTCCCCGTTCTGCCCGGTATCGGCGTCGCCACCCTTGCCGGCCTGCCGCCGATTGATGGCCTCGACGGTCCGGGGGCTGATCCATTTCCAGCTCACTGCGTCGACCCTCCGGCGAGGGCGGGAAAGCGTTCCATGACGCGCTCGGCAAAGCGCATCTGCTCGTCCAGCGTCGCATCGAAAGGGGTGATCCTGAGATCGTCGCCCGCGCGGATCAGGCTGAGCTCCGTCGCCTCCGTCAGCCCCATGGCGGCGACGAGTTCATCGGGAAGCAGCAGGCCGATCCCGTTTGCCATTCTGGTGGGTTTGAGCCGATACACGCGCAATCTCCCTGATATTCCCTGTCATAATCGGACCGTGGGACGCTTGTTCCCGTCCGCGGCTTTGCGGCTGACACGCGGGCGAGGGAGCACTACACAGAAGCGGCAAACCGGATCGCTCCATGTCTCCCGCTGCTTCTTCATCCGCTTCTGTCCCTGGCCCCTCTCCCGCCGACAGGCCGCCGCTGGTGCTGGTATCCGCCGACGTTCGTCCGGCGGACGGCTATGTCTGGCATGCGGCGCCCGACACCTATCTTCGTGCCATGACCCATATCGGGGCGATCCCGATGGTGCTGCCGTCGATGCCGGGGCGCATCGACCTGGAAGCGGCACTGAAGCGCGTCGACGGCGTCCTTCTCACGGGCTCGCGATCCAACGTGCATCCCTCGCTTTACGGGGTGGAGTCCAGCGAGCGGCATGAACCCTTCGACCGCGAGCGCGATGCGGTGACGCTGCCGCTGATCCGGCTCGCCATCCGAAAGGGCATCCCGCTGCTGGCGATCTGCCGGGGCTTCCAGGAGTTGAACGTCGCGCTGGGCGGCAGTCTGGTCACCGAGGCGCAGGAGCGGCCGGGCTCGCTGGACCATCGCTCGCCGGTTTCCGAGGACCGCGACGTGCGGTTCGGCCTGGCGCATGAGGTGGATTTCGAGGCGGACGGTCTTTTCGCCGGAATGGTCCGGACCTGCCGCGCCCGCGTGAACTCGCTGCACCGGCAGGCGGTGGATCGGCTCGCATCCGGACTGACGGTGGAGGCACGGGCGCCGGACGGCACGGTGGAGGCGGTGCGGGTCACCGATGCTCCGGCCTTCGCCGCCGGCGTGCAATGGCATCCGGAATACTGGGCGGAGAGCGACGCCACGTCGGAGGCGATCCTGCGCGCCTTCGCCGGCGCGATGCGCCGGCGCATGGAAGCGCGCTGAGGCAGGCGGACCGTCGCTAGGAGGTCGTGCGGCCAGCCTTGCGCTCGCGGTCGACCCAGGCGGCGAGGTGGTCGATGAAGACCCGGAGCTTCGCCGGCATCCGGTCGCGGTGGGGGTAGACCGCGTAGACGCCCAGTTCCTGCAACTCGTAATCGTCCAGCACGACCAGCAGGCGGCCGGCTTCCACCTCGTGCTGCACGACGAGCCAGGGTTCCCGGGCAAAGCCGAGGCCCACGCGGGCCGCGTGCATGCCCGCGATCGGGCTGTTGGCGGTGATGCGGCCGGAAACCGTGACCGTGAACTTCTGCCCCTCGTCCTGATACGGCCAGTTCGCCTTGGTCAGGAGATTGGTGTCGATGATGCAGGGCATGCCCACCAGTTCGGAGGGGTGTTCGGGGCGGCCATAGGTAGCGATGGCTTCCGGCGAGGCGACCGTGGCGATGCGGAAGTCCGAGAGCTTTCTCGCGATCAGGCTGGAATCGGAAAGCGACGAGATGCGGATCGCGACGTCGAAGCCTTCCTCGACGAGATCGACGAAGCGGTCCTCCAGGCTGAGCTCGATTCGGATATCGGGATAGGACGCGGCGAATTCCATGATGCTGCGGCTGAGGAAGTTCTCGCCGATGGCGCGCGGCATGGAGATGCGCAGCCGGCCGCGCGGGTTGGAGTTCGTCGCCTCGATCGCCTCGCGCAGATGCGCCACGCGGGTCAGCACCTCCTGCGCCTCGCCGAGCACGACCTCTCCGGCTTCCGTCAGGGAAAACTGCCGAGTCGTACGGTTCAGGAGGCGGGCGCCGAGTTCCTCCTCCAGTTCGGAGACGTATTTGGACATCAGCGCCTTGGAATGCCCGGTGCTGCGGGCGGCCGCGGAAAAGCCACCGGAATTCACCACGGCGATGAAGGCCTGCATGCGCGTGATCGTATCCATCGTTCACCCGTCCTGAAACAGCTGTCGTGACTAGCAGGGAATCAATCGCAAGACGCGCCCAATCGGGCAGAAGCTTATCAAATGAAAAGGAGTCGTCCGCCGCTTTCCCTTAGATATCTAGTTAATAACAGAGGGAACATTGCGATGACTGAAACGGCCATTTCTCTTCTGCTCCGCGTTGCCAAATCCCATCGCTCCAAGCGGGCTTCCGCTCTCGCCTCGCGTGCGCTGCACCCCGGACAGGATTCCGTGCTGCTGCTTCTCGACGGGCAGGATGGCTGCACGATGGGGGATGTCGCGGTCTCGCTTGGCGTCCAGCCGCCGACCGTCACCAAGCTGGTCGGCCGCCTGATCGCCGCGGGCCTCGTCCGGCGCCACGGGGTTGCCGGCGACCAGCGCAAGGCGGCGGTGTTCCTGACCGAAAGTGGGCGCCAGGAAGTAGATGCTATCCAGAAGATCTGGGTGGCGATCGCCGAGACTGCCCTGAACGGCATACCGCTTGACCATCAAGACGCGCTCCGGGATGCTCTGACCCGAATGGACTGCAACCTGGACGGGCGGACCATGCCGCGTGAGTACATGCCTGTACAAGCGCCGATCATGGCCTGACCGCCGGAGATCAACCAGGGCGAAGCGTGCCTGAAGCTGTTACCGATCTGGAGAAACCGGAAACGATCCCGCTGGCCCTGCGCAGCGCCGGGCAGCCGACGTTTCGCTTCGCGCCGAGCCCGAACGGCTACCTGCATCTGGGCCACGCTTATTCCGGATGCCTGAACGAAGCGGCGGCGCTTGCCGCGTCCGGCCGCTTTCTCCTGCGCATAGAGGATATCGACCGTGTCCGCGCCCGGCCGGAATACGAACTGGCCATCCTGCAGGACCTCGCCTGGCTCGGCCTCGACTGGGAACGTCCGGTGCTGCGCCAGAGCGACCGCTTCGACGCCTACCGGCGAGCGCTGGCCGAACTGGACCGGCTTGGCCTCATCTATCCCGCAACGCTGAGCCGGGCGGAAATCCAGGCGGCGGTGTCGGCTGAGGAAGCGGGTGGGCAGGCATGGCCGCGCGATCCGGACGGCGCGCCGCTCTATCCCGGGCGCGAGCGTGAATGGTCGAACTCCCGGCGGCGCGAGGTGCGGGAAGGAGGTGCTCCCTTCGCCCTCCGCCTCGACATGAAGCGGGCCCTTGCCGCGCTCGCGGGACGTGGGACGCTTCGCTGGCGGGAGCGGAACCCGCTGTTTCCCGCCGATCCCGACGTGAGCTTTTCCGCCGACCCGGCGCGCTGGGGCGACGTGGTCCTCGCGCGCAAGGAAACACCGGCGAGCTACCATCTTTCCGTGGTGGTGGACGATGCTTTCCAGGGCGTCACGCATGTCGTGCGCGGCGAGGATCTCAGGCCCGCGACTTCGGTGCACCGGCTGTTGCAGGTGCTGCTCGGCCTGCCCGAGCCGCTCTATCACCATCACCCGCTGATCCTCGACGAGTTCGGCCAGAAGCTTTCCAAATCGCGCGGCTCGGAATCGCTTCGCGCCCTCCGGCTGGCCGGCCGCAAGGCGGATGAGATCCGCGCGGCGATCGGCACGCCCCTCGCCCTTGCGCCCCAGGAGCCGAGCCCTGTCCTGTCCTGATCTGTTCTGATCGGGACGAACCGGCTATTCGGAAGAGATGACAGATCCCAAGACGATCCTGATCACCGGCTGTTCGTCCGGCATCGGCGAGGCCTGCGCGACGGGAATGAAGGCGAGGGGCTGGCGGGTCTTCGCCACCGCGCGGAATGCCGCCGATCTCGCCCGGCTGACGGAGGCGGGGCTGGAGGCGCTCTATCTCGATTACCGCGAGCCGGACTCCATCGGCGCCGCGTTCGAGGCGGTGATGGAAGCCACCGGCGGCAGGCTCGACGCGCTCGTCAATAACGGCGCCTATGCCCAGCCCGGCGCGCTGGAGGATCTGAGCCTCGCGGCGCTGCGCGAGCAGTTCGAGACGAACTTCTTCGGCTGGCACGAGTTGACCCGGCTGGCGATCCCCGTCATGCGGCGGCAGGGCTCGGGCCGCATCGTCATGGTGTCCTCCATCCTCGGCCTCTTCGCCATGGGCTTTCGCGGCGCCTACAGCACGACGAAATTCGCCATCGAGGCCTATTGCGACACGCTGCGCATCGAGCTTGCCGGCAGCGGCATCCAAGTCAGCGCCATCGAGCCCGGCCCGATCGCGTCCCGCATCGGCCAGAACTCGATCCTGGCCTTCCACCGTCATATCGATCCCGAAACCTCCGTTCACCGGAGCTATTACCGGCGGCGGCTGAAGGGGCTGGAAAGCGGCGGCAACACACGCGGGCAGCTCGGTCCCGAGGCCGTGCTGAAGGTGCTGGTCCACGCCGCGGAAGCCCGCCATCCGCGCCCGCAATATTTCGTCACCTACCCTACCCACCTGATGGGGGCGCTCAGGCGGCTCCTGCCGAAGCGGGTTCTCGACCGCAGCGCGATCAGATCGAGCCGGAACTCATGACGAGGCGCAGCTCGATGAACGGGGTCGCGGACCCGGCGAGGGCCGGCGTGGCGGAGAAGCCGGCACCCGCCTTCTCCGGTCGTTCGCTGCTTGTCCTCCTGCTGTCACTGGCGATCTGCGGCGCGGTGGCGGTGAGCGCCAGCCTTGTCACCATCCCGCAAATTCCCGGCTGGTACGCCACCCTGCGGAAGCCTTTCTTCCAGCCGCCGAACTGGCTTTTCGGGCCGGCCTGGACCGTGCTCTACGTCATGATGGCGGTGGCGGTCTGGCAGGTCTGGCGGCGGCGATCCCCGCTGACGGGGAAGGCCATTGGCCTCTATGCGCTGCAACTCGCCTTCAACATGGGCTGGTCCTTCGTCTTTTTCGGCGCCCACCTTCTGCCGGCCTCGTTCGCCGTGATCGTGGTGCTGGAAGCGTTGATCCTCTGGACCATAAGCCTCTTCGGCAGGATCGACCGGGCCGCCATGCTGCTGCTTATCCCCTATGCGGTTTGGGTCGCCTATGCGACGATGCTCGATCTTTCCATCGTCGTGCTGAACGGGACACCATGAGCACCGTCATCATCCCGGCCATGATCGGCCTCGTGTTCCTGATCCTGCTTGCCGGGCTCTGGAACATGATGAAGGGGGGGCATCCCAACCGGTCGCAGAAGCTGATGCAGATGCGCGTGCTGGCCCAGTTCGCCGCTATCGTCCTGATCATGGCGACGCTCTGGTTCCGTTCCCATGCCGGCGCGCCCGGCTGAGACGCGGATCGCGGCCCGGGCGCCCTGCCGCTGGACAGAGTGTCCCGCCAGCCGTGCTTGGAAATCACCGGCACTTTGGCCTATTTGTCCCGGACAGGAGGCCCTGAATGGTGCTCGAAGCTGATCTGATTTCCCCCGGCACCGGCAAGCGCGCCGCGATGCGCGAGGTCAAGCCGCCGGCCGACCATCCCCCGCTGAAGGCCAGGCGCATCGGCGTGCTGCTGGTCAATCTCGGGACACCCGACGGCACGACCTACTGGCCGATGCGCCGCTACCTCGGCGAATTCCTGTCCGACCGGCGCGTGATCGAGGCGCCGCGCGCGATCTGGCAGCCGATCCTCCAGGGCATCATCCTGAGCACGCGACCGAAGAAGAGCGGCGCGCTCTATGCCTCCATCTGGAACAAGGAGCGGGATGAATCGCCGCTCAGGACGATCACGCGCGAGCAGGGCGAGAAGCTCGCGGCCGAGCTTGCGGCGGAGGAAGAGGTGACCGTCGACTGGGCGATGCGCTACGGCACCCCGTCCATCGTGGAGCGCATGAACGCCTTGCAGGCGCAGGGCTGCGAGAAGATCCTCGTCTTCCCGCTTTATCCGCAATACAGCGCGACCACGACGGCGACGGTCAACGACAAGGCCTTCGAGGCGCTGATGAAGATGCGCTGGCAGCCGGCGCTACGCACCGTGCCGCCCTACCATGACGACCCGGCCTATATCGACGCGCTGGCGGAGAGCGTCGAGCAGCATCTCGCGAAGCTGGATTTCGAGCCGGAAGTGGTGATCGCCTCCTATCACGGCCTGCCGCAATCCTATTTCCGCAAGGGCGACCCCTATCACTGCCACTGCCAGAAGACGACGCGGCTCCTGCGGGAGACGCTGGACTGGCCGAAGACGCGGCTGATCGCGACGTTCCAATCCCGCTTCGGGCCGGAGGAATGGTTGCAGCCCTATACCGACAAGACGATCGAGCAGCTCGCCAAGGACGGCGTGAAGCGCATCGCCGTGCTCAATCCCGGCTTCGTCGCCGACTGCCTGGAAACGCTGGAAGAAATCGCCGTGCAGAACCGCGAGGTCTTCCTGCACCATGGTGGCGAGAAGTTCAGCCACATCCCCTGCCTGAACGCCAGCGCCGGAGGCATGCGCGTCATCACCAAGATGGTGATGCGGGAATTGCAGGGCTGGCTCTGAGGGCCGCTGCCCTCCGGTAATCGGTCAGGTCTTCAGGGATTGACCGGTCGGCGGCCGCCGACCGGCTTTTCCGCCACAAGCGGACCGGGAAAGGCGGCCTCCGCCTTCACCTCCAGCTGCTTCTCGTGGCGGCGGAAGAACCACAGGCTGGCGCTGATGATCAGCAGCGCCAGCACGAGCAGCCCGATCGCGACGGGACTGCCGTAGCGGTTGATCTGCGCGCCGAGATAATAGCAGCCGATGCCATAGAGGCAGGCCCAGACGATGCTCGCCACGAGATTGGCAAGGCCGAAGCGCTGCCACGACATCTGGTTGGCGCCGGCGAGCAGGCCCACGATGGCGCGCAGGATGATGACGAAGCGCCCGACGAAGACGATGGCGTTGCCGTATTCCGCAAAGAGATAGCGCCCCACCTTGAGCCTTTTCGGCGGGAGGTGAATGTAGGAGCCGTAGCGCGCCAGCACGGGCAGGCCCACGCGCTTGCCGATCCAGTGGGCGATGCTGCCGCCGAGCGCGCCTGCGAGCGCTGCCGTGATGATGACGCTGACCGGCGAGATCTGGTGCGTGGAGCCCGCGAACAGCGATGCCGCGATCAGCGCCGTCTCGCCGGGCAGCGGCAAGCCGATGCTCTCCAGCAGGATGAAGCCGAAAACGAGCCAGAGGCCGTAATGGCCGATCAGGTCGATGATCGCTTGGTGATCGAGCACGTCGGGGGAACTCCTGCCCTCCGAGGTCGGCGGTGAGGCCGGCAGGGAAGGCCGGAGGGGCTGTCGCGCTTACCGCATCCGCCGACTTTATGCACCCGAAATCGCCTTGTGGCGACCGATGGCCGCGACAAGATGCCTCAAAGGCGATAGGAGAACAGGCAAGATGATGGTGGAGGAAACAATGACCGGCTTCGATATCGCCGTGATCGTGCTCGTCGCGCTGGTGGTGATCGTTCTGATCTCGGCGGTGAAGACTGTTCCGCAGGGTTACAATTATACGATCGAGCGCTTCGGGCGATACACGGGCACGCTGTCGCCGGGCCTGAACATCATCACCCCCTTCATCGACCGCGTCGGCGCGCGCATGAACATGATGGAAACGGTTCTGGAAGTGCCGAGCCAGGAAGTCATCACCCGCGACAACGCGACGGTGACGGCGAACGGCATCACCTTCTTCCAGGTTGTGAGCGCGCCGCAGGCCGCCTACGAGGTGAACAACCTCCAGAACGCGATCCTGAACCTCACCATGACCAATATCCGCTCCGTCATGGGCTCGATGGACCTCGACCAGCTCCTGTCCAACCGCGACGAGATCAACGAACGGTTGCTTCGCGTCGTCGATGCCGCCGCCTCGCCCTGGGGCGTGAAGATCACCCGCATCGAGATCAAGGACATCGACCCGCCGCGCAACCTCGTGGATTCCATGGCGCGGCAGATGATGGCGGAACGCGAGAAGCGCGCCGCGATCCTGGAAGCGGAAGGCAAGCGCGCGGCGGAGATCCTCAAGGCGGAGGGGCAGAAGCAAGGGCAGATCCTCGAAGCCGAGGGCCGGCGCGAGGCGGCGTTCCGCGACGCCGAGGCGCGCGAGCGGCAGGCGGAGGCGGAGGCCAAGGCGACGGCGCTGGTCAGCGTCGCGATCGCCGAGGGCGACGTGCAGGCGATCAACTACTTCGTCGCCCAGCGCTATGTCGATGCGCTCAAGGAATTCGCCCGTTCGCCGAACCAGAAGACCTTCATGCTGCCGGTGGAGGCTTCGTCGCTGATCGGCGCGCTCGGCGGCATCTCTGAGATTGCCCGCGACGCTTTCGCGGCCCGGAACGACGGGTCCCGTAACGAGGGTGCGGAGCGGCCGGTCGAAAGACCCGCGCGCCGGCCTACCCGGATCGTGCCGCCCACGGGCACCAATGTGCCGAACCCGCCGGAATTTCCATGATCGAAACCGTCCTCTCCCTGCTGGGCGGCTGGACCTGGTGGGTCCTCGGTCTCGTCCTGCTGGCGGTCGAGGCATTGGCACCCGGTCTGTTCTTTATCTGGTTCGGCATCGCGGCGATGCTGATCGGCGTCAGCGCGCTGGTCGTGCCCTGGCCGTGGCAATGGCAGGTACTGGGCTTCGCGGCGCTGTCGGTGGCGATCGCGCTCGCGGCTCGCCACTTCTTCGGCTACGGGGCGGCCCAGCCCGCCGATCCCACGCTGAACCGCCGTGCCGACCGGCTCGTCGGCCGTGCGTTCACGCTGGCCGAGCCGCTTCACGACGGCGTCGGGCGCATTCGGGTCGATGACACGATGTGGCGCGTCACGGGGCCGGACCTCCCGATGGGCGCCCGGGTGCGCGTCAGCGCGGCGGAGGGGGCGACATTGCACGTGGTTCCCGAAGATCCGTCTGCCGGACCCGCCTAGCGTTTTTCCCCTTCTGCTCCTTATCGGCGGTTCCTGATCGGAACCAGCTCTTCGTCTCCCCGTTCAGCGGCTATCTTTCGAGATCGAGGCGCTGGGATGAAGGTTGCATTTATCGGGCTGGGCTCCATGGGCATGCCCATGGCCGCGAACCTGGCCAGGGCCGGCCATGACCTTACGGTCTGGAATCGGAGCCGGAAGACGCCCGAAGGCTTCGAGGGCAAGGAGCCGCCGGTGGCCGGCAGCATCGCGGAAGCTGTGCGCGACGCCGAGGCCGTCGTCACCATGCTGGCGAACGACCAGGCGGTGACCGAGGTCGTCCATGGCGGGCTGCTCGACAACCTCCGGCAGGGTGCGGTCCACCTTTCCATGAGCACGCTCAGCGTCGCCGCGGCCAGAACGCTTGCGGAGGAGCACGCGAAGAAAGGCCGGGACTATGTCGCCGCGCCGGTCTTCGGGCGGCCCGAGATGGCGGCGGCCGCCAAGCTCTGGATCGTGCTGGCCGGGCCAGCTCGCGGCGTGGCAACGATCCGCCCGCTGCTGGATGCGCTCGGTCGTGGCGTCTCGGAATTCGGCGAAGAGCCCTGGAAGGCGAACCTCGTGAAGCTCGGCAACAATTTCATGCTGACGGCGATGATCGAGACGCTGGGCGAAACCTTCGCGCTGATGCGCAAGGCCGGCATACCGCCCAAGGATTTCCTCGCCGCGATCAACAACCTCTTCCAGTCTCCGGTCTACCAGAACTACGGCACGATGATCGCCGACGGACAGCACGAAGCGGGCTTCAAGATGTCGCTCGGCCTGAAGGACGTGCGGCTGGCGCTGGCCGCTGCAGATGAACTGCATGTCCCCATGCCCTTCGCCAGCGTCGCCCGCGATAACATGGTGGAAGCGGTGGCGACCGGCGGCGCCGACAAGGACTGGAGCTATCTCGCCCGCGTGGTGCAGGACCGCGCCGGGCTCGACTGAACGCGCGACGGAGAAATTTCGATGAAGCTTTACCGCATTCCGACAGCCGCCGGCATCGACAGCCTGACGCTTGCCGAAGCCGAAACGCCCCGTCCGAAGCGGGGGCAGGTGCTCATCCGCGTCCGTGCGACGTCGCTGAACTACCGCGACCTGATGGTTGTGAAGGGCCAGTACGGCCGTGGCGGCGTTCCCGAAAACATCGTTCCGCTCTCCGATGGTGCCGGCGAGGTGGTGGAGATCGGCGAAGACGTGGAGCGGGTGAAGGCGGGCGACCGTGTGGCCGGCATCTTCATGCAGAACTGGCTTGCCGGCCCGCCGACATCCGCCCACGCCGCCAGCGCGCTTGGCGGCGCCATCGACGGCATGCTGTCGGAATATGTGGTGCTGGACCAGAACGGACTTGTGCCGATCCCCGATCACATGAGCTTCGAGGAAGCGGCGACGCTGCCCTGCGCGGCCGTGACCGCCTGGAACGCGCTGTTCGGCGGAAGGCCGCTCAAGCCGGGCGAGACGGTGCTGGTGCTGGGCAGCGGTGGCGTCTCATTGTTCGCGCTGCAATTCGCCCGCATGACCGGCGCGCGCGTCATCGCGACCTCGTCCTCGGACGAAAAGATCGAGAAGCTGAAGGCGTTCGGCGCGTCGGATTGCGTGAACTACCGGGCGCGGCCGGATTGGGACAAGGCGGTGCGCGATCTCACCGGAGATTCCGGCGTCGATCATGTCGTCGAGGTCGGCGGCCCCGGCACCTTGCCGCTGTCGATCGACAGCGTCCGCATCGGTGGCTCGATCGCCCTGATCGGCGTGCTGAGCGACAATCATCGGATCGATCCGAGCCCGATCCTGCGCAAGAGCATCAACCTGCGTGGCATCTATGTCGGCTCGCGGGAGATGTTCGAGGCGATGAACCGCGCGATCGCCACGCAGGAGATGCGGCCGGTGATCGATCGCGTCTTTCCGTTCGCGGAGGCGCAGGACGCCTATCGCCTGCTGGAATCGCAGAAACACCTGGGCAAGATCGTCGTTTGCGTCGGCGACTAGGCCCGACGCGTCGGGCCGTCCGGGAGCTTCTCAGGCGGCACCGATCCGCAGCATGTCGTGCATGTGGACGATGCCGACCGGCTTGCCTCCGTCAACCACCAGCAATGCGGTGATGGCGGCGGAGTTCAGCGCCTTCAATGCCGAAGCGACCAGCATTTCCGGGGCCACGGTGCGCGGATTGCGGTTCATGATCTCCTCCACCCGGCGCGACAGGAGATCGCCGCCGAGATGTCGGCGGAGGTCGCCGTCAGTGACGATACCGGCGAGACGGCCGTCCCCGCCCGTGATGGCGAGGCAGCCGAAGCCCTTCTGCGTCATCAGGACGATGGCTTCGTCCATCCGCGTTCCCAGTGGGGCGATCGGCACGCTGTCGCCTGCATGCATGATGTCGCGGACGTGCTGGAGATTGGCGCCGAGGCTGCCGCCGGGATGGAACACGGCGAAATCGTCGGGCGTGAAGTCGCGGCTTTCCAGGAGCGCCACCGCGAGCGCATCGCCCAGCGCCAGCTGCATCAGCGTGGAACTGGTGGGAGCGAGGCCATGCGGGCAGGCCTCGGTGACGCGCGGCAGCAGCAGCACGGTGTCCGCCGCCTGTCCCAGCGTCGAATGCTCGCCGGCGGTGATCGCGATCAGCGGCACGGAGAAGCGGCGGGAATAGAAGACGATATTCTTCAACTCCGCCGTCTCTCCCGACCAGGAGAGCGCCAGGATCACATCGCGATGGGTGATCATCCCGAGATCGCCGTGGCTGGCCTCGGCCGGGTGAACGAAGAAGGCCGGCGTGCCGGTGGAGGCGAGGGTCGCCGCGATCTTGGTGCCGATATGGCCGCTCTTGCCCATGCCGGTGACGACGACGCGGCCTTCCGCCTTGCGGATCGTGGCGCAGGCTTCCTTGAAGGGCTCGGAGAGCCCGTTGCCGAGGGCGCGATTCAGCGCGTTGAGGGCATCGATCTCGGTGCCGAGCGTACGGAGCGCCGACTGGACTGCAGGTGAATTCATGGGTTGCCGCTTATCACGGCGTCGTCGTGGACGCGAGCGCCGTCGCCGTTCAATCGGTAAACCGAGCGTTAACCATGGGGCTTTACGCATTGGCAATATCAATTAAGCGAGCGCTGGCTGGGCAGGCGCTTGCGGGTCACCCATGCTGCGCGCCGGTCTTTCCGCCAGTGTCTGTCTCGCTGCCCTGCTCGGTGGGGCGGGTGGCGCGTGGGCGCAGGACGCGGCGCTGACCGCCACGACCGCGAGCACGGACGCGGGTCCGGCGACGACCGGCGCACTGCCTCTCCGCGGCACGCTGCCGACCGATCTCGGCACGACCGGAAACACCTCCGCGCGCGGCACGGCCGCAACCGGGCTGGACACGTTTTCCGGCGATCTCGATGCCGCCGGGGACGATCTGCTGACGCCTGCCACGCCGGCGGCCGCACCCGTGACGAACGCGGCGGCCACGACGATCGTGCCGGAAACCGGGATCCCGGCCCGCCGGCGAAGCGTCGACCGCGAGGCGGCGGACGATGCCTTCGCGCCGGTGGGCGTGCGGGTCGGCACCTTCACCCTCCGCCCCGCGATCGAGGTCGGCGTCACCGCCAGCGACAACCCCGATGGCGGTCCCGACAAGAACCCGGCGCTGGGCGCGGTGATCGCCCCCGAAGCCACGCTGCAATCCAACTGGTCGCGTCACTCCCTCCAGATCGACGCCAAGGGCAGCGACACCCAGTTCAAGGACAAGTCGCTGGACGAGCGCGAGGCCGACGTGGACGTGAAGGGGCGCATCGACGTCTCGCACGATACCAAGGTCAATCTCGGCGCGAGCTACCATTACGGGCTGCAAAGCTATACGAGCCCGGACACGCCGTCCGGCGCGACGGAACGGCCGGCGGTTCATACGCTGACGGGGCAGGCGGGCGTCGACCAGACGCTTGGCCGCTTCGGCATCGAGGCGGCAGGCAGCGTGCAACGCGAAATCCATGAGGACGTCTCGCTGGCCGACGGCAGCAAGGCCGATCTCGCGCGCGAGGACAACAATGCCTATGAAGGCCGGCTGCGCGGTTCCTACGAGATCAGCCCGGCGCTGAAGCCCTATGTGGAAGTGGCGGTCGGCACCCGCAGCTACGATCGCGCGACGGACGAGGACGGCTATCGGCGCTCAAGCGTCTGGGGCGATCTGCGCGGCGGCATCATCGCCGATTTCGGCCCCAAGCTCAGCGGCGAGCTGGCCGCCGGATACCACCACGAGCATTTCGACGACGACCGGCTCGCAGATATCGATGCGCCGACCGCCTCCGCCGCGATCCTCTGGTCGCCGCGCCGGCTGACGATCGTGAAGCTCGGCCTTTCAACCGAGTTCCGGCCCACGACTCTCGAGGGCTCGTCGGAATCGATCGTCTATGGCGGCACGCTCAGCGTGGTCAGAAGTATCCGCCACGATCTGAACGTGGAGGCCGGCATCGGCTATTCCGAGGAGCATTTCGAGGGGGTGGACCGTACCGACCGGACGTTCACCGGCTATGCGACGGTGGCCTACAACCTCAATCGGGACGTCGCGCTGATCGGGCGCTACGAATACGAGAACACCCGGAGCGACGAGCCGAGCTCCACGGGCGACAGCAACACGGTGACGGTGCGGGTCCGGCTGCAAAGATAAAGCGCGCTCCCAGTCTTTCCGGGAAAGATTGGCTTCCCGGAAAGACTGGGGGCGCGCCGCTCGTTCTTCTTCGACCGCCTTAGCGGCCGAGCAGCTTCTCGATCTCGGCGCGGAATTCACCGCCGAGTTCCGGCCGCTCCAGCGCATAGGCGACGTTGGCGGTCAGGAAGCCGATCTTGGAGCCGGTATCGTAGGTGATGCCGTCGAACTCGAAGCCGGTGAAGCGCTGCGTCTTCATCAGCTTGATCATGGCGTCGGTGATCTGGATCTCGCCGCCGGCGCCCGGCTCCTGATGCGTCAGGATGTCGAAGATCTCGGGCTGAAGGATGTAGCGGCCGGAGATGATGAGGTCGGAAGGAGCGTCTTCCGTCTTCGGCTTTTCCACCATGCCGGTGATCTCGTAGCCGGTCTCGTCCTGCCCGCCGACGGCGACGACGCCGTATTTGCTGACCTGGTCGTGCGGCACCTTCTCCAGCGCCAGCACGTTGCCGCCATGCTTCTCGTAAGCGGTCAGCATCTGCTTCAGACAGCCCTTTTCGGCCTTCATCAGCATGTCCGGCAGGAGCACCGCGAAGGGCTCGTTGCCGATGATGTCGCGGGCGCACCAGATGGCGTGACCGAGCCCCAGAGGGGCCTGCTGGCGGGTGAAGCTCGTGGTGCCGGCCTTGGGCAGCTCGCGCTGGAGCTGCTCGAGTTCCTTGGTCTTGTTGCGGCTCTTCAGCGTCGCCTCAAGCTCGAAGGCGGAGTCGAAGTGATCCTCGATCACGCCCTTGCCGCGACCGGTCACGAAGACCATGTGCTCGATGCCGGCCTCGATGGCCTCGTCGACCACATATTGCAGCGCCGGACGGTCGACGATGGTCAGCATTTCCTTGGCCGTCGCCTTCGTGGCCGGCAGGAAACGCGTGCCCAGCCCGGCGACCGGAAACACCGCCTTGCGAATTGGATTTACCACACCTTAGCCTTTCGGTTCCGCCCTCTGGATCGCTGCCTTACTGTACCTCCGGGCGTCTCGTCCAGAGATCAATCGGGCAGGGAACGGTAGAGGCATGACGATTCTCGTTACCGGCGGCGCAGGATACGTCGGCAGCCATGTCGTCCTGGAACTGGCCCGGCGTGGCGAGCGGATCGTCGTGCTGGACGATCTTTCCACGGGATTCGATTGGGCGGTTCTTCCCTCGGCAGAGCTTGTTGTCGGCGACATCGGCGACCGGGTCCTCGTTGACCGGATCCTGACGACCCGGGATGTTCAAACGATCCTGCATTTCGCGGGTTCCGTGGTGGTGCCGAACTCCGTCGCGGATCCGCTCGGCTACTACCTGAACAACACCGTGAAATCGCGCGAGCTGGTCGCTGCGGCCGTGTCGTGCCGGGTGCCGGAATTCGTGTTCTCCTCCACCGCCGCCGTTTACGGCATTCCCGCCAGCCTGCCGGTGGACGAGGAAGCGCCGCTTTCGCCGCTTTCGCCCTACGGCGCGTCCAAGCAGATGACGGAGCGCATGCTGGCGGATGCCGCCACGGCCTACGACTTCCGCTACGTGGCGCTGCGCTATTTCAACGTCGCGGGCGCCGATCCGCTCGGCCGCACCGGCCAGTCCACGCGGGGCGCGACGCATCTGATGAAGGTCGCCATCGAGGCGGCCACCGGTCAGCGCGACCATGTCGCCGTGTTCGGCACCGACTATCCTACGCCGGACGGAACCGGCATCCGGGACTTCATCCACGTTTCCGATCTCGCCCGCGCCCACGGCGCTGCCGTCGACCACCTGCGCGGCGGCGGCACCAGCCGCACGCTGAACTGCGGCTACGGCCACGGCTATTCCGTGCTCGACGTGCTGGATGCCGTGCAGCGCGTTTCCGGCCGCACCATCGACATACGCGCCCGGGCCCGCCGCACCGGCGACATCCCCGTCATGATCGCGCGCGCCGAGCGCATCCGCCGGGAACTCGGCTGGCAGCCCCGCTTCGACGATCTCGACCTGATGGTCGAGCACGCGCTGGACTGGGAAGAAATCCTGCTGCGCCAGCACGCCGCCTGACCCCACCGGCTCCGGCGCTCTCGGTTAAGTGGCGGACGGGATTGCGGAACTTTCCCTCCGGCGGCATGTTGACCGCATGAGGAATGGTGGTTCCACGATGACGTTCGACTCGCTTTATCGGCACGGCTTCGCCCGCGTCGCAGCCTGCACCACGCATTGCACGCTGGCCGATCCCGCCGCCAATGCGGAGGCGGTGATCCGGGTTTCCCGCCAGTGCCACGAAGAGGGAGCGGCGCTCGCCGTCTTTCCCGAGCTCGGCATTTCCGGCTACTCGATCGGCGACATCCTGCAGCAGGACGTGCTGCTGGATGCGGTGGAGGAGGCGATCGACGCCATCGCGGAAGCCTCCGCCGACCTCCTGCCGCTGATCCTCGTCGGCGCGCCGCTCCGCCATGAGCAGCGCCTCTACAATTGCGCGGTGGCGATCCATCGCGGGCAGGTTCTGGGCGTGGTGCCCAAGAGCTACCTGCCGAACTACCGGGAATTCTACGAACAGCGTCATTTCCTCTCCGGCGCCGAGATCGCCGACGACGAAATCCTCGTTGCCGGCCGCGAGGTGCCGTTCGGCACCGATCTCCTGTTCCAGGCCGAGGACGTGAAGAGCCTGATCGTCCATGCGGAAGTCTGCGAGGATTTCTGGGTGCCGATCCCGCCGAGCTCCAACGCGGCGCTGGCCGGCGCGACGGTTCTCGCAAACCTGTCCGCCAGCGATATCACCATCGGCAAGGCCGAGACGCGGCGGATGCTCTGCCAGTCGCAGTCCGCCCGCTGCATCGCGGCCTATCTCTATTCCGCGGCCGGTCCCGGCGAATCCACCACCGATCTCGCCTGGGACGGGCAGGCGGGCATCTTCGAGAACGGCGCGACGCTGGCGGAGACCGAGCGTTTCCCGTCCACCGACCAGATCGCCTATGCCGATATCGACCTCGATCTTCTCCGGCAGGAGCGGATCCGCATGGGCAGTTTCCACGAGAATGCCCGGCAGGAGGAGATGACCGGCGGCTGGCGTCGCGTCTTCTTCCGCGTCGATCCCCCGGCCGACGATATCGGTTTGAAGCGCCGCATCGAGCGCTTCCCCTTCGTTCCGGCCAGTCGCGAGCGGCTGGAACTCGACTGCTACGAAGCCTACAACATCCAGGTCGCCGGCCTTGTCCAGCGGCTGCAATCCACCGGTATCGAGCGCATCGTCGTCGGCGTTTCCGGCGGCCTCGATTCCACCCAGGCGCTGATCGTCGCGGCGCAGGCGATGGATCTCCTGAAGCTGCCGCGCACCAACATCTTCGGCTACACCATGCCGGGTTTCGGCACGAGCGCGGGCACGAAGACGAATGCCATAGGGCTGATGACCTCGCTGGGCATCACCCAGCAGGAACTCGACATCAGGCCGACCGCGATGACGATGTTCCAGGAAATGGAGCATCCCTTCGCCAAGGGAGAGCCGGTCTACGACATCACCTTCGAGAACGTTCAGGCGGGGCTCAGGACCGACTATCTCTTCCGCCTCGCCAACCACAAGAACGGCATCGTTCTCGGCACCGGGGACCTCTCGGAGCTGGCGCTCGGCTGGTGCACCTATGGCGTGGGCGATCAGATGTCCCACTACAACGTCAATGCGGGTGTGCCGAAGACGCTGATCCAGCACCTGATCCGCTGGGTCATCAGTTCGAAGCGATTCGAAGCCGACGTGTCGGAAACGCTGACCGCGATCCTTGCCACCGAGATCTCGCCGGAGTTGATCCCGCCCGGAGCCAGCGGTGCGCCGCAGAGCACGGAAGAGAAGATCGGTCCCTACGAACTGCAGGACTTCAATCTCTTCTACGTGCTTCGCTACGGCTACGTGCCGTCCAAGATCGCCTTCATGGCGCTGAATGCCTGGCGCGACCGGGAAAGTGGCGCGTGGCCTCCCGGTTTTCCCGAGGAGCGGCGGCATCATTACGCCCTGTCCGACATCCGCCACTGGCTGGAAGTCTTCCTCTTCCGCTTCTTCACCATCAGCCAGTTCAAGCGCTCCGCCATGCCGAACGGTCCGAAGGTCGTGGCCGGCGGCTCGCTCTCGCCGCGCGGCGACTGGCGCGCGCCCTCCGACGGGAACGGCCGGATCTGGCTGGAGGAACTGGACCGGAACGTGCCGAGGGAGTAGGGCGGCCTGACCGTCAGGCTGCCTGCTCACGCCTCGTTGATGGCCGGCAGTGACAGGGAACCGTCCGTCTTATCCTCTCCTTAACCATATCCAGCGAGCTTGGGAGCTTCTGACAAACGGAATAACGGAGAGGATGACATGCGGCGACTACTGTCCCTTCCGAGCCTCGCTCTCGTGCTGGCGGCGACCTGCTTCAGCAGCATCGCCCACGCCGATGCGGGCTTCGATCGCTGGGTCGCCGGGTTCTGGCCGACGGCCGCGCAGGCGGGCATCTCCCGCGCCGTCTACCAGGCCGCCTTCCGCGGCGTGTCACCCGATCCCGACGTGCTGGAGCGTGCCCACTACCAGCCGGAATTCGTCAAGCCGCTCTGGGACTATGTCGAGGGCGCCGTCTCCGACAAGCGAATCGCCACTGGGCGCGTCGCGCTGCAGCAATACCGGACCGCGCTCGACGCCATCGAACGCCGCTACGGCGTGCCGCGCGAGATCCTCGTCGCCATCTGGGGCATCGAATCCTCCTATGGCGAGGCGTTGCAGGATCCCAAGCGCGTGAAGCCGGTCGTCCGCTCGCTGGCGACGCTCGCCTATGCCGATCCGCGTCGCGCCAAGTTCGGCCGCACGCAGCTGATAGCGACCCTGAAGATCCTTCAGCACGGCGATATCTCGCCGAAGGGCCTGACCGGCTCCTGGGCCGGCGCCATGGGCCACACGCAGTTCATCCCCACCACCTATAACGGCTACGCCGTCGACTTCGACGGGGACGGTCGTCGCGACATCTGGAATTCGCCGGTGGATGCGATGGCCTCGGCCGCGAACTACCTGAAGAAGGCCGGCTGGAATTCCGGCAAGACCTGGGGCTACGAGGTGCTGCTGCCGCCGGAGCTTAGCGGCGGCCGCAAGGGCTCGCTGCCGATCTCGCAATGGGCGCGGGCGGGCGTCGTGCGCGTCGGCGGGAAGGATTTCCCGCGCGGCGACGACAAGGCCGTGCTGGTCCTGCCGGCCGGGCAGGGCGGCCCCGCCTTCCTGATGCTGCGCAACCACTTCGTCATCAAGCGTTACAACCAGTCGACCGCCTATGCGCTGGCGGTGGGTCACCTTGCCGACCGGCTGATCGGCGCCGGACCCTTCGTCCATGCCTGGCCGAACGGCCAGCGCGCCCTGAAGCCCGGCGAAGTGCAGGAAGTTCAGCAACGCCTTTCCGCTCTCGGCTATTATGATGGCGAGATCGACGGCAAGGCCGGTCCTGCCTCGCGCGAGGCGGTGAAGGCCTTCCAGAGCCGCAATGGCATGGAGCCGAACGGCCATGCCGGCGTGGAAGTCCTGAGCGCTCTGCGCGAGGGATAGCGCGGAGGTGAGATGAGAAGGGCCGTTATCGTCTGCGTGACCGGAGCGCTCGTCGCGGGGCTCGCCTTCGGCGATATCGCCGCGGCGCAGCCCAATGGCGGCTATTACCAGGCGCAGCCGCAGCAGGCGGGCCGCCCCAATTTCTTCCAGCGGCTTTTCGGACGGCGGCAGCAGATGGCGCCGCAGCAGGCCCCGGCCATCGCGCCCCAGCAGGCGCCTGCTCCCGCGCGGCGCAGCACGCCCCGGCGACCGGCGCCCGTCCGCACGCCGGCGGAGAGAAACGCGCCCCTCGCCGTCAATCCCAAGCCGGTCGCGGCGGACGGCAAGGCGGAAAACGCCCGCCACATCCTCGTTGTCGGCGACTTCATGGCGGCCTCGCTGGCAAAGGGCCTCGCGGCCGCCTATTCCGACAATCCCGATGTGCTGGTCATCGACGCAAGCGTCGGCTCCTCCGGTCTCGTCCGTGACAAGGCGTTCGACTGGCCGGCAAGGTTGCCGGGCCTTGCCGGCGACCAGAAGGCGGACGCCATCGTCGTGATGATCGGCGCCAACGACCGGCAGACGATCACCGGCACCGGCGGCAGCGCGGTGCTGGGCTCCGATCGCTGGACGCAGGTCTATGGCGAGCGGGTCGCCCGCTTCGGGCAGGCACTGAAGGCCACGGGCAAGCCGGTGGTCTGGGCAGGGCTGGTGCCGGTCCGCTCCACGGCCATGTCCAACACCTACAGCACGCTGAACGGCATCTTCCACGATCACCTGGATACCCTCGGGGTCAAGGTCGAGGATCTCTGGGACGGTTTCGCCGACGAGGACGGCCGCTTCGTTAGCAACGGCCCGGATGTCTCCGGCCAGCCCGTGCAATTGCGCGACAGCGGCGGCATCGCCTTTACGGAAGCCGGCGCGCGCAAGCTCGCCTTCTTTCTGGAGACCGATCTCGACAAGACACTGGGCACCCTGCCGCCCGTGGCGAATGGCCAGCAGCCCGCGCCGAGCGACCAGCCCAAGGGACCGCAGATCGGGCCGATGATACCGGTGGGCGCGCCTGTCGGGCCGACGAACGCGCTTTCCGACATGCCACCTGCCGTTCCCGGCAATGCGAACGACAGCCTCGCCAGCAGCCTCGTGACGGCGGCATTCGCAAAGGGCCCGGCAGTGCCTGCGAGCCGGGCCGACAACAATGCCTGGCCGCGCGGCAGCGCGCCCCAGCCGAAACCCGAGGCGCCGCCGACCGGGCAGGAGCTGCAACAGCCGAGCGTGCCTACCGCGAGCGGGCAAGGTAATGCCACCCCATCCGCATCCGCCCCGGGGTCTCCACCCCCTGCTAACGCGCCGCTGGCCCAGGCGAGCCCCGCGGTTCCGGCCAACACGGCGGCCCCACCTGCGGCTGTTCCTGCAGCCCCTGCGGTTCCCGCAGCACCGGCCGCTCAGCCCTGAGACAGAGCCTCGAAGGTTGGTGCCGCTCAGGATTCCTAGGCAGGAGACCGGTGCGGCCCAAGCGTATCGATCAGCCAATCGACGAACACCCTGACGCGCGGGGAAAGCTGGCGGTTGCTGGGATACAGGACGGAGAGACGGGTCGGGGTCGGCGGAAAATCGGCCATGACTTCCACCAAAGTACCCGCCGCGAGGTCGTTTTCGAAGCGGATGCGCGGTGCCTGGACCAAGCCGAAACCCAATCTCGCCGCCGCCACGCTCGTATCGGCGCCGCCAACCAGCACGCGCGCCGGCAGGGAAACCTCGATCGTCTCGCCGTCCCGCGTGAACTCCAGCGGCAGCGGCCGGTCCGTTCGCGACGACACGAAACCCACCATCACATGTCCGTCCAGCCGATCGGGCGACAGAGGAACGCCATGCTCGGCGAGATAAGCGGGGCTCGCGCAGGTGATCTCCTCCATGTCTCCGAGGTGCCGAGCGACCATGTCGCTGTCGGGGAGGTGGCCCGCGCGCACCACGCAGTCGATGCCCTCCCGCACCAGATCGACCAGACGCTCTCCCTCGCCGAGATGGATCGCCAGCGCCGGATGTTGCGCCAGGAATGCGGGCAAAGCCGGCAGCAGCATCGTCCGCACCAGATGGCCCGCGATGTTGACCCGGAGCAGCCCCGTCACGGCCCCGCTCGCGCCGCGGCCGGCATCCTCGATATCCGCGAGAATGGACACGCAGCGCCGGTAATAAGACTCGCCGTCGACCGTCGGCTGGACGTGCCGGGTGGTGCGCTGAAGCAGTCGCGTGCCAAGCCTTTTTTCCAGCGCCTTGATCGCGGCCGTTGCGACAGGACGTGAAATGCCCAGATCGGCCGCCGCGGCGCGGAAGCTGCCCCGGTCGACGATGCGGACGAAGAGTTCCAGGCTGGCGAGACGATCCATGGCGATCATTCTGTCTGCCAAAACAATGTTGACCGCAATCTCGATCTAATCAGGCCGGGCGGCTGCAACTAGATCGGTGCGACCGAACCGATGGAGTTTCCATGTCCGCACATTCCCCAATCGCAATCGTCACCGGCGGCAGCCGCGGCCTCGGCCGCTCGACGGTGGAGGCTCTCGCCCGCCGTGGCGTCGGCTCGATCGTCACCTACAACAGCAATCGTGCCGCCGCCAACGAGGTGGTCGCGGCCGTGGAACAGGCCGGCGCGCGCGCCGTCGCCCTGCGCCTCGACACCGGCGACACGGCGGCCTTTCCCGGTTTTGCAACCGAGCTTCGCAAGGTGCTGGCCGACTGGGGTACCGAGCGCTTCGACTTCCTCGTCAACAACGCCGGCATCTCGCATCACGCCCCGATTGCCGAGGTGACCGAAGAGGATTTCGACGCCCTCTACCGCGTTCACCTCAAGGGCGTGTTCTTCCTGACGCAGACCCTGCTGCCCCTCATCGCGGATGGCGGTCGCATTGTGAACGTCTCGACCGGCCTGACGCGGATCGTTTATCCCGGCAGCGCCGCCTATGGCTCGATGAAGGGTGCCGTCGAGGTGCTGACCCGGTATCTGGCCAAGGAGTTGGGGAATCGGCGGATCGCGGTCAATGTAGTTGCACCCGGCGCTGTCCAGACCGATTTCAGCGGCGGCATGGTGCGCGACAATCCGGAGGTAAACCGGCGCGTCTCCGAGGTCACGGCGCTCGGCCGTCCGGGCCTGCCCGACGATATCGGCCCGATGATCGCGTCGCTGCTGTCGGAAGACAATCGCTGGGTCAACGCGCAACGGATCGAGGTGTCCGGCGGAATGATGATCTAAAATCGTCGTCGGAACGCTTGCGGCGCCGCTACTCGGGTGGCGCCGGAACCGGTTGGCGCTTCCGCCGGCTTCTCAAAGTCATACCGGAAGGGTGAACGGGACGCAGGAGCCGGAGGGTGTTTTCACATGTGACGATCGGGGTGAACGACGTGCCGCGCGCCCTGGATTTCTATAGGCCGCTCATGGACATCCTGGGTCTGCCCTTGAAGTTCTCGGGCGCGCAATGGGCCTGCTGGAAGCATACGGATGCAGATCGGCCGCTCTTCGTCGTGATGCAGCCTTTCGATGGCGGGGCCACATCGCCAGGAATGGACAAATGACCGCCTTCCTGGCGGCCAGTCGTCCGCTCGTCGATCGATGCCATGAGTACGCAATGTCTACGGGTGGGAGCGACGAGGGCGGACCGCGACTTTGGCCGCAATACCATTCAAATTTTTACGGCGCATATTTCCGGGATCCCGAAGGCAACAAGATCTGCGTCTGCTGTCACGACCCGGAGGCATAGCAGGTTCGGCGCTGGCGCTCTTTCCTGAATGAAAAAGCCTGCCCCGAAGGGCAGGCTTGATTGTTGTTGGCCAGCGAGCCGGCCGGCGCGCTTCCGCCTCAGCGCGGCAGCAGCGACGAGCCCATCAGATAGGTGTCGATGGCGTGGGCTGCCTGGCGGCCTTCGCGGATCGCCCAGACGATCAGCGACTGACCCCGGCGGACGTCGCCGGCCGCGAAGACCTTGTCGACGCTGGTGCGGTAGTCCTTCTCATCGGCCGCCACATTGGTGCGGCGGTCGCGCTGCAGGGCGTCGCCGAGTTCGGCGAGATAGGTGCCCTCTCCAGGGCCGGCAAAACCGATGGCGATAAAGGCCAGATCGGCTTGGAGGATGAACTCCGAGCCCTCGATGGGCTGGCGCTTGTCGTCGACGCGGGCGCAGCGCACGCCCGTCAGGCGACCTTCCTCGCCGACGAATTCCAGCGTCGCGGCTTGAAATTCGCGCTCCGCGCCTTCCGCCTGGCTGGAGGAGGTGCGGAACTTGGTCGGCCAGTACGGCCACACCAGCCCCTTGTCCTCGTGCTTGGGCGGCACCGGGCGGATATCGAGCTGGGTGACGGAAAGCGCACCCTGCCGGAAGGACGTGCCGACGCAATCCGACGCCGTATCGCCGCCGCCGACGACGACGACATGCTTGCCGCCGGACCAGATATCGCCCGAGGCGCCGGGCTCCGGCACCGTCTCGCCGCCGACGCGGCGGTTGGACTGGACGAGATAGGGCATGGCGTAATGCACGCCGAAAAGGTCGATGCCGCCGATGCCGGGATCGCGGGGGCGTTCGGCACCGCAGGCGAGCAGCACGGCGTCGTGTCCGTCGCTCAGCTCCTGCATCGTATGCGTCACGCCGACATTCACGCCGTAATGGAAGGTGACGCCCTCGGCTTCCATCTGCGTCACGCGGCGCAGGATGTGATGCTTTTCCATCTTGAAGTCGGGAATGCCGTAGCGGAGCAGGCCGCCGGCCTTGGGCTCGCGCTCATAGACATGCACGTCGTGGCCGGCGCGGGCGAGCTGCTGGGCGGCAGCCAGACCCGCCGGGCCGGAGCCGATCACCGCGACCTTCTTGCCGGTCTTCACCTCGGCCGGCTGCGGCTTGATCCAGCCGGAAGCCCAGGCCTTGTCGGCGATCGCCTGCTCGATGGTCTTGATGGTGACCGGGATGTCCTCGATGTTCAGCGTGCAGGCTTCCTCGCAGGGAGCGGGGCAGATGCGGCCGGTGAATTCGGGGAAGTTGTTGGTCGTGTGGAGGTTGCGCGAGGCCTCCTCCCAGTCGCCGCCATAGACCAGGTCGTTCCAGTCCGGGATCTGGTTGTGGACCGGGCAGCCCGTCGGGCCATGGCAGTACGGCACGCCGCAATCCATGCAGCGCGCGGCCTGACGCTGCACTTCCGGCTGGGGAAGCGGCAGCACGAATTCGCGGAAATGGCGCACCCGGTCGGAGGCCGGCTGGTAGCGCTGTTCCTGGCGATCGATCTCCAGAAACCCTGTAACCTTACCCATCGTTCTATTCCTGCTTCCAGCGCGCTATTCAGCCGCGACCGCGCCCATGCGCATCTGCTCCATTTCCAGGAGCGCCCGCCGGTACTCGACCGGCATCACCTTGACGAACCGGGAGCGATAGGCCGCCCAGTTCTCCATGATATGCCGGGCGCGTTTGGAGCCCGTGTGGTTCAGATGGCTTTCGATCAGAGTGAGCAGACGCTCCTGATCGTGGCTGTTCATGTCGGACGTCACGTCGACGCGGCCGTGGAACTCGATGTCGCCGCCATGATGGTGCAACTGCTCCATCAGATCGTCCTCTTCCGGGACCGGCTCCAGTTCCACCATCGCGAGGTTGCAGCGCGAGGAGAAGGTGCCGTCCTCGTCCAGGACATAGGCGACGCCGCCGGACATGCCGGCCGCGAAGTTGCGTCCGGTCTGGCCTAGAACGACGACCACGCCGCCGGTCATGTACTCGCAGCCGTGGTCGCCCACGCCTTCCACGACCGCCACCGCGCCGGAGTTGCGAACGGCGAAGCGCTCCCCGGCGACGCCGCCGAAATAGGCCTCGCCCTCGATCGCACCGTAGAGAACGGTGTTGCCGACGATGATGGAGTTGGCCGGATCCACGCGGGTGTCGGCGCGCGGGCGCACCACCAGCCGGCCGCCGGAAAGACCCTTGCCGACATAGTCGTTGGCCTCGCCGACGAGATCGAAGCTGACGCCGCGGGCAAGGAACGCGCCGAAGGACTGGCCAGCCGTGCCCTGAAGCTTCACCGTGATCGTGTCGACCGGCAGGCCGCGATGCTTGTAGCGCTTGGCGACCTCGCCGGAGAGCATGGCGCCCACCGAGCGGTCGAGGTTGCGGATCGCCGCTTCCACCACCACGGGCTCGCGCCGCTCCAGCGCCGGCATCGCTTGCGCGATGAGCCTGCGGTCCAGCACGTCGTCGATCGGATGCGTCTGGCGCTCCGTCCAGCGCAGCGCCTCCGGCTTCGCCTCGGGCTTGTAGAAGACCCGGGAGAAGTCGAGGCCCCTGCGCTTCCAGTGATCGAGCAAGGAGCGGGAATCCAGCCGGTCGGACTGGCCGATGATCTCGTCCAGCTTGCGCGCGCCCATCTTCGCCAGATGCTCGCGCACCTCTTCGGCGACGAAGAAGAGATAGTTGATGATGTGCTCCGGCGTGCCCTTGAAGCGCTTGCGGAGCACCGGATCCTGCGTCGCCACGCCCACCGGGCAGGTGTTCAGGTGGCACTTGCGCATCATGATGCAGCCGACCGCGATCAGCGGGGCGGTGGCGAAGCCGAACTCGTCTGCGCCCAGGAGCGCGCCGACGATGACGTCGCGGCCGGTGCGCAGGCCGCCATCGACCTGCAGGGCGACGCGCGAGCGCAGGCCGTTCTCCACCAGCGTCTGCTGGGTTTCCGCCAGGCCCATCTCCCAGGGAGAGCCGGCATGCTTGATCGCCGTCAGCGGGCTGGCGCCCGTGCCGCCGTCATAGCCGGACACGGTGATGTGGTCGGCGCGCGCCTTGGCGACGCCGGCCGCGACGGTGCCGACGCCCACTTCGGAAACGAGCTTCACCGACACGTCGGCCGCCGGATTGGTCGACTTCAGGTCGAAGATCAGCTGTGCCAGGTCTTCGATGGAATAGATGTCGTGGTGCGGCGGCGGCGAAATCAGGCCGACGCCCGGCGTGGAATGCCGGACCTTGGCCACGACAGCATCGACCTTGTGGCCGGGCAGCTGGCCGCCCTCGCCGGGCTTGGCGCCCTGCGCGACCTTGATCTGCATCATGTCGGAATTGACGAGATATTCCGCCGTGACGCCGAAGCGGCCCGAGGCGACCTGCTTGATCGCGGAACGCTTGGAATCGCCGTTGGGCAGAACGCGGAACCGCTCGGGCTCCTCGCCGCCTTCGCCGGTGTTCGACTTGCCGCCGATCCGGTTCATGGCGATCGCCATGGTCTCGTGGGCCTCACGGGAAATCGAGCCGAAGCTCATCGCGCCGGTGACGAAGCGCTTCACGATATCGGCGGCCGGCTCGACCTCATCCAGAGGCACGGGGACGAGCCCCGCTTCCTCGGCCATGCGGATGCGGAAGAGGCCGCGGATGGTGAGGTTGCGTTCCGCCTCGCCGTCGACGAGGTGGGAGAAGGCGCGGAACTTGTCCATGCCCTCGCCGCGAACGGCGTGCTGCAGGAAGGCCACCGCGTCCGGCGTCCAGATATGGTCCTCGCCGCGCATCCGGTAGACATACTCGCCGCCGATATCGAGCGCCCGGCGCAGCACCGGATCGTCGCTGAAGGCGAGCGTGTGCCGGCGCACCGTCTCTTCGGCGATCTCCGCCAGGCCGACGCCCTCGATGGTCGTCGCCGTGCCGAAGAAGAACTGCTCGATGAACGCGGAGGACAGGCCGATCGCGTCAAAGATCTGCGCGCCGCAATAGGACTGGTAGGTCGAGATGCCCATCTTGGACATGATCTTCAGGATGCCCTTGCCGACCGACTTGATGAAGCGCTTCACCACTTCTTCGGAATCGACCGCGTCCGGGAATGCCCCTTCCGCGTGCAGGGCCGCCAGCGTCTCGAAGGCGAGGTAGGGGTTGATCGCCTCGGCGCCGTAGCCGGCGAGCACCGCGAACTGGTGAACCTCGCGCGCCTCGCCCGTCTCCACGACGAGACCCACGGAGGTGCGGAGCCCCTTGCGGATCAGGTGATGGTGGACGGCAGCGGTCGCCAGCAGCGCGGGTATAGCGATGCGCGATGCCGCGAGCAGCCGGTCCGACAGCACGATGATGTTGTAGCCGCCGAGCACCGCCTTTTCAGCGTGTTCGCAGAGGTCCTTCAGCGCCGCCTGCATGCCTTCCGCGCCGTTCTCGGCGGGATAGGTGACGTCGAGCGTGCAGGTCTGGAACTCGTTGTCGGCCATGTCGCCGATGCCGCGGATCTTCTCCAGGTCGGCATTGGTCAGGATCGGCTGGCGCACCTGCAGTCGGCGACGCTTCGACAGCCCCTCCAGGTCGAAGAGGTTCGGGCGCGGGCCGATGAACGACACCAGGCTCATCACGATTTCCTCGCGGATCGGATCGATCGGCGGGTTCGTGACCTGGGCGAAGTTCTGCTTGAAGTAGGAATAGAGCAGCTTCGACTTGTCCGACAGCACGGCGACCGGCGTGTCGGTGCCCATCGAGCCGACGGCTTCCTGCCCGGTGACCGCCATCGGGGCCATCAGGAACTTGAGGTCTTCCTGCGTGTAGCCGAAGGCCTGCTGGCGATCGAGCAGCGATTCCGCCGTGGAAGGCGCCTGTGAGGGAACCTTGGGCAGGTCTTCCAGCACGATCTGCGTGCCCGCCACCCACTTGCGGTAGGGATTGGCGGTGGAAAGCCGGGTCTTCAGCTCGGCATCGTCGATGATGCGGCCTTCCTCCAGGTCGATCAGCAGCATCTTGCCGGGCTGGAGGCGCCACTTGCGGACGATCTTCTCTTCCGGGATCGGCAGCACGCCGGCCTCGGAGGCCATGACGACGAGGTCGTCATCGGTCACGAGATAGCGGGCCGGGCGCAGGCCGTTGCGGTCCAGCGTCGCGCCGATCTGGCGACCGTCGGTGAAGGCGATCGCCGCCGGGCCATCCCACGGCTCCATGATGGAAGCGTGGTATTCGTAGAAAGCGCGGCGATCCTCGTCCATCAGCGGGTTGCCGGCCCAGGCCTCCGGCACCAGCGTCATGGCCGCGTGCGACATCTCGTATCCACCCATCATGAGGAATTCGAGCGCGTTGTCGAAGCAGGCGGTGTCGGACTGGCCCTCGTAGGAGATCGGCCACAGCTTCTCGATCTCCTCGCCGAAAGCCGGGGAGGAAACGGAAGCCTGCCGCGCGGCCATCCAGTTGACGTTGCCGCGCAGCGTGTTGATCTCGCCGTTGTGGGCGACCATCCGGTAGGGATGGGCGAGCCGCCAGGACGGGAAGGTGTTGGTGGAGAAACGCTGGTGGACCAGAGCCAGCGCGGAGGCGAAGCGCTCGTCCTTCAGGTCGGCGTAATAGGCGCCGAGCTGGTCGGCCAGGAACATGCCCTTGTAGACCACCGTGCGGCTCGACAGCGAGACGATGTAGAATCCGTGGTCGTCGCCCTTGCCCTCGCGATAGATGGTGTTGGAGATCACCTTGCGCAGGATGAAGAGGCGGCGCTCGAAGTCGTCCTCGGCCACGTCCTCGCCGCGCGCGATGAAGATCTGCCGGTGAACCGGCTCCGCCGCGCGGATGTTCGCTTCTTGGCTGAGGCAGGAATTGTCGACCGGCACCGTGCGCCAGCCGAGCAGGGTCTGCCCTTCCGCCGCGATGACCTTTTCGACCACGTCCTCGAAATGCGCGCGCAGGCTCTCGTCCTGCGGCATGAAGAGGTAGCCGACGCCGTACTGGCCGGCTTCCGGCAGCGCAAAGCCGAGGGAGGCGCACTCCGCCTTGAAGAAGTCGTGCGGGATCTGCACGAGCATGCCGGCGCCGTCGCCGACCAGCGGGTCCGCGCCCACCGCGCCGCGATGCGTCAGGTTCTCCAGGAGCTGGAGACCGTCCGACACGATCTTGTGCGACTTGCGGCCCTTCATGTCGGCGATGAAGCCGACGCCGCAGGCATCGCGATCGTTGCGCCGGTCGTAGAGGCCCGGGCCCTTGTGCGTCGTTCGAGGATTCGTCATGCGGGCGGCGCGTTTGGCGGCCGCATGGGCTTCCGCCGCATGAATGACCCTCAACGCCTCTGCCGACTTCTCGCTCATGACTTCCTCGTCTGATCCGGGAACTTATGTCCCCTTGTTCGGAGCGTCCGCTCCAGTTGGGACCCACTGTTTACCAGCCGGTCCCGCGAAGGTCCGTGACTTATCGAACACGGACTTTGTTCTTGTATGGCGATCTGATGCCCCCGCATGCGCGACCATGCAGGCAGCACCAACCATCCGCCCGCGAACGCACCGATCCGAAACCAGTGCCCGACAGGCAGATGTAGGACAACATGGCTGTCCTTTGCCTATACATGACAGATATGCAATGAAGCGGCAAGGGCTTGGCGGGCACCATCCCGCCGGAAAGCTTCCGTGGCCCGAAATCCGGCACTTTTCCCGTGCCCGAAAACTGTCTGGCTGGCTGTCCGGATAGTTCTGACAGGAATTCGCATCATGTTTTTTGCAAGCGACAACTGGGCCGGGGCGCATCCCGCGATCATCGACGCCATGGCGCGCGAAGCCGGCGGCTATGCCGCCGCCTACGGCGCGAGCGAGGTCGACCGCCGCGCCGAAGCGGTTTTCTCCACCCTGTTCGAGCGCGAGGTCGCCGTCTTCTTCGTGGGGACGGGGACGGCCGCCAATTCGCTGGCGCTGGCCGCGATGGCGAGGCCGGGCGGGCTGATCTTCTGCCATGCGGGAAGCCATGTCGTGGAGGACGAATGCGGTGCGGTGGAGTTCCAGAGCGGCAACCGGCTCTTCCACATCGCGGGCCCGGACGGCAAGATCTCGCCGGAGGCACTGGAAGCGGCGTTTGCCCGGTTCACGCCGGAATTCGTCCATGCCGGCCGGCCCGTGGGCGTGACGATCACCCAGGGCACGGAAGCCGGCACCGCCTACAGCGTCGACGAAGTACGGCGGCTCGCCGAGATCACCCACGCCCACGGTCTGCCCCTCCATATGGACGGCGCGCGTTTCGCCAACGCCCTGATGCGGAGCAATGCGAGCGCGGCGGAGATGACGTGGAAGGCCGGCGTCGACCTCATGTCGTTCGGCGGTACCAAGAACGGCTGCATCGAGGCGGAGGCGATCGTCGTCTTCGAGCCCGCCCGTTTCCCGGACCTGCCGTTCCTGCGCAAGCGCGCCGGCCATCTCTTTTCCAAGACGCGCTTCATCGCCGCGCAGTTCGAGGCCTACCTGCAGGACGGGCTGTGGCGGAAGCTGGCGAGCCATGCCAACGACATGGCGGACCGGCTGCGGACGGGCTTCCATGTCTCGGCGCAAGCCCGGATCGCTTGGACGACGGACACCAACGAGGTCTTCGCCATCCTGACGAAGGGCGGGGCGGAGCGGGCGCGGGCGGCGGGGGCGGTCTTCTACGACTGGCATCCGCCGGCGGGCACCGCGCTCGGTGCCGACGAGATCATGATCCGCCTCGTCACCTCCTTCGCCACGACGGCCGAGGATGTGGCGGGCTTCCTCGCCGCGCTCGGCTGAGGAACGCCTGAACGAAAAGCGCCCCGGAGATGATCCGGGGCGCCCGAAAGGCCTATGCCTTCAGTCAGCGTTACGCGGCCTTCGCGTCGATCTGCGGGGCGTTGTTGTTGCCGCCGATCGCAATCTTGCGGGGCTTCATGGCCTCCGGCAGTTCGCGGACGAGATCGATGTGGAGCAGGCCGTTCTCAAGGCTGGCGCCGGTCACCTCGACATGGTCGGCAAGCTGGAAGCGGCGCTCGAAGGCGCGGGACGCGATGCCCCGGTAGAGCACTTCGCGCTCACCTTCCTTCTGCTCGTCCTTCTTGTCGCCCTTGATCGTCAGGACGTTTTCCTTGGACTGGATGTCGAGATCGTTCTCGCCGAAGCCGGCGACCGCCATGGAGATCCGGTAGCTGGTGTTGCCGGTCCGCTCGATGTTGTAGGGCGGGTAGGGCTGCTGCGCCGTGTCGCCGGACAGGCTGTCGAGCAGGTTGAACATGCGGTCGAAGCCGACCGTGGAACGATAAAGCGGGCTCAGATCAAACTGACGCATTTTGAAAGTCCTCGTTGAGCGACTGTCTCTAAAAACCGGCTCGTGACCTCCCGTCTGGCGAGGTTTCGGCCGGCGATTGCGGACCCGATTGGCATCCGCACAGCAACATTTGGTTGCCCGAAAACACCGTTCAAGGATGTTTTGGCCCGAAAACCGTCTTTTTTTGGCGCAATCGCTGGGATCCAATTATCCTTGGAACCTGAGCGGCATCTGGTCGCGCGGAGGTGGTGATGTTGAAGGTCGCTTTGATCGGGGCGCTGGCTGGTCTGACCGGAGCGGCCGCCTTGCCGGCCGTCGCCACGGCGGGGCAGGCCGCGCCTCCTGCCTTCGGGTTCGTCGCCGGCCCGGCGCCTGGGCTGAACCGGCCGGCGGCCGCAACCGGTGTCATCCCCGTGCAGTGGTACTATGACGGCCCGCCCGTCTACCAGGAGGCACCCGGCTATTATCCGCCGCCCGAGGCGCCGCGCTGGCGTGAGCCGCGCTACGCGCCGCAGGAGCGTTCCGGCGTCGATATCCCCGCCACCCGGCGCATCCTGCGCCAGCAGGGCTACCGCGATTTCGGCACCTTCCGAATCCGTCCGGGCTATTACGTCGTGCAGGCGATCGACCCCTCCAACAACCTCGTGGAACTCGTGATCTCGGCGACCTCGGGCCGGGTGGAGGAATCCACCATCCTGCGCCCGGGCTACGAGCAGCGCTCGCCGCAGCGGGGAACTTCCGGCCCGGCTCCCTATTCGCCGCCGCGCGCCGCCCGGCCGCAAGCACCCGCGCCGCAGCCGCATGCGCGGCCCAAGGCCGCGCCGCAACCGGAACCCAAGCCACAGTCTCAGCAATCGCCGTCGTCGTCGCCGTCCCTTGAGGATGCGCACAAGATGAGGGAGCAGAGTGCTCCGGCGCAGAACCAGGCGCCGGCGGCTCCCGCGCAGCCGACCACGCCTGCGGCGCCGGCCGCCCCTGCCCAGCCTGCGGCGCCTTCCGCACCCACGGCGTCACCTGCCAGGCCGGAGCCGGCCCCATCGAACGCGGCCCCGTCGAACGCGGCTCCCTCCGCTCCGGCGACCCCGGCCGCACCGGCGCCCTCGGCTGCTCCGACCACGCCCCCGACGCCGGTCGCACCGGCCACGCCCGCAACCCCGGCCGCGCCGACGCCCGCCCAGAGTTCTCCGGCTCCCGCGACCCCGGCCGCTCCGGCAACTCCCGCGCCAGCGCCGTCCACTCCGCCGGCTTCCAGCGCGGCGCCCGCGACCCCGACGCCCGCACCGGCACCCGCTGCCGCGCCGGCCCAGGCCCCCGCTCCGGCCCCGGTTCCGGCAAAACCGGACGCGAACGTTTCGGGTTCTGGCGCGTCCGGGGCTACGCCGGGCGCCACGACCGGATCTTCGACCTCGGGTGGTCCGACACCCTATGTGCCGCCCAAGCCCGACGCTCCCAAGGCGGACGAGGCCAAGCCAGACGTGCCGAAGCCACAGGCGAAGGCTGGCGGCAATCCGCTGGTCGTTTATTGATCGCAGGCCGGCGGGACGCTGCCTCTCAGCGCCGCGCCGGCTTCCTCTTCGGCTGCCTTCCGGCCCTCGCGTCCTCCGGCAGCCTTTGTTGCCAGCTCTTGCGACCGCGTCTATGACTTGCCCGGCCGCAATCCTTCCGGCGGCGTGAGGCAGCGCGCGTCTTGGCCGAACTCGTCGACATTCCCGAGAACCCGGTTCCGGCGGGCGCCGTGGCGATTACGGTTACCACGCCCGACGGCATCGCCCTGCGGGCCGCGCGCTGGGCGGCACCGCCCGGCCGACCGCGCGGCACCGTCCTCATCGTCAACGGTCGTACCGAGTTCATCGAGCGCTATTTCGAGACCGTGGGGGATCTGAAGCGGCGCGGCTATGCCGTGGCGGCCTTCGACTGGCGCGGGCAGGGCGGGTCGCAGCGCCTGCTTGCCGATCCGCGCAAGGGCTATGTCCGCAGCTTCTCCGATTACGTGACGGACCTGCAGACGGTGATGAGCAATGTCGTGCTCAGCGACTGCCCGCCGCCTTATTACCTGCTTGCCCATTCCACCGGCGGGGCCGTGGCGCTGCTTTACGCCGAGCGCGCGCGGACGCAGATCGAGCGCATGGTGCTGAACGCGCCATTGGTCGGGCTGCCGCACCGGGTGATGCTAATGCGCCCGCTGCTGGCGACGCTCTCGGCCCTGCAACTGGGCAAGCTCAGCGTGCCCGGCCGCAAGGACCCCATCACGGACGCCTTCGAGCGCAACGTGGTGACCAGCGATCCCGGGCGCTACCATCGCCGCAGCTTCGTGCTGGAGGCGAATCCGGCGCTGGGCATCGGCCTGCCGACGATCGGCTGGACGGCGGCGGCCTTTCGCGCGATGCGGCGGCTCAACGATCCCGGGTTTGCCGAAAGCCTGCGCCTGCCCACGCTCTTCGTGCTGCCCGGGGACGACCGCGTGGTCGATCCGTTCGCCGTGGAACGCTTGGCCGGTCGGCTGAAATCGGCGGCGCTGGTGCGCGTCAGCGGCGCGCGGCATGAACTCCTGATGGAGCGGGACTGCTACCGAGAGCAGTTCTGGGCGGCGTTCGACGCCTTCATGCTCTGACGTCCGGCCGGGTTTTCAGCCGCCGAGCATCTCCAGCGCGGCATCCAGCACGCGCCGGTCGCCTGCCGCCAGCACCTGTCCGCCACCGGTCTTGTCCTGCCCGGCCCAGTCTGTGACGAAACCGCCGGCGCCCCGGATCACCGGGATGATCGGCTCGATATCGTAGGGCTTCAGCCCGGATTCGATCACGCAGTCGATGAAGCCCGAGGCAACCATCGCATAGGCGTAGCAATCGTAGCCGTATCGCGTCAGCCGTACGGACCGCTCCACCGCGCGGTAGCGATCCTGCTCATCGCCGACGAAGAGCTGCGGCATGGTGGTGGAAAGCGTCGCCTCGGCTAGGCCGGAGCAGGCGCGCGTGCGGATCGGTCGCCGCTCGCCGTTGCGCTCCACCCATGCCCCTTCCGCCGACCCATAGAAGCGCTCGCCGATATAAGGCTGGGCGACCATGCCGAGCGTCGGCACGCCCTGGTGGCGCAGGCCGATCAGCACGCCCCAGAGCGGCAGGCCGGAGATGAAGGCGCGCGTGCCGTCGATCGGATCGAGCACCCAGACCCATTCCGCGTCCGCATTCTCCGCGCCGAATTCCTCGCCGAGGATGCCGTGCTCGGGAAACCGCCGGGCGATCAGCTCGCGCATCGCGGTCTCCGCATTGCGGTCGGCGATCGTCACCGGATCGAAAACGCCATCGGTCGTGGCAGCGCCCTTGTCGGTGACGGAAAGTCCGGTGCGGAAATGCGGCAGGATCGCCTCGCCCGCGGCATCGGCCAGTTCGTGCAGGAAGGGGATCAGGCTTTCTGCGGCGGAAATCGGGGATGGCATCGCGACAAGCGTCCTTTCGCGCCGGTGGCTTCCCGTCCCGGCTTGCACTCCCGCCTCATAGCGTCACCGCCCCGCCGCCACGAGCCAAATCTTTGCGCATCCGGCCTCGGGAGGGTCTTGCGCTTTTGTGCAGAGCACAATAGATTGTGCATTGCGATATCCGTATCGCAGCCCTCTTTAGGGCGTTTCCTCCCTAGACTTGGGCCGCACTTCGGTGCGGCCTTTTTTTGTGCGGTGCAACAGGTTTGCGGCGGCGGACCTATTCCGCGGCCTCGCGCAAGGCGAGCGGGAGGGAAAAGGTGCCCATCGTCTCGATCAGCGCCTGCGCCAGCCCTTCCAGGTTCGCCCTCAGGTCGTCGAAGCCCTCATGGGGGGCAAGCGCCGCCTCGTCCATGTAGAGGGCCCGGTTCACTTCGATCTGCAGCGTATGCAGGCCGCCATAGGGTCGGCCGTAATGCTCGGTGATGAAGCCGCCGGCATAGGGCTTGTTGCGGGCTACGTTGTAGCCTTGCGCCACCAGAAACTGGACCGCCGCCTCCGTCAGTTCCGGCATGCAACTCGTGCCGAAGCGGTCGCCCAGCACGAAATCCGGCCGCGAGCGCGCCGAAACGCCCTTGAGATGCGATGGCATGGAATGGCAGTCGATCAGGACCGCCTGCCCGAAGGTCTCATGCGTCTCCAGGAGCAGGCCCGACAACGCCTCATGGTAGGGATGGTAGATGTCGCGGATGCGCGCCATCGCTTCCTCCACCCGCAGCGGGCTACGATAGATCGGCGCGGTGTCGCTGACGATGCGCGGAATCGTGCCGAGCCCGCCGGCGACCCTGAGCGACCGCACATTGGCGAAGGGCGGCAGGCGGTCGGAGAACATCCTGGGGTCGAGCTCGTAGGGCTCGCGGTTCACGTCGAGATAGGCGCGGGGATAGACGGCGCGCATCAGTGGCGCTCCCAGCGCCCCGACGGAGCCGAACAGCGCGTCCACCATGAAGTCTTCGGAGCGGCGGATGCTTTGCCGGTCCAGGCACGAGGCTGCGAGGAAAGCCTCGGGATAGAAACTGCCGCTATGCGGGGAGTTGAAGACGAAGGGAACGAACTGGTGGTCGGGACGCCGGATCTGGAAGGGGACCTCGCGATGCCGGGAGGGATCTCGTGGATCGGCCGTCCAGTCGGCCGGAAAGCCGGTCTCACCCATGAACGCCTCGCAAATCACCACACACGATTTTGCATGCCCCTTTTCGGCCTGTCCATTGCGACGGCGTTGCCCCCGTTTCGCTTACCCGATATTTAACTCTCGGACCGTAGTGTGGTGCCATCATGATTGAACAGACCCCGCGGACACGCTTGATGAACCGGATCCTGCTGGCCGAAGACGATGAGGATATGCGGCGGTTCCTCACCAGAGCTCTTCAGAACGCTGGCTACGATGTCATCTCCTTCGACAACGGCCTGAGCGCCTATGAACGGCTCCGGGAAGAACCCTTCCACCTGCTTCTGACGGACATCGTCATGCCGGAGATGGATGGTATCGAGCTGGCGCGCAAGGCCAGCGAACTCGATCCCGATCTCAAGATCATGTTCATCACCGGCTTTGCCGCAGTCGCGCTGAACCCCGACATGCAGGCGCCGCGCGATGCCAAGATCCTGTCCAAGCCCTTCCATCTCAAGGATCTGGTGACGCAGGTCGCCCGGCTGATCGCGGCCTGAGGCTTTCCCCCCGGGATCTTTGTATATTTTCCGATGAGGCCCTTGCGTGGGCAGGGACCCAAGGGTATATCGCCCCCACCGCGAGAGCGGTTTCCGCAGAATTCGGGCGCGTAGCTCAGCGGGAGAGCACTACGTTGACATCGTAGGGGTCACAGGTTCGATCCCTGTCGCGCCCACCATCTTTATGGTGACAGAAAGCGGTTCACGACCTCCGGTCGGGGCCGCTTTTTTGTTGCTTGGCGGAAACTTGGCGGAAAAGGGGGTTTGACACTCCGCGGCCAGCTCCAGCAGCAGCTCCTCGACGGCAGACTTGGCGGTGGCGACGAAGTCGGGATCGAAGCGGCCATACCGGTCATTGGTCGATTCGCGTCGATGCCCCTGCCAGAGCTCCCGCTCCTCCTTCGGCACCTTCCTCCGTCTCAGCTCGGTCGCCAGCATGTGCCGGAGGCTCGTTGGCGCGAAGTCGGCTGGGGAGGGCCGGCTGTCTGGCGAACCGCCGCCCACGGCTTCCTGAGCACGACCACGGGCCTGCACCTCATACATTGTGGATCGGCGTGCAAAAGGCACCCCGTTAGCGGGGTGATCGGCGTCAAATAGGGACCCCTGATTTCGATGGTTTAGATGGCAGTCTGGTTATCCAGGCAGCGAGATCGGGATGTTGGTGGTGGAGACAGTAGTACGCATTCGGCGTGAGCATGCCGGAGGGAAGCCGATCAAGGCGATTGCCCGCGATCTTCACTTGTCCCGTAAGGTAATCCGCAAAGCGATCCGGGCGCCTGAGGGTGCTTTTGACTATCATCGATCGGTGCAGCCGCTGCCGCGCATCGGCCCTTTCCAAGACAGGTTGGACCTCCTGCTGGCGGAGAATGAAGCGCGGCATCGCCGTGACCGGGTGCGCATGACGCGGATCCACGATCTGCTGCAACGTGAAGGGTTCGAAGGTTCCTATGATGCCGTCAGGCGCTATGCGCGGCGATGGGCCGAAGCACGGCGTAAAGATCCAGGTGACGGGGTTGCAGCATTCATCCCTCTCTCGTTCAGGCCTTGGCGAGGCATATCAGTTCGACTGGAGCCACGAGGACGTGGAGATCGCTGGCAAGCCGATGCGGGTGAAGGTTGCGCATATGCGGCTTTGCGCGTCTCGGGCGGTGTACACGCGGGCTTATCCGCGTGAGACGCAGGAGATGGTGTTCGACGCACATGCCCGCGGTTTTGCGTTCTTCGGGGGCGTGCCGTTGCGCGGTATCTACGACAATATGAAGACCGCAGTGACCAGCGTGTTCGTCGGCAAGGAGCGGGTCTTCAACCGCCGGTTCCTGGTCATGGCCGATCATTATATGGTCGAGCCCACCGCCTGCTCTCCGGCCGCGGGTTGGGAGAAGGACCAAGTCGAGAATCAGGTTCAGACGATCCGCGGGCGTTTCGTCCAACCTCGGCTGCGCTTCGCCAGCCTGGAGGAGTTGAACGGTTGGCTGGAAGCCGAATGTCTGCGCTGGGCCATGATGCACTCGCACCCTGAACAGAAGGAACTGACCGTCGCCCAGGCTCTGGAGATGGAGCGCCCTGCGCTGCAGCCAGTGTTGGCTTCCTTGACGTGCCTCCAGGAATTCGGACCGTTTTGAGCTGGAATTTTCCACTTATGATCCCGGGATCGGGACGAGGAGAATTCCATGAAGACGTCGAAG
>NZ_FOFG01000012.1 GCF_900110915.1 Faunimonas pinastri
CAATCGAGAACAACCAGACCTCAGTGCCGCTAACCGCGCCCCGTCGTCCGGTGTGACGCTGATATAGACAGGGCAGCCGAGGGTGTCAACAAGGCCGTCGCAAAAACTTCGCTAAAAGCGTTGGGAAATCTCTTTGCCTCATCTTTTCAGAGACTTACCTCCGGGCCTCTTTTGGGGACTCCCCGTTTACCCGGCCTTTCTGCCCCGCTCGGCCTCAAGAGTCCTCTACCGGGCGCGCGGGTCCGGCCCACATTCGACGCGCGGTCCTTCTATAAGTGCGGCCGCTCTCCTTAAGGCGTGCGCATCCGGTTCTCCCGGCCCGCGCCGGTTGACTTCCCCGCCCCCGGCTGGCACCGATCGTCACGAATGGACCACATTCAACGCCCTTAAAGAGTGCGCTCTGAGGGGACGTCTCGCATGAGAGGAATGGACGAGGGACAGGCGTGAGCTTCGCGAAGACACAGCGCATTCCCCGTCCAGTCGTGGATCTCGGGCTCGAAGACCCCCTTTATATCCGGACCATCAACAAGGGACCGCCGGACCGCCGCCGCGTCAGCATACGCTGGCTCGCCGGGTCCGTCCTGACCGGCCTCTTTTCCGCCATTCTCGTCGGCGGCTCGCTACAGGCAGCCGTCGGCATCGACGAGGACAGGATCCTTCGCCCGACACTGGCGCTGACCGGCGACCGGACCGGGAACGGCCTTGCCGAAAAGGGTGACAAGCTTCAGCCCGAGCCGGAAAGCGAGCTGACGCGCCACGTCATCCAGGTTTCCACCGTGACCAGAGTGCAGGACCGGGATGTGATCCGGGTGCGCCCCTTCGCGCATGTGAAGGCGAGCCTTGCCGCGCCGGTGGCTGACGAGATCGCCGCCAAGGTGCCGGCCTTCAATCCGAATGCGCTTTACGCCGAAGAGGGCAAGGCGGGCGACACTCCGGCCCCGGTCGATTCGCTTTATTCCGCCAAGGCCGACGCCGACCTGACGATCAAGGTGGTCGACTTTCCCGGCGACGAAGCCTCCGCGCTCGATCCCAAGGCGGAGATCGGCACGGCGGAAGTACGCGAGAAGGTCAGCCAGAGCGCATCCTTCCTGGCCGACGGGGCGGTGGACGCCTCGTCCATGCCGTATGTCGATCCCGCTCGCTTCCAGGTTGCCAGCGCCGAAGCCGGCACCCTTCCCGCTATTCCGCTGGAAAGCGTGATCGAGAACGTTTCCAGTATCCAGAAAAGCGAAACCGCGGCTGCCGACCCGGAGATCGACGAGAAGGTCATCACGGTCGCGGATGGCGACACCCTTTCCGACATCCTGAAGTCCAACGGCTCTTCGGACCAGGAGGCCGCCTCGGTCTCGGCCGCGTTCCTCGCCAATTTCGCCTTCCGGTTCACCCCCGGCCAGAAGCTGACGCTGGCGATCTCGCCGGATGCCGACGGACGCAAGCGACCGATCCGCGTCAGCCTCTATGACGATGACAACCACATCGGCACTGTCGCGATGTCCGACCGGGGCGAGTTCATGGCGGCCTCCCCGCCGAGCTCGGACGACGCCCTCGTCAGCAACGATCCGAAAACGACCAGCAGCCACGCCGCCTCGGGTGGACTGCCCACCATCTTCGCCGGGATCTGGCGGACCGGGCTGACGCTCGGCATGCCGGAGCCACTGATCAAGAGCCTGGTCGGCATGGTGCAATACGACGTCGACTTCCAGAGCCGCCTCGCGCCGTCCGACAGCCTGAACGTGGTCTTCTCCTCCGGCGATGAACCGGGCACGCAGCCGGAAGTCCTTTACGCAGACCTGACGCTGGGCGGCGTCGAGCACGAATATTACCGCTTCCGCACGCCGGATGACGGCCTCACCGACTATTACGATCCCGAAGGCAAGAATTCGAAGCGCTTCCTTGTGCGCAAGCCGGTCGCGAACGCCCGCTTCAGCTCACCCTTCGGCTATCGCCTGCACCCGATCCTCGGCCGCATGATCCTGCATTCCGGCGTGGACTGGGCAGCGCCGAACGGCACCCCGATCACCGCCGCGGGCGACGGCACCGTCAGCTTCGTCAACTGGAAAACCGGTTACGGCCGGTACATCCAGATCACCCATAACAACGGCTACAAGACGGCCTACGGTCATATGAGCGCTTTCGCCAAGGGCATCAGCGTCGGCACGCGCGTCCATATGGGCCAGGTGATCGGCTATGTAGGCCAGACCGGCTACGCGACCGGCCCGCACTGCCACTTCGAGATCCTGGTGAACGACCATTTCGTCGACCCCATGAAGATCAAGCTGCCGCGCGGACGCGTGCTGCAGGGGCCGATCCTCGCGAATTTCGAGAAGGAACGGCACCGGCTGGACGCGCTGCTGGAGCAGGATAACAGCCAGCAGCGCTTCGCCGAATCCACGAACTAGCAGACGAAATCCAAACGCTTCGGACAAAGAAAAACCCCCGCCGAGGCGGGGGTTTCTGTGGGAGCGAGACCGTTCAGGCCGCGGCCTGGTCTAGGCCGCTTTCGCGAGACCTGAACAGCAGCCGGTCGGTGCCGGCGGTCACCTTCACATGCGCGCCGTCGCGGATCTCGCCGGAGAGGATCTTCTCCGCCAGCGGGTCCTGCACCTGCTTCTGGATCACGCGCTTCAGCGGACGCGCGCCATAGGCGGGGTCATAGCCGCGCTCGGCCAGCCATTTGCGGGCGCTCTCGTCGAGCTCGAGGTCGATCTTGCGCTCTTCCAGCAGCTTGCGAAGCCGGGCGAGCTGGATGTCGACGATCGTCTCCATCTGGTTGCGCTTCAGCCGGTGGAACAGGATCACCTCGTCGATGCGGTTCAGGAATTCCGGACGGAAATTGCCGCGAACTACGGCCATGACCTGCTCGCGGACGGAGTCCACGTCCTGGTCCTCCGGCAGGCTCGCCAGATAATCCGCGCCCGTGTTCGACGTCATGATGATCAGCGTGTTGCGGAAGTCCACGGTCCGGCCCTGGCCATCGGTCAGGCGGCCGTCGTCGAGGACCTGCAGCAACACGTTGAAGACATCCGGATGGGCCTTCTCCACCTCGTCCAGCAGCACGACCTGATAGGGGCGGCGCCGCACGGCTTCGGTGAGCACACCGCCTTCCTCATAGCCGACATAACCGGGAGGCGCGCCGATCATCCGGGCCACGGAGTGCTTCTCCATGAATTCCGACATGTCGAGGCGCACCATTGCCGTCTCGTCGTCGAAGAGGAAGCTCGCCAGCGTCTTGGTCAACTCCGTCTTGCCGACGCCCGTCGGTCCCAGGAACATGAACGAGCCGATCGGCCGGTTCGGGTCCTGCAGGCCGGCGCGGGCGCGGCGGACGGCGGTCGCCACCGCATGGACCGCCTCGGCCTGGCCGACGACCCGGCGTCCGAGTTCGTCTTCCATGCGCAGCAGGCGGTCGCGCTCGCCTTCCAGCATCTTGTCGACGGGCACGCCGGTCCAGCGCGAGACGACGCCGGCGATGTGGTCGGGCGTCACCGCCTCTTCCACCAGCGCGCCGCCGCGCCCGGCCTGCTCGGCCTCGTGCAGCTGTCTCTCAAGCTGCGGGATCGTGCCATAGGCAAGCTCGCCGGCCTTGGCGAGATCGCCCTGGCGCTGCGCCCGCTCCAGATCGAAGCGTGCCTGGTCGAGCTGCTCCTTCAGCTTGGAAGCGGCGCCGAGCTTTTCCTTCTCAGCCTGCCAGCGCGTGGTGATCGAGCTGGACTGCTCCTCGAGATCCGCGAGTTCCTTCTCCAGCCGGGCGAGCCGGTCCTTCGAGGCGTCGTCGGTTTCCTTGCGCAGCGCCTCCCGCTCGATCTTGAGCTGGATGATGCGGCGGTCGAGCTCGTCGAGGACCTCCGGCTTGGAATCGACCTGCATGCGCAGCCGCGACGAGGCCTCGTCCATGAGGTCGATCGCCTTGTCCGGCAGGAAGCGGTCGGTGATGTAGCGGTTCGAGAGAGTCGCGGCGGCCACCAGCGCGGAATCGGTGATCCGGACGCCGTGATGGACCTCGTACTTCTCCTTCAGGCCGCGCAGGATGGAGATCGTATCCTCCACCGTGGGCTCCGAGACGAAGACCGGCTGGAAACGACGGGCGAGCGCCGCATCCTTCTCGATGTACTTGCGGTACTCGTCGAGCGTGGTCGCTCCGACGCAGTGCAGCTCGCCCCGGGCCAGCGCAGGCTTCAGGAGGTTGGAGGCGTCCATCGCCCCGTCCGCCTTGCCGGCGCCCACCAGGGTGTGCAGTTCGTCGATGAACAGGATCACGCCGCCAGCGGCCGAACCGATTTCCGAGAGCACGGCCTTCAGGCGCTCCTCGAATTCGCCGCGATATTTCGCCCCCGCGATCAGCGCGCCCATGTCGAGCGACATCAGCGTCTTGTCGCGCAGCGATTCAGGCACGTCCTTGTTGACGATGCGCAGCGCCAAGCCTTCCGCGATCGCGGTCTTGCCGACGCCGGGTTCGCCGATCAGCACGGGATTGTTCTTGGTACGGCGCGAGAGCACCTGGATCGCCCGGCGGATCTCCTCGTCACGGCCGATCACCGGGTCCAGCTTGCCGTCGCGGGCATCCTGCGTCAGGTCGCGGGCATATTTCTTCAACGCGTCGTAGCTCTGCTCGGCGGAAGCGGAATCCGCGGTGCGGCCCTTGCGGAGATCGTTGATCGCGGTGTTCAGCCCGGCCGGCGTCACGCCCGCCTTGGCGAGGATATCGGCGGTCGCGGCGTCCTTCTCCATCGAGAGCGCCAGCAGCAGACGCTCCACCGTGACGAAGGAATCGCCCGCCTTGTCGGCGATCTGCTCGGCGGTCTGGAACACTTTGGCGAGCGGCTGCGCGAGATAAAGCTGGCCGCTGCCGCCGGACACCTTGGGCAGCTTGGCCAGCGCGGCGTCGACACCGAGCGCCGCATCGCGGGCGCGTCCGCCGGAGCGGTCGATCAACCCGGAAGCAAGCCCTTCCTGATCATCCAGCAGCACCTTGAGCAGGTGCTCCGGGGCAAATTGCTGATGGCCCTGTCCGAGCGCATAGGTCTGCGCCGACTGGATAAAGCCTTTCGAGCGGTCGGTATATTTGTCGAAGTTCATGGGTCTCCCCTTTGGCCCGCCCCGCGATCCGAAGCCTCGACCGGGCGGCCACCTTTCCTCTACTCGGCCCCTTCAGGCGACCGTATCCGGAATATGGGTGTGGCACTTCTGCCACGCAACTCCGGTCAACCCCGAATTCGCGCCGTGCTATGAAAAGGGCGACGCCTCAATCCGAGTTCCGAAATGCCCGCCCCGATCCACGTTGCCGCGCTTTACCGCTATCCCGTGAAGGGCTTCTCGCCGGAACCCCTCGACAGCATCGTCCTGGCCGTCGGGGAAACGGTGCCGCACGACCGGGCCTACGCGATCGAAAACGGGCCGAGCGGCTTCGATCCCGCCGCGCCGTCCTATTTCCCTAAAGCCCGGTTTCTCATGCTGATGCGCAACGAACGCATGGCGGAGTTCCGGACGCGGTTCGATCCGCAGACCGGCGAGTTCTTCATCGAACGGGACGGTGCCCTCGCCGTCTCGGCCTCGCTGGAAACCGAGGAGGGTCGCGCCCGGCTGGAGAACTGGCTGGCGGAAAACTTTGCGGCGGAGCTTCGCGGCGCGCCCAGGATCCTGTCCGCTCCCGGGCACAGTTTTTCCGACAAGCCGGACAAGGTGATCCACCTCGTCAACCTCGCCAGCGTCCGGGCGCTGGAGGAGGAGTTCGGAGCGGCGATCGACCCGCTTCGCTTCCGCCCCAATATCCTGATCGACGGAGCCGAGCCCTTCGCCGAGCTCGAATGGCCGGGCCGCGACGTGCGGATCGGCGGCGTCGGGCTGACGGGCGAGGAGCGGACGGTTCGCTGCGCGGCGACAAACGTCGATCCGGAAACCGGTCGGCGCGACATGCAGATCCCGCGCGGGCTCATGCAGCGCTACGGCCATTCCGATTTCGGCATCTATCTCAAGGTGACCGCGGCGGGCGCGCTTCGGATCGGTGACGCCCTCCTCGCCTGAGGAGCGGCAGAAACGAAAAAGGGCCGGCAAAGCCGACCCTTTCGAGCAATGTCCGAGCCTTCCAGCCCGTTTTCCGGGCTGAAGCGGGTTATTCCGGGAAGGCAGCCAGCGCGGCTTCACCGTCGCGGGTGGCCTCGCCTTCGGCCGGTGCAGCACCGGCCTCCGGAGCGGCCGCGCGCGGAACGCGGCGACGGCGCGGGCGCGGGGCTTCCGCATCGGCGGCCGCCTCGGGCGCCGCCTTCGGGGCTTCGCTCTCGACAACCGGGGATGCCGGGGCCGGAGAAGGGGCCGCCGGGGATGCGGCAGTCACGGGCGCGGCGACCGGAGCGTCGGCACCGGCTTCGCCGGTTTCATCGGCGCGAACGCGGCGACGACGACGGGGCCGGATTTCCTCGGCGACGTCGGCGGCAGACTCGATCGGCGCGCCGTTGGAGGTGCCGTTCACGGGCGCCTCGTAAGCGCCATCGATCTCGCCGGACCGAGCCGCGACGGGAGCCACGTTCCGGTTCGTTTCGTCCTCGAAGCCGGCCGGAGCAGCGGCTTCGGCAACTTCGCCGCGCGGCCGCTCGTAGCCGCCGTCCTGATCCTGGTTGCGGCTGCGCTCGCGGCGACCTTCGCCATTGAAGTCGCGCGGGCGCTGCTCGTAACGCTGCTCGCGGTTGCCCTCGCCGTTGAAGTCACGGGGGCGCTCGCGCCGTTCGCCGCGCTCTCCATTGTACTCGCGGTTACGCTCGCGGCCGTTCTCGCCGTCCTGATAGCGCTCGCGGCGTTCGCCACTCTGCTCGCGGCGCTCGCCGTTCGCTTCGCGGGGCGCCCGCTGCTCGCGGTCGTTGTCGCCGTTCATGTTGCGCGGGCGCTGCTGGCGGCCGAAATCGCCTTCGCGCGGCTCGCGGCTGCGTTCGCGGAACTCGCGGGGCTGCTGCTGGTAGCCGCCCTCGCCTTCCTCGCCCTCGTCGGCGGGGGCGCTGCGCTGCTCGCCGTTCTGCTCGCTGCGATCGCGACCGCCGCGCGGCGCGAAGAAGCGATCCTCTTCCTCGCCGTCCTCGTCGTCGCCGTATTCACGGGTCTGGACCGGCTGGCTCTGCTGCTGCAGGGCCTGGGCGGCAAAGATGATGCGGTTGTAGTGCTCGGCATGCTGCAGGTAGTTCTCAGCGGCCACGTTGTCGCCGGACGACAGGGCGTCCCGGGCGAGCGTCATGTACTTTTCGGCAACATGCGCTGCGGTCCCGCGGACCTTCACGTCGGGTCCGTTGGACTCGTAGCTGCGCGTCAGCGGGTTCGGTCCCTTGCGGTTTCCACCGCCGCCGCCACCGCCGCCGCCGCCGCCGTTACTGCCGGGATTGTTGGGACGGCCGCGCGAACGCCGATTCTGATTATGTCTCATGAAACCGTTCTCGTTGTTGACGGCTGATGTACAAGCCGGAGCGGCTCCGCGCTGAAGCCCGTTCCGGAAATTCAGTCCCGCGTCCTTCGATCAGTCCCCGCGCGTATGGGCGCGGTCGATCCAAGTCTATCTGATGACGACGCGAGCGAACCCCATCCGGCTAAAACTCTGACCATCGGATCAGGAGCGGGACGCTGGCCACCACGTGGCCTTTGTCTTGGTTCGCGCCCGGACGCTAGCTTGATCGCCAAGGTTTTCCAAGCACTTTTTTACAATTGCGACAGGATCGGTTCAGCTCTGCCGGGCGACCACGACGCGCGGATGCCCGGCAAGATCGCGGCGGGTTTCCACCAGCACCAGTCCGGCTTCCGAGCAAAGCGATTCGACCTCTTGCGACTGATCATAGCCGATCTCGAGCGCCATGATACCGCCGGGCTTCAGCGCCGATGCGGCACGCCGGGTGATGATCCGGTAGGCGTCCAGCCCGTCCATGCCGCCATCCAGCGCCAGCGCCGGATCGAAGTCCCGCACTTCCCGCTCGAGGCCCGGCATGTCGTTGCTGCGGATATAGGGCGGGTTTGATACGATCGCGTCGAACAAACCCTGCGGCCCATCGGCAAAGCTCATATGGGAAAGCGCGAGCCGGTCCGCAACACCCGCCGCCCTGGCGTTCTCGCCGGCGGCTTGCAGAGCCTCTTCGGACAGGTCCACCGCCACGCCCCTCGCGCGCGGCCGCTCGTGAAGCAGCGCGACGATGATCGCACCGGAGCCGGTGCCGAGATCGGCAATGTCGAGATCGCGGTCGGCGGGGAGTTGGTCCAGCGCCGCTTCGACAAGGATTTCCGTATCCGGGCGTGGCACCAGCGTGGCCGCGTTGAGGCGGAACGGGATGCCCCAGAATTCGCGTTCGCCGAGGATCCGCGCCACGGGCTCGTGCCGCCCGCGGCGCGCGATGAACTCGCCGAAAAGGTCAAGGGACGCGGGGTCGAGATTCCGATCCGGGCGGGACAGCACGGCCGATACATCCAGCCCGGCCGCGCGGCAGAGCAGCAGGCGCGTGTCCAGCGCCGCTGTGGGAAGACCGGCGGCGGCGAGCCGGGCCCGCCCCTCCGCCAGCGCTTCCCCGATGGTGGTCAAGCCGCCTCGCCTTCGATCTCGGAAAGCTTGCGCGCCTGATCGTCGGCGATCAGCGCCTCCACGAGTTCGTCCAGCGCCTCGCCATCGAGCACCTTGTCGAGCTTGTAGAGCGTCAGGTTGATGCGATGATCGGTGACGCGCCCTTGCGGGAAATTGTAGGTGCGGATCCGTTCGGACCGGTCGCCGGAGCCGACCTGGTCCTTGCGGGCGGCAGCGCGCTCGGTGTCGGCGCGCTGGCGTTCCAGATCGAAGAGCCGGGCGCGCAGCACCTGCATGGCGCGCACGCGGTTCTGGTGCTGCGACTTCTCGCCGGCCGTCACGATGATGCCGGTGGGCAGATGGACGATGCGCACGCCGGTCTCGGTCGTATTGGCGTGCTGGCCGCCGGCGCTGGACGCGCGCGTGGTGTCGATGCGGATGTCCTGGTCGCGGATCTCGATATCCACGTCCTCGGCCTCGGGCAGCACCGCGACCGTCGCGGCGGACGTGTGGATGCGGCCACCGGCCTCCGTCGTCGGCACGCGCTGGACCCGGTGAACGCCCGACTCGAACTTCAGCCGCGCATAGACGCCGTCGCCGCGCACGGAGGCGACCACTTCGCGCAGGCCACCGACCTCACCCTGGCTGATGGAGAGCACCTCGACCTTCCAGCCATGCGCGGCGGCATAGCGCTCGTACATGCGGAAGAGATCGCCGGCGAAAAGCCCTGCCTCGTCGCCGCCGGTTCCGGCGCGGATTTCGAGAATAGCGCTCTTGTCGTCGGCGGCATCCTTGGGGATCAGCAGCTTGCGGAGTTCCTGGCTCAGTTCCTCGATGCGGTCGGACAGGGTCGCCCGCTCATCCTCGGCCAAAGCGCGCATCTCGCGGTCCGTTTCCGGATCGGCGAGCAGCGCTTCGGCCTCGGCGAACTCGGTTTCGGCGGCGCGCAGCTCGCGCGCCTTGGCCGCCACCGGCTCCAGTTCGGAGAGTTCGCGCGACAGCTTCACGAAGTCGTCGCGCCCGAGAGTGCCGTTGAGCATCGCGGTCACCGCCTCATGGCGGTGAATCAGCGTGCGGAGTCGTTCCTGGGGTATCATCGCGCGTCTATAACCGAGGAAGCGTCAAACCGGAATGTTGTGGGCGGCCGCCCAGGCGCGAAGCTCCGTGCGAACGTCCGACGCCGAAGATCCCTGGTCGACCAGTTCCTTCAGCCGCGCTTCGAGCGGTGCCAGTTCCATCGCCCGGATCATGGACTTCACCGGACCGATCGCGGCCGACGCCATGGACAGCGAACGGTAGCCGATGCCGAGCAGCGCCATGGCCTCCAGCGGCTTGCCGGAAATCTCGCCGCAGACGGAAACCGGCTTGCCATAGGCCTTGGCCTTGTCGGCAACCTTGCGGAGCGCCCGCAGGAACGCCGGGCTCAGCGGGTCGTAGCGCCCCGCGAGCCGGGTATTGCCGCGGTCGCTCGCCATCATGAACTGCATGAGGTCGTTGGAACCGACCGACAGGAAATCGACGGCGCTGAGAAGTTCGTCGAGCTGCCAGAGCAGCGCCGGCACCTCCAGCATCGCGCCGAGCATCACACGCGTCGGCACGCCATGACCATGGCGCTCCAGATGCGCCTGTTCGCGCGTCAGGATCGCCTTGGCGCGTTCGAATTCGGAGACTTCCGTCACCATCGGGAACATCAGCCGAAGTTCCCGCCCGACCGAGGCGCGGAGCAGCGAACGGAGCTGCGTGCGCAACAGCGCCGGGCGGTCCAGCCCCAGCCGGATCGCCCGCCAGCCCATCGCGGGGTTTTCTTCCTTCTGCGAGCGGAGATAGGGCAGCACCTTGTCGCCACCGACATCGAGCGAGCGGAAGATGACGGGCTTGTCGCCGGCCGCCTCGATCACCTGCGCATAGAAGGCCTGCTGCTCGCTCTGCTTGGGAAAGGCGGACGAGATCATGAACTGCAGCTCGGTGCGGAAGAGCCCGATGCCCGCGGCACCCGATTCTTCCAGGCGCGGCAGGTCCATGATCAGGCCGGCATTCATCTGCAGCGAAACGCCGACGCCGTCCTGCGTCACCGCCGGCTCGTCCTTGAGCTTGCGATACTGCTCCTGCTTGCGGGCGCGGAACCGCACCCGGTCGGCATACGCCGTCTCGATATCGGCTGGCGGGCGAAGATGCACCTCGCCGAGTTCGCCATCGACGATGATCGGGTCGCCGGCTTCCGCCAGCGCGACCACGTCCTGCGTCTGGCCGACCGCGGCGATGCCGAGCGCCTTGGCGACGATGGTGACGTGGCTCGTCGGGCCCGCATCCTCAAGCACCAGCCCGCGCACGCGGTCGCGGTCGTAATCCAGGAGTTCCGCCGCGCCCATGTTGCGGGCGACGATGATGGCGTCTTCCGGCATGTCGGCTGCGTAAGGCCCGTGCGGTCGCCCAATCAGCTCGCGGAGCAGTCGGTTGCCGAGATCCTCGAAATCATGGAGCCGGTCGCGCAGGAACGGATCCGTCTGCCGCGACATGCGGGCGCGGGTGTCGCTCTGCACCTTTTCCACCGCCGCCTCGGCGGTGAGGCCGTTCTCGATCGCCTCGCGCAACCGCCGCGTCCAGCCGCGATCCTGCGCGAACATGCGATAGGCTTCCAGGATCTCGCGGTGCTCGCCGGTACCGGCCGCCGCGCCGCGCGCCAGGAGGTCGTCGACGGAAAGCTGCAGTCCCGCCATGGCGGCGTCGAGCCGCTTCAGCTCGTGCTCGGTATCCTCGGCGATCAGCTGCGTGACAACGACGCGCGGCTCGTGCAGCACCACGTGGCCGAGCGCGATGCCCTCCGAGAAGGCGGCGCCCTTGATGTGGACGGGATGGTTGAGGTCGAGATCGGCGCCCGGGGCGGCCAGATCCTCGATCTCGCCGGCCGCCACCATTTCCGCCAGCACCATGGCGGTGGTCTGCAGCGCCTCGATCTCCTCCTCCGTGTAGTTCCGGTAGGAGCGGTTCTGCACGACGAGAACGCCCAGCGTGCGCCCTGCCCTGAGGATCGGCACGCCGAGGAAGGAATGGTAGATCTCTTCGCCCGTCTCCGGGAGATAGGCGAAGGCGGGGTGGGACTGCGCATCCGGCAGGTTCAGCGGCCGCGCCTCGGACGCGATCAGGCCGACCAGGCCGCGGCCCACGGTCAGCGTCGCGCGGTGAACGGAGATCGAGTTCAGGCCTTCGGTGGCATAGAGTTCCAGCACGCCATCGGCGCGCAGCACATAGACCGAGCAGACCTCCGCGACCATGTTGGCCGCGATGATCCGGACGATCTTGTCCAGTCGCTCCTGTGCGCCGATTGGCTCGGCCATGACCTCGCGGAGCCGCCTGAGCAGCACTCTCGGCCCGGCCAGCGCTCCCCGGGTTCCAACCACGTCAACCCCCTCTCACGCGGCGAGAAGCCGGATTGCCGTGTCCGGATCAGCCGTCAGGTCTTGTCGAGTTCGTATATTGAATGGAGCGTCCTGACCGCAAGCTCGGTGTAGGCCGCATCGATCAAAATAGAAATCTTGATCTCCGATGTGGTGATCAACTGGATGTTGATACCACGCGATGCGAGCGCTTCGAAAGCCTGCGCCGCGACGCCGGCATGGCTTCGCATCCCAATGCCGATCACCGACACCTTCGCCACGTCCTTGGAGCCGGAGACCTGCTCGATCGAAATGGCGGAGCTCAGCCCGTCGATCAGCGCCAGCGAGCGCTCGTAATCGGCGGTGGGAACGGTGAAAGTGATGTCGGTCGTCCGGCCGTCCTCGGAGATGTTCTGGACGATCATGTCGACATTGACGTTGGCGGCGGCCAGCGGGCCGAAGATGCCGGCCGCGATGCCGGGCTTGTCCTGCACCCGGCGCAGCGTGATCTTCGCCTCGTCCTTGGAATAGGCGATGCCTGTTACGAGCTGCTTTTCCACGATTTCATCCTCGTCGCAAATCAGCGTGCCGACCGGCTCGCCGCGCTCATTGACCTGCGGGGCGTCCGGGTCCGCGAAGGAGGAGCGCACGAAGGTGCGCACGCCATGCACCATGGCGAGCTCCACCGAGCGGACCTGCAGGACCTTGGCCCCGAGCGATGCCATTTCCAGCATTTCCTCGAACGCCACCTTGTCCAGCCGGCGGGCGTTGGAAACGATGCGCGGATCGGTCGTGTAGACGCCGTCCACGTCGGTATAGATGTCGCAGCGGTCCGCGCCCACCGCGGCGGCGATGGCGACGGCGCTGGTGTCGGAGCCGCCGCGTCCCAGAGTGGAGATGCGGTTGTCCGGGCCGATGCCCTGGAAGCCGGCGATGACGGCCACCTGACCCTTGGCCATCCGCTCCAGGAGCAGCGGCGAATCGATGCCGGTGATGCGGGCGACGGAATGGGCGCCGTCGGTGCGGATCGGGATCTGCCAGCCGAGCCAGGAGCGGGCCTCGACGCCGAGCGACTGCAGCGTGATCGCGAGAAGGCCGGCGGTCACCTGCTCGCCGGAAGCCACCACCGCGTCGTATTCGCGCGCGTCGTGCAGCACGGACGCGTCGCGGCAATAGCCGACGAGCTGGTTGGTGACGCCCGACATGGCGGAAACCACGACGGCGACCTCGTGCCCCGCGTCCACCTCGCGTTTGACGTGGCGCGCCACGTTCCTGATGCGACCGAGGTCGGCGACCGATGTGCCGCCGAATTTCAGAACAAGCCGGGCCATGAAGTGTCCGTTGCCGGCGGTTCCGGATGACCGCCGCGTTTCCCTGGAAATTCAGATCGCCGGCGAGAAACCGGCAGGGCGGGCTTTTATCGACATAAGCGGCTATGAGCAACCGCATAAGCCACCCCGCGCCCCCTTCGACGGAGAGGACGGCGGAATGGCGGCGAGCCGGGGGAGACGGCGGCGCGGCGTGCGGGCCATTGCTCCCGACGGCGGGACGGGGCACCCTGAGGCGAGCCTGGCCGGCGGCTGGAACGAAGGCAGCACCGCCGGGCAGAGCGTTTGGAGATGGAATGACGGATATCGGCAGGGCCGGCGGAACGGTTGATGCGGGCGAACTGGAGAAGTTCGCCCGCATGTCGGCGGAATGGTGGGATCCGGAGGGCAAGTTCAAGCCGCTGCACCGGCTGCATCCGCTTCGTCTCGCCTATATCCGCGACCATGTGGCCGCCCATTTCGGTCGCCAGCCGAATCAGCCCCGTCCCTTCGCCGGCCTCCGCATCGTCGATATCGGCTGCGGCGGCGGCTTGCTGACCGAACCCATGGTGCGGCTCGGTGCCGAGACGGTCGGCGTCGATCCCGGCGAGGCGAATATCGAGATGGCGCGGCTGCATGCCGCGCAAGGCGGGCTCGCGGTCGACTACCGCGCCACCACGGCCGAAGCTGTCGCTGAAGCCGGCGAGACCTTCGACGTCGTGCTGGCCATGGAGGTGATCGAGCATGTCGCCGACGTGGAGGCGTTCCTGGCGACGCTTTCCCGCCTGCTCCGCCCGGGCGGCCTCATCTTCCTGTCCACCATCAACCGGAACCTGAAGGCCTACGCGCTGGCGATCGTCGCGGCGGAGCGCGTGCTGCGCTGGTTGCCGCCGGGCACGCACGATTATGCCAAGCTGATCCGCCCGTCGGAACTGGAAGCGGCGCTGAACGAGATGGGTCTTCGGGTCGAAGGTCGCAGCGGCGTCACCTACAATGTGCTGGGCGACCGCTGGCAGCTCTCCTCCGACATGGGCGTCAACTACATGCTGTTCGCACTGAAGCCGGAAGCGGAGCCCGGCGCGGGATAATACTTCGAGGGCTAAGCGAAACCGCCTCTCGCGACAAAATGGTCAGGCGTCGCGAACGCCGAAACCATTTAGCCATATGCTCATTCAAGGCCAGCCGGAACATAGATCCGGCGCAACCTGCCGGGGGGCAATGCCACAGGTCTTCAGACCTCGAGCCAATACGATCGCCAGATTGGTGCTGCTGGCGATCGTTCTGCTACCTGCCGCCGGCGTGGCGCTGGCCTGCACGCTGGTGCGCTCCGACTACATCACCCGCGTCGGCATGGCCGTGAACCAGCCCGTGCCCTTCAGCCACCAGCATCATGTCGCGGGGCTGGGGCTCGATTGCCGCTACTGCCACACCGGCGTGGAGAACAGCGCCTTCGCCGGCGTTCCGCCGACGCATACCTGCATGACCTGCCATTCTCAGGTCTGGACCAATGCCGACATCCTGGCGCCCGTCCGCCAGAGCCTCGCGAAGGACCAGCCGTTGCGCTGGAACCGCGTGCACAACCTGCCGAACTACGTCTATTTCGACCATTCCGTGCACATCGCGAAGGGCGTGGGCTGCACAACCTGCCACGGGCAGATCGACCAGATGCCGCTGACGGCCAAGTCGGCCTCGCTCCAGATGCAATGGTGCCTCGACTGCCACCGCGATCCCGCGCCCAATCTCCGGCCGAAGAACGAGATCTTCGCAACCGACTGGAACCCGCCGATGGACGAGCGCCGCAAGCAAGGGCACGAACTGCTGAAGGCCTACGGTGTCGATCCCTCCAAGCTCACGGATTGCTCGGTATGTCACCGCTAAGGCGCCCCATCACCCCGGAGGCGGGGCCCAGCGGCGGATGCGGCGGCGCCGCTTGCGGCTGCCACGCGGATCTGGAAACGCCCGCGCCGGCCCGAGGCTGGCAAAGCCTCGACGACTGGCAGCGCCTGAGCGAAGGCGGTCCCGCGCCCGTTCGCCGGCCGGAATTTCCCGCGATCATCCGGGAAGGACCGGTCAGCCGCCGCACGGCGCTGAAGCTGATGGCCGCCGCCAGCGCGCTCGCCACCGCCGCCTGCTCGCCGCGTCCGCAGAACGAGATCGTGCCTTACGTGAACATGCCGGAGCGCGTGGTGCCCGGCACGGATCTCCTGTTCGCGACGGCGCTGACGCTCGGGGGCTACGCGCAGCCGATCCTCGGCCAGACATGGGAGGGGCGGCCGACCAAGGTCGAGCCCAATCCCGACCACCCGTTCGGGGGCGGCGGCAGCGATCCCTTCCGGCAAGCGTCGGTGCTGACCCTCTACGATCCCGACCGCTCGCGCTCGCTGCTGCATGACGGCGACATCGCTTCCTGGAACAGCTTCATCCGGGTGGTCTCGCAAAAGGTCGCGACCTTCGAAAGCAATGACGGCGAGGGACTGCGCATCCTCACGGGCGCGCTGACCTCGCCGAGCCTCATCGACCAGATCGGCGCGCTTCTCCGAAAGTACCCCCGCGCGCGCTGGCACCAATGGGAGTCGCTGGGCGAAACGAACGCAGCCGCCGGGGCGGCGCTAGCCTTCGGGCGGTCGCTCCGGGCGGTGCCGCATTTCGACAAGGCGTTGCGGATCGTTTCGCTGGATGCCGATTTCCTCGGCCCCGGCCCGCATCAGGTCGCCTTCGCCAGCGGCTTTTCCGAGGGACGCCGCGCGCGGAGGGACAGCCGGGAACTGACGCGCCTCCATGTGGCGGAGCCGACGCTGACGATCACCGGCGCGAACGCCGATCACCGCCTGGCCCTGAGGCGTGCGGACATCGCGTCGCTCGCCCGCGCGCTGGCGCAGGAATTCGGGGCACCGGCCGCGACTACCGCGATCGTCCCGTCGGCGCGGGACTGGGCGCGGGACTGGGCGCGGAGAGCGGCGGCGGATCTTCGCGATGCGCCCGGCCGTGCACTGGTCGTGGTCGGCGAGGGCCAGCCGGCGGAGGTCCATGCCCTCGCCCACTGGATCAACGGCCGCATCGGCGCCTTCGGCGGCCCGGTCACTTTCATCGAACAGAACGCCCCGACGGGCGCCCCGATCGCCGGACTTGCGGCCGACATGAAGGCCGGCCACGTCGACACGCTGCTGATGCTCGACTGCAACCCGGCCTACGATGCGCCGGCCGAACTCGACTTCGCCAACGCGCTGCGCAACATCCCCTTTTCCGTGCATTATGGGATCTACGTGGACGAGACGGCGGCGCACAGCCACTGGCATGTGCCGGGCCTGCATCCCTTCGAGACGTGGACGGATGCGCGGACGCTGGACGGCACCGCCACGATCGCGCAGCCGCTGATCACGCCGCTCTACGACGGCAAGTCGGGCTTCGAGATCCTCGGCGCGCTGTTCGGCGGCTACGGGAACATCGCCAATGCGGACCGGCTGGCGGTGCAGGCGCATTGGCGCAGCTTCGGCCCGCCGGAGGCGATCGCCTCGCAAGGGGCGTTCGATCTCTGGTGGCGCAAGGCGCTCCGGGACGGCTTCGTCGCCGGCTCCGCCTTTCCCACGATTACCCCGCCCGAGCCGCGGTTCCCGCCCACGGCGCCGGCCATGCCTGCCGCAGCAGGCCGGGTGGAGCTCTGCTTCCTGCCCGATCCCTCCGTCTATGACGGGCGCTTCAGCAACAATGCATGGCTGCAGGAGCTGCCGAAGCCTGTCTCCAAGCAGGTCTGGGGCAATGCGGCGCTCATCTCCAAAGCGGATGCGCAGCGCCTCGGCGTCGGCGACGGCGATATCGTCCGCCTCTCGCGCGGCAGCGTCTTCCTCGATGCGCAGGCGATGATCGCGCCGGGCCAGGCGGAAGGCAGCATCGGGCTGCACCTGGGCTATGGCCGCAGCAATGCCGGGGAGATCGGCTCGCGGATCGGAGCGAACGCCTCGCTGCTCCGCACCTCCGATGCGCTGTGGTCCGCCGCCGATATCGCGGTGAAGAAGACCGGGGCGAAGCAGCCGCTGCTGACCACGCAGAGCCACCACTCGATGGAAGGCCGCGACATCGTCCGCAGCCATACGCTGGAAGATTTTCAGGAACTCGCCCGTGCCACGCCCGAGCACGAGCGCGAGGCGCCGGCGACGCTTTATCCCGACGATCCGCTGCATCCGAAAAGACCGGATGGATCGACCAAGCCGGATTACGCCTGGGCCATGGTGATCGACGAGAGCACCTGCATCGGCTGCAACGCCTGCGTGATCGCCTGCCAGGCGGAGAACAACGTCCCCGTCGTTGGCCCGGAGGAGATCGAGCGCGGCCGCGAGATGCACTGGCTCCGGGTCGATGCCTATTACGACGGCGCGCCGGACAACCCAGACGTGATGTTCCAGCCCGTGCCCTGCATGCATTGCGAGAAGGCGCCCTGCGAGCCGGTTTGTCCGGTGGAAGCCTCGGTCCACGATCACGAGGGGCTGAACGTGCAGGTCTACAATCGCTGCATCGGCACCCGCTTCTGCCAGGCGAACTGCCCCTACAAGGTCCGCCGCTTCAATTTCTTCGGCTACGGCAACGGCCAGGAATATGCCAATCTGGGCGAACCGATGCTGGAAGCCGTGCACAATCCCGACGTGACGGTGCGGGCGCGCGGCGTGATGGAGAAGTGCACCTATTGCGTCCAGCGCATCAGCCGCGCCCGGCGAACCGCGGAAAAGGAAGGGCGCGAGGTCGCCGAAGGCGAGGTCGTCACCGCCTGCCAGTCCGCCTGCCCGACGCAGGCGATCCAGTTCGGCGACATGGCTCGCCATGACTCCGCAGTCAGCAGCCTGAAGCGGGAGCCGCACGGCTACGATCTCCTGGCCGAACTCGGCACGCGCCCGCGCACCAGCTATCTCGGCCGCGTTCGCAGTTCCGGCCCCGCCCTTGGCCCTGGCGACACGCGGGAGGCGGGGTAGGTCATGGCGACGACCAAGCTCCACCTGACCGAGCGCGAAACCGCGGCGCGCTTCCTGCCGCGCGAAATGACCTATGACGAGGTCACCCGCGACGTCAGCGAGCAGATCCTGACCAAGCGCGTCGGCCGCGTCTGGTGGATCTTCTTCGCCATCAGCATTCTCGGCACCGGCCTGATGCTGGCCTCCATCGCCTGGCTCTTCATCGAAGGCATCGGCATCTGGGGCATCAACACCAGCAACATCTGGGGCTTTGCCATCGCCAATTATGTGTGGTGGATCGGCATCGGAAACGCGGGGACGCTGATCTCCTCCATGCTGTTGCTGACCCGGCAGAAATGGCGCTCGTCGATCAACCGCTTCGCCGAGGCGATGACGCTGTTCGCCGCCTCCATCGCCGGCCTCTTCCCGATCCTGCATCTCGGCCGACCCTATTATTTCTTCTGGCTCGTCCCCTATCCGTCGACGATGGATCTCTGGCCGCAATGGCGCAGCCCGCTGGTCTGGGACCTCTTCGCCATCGCCTCCTATCTGATCTTCTCGATCCTCTTCTGGTACACCGGGGTCATCCCCGATCTCGCGACCATGCGCGACCGCGCCCGCACCACCACGGGCCGGGTTCTCTATGGCGCCTTCGCGCTGGGCTGGACGGGATCCGCCCGCGACTGGGCGCGCTACGAGAAATACTACAAGGCCATGGCCGCGCTCGGCGTGCCGCTGGTCTGCTCGGTGCACAGCGTGGTCGGCCTCGACTTCGCCGCGGGCCTCGCTCCCGGCTGGCAGGAGACGATCTTCCCGCCTTACTTCGTCGTCGGCGCGATGTTCTCCGGGTTCGCCATGGTGGTGACGCTGGCGATCGCGATCCGCTGGGGCTTCGGCCTCCGCCACCTGATCACCGACAACCATCTCGACCTGATGGGCAAGATCCTGCTCATGGGCTCGCTGATCATGGGTATTTCCTACGCGACGGAATGGTTCATGAGCTGGTACGGCGGCAGCGACGCGGACCGCTCGGTGGTGTCCTTCGAGTTCACCGGCCCCTACGCGCCCTGGTATTGGCTGATGCTGTTCGGCAACGTGCTCGCGCCGCAGCTCCTCTGGTTCCGCACGGCCCGCATCAACACGGCGATCCTCATCTTCGTCGCCATCATGATCAATGTCGGCATGTGGCTGGAGCGCATCCTGATCGTCGCGGTCACGCCGTCGCACGACCAACTTCCCTCGCAGTGGCGGCTCTATTCCCCGACCATCTGGGACTGGTCGCTGTTCATCGGCACGCTCGGCTTCTTTCTCTTCATGTTCCTCTGCTTCGTCCGCCTCGTGCCGGTGGTCTCCATGCATGAGGTGAAGCAACTCGCGCACGAGCGGAGGTCGGCGTGAGCGAGCGCGACCTCATGGCCGAGTTCACCCAGCCGGAACCGCTGATGGAAGCGATCCGCGCGGCGCGGGCGGAAGGCTACGTGCGGCTGGAGGCCTATACGCCGTTCTCCATCGAGGAGATGCCGAAGGCGCTCGGCCTCAAACCCTCGCGGCTGCGCGTCGTCATGTTCGTCGGCGGCGTGATCGGCGCGGTTGCGGGCTACGGGTTGCAGCACTGGAGCGCGGTCAGCGCCTATCCCATCAACACCGGCGGACGGCCGCTGGCGAGTTGGCCCGCCTTCCTGATCGTGACTTTCGAGATCGCGGTCCTCTTCGCGGCGGTCGCGGGTTTTGCCGCCCTGATAATCCGCACCGGGCTGACGGAGCTCTCCAACCCCGTCTTCGCCACGCGCGGCTTCGAGCGCGTCACCCAGGACCGTTTCTTCCTGCGCGTCGACGCGAAGGACCCGAAGTTCGATCCGGTGGAAACCCGAGCATTCCTGGAACGCCTCTCGCCCGTGGCCGTCAACGTGGTGCCGACATGAAGCGCGCCGCCATCACCATCGGAATGGTTTTCGCGACGCTGGCGCTGGCCGGCTGCAAGCAGGACATGGACGAGCAGCCGAAGCTCCTGCCGCTTTCCGGCGCGGCGGCCTTCGACAAGGGACAGGCCGCGCGGCCGCTGCCGGAAGGCACGGTCGCCCGCAACGAAGCGGTGGATCCCGCCGAGGCAATGGCCGCTCCGACGGTCGACGCCGCTCTCGTCCAGCGCGGCCGCGAGCGCTACGAGATCTTCTGTTCGCCCTGCCACGGTTTTTCCGGCTATGGCGACGGCATGATCGTGAAGCGCGGCTTTCCCGCGCCGCCTTCCTTCCATTCGGAACGGCTGCGGCAAACCCCGGCCTCTCACGTCGTCGATGTCATCGCGAACGGGTACGGCGTCATGTATTCCTATGGCGACCGCGTCGCGCCGCGGGATCGCTGGGCAATCGCCGCCTATGTCCGCGCCCTGCAACTGTCGCAGGCGGGCGAGCCGCAGCCGGAGGCAATGCCATGACGCCGCTGCACAGCATCGCGGATCGCCCCCGCTGGGTGCTCGGCCTCGGCCTTCTCTGCTCGGTCGGGCTTGTCGTCGCCGGTCTCTTCCATCCCGGCACGGCGCTTCGCGCCTATCTCGTGGGCTGGCTGTTCTGGCTCTCCTTCCCCATCGGCGCGACCGTGCTACTGCTGATCCATGCGCTGACCGGCGGCCGCTGGGGCGAGGCGGTGCGGCCGGTGCTGGCTCCCGTCGCGCTCACCATGCCGCTCGCCGCGCTGGCGTCGCTGCCGGTGCTGATCGGCGCCCACGCGATCTATGGCTGGAGCGAACCGGAGGAATTGCGCTCCGCCGTCGTGCATTTCTACATGAACGTGCCCGGCTTCATCGCGCGCAGCGTCGTCGTGCTGGTGCTCTGGTCGCTGCTGGCGCTGCTTGCCGCGCGGCGGCGGCCATCCCCGCTCATCGCCGGCATCGGCCTCATCGTCTACGGCGTCACCGTCTCCTTCTCAGTGACGGACTGGGCGATGTCGGTGCAGGAAAAGTGGTTCTCCACCCTCTTCCCGGCCATCATCGCGATCAGCCAGATCCTTGCGGCAATCGGGCTCGCCACTCTCTTCCATCCCGCTGACGAGGACGGGGAAAGCACCGGCGATCTCGCGGGCCTGCTGATCGCGGGGCTGCTCGGCGTCACCTATCTCGGTTTCATGCAGGCCATCGTCATGTGGGCGGGCAACGTGCCGGAAAAGGTCGCCTGGTACCTGCCACGCATCGCCGGCGGCTGGCGCGTCGTGCTGATCCTGGCATTCGGCCTAGGGGCGGCGCTGCCGTTCCTGGCGCTGATCATGGAGCCCGTTCGCCAGAGCCCGTTCTGGACCCGGCTCGCCGCTTTCGCCGTGCTGGTCGGCCTGATGCTGCACACGCTCTGGCTGGTGGCGCCCACCTTCGTCGACGTTCCGGCGTGGCTGCTGGCGCTGGCCGTCGCCGCTCCCGGCCTTCTCTGGCTGGGCGCACTGGGCTTGGCCCTGCCTTTCCGCGCGGAGAAGCCGGCGAGCCCGATGGAGGCGCGGCATGGCTGATCCCGGCACCAAGGCCGCCCGCCACGAGGAAGCCGGGGTTCCGCTCAAGGTCGTCGGGCTCGGCATGCTCGCCTTCTTCCTGATCCTGGCGATCGGCGTCGGCTTTGCCGGTCTCCTGATGTGGATTCACCCGGAAGCGCCGCATGCCGCCATCGAGACGCCGCCGTCGCTCGCCACCGAGCCGCATCTGCAGCTCAACACCCGGACCGACATGGAAGCGCTCCGCCGGCTGCAGACGCAGCAGATCACCACGGGGGCGACGCTGCCGATCAACGAGGCGATGAACCGCATCGCGGCGCGTGGCAACGGCGCCTACGACCGTCTCGATCCGGCGCTGCCGGAAGCTCCGCTTCCCCCGGCCTCGCAGCCGGACGGCGGGGCATCCCTGCCGAACGGGAGCGGGCGATGATCGCCGGCCGTTCCGCCCCGATGCTGCTGGTTTCTCTCGTGGCGTGGCTCTCCGCGTCGCCGGCCCATGCCGGGCTGAGCAAGGCGGCGCTGGACGAGGTGCGCGTCGACCAGCATGTCGGCGAGATCCTGCCGCCGCAAAGCGTCGTGACGGATATCGATTCCGGCCCGACGACGCTCGGAAAGGAGCTCGGCGGCCAGCCGGCGCTCGCAGTCTTCGACGACTATACCTGCCAGACCTCCTGCGGCGTCGCGCTGGAAGCGCTGCTGCATCGCCTTTCCGGCTTTTCGCCCCGTGACTACCGCATCGTGGTCATGAGCCTCGATCCCAAGGACGGGGTGAAGGAGGCGCGTGACTTCGCGCAGGAGCACGTCACGGTCCCGGCGCAGCGCGCCTCCGTTCGCTTCACCACGGAGGACGAGGCGACGACGCACTCGCTGACCGATACGGCCGGGCTTCGCTACACCTACGATGCCGAGCACGACCAGTTCGCCCATCCGACCGTCGCGCTGCTTCTGGACGCGAAGGGCACCATCCGGCGCTATCTCGATCCCTTCCAGGCGCAGCCGCTCGACATGCGCCTCGCGCTGACAGAGGCGCAGGGCGACAAGGCCTCCATCGTGAACCGCATTTTCCTGACCTGTTACGCCTGGAACGCGGCGACCGGCACCTATACCCCGTTGATCGGCCGCATCCTGATGGCGTTCTGCTTCCTCACGGTCGGCCTGCTCGCGGGCGGCATCCTATTCCTGCTCCGGCTGGAGCGGCGAAGGACGGCAAGGCAGGAGCTTCTCTCGTGAACGACTTCCTGCCCACGGAGACCGTCGGATCCCAGGCCGCGAGCGCCACCGACCACCTCTTCTATGCGCTGCTCGGCATCTCCGTCGCGGTCGTCCTGCTCGTCTCCGGGCTGATCCTGGTCTTTTCCATCCGCTATCGCCGGGGATCGAAGGCGGATCGCTCGGAACTGCCGCCGATCCTGCAGAGAGAAGTGGAGATCGGCTGGACGCTCGCCACCCTGTTCCTGTTCCTCTCCATCTTCGGCTGGGCGGTGTCGGAGAACTTCTCGTTCGGCACGGTGCCGACGAACGGGCTGGAGATTCACGTGGTCGCCAAGCAGTGGATGTGGAAGCTCCAGCATCCGGGAGGCCAGCGCGAGATCAACGCCCTGCACGTCCCGGTGAACAAGCCGGTGCGGCTGATCATGAATTCCGAGGACGTGATCCATTCCTTCTACGTCCCCTCGTTCCGACTGAAGCAGGACGTGGTGCCGGGACTGACGACGCAGCTCGTCTTCACGCCCATCAAGGTCGGCACCTTCCGCCTGCTCTGCGCGGAATATTGCGGCACCGACCATTCCGCGATGACAGGCAAGATCGTGGTGATGACGCCGGAGGACTATTCCCGCTGGCTGGACACCTCGCCGGCCAGCGAGGATCTCGTGGCCCAGGGGCGGGACATCTTCACACGGCTCGGCTGCGCCGGCTGCCACGATGCGCGGGCGGCGGTGCGCGCGCCCGACCTCAAGGGCGTTTTCGGCCAGCCCGTGCCGCTGGCGGACGGCACCGTCGTGCAGGCGGACGAGACCTACCTGCGCGATTCCATCCTGCAGCCGCGCAAGCAGATCGTCGCCGGCTTCGATCCGGTGATGCCGAGCTTTGCCGGGCGCCTCAGCGACGCCGAACTTGAAACGGTGATCGCCTACCTCAAATCCCTCGCCGATACCGACGGAGATACCCGATGAGCGATGCCACCCTTGATATCGAGGGGCTGCACGATGCGGGACCGGACTATCTGCGCGCCGGCCACTCCGTCCTGTCCTGGCTGGGGGCGATCGACCACAAGCGCATCGCCATCCTCTATGCCGCCTCCACGACGTTCTTCTTCTTCGTGGGCGGCATGGCGGCGACCATGATCCGCGCCGAGCTGGTCGCGCCGCAAGGCCACTTCTTCACCAACGACACCTACAACAAGCTCTTCACGCTGCATGGCATCGTGATGGTGTGGTTCTTCCTGGTGCCGGTGATTCCCACCACGCTCGGCAACTTCCTGCTGCCCCTGATGCTGGGCGCCCGCGACCTCGCCTTCCCCCGGCTCAACCTGTTCAGCTGGTACCTCAACATCGCCGGCGGGGCGCTCACCATCGCCGCCATCCTGTTCGGCGGCGTGGCGACGGGCTGGACCTTCTACGAGCCCTTCACCTCGTTCTATGCCAACGGCTATGTCACGCTGGCGCTGATGGGCGTCTTCGTCGTCGGCTTCTCCACCATCGCGACGGCGCTGAACTTCATCGTCACGATCCATACGCTGCGCGCGCCGGGACTGACCTGGATGCGGCTGCCGCTCTTCGTCTGGTCGCTTTACGCGACGAGCCTGATCATGATCCTGGCGACGCCCGTGCTGGCGATCACGCTGCTGCTGGTGGCGGCGGAGCGGGTCTTCGACGTCGCCGTGTTCGACCCGACCCGGGGCGGCGACCCGATCCTGTTCCAGCATCTCTTCTGGTTCTATTCGCACCCGGCGGTCTACATCATGATCCTGCCCGGCATGGGCGTGGTGACGGAGATCATCACCTGCTTCGCCCGCCGCCGGGTCTTCGGCTATGCCACGATGGTGATGGCGCTGCTGGCGATCGCGGTGATCGGCTTCTTCGTCTGGGGACACCACATGTTCGTGTCCGGCCAGTCCTCCTATTCCAACCTGATCTTCTCGTTCCTGTCCTTCATGGTCGCCGTCCCCTCGGCCATCAAGGTGTTCAACTGGACGGCCACGCTCTATCGCGGCCAGATCACCTTCGAAGCCTCCATGCTCTATGCGCTGGGCTTCGTCGGGCTCTTCACCATGGGCGGGCTGACGGGCCTGTTCCTCGCCTCCGTGCCCATCGACGTGCATGTCACCGACACCTATTTCGTGGTGGCCCATTTCCACTACATCATGGTGGGCGGCATGGTTTCGGCGTTCTTCGGCGGGCTGCATTTCTGGTGGCCCAAGATCACCGGGCGGCTCTATTCCGAGAACTGGGCGAGGACGGCGGCGATGTTGATGTTCCTCGGCTTCAACCTGACCTTCTTCCCGCAATACATCATGGGCTATCTCGGCATGCCTCGGCGCTATCACACCTATCCGCCGGAGTTTCAGGTCTACCACGTGATGTCGTCGCTGGGGGCGGTGGTGCTGGCCGTCGCCTACCTCCTGCCGCTCTTCTATCTCACGGCCTCGCTCTTCCGCGGCCGCATCGCCGGCGCCAACCCGTGGGATTCGACGGGGCTGGAATGGACGACCACCTCGCCCCCGCCGGAGCATAATTTCCACACCACGCCGCGCATCACGCGCGGCCCCTACGGGTATCACCCGCCTGGCGAGGCCGCCCGTGTCTGACGCCGCCCTGCCGGAGGAAGCCTTGGGCAAGGGCAGCATCGTCGCCGAACAGTTCGACGACCGCGAGCAGCAATCGCTTTCGGCCGAACTCGGCATGTGGATCTTTTTGGGCACGGAGATCCTGTTCTTCAGCGGCCTGTTCCTGGGCTTCACGATCTATCGGCATCTCTATCCGGGCGCCTTCCTGACGGCCGCGCGCGAGACGCTGGTCTCCATCGGCACGACCAACACCGCCGTGCTGCTGACCAGCAGCGTGACCGTGGCTCTGGCGGTGAAGGCGGCCGAGCAGAAGCGGCTGAGGGTGCTCACCTGGATGATCGGCCTGACCATCCTGCTCGGCCTCGCCTTCATGGCTCTCAAGGGCTACGAATATCGCGAGGACTGGCATGAGCACCTGATCCCCGGCGCTCACGACTTCCCGCTGTCGCCACAGCAGACGCAGATCTTCTGGTCGTTCTACTGGATCATGACCGGCATCCATGCCGTCCACGTCACGATCGGCCTCGGCATCTGGAGCGCCCTGCTGGTGCTCTTCCGCATCGGCCGGATCGACCCGACGCGCAGTTCCGCCGTCTCCGTCGCCGGCCTCTACTGGCACTTCGTGGATATCGTCTGGATTTTTCTCTGGCCGCTCCTCTACCTCGGGGGACGTTCGGGATGAGCGCGAAGCACGGTTCGCTGCTCTGGCCGGAACTCGGCGTCTGGCTGGCCCTCCTGGCGCTGGTGGCGATTTCCTTCGTCTGCGCCTTTCTCCCGCTCGGCGCCTTCAACAGCGTGATCAGCTACGGCGTGGCCATCGTGAAGACGGCGCTGGTGGTCTGGATCTTCATGCACATGAAATCCTCCCCCCCGCTGATCAGGATCGCCGGCGCTGCGTCGCTCTTCTGGTTCTTCGTGCTTTTCGCGCTGACCTGGGCGGACTTCCTGACGAGACTGTGAAGCCAAGGATCGGCATCCTGATTGATCTGATGCGAATGAATGTTGTTGCTTCCCGAAGCCGGGTGTAAACGTCTCTTCCCCTTTCCAGGGCCGCCGCTCCGCGCCGTCCTGCCTGTCGGACACCATGACCGCTCCTTCCCCCGGCGAAGCCAAGCCTCAGCGAACAGCCTTCAGGAATCCCGGTTTCAAGAACTACTGGGGCGCGCGGCTGGCCTCCGCCTTCGCCGTGCAGATCCTGAGCGTGTCGGTGGGCTGGCATGTCTACGATCTGACCCACAGCGCGTTCGATCTCGGCCTTGTCGGCCTGTCGCAGTTCCTGCCCGCGCTGATGCTGGTGCTGGTGACGGGCGCCGCTGCCGACCGCTTCAGCCGCCGCACCATCATGGGCATCTGCCTCGCTACCGAAGCGCTTTGCGCGACCGCCCTCCTGGCCTTTCTCTACACCGGCCTCCGGCAGGTCTGGCCGATCTTCCTGGTGCTCGCCTGCTTCGGCGCGGCGCGCGCCTTCTACAATCCGGCGCAGCAATCGATCGTGCCTAACCTCGTGCCGCCGGAGGACCTGAACAACGCGATCGCCTGGAATTCGTCCTCCTGGCAGATCGCGACGATCCTCGGCCCGGTCGTGGGCGGCTTGCTCTACGGCATCAACGCCGAAACCTCCTTCATCACCGCCCTGGTGCTGCTCCTCGCCTCCTCCGTCTCCGCCCTCCTGATCCCGAAGCCGCAGCAGAAGACTGTCCGCGAAAAGACGACCTGGACGACGCTGACCTCGGGCTTCCAGTACATCTGGAGCGAGAAGATCGTGCTGGGCGCCATCTCGCTCGATCTATTCGCCGTGCTGCTGGGTGGCGCGACGGCGCTGCTGCCCGTCTATGCCCGCGATATCCTCGCCGTCGGCCCGCTCGGCCTCGGCATGCTGCGGGCGGGCTCGGGCATCGGCGCCATCCTGGTTGCGGCTTATCTCACCAAGCACCCGATCCGCGACCATGCCGGCATCATCATGTTTGCGTGCGTGGCGGGCTTCGGCGCCTTCACCATCCTCTTCGGCGCCTCCAACGTCACCTGGGTTTCCGTGCTGGCGCTTGCCGTCATGGGGGCCTTCGACATGATCAGCGTCTATATCCGCGAAACGCTGATCCAGCTCTGGACGCCGGACGCCGTGCGCGGCCGCGTCAGCGCGGTCAACCAGGTCTTCGTCGGCGCTTCCAACGAACTCGGCGAGTTCCGCGCCGGCCTGTCGGCTTCCGCCTTCGGCACGGTGCCGGCCGTCGTCATCGGCGGCATCGGCACCATCGTGGTGGCGATGCTCTGGGCGAAGCTCTTCCCCGCCCTGCGCGAGGCGCGACACCTTCGCGGCCGCGACTGAACTCAGCAACTTTGGTTGCAAGTTTAATGAATCCGGCTGAAGCGCCTCGCGGCCGGGAACCTCGGTTGCACATCTTTCGTTAGCACCACTGTCCGGAGCGTCCGGATCCGAAGGATCCAGCATGAACGGCAGCGTCACATTCGAAATATTACAGGCGGCCAGGGCCTACCGCCTGCGCGCCGGAAAATTGCTGGCCCGCATCGGCCTGTATCCCGGCCAGGATGCCCTCCTGAGCCTGCTCGACGAACGCGGTCCCCTGACCATGGGCGAGGCGGCCGCCGCGCTGGCGATCCAGCCGCCGACCGTCACCAAGATGGTCAACCGGCTGGCCAGCGGCGGCTTCATCCGCACCGAGGTCGATCCGGAGGACCGGCGCAAGATCAGCATCGCCCTGACGGATGCGGCGCGGGAGAAGATCAAGGAAATCGACGCGATCTGGCGGGAGCTTGAGTTCACCGCTCTCACCGAGGTCGAGTCGCACCATCAGCAACTCAAGAACCAGTTATCGGCGATCACTCGCAATCTTTCGAAGGGAGAGGAGAACGCCCGACGGGCGTCCTGAGACAATGGCGGGGGCCGATCAGACATCCGTGCCGGTGCAAAAGGCAGCACCGGCGCTACGCGTGGGAGCGGGACTTCTCGAAGCGCTCGGCCTGACGACGCTGATTGTGGCGGCCGTCTCGTCGTTTCAATCCGTGGCAAGGCGCTCGCCCGCCGAAGGGGCGGAGACCAGCGGGGCCTTTCCGCGTGCCGACGATCTCGCCCGCGTGCAGCAGAAGCAGCACGGGCGCGCCGCCCTAGCGCCGCACCAGATTCCCTTCAAGGGCTGGAAGGACATCTTCTGGCGGCTGGTCAGCGAGATTTCAAAGGACAATGTGAGCCTGGTCGCGGCCGGTTCCACCTTCTTCCTGCTGCTCGCGCTCTTTCCCGCCATCGGCGCGCTGGTCTCGATCTACGGCCTCTTCGCCAACCCCGCCGCCATTCAGGACAATCTCGACCGCCTCCGGGGGGTGCTGCCGGCCGGCGGCATCGACATCATCCGCGAGCAATTGAAGACGCTGATTTCGCAGAGCGATACCGCGCATGGCGTCACCTTCCTCATCGGCCTCGCCACGGCGCTCTGGAGTGCCAATTCCGGCATCAAGACGCTCTTCATGGCGCTCAACGTCGCCTATGAGGAGGAGGAGCGCCGCAGCTTCATTCGCCTCAATCTCGTCTCGGCCGGCTTCACGATCGGGGCGCTGGCGCTCGGAATCATCTTTCTCTTCGCCATCGCCGCGGTGCCGGCGATCGCGGCCTGGGCCGGCCCCTACGATGCCAGCGCGATCATCCTGAAGCATGGCCGCTGGCCGGCGATCATGATCATCGCGATCGTCTCGATCTCGATTCTCTACCGCTACGGCCCGAGCCGCCGCCGCCCGCACTGGAAGTGGGTCTGGTGGGGCAGCACCTTCGCGGCGATCGCCTGGCTGCTCACCTCCGCCCTGTTCTCCTGGTATCTCTCCAGCTTCGCCGACTACAACAAGACCTATGGCTCGCTCGGCGCCGCCATCGGCTTCATGATGTGGACCTGGATCTCGATGATCATCTTCATCGTGGGCGCGGAACTGAATTCCGAGATCGAGCACCAGACGGCGCAGGACACCACCGTCGGGGCTCCCAAGCCCATGGGCCTGCGGGGCGCGACGATGGCGGATACGCTGGGCCGCGCCGCCGACGAGCCGACCCCGCCGCAGGCCACGCCCCCGCCCGGCAGCGCTGTCCCGGAATAAGCGAACCGGGAGCGCTGCGGCGAAGCGTCCCAAATCGCCCCGCTCCGTCGTTCGCGGCATCGGTTCGAGGATCGAAGCGGCTTTGCCGCCAACCTCCTCACCTTGCCTGCATTCCACCCCGACGAAGCGCTCGACCGCGACGATCTCCTGCTTACCGGCGCGAGGCTCATTCCTTGGCTTGACTTACCGCCCTCCGACGAACCGGCTCCGCCCCAAGAATATCTCGCCGGATCAGGCTGGAATTGTTCCAAAACATCGGCGTTGACAGCCAATTCGAAATATCCACTATGCCCTTCAAGTTTTAACCGCCTTTGATGTCGGGGCCTTGAACCCCGTCGATTGGAGGAAGCATGACGAACCGGCGCCGGGGTCTCTCCGCGTTCACATTTGCCTTTGCGCCCGGTCCCGACCGGACCATCCCAGGGCTTTCAGCCGTCGGCTGCCGAGCCGGCGGGAGGAAGGGATGGGCGCGCTGATGCCACGGCAGGGCGGGCTCTTCGAGCGGGTTCCCGAGCGGCTGGTGTTGCAGGGTTTCCGGCTTTGGACGGCGGGGTACGTCTCCGGCGACCTGAAGCAGTGGGACGACGTGTGGACGATCTACACCGAGGCTCTCGGCGGTGTTCGGGCGCGGCCTCTGGTGGAGCATCTGGCGCAATGGGTAGCGAGCATCCGCGCCTGGTCCGTCGGGCCGATCCGCTGCTTTCCCGGCAGTTGCCCGCATATCTGCCGGGACGAATGCTTCGCGCTGGCAACCATTTCGGCAAGCCAGAACGAGGATCTCGACTGCCTCGCCGCCGCCATGGGATCGCTCGTCGATCCCGAGGGGATCGAGCAGACGATGCGCCTGACGGTCGCCTATGCCGAGGCGATGAAGGAGAACGGTCTCAGGCTGATGCCGGTGCCGTGCTGCGTCATCCAGGAAATCGCCGGCCGTCCGCCGGTGGAGAAAATGCACTGACAAGAACACGGCCGATCGGGCAACCGAGGGGGGCCGGAACTGATCCGGAGACTGGGATGAACTACAAGAAGCATCTTTTCGGGCTGGCCGCTGCGGTCTCGCTGACGGCCGTCGCCGTCTTCTCCTCGGCGCGCGCCGCGGAGACACCGGCCGCGCCCACGGCTCCCGCTGTGCTGACGCATTACGCCGATCTCGCCAACATCATGTATGGCGACGCGGCAAAGTCGGCGGCGAAGCTGAAGACGGCCGTGGATGCCTTTGTCGCCAATCCCAACGACGCGACGCTGGCCGCCGCCCGCACCGCCTGGAAGGCCGCGCGTGTGCCCTACATGCAGACGGAAGGCTTCCGCTTCGGCAACAAGATCGTCGACGACTGGGAGGGCGAGGTGAATTCCTGGCCCCTCGACGAGGGCCTGATCGATTACGTCGACACCAAGAGCTATGGCACGGAAAAAGCCGACAACCCGCTCTACACGGCCAACATCATCGCCAACAAGCAGGTGCGGATGGGCCCGGACATGGTCGATACCTCGACCATCACCAAGGACGTCCTGAAGAAGTTCGAGACCGGCATGGGCAACGAGGCCAATGTCTCGACCGGCTATCACGCGATCGAGTTCCTACTCTGGGGCCAGGACCTGAACGGCACCGGCCCTGGCGCGGGCAATCGTCCCGCCAGCGACTACGGCACGGAGAACTGCACGCACGGCAATTGCGACCGCCGGGCCGCCTACCTTCAGGCCGCGACCGACCTCCTGGTGGACGACCTCAACGAGATGACGGCGGACTGGGCCAAGGACGGCTCGGCGCGCAAGGACCTGATCGGCAAGGGCGAGGCCGGTGGGCTCGCCACGATCATGACCGGCCTCGGCTCCCTCTCCTATGGCGAACTCGCGGGCGAGCGCATGAAGCTCGGCGTGCTGCTGCACGATCCGGAGGAAGAGCACGACTGCTTCTCCGACAACACGCATAACAGCCATTACTATGACGAGGTCGGCATCCAGGACATCTGGAACGGCACCTACAAGGACACCGACGGCAAGGTACACAAGGGCGCGTCCCTGCACGACCTCGCCGCCGCCAAGTCGGCCGACGGCGTGAAGCGCGTGGACGATGCGATGAAGGTCGCGCTGGACAAGATCGGCCTGATCAAGAAGACCGCCGACAGCGGCGAGATGGCCTACGACCAGATGCTCGCTGCCGGCAACGACAAGGGCAACAAGCTGGTGCTCGACGGGGTGGACGCTCTGGTGGCGCAGACGCGCGCGCTGGAAGCGGTCGTCGCGGCGCTGGACCTCAAGGTGGAAGTGGAAGGCTCCGACAGTCTGGACAATCCGTCCGCTGTCTCCAGCCAGTGATCCACTGGAAACAGTGAAGGGGCGCGGCAGGTCCGCGTCCCGGCTCATATGCTGACACGCAGACATTTCATCGGCCTCGCCGGCGCAGCCGCTGGCGCGGTCGTCTTGCGATCCCACGGCTCCTCGGTGGCAGCTCCCGCGCCCGCCGCCACTCAGGCGACGCTCGGGGAACTCCCGCCGGAATCCGCGACGACGGTCGTCCACGATTTCACCTATGTCGCGGCCGAACGGCCGAACGCCCTGCCCTGCTTCGGCGGCCGCACCGCGCCGATCTGGACGCTCAGCGCGGAAACCCCGCTGCCGGTGATCCGCATCAGGCGCGGCGACACGATCGCCGCCCACCTCCGGAACGACCTGAAGGGCCAGGACGTCACCATTCACTGGCACGGCCTGCGCATCCCCAACCGGGAGGACGGCGTCCCGAACCTGACGCAGGCCCCGGTGCCGTTCGGCGCGTCCTTCGATTATCGCTTCAGGCCGCCCGACGCCGGCACCTTCTTCTTCCACACCCATTGCAACACGGCCGAGCAGCTCGGGCGCGGGTTGATGGGCGTCCTCATCGTGGAGGGTGACGAAAGCCGCCCCTTTGACGACGAGCATATCCTCGTCCTGCGCGACTGGAGCATCGACGAGAACGGGCGGTTCCTGCCCTTCGTCACCAACGAGGCGGCGCGCTCCGGGACCTTCGGCAACATCCGCAGCACCAACAACGAGATCGCGCCGACCTACGACGTGCCGGCGGGAGCCGATATCCGGCTGCGCATCCTGAATGTCGACCGCACGCGGATCATGATGGCCGGCATCGAGGGCGCGGAAGCTTTCGTCATCGCCATCGACGGCAACGCGGTCGAGCCGTTCCCGCTGAAGACCTGGCAGATGGGACCGGCCATGCGGATCGACGTCGCCATGCGCTCGCCCGCCGACGGCAAGGTCGCCCGGCTCGTGGACTATTTCGCGCCGGAGCCGGTGCCACTCGCCCATTTCGCCGCCCATGGCGCGGACAGGCGAACCGGGGCCTTAGCGCCGGCCCCGCTCATCGCCTCGCCGATCCCCGTGCCCGATCTGGACACCGCGGAGAAGCTGCCCTTCACCTTCTCGCAGGCGACCGACAATTCCGTCGCCCCGACCGGCCCCGCCGATGGCCGCTTCATTGACGATCTCTGCACGTCCAAGACGGTCTACTGGGCGATCAACAAGCAGTCCTGGCCGATGGGCGACCACCTCCACGTTCCGCCGCCGCTGGCGACGCTTACGCGGGGAAAGAGCTACGTCTTCGAGCTAATCAACGTCACCCCGCACATGCACCCGATCCACTTCCACGGCCATACGTGGAAGGTGCTGAAATCCAACAAGCGCAAGCACCTGCCGGTCCACCATGCCGACACGGTGCTGCTCCTGCCCAACGAGCGGGTGCAGGTCGCCTTCGTCGCCGACAACCCCGGCGACTGGATGTTCCACTGCCACATCATCGAGCACCAGGAGACGGGGATGATGGGCTATGTCCGCGTCACATGAAGCTGCGGGCAATTCTTGCCGGGTCGCTGGCCGGCGCGGGCGCGCTGCTGGCGACGGCGGCCTTCGCGGATGCCGGTCTCGACCGCATCATGGGCCGCGCGCTTTTCGACCGCATGTGGGTGCAGGCGCCCTCCTCCACCCAAGGCGATGACGGGCTCGGGCCGCTTTATAACGAGCGCGGCTGCGCGCTTTGCCACGCCGGCGGGGGCGGGGCGCGGTTTCTCCGAAACGGCGACGGAAGCTGGAGCGTGCACGGCGCCGTCGCGCGGCTCGGCATGCCGGACGGCACGATCGATCCTTTCTACGGCCAGCAGATCCAGACGGCAGCGGTGACCGGGCTGGAGCCGGAAGGCCGCCTCGCCTTTGCCGCCGGCACGGATGGGAGTCTCGCCACTTCGGTCACGCTCAGCGAGGGCCTGCCGCCGCTCCGTGCCCATATCTCCGTCCGGCAGGCGGGTCCGCTTTTCGGCCGCGGCGGCTTCGACCGAATTCCGGATGAGGCGATCCGCGCGCAGGCGGCAAGGGAAGCGGCTGCCGACAGCGGCATTCATGGCCGCCCCCGTACGATCGAGATCGACGGACGGGAGCGGGTCGGCCGCTTCGGCTGGAAAGCGCGCAATATCGACCTCCGGCATCAGACGGCGGAGGCTTTCGCCCTCGATATCGGGCTTTCCAGTCCGCTCATGCCCCGGCCATATGGCGACTGCACCGAGGCGGAGAAGGACTGCCTCGCCGCCCCGAACGGCAACAGCCCCGGCTTCGACAACCAGGAAATCTCCGGTGAGATGCTTGGCCTCGTCGCCGCCTATGTCGCGAGCCTGCCGGTTCACGCGGCGCCAGCGGACAGCCGCGGCGCGGCACTTTTCGCCAGCACCGGCTGCGCCGCCTGCCATGTGCCTTCGCTGCCCGGCCGCGACGGCAAGCCCGTTCCGACTTTCTCCGATCTGCTCCTGCACGACATGGGGCCGGGGCTGGACGACGGCATGCCGGAAGTGGGTGCGGCATCTTTCGAGTGGCGCACGGCACCGCTGATCGATATGGCCAATTCCAAAGGGCTCCGGCGCTACCTGCACGACGGCCGCGCGCCGACCGTCGAGGCGGCCGTCCGGGCGCATGGCGGCGAGGCGGCCAACGCCGCCGCTGCCTTTGCCGGTCTCGGTGCCGACGACCGAGCCGCGCTTATCGCCTATGTGGAGGGCCTATGACGTTCCGATCGATCATCATCGCCGTCGCCTGGACAACCCTCGGCATTCCCGCCGCGATAGCCCAGCCCGCGCCCTCCGCCCAGCCCGCTGCTCCGCAGGCCCCCGCACCGGCGGCCTCGGCGGCGGCCGCGATCGACTACATGCCGGCGGTGACGCAGGCGATCGACGGCTACATCCTGCCGGCCTACCGGGACCTGCAGGCCGATGCCGGCAAGCTTGCCGACGATCTCGGCGCCTATTGCGCCGCGCCGGATCCGACCAGGCGCGAGGCGCTGAAAGCCGGCATGACGGATCTGGTGAAGGCATTCGCCGGCGTGGACTTCATGCAGTTCGGCCCGATGGCGCAAGGCGGCAGGCTTGAGCGCTTTTCCTTCTGGCCCGACCCGCATGGCGTCGGCGCCCGGCAGATCCGCATGCTTCTCGCCCGTCCCGATCCCGCCATCCTGCAGCCCGGCGCGCTCGCCAAGCAGAGCGTCGCCCTGCAGGGCATCCCGGCGCTGGAAGCCCTGCTTTATGGCACCGGTGGCGTGCTGACTTCCGACAGTGCCGATCCGTTCCGCTGCCGTCTCGCCGAAGCGATCGGGCGCAATCTCGTCGCGCTTTCCGGCGAGATCGTCATGGACTGGACGAAGCCGGACGGCTGGCGCGCCCGAATGCTTTCGCCGGGTCCGCAGAACAGCGTCTATCGCGCCCCGGCCGAGCCGATGACGGAGGTGCTCAAGGCCGAGCTGACCGGACTGGAGCAGCTTGCGGACCAGCGCATCGCGCCGGCCATCGGCGATGCGCCCGCGACTGCCCGGCCCGCTCTGGCCCCTTATGCCGCGTCCGGCAATGCGCTGGCCTATTATCGCGCGTCCAAGGATGCGCTGAAGCGTCTTTCCGATGCTTCCGGCATGCTGAAGCTGCTGCCCGCCGACCATCGCTTCGTCGTCCGCAATACCCGGGACGAATGGGCCAACCTCGACGACGCCTTCGCCCATGTGACGGCGCCCGACCTGAAAGCCGCCGTCGCCGATCAGGACCAGCATGACCGGCTCGCCTACTCGGTGATCTCGCTGCAGAGCCTGCGAACCCTCTATCAGCAGAAATACGCCCCCGCGGTGGGGCTTTCGGTGGGCTTCAATGCTCTCGACGGCGATTGATCGGCGCACGCTGCTGGCCGGCGCGGGCGCGCTGGTCGCAAGCGGACTGACGCCCAAGGGGGCGCTGGCGCTGGAGCGGAGCGAATTGCTGTTCCTTGCCGCCGCGCGACGGCCGGACCAGAGCTACGCCATCACCATCCTTTCGGAGCGCGGCGAGATCGTGCGCGAAGTGCCGCTGCCGGCCCGGGGGCACGATCTGGCGATCGACGGACGGACGGGCCGGGCGGTGGCCTTCGCCCGCCGCCCCGGCACGTTCGCCGTCGCCTTCGACGCTGCGGGAACGGCCGAGCCGCTGGTCTTCACCGCGCGGCCGGATCGTCATTTCTACGGTCACGGCGCCTTCTCCGCCGATGGGCGCGTGCTTTACGCCAGCGAGAACGATTTCGGCGCGGCGCGCGGCGTCGTTGGAATCTACGACGTCGGCGCGGGCTATCACCGGATCGGGGAGTTCCCGACCTACGGCATCGGTCCGCACGAGCTGATCCTGATGCCGGACGGCCGCACTCTGGCCGTCGCCAATGGCGGCATCGAGACCAATCCGCTTTATGGCCGCGACAAGCTGAACCTGGCCACCATGCAACCCTCGCTGTGCTTCCTGGACGTCGCCAGCGGCGACCTCGTCGCCCGCCATACCCTGCCGACAGATCTGCACCAGCTTTCCATCCGCCATCTCGCCGCCGATGCGACCGGGCAGGTCTGGTTCGGGACGCAGTGGCAGGGCAGCGAAGGCGAGCAGCCGCAGCTTCTCGGCCGCGCCCGGGTGGATGGCGAGATCCGCCTCGCCGACATGCCCGGTGCCGATCTCGGCATGCTCCGCGGCTATATCGGCGGCATGGCCGCCAGCGGCGACGGCTCGGTGATCGCCGCATCGTCCCCGCCCGGCGGCGTGGTCGTCTATCTCGACGCGGCTTCGGGCAAGCTCGTCGGGCGCACCGGCGTGATGGATGGTTCCGGCATCCGTGCCGCCGGAACGGGCCGTTTCATGGTCAGCTCCGGCTCCGGCACCGTGGTGGAAGCGACCGTTGGCGGCGAAAGCCTTGCCGCCAGCACGCTTCCCCGCAACTTCGACGCGCATCTTCGCGCCCTGCCAGCGCAACCGGCGGCCTGATCCAGGCGTTGGATAAAGGCGCAAGCTGTTGGCAAATCGTCGGGAAACGACGATATAAGCTGCGATTGCCACGTCATGTCGGCGCTCCCGGATGCCCGGCAATTCGGCTGTAGGCGGGACAAGGAGATCGCGAATGGAAAAGACGTCCGTGAGCACGGCTCTCCCGCCCGCGCCGGGGAAGGCCGGCGGCGATGTCGCCTACGCCACGCTGGTTACCAACGCCGAATACGGCATGGGAGCGCTCGCCCTTGCCCGCTCGCTGAAGCACACCGGCACGCAGGCGCCGCTGGTCGTGCTCGCAACCGCCGAGGCGGAGGGACTGGAAGCGCTGGAAGCCGAAGGCGCCATGGTCGTTCCGGTGTCGCAGCCGCAGCTTTCCGACGGCTTCCGGGAGAAGCACAGCCGCGAGGCGCTCCACCGCGCCGCGCCCTTCAACAAGGGCAACAAGCCGGCATTCCACGACCCGATCGACAATTTCTGCAAGCTGGAACTCTGGAAGCTCGACCAGTTCCGCAAGGTCGTCTTTCTGGACGCCGACTCGCTGGTGGTGAAGCCGATCGACATGCTGTTCGGCTTTCCCGAATTTTCCGGCGCACCGAACCTTTATGAAGAATTGGCCGACTTCCACCGGCTGAATTCCGGCATCTTCGTCGCCGAGCCCAACCGCGCCACCTATGACCGGATGATCGAGGAACTGGACCAGCCCGGCATATTCTGGCGGCGGACCGACCAGACCTTCCTGCAGAGCTTCTTCCCCGACTGGCACAAGCTCCCCTATATCTTCAACACGATGCAGTACGTCTATTTCAACCTGCCCCAGCTCTGGGTGTGGGAGAGCATTCGCGTCGTGCATTACCAGTACGAGAAGCCATGGGCGGCGGTGAACCCGAAGCGGCACCTGCTGCAGCCGCTGATCGACCTCTGGTGGCACATGCATGAAGGGGGCGCGGCGCCCGAGCACTTGCCCGTGCTGCCGCCGCAGGATCGCCAGGACCGCACCGCTTGATCGCAGCCGTCACCGGCGCGACGGGGACGATCGGCCAGTTCATCACGAACCGCCTGCTGGCCGAAGGCGTGCACGTTCGCGCGTGGCGACGGCCTGCTTCCGACATATCCCTGCTGCCTGCCGCGGTGGAATGGCTGCCCGGCAGCCTGTCCGACCGGCAATCCGCCAGGGCGCTCGTCGCCGGTGCCGATTTGCTGATCCACGCCGCGCTGGAGCATGTGCCCGGCCGGTTTCGTGGCGGCGAGGGTACGGACCCCGCGGGCTTTATCGAGGCCAATGTGGGCGGCAGCCTGAACCTGATGCGGGAAGCGCGCGACGCGGGCGTCGGCCGCTGCGTCGTGCTGTCCAGCCGCGCGGTCTTCGGCGCCGCGCCGCGCACCGGCTCCGTTGCGGACGACGCATCCCTTTCCGCCGACACGCATTACGGCGCCGTGAAAGCCGCGATGGAGGCTTTCGTCCAGAGCTGGGGGCTCGGCGAAGGCTGGCCGGTCGCCGCCCTCCGCCCCACCGGCGTCTACGGGCTGGTCAATCCCGTGGAGCGCAGCAAGTGGTTCGACCTCGTCCGCAATCTCCTGACCGAAGGGAAACTGCCGGCGCCGCGCGCGGCCACCGAGGTTCACGGTGACGACGTGGCCGATGCCGTCTGGCGGCTCCTGACCGCGCCGGCCGGGGCGGTGGCCGGCCGTGCCTTCAATTGCAGCGACGGCGTCGTCTCCACTCGCGATGTCGTCGCGCTGGTTCGTGAGCTCACGGGCCGGGAGGGTCCGCTGCCCGAGCCCGGCTCCCCGCCCGCCAATGTCATGGATTGCGCCGGCCTCCATGATCTCGGCCTCTGCTTCGGCGGCGAGCCGCTGCTTCGCGAAACGTTGGCCCGGCTTATCGACGCCGTTCGTCGCGCCTGAGCAACAGGCATGGCACGGCGGGCCGAATAGGTCTAATCGCTCCCTACGACCTGTCCGCGTTTCGAGGAGCGTCCGTGTCCTATTTCTTCCAGCCCGCCAGTTGCCCCACCTTGCCGATCCGCGGCAGCGACCAGCTCTTTCCCGTGCGCCGCGTCTATTGCGTCGGCCGGAACTATGCCGCCCATGCGGTGGAAATGGGCCACGATCCGAACCGCGAGCCGCCCTTTTTCTTCCAGAAGAACCCCGACAATCTCGTCTCCGACGGCGTCTTTCCCTATCCCCCGGCAAGCCACGACGTTCACCACGAGGTGGAGATGATCGTGGCGCTCGGCAGAGGCGGCATGGATATTCCGCAGGAGCAGGCCCTGGACCATGTCTTCGGCTATGGCATCGGCCTGGACATGACGCGGCGGGACCTGCAGGCGGAAGCCAAGAAGCTCGGCCGCCCGTGGGAGATCGCCAAGGCCTTCGAGGGATCCGCCCCGGCGGGCGCCCTGGTCCCGGCAACGGAGATCGGCCACCCGCAGGGCGGCGCGATCTGGCTCAAGGTCAATGGCGAGACCCGGCAGGAAGGCAATCTCGACCAGATGATCTGGAAGGTGTCGGAGACGATCTCCTACCTTTCCGGCCTGTTCCGGCTGGCGGCCGGCGACGTCATCATGACGGGCACCCCCGCCGGCGTCGGCGCGGTGGAGCGCGGCGACGTCATGCAGGCGCATGTGGACGGCATCGGCGATCTCGAGGTGAAGGTCGTCTGACCAAAGCCCCTCCCCGGAAGCACCGGTGCCGCGGCAAAGACGGTGGCACGGCACTGGTATAGGGGCGGCGGGATTGCTACGTGGAACCGGATCAGTTCCGGAAACATGTCTTGGCCGCTTCCCCGCCCCTTCTCAGCCTGCAGAATATTCGCCTGACCTTTGGCGGCACGCCCCTTCTGGAGGGCGTGGACCTTTCCGTCGGCTCCGGCGAGCGGCTCTGCCTTGTCGGGCGGAACGGCTCGGGCAAGTCGACCCTTCTCAAGATCGCGGCCGGCCTCGTGGAATCCGATGGCGGCGAGCGCGTGGTCCAGAGCGGCACCACCATCCGCTACCTGCCGCAGGAGCCGGACCTTTCCGGCTTCGAGACGACGGAGGCCTATGTCGCGGCGGGCCTCACGCAGGGCGACGATCACTACCGCGCGCTCTACCTGTTGAACGCGCTCGGTCTCACCGGCCAGGAACACCCGTCGCATCTGTCGGGCGGTGAAGGCCGCCGGGCCGCCATCGCGCGGGCCCTCGCGCCCGAACCGGACGTGCTGCTGCTCGACGAGCCCACCAACCACCTGGATCTCCCGGCGATCGAATGGCTGGAAAGCGAGCTTCGCGGCATGCGCTCCGCATTCGTGCTGATCAGCCATGACCGCCGCTTTCTGGAGCAGCTTTCCAATGCGACCGTCTGGATAGACCGCGGCCAGAGCCGCCGGCTGGATCAGGGTTTCGGCGCCTTCGAGGCCTGGCGCGACACCACGCTGGAGCAGGAAGAGATTGAGCGGCACAAGCTCGACCGCAAGATCGAGCGGGAGCTCGACTGGGTGCGCTATGGCGTGACCGCCCGGCGCAAGCGCAACATGGGCCGCCTGCGCGCGCTGCAGGACCTGAAGACGGAGCGCACCGAGCAGCGCAAGGTCGCCGGCTCCGTCAAGATGACGGTCACGTCGGGCGAGACCTCCGGCAAGCTGGTGATCGAGGCGAAGAACATCGCCAAGTCCTATGACGAGCGGTCGATCGTCCGCGACCTCTCGCTCCGGGTGCAGCGCGGCGACCGGCTCGGCCTTGTCGGCCCGAATGGCGCGGGCAAGACGACGCTGATCAACATGCTGACGGGGCTTTCCAAACCCGATAGCGGCACGGTGAAGCTCGGCGCGAATCTGCAGGTCGTGAAGCTCGACCAGCGGCGCGACGAACTCGATCCGAACTGGACGCTGACGGAGGCGCTGACGGGAGGGCGCGGCGACACGATCGAGGTCGGCGGCCAGCCCAAGCACGTCATGTCCTACATGAAGGACTTCCTGTTCACGCCGGAGCAGGCGCGTAGCCCCGTGAGCGTGCTGTCCGGCGGCGAACGCGGGCGGCTGATGCTGGCTCGCGCGCTTGCGATGCCGTCCAACTTCCTGGTGCTGGACGAACCGACCAACGATCTCGACCTCGAAACGCTGGACCTCCTGCAGGAGATGATCTCCGACTATGACGGCACCGTCCTGCTGGTCAGCCACGATCGTGACTTCCTGGACCGGACGGTGACCTCGGTGCTCGCCTCGGAAGGCAACGGCAACTGGCTGGAATATGCCGGCGGCTATACCGACATGCTGCGCCAGCGCAAGGGCCGCCCGGCGACGGCAGAAGCCGGATCGAAGTCGACGCCGAAGAAGCAGCAGTCAGCGGCGGCCAGGGATGGGCAGGACGCCTCCCGCCAAGGAAAGCGGAGGATGAGCTTCAACGAGAAGCACGAACTGGAAAAGCTGCCCGGCCAGATCGCGGCGACGGAGGCCGAGATCGCGAAGCTTCAGGCGCAGCTCGCCGACGGCAATCTCTTCGCGCGTGACCCGCAAAGCTTCAACAAGTCAGCAACCGCGCTGGAAGCGGCGCAGATGAAGCTTGCCCAGATGGAGGACCGCTGGCTGACGCTGGAGGCCCTGAAGGAAGAACTGCAGGGCTAGGGCTCGAGACAGCGCGCAAGAAAAAGGGCGGCCAGGCCGCCCTTTTCGATTCCAGCGAAGCCTTGGGAGGCGGGAAGCCTAGTGCTCCTCGCCGCCACCGGCCGCGTTGCTCTCCGCCTTGTCCGCGGAAGCGGACTGGAGCAGCATGTAGTTCTGCTCGCCCAGCGAGTTCAGGAGGTCGATCTGCGTTTCCAGGAAGTCCACATGGCCTTCCTCGTCGCGCAGCAGTTCCTCGAAGATCTTCATGGAAACGTAGTCGCGAACTTCGTGGCAGACATCGCGAGCTTCGCGGTAGGCTTGGACGGCATCGTATTCGCCGGCCAGGTCGCCCTCAAGCACTTCACGGATGTTCTGGCCGATGCGCAGCGGCGCGACCGTCTGCAGGTTGGGATGGCCTTCCAGGAAGATGATGCGCGACACGAGACGGTCAGCGTGGTTCATCTCCTCGATGGATTCGGCGCGCTCCTTGCGGGCCAGCAGCGTGAAGCCCCAATCGTCCAGCAGGCGATAATGAAGCCAGTACTGGTTGATAGCGCCCAGTTCCAGCTTCAAGGCCTGGTTGAGACGTTCGATGACCTGGGGTGCACCCTTCACGAAAAAATCTCCTCAATGCGGATTTCACGATCCTCATAGGACGATTTTTGCGAAGATGCCAGATTAGAATCGTTTCAAATTCCAATTGACCCGATCGGGTTGATCGTCGTTGGCGTGGGGCGCCTGCTCGATCGCCTGCCCCGCCAGGACACGATCACGGATCTCGGCGCCGAAATCGACGATCAGTCGACTGACCTGGGGAAAGCAGCCGCCGCATTTGCCGCGCTTGCCGAGCTCGCGATAGATCAGGCCCGGGGTCAGCACCGCATAGGGATCATCGACCACCAGGCGCGTGATGACATTCTCGATATCGCCGCGCGTAATCAGATTGCAGGAACAGACGATCATGCCGCCCTGCACCCGCTGGAAACCGCCAGAAACATGTCCACTCTCCGCATCGACGGGTTCAAGGCCCAGAGATCACGAGATGACTTGAAAACAGATGTCGAGTTTAACAGGAAGGAAGGGCCGCCTGTCAAATGCGCTTGCGCGCCTTGTGCGAAAGGGTCGCGCCCCATAGATCAGGAGTGTCGATCCTGCCGAGGCCCGCGCTCTCCACAAGCGGCGCAAAATCGCGTAAGGAGCGGGCAACGAGGCGCGCAATCCGCGCCATTGCCGGCTGGTTTCACGACACCGCCGACTGGGGTTCTCGAAGCACATGACCGATCTTTCCTCCGCAGCCGGATCCACGGCGGCCCTTTCCGGCGCCCAAGCCGACGTCGCCCCGGAGGACGAATTCCGGCTGCGTCGCTCTTTCGCGATCATCTCGCATCCGGACGCCGGCAAGACCACGCTGACGGAAAAGCTGCTCCTGGCCGGCGGCGCGATCCGTATGGCCGGCGCTGTGCGCGCCCGTGGCGAGCGCCGGCGCACACGGTCGGACTGGATGGCGATCGAGCGCGAGCGCGGGATCTCCGTGTCGTCCACCGTCATGCGCTTCGAGCGGAACGGCCTCGTCTTCAACCTGCTGGACACGCCCGGCCACGAAGACTTCTCCGAGGATACCTACCGCACGCTGACGGCCGTCGATTCCGCCGTGATGGTGATCGACGCGGCGAAGGGCATCGAGGCCCAGACCCGCAAGCTCTTCGAGGTCTGCCGCCTGCGCGACATTCCGATCATCACCTTCATCAACAAGATCGACCGCGAAGCCCGCCATCCGTTCGAGCTGCTGGACGAAATCGAATCGACGCTGGCGCTGGATGCCGCCCCGGTCGTGTGGCCTGTCGGCATGGGCACCGATTTCTACGGCTGCTTCGATGTGCTGACCAACAACTTCCTGACCTCCAGCCAGGGCCGCAGCCATGCCTTCGACACGGTACGTCCCATGGACGGGCCCGACGATCCGCGCCTGGACGAGGCGGTGCATGGCGACATCATCTCGGAATTCCGCGACAGCCTGTCGCTCGCCCGGGAAGGTTACTCGGAGTTCGACGCCGAGGCCTTCCGCGAAGGGCACCTGACGCCGGTGATCTTCGGCAGCGCGCTGCGCGACTATTCCGTCGACCAGTTGCTCGACCTGATCGCCGGTTTTGCCCCGCCGCCGCGCACGCAGCCGACCGACGGCGATCCGGTGGAGCCCACGGACGAGAACGTCACCGGCTTCGTCTTCAAGGTCCAGGCCAACATGGACCCCAACCATCGCGACCGTATCGCCTTTCTGCGTCTCTGCTCCGGGCGTTTCCGCCGCGGCATGAAGCTCAACCATGTGCGCACCGGCAAGGCGCTGACGGTGCACAGCCCCGTGCTCTTCTTTGCCCAGGAGCGGCAGATCGCGGACGACGCGGTGGCCGGCGACGTGATCGGCATCCCGAACCACGGCACGCTGCGCGTCGGCGACACGCTGTCGGAGCAGAAGGTGCTGAACTTCACCGGCCTTCCCTCCTTCGCCCCGGAAGTACTCCGCCGCGTCATGCCCGGAGATTCCGGCCGGGTGAAGCAGGTCCGCACCGCGCTTCAGGACCTCGCCGAGGAGGGCCTGGTGCAGGTCTTCAAGCCGCTGATCGGTTCGCAGTGGATCGTCGGCGTGGTCGGCATCCTGCAGCTCGACGTGCTGTCCTCGCGCGTGGCCGGCGAATACGGCGCGGAGATCACGGTGGAGCCGGTGCAGTTCCAGACGGCGCGATGGATCACGGCACCGGCCGGCAGCGACGCTATCGAGAAGCTGAAGGCGGAGGCGCTGACCAGCCTTGCCGAGGATCGCGACGGGCGTATGGTGTTCCTGGCGCGCAACTCGTGGGAGCTCGACAACATCAAGCAGCGCTTCCCGGACCTCGTTTTGCGCGACACCTGCGAGCTGACGCATTAACTAGCGCGTGAAGAGGTACAAAGGGATTGGATTTGCCGCGGCGCATCCCATTTAAGCTCGCGCTATAACGCAGGTCTTCGCCCAAAAGGACGAAAGCACAGAATGTCTGGAACTGAAACTGATACGGCTCGCCGTCTGACTGTCCTTCTGGTTGAGGACGAGGCGCTGCTGATGATGGCCGCCGTCGATATGGTCGAGGATATGGGGTATCGGGTGCTGGAAGCGCCGAACGCCGGCAAGGCCCTCAGCCATCTCTCCGACGGCCAGACCATCGACATTCTGCTGACCGACGTTAACCTGCCGGACCTGCGCGGGCCCGAGCTCGCCGCCAGGGCGCGCGAGATGCATCCGGGCCTGCCGGTTGTCTTCGCCACCGGCTACCCCATGTCCGTTCCGCCGGAACTCGCCGACGCGCCGACCGCGGTGGTCAACAAGCCCTATTGGGAAGAAGACCTCCGCAAGGCGCTGGAGACGGTTTCCGCGCGTTAGTCCTGCCTGGGAGCCCTCGATGGAATTCGCGTTCACCTGCCTGCTCGACCTGAAATGCCGGACGGGCGAAAGCCCCGTCTATGACGAGCGGACGGACACGCTGTATTTTGTCGATATTCCGGCCTTCAAGCTCTACGCCTACGGCGTGGAGACCAAGGAGCTGCGCTCCTGGGACTTCGACCGCGAGGTCGCCTGCGTCGGGCTGACCGAGGGCAGCGACCTTATCGTCGCGCTCCGCGACCGGATCGTCCTGTTCGATCCCGCGACCGAGCGCCGCGAGGTGCTCTGCGAGATCGAACAGGACCAGCCCGCGACGCGCTGCAATGACGGCAAGGTCGGCCCCGACGGTGCCTTCTGGATCGCCACCATGGACGACCGCAAGGACAAGGAGCCGATCGGCTCTCTCTACCGCGTGACCTCCGGCGGCCGGGTGGAGAAGAAGGTCGAAGGCTACCAGATCCCGAACGGCATCGCCTGGACGCCCGACGGCGAGTGGATGTTCAACACGGACACGCGCGGCCCCTGGATCGACCGCTGGCGCTTCGACCGGCGCACCGGCGATCTTTCCGACCGCACCCGCATCGCCGTGCTCGACAATCCGACCGGACGGCCGGACGGTGGCGCCTGCGATGCGCGGGGCTCCTACTGGAGCGCCGGCGTCTCGGCCGGCCGCATTAACCATTTCAACCGCGACGGCGAGCTGCTCGGCTTCCATCCGTTGCCCGCCGTCGGACCCACCATGCCCTGCTTCGGCGGCCCCGACTTCCACACGCTGTTCGTGACGAGCTTGCGCGAAGGTCGCGATCCCGAGCAGCTTCAGAAGCTGCCGCTCTCCGGCGGGCTCTTCGCCGCCCGCTCCGAAACGCCGGGCTTTCCGGCCTGGCGCTTCCTCCTCTAGTTTTTCCTCCAGACGCCTGGGCCGGGTTTCGCCGGCCCGTCGAGGCTGTCGGAGTGTTCGCCTTCGGGCCTCCACCCTCGGAACCACAGACAACCCTGAAATGTTTTGTTACTGATTGACGTAAAAGCGTCGATCAGGAGGGTTTAATGGCGTCATTAAAGTTCGATCGATCGCGGGCAGTGCCGATGCGCGGCGACGGGCAAGGGCAGCCTGCCTCGAAGACAGGTCGTCTTGTCATCGTCTCCAACCGCGTGGCGGACCTGTCCAAGGGCAATCTGGCCGGCGGATTGGCCGTGGCAGTTGGCGAGGCTCTCAAATCGTCCGGCGGTCTCTGGTTCGGCTGGAGCGGCGCCCGATCCGCGGAGGCCCACAGCAAGGGGCCGAACATTCAGACCTTCGGCAATGTCAGCACGGCCACGGTCGACCTGACGGAGAAGGAGTTCGAGGACTATTATCTAGGCTTCTCCAACCGCTGCCTCTGGCCCCTTTTCCATTACCGGCTCGATCTCGCCGAACTCCATACCACCGGCCAAGCCACCTATTTCGAGGTCAACAAGCGCTTCGCCGCCGAGGTGGCGCCGCTGATCCAGACCGACGACACGATCTGGGTGCACGATTATCACCTGATCCCCTTCGCCGCGCATCTCCGGCAGAAGCAGGTGACGAACAGGATCGGCTTCTTCCTCCACATCCCGTTCCCGGCTCCGGAGCTGTTCTCCGCGTTGCCGCATCATCGCGATTTCGCAAAGACCTTCTTCGCCTACGATCTCGTCGGCTTCCAGACGGTGCGCGACCGCGAGAACTTCGCCCGCTACGCCGAGGAGTATCTGAACTGCCGCCGCCTCAACGACGGGCGGCTGCGCGGCTTCGGCCGGACGCTCAGGATCGAGGCTTTCCCGATCGGCATCGACGCGGAAAGCTTCGCGGCGGAAGCGGAGAAGAACGCGCGGGCTCCGGAGCTTCGGGCGCTCGCCCGCGAGGTGGAAAGCGAGCGGCTGATCGTCGGCGTGGACCGGCTCGATTATTCCAAGGGCCTGCCGGAGCGCGTGCGCGCGATGGGCTCCCTTCTGGAGAAGTGGCCCAACTATATCGGCAAGGTGCAGCTTCTGCAGATCGCGCCGCCCACCCGCGAGGGCGTGCAGGCCTATGACGAGATCCGCTCGGAACTGGAGCGCATCACCGGCGAGGTGAACGGCCGCTACGGCGATTTCGTCTGGTCGCCGGTGCGCTACGTGAACCGTCCGGTGCCCCGGGCGATGCTGGCCGGGCTTTTCCGCCGCTCGCGCGTAGGCCTCGTCACGCCGCTTCGCGACGGCATGAACCTCGTCGCCAAGGAATATGTGGCCGCGCAGGATCCCGCCGATCCCGGCGTGCTCGTGCTGTCGCAGTTCGCCGGCGCCGCGGAGCAGATGGAAGAAGCCTTGATGGTGAACCCGCACGATCCGGCGGAAACCGCCACGGCGATCCGCCGTGCGCTGGAGATGCCGCTCGGAGAACGTCGCGCGCGGCACAAGGCTTTGTGGAACCAGATCGTGTCCGAGAGCGTAGGATGGTGGCGGGAACGCTTCCTCGCCGTCCTTCACGAGACGAACGGTCAACCGGCGACCCCCGGCGGGCCATCAACCCGAAACGCGCTGCGCTCAGAGGCCGTCCCCCATGAACAAAGTTCAGACCCCACAGCACGTTAAGGAAGGCCGGAAGGACAAGAGCCCAGAAGCAGCGCAGGTCGAGACCACCCACGACATCGGCGATTTCCTGAAGGAGATCGCCGGGAACCGGGTCGCCATCGAGAACGTCTCCCCTGAAATCGACGGCGGCCGCTTTCCCGCGCGGATCGCTGTGGGCGAGCCCTTCCAGGTCGAAGCGGACGTGTTCTGCGACGGCCACGACAAGATCGACGCCGCCTTCCTGGTCCGCCGGCATGACGAGACGGAGTGGCACGAGCACCCGCTCGTCTTCGTCGAGAACGACCGCTGGCGCGGCTCCGTCGTGCTGGGCCAGAACACGCGTTATCTCTACACCGTCATCGCCTGGCGCGACCTCTTCGCCTATTGGCGCTATGAGGTCACCAAGAAGCACGGCGCCGGGGTGCCCATCCATCTGGAGCTGATGGAGGGCCGGACTCTCGTGGAGCGCGCGCTCAAGGGCGAGCGCGGCGGCGAGAAGGACAAGGCGGCGCTGCGGGATCTTCTTGCCTGCATCGATGCCACCGAGGACGACGGCGACCATCTCTCGCACCTGATGGCGCACGATACCGCCGCGCTGATGAAGCGCGCCGGGCCGCGCACGGATCTCTCGCGCTACGACAACGAACTGGAGCTGATCGTCGACCGCAAGGCAGCGGCCTTCAGCGCCTGGTACGAGATGATGCCGCGCTCGCAGTCGGGCGACGCGAACCGCCACGGCACCTTCGACGACGTCATCAAGCGTCTGCCTTACGTGCGCGACCTCGGCTTCGATGTGCTTTACTTCCCGCCGATCCACCCGATCGGCAAGAAGAACCGCAAGGGCAAGAACAACAGCCTGACGCCTTCGGAGACGGATCCCGGCAGCCCCTATGCAATCGGATCGGAAGAGGGCGGCCACGATGCGCTGCATCCGGAACTCGGCACCTTCGAGGATTTCGCCCGGCTGATCGACGCCGCGCGCGACCACGGGCTGGAGATCGCCATCGACTTCGCGATCCAGTGCTCGCCCGATCATCCCTGGATCAAGCAGCATCCGGAATGGTTCGACTGGCGGCCGGACGGCTCGATCAAATACGCGGAAAATCCGCCCAAGAAGTACGAGGACATCGTCAACGTCGACTTCTACCGCGAAGGCGCGTTCCCGTCGCTCTGGTATGCGCTGCGCGATGTCGTGCTGTTCTGGTGCGAGAAGGGCATCAAGATCTTCCGCGTCGACAATCCGCACACCAAGCCCTTCCCCTTCTGGGAATGGATGATCCGCGGCGTGCAGGATCGCTATCCCGAGACGATCTTCCTGGCCGAGGCCTTCACCCGCCCCAAGGTCATGGCGCGGCTGGCGAAGGTCGGCTTCAACCAGTCCTATTCCTACTTCACCTGGCGCAACACCAAGGCGGAGCTGACGCAGTACCTGACGGAGCTGACGACGTCGGAAACGCGCCACTTCATGCGGCCGAATTTCTTCGCCAACACGCCCGACATCAACCCGGTCTTCCTGCACGCCAGCGGGCGCGCGGGCTTCCAGATCCGGCTGCTGCTGGCGGCCACGCTCGGCGGCAATTACGGCATCTACAACGGCTTCGAGGTTCTCGACGCGGAGCCGGTGCCGGGCAAGGAAGAGTATCTCAACTCCGAGAAATACGAGATCCGCGCCTGGGACTGGGACCGTCCCGGCCACATTCGCCCGGACATCCGGCTGATGAACAAGCTTCGCCGCGACCATCCGGCGCTGCAGAGCTTCACCAACGTCACCTTCTACAACGCCTGGAACGACAACATCCTGTTCTACGGCAAGGCGACGCCGGGCCGGGACGATTTCCTGCTCTTCATGGTCAATCTCGACCCGCATAACCCGCAGGGCGCGCACTTCGAAATTCCGCTCTGGGAGTTCGGACTGCCCGACGAGGGATCGATCGAAATGGAAGATCTCGTGACCGGCGAGCGCATCGTCTGGCACGGCAAGACACAGCATTGGTGGCTCGATCCGAACCAGCGCCCCTATGCAATCTGGCGTCTGGTTCCGCCTGGAGAAATCCGCTGATGGATACGAAAGTGACACAAGAAGAAGCCGTGTCCCCCGAGATGACGAACGACCAGGCAGTCGCCAGGCCGCGCCGCCGGCCGTCGCGCGACGGCAAGATCGATCGCACCGATACCCAATGGTACAAGGACGCGATCATCTATCAGCTGCATATCAAGGCGTTCCAGGATTCCAACAATGACGGCATGGGCGATTTCGCCGGCCTGATGCAGAGGCTCGACTATGTCGAAAGCCTGGGCGTCACGGCGATCTGGATCCTGCCCTTCTACCCCTCGCCGCTGCGCGACGACGGCTACGACATCGCGGATTACCGCGCCATCAACCCGTCCTACGGTGACATGCGCGACTTCAAGGAGTTCGTAGCCGAGGCGCACCGGCGCGGCATCCGCGTGATCACCGAACTGGTCATCAACCACACCTCCGACCAGCATCCCTGGTTCCAGAAGGCCCGCCTTGCCAAGAAGGGCTCGGCCGCGCGCGACTTCTACGTCTGGTCCGACACGGACGAGAAGTACGAGGAAACGCGCATCATCTTCCTCGATACGGAGAAATCGAACTGGACCTGGGATCCGGTCGCCCAGCAGTTCTTCTGGCACCGGTTCTATTCCCACCAGCCCGATCTCAACTTCGACAATCCGCGCGTTCTGGAAGAAGTGCTGCGCGTGATGAACTTCTGGCTGGAAATGGGCGTCGACGGCCTGCGCCTGGACGCGATCCCCTACCTGAAGGAGCGCGACGGCACCAACAACGAGAACCTGCCGGAGACCCACGAGGTCCTGAAGGACATCCGCACCGAGCTCGACCGGCGCTATTCCGACCGCCTGCTCCTGGCGGAAGCCAACCAGTGGCCGGAAGATACGCGCCCCTATTTCGGCGACGGCGACGAATGCCACATGGCGTTCCACTTCCCGCTGATGCCGCGCATGTACATGGCGGTCGCCCAGGAAGACCGGCATCCGATCACCGATATCATGCGCCAGACGCCGGATATCCCGGAGGCCTGCCAGTGGGCGATCTTCCTGCGCAACCATGACGAGCTGACGCTGGAAATGGTCACCTCGGAAGAGCGCGACTATCTCTGGAGCACCTACGCCAACGACCGGCGCGCCCGTATCAATCTCGGCATTCGCCGCCGTCTGGCTCCTCTCATGGAGAACGACCGGCGCAAGATCGAGCTGATGAACGCCCTGCTGCTCTCCATGCCCGGTACGCCCGTCCTCTATTACGGCGACGAGCTCGGCATGGGCGACAATTACTATCTCGGCGATCGCGACGGCGTGCGCACGCCGATGCAGTGGTCGGCCGACCGCAATGGCGGCTTCTCGCGCGCCAATCCGCAGGCGCTTTACCTGCCGCCGGTTCAGGATCCGATCTACGGCTTCCAGGCCGTGAACGTGGAAGCGCAGCAGAACGACGCCTCGTCGCTCCTGAACTGGACGCGGCGCATGATCTCCGTGCGCAAGGAGCATCGCGCTTTCGGCCGCGGCACGATCAACTTCCTTTATCCCAACAATCGCAAGGTGCTCGCCTATCTCCGCGAGGAGGGCGACGAGAAGATCCTGTGCGTCGCGAACCTGTCGCGCACCGCGCAGGCCGTGACGCTCGACCTTTCCGCCTTCAAGGGCGCGGTGCCGATCGAGATGATCGGTCGCGCTGCGTTCCCGCCTGTCGGCGATCTGCCCTACATGCTGACGCTGCCGGCCTATGGCTTCTTCTGGTTCGTGCTGGCAAGCGAGGCGGATTCGCCGCGCTGGCATACGCAGGCTCCCGAGCCGCTGCCGGAATTCGTCACCCTCACCATCCCCGGCGGCAATCTCGACCGGGCTCTGGAAGGGCGCGAGCTGCAGCATCTGGAAAAGGTGGCCCTCCCTGAATTCCTGATGCGTCAGCGCTGGTTCGCGGCCAAGAGCACGGGCATCAAGAGCGTCAGCGTCAAGCCGCTGGCGACGATCTCGCCCTCGCAGAAGCTTGTCGTTCTGGACGTGACGCTGAACGACGACCGCCAGCAGCAATACTTCTTCCCGATGTCGGTGCTGTGGGGCGAGGAAAACCTCGGCTTCGGCGCTCCGAAGCTTTCCTACACGCTGGCCAAGGCCCGGTATGGGGCCCGCATCGGCGCGCTGATCGACGCGGTCCAGGACGAGCAGTTCACCGTTCAGGCGCTGAAGGCCATGAAGGAAGGCGGCGAACGCGCAATTCGCGGCGGTGTGGTTCGCTTCACCAAGACCGCCGCCTTCGACGAACTGGACCTCGACGTTCCGATCCGTCCGCTTTCGGTGGAACAGAGCAACGCGTCCATCGCTCTCGACCAGAGCGCGCTGCTCAAGATCTACCGTCAGGCGCGCGAAGGTGAGCAGCCGGAAATCGAGATCTCGCGCTTCCTGACGGAAGTGGCGGGCTTCAAGAACACGCCTCCCTTCCTCGCCGCGGCGGAATACGTGCCGAACGAGGGCGAGCCCACGGCCTTGGCCGCGGTCTTCGGCTTCGTCGCCAACCAGGGCGATGCGTGGAGCGCGCTGGTGGATGCTCTGGACCATCACCTCGATACGTTCCAGATCACCTCTGAAAACACCGGCGCGGAAGCGGAATTCCCCTTCCCGCTGGATATCGCCAGCGTTCTCGGTCAGCGCACGGCGGAAATGCACGCCGCCCTTTCCACCGAGACCGACAATCCGGCCTTCGCCCGCGAAGAGATCACCGCGACCGATATATCCGCCTGGGTGGACGACGCCCTGAGCGAGGCCCGCAAGGCCTTCGCCACGCTGGAGAACACCAAGGCCGGCCTGCCGGACGCCGCGCGGGCCAACGCGGAGAAGCTTCTCTCGTCGTCCGAGCAGATCCTGTCGAAGCTGGAGAAGTTCCGCGGCCTGAAGCCGTCCGGTTGCAAGACGCGCATCCACGGCGACTATCATCTCGGCCAGGTGCTCGTGGCGCAGAACGATGTCATGATCATCGACTTCGAAGGCGAGCCGCAGCGCCCGCTGGAGGAACGCCGCGCCAAGGCTTCGGCCCTGCGCGACGTGGCCGGCATGATCCGCTCCTTCGACTATGCCGCCTTCACCGCCTTCGACCGGGCGCGCGCCCGTTCCACGGAGAAGGAAGCGGCACTGCGCGAGCTTTCGCTGGCCTGGCAGGCAAGCGCGGAGAAGGACTTCATCGGGGCCTACTCGTCGGTCGCATCCTCGGGCTGCTTCCTGCCGGAAGACGAAAGCACGCGGAACGGATTGCTGCAGCTCTTCCTTCTGCAGAAGGCATTCTACGAAGTGGGCTATGAGGCGGCGAACCGTCCGGCCTGGCTCGGCATCCCCGTTCGGGGCGTGCTTGAGCTGATTGCAGAAGCGAAGGGACTTTCATGAGCTCGGACGTGACTGAAATTTCGCAGGCATGGCGGCCGCATCCCGCGGCCGTCGAGTCCCTGGTTTCCGGGCGCCATGGCGATCCCTTCGGGCTCCTGGGCATGCACACGGCCTCCGACGGGACGCTTTCGGTCCGCGTATTCTGGCCGGGTGCGCAAAGCGTCGAGATTCTCGATGCCGTCTCCGGGCAGACGGTGGGGGAACTCGAACAGATCCATCCTTCCGGGTTCTTCGCCGGCCCGGTGAAGGGACGCAACGCCCCCTTCAAGTACCGGCTGCGGCTTGGCGGCCACGGCCAGCATTGGGAAGCGGAAGATCCCTATCGCTTCCCGCCGATCCTCGGCGAGATGGATGTCTACTTCTTCGCCGAAGGCAGCCACCGCCGCATCTACGAGCGGCTGGGCGCACATCCCGCCACCGTGGACGGCGTGCAGGGCGTGAGCTTCGCCGTCTGGGCGCCGAACGCGCAACGCGTCAGCGTCATCGGCGAATTCAATTACTGGGATGGCCGTCGCCATCCGATGCGCAAGCGGGTCGAGGCCGGCATCTGGGAATTGTTCGTTCCCGGCGTCGAGATCGGCGCGCTCTACAAGTTCGAACTGGTCGGGCCGCATGGCGAGCTCCTGCCGCAGAAGGCCGACCCGCTCGCCTTCTCGCAGGAGCACCCGCCGTCCACGGCCTCCCGCGTGCATGGCCTGCCCAGCCGCGAATGGAACGACGGCGCGTGGATGGCCGAACGTGCGGCCAAGCAGGACCGCACGGCACCGATCTCCATCTACGAGGTGCATCTCGGCTCCTGGCGGCGCAAGGACGGCAACGTCACGCTCGGCTATGACGAGTTGGCGGACGAGCTGATCCCCTACGTGAAGGATCTCGGCTTCACCCATATCGAGTGCATGCCGGTCAGCGAGCATCCGTTCTCGGGGTCGTGGGGCTACCAGCCGGTGGGCCTGTTCGCGCCGACCAGCCGCTTCGGCGATCCGGAAGCCTTCTCCCGCTTCGTGGAACGCTGCCACGACGCCGGCCTCAGCCTGATCGTGGACTGGGTGCCCGCCCACTTCCCCAGCGATGCCTTCGGCCTCGTCCGCTTCGACGGCACGGCGCTTTACGAGCACGAGGATCCGCGTCTCGGTTTCCACAAGGACTGGAACACGCTGATCTACAATTTCGGCCGGCGAGAGGTGAGCAACTTCCTGCTCGCCAATGCCCTGTTCTGGCTGGAGCGCTACCATGTGGACGCACTCCGCGTCGACGCGGTCGCCTCGATGCTCTACCTCGACTACAGCCGCAATCCCGGCGAGTGGGTTCCCAACGTCCATGGCGGGCGGGAAAACCTCGAAGCGGTCGAGTTCCTGAAGGCCGTCAACACGCATTCCTTCGGCGACGCGCCCGGTGCGACGACCATGGCGGAAGAATCGACGGCGTGGCCGCAGGTGACCTCGCCGGTTCATGCCGGCGGCCTCGGCTTCGGCTTCAAGTGGAACATGGGGTGGATGCACGACACCCTGGAATACATGCAGCAGGATCCGATCCATCGCCGCTATCATCACAACCAGATGACCTTCGGCCTGCATTACGCCTTCAGCGAGAACTTCGTCCTCCCGCTGAGCCATGACGAGGTAGTGCACGGCAAGGGCTCGCTCCTGAACAAGATGCCGGGCGACCGCTGGCAGAAGTTCGCGAACCTGCGCGCCTATTTCGGCTTCATGTGGACGCATCCGGGCAAGAAGCTGCTCTTCATGGGCGGCGAGTTCGGCCAGGAGCGGGAATGGCAGCACGATTTCTCGCTCGACTGGCACCTGCTTGAGGACGGGCTGCACAAGGGCGTGCAGAGCCTGATCCGCGACCTGAACCACCTTTATCGCGACAGCCGCGCCCTGCACGTCAGGGATTGCGACCCGAGCGGTTTCGAGTGGATCAACGGCAGCGATGCCGACCAGAGCGTGCTCGCCTATCTTCGCCGCGGCGAGGAGGGAGACCGGCCCGTGCTGGTGGTCTCCAACTTCACACCCGTGGTGCGCCATGGCTATCGGCTCGGCGTGCCGCTGGAAGGCTACTGGGCGGAGAAGCTCAACACGGATGCAGGCATCTATGGCGGCTCCAATGTCGGCAATGGCGGCGGCGTCCAGACCGAGGCGGAAGCCTGGCAGGGCCGTCCGGCTTCGCTGATCGTGACCTTGCCCCCGCTCTCGACAATCGTGCTTGAATATACGGGATAAGGGAACAGCGATTACATGGCGCAGACACGCGTAGAGCCGGGCTCACCGCACCCCCTGGGAGCGACGTGGGACGGCTCGGGGGTGAACTTCGCCCTGTTTTCCGCCAACGCGGACAAAGTCGAGCTTTGCCTTTTCGATCCGGCGGGGCGGCGGGAGATCGCCCGCGTCGTCCTGCCGGAGCATACCCACGAGGTGTGGCACGGCTATCTTCCGGACGTGCGGCCCGGCCAGCTCTACGGCTACCGGGTGCACGGGCCGTTCGATCCCCGCAACGGACACCGGTTCAATCCCAACAAGCTCTTGATCGACCCCTATGCGAAGGCGCTGCAGGGGGACCTTCGCTGGCACGACGCGCATTTCGGCTATCGCGTCGGCTCCGCGCGCGAGGACATGAGCCTCGACCGGCGCGATTCCGCCTTCGTCATGCCGAAATGCGTGGTGATCGACCCGGCCGTGACCTGGGGCGACGACCGCCGCCCGAAGACCTCGTGGGCGGATACGATCATCTACGAGGCGCATGTGAAGGGCATGACGGCGGAGCGGCCGGACGTGCCCGAACGCCTGCGCGGCACCTTCGCCGGCTTCGCCGACCCCCGCAACATCGACCATCTCGTGAAGCTCGGCGTCACCACCGTGGAGCTGATGCCGATCCAGGCCTTCTTCGACGACCGGTTCCTCGTGGAGAAGGGCCTCACCAACTACTGGGGCTACAACACGATCGCCTATTTCGCCCCGTCGCCGCGCTATATTTCGCCGGGGGCGGACCTGCACGAGTTCAAGGTACTGGTGCGCCGCCTGCACGAGGCCGGCATCGAGGTGATCCTCGACGTGGTCTACAACCACACGGCGGAAGGCAACCGGATGGGGCCGACGCTGTCCTTCCGGGGCATCGACAACGCCAACTACTACCTCCTCGGGCAGGACCGCCGCTATTATTACGACACGACCGGCTGCGGCAACACGCTGAACCTGCGCCATCCCCGCGTGCTGCAGATGGTGATGGATTCCCTCCGCTACTGGGTGGAGAACTGCCACGTCGACGGCTTCCGCTTCGATCTCGCGACATCGCTGGGCCGCGAATACGATTCCTTCGACCCGAGCGCCGTCTTCTTCGACGCGGTCCAGCAGGATCCTGTGCTCAGCCACGTCAAGATGATCGCGGAACCCTGGGACATCGGCCCGAACGGCTATCAGGTCGGCAACTTTCCGCCGGGCTGGGCGGAGTGGAACGGGCGCTACCGCGACGACATGCGCAGCTTCTGGAAGGGCGACGAGGGCATGCTCCCGGCTTTCGCGGCGGGCGCGCTGGGCTCGTCCGGCATGTTCGAGCGCCGGGGGCGGCGCGCCTGGTCGAGCGTCAATTTCTACACCGCCCATGACGGCTTCACGCTGAAGGACCAGTTTTCCTACAACGAGAAGCACAATGCCGGGAACAAGGAAGAGAATCGCGACGGGCATGACGACAACCGCAGCTGGAACTGCGGCGTCGAGGGCCAGACCCGCAACCCCGAGATCCTGAATCTGCGCGACCGCATGCGGCGCAACGCGCTGGCCACCCTGTTCTTCTCGCAGGGCACGCCCATGCTGCTGATGGGCGACGAGAACGGCCGGACGCAGAACGGCAACAACAATGCCTATTGCCAGGACAGCGACCTCGCGTGGATGGAGTGGACGAAGATCAGCGACCGCGACAAGGCGCTGATGGAATTCACCCGCGGGCTGATCGCGTTGCGAAAGACGCGGCCGCTGTTGCGCCAGAGCCGCTTCCTTCATGCCTGCCCGGTCGACGATCATGGCACGCGAGACGTGGTCTGGCTGCGGCCGGACGGGCTGGAGATGCAGGACGGGGACTGGACCAACCCGCAATCGCGGGTGCTCGGCCTGTTGCTCTCCGGCGCCGACGGGGAGCGGCTCCTGATCCTCGTCAACTCCCATCACGACGCGATCCCGTTCACCTTGCCGGAGCAGGGAAAGGTGACGTCGTGGCAGGTTCTCACGGACACGGCGACAGGAACAATCCTTCCCGAAGAGGAATCGCTGGAACCCGGAGCCGCTTTCACCCTTGAAGCACGGTCACTTGTTCTTCTCGAGAGCAGGGTCGACGCAGCGAGACAGGTCGATGAGCCGCGCAGGGCGGCTGGCGCGGCAGGCGGGCGTGATGGGCAAGACATTCCAGTTTGAGAAGCAATGGGGCTCGGAGCTGATCGGCGGGAGCGGTTCCGGGAGCGGCGCACGCTTCCGGATCTGGTCGCCGACATCGGAGACGATGCAGGTGCGGTCGGAGGAAAGCGGCCGCGACGTTCCGATGACCAAGACGGACGGCGGCTGGTTCGAGCTGGAAACCGACGAGGTGCCGGTCGGCGGCGGCTATCGCTTCGTCCTGCCGGACGGCTTCTGCATCCCCGATCCCGCCGCCCGCGCCCAGACCGGCAACGTCCACTCTCCGAGCCGCCTGTGGGACCCCAAGGCCTATGAATGGAAGACGGGTGACTGGAAGGGGCGTCCCTGGGAAGAAACCGTATTCTACGAACTCCACACCGGCACCTTCACCCCGGAAGGTACGTTCGACGCGATCTGCCGCAAGCTCGATCACCTTGCCGATACCGGCGTCACCTGCCTGGAGCTGCTGCCCATCGCCCAGTACGGCGGCACGCGTGGCTGGGGCTATGACGGCGTCATGCTCTACACGCCGCATGTCGACTACGGCACGCCGGACGACCTGAAGAAACTCATCGACGCCGCCCATGAGCGCGGCCTGATGATGTTCCTCGACGTGGTCTACAATCACTTCGGACCCGAGGGCAGCTATCTCCATCTCTTCGCGCCGGACTTCTTCCATTTCGAGCGCAAGACGCCCTGGGGCGCGGCGATCGCCTACGAGAAGGATCCGGTCCGCCGCTTCTTCATCGAGAACGCGCTCTATTGGCTGGAAGAGTTCCGCTTCGACGGCCTTCGCTTCGATGCGATCGACCAGATCGACGATCAGTCGGAAGAGCCGCTCCTGGAGGAGTTCGCGCGCGAGATCCGCGCCCGCATCACGGATCGGCACGTTCACCTGACGACGGAGGACGCGCGCAACATCACGACGCTGCACGAACGCGGTCCCAAGGGGCAGATCGCGAAGTTCAGCGGCGAGTGGAACGACGACGTGCACCACTGCTTCCACACGATCGCCACCGGCGAGAGCGAGGTCTATTACCGGGATTATTCCGACGACCCGATGCGGCAGCTCGCCCGGGCGCTGGCCACCGGCTTCGTCTATCAGGGCGAGACCTCGCCCTCCACCGGCAAGGAACGCGGCTTCGGCAGCGCGCATCTGCCGCCGGCGACCTTTGTCGATTTCCTGCAGAACCACGACCAGATCGGCAACCGCGCCTTCGGCGAGCGCCTGACCGCGCTGAGCGAGCCGCAGACGATGGAGATCATGACCGCCGCGCTGCTGCTCTCGCCCCATATTCCGCTGCTCTACATGGGCGAGGAATACGGCGAGACGAACCCGTTCTACTTCTTCACCGACTTCCACGGCGACCTCGGCGAAGCCGTGCGGCAGGGGCGGCGCGAGGAGTTCCGGCACTGGACGGGCTTCTCCAACGATCCGCACCAGCGGCAGGTGCCCGATCCCAACGCGATCGAGACCTTCCAGGCCTCCAAGCTCGACTGGACCAAGCTCGACCAGCCCTATCACCGCGAGCGGCTGAACCTCGTGAAACGGCTCCTGTCGATCCGCGCGGCCGAGATCGCCCCCCGCATGTCCGGGATTGCCGGTCATGCCGGGCATTACGACATGCTGGGCGACAAGGGCTTCGTGGTGCACTGGCAAGTCGGAAAGCGCGGCCGCTTCGCGATGTACTTCAACGCCGGCGAGGACAACGCCGCCGTGCTGGTCGCCCCGGAGGGACGCGTGCTGTTTGAAAGCACGCCGGGCGCGGCCGAGCACCTGATTGCCGGAAGCCTGCCGGCGCAGTCGCTGGTCTTCCTCTTCGACGAAAACGCAGAACCCTCGAGGAATACTGCATGAGCGAAAAGCTCGACCAACTTGCGACTCGTTACGGCATCGAGCTCGAATTCAGGGAATTGAACGGCACGATCCGCCACGCCACCGAACTCGGCAAGCGGGCGGCTCTCCGGGCGATGGGGGTCGCCACGGAAACCGACGAGGACATTGAGGCCTCCCTCTCGGTGGCGCGAGCGGTGCATGTCGGCGAGATGAAGGCGCTGGAAAATGGCGTGACCTGCTTCATGCCGGACTGGCTCGACCGCACCTGGGGGGTCAGCACCCAGGTCTACAGCCTGCGGTCGGAGCGGAACTGGGGCATGGGCGACTTCGAGGACCTCGCCCGCTATTCCGAGATCGCGGCGGAACACGGAGCCGATTTCGTCGGCGTGAATCCGCTCAGCGCCTTGTTTTTCGCGCGGCCGGAGCATTTCAGCCCTTTCTCACCCTCCAACCGCCAGTTCCTGAACCCGCTCTACATCGCCGTGGACCGGATCGACGGCGCCGACGAACTGGAGGTCGACGAAGAACTCCTCGCCCATGCCCGCGCTTGCGAGACCGTCGATTACCGCGCGGTGGCGGCGCTCAAGAAGCCGGCGCTGATCCACCTTTTCGAGCGTTTTCGTGCCCGGGCGGAACGCGGCGACGAACCGGAAGCGGAGAGCTTCGAGACATTCTCGGCCCATTTCGGGCAGCCGCTCTACCTTCATGCGCTGTTCGAGACCCTGTCGGAGTTCATGGTCCAGCAGGGCCATGGCGCCGGCTGGTATGGATGGCCGGAGGAATATCGCCACCCCGGCAGCGATTCGGTTCGCGCCTTCGCCGAGGAGCAGGCCGAGCGCGTGGCCTTCCACGTCTGGCTGCAATGGCACGCCGATCGCCAGTTGGGCGAGGCTCAGCACCGGGCCTGCGCCGCCGGCATGCGGATCGGCCTCTATCTCGATCTCGCGGTCGGCGTCTCTTCCGACGGATCGGCCACATGGTCGGAGCGCGAGCTGACGATCCCCTCCGCGCGGATCGGGGCGCCGCCGGATTACTTCAACGCCGCCGGCCAGGATTGGGGCCTCGCGCCGCTGTCCCCCGCCACGCTGGAAGCCCGCGAGTTCCAGCCCTACCGGGAATCGCTCGATGCCGTGCTCCGCTTCGGCGGCGCGGTGCGCATCGATCACGCGATGAGCCTCTATCGGCTTTTCTGGATCCCGGAAGGCCTCGCGGCCCGCGATGGGCTCTACATCCGCTATCCCTTCCAGGAGATGCTGAGGAGCCTTTCGGAGGTCTCCAACGACCGACGGGCGATCGTCATCGGCGAGGATCTCGGCGTCGTGCCGCCCGGCTTCCGCGACGTCATGGAAGCCATGAAGATCGAGGGCTATCGCGTCTTCTTCTTCGAGAAGGACGATAACGAGTATTTCATCCCGCCGGCCAAGTACCCGCGCGAGGCGCTCGCCTGCATCACGATCCACGATCTGCCGCCGCTCGCCGGCTGGTGGGGCGGGCACGACCTTGAGGTGCGCGCCGGGATCGGGATGATCACGCCGGAGGACATGCCGGCCGCCCGCGCCTATCGCGCCCACGAGCAGCGCCGCCTGCTGGGCGTGCTTTCCGACAACGGGCTGCTGCCGGAGCGGCTGCTGGCGGTGATGCATGCCGAGGAAGCAGCGCCGGCGGAACTGCCCTACGACGTCGCCGTCGGCCTCTACCAGCTGATGGCCTCGACGCCGTCGCGCCTCTTCGTCGTGGCGGTGGAGGACCTGACCGGCATGACGGAGCAGATGAACCTGCCCGGCACCACCGACGAGCACAGAAACTGGCAGCACAAACTGCCGGTGGAACTGGAACGTCTCCCGGAACTTCCGTTGTTCCGCGCTATCATCGGCGCGGTTTCCCGTGAGAGACCGAGGCATTGATGGCGCAACCGACGGCCACCTATCGTCTGCAATTCCGTGGCAACATGGATCTTGGGGAGGCCGCCGGGCTCGCTCCCTATTTCAGGAAGCTGGGCGTCAGCCACTTCTACGCCTCGCCGATCTTCACCGCCACGCCGGGCTCCACTCACGGCTATGACGTTTCGGACTTCAACGAGGTCGAGCCGGAACTCGGCGGCAAGCCGGGTTTCGACGCGCTCTCCGAGGCCCTCCGCGCGCAGGATATCGGAATGATCCTGGACTTCGTGCCCAACCACATGGGCGCGAGTGTGTATAATCCCTGGTGGCGCAGCGTGCTGGAATGGGGCCAGGCCAGCGATTACGCCGACCATTTCGACATCGACTGGTCGGCCCCCAAGCTGGTCATCCCGGTGCTCGGCCAGCCCTACGGCGAAGCACTCTCCTCCGACATGTTCGGCCTCATCTTCGACAGTGAGGAAGGCTCGATCTCCTTCGCCTATTTCGAAAACCGGCTGCCGCTCAATCCCACGACCTATGCCCGTATCCTCGGCCGCATCGAGACGGAGCCGTTCCCAGAACTCGCCCGGCGTTTCGCCATTGCGCGGCCGGAGAGCGTCGAGCCCCTGAAGACCGAGCTCGCCTCGCTGGCCGGAAACCCGGAGCATCAGGAACAGCTCGACCGGGCGCTGGCCGACACGCTGGGCGACCGCAACGCCCTGCACGAGATCCACGAGGCGCAGGCCTGGCGGCTGACCTATTGGCGCGCGGCCCGCGAGGGTCTCACCTATCGCCGCTTCTTCGAGATCGCCGATCTGGTCGGTGTGAAGGTGGAACGGCCACGTGTCTTCGACGACGTGCACCGGCTGCTCCTGGAAATGATCGCCGCCGGGCAGGTTCAAGGCGTCCGCCTCGATCACATCGACGGGCTTGCGGACCCCAAGGCCTACCTGAACAAGCTGCAGGAGGCGATCGGCTCGGAAGACCCCTTCTACCTCGTCGTGGAGAAGATCCTCGGTCCCGACGAAACCGTGCGCCAGAATTGGCCGATCGCAGGCACGACGGGCTACGAGTTCATGCAGGCGCTGGTCGCGATCTTCGTCGATCCCGCCGGCGAGGCGCCGATGGACGAAGCCTATCAGGCGTTCCTCGGTCAACCCTCCGACTACAAGGCGATGGTGCAGACCACCAAGCGCTCCATCCTGGCGCGCAATCTGGCGGGCGAGCTGGAAGTGCTGAAGGAGATGGCGCATCGCCTCTCCGAGCGCGATCCCTATACCCGCGACGTGGGTTCCGACAGCCTTCGCCGCGCCATCCTTGAGATAGCGGCGGCGTTGCCGGTCTATCGCACCTACGTCAACATCGAGGGCGTCCAGCCGGAGGATATCGAACTGATCGACGGCGCCGTCGAGGCCGCGCGGCTCGCCCGGCAGGTCGACGACGAGGGCGCGCTGGCGTTCATCTCCAAGATGATGAAGCTGGACTTCCCCAATCCGGAGGACCAGGCCACGGCGCTGGAATTCGCCGCGCGCTTCCAGCAGACCACCGGCCCCGTCATGGCGAAGGCGCTCGAGGACACCGTCTTCTATCGCTACAATCGCCTCGTCGCGCTCAACGAAGTGGGCGGCGAGCCGGACCGCTTCGGCGCCACGCCCGCGGCCTTCCACGCCGCCATGCATGACCGGTTGAAGGAACAGCCCTTTGGCCTTTCCGCGACCTCCACGCACGACACCAAGCGCGGCGAGGACGGCCGCGCCCGTCTCTACACGATCAGCGAGATTCCTGCGCTCTGGCGCGAGGCGGTCGGCCGCTGGTCCGACATGAACGGCTCGTTCCGCACCGAACTCGAGGACGGCGTCGCGCCGGAGCCGGAGCTGGAATGGCTCTTCTACCAGGCCATGGCGGGCGCCTGGCCGGCCGGCATGGCGGCCAGCGACAAGGCCGGAACCGACGAGCTGAAGGAGCGCATGAGCGCCTACATGATCAAGGTCGTGCGCGAGGCCAAGGCGCGGACGAGCTGGACCGCGCCGGTGGAAGACTACGAAAACGCGGTGAAGCACTTCGTCGGTTGCGCCTTCGAGGCGGATCGCGGCTTCCTGCCCAATTTCGCCGCGACCATAGAGCCGATCTGCACCGCGGGCGCGGTGGTGAGCTTTGCCCAGCTGGCGGTGAAGCTGATGGCGCCCGGCGTTCCCGATATCTACCAGGGCACCGAACTCTGGGACCTCTCGCTGGTCGACCCGGACAATCGTCGCCCGGTGGATTTCGCCCTCCGTCGCCGGATGCTGGACGGGATCGCGGAGCGCTCGCCCGAAGACCTGATCGCCGACTGGAAGGCCGGTTCGCCGAAGATGCGTATTCTCTCCGCCGGGCTGGACCTGCGGCAGCGGCATTCGGAGCTTTTCGGCGAAGGCGAGTACCTGCCGCTGGAGGTGACGGGCGCCAGGGCCGGGCACATCGTCGCCTTTGCCCGTCGTCGGGGTAGCGAAGCGGTGATCGTGATCGCGCCGCGCCTTCCCATGGCGCTCATGGAAGGCGTCGACCTGCCGCTGATCCCGGCCGAGGACTGGGGCGATACGCGCGTGGTCCTGCCGGACGGAATCGAAACCGGCCAGCTGACCGACGCGATCTTCAACCGCGACGTTGCCGGCGATCTGCGCGTTTCGGAGATCCTTCGCGACTTCCCCGTCGCACTGATCCGCTCCGGCGGCTGAGCGGCCCCGAGTTCGTCCTTCGGCTCCGTCTCGGCGGGGCCGAAGGTGGGAAAGCGGACGGAACATCGTGCGGCGGGTGTTGTCCCAAGTGGAATAATTTACGCCGCCTCACCGCTTCTTCGATACGGCATGCCTCGGTCGGAGCCCTCCCCGGCTCCATATTAGAGTCCAGTACTCTGCGATCGGGGCTCTCATGGCAGACCGGCTTTCCGTCTTCCCTGCCTTTCACAAGGTTGAAAACCGCATCGTCCTCGTCGTAGGCGAGGGTAGCGAGGCGGCCGCCAAGGTGCGGCTGCTGGCGCAGACCTGTGCCTCGATCCGCCTCGTCGCCGCTTCCCCCAGCGACGAACTGGCCGCCCTCGTCATCGCCCACGATCTGGAGCACCGGCCGCGCGGCTTCCGCCCCGCCGATCTCGACGACGCCGTGCTGGCCTTCGCAGCCAGTGGCGAGCGGGGCGAGGATGAGGCGGTCGTGACTGCGGCGCGCCAACGCAACGTCCCCGCCAACGCCGTCGATGTGCCGGATCTCTGCGACTTCTACACGCCCGCCATCGTCAACCGCGCACCGATCGCCATCGCGATCACTTCCACCGGCGCCGGGCCGATCCTTGCCCAGAAGATCCGCGGCCGCATCGAGGCGATGCTGCCGGTGCGGCTGGGCGCGCTGGCGTCGCTCGCGGCGACGTTCCGCCCCGCGGCCGACCAGATCTTGCCCAAGGGCCAACCGCGCCGCCGCTTCTGGTCGTCCTTCTTCGAAGGTCCGGTGGCCGATGCCTGCTATTCCGGGCGGAACGGCGACGCACGCCGTCTCGCCTCCCGCCTGCTGACCGAAGAAGACGGCGAGCGGCGCGGCTTCGTCTCATTGGTCGGCGCCGGACCCGGCGCGGAAGATCTGCTGACGCTCCGCGCCCAGCGCGTGCTGCAGGAAGCCGACGTGATCGTCCATGACGCGCTGGTGCCGGAAGCCGTCATTTCCATGGGCCGCCGCGATACCCATCGCATTGCGGTCGGCAAGCGCAAGGGCCGTCATTCGGTCTCGCAGGACGAGATCAACGCGATCCTCGTCCGCGAGGCGTCCGCCGGCCGTCGCGTCGCGCGATTGAAGTGCGGCGATCCGCTCGTCTTCGGCCGTGCCGGCGAGGAAATGGCCGCTCTGCGTGCCGCCGGCATCGCCTTTGAGGTCGTGCCCGGCGTCACCTCGGCGCTGGCGGCGGCAGCCGAAGCGGAGATCCCGCTGACGCTGCGCGGCGTCGCCTCAAGCCTCGTCTTCGCCACTGGCCAGGATGCAGACGGCGACACCCTGCCCGACTGGGCCGGTCTGGCGCTCTCCGGCACGACGGTCGCGGTCTATATGGGCAGGAGCGTCGCCGCGCGGGTGGCTGAACGGCTGGCCGAAGCCGGACTGCCGCTTTCCACGCCGGTTGCCGTCATCGAAAGGGCCACCCAGCCGGATCGCCGCCTGCTCGCCGGCACCCTTGCCGGGTTGGCCGCCCTTGCATCCCGCACCGATCTCGACGGCCCCGCGCTGATCCTGATCGGCGAAAGCATAGCGGCCGGCGCCCTTGCCGACGCCGAGCCCCTTTTCGCCGAAGCCCTGTTTTCGCGGCAAAGCCTTGCTGCCGCCTGAGATCGGAACCGTCATGGACATCATCACCGCAAACCGCCTGAGCGACGGCGCCGTCGTGTTCCTGACCGCGAGCGGCTGGAGCACCCGAATTGCCGAGGCGCAGGCGCTGGAAGGCAAGGAAAGCGTCGCGGCGGCCCTCGCCCGCGCCGCGGCGGATGCGGAAGCCAGCATCATCGTGGAACCCTATCCCGTGGATGTCGAACGCCGGGCGCAGGGCCTCACCCCGACCAAGCTCCGCGAGCGCATCCGCGCGCAGGGGCCGACGGTCGGCCATTCCAAGGACCTCCATCTGCAGGTCCAAGCGGCCTGAGGACGACAGCCATGTATCGCTACGACGAATTCGACGAAGCCTTCGTGCGCGAGCGCGTCGCGCAGTTCTCCGACCAGGTGGCGCGGCGCCTCGCGGGCGATCTGGACGAGGAGCAGTTCAAGCCGCTCCGCCTGCAGAACGGCGTCTATCTCCAGCTTCATGCCTACATGCTGCGCATCGCCGTGCCGTATGGCACGCTGAGCTCCCGGCAGATGCGCAAGCTCGCCTTTATCGCGCGCAACTACGACAAGGGCTACGGCCACTTCACGACGCGCCAGAACCTGCAATTCAACTGGCCGGCGCTGAAGGACGTCCCGGAGATCCTCGGACATCTGGCCGACGTGGAGATGCATGCCATCCAGACGTCCGGCAACTGCATCCGCAACGTGACGGCCGACCATTTCGCCGGCGTCGCCGCCGACGAGGTCGCCGATCCGCGTCCCTATGCGGAAATCTTGCGGCAATGGTCGACGATCCACCCGGAATTCCTGTTCCTGCCGCGCAAGTTCAAGATCGCCGTGACAGGAGCCGATGCCGACCGCGCTGCGGTGCGCTTCCACGACATCGGCCTGCAGGTGAAGCGCAACGAGGCCGGCGAGCTCGGCTTCGCGGTGTGGATCGGCGGCGGCATGGGCCGCACCCCGATGGTGGGCTACCAGATCCGCGACTTCCTGCCGGAAGCGGACCTCCTCGCCTATAGCGAAGCGATCGTCCGCATCTACAATCTCTACGGACGGCGCGACAACAAGTACAAGGCACGCCTGAAAATCCTGATCCACGAAGGTGGCGCGGAGACCATCGCGGCGGAGATCGAGCAGGAATTCAACGAGATCCGCTACGGCGTGCTGCGCCTGCCCGACGACGAAATCCGGCGGATCGAGACCTATTTCGCGGCCCCGGATTACCCCACCCGAGCCTCCGAGAGCGTTCCCTTCAAACGGGCGCGCCTCGCCGATCCCGCCTTCGACCGCTGGGTCGGCAACAACGTCTCGCCCCACCGCGCGCCCGGTCACGCGATCGTGACCGTTTCCCTGAAGCCCATCGGCGGCGTGCCGGGGAACGCCACGGCGGACCAGATGGACGCCGTCGCGGACATTGCCGAACGCTTCTCCGCCGACGAGATCCGCGTCAGCCACGAGCAGAACCTCGTGCTACCGCACGTTGCACTGGAAGACGTAAAGGCCGTCTACGACGCACTCGCCGCCGCCGGCCTCGCCACCGGCAATGCGGGCCTCGTCACGGACATCATCGCCTGCCCGGGGCTGGACTACTGCGCCCTCGCCACCGCTCGCTCGATCCCCGTTGCCGAACGGATCTCGGAGCGTTTCGGAAATCCCGAGCGTCAGCAGGAAATCGGGCCGCTCAAGATCAAGATCTCCGGTTGCATCAATGCCTGCGGCCATCACCATGCCGGCCACATCGGAATCCTCGGTCTCGACCGCAAGGGTGAGGAGTTCTACCAGATCACGCTGGGCGGCTCCGGCGACGAAACCGCCTCCATCGGCGAGATCGTCGGGCGCGGCTTTTCGACGGACGAGGTCGTTGACGCTGTGCAGCAGATCGTCGACACGTACATCGTGCACCGCGAAAGCAGCGAGGAAAGCTTCCTTGCCGCCTATCGCCGGCTTGGCCCCGCTCCCTTCAAGGAGGCGCTTTATGGCACTGCGTGACGTTGCCGCCAACGACCTGCTCCCGTCCCTCCCGATGGATGCACGCGCAGCCCTCCTGGCCCGGCGATACGAGCCGATGACGCCCCGGCAGGTCCTCCAGGAAGCCATCGGCCATGAATTCGCCGGCCGCATCGCGCTGGTCTCTTCCTTCGGCGCCGATTCCGTCGCGCTGCTGCACCTCGTCGCCTCGGTCGATCCGTCCACGCCGGTGATCTTCGTCGATACCGGCAAGATGTTCGGCTCCACGCATCGCTATCGCCGCGAGCTGACGGAGCGCTTCGGGTTGACCGACGTGCGCCTCGCCCAGCCGGATGCTGAAGCCCTTGCCCGCCAGGATCCGGAATCCGACCTCTGGATGCAGGATTCAGATCGCTGCTGCGCCATTCGCAAGGTCGCTCCGCTCGCCGGCGCACTCGCCGGTTTCGACGCCTGGATTTCCGGTCGCAAGCGCTTTCAGGGCGGCATGCGGTCCTCCATGCCGCTGGCGGAATCCGACGGGCGGCAGGTCAAGATCAACCCCATGGCCAACTGGTCGCGCGAGACCATCGCCGACTATGTCCGCGAGCATGACCTGCCGGAGCACCCGATGGTGGCGGAAGGCTATCGCTCGATCGGATGCATGCCCTGCACCGACAAGGTGGCGGAAGGCGAAAGCGACCGCGCCGGGCGCTGGCGCGGCAAGGCCAAGTCCGAATGCGGCATCCATCTCGGGCTTTCGGCGGTACTGACGGATATCAAGCGATGAGCGACGCACAGGCGCAACTGCCGATCTGGAAGGACGGCTCCTTCGGCGCGGACGCGTGGGTCGCCGTATCGGCCGAGACCGAGCTTCCCGCCGATCCCGCTCCCATTCTCGTGCCGCTGGCCGAGTTCCTGGCCGAGGCCGGCCGATACACCGCGCGCGACGGCGATATCGGCGTGCTCGTCGGGGCAGGCGAGGACGTGCACCCGCTCGTCCCCTATCTCGGCGATCTCAGGCTGATCGCGCTGGAGTTCCCGAAATTCGCCGATGGCCGGAACTACTCCACCGCGCGGCTCCTGCGGGAACGCTTCGGTTATGCCGGCGAGCTTCGCGCCACCGGCGACGTGCTGATCGACCAGATCCCGTTGATGAGGCGTTGCGGCATCGTTTCCTTCGCCGTGAAGCACGAACCGACGCGCCGGGCCCTTCTTGCCCATCATTCCGTCGAGGTCCGGCACTATTACCAGCCGGTGCAGAGCGATGCGGAGGTGCCGGCGGGAACCCGCCCCTGGGCGCGCCTTCCGGCGGCGCGACTTCCTGCGGCTTGACATCGGCGCCATTCCTGGCGGAAGCACAACGAGAACAAGAAGGAAGCAGGATGAGCGCCGAGGCCGTCCAGCAGATTGACTATGCCGAAGGCGTCGATGCGGCGCTCGTCATTCTCGTGAACGATCAGGACGGTGTGCAGCACCGCCTGCCGGCCGAGGAAGGCTGGCGCGTGATGGAAGTGATCCGCGACTGGGGCCTCAACATCAAGGCCGAGTGCGGCGGCGCCTGCGCCTGCGCGACCTGCCACGTCCATGTCGCGCCCGTCTGGAAGGACCAGCTGCCCGCGCCGACGGACGAGGAAATCGACCGCCTCGACGACGCCTTCGACGTGACCGACGATTCCCGCCTGTCCTGCCAAATTCTCGTGACGCCCGAGCTGAACGGCCTGGAAGTGTCGCTGGCGCCCGGAACCGAGCGCTGAAGCAGCAGGCATCCGGTCGTTAGCCGCGAGCGCGCGCCAGTCCGGAAACGGAATGCGCGAGCACGTGCGCGGCGAAGCCGATGAAGAGCAGCCCTGAAAGGCGTGTGATCATCAGTTGGTGCCGGCGATAGAAGCGGCGCACCGGCGCGGCGCCCACAAGCAGCACCAGGATCAAATAACCGGCGAGACCGCCGAGGCAGCTCGCCAGCACCAGCGCGGGCAGCATGCCCCAGCCGAGCAGCGCCGCCTTCGCCGAAAGCAGTGCCGTCAGGGTCGCGAGGGCGACCGGGTAGGCCTTGGGGTTTGTGGCCCCGAAGACCAGCCCATGGCGGAGCGGCGAGCGCATCGCGCCCTCCCCATCCGCCAGCGCGCTGCGGCTGGTGCGCACCGCCCGCCAGCCCAGCCAGAACAGATAAAGTCCGCTCAGGATGCCGAGCAGGTCGAAAACCACCGTCCCGAACGAGGTGACGCCGATGATCGCCACCAGTGCCAGCGTCGACCAGAGGACGTCGCCGGCGAGATGGCCGAGCAGAAACGAGGCCGCCGCGCGGCGGCCCCGGTCGGCGCCGATGCCGAAGACGGCGAGAACGCCGGGGCCGGGCGTGATCCCGTAGACGAAGCCGGCCAATGCCGTCGCAAGCAGGATGCCCGGGGTCACCGACCTACCTGACGATCACGTTGGAGAACTGCCACGGGCTCTCGCGGTCGAGGTCCTCGGGGAAGAGCTGGCCACGGCCTTCCACGGGGGTCCAGTCGGTGTAGACGCCGACCACCGGCCCGAGATACTGGCGCTGCACGTCCAGGCAGCGGCGATAGTCGATCTCGTCGACCTCCTTCAGCCCCTCGTTCGGGTTTTCCAGAGCCCAGACCATGCCGGCCAGGACCGCCGAGGTCACCTGCAGTGCCGTCGCGTTCTGGTCGGGCGCAAGCTTGCGCGTCTGCTCGATGGTGAGCTGCGACCCGAACCAGTAGGCGTTGCGGGCATGGCCATAGAGCAGCACGCCCAGTTCGTCGGCACCGTCCACGATCTCGCTCTCGTCGAGGATATGGAAGCGGCTCTGCGGCTCCCATTGCCGGCCGGCCATCTCGTCCAGCGACAGCACCGCGTCGTCATTCGGATGGTAGGCATAGTGGCAGGTCGGGCGGTAGACGACCTCTTCCCCGTCGCGCACGGTGAAATAGTCGGCGATGGAGATCGCCTCGTTATGCGTGATCAACCAGCCATGCTGGGCTCGCGCGGTCGGGGTCCAGCTGCGGACACGCGTGCCCGCGCCCGGCCGCTCCAGATAGATGGCGGCGCCGTTGCCGAAATCGTGCCGCCGTCCTTCCGGCGGCAGCGCCTTCTCATGCGTGCCCCAGCCGAGTTCGGCCGGCTGCAGCCCTTCCGAGACAAAGCCCTCCACGGACCAGGTGTTGACGAAGACGCCCATGGGCTTCGGCTCGCGCGCGCGCTGGGTGTCGCGCTCGGCGACGTGGATGCCCTGCACGCCGACCGCCTGCATCAACGCCGCCCATTCCGCGCGGCTTTGCGGCTCCGCGGGGTTCATGCCGAGATCGCCGGCGATTTCCATCAGCGCCTGCTTGACGAACCAGGAAACCATGCCGGGATTGGCGCCGCAGCAATTGATGGCGGTGGAACCGCCCGGACGCCGGCGGCGAAGCTCCAGCATCTGCTCGCGAAGCGCATAGTTGGAGCGCTGCGACAGCGTCAGCGTGGGGTCGGTGTAAGTGCCGGCCCAAGGCTCCGCGACGGTGTCAACATAGAGCACGCCCAGATCCTGGCAGAACTCGATCATCGCCATCGACGAGACGTCGACCGACAGGTTGACCATGAAGCTTTGCCCGCCCTCCGACTTCAGCAGCGGGGTCAGGAGTTCCCGGTAATTATCCCGGGTGATGGCCGCCTTGACGAAGCGGCAGCCCTGCCCCTCGGCGGTGGATCGATGCGTGTCGTCCGGGTCGAGCACGACGACCTGGGACGGCTGAACCTCAAAGTGGCGGAGGATGAGAGGGAGAGCACCGCGCCCGATCGAGCCGAAGCCCACGATTAAAACTGCGCCGTCAATCCGCCCGTATCTCTGCCAATTCGTCATTCAGAACTCCATTGCCGCAGCCAGAGCTCGAATGAGCCTGTTCGTGACCGCTGCGTCAGGAACAGGAAAAACAGGTTTTATGTCAACGTTTCGCGACAGATAGACCGATTTAACTGGCGAATCGGGACAAGGGCCGCAACGCCGCGAGGCCCGGGGGGGAACAAACGAGGGCCCGATCAGGGAACGAGCTGCGCCTTTGGAATGTCCAGTTCGTAGGAGAGCCCCGTCTCCGCAAAGACCAGCCGTGCCGACCCGCTGACGGATGTGGGAACGACTTCGCCCAGCATCATCAGGCCGAAGCTGCGCCCCTTCGGCTCCCGGACGACGGCGCTGCTTTCCTCGATCCAGGAGAAGCGATAGCTCGCTCCGGAATCGCACTTCTCGAAGCGCACCGTGATGCGGCCCTGGGGTGTGGAAAGCGCCCCGTACTTGATGGCGTTGGTGGTGAGCTCGTGCAGCGCCAGGCCGATGTACTGGGCGGCGTTGGGGCGCAGGAAGCCGTTCTCCCCTTCCAGGAAGACGCTGGACAACCTTTGCTCGGCATAGAGCGCGATCTGGGATCGCACGAGATCGAAGATGCGGGCACCGCGCCAGTCGGCGTCGGTGAGCACGTCGTGAGCACGCGACAGGGAATAGATGCGACCGTTGAAGCGGCTGACGAACTGCGAGGTCGAGCTGGCGCTTTCCGCCGTCTGCCGGGCGATGCCCTGGATGACCGCAAGCAGGTTCTTGGAACGGTGCGCCAGTTCCCGCAGCAGGATGCGGAGATGTTCTTCCTGCACCTTGCGGTCGGTGATGTCGATCAGCGAGGTGACGATGCCGGTGATGGTGCCCCCGGGGGCACGCTCCGCGCGGGCGCTGGCGTCGAACCAGCGCGTCCTCTCGCCGTCGAGCTGAAGCTCGTATTCCCGCGTCTCGCCGGTCGCGAGCACCGCTTCACGCGCGCTCTGGACCAGATCGACCATGGCGGGCGAAAGAATCTCGCGATCGCGTTTTCCGATGTAGTCGCTTGGCTCCAGACCGGGCGGAGCGTTGAAGATCCAGGTATAAATACCGTCCAGATCCTGGGCGAAGATGGTGATCCGAGAGTCCTGCAGCGCCGTTTCGCAACGCAGCCAGGATGCTTGCAGCGCAACGGAGCTGGCGTCGTCAGACAGTCGGATGTCGTTCTGTTCGTTTGCCGACATTGCTGAGCGCTCATCCACCTCGCTTCGAACCGGCCGCGGCCGGTGTTCTAACCGGCATGCCTGTGCCCGGTTCCACTTCCGAAAAATCGCGTCGCCCTTCCCGGGAGAACAGGCGCGGCGACCATTGTCTCGCGGCCGCAGAATGCGACCGGTCGGCATTTGCGGATCCTTGGGACAGCGCCGCGAACGACCGCGTCAGGGCCGGGATCAGGCTGCTCCGGCGAAATCGGAATCCGGGAATGCAACTCGTGTCGGAAGAACGCCCGTTTGCCATGATTTCGCCGGTAGTGGATCTGCTTCTTCGAACGCCGAGCCGGTAAGCCGGTTCCGTCCGGACAGTGCCGGCCGGCCTCGGACCGGAACGAAGCCTCAGTTCCCCGCGCGCTTCTCGAAGAACAGCGCCTGGCTGATCACCGCCTTCACCGTCTCCGGCTGGAACGGCTTGGTGATGAGGAAGGCCGGCTCCGGGCGCTCGCCGGTCAGGAGCCGCTCGGGATAGGCGGTGATGAACACGACCGGGACGGAGAAGGACTGCAGCATCTCGTTGACCGCATCCAGGCCCGAGCTGCCGTCGGCGAGCTGGATATCGGCCAGGACGAGGCCGGGACGATGCTGCTCGACGGCCTGGATCGCTTCGGAATGGGTACGCGCCATGCCGCTCACATTATGGCCGAGCGACTTCACCAGGCTCTCGATGTCCATGGCGATCAGCGGCTCGTCCTCGATGATCAGAACGTCGGTGGCAACCTGCTGGGCGATTTCGCGGCCGGCCTGATCGACCAGTTCGGTCACTTCCGGCTCGCTCTTGCCGAGGATGTAGGCGATCTCCTGCTTGGAGAAATCCTCCACCGCCATCAGCAGGAAGGCCTGCCGCGGAAGCGGGGTGATCGCCTCGAGACGACGTGTCGCGTTGTCGAGTTCCTCGCCGGAATAATTATCGCTGGCGAGGTTCACCTCGATGGAATTCCAGTAGCGGCAGAACGCCTTGAAGAGCTCAACGCGGGGATCGTTGTCCGCGTTGAAGGATTCCGGGTCCGCAACGAGCGCTTCCAGCACCGCGATGACGTAATTGTCGCCACTCTTCTGGCCGCCGGTCAGGGCGCGGGCGAAGCGGCGGAGATAAGGCAGGTGGGGCGCGGTATTTGCAACAAGCGACATCGATGAACCCTGTTCAAAGGCGGACGGGCCAAAACAACCCGCAACAGAACGTCAGGGCGGGGTCCTGGTTCCATGCCGGGCCGGGATCTCTTGTCCTCCGCAGCCGCAGTCATGCCCTGCGGTTCTGGCCCATCTCGGATCGGCTTTCAAGGCAGGGAATAGGCGCAGGCGGGTAAACCGTCGGTTTCCGCCCCCTTCCCCGCAGCCCGGCGCGCAAAAACGAAATGTTGCGGCGCCGCATCCTTGACGCTTCGCTCTGAATGTGTCGCTAACTCCTCTGCCGTGTCAGCAGGAGGTGCCGTCCTTGACCTACCGCGTTATCCCCGTTCCGGTTTTCGATTACGTCGTGTTCGGCGGCACCGGCGACCTTGCCCGCCGCAAGCTGCTTCCGGCCCTCTATTTCCGCCTGAAAGACGGGCAGATCCTGGAAGGAAGCCGCATCATCGGCGCGTCCCGGCGCGAGATGACCGACGACGAGTACCGGACGATGACCTCCGAGGCGCTGAAGGAATTCTTGGCGCCGGTGGACTTCGACGAGGCGGTCGTCAGCCGGTTCCTGCAGATGGTGTCCTACGTTCCTGTGGACGCCGCCAGCGAGGGTGGCTGGGACGAACTCCGCGAGCGGCTGGAACTCGAGCCCGACCGCATCCGCGCCTTCTACCTGGCGGTCGGCCCCGACATCTTCGACCCGATCTGCGAGAACATCGGCAAGCACGGACTGGTGACGCCGCAGACCCGCGTCGTCATCGAGAAGCCGCTCGGCAAGGATCTGGATTCCGCCCGGCGGGTGAACGAGTCGGTCGGCCGCGTCTTCTCGGAAGACCAGATTTTCCGCATCGACCATTATCTCGGCAAGGAAACCGTCCAGAACCTGATGGCGCTTCGCTTCGCCAACGTTCTCTACGGGCCCGTCTGGAACTCCGCCATGATCGACCATGTGCAGATCACGGCGGCGGAGACTGTGGGCGTCGGCTCGCGCGGCGACTATTACGACCATTCCGGCGCGTTGCGGGACATGGTGCAGAACCACCTCCTGCAGCTCCTCTGCCTCGTCGCCATGGAACCGCCGGATACGCTCGACGCCAATTCGGTGCGTGACGAGAAGCTTAAGGTGCTGAAGGCGCTGCGGCCGATCAACGACGAGAACAGCTCCATCATCACCGTGCGCGGGCAGTATCGCGCGGGTATCATCGATGGAAAATCGGTGCCGGGTTACCTCGACGAGGTCACCGACCACGCCAGCGAGACGGAAACCTTTGTCGCCATCAAGGCCGAGGTCGCGAACTGGCGCTGGGCGGGCGTGCCCTTCTATCTGCGCACCGGCAAGCGCCTGCCCTCCCGCATGTCGGAGATCGTCATCTTCTTCAAGCAGGTGCCGCACTCGATCTTCCCGAAGGGCTCCGGCAACATCCAGGCCAACCGGCTGGTGCTGCGCCTGCAGCCCGACGAAGGCATGAAGCAGTGGATCATGATCAAGGATCCGGGCCCGGGCGGCATGCGCCTGCGCCACGTGCCGCTCGACATGACCTTTGCCGAGGCCTTCCAGGTCCGCAATCCCGACGCCTACGAGCGGCTGCTGCTGGACGTCATCCGCGGCAACCAGACCCTGTTCATGCGCCGCGACGAGGTCGAGGCCGCATGGAAGTGGATCGACCCGATCAAGGAATGCTGGGAGCGCTCCTCCACCGCGCCGAAGCCCTATACGGCCGGCACCTGGGGCCCGTCGTCGGCCGTTGCCATGATCGAGCGCGACGGCCGCAACTGGCACGAGGACATTTCCTGACCCCTTGCTGAGCGAGACCCGGCGCGGAGGTTCTATTTCGCGCCGGGACGTACTATCTAAGCGACACGAGCGACGGGCTCGGCCCGACCCGGACCCCTTCCGCCGCGTCCAACCCGAGATCCGGAGTTTCCCATGTCCGTGCGATCCGAAATCATGGCTGTGACGGAGCGCGTGATCGAGCGCTCCCGTCAGAGCCGTCCCGCTTATCTGGAACGCATCCACGCCGCCCGCGATGCCGGTCCGCACCGTTCCACGCTGGCCTGCGGCAACCTCGCCCATTCGTTCGCCGCCTGCTCGCCCTTCGACAAGGCCGCGCTTTCGGGCAACACGGTGGCGAACCTCGCGATCGTCACCGCCTATAACGACATGCTTTCCGCCCACCAGCCCTATGAGCGCTTCCCCGACGTGATCCGTCAGGCGGCGCACGAGGCGGGCGGCGTGGCGCAGGTCGCCGGTGGCGTGCCCGCCATGTGCGACGGCGTCACGCAGGGCCAGACGGGCATGGACCTGTCGCTCTTCTCCCGCGACGTGATCGCCATGTCGACGGGCGTGGCGCTCTCGCACAACACCTTCGACGCCGCCGTCTATCTCGGCATCTGCGACAAGATCGTTCCCGGCCTGATGATGGCGGCGCTGTCCTTCGGCCACCTGCCCGCCGTCTTCGTGCCCGCCGGACCGATGACCTCGGGCATCTCCAACGACGAGAAGGCCAAGACCCGCCAGCTCTATGCCGAAGGCAAGATCGGCCGCGCGGAACTGCTGGAATCGGAATCGAAGTCCTATCACGGCCCCGGCACCTGCACCTTCTACGGCACGGCCAACTCCAACCAGATGCTGATGGAGATCATGGGCCTGCATCTGCCGGGCGCGTCCTTCGTCAACCCGAATACGCCGCTGCGTGACGCGCTGACCCGCGCCGCCACCAAGCGCGCGCTGGCGATCACCGCGCTCGGCAACGAATACACGCCCGTCGGCGAGATCATCGACGAGAAGGCGATCATCAACGGCATCGTCGGACTGCACGCGACCGGCGGCTCGACCAACCACACGATCCACCTGATCGCGATTGCCCGCGCTGCCGGCATCCAGATCACCTGGGACGACTTCAACGACCTTTCGGAACTGGTGCCGCTGCTCACCCGCATCTATCCGAACGGCATGGCCGACGTGAACCATTTCCACGCCGCCGGCGGCATGGGCTTCCTGATCGGCGCACTGCTCGATGGCGGACTGGTGCACCCGGACGTGCGCACCGTTGCGGGCACGGGCCTGGAGGGCTACCGCACCGAGGCGAAGCTCGACGCGCAGGGCGAAGCGAGCTGGAGCCCCGCCCCGGCCGTTTCCGGTGACCGCAACGTGCTCCGCGACGCGACCGAGCCCTTCCAGGCGACGGGCGGCCTCAAGGTGCTCGACGGCAATATCGGCCGCGCGGTGATCAAGATCTCCTCCGTCAAGCCGGACCGGCATGTGATCGAGGCCCCCGCGATCGTCTTCCATTCGCAGAACGCGATGATCGATGCCTTCAAGGCAGGCGAGATGAACCGCGATTGCGTGGCGGTCGTGCGCTTCCAGGGACCGAAGGCGAACGGCATGCCGGAACTGCACAAGCTCACTCCGCAGCTCGGCATCCTGCAGGACCGCGGCTTCAGGGTCGCGCTCGTCACCGACGGCCGCATGTCCGGCGCGTCCGGCAAGGTTCCGGCGGCGATCCACGTCACGCCCGAAGCCAAGGACGGCGGCGCCATCGCCAAGATCCGCGACGGCGACATGATCCGGCTCGATGCCGATGCCAACAGGTTGGAAGTTCTCGTCGACCCGGCCGAATGGGCCGCCCGCGAGCTCGCGACTGCGGACCTTTCCGGCAACGAGTTCGGCACGGGGCGCGAACTCTTCGCCGCCTTCCGCGCCGTGGCCGGTTCCGCCGAGATCGGCGGCGGCGTCATTCACTTTGGAGTTGCCGCATGAGCCGTAACGAAGCCGTCGAGCCTATCCTCACCGCGGCCCCGGTCGTTCCCGTCCTGATTATCGAGGACGTCAAATCCGCCGTGCCGCTGGCGCGCGCCCTCGTCGCCGGCGGCCTGCCGGCAATCGAGATCACGCTGCGGACCCCGGCGGCCATGGACGCGATCCGCGCCGTGGCGGCGGAGGTCGAAGGCGCCTTCCCCGGCGCCGGCACGGTGCTTTCACGCGCGCAGTTGTCAGAGGCGGAGAAGGCGGGCGCGAAATTTGCGGTGTCGCCCGGCGCGACCGACCACATCCTCGATGCCGCCAACGAGTTCAACGTGCCGCTGCTGCCGGGCATCGCCACGGCGTCGGAAGCGATGCGGCTGCTGGAGCACGGCTACCGCATCTGCAAGTTCTTCCCGGCCGAGCAGGCGGGCGGCGTCAATTACCTGAAGGCGCTCTCCTCGCCCCTGCCGGCGATCCGCTTCTGCCCGACGGGCGGCGTCAGCCTGCAGAACGCGCCGACCTACCTCGCGCTGCCCAACGTCATCTGCGTCGGCGGCTCCTGGGTTGCGCCGAAGGAAGCGGTTGCGGCCGGCGACTGGGGCAGGATCGAGGAACTGGCGCGCGCCGCCTCGCAGCTTAGAGCCGCGAAATGAAGGCCGCCGCACGGCAGGCGCTGCAGGCGCTCCAGGCCCACAAGGCCGATCTGGAAGGCCGCCACCTCCGCGATCTCTTCGCCGAGGACCCGCAGCGCTTCGAGCGGTTCTCCGTCTCCCTCGGCGACTTCACGCTCGATTTCTCCAAGAACCGCATCGTGGCGGAAACGCTGCCGCTTTTGATCGCTCTGGCTGAAGGCGCCGAGCTGGAAGCGCTGCGGGACCGGATGTTCGGCGGCGACGCGATCAACATCACGGAAAAGCGCGCCGTCCTGCATACGGCGCTACGTGCTCCCGCCGGTCAGAGCATCGCGGTGGACGGCGAAAACATCATGCCGGGCGTCCACGACGTGCTTGCCGCGATGGAACGCTTCGTCGACGGCGTGCGCGACGGCTCCGTCACCTCGTCCGCCGGCAAGCGCTTCACCGATGTGGTCAACATCGGTATCGGCGGTTCCGATCTCGGCCCAGCCATGGCGGCGATGGCGCTCAGCCCCTATCGCGGCGATGGCCCGCGCGTGCATTTCGTCTCCAATGTCGACGGCGCCCACATCGCCGACACGCTGGCGACGCTGGATCCCGCGACCACCCTCATCCTCGTCGCGTCCAAGACGTTCACGACCTCGGAAACCATGACCAATGCCGGCACGGCGCGGGCGTGGATCGCCGGAAAGCTCGGCGAAGACGCGGTTGGCGCGCATTTCGCGGCGATCTCGACCAACCTCGCCAAGGTCGGCGAGTTCGGCATCGCCATGGACCGGGTCTTCGGCTTCTGGGACTGGGTCGGCGGACGCTATTCCGTCTGGGCCGCGATCGGCCTGCCGGTGGCGTTGGCGATCGGCTTCGGGAACTTCCGCAAGTTCCTCGCCGGCGCCCACCTCATGGACGAACATTTCCGCACCGCGCCGTTGGCTGAAAACATTCCCGTCCTCATGGGCCTGCTCGGCGTCTGGTATCGCAACGTCTGGGATTTCCGCAGCTACGCGATCCTGCCCTACGACCAGCGCCTCGCCCGTTTCGCCGCCCATCTCCAGCAGCTCGACATGGAGTCCAACGGCAAGCGCGTGACGCGCGACGGCGACAGTGTCGACTACGAGACCGGCCCGGTGATCTGGGGCGAGCCCGGCACCAACGGCCAGCACGCTTTCTTCCAGCTGATCCACCAGGGGACGGACGTTATCCCGGCCGATTTCCTGCTGGCCGCACGGCCGCACGAACAGCTGGGCGATCACCACGCCAAGCTCGCCGCCAACTGCCTCGCGCAGACGGAGGCGCTGGCCTTCGGCAAGACGGAAGCGGAAGTGCGCGACGAACTGGCGGGCTCCGGCATGTCGGACGCCGATATCGACGCGCTGGCGCCGCACAAGGTCTTCCCCGGCAACCGGCCGACCAACACGCTGATCTACCGCCAGCTCGATCCGGAAACGCTGGGCATGCTGATCGCACTCTACGAGCACAAGGTCTTCGTGCAAGGCGCGGTCTGGGACATCAACTCCTTCGACCAGTGGGGGGTGGAGCTGGGCAAGGCGCTCGCCAGCCGGCTTCTCCCGGTGGTGCGAGACGGCGGATCCACGGAGAAGCTCGACGCATCCACGCGCGGCCTGGTGGAGCGCTTCCGCGCCCTCGCCGACTGAACGCACGCAACGAGGCAAAGCAAAGGGCGGGTCACGGACCCGCCCTTTGTCGTTTCAGAGAGGGCCGGAGCCTCAGGCGGCAGCGGCTTCGCCGGACTGGGTGGCTTCCTCGGCCGCCAGCACATGGGCCACGGCATTGACGACGGCGGCGATACGGATCGCGGCCTGGATGTTGGTCGTCGACATGCCGGCCTTGCGCAGTTCGCCCTCATGGGCGTCCAGGCACATGCCGCAGCCATTGATGGCGGAGACAGCCGTGCACCAGAGCTCGAAATCGATCTTTTCCACGCCCGGATTGGCGATGACGTTCATCCGCAGCTTGGCCGGCAGCGTCCGGTATTCCGCATTCTGCATCAGGTGCAGCGAACGGTAATAGACGTTGTTCATCGCCATGATCGCGGCGGCGGACTTGGCGGCCGTCTTCGCCTCGTCGGAAAGGCTGGCGGCGGCGTTCTCGATCTCGCGGATCACCGCCGGCTGGCCCACCGCGAAGGCGGACGCCAGGAACGCGCCCCACTTCTGCTGGTCCGTCAGCGTCGTCTCGTTGGCGAGCGAGGACAGATTGAGGCTCAGATCCTTGGCATAGGCCGGCAGTGCCCGGCGCAGCGTGTCGAGCGACATCGCTTCTCCTGATGTTCGTGAAAGTCGAAGGCGCGCGCTCACCTGCCGGGAGGATCGGCAGGGAGCACGCGCCCGAGGCAGCGAGATGCGTTCGAGGGGCTTACGCCGCCTTGAGGGTCTCGCCGCCGACCTGGCGGTTGCACGGGCAGAGCTCGTCCGTCTGCAGCGCATCGAGGACGCGAAGCGTGTCGGACGGGTTGCGGCCCACGTTGAGGTTGGTGACGTAGACGTGCTGGATGGTGTTGTCGGGATCGACGACGAAGGTCGCGCGGACGGCAACTCCCTCTTCCTCGTTGAGCACGCCGAGGGCGCGGGCGAACTTGCCGCCCGAATCGCCGAAGCTCCAGATCGGCAGCTTGTCGAGGTCGGGGTGGTTGCGGCGCCAGGCGAGCTTCACATGCTCGTTGTCGACCGAACCGCCGAGGACGACCGCGTCACGGTCCTCGAAATCGGAGGCGAGGCGCGCGAATTCGGCGATCTCGGTCGGGCAGACGAAGGTGAAGTCCTTGGGATAGAAGAAGATCACCTTCCACTTGCCCGCGAAGGAATCCTGGGTGACCGGCTCGAAGGCGCTGAGGCCGTTCTCTTCATGATTGTTGAAGCCGGGCTTCACGCCCGTCACCTTGAAGTCAGGCAGCTTCTCTCCGACGCACAGCATTTGCAGCTCCTCTGGATGGGATGAACAAGGGATACGCTGCGTCGCAGCAAAGGCAAATTGATTGTCTTTGCAGGTGCAATAGAGCCGGCTTATAGAGCGCTCATGCTTCCCACGTTGCGCCAGCTGCACTACCTCAAGCTTCTCGTGGAACACGGCTCCTTCAGCCGTGCGGCGGAGGCTGCGCATGTCACGCAGCCCACGATCTCCGCCGGGATCAACGAGCTGGAAAAGATCCTGGGCGCCAATGTCGTCGACCGGGGACGTTCGGGGCTGATCCTGACGCCCGTCGGCCGCGAGGTGGCGCGGCGGGCCGAGGAGATCCTGGCGCAGGTCGACGATCTGGTGCAGGCGGCGGGTCGCTCCGGCCGGCCGCTGGTCGGCACCTTCCGCCTGGGCGTCATTCCGACCATCGCTCCCTTCCTGCTGCCCCAAGTGCTGCCGCGCCTGCGGCGCCGTTATCCGCAGCTGCGGCTGGTGCTGAGGGAAGATCTCACCACCCGCCTCGTCGCCATGCTGAAGGCCGGGACGATCGATGCGGCGCTGATCGCGCTGCCCGCCAATATCACGGGGCTCGACCATGCGGAGGTCTCCTCCGACGAACTCGTCGCCGCCGTTCCCGCCGGGCACAGGCTGGCGGAGATGACGCGCATTCCTCAAGGGGCCATGGACGGGGAAAACCTGATCCTGCTGGAGGACGGGCATTGCCTGCGCGAGCACGCGCTGTCGGCCTGCGGCCTGCAGGCGGCCCCGCAAGCCGACGACGCCGAAACCACGGTCGCGACCACCTCCCTCCACACGACGCTGCAGATGGTGGGTTGGGGCCTCGGCATTACGCTGCTGCCGGGCATGGCGGTGGAAGCGGGGCTCACCCGCCTTGCGCCTGTCGTGGTGCGGCCGCTGGAACATGCGCCCTGCCGCAAGGTGGTCGTGGTCTGGCGCGCCGGTTCCAGCCGCGAGGTCGAGGGCCGGCTCCTGGCCGAGACGCTCCGCACGCCCGAGCCCGCCGTCGCCTGATCCCTCTGGATCGACCGGGGAGATCGCCGGGCGGAGAGAGACCGCATTGACGCGGCGGGGCCGCCGCGGCTACACCGGCCCCGGATGGTCGCCCTCGCGAGGGGCTGAAACGATCCCGCTGCGACCGACCCAAACCGGGGGTCAAACCGGGGCCGTCTAAGGCGAGCAATCGGCAAGGCCGGGTGCTGGCGATCTTCTGGTCCTGAAGGAGGTCGCATGCCAAAGCCCCGTTTTTCCTCGTCCGTTTCTTCCGCCAGCCTCTTCGCCGGGGCAGCCTTCCGCGCGGCTACGACCGAGAGCGCCCCGACAGAGAGCGCCTTGGGCAAGATCGGCGTCATGGTCTGCGGCCACGGCAGCCGCGACGAGGCGGCCGTCGCCGAGTTCGCCACCCTTTCCGCGCACCTGAAGCAGGCCTTTCCGCACTGGCCGGTCGATTACGGCTATCTGGAATTCGCGACCCCGGTGATCCGGGACGGGCTGGACCGGCTGATGGCGCAAGGCGTGCGGCACGTTCTCGCCGTGCCCGGCATGCTGTTCGCGGCGGGGCACGCCAAGAACGACATTCCCTCCGTCCTCAACACCTATGCCGCGACCCATCCGGGCCTCACGGTGGAATATGCCCGCGAACTCGGCATCGACACCCGGATGCTCCGGGCAGCCGGCGCGCGCATCCAGGAGGCGCTGGACGCCGCGCCCGAGGTGCCGCTGCACGAAACGCTGCTGGTGGTGGTGGGCCGTGGCGCGTCCGATCCCGACGCCAATTCCAACGTGGCGAAGGTCACCCGCATGCTCTGGGAAGGCTTCGGCTTCGGCTGGGCCGAAACCGCCTATTCCGGCGTCACCTTCCCGCTGGTCGAGCCCGCGCTCGAAAAGGCGACGCGCCTCGGCTTCCGGCGGGTGATCGTCTTCCCGTATTTCCTTTTCACCGGCATCCTCGTCCGGCGCATCTACGACATGACGGACGCGGTCGCCGCCCGCCATCCCGAGATCGAGTTCGTGAAGGCACCCTATCTCAACGACCATCCGCTGGTCATCGAGACCTTCGTCGACCGGGTGAACGAGATCCTGGAAGGCCAGAACCTGATGAACTGCGCCATGTGCAAATATCGCGAGCAGGTGCTGGGTTTCGAAGCCGAGATCGGCATGCCGCAGGAGAGCCATCACCACCATGTCGAGGGGATCGGCACGGGCGGAACGCCGGTCTTCCACGGCGCCGGCCATGACCATTCGCACGGACACTCGCATGATCATGGACACGACCATGCCCCAGGACATTCACACGATCACGGGCACTCGCATGATCACGGGCCTGATCATGCGCATGAGCATGAGCATGGGCATGAGCATGGGCATGAGCATCACCATCACCCCTATCCCCATGCCGACCATCCGCTCGGGCCGCGCTCCATGAAGCGCGACTGAGAATGCCCCTGTTCGACAGCTACCTGATGGTGGACTGGAGCGCCGCCGGGACACCGACGCGCGGCGAGAACAGCGTCTGGTGGGCGCTTCGTCGCGACGTTCCGGAAGCCGCCGCGACAGTGGTGACCGGCAATCCCGCGACGCGGGCGCAGGCCTGCGAACAGATCGCCGACCTGCTCGCGGCGGAACGCGAGGCCGGACGCCGCGTGCTGGCCGGCTTCGACTTCCCGTTCGGCTATCCGCGCGGCACGGCGACGGCCCTGACCGGCAAGGCCGATTGGGCAAGCCTCTGGACGAAGCTCGCCGCAATGGTCGAGGACGGCCCCGACAACCGGAACAACCGCTTCGCGGTGGCGGCGGAACTCAACGCCGGCTTTCCCGGCGAGGGCCCGTTCTGGGGCCATCCGCAACAGCACGTCTACCCGGGTCTGACACCCACGAAGCCGCCGCTCCGGGCCGAACACCCGCCGCAGCGCCGGCGTGTCGAAGAAGATGTCCGGGGTGCCAAGACGGAGTGGCAGCTCGCGGGGGCCGGCAGCGTCGGCGGGCAGGCTCTCGTCGGCATCGCCTTTCTCGAACGGCTCCGGGCAGACCCGCGCCTGCGCGAGGCGATCCGTATCTGGCCGTTCGAGACCGGCCTGTCCGTTCCGCCGAATGCGCCGATCGTGCTGGCCGAGATCTACCCCGCGCTCGTCAGCGTGACCCGCGAAGCCGGCGTGCCGCTGGATCGGACGCAGGTGATCGCCATGGCGGAGCACTTTGCGGCGCTCGACGGGCGCGAAGCGCTTGCAAGCTGCTTCGAGCTGCCCGGCGTCACCGATGCCGAACTCCGCCGCGAGATCGTCGAGGAAGAAGGCTGGATCCTCGGCCATCCCCGGAGCGAGCTGGCGCCGCCATCGAAGCCCACCCGATCGCGGCCCCCGTCGCGACCGCCTTACGATTACATCCGCGCGCCCGGCGAGATCACCCGCCGCTCCTTCGAGATCATCCGCTCCGAATTGGACGTATCCGCGCTGCCGCCGGATGTCGCCCCGCTCGCGCTCCGCGTCGTCCATGCCTCGGGCATGCCGGAGGTTGCAGCCGATCTCGTCTCTTCCGCCGGCGCGGGGCAGGCCGGACTGGGCGCGCTCGCCGCCGGTGCGCCGATTCTTTGCGACGTGCGCATGGTTGCCGCCGGCATCATGCAGGCGCGCCTGACGGCCGGCAACGAGGTGGTCGTGGCGCTCGACCAGCCGGGCGCGGCGAAGCTCGCTGCGGAAACCAGCCTGACCCGAACGGCCGCCGGGCTTGAACGCCTTGCCGAGCGCTTCGACGGCGCCATCGTGGTGATCGGCAACGCGCCGACCGCGCTTTTCCGGCTGCTCGAACTCGTGGCCGAAGGCGCGCCCCGGCCCGCGCTCGTGCTGGGCTTCCCGGTGGGCTTTGTCGGCGCGGCGGAATCCAAGGCCGCACTGGCGGCGAACGAATTCGGCATTCCGTTCATCGCGCTGAACGGCCGGCGCGGCGGCAGCGCCATGGCATCGGCCGCCGTGAACGCCCTGATCCTCGGCGGGGCCGACGCATGAGCGGCCCCTGGCTTTCGGTCGTCGGCATCGGCGAGGACGGTCTCGCCGGTCTCTCCGAATCTGCCCGCGTGTTGGTCGGGGAGGCCGAGATCCTGATCGGCGGCGAGCGCCACCTTGCGATGGTGCCGGACGCGGGCTCCGCGGAGCGGATGGCTTGGCCGAGTCCCCTGTCTGTTCTGGTAGAACGAATCGGCCCCCTCAGGGGGAAACGAACCGTGATTCTGGCCAGCGGCGATCCCCTGAACTTCGGCATCGCCGCCACCCTGCTGCGCCATCTCCCGGCCGGGGAGATGACGGTCCTGCCACATCTCTCCGCCTTTTCCCTTGCCGCCGCGCGGCTGAAATGGCCGCTCCCCGCCGTGGCGACGCTGACGCTGCACGGACGTCCGGTCGAGAGCCTCGCTTTGCACGTCCATCCCGGCGCGCGCCTTCTCGCGCTGTCGGAGGCATCCGCCCCGGCGAAGGTCGCGGCATGGCTGGTCACGCATGGCTTCGGAGAAAGCCGCATGACGGCGCTCTGCCACATGGGAGGCGCTTCGGAAGCGCGGATCGAGGCCCTCGCTTCGAAATGGCGGAGTGACGCGCCGGATCTCCACACGCTCGCGGTCGAATGCGTCGCCGGTCCCGGCGCGCGCTGGTGGCCACGCACGGCCGGTCTCCCGGACGAGGCTTTCGTCCACGACGGCAAGATGACGAAGCGCGAGGTGCGCGCGCTGGCGCTGGCGAAGCTCATGCCGCATCCGGGAGCGCTCCTCTGGGATGTCGGCGCGGGCTCCGGCTCGATATCCGTGGAATGGATGCGCGCCGCCGATCGCGCCATCGCCATCGCGCTGGAACCACAACCTGCCCGGCGCGACCTCGCCGCGCGCAACGCCGCCGCGCTCGGCGTTCCCTCACTGCAGATCCGCGATGGACATGCTCCCGAGGCGCTGGCCGGTTTGCCTGCACCGGACGCCATCTTTCTCGGTGGCGGCATCTCGGCCGCGACGATCTCCGCATCCCTGGGTGCCCTGACGCCCGGCGGTCGCCTCGTCGCCCATGCCGTGACGCTGGAAACGGAGGCCACGCTGCTCGCCGCCTACGCCGGGCATGGCGGCGAACTCGTGCGCCTCCAGGTCGCCCGCGCCGAGCCTGTCGGTCCCTTCCAGGGCTGGCGACCGGCCATGCCCGTCACGCAATGGGCCTGGGTGAAGCCATGACGCAGCCCGGACATCTCTACGGAATCGGCGTCGGGCCGGGCGATCCCGAACTGATGACGCTGAAGGCCGTGCGGCTCCTCGATCGCGTTGCGGTCGTCGCCTATCTCGGCCCGGAAGGCGGCGATTCCAGCGCCCGCGCGATCGCCGCGGAGTTCATCCCCGCCGGCCGTACCGAAATCGCCATCGCCATGCCGATGCGGCCGGGACGCGAGCCCGTGGAGATCTACGACAAGGCCGCCGGCGAGATCGCGGCACACCTCGAAGACGGTCGCGATGTCGCCGTGCTCTGCGAAGGCGATCCCTTCTTCTACGGCTCCTTCATGTATCTGCACGACCGGCTCGGCGGCCGGTTTCCCTGCACGATCGTGCCGGGGATAGCCTCGATCACCGCCTGCGCGGCCGCGGCCGCCGTGCCGCTGGTCCGGCGCGACGCGACGCTGACCGTGCTCCCGGCAACGCTGGACGACCCGTCCCTGGAAGCGCGGCTGGCGAACGCCGATGCCGCCGCGATCATGAAGGTCGGCCGTCACCTGGCCCGCATTCGCGCCCTGCTGGAGCGTCTCGGCCGCATCGAAGGTGCCTTCTATGTCGAACGCGCCACCCGGCCCGACCAGCGCGTCAGGCCGCTCGCGCAATTGGCCGCCCCCGACGCTCCCTATTTTTCCATGATCCTGTTGCCGGAAAGATCGAAATCGTGACCCCCTCCCCGGTCTTCGTCGCCCTCACCGAAGCCGGCGTCGCGCTCGCCCGTCGCGGCACCGCTTCGCTCGGCGGCGAAGTTCATGCCAAGGCGCCGCTCGCGGCCGACCGTAGCTTCACCGACACGGCCGCGCATCTCCGCGCGCTCTTCTCCGAAGGTCGCCCCATCGTCGGCATCTGCGCGGCGGGGATCCTGATCCGTATTCTCGCGCCGGTGCTCACCGACAAGCATACCGACGCGCCGGTGCTGACCGTTGCGGAGGACGGTTCGGCCGTCGTGCCGCTGCTCGGAGGCCATCACGGCGCCAACGATCTTGCGCGCAGGCTTGCCGACAGGCTGGGCGCCCACCCGGCGATCACGACCGCCGGCGACGTCAGCTTCGGCATCGCGCTCGACCAGCCCCCGGAGGGCTGGAGCCTTGCCAATCCCGCCGATGCGAAGCCGGTCATGGCCGCGCTTCTGGCCGGCGCGGAGGGGCGGCTGGAGGGCGACGCCGACTGGCTCGCCGCCAGTGACTTGCCGCTCCGCGAGAGCGGGCCCATTCGCCTCGTCGCGACCACGGCGGATGTGGCAGGCGACGAACGCACGCTGGTGTTTCATCCCCGCCGGCTGGCACTGGGGCTTGGCTGCGAACGCAACGCCGAGCCGCAGGAGGTGATCGCGCTGGCGCAGGAGGCGCTCGCCAGCGCCGGGCTCGCCAGCCAGTCGGTTGCCGCGATCGTATCCGTCGATCTGAAGGCGGACGAGCCGGCGATCCATGCCGCCGCCGCGCATTTCGGCGTGCCGGCCCGCTTCTACCCGGCGGAAGAACTGGAGGCGGAAGCCGCGCGTCTCGCCAACCCGTCCGAGATCGTTTTCCGCGAGATCGGCTGCCACGGCGTGGCCGAAGGCGCGGCCCTCGCCGCCGTTGGCGCGCTCGGCAGCCTCGTGGTGGAAAAGCGCAAGAGCCGGCGCGCGACCTGCGCCATCGCCGTTGCCCCGGAAGTCCTCGACCCGGCCGCGACAGGACGCGCCCGCGGACGCCTCGCCATCATCGGCATCGGCCCCGGCACGCATGACTGGCTGACGCCCGAAGCGCGGCGGCTGCTGGGGCAGGCGGACGCCATCGTTGGCTATTCTCTCTATCTTGACCTCATAGACGCCATAGCAACCGGGGCCGAGCGCTTCGATTCCGATCTCGGCTCGGAGGAAGCGCGCGTGCGGAAGGCGCTGGCGCTGGCCGGCGAGGGGCGGAACGTGGCGCTGGTTTCATCCGGCGACGCGGGCATCTATGCCATGGCGACGCTCGCCTTCGAATGTCTCGATGCCGGTGATGTTTCCGACGGTACGAAGCGCGCCGAGATCCTGGTTTCCCCCGGCATTTCCGCGATGCAGGCGGCAGCGGCCCGCGCCGGCGCGCCGCTCGGTCACGATTTCTGCGCCATTTCGCTCTCCGACCTGCTGACGCCTTGGGACGCCATCGAGCGGCGCGTGCGCGCGGCGGCGGAAGGCGATTTCGTCGTCGCCTTCTATAACCCGGTTTCGCAGCGCCGCCGCACCCAGCTGGCGGCCGCGCGTGAGATCCTGCTCGCGCACCGGCCACCGGACACGCCTGTCATCCTCGCCCGCAATCTCGGACGCGATGGCGAGCGGGTGGAGACCGTCGCCCTCGCGGATCTCGACATCGAAGCCGTCGACATGCTGACCGTCGTCGTCGTCGGCGCATCAAGCACCCGGCAGGTGACGGCCGCCGGGCGGACCTGGACCTACACGCCACGCGGCTACGAGAAGAAACGGATCGCCTCATGAACGCCCCAGTGCCCGCAGAACTCGATGCCCCGAAGGTGCATTTCATCGGTGCCGGCCCCGGCGCGCCGGATCTCATCACGGTGCGCGGGCTGAAGCTGATCGAGCGCTGTCCGGTCTGCCTCTATGCCGGCTCGCTGGTGCCGACCGAGATCGTCGCTTCCGCTCCGGCCGGTGCGCGGGTTCTCGACACCGCGTCCATGCATCTCGACGAAATCCTCGAAGAGATGCGGCGCGCCGTCTCTGCCGGGCAGGAGGTGGCGCGGGTCCATTCCGGCGATCCCTCGATCTACGGCGCAATCGCCGAGCAGATCCGACGGCTCGACGCGCTGGATATCGCCTACGACATCACGCCCGGCGTTCCCGCCTTTGCGGCAGCCGCCGCCGCGCTTGGCCGCGAGTTGACGATCCCCGAGGTCAGCCAGACCATCATCCTGACGCGCACGGCCATGCAGTCCTCCGCCATGCCGGAGGGCGAGGACCTGGCGACGCTCGGCCGCTCGCGCGCCACGCTGGCGATTCACCTCTCGATCCGCAACCTGCTGGCGGTCGAGCGGGAGCTGACCCCCTTCTACGGGCCGGACTGCCCCGTGATCGTCGCCTATCGGGTCGGCTGGCCGGACGAGAGCTTCATCCACGGCACACTGGCCGATATCCGCGACAAGGTTCGCGAGGCCAAGCTCACGCGCACGGCTCTGGTTCTGGTCGGGCAAGCGCTGGAGAAGAAGGATTTCCGCGACTCCGCGCTTTACGACGCTGCGCATAGCCATGTGCTGCGCCCGCCTCCGAGAAAACCGAAGGCCAGCAAGTCCAAGCCCGACTGAGGGCGCGATTACAGCGGGGCGGCGTCGATGACATGGGCGAAGGAGCCCATGACGCGGCCGCGCCTGAGCCCCATCGCGCCGAGATCCTCGCCATCGGAGGTTTCCGCCGCGAAGAGTCGCTCCGCGTCGCCCTCGCGCAGGATCGTCGCATAGTGGAATTCGTGGCCGCGCAGTTCCGATGGCCACGGGAGGTCGGCCAGCGGCATCAACCGGCGATAGCCGAGATGCAGCTTCCGCCGGGCAAAGCTCGTGGAGAGCGGCAGCAGGCCGAGCATCCGATGCTCCCGCCCCTCCGCATCGATGAGGCTTTCACCGAGGCTCATGTAGCCGCCGCACTCGCCGTAGATCAGCGCACCGCGCCCCGCCGCGGCCCCCATGCCCGCGCGAAACCGATCCGCAGCCGCGAGCGTGCCGCCATGCAGTTCGGGATAGCCGCCCGGCAGGAAGACCGCGTCGGCCTCCGCGTCCGGCGGCTCGTCGGCCAGCGGCGAGAAAAACCGGATTTCCGCCCCCTGCCCGCGCCAGTCGGAGAGGAGATGCGGATAGGCGAAGCCGAATGCGCGGTCGCGCGCCACGGCGACGCGCTGCCCAAGCGGGACGAGCCGACCGGCGGACGCTTCGGCCCGGGCTGCCGGCAGGATCCGATCGGCCGAGCCAATGATCGAATCGAGATCGCACCCGTCAGCCACGAGCCGGCCGGCCAGCGCGACGCGCGACGCGAGATCGACATGCTCTTCCGCCTGCACCAGACCGAGGTGCCGCGATGGCAGCGCCACGCCGGGATCGCGACGGACAAGGCCGACGAGCGGCACTGAGGCTCTGGCGAAACCTTCGCGGATCAGCCGCGCGTGGCGTTCGGAGCCGACCCCGTTCACCACGGCCCCGACGATGCGTATGCCGTCCGCCATGCGCGCGAACCCTTCCGCGATCGCCGCCGCCGACTGCGCCATGCCTTGCGCGGAAACAACGAGCAGCACCGGCAGGCCGGTGATCCGCGCCAGTTCGGCCGTCGATCCCGCGCCGTGCGCACCGCCGTCGAAGAGGCCCATCACGCCCTCCACGACGAGAATGTCCGTTGCCGCCGCGTGGGCGGCGAGCCGGACGCGCACCCTGTCCGGGCCCATCGCCCAGGGATCGACATTGATCGCCACGCCGCCGCTGGCGGCTTCCAGAAAGCGCGGATCGAGATAGTCCGGCCCGCATTTCGCCGCCGCGACCGAGAGGCCGAGCTCCCGCAGGGCGGCGATGAGACCGATCGTGACCGTGGTCTTGCCGGAATGGCTGGAGGCGGCGGCGACGAGCAGCCCGCGCGGCGTGGGGTCCACCGTCACGCCAGGCGCGTTTCCGTCGCGGCGTGGCGCGTGCCCAAGGGATCGCTTTCCAGCGTGCGGCCGTCGAGCGCGCCGATCCAGTCCAGCGCGGCGCGCAGCCGCACGACCTCGCCCACCACCACGATTGCCGGCGGTTCCAGCGCGCTGGCGCGGAGATCGTCGGCGGCGCGGCCAAGCGTCGTCTCCAGCACGCGCTGCTTCTCCGTCGTCGCATCGCAAACGATCGCCACGGCTTCATCCGCCTTGCGGCCCGCCGCCATCAGCGCGCCCGTGATCTGGTCGAGATGCTTCACCGCCATGTACATGACGATGACCGGAGAGCCCTTGGCGATGGCCGCCCAGTCGATGGAGGATGGCGCGAGCCCGGTCTGGTCGTGGCCGGTCAGGAACGTCACCGCCTGGTTGACGTCGCGGTGGGTCACGGGGATGCCGGCATAGGCGAGCCCGCCGATGCCGGCGGAGATGCCGGGCACGATGCGGAACGGAATGCCCGCTTCCACCAGCGTCAACGCTTCCTCGCCGCCGCGCCCGAAGACGAAGGGATCGCCGCCCTTCAGGCGGCAGACGCGCTTGCCGGACCGGGCGAGTTCCACCAGCCGGAGCGAGATGTCCCGCTGCTTCGGCGAGGGCTTGCCGCCACGTTTTCCCGCATATTCCACCGTTGCCCCGGGCCGCGCGAGCGACATGATCCGTTCGTCCACCAGCGCGTCATAGACGATGATGTCGGCCTGCGAGATCGCGTTCGCGGCATGCAGGGTTAACAGGCCGGGATCGCCCGGGCCCGCTCCCACGAGCCACACCCATCCGGGTTCGAAGACCGGGAGATCGGCAAGGAGAGGGTTGCGAGCGGGGGAATCCATGCGCTCCTTTTAGCCGCGAAGACGGTTGTGCAAAAGCGCATTGGTGACGGCCGTCGCAGTCTCTATAGAGGGGCATGCCTCCCCACTCGCCCGACGACGGAGCACGACGCCCCAACCGGGGGGAAGACCGGCCGCTCCGCCGCGGCTGGACGACGGGCGCCTGCGCCACGGCCGCGGCGAAGGCCGCATGGAATGCGCTCCTGACGGGCGATTTCCCCGATCCCGTCACCATCCGCCTGCCGCGCGGCGAGACGCCGGCCTTTGCTCTCGCCCGCACGGATCGGGGAGCTGACTGGGCCAGCGCCTCCGTGATCAAGGATGCGGGCGACGATCCCGACGTGACGCATGGCGCGGAGGTGGTCGCGACCGTGCGCCGGGGCGAAACCGGCACCGGCATCCGCTTTCGCGCGGGCGCGGGCGTCGGCACGGTGACCCGGCCCGGCCTGCCGATCCCGCCGGGCGAGCCTGCGATCAATCCCGTTCCGCGCGCCATGATGATCGAGGCTCTTTCCGAGATCGGCGTCGCGCCGGATGCGGAAATCGAGATTTCCATCGTCGGCGGGGCGGCACTGGCAGAGAAGACGTGGAACCCGCGTCTCGGCATTGTCGGCGGCCTCTCGGTGCTCGGAACGTCGGGCATCGTGGTGCCCTTCTCCTGCGCCGCCTGGATCGCTTCCATCCATCGCGGCATTGATGTCGCGCGCGCGGGCGGCCTCGCCCATGTCGCGGGCTCGACCGGCAATATGTCCGAGCAGGCGGTGCAGAACCGCTACGGCCTGGAGGTTTCCGCGCTGATCGACATGGGCGATTTCGCCGGCGGCATGCTGAAATATCTCCGTACCCATCCCGTCCCGCAGGTGACGATTTCCGGCGGCTTCGCCAAGCTCACAAAGCTGGCGCAAGGCGCGCTGGACCTTCATTCCGCGCGCTCGCAGGTGGACAAGAGCTATCTCGCGACGCTTGCCCGCGAGCATGGCGCGCCGCCGGGCCTCATCGAAGCGCTGGAAGGCGTGAACACGGCGGCCGAGGCTCTGTCCCGCGCCGATGCGGCGGGCGTGCCGCTCGCGGCCATCGTCGGCCTGAAGGCACGGGATACCGCGCGTTCCGTGCTCGGCGATGGCCCGGTTCGTGTTAACGTGCTGGTGGTCGGCCGGGCCGGTGAGGTGCTGGCCGAGAGCGGCTTCGACCGGGACGCGTGATGGCACGAATTCTTCTTCTGGGCGGCACGGCCGAGGCCGCCGAAATCGCGGCAAGGCTCGCGGGCGACAACAGGCTCGACACGGTGACGTCGCTTGCCGGGCTGACGCAGCTGCCGACGCCGGTTGCCGGGCGCACGAGGCGCGGCGGCTTCGGCGGACCCGACGGGCTCGCCGCGACGCTGACAAACGACCGTTACGACGCGCTGATCGACGCCACCCATCCCTTCGCCGCCCGCATCGCCGCCCATGCGGCGGAAGCGGCTGAGCGCGCCGGCGTTCCGCGCCTCAAGCTGGTGCGGCCACCCTTCCAGCGCCTGACAGGCGACACGATCCACGACGCCAGCAGCATCGGCGATGCGGTCGCGCTGCTGCCTTCCGGCGCGCGCGTCTTCGTGGCGGCAGGGCGTCGGGAGGCCGCCGCCTTTGCCGCACGCCCGGATCTCTGGTGCCTGGTTCGCATGATCGAAGCACCGGCCTTCGGCGAACCGCTGCCGCCGGGCGAACTGGTCCTGGGGCGGCCTGCCAGCGATTGGCGGGAGGAAGCGGAGCTCCTCAGGAAGCACCGCGTCGAGTGGATCGTTTCCAAGGATTCCGGCGGCCGGGCCGGCGCGAAGATCGTCGCCGCGCGCAATCTCGGCCTGCCGATCGTGCTGGTCAGCCGACCGAAAGCGCCGGAAGGTCCAGTGGCGGAAAGCGTCGGCGAGGTGGTCGACTGGGTGGAGGCGACGCTGTTCGCAAGCGCGCCGTCCGACGTATCCGGCGAAGGCTGAACGGCTCAGGCCGCGCGGATGTTGCCGGCCAGCGCCCGGCGATCCTGCGCCAGCCACAGGTCGAGGAAGCCCCAGAGCCATTCCCGCACCACGGGATCGTACCGGAACCAGCCGCCGAGATGGTCGGAACGGGGCCGCGCCTGCGGCAGAGACATGCGCGACGCGCCATGCGTCGTCCAGCGGCAGGCCATCGCATAGGTGAGTTCGCTGTGGAACTGGAGGCCGAAGGCCGTGTCCTGCGTGCGGAAGGCCTGGTTTTCGAAGAACTCGCCGCGCGCCAGCAAGTCGCAGCCGGTGGGCATGTCGAACCCCTCGCGGTGCCACTGATAGACCATGCGCGGCCAGTCGATGAACTGGCGACCCGACTCGGTCGGCTCCAGCTTGTAAAAGCCGATCTCCACCGCGCCGTCGCAATGAGTGCAGACATCGCCGCCGAGATGCTTCACCAGCATCTGCGCGCCCAGGCAGATACCGAGGAACGGCGCCCCCTCGCGGAGGCAGACACCGATCCACTCGATCTCGCGCCGGACGAAGTCGTCATTGTCGTTGGCGCTCATCGGACCGCCGAAGATCACCGCGCCGGAATAGCCCGCCATCGTGTCCGGCAGCGGATCGCCAAAGCGCGGCCGCCGGATATCCAGGGTGAATCCCTTGCGAACCAGCATCTGCCCCAGCTTTCCGGGGCTCGACGTTTCCTGGTGAAGAACGATCAGTATCTTCGGTGCGGCGGTCATGGCGTGTGCGGAATGCAGGGCTGAGAAGGCGAAAGGATGGCCGGGCGGAGTGTGCCTCGACCGTCGGTCGAATCACCCTAGCAATTTTTCGGCCACCTTGGCCTTGATCGCAAGGCGATCCTCGCGCGACACGGCCAGAAGCTCGGCCACGCGCCAGACGAGGTTCTCCTCGAATTCATGCGCGACCCCATCGGCGAAGACGATCTCCCAGAGATCCTCCACCACCCGCCGGCATTGCTCTTGGGTGAAATGCCGCTTCAGGACGCTGGTGAAGCGATAAAGATCGACCGCTTCGCCTTCCGCGGCGACGGCATCGGCGACAAGCGCCTCGAGATCTTCGTCGCTCAGCCGGAATTGCGAGGCCAGGATATCCCGCAGTTTGTCACGCTCGGGCTCGCTGATCTTGCCGTCCACCGACATGGCGTGAACGAGAAGGGCCGCCAGCGCGAGCCGCTGATCGTCCTCTCCGAAATGCCGGTCTGCCGGGCCGGACAGGGAGGTGAGAAAGTCACGAATGGCGGCAAGCATCATGGTCTCCCGCGGTAATCCGCGAACAGGATCATCAATTCATCACGATTGTTTTCCGACCAAACGTCATAGTGCCGCACGAAGATCCGCACGATGTGAAGGCGGCCGGACTATTCCGTTTGCAGCTGCGCCGACTCGAGGTCATCCAGCGCCGCGCGGAACAGGTCGATCAGGCATTCGCGGCCTTCCTGCAGTGTGGCGTCTACGTTACCGGTCTGTTCGCGGAGCTGGAAGGAAAACGCGAAGTTGAAGACCCGGTCTTCCGAGCGAACCATGACGTCCATGCAGGCCTTCTCACGGTTCTCGTGATCCGGCTCGTAATGCAGGTCCCTGACACTGATCCTGGCTTCCATCGCCGCCCTTCCTGTCGTTCGTCGTTGTGCAGGATCGCCGAAAAGCATTGAAAGTCCTTGAAGCTTCCGGCGGCGCGCATGAACTCTCGCTGCGTGGCTTCAACGCGCGCCGGACCCGTTACCGGCGGGCATGCGGCAGCACCGCGGGCCGGCCGGTGCCGCCGTGAAGCTGGACCTGGAGGCGCACGCCGAACGCGCTTTCGATCAGGCCTTCGGTCATGATGTCGACCGGCGCGCCCTCTCCCACGATCCGGCCGCCGGAGAGGACGACCAGCCGGTCGGCGTAGAGCGCCGCGATGTTGAGGTCGTGCAGGATCGCCAGTGCGCCGCCGCCTTGCCGGGCGTGGTCGCGCGCAATGTCGAGAATGGTGAACTGGTGGCGAATGTCGACGCTGGCGGTTGGCTCGTCGAGGAAAAGCCAGCGCTCGGATGCGGGGGAGCCGCCGCATTCCAGTTGGGCCAGGATCCGGGCGATCTGCACGCGCTGCTGCTCTCCCCCGGAAAGCTGGCGATAAAGCCGGCCCCCGCAGCCATCGAGCCCGACGCGGGAAAGCAGGGCGAGGGGTATGCGGCGCCTCTCCTCGGGCTGGAGCGTATCCGCCACGGTCAGGCCAAGCGACACGACCTCATAGACAGTGAAGGGAAAGCCGACCTCCGTGGATTGCGCCAGCACGGCGCGGCGTTGCGCCAGTTGCCGCCGCGGCCAGTCCGCGAGATCGCGCCCGTCGAAGAGCACACGGCCGGTCGCGGGTGCGAGCGTGCCGGTCAACGCCTTCAACAGCGTCGACTTTCCCGCTCCATTCGGTCCGATCACGATGCAGAGTTCGCCGGCGCGAAGCTGCAGGTCGATGTTCTCCAGCACCTTGCGGCCGGAAAGCGCGACCGAAAGGCCTTCCGCGCGGATCATGCGGCGGCCAGCAGGCTGCGGCGACCGAGCAGGAGCCAGAGAAAGAAGGGCGCCCCGATCAGCGCCGTCACGATGCCGATCGGCAGTTCGGCCGGTGCGATGACGGTGCGGCAGATCGTGTCGGCACCGATCAGGAGCACCGCCCCGAGCAGGCCGGATGCCGGCAGCAGCAGCGCATGGCGCGGGCCGATCACCAGCCGCAGCAGGTGGGGAGCGAGAATGCCGATGAAGCCGATCGGCCCGGCCAGCGCCACCGCGCCGCCGACGGAAGCAGCCACGGCGAAGATGGCGATGCGTTTCAGCCGCTGCACGGAAAAGCCGAGATGCTGGGCCTCGCTCTCGCCGAGCAGCATGGCGTCCAGTCCACGCGCAATCGCCGGGAGGATCGCGAATGTCGCGAGCGCGAAGGGCAGCATGGCGGCCACCGCCGTCCAGCTTGCGCCGCCGAGGCTGCCCATGGTCCAGAAGGTGACATCGCGAAGCTGGCGATCGTCGCTGGCCAGCACGAGGAGGCCGGTGAGCGCGCCGGAAAGGGCCGCGATGGCGATGCCGGCCAGCAGCATCATGGCGATCGAGGTCTGGCCGTCCCGCGTCGCGATCCGGTAGAGCAGCAGTGTGGTGCCGAGCGCGCCGACAAAGGCGCCGACCGGCAACAGCAGACCGACGGGCAGGTCGAGGCCGCCGAACAGCGCATCGCCCAGGACGATGACCGCGACCGCCGCAAGCCCCGCGCCGGAGGAGACGCCGACGAGACCGGGATCTGCCAAAGGATTGCGAAAGAGCCCCTGCATCACGCAGCCGGAAATCGCGAGCACGCCGCCGATCAATCCGCCCAGCACCGCGCGTGGCAGGCGGATCTCGTAAAGGATCAGCCAGTCGCGCGCGGCGAGCGCATCGGTGACGCCCGCGAGCCGGGCGAGCGGCAGAGTGATCGCACGGCCGGGCAGAAAGCCGGTGGGGCCGGTCGCCACCGAAATCAGGATCGTCGCGATCAGAATCAGGACAAGCAGCCCGGCCACCAGCCGCCCGAGCGGCGCGCGGTCACCGGCAATGACCTCCGCCGCGCCCTCGCCGCGTCGAAACGGCAGGGGCAGGAAGCCCTCCGCCATCATCGGCCGGCGCTCATCCAGGGACGCGCCTCCAGTTCAGGCAGAGCGAGGTCGGGATAAAGCGCGGCGGCGAGATCGCGGACCGCGAAGGCGATACGTGGGCCGAAGCCGAGAAGATAAAGGCCGTCCATGACGACGATCCGGTCGTTGCGGACCGCGGGTGTGGCCGCCAGCGCGGCGTCAGACTTGATGCTCTCCGCGTTCAGGCCGTCGCCGCCATTGCCCATCACGACGATGGCGTCGGGAGCGGCGGCGAGCAGCGCCTCCGTGCTGAGCTGCCTGTAGCCGTCATAGCCATGGATCGCGTTTTCCGCCCCGGCAAGCTTCAGCATGGCATCGGCTGCCGTACCCTGCCCCGCCGCCATGACCCGGCCGCCGCGCTGGCTCAGCACGAAGAGCACCCTGGCGCGCGAGGGCACCTCGGCCACCGCCTTTTCCACCCGGTCGAGATCGGCCTCCACGGTTTTGGCGAAGGTTTCGCCCTTCGCGCTCTCGCCCGCGACGTCGGCGATGAAGCGGATCTTCTTCGCCACCCCGGCCGCATCCTGCTCGCTCGGCACGAGGACGAAGGGCACGGACGCTTTCTCCAGAAACGCGATCGTCGGGGCAGGCCCGGAGCCTTCTTCCGCCAGGATCAGGCTCGGCCGCAGCGACAGCACGCCTTCCGGCGAAAGCTGGCGCATGTAGCCGACATTCGGCTTGTCCTTCAGCGCCTGCGGCGGGAAGAGGCTGGTCGTGTCCACCGCCGCGATACGATCCCGCAGGCCGAGGGCGTAGAGGATTTCGGTCGTGGCACCACCGACGGACACGATGCGGGAGAGGTCATCGACGGTCACCTGTCGCCCGGCGGCATCCCGGACGATATGCGCCGTCTCCGCGCGAACCGGCAGGGCCGCGCCGATCCACAACACAGTGAGGGCAACGAGCCGGACCGATTCCTTGGCGGACGGTCTCAACGCGGCATCTCCGGCAGGCTTTCCGCCAGCGCGTTCCAGTTCGGGTCTTCCGCCTTGTCCTCGTCGCGCACGCCGAAGAACTGCGTCACCAGACTGCCGGCCGCGTCATAGAGCTCCACGGAGGTGACGAAGCCGAAGCGGCTGGGCTTGCGAACGCGCCAGGCCTCCGCGACGAGGTCCTCGCGCAGATGCAGGTTGAACCCGGGGTCGAGGATGTTCAGCCAGGGTCCGACCGGCTTCACCGTCTGGATCGGACCGCTGTGGATCTGGATGCAGCCGCGACTGCCGACGAAGCACATGATCGGCTGTCCCCGCCCGGCCGCGCGCTCCATCAGCAGGCGCGGCGCGGTCTCCGTGAGCCGCGCGGCATAGGTGCCATCGAGCAGCGAAAGCGCCTGCCGCCGCGCGAGATCGTGACGCTTCAGCAGCGGGAAGAACTGGTGGACGTCGGTCATCGCCTGGAAGGAGCGGAGGAAGCCCTCCGGGTCTTCCGGCTGGGCCACCGCCAGCGGTGCGACCGGCGCGGGCGAGAGATCCAGCCGCAGCGGCGCCGCAATGGCGAAGCGCAGGCGGATCTCGTCGAAGGCGGCGACATCGGAGGACGGGCGGAGATGAACCTTCACCGCGGCGTCGCCATGGCGGTCGAAGATCTGCAGGCTGCGGCGCGGGCCGCCATCGCCGGGAAGCTCCACGGCAAAGGCCGCGCTCCAGACCTTGGGGAAAAGACGGAGATCGAGCTCGCCGTTGCGCATGAAACCCGCATGGTCGCTGAGCCTGGTGACGCCGAAGGTGCCCACCTTCTCATGCACGGCCACTTCGTTGCGCGTCAGGCACATGACCTCGCCGAGCGTCGGCAGCGCCGCCAGCAGCGCCGGCGCGTCGAGGCGAAGCGGCGACACTTCCGGGCCTTCGTGATCGGCCAGCAGCTCCGCTTCGGAAATGCCCATCTCCGCCGCGAGGTCGCGCGACCGCATCCCGCTCTGGAAGAACGCCTTGGGCGCGCTGCCCCCGATACCCCTGATGTCCGTCATGGAAGCCTGCCCGTCACTTCGTGAGAATGAGCTTTCCCTGCCGCGTTTGGCGGAGCACGTAGCGCTCCGAGCCATGCATGATCACCAGTTCGCGCCGGCCGCCCAGGAGGGCGTCCGATGCGATCTCGCGCGGAGATCCGTGCTCTCGCGGGTGCAGCGGCGGCGTGGGAGGGGGTGAAGATGCGTGCGACATTGTCAACTCTTGACGTCAACTTTGAAGACAGCGGCGAGCGACGTCAATAGTAGAATTCAGATTTCAGGTTTCTTCTGTTGGAAATCTCCGGGCACGGCCTGGCTTCCGCGATACGGTTGGCCGGGCAGCGCCGGGCAGCTAGGATCGACGCGACGGAACGCGAGATGAACCCCGGGAGATCGCGATGGAAAAGATGTCCGATCACGAGGCGCTGCTGAGGGAGGCATTCCGGGTCGCCCGCGAGGCGCGCGAAGCCGGCACCCACCCCTTCGGCGCGGTGCTGGTCGGGCCGGACGGGACCGTTCTGATGGAGCAGCAGAATGCCTTCCAGCCCGACCACGACATGACCGGCCACGCCGAACGCGTACTGATGACGCGCGCCTCCAAGACCTATGACGCGGCTTTTCTGAAGGAATGCAGCATGTACACGTCGGCCGAGCCCTGCGCGATGTGCGCCGGCGCGGCCTACTGGGTCGGGATCAGACGCGTGGTCTACGGCTTGAGTGAGAAGCAGCTCAAGGCGATCACCGGCGACCACCCGGAGAACCCGACGCTGGACCTGCCCTGCCGCGCGGTGTTCGAGGCCGGCCAGCGCGCGGTGGAGGTGATCGGCCCGCTGCTGGTGGAGGAAGCCGCCGCCCTGCACGAGGGCATGTGGGACTGAAGCTCCCCGGAGGTCCGACGGGCCTCAGCGGGGCGTGTTCGACCAGTCGTGGATGAAGCCGAGCAGCACTTTCGTGAAGGTCTTCAGCTGTTCGATCGAAACCTGCTCGTTGACCGAGTGGGCCTGCCGCAGTTCGCCCGGTCCATAGATCACGGCCGGAATGCCCGCCGCGCCGAACCAGCCGCCATCGGTGACGCTGGACGAGACGTCCATCTCCGGCCGGGTGCCCGTGACGCCCAGATGATGGCTTGCCAGAAGCTGGACGCCCGGATGCCCGGGATCGACCTCCAGCGACGGGAAGATCTCGCCGCGATCGACGATCATCGACTTGCCGCCCCAGACGAAGGTGGGCGGGTTTTCCCGGAGCCATGGATCGGCGGCAGCGACCGCCGCGATATGCGCCTCGATCTCGCGCGTGATCTCCTCATGCGTTTCGTTGGGATAGAAGTGGACGGTGATCCAGAGCCGGCATTCGTCGGCGATGAAGGCGGCGTGGCGGCCGCCCTCGATCACGGCGGGGTTGATGGTCGTGGAGCCGAGCGGGCAGCCGGGATAGCTCTTGGTCACGGCCCAGTGCTGTTCCAGGTCGCGCAGCCCGCCCATCACCTTGGTCATCTTCTCGATGGCGCTGGCGGCATGCAGGCCGCCGCCGGCATGGATCATCTGCCGCCGGGTGCCGTCATGATAGGTGCGAGCGCTCTTCACCGTGACCCAGCCGGTGATGACCCCGCCCTGCCCCTTCATGTGGAGGTCGGAGGTATCCACCACCACGGCGAGATCAGCCGTATAGCCCTTGTTGCAGCACTGAAGCGTGCCGGCCTCGCCGACCTCCTCGCCGATGACCGATTCGAAGGTGACGTCGCCCCGAAGTTCCAGACCGGATTCATGCAGGAGGCGCACCGCGAAAAGCGCCCCGGCCAGGCCGCCCTTCATGTCGGCCGCACCCCGCCCGATCACCACGCCGTCGCGGACGATAGGCTGGAACGGCCCGGTCTCCCAGGGCTCGTCGGGGCTGACTTCCGCGACGTCGACATGGCCATTGAGGATGAGGCTGCGGAAGCCGTCCGACCGGCGGCCCTTGCGCACGCCGACGACGTTGGGATCGCCCGGATAGATGTCCCAGGTCTCCGTGGAGAAGCCGGACGCTTCGAGATGCCGCCCGATAAAGGCCTGCGCCTCGCTTGTGTTGCGAGCCGGCGGGGCGGGCGTTTCGAACGCGATCAGCGTGGTCAGCAGGTCGACCAGCTCGCCTTCCCGCTCGTCGACCTTGTTCAGCAAATCCTGCAGCGTCTCGGCCAAGGCAATCTCCAGCACGGGGGTTCGCTCTTCCGGCGGCAATGGGGCGCGAGCCCCGCCGATTATTTCGTCACGTCGATCGCGTAATCGGAGACCGGGAGTTCCTTCTTGATCAGCTTGCTGTCGAAGAGAAACTTGCCGTAGGCCTCGTAGCGGGCGGCGTCGAGTTTGGCGGGGTCCTTGTCGAACATCGGCAGGGTCTGCTGCCACGACGCCTTGTTCAACTCGTTGTTCAGGTCCGCATGTTCCTTCGCGAACGTGGCCCAGGTCTCCGCGGGATGGGCGAGGAGATAGTCCGTTCCCTTCTTCAGCGCCGCCAGGAACTTCGGGATGCGCGGGTCCTTGGCGCTGTCCTTGTTGGCGAGGATGATCAGTTCGTCATAGGCCGGGATGCCGTAATCCTCGACGTTGAAGACCACCGGGGTGACCCCGTGCTCCTTGATCTCGTTCACCTCGACATTGCGGTAGGCGCCGATCACACCGTCCACCTGCTTTGACAGAAGCGCGCTGACCAGCTGGAAGTTGACGTTGACGAGGCTGACGTCCTTCACGGACAGGCCGCCCTTTGCCAGCATGGTGCCGAGCGTCGCGTCCTCCACGCCGCTGACGGAGAAGCCGATCTTCTTGCCCTTGAAACCGGCGATATCCTTGATGCCGTTGCCTTCGATCGCCAGCAGCGTGTTCAGCGGATGGTCGATCAGCGTGCCGACGCGCACCACCGGCAGGCCCTGGTCGGCCAGGAGATAGAGCTGCGGCTGGTAGCTGAGGGCGAGATCCACCTGCTTGGCGGCGAGCAGGCGCGGCGGCACGCTCGGATCGGCGGGCGGCACGATCTCAACGTCGAGGCCCTCGTCCTTGAAGGCGCCGATCTGCTGGGCCACCAGGATCGGCGCGTGATCCGGATTGATGAACCAGTCGAGCATGACGGTCAGCTTGTCGGCGGCATGGGCCGACTGCATCATTATGAGGGCGGCGACCGTTCCCAGAGCAAGTCTATTCAGCACAAGTCTCTTCAGCATCGTGCGGTCCTTCGTGTGCGATGTCAGGCGGATCTGCCGGCGGGGTGGCTGGCGTCGGGAACCCAGTAAAGGATCCGGCGCAGGAGGATATCGACGAGCTGCCAGAGAAAGACAGCCATCAGCGACAGGAGGAAGAGCGCCGCGAAGCAGACGTCGGTCTGCATGCGGGCGTTGGAATTGAGCATGACATAGCCGAGCCCGCTGGCGGAGCCGACCCATTCGCCGATGACCGCGCCGATCGGCGCCACCGCCGCCGCGACGCGCAGGCCGGAGCCGAAAGCAGGCAGCGCCGCCACCAGCCGGACGTGCCGCAGCTGCGCGTAGGGCGAAGCGCGCATGGTTTTGGCGAGATCGATCCAGCCGGTCTCCGTCCGCCGCAGTCCGTCGAAGAAGGAGGCGGTGACGGGGAAGAAGATCACCAACATGGCCATGATGACCTTGGAGGCGAGGCCGAACCCGAACCAGAGGACGAGCAGCGGCGCCAGCGCGAAGACCGGGATAGCCTGGCTGACGACGAGGACCGGCATCATCCAGCGCTGGAAGAGCGGCGAGAACATCATGGCGAGCGCGAGGCTGGCGCCGAGCAGCAGGCCGAAACCGAGCCCCAGCATGATTTCGCAGATGGTGATCAGCGCGTTATGGGCGAGATAGCCGCGCCCGTTCCAGAGCGCGACTGCCACACGGTCCGGCGTCGGCAGCATGTAGGACGGAACGCGGAAGAGCAGCGTCAGCCCCCACCAGATGAGGATCAGGCCGACAAAGATCAGCAGTCCACGCCCGCCACGGCCGAGACGAAGGGTTCGTCCGGCCGTCATCGCGACGCCTCCACGAGAAGCCGCAGCAAATGGCCCTGGCTGGTGAGGACGGCGGGATCGTCCGGCGCGCGCGGCGGCTGGCCGGGCACCGTGAACGGCTCGCCCAGCCGGGCGGGATGGCCGGAGAGCACCATCAGATGATGGCCGAGCCGGCAGGCTTCCAGCGGATCATGCGTGATGAGGAGCACGGTCCGGTCCGCCAGCAGCTCGGCGGCCAAGTCCTGCACCATCGCGCGGGTAATCGCGTCGAGCGCCGAGAACGGCTCGTCCATCAGCACGATCGGCTGGCGCTCGTAGAGCGTGCGGGCGATCGCGGCGCGCTGGCGCATGCCGCCGGAAAGCGCCGCCGGAAGCGCCTTTTGCCGGGTGGACAGACCGACACGCTCAAGCAGGTGCTCGGCCCATGGCCGGTCGACGGGTTCGCGGCGCAGCCGCGCGCCCAGCGTCACGTTCTGCATCACCGTCAGCCACGGATAAAGCAGGTCCTGCTGGCCCATATAGGCGATGCGACCGGGGATCGGCAGGCCGTCGGTGCCGATGACCGACCCGGCGGTGGCATCGGCGAGACCGGCGATGATCTTGAGCAGGCTGCTCTTGCCGACGCCGCTGGAGCCCAGCAACGCCACGAATTCGCCGCCGGAGATTTCGAAGGACAGGTTCTCGAAAACCGTCTGCGCGCCGAAACGCAACGTCAGGTCCCGGACCCGGATGCCCGGGTTCCCGCCGTTCGGCGTCTGATCGCGCGTCGCGGCCGCGGCTGCGTCCATTCGAGGTCTTACCAAGGCAACCAACGGCTCAGTCCCTCCGCTCGGTCGGATTGTCGTTATCGGGGCTCCGGCCGCGCGGCGTCGAGGCCCATCTGCCAGAAAGCGGTTTCCAGCCGCGTCGCGGTCAGGAAAATGCGCGACAGGCTTTCGAACCGGGCTTCCCCGCCATAGCGCCGGCTGAGATCCTCCAGCTTGTCCAGCGCGGTGCGAACGCTCGTCTTGTATTCCTCGCTGTCGTAGTTCCGAAGCCACGCGCCATAGGGGCTGCCGTCCAGCACCGTGGCGGGATCGGCGAGCAGAAGCTGGCCCACTTCCGCGTAACCCGCGACGCAGGGCATCAGCGCCACCGTGAGATCCAGGATATCCCCGGTATGGCCGACATCGCTGACATAGCGGGTATAGGTCATGGTTTCCGGCGCTTCCGGCTCGGCCGCCATGCTTGCCTCGTCGAGACCCCAGCCCGCGCAATAACCCACATGCAGCGGGATCTCGGCCAGCACGGCTTCCACGCCCGCCGCGGCGGCGCGGATATCGGCGAGGTTCGTGCTCTTGTAGACCGACAGGCCATAGGCGCGGGCGAACTGCGTCAGGAACAGATAATCCTGAACGAGAAAGCGGCGGAAGCAGGCCTCCGGCAGCGACCCGGTCCCCAGCGCCCGCACGAAAGGATGGCTGACATAGCCGGTCCATTCGTCGCCGGCCGCGGCGCGCAGCCGCCCGAAGAAGCCCGTATCGAAGTCGATGCTCGTGCTCATGAACCCTCTTGCGCGTGTCCGTCGAAGCAGTCGAATCGTTTCGGCTGCGTGCGGAGCCTTCTAGGCCGGACGCCGCGCCACGACCATCATCTCCTTTACGCGGCGGAAGACGGCGTTCGCCCCGGACGTCAAGACGGGCTGCCCTCCGACGGCCGGTGGCACCCCGGCGCATTCAGAACCACCGGGATCTCCGGCCGGGCGGAGTTTGCAGGCTTCCGAACCGAAGGTTGCCCCCGCGCATTGCCGGGGTTTGGCATCGGCGTGGCCGATGCAAGAAACAAGCCGGAGAGGCCCGCGCCCGCCCATGCGTCACGCCTCGGGTGCGCCGAAGCCGCCGCCGGTGGGCGTGATGACGGTGATCGCCTCGCCCGCTTCCAGCATCGTCTGCGCGCAGCCGGGCAGGATCTCGTTCTGACCCTCGAAGCATCTTGCGGGTGTGCAACCGCCCAGCGGGATCGCGGCCGATGACATCGGTGAGCGTGCCGCCGCGGTCGATCCAGAAATCCCAGACGCCGGTCATCGCAGTTCCCCTCACGCAAGATCCTCAACGCCGATACTTCGTCGGCATTTTGTCTCCAGCTGAGAGCGTTCTTCGACGGAAGGGGAGACCATCATGACGGCGGAGGACAGCAAAGAGAACGCAATCCCGGCGCTCGGGCCCATCCTCTCCTCCGGCCACCTTGCCGCGCGCGCTGCCCGCACTGTCGGAGGTGGAGTTCGGGGTCATCATGCTGACCCATGCCTTCAACCGCTGGATGGTCCGCTGCATGGCGGCGGCCGGCGTGCCGGACCTTTCCCCGATTGACGTGCCGGTGCTGCACAACGTCAACCATCGCGACAAGCCGAAGACCCTCGCCGACATCTGCCTCGTCCTCAACATCGAGGACACGCATGTCGTCGCCTACGCGCTGAAGAAGCTGGAGCGGCTGAAGCTGGTGGAGAGCGGCCGGCGCGGCAAGGAGAAGCTGGCGCTGGTGACCGCCGAAGGCCGCGCCGCCTGCGAGCGGTATGGCCGGATCCGGGAAGCGCTGCTGGTTCCCTCGGTCGGGGCGACGCAATTTTCCGGCGAGATGCTGTCCGAGCTCGCCAGCCATATCCGGGCGCTTTCCAGCCATTACGACCAGTCCTGCCGGGCCGCCGCCTCGCTCTAGAACCGGCGCCCGGCTTTCAGCTGATCTCGTTGATGTAGCAGTACTTGTCGGTCACCGCACGATGCCAGCCCGCCACCACGGGAACACCCGTATGGTCGAACGAGACTTCGTGGATGGCAAGCACCGCGGCGGGAAGGGCCAAGTCCAGCCGCGCCGCATCGACCGCGTCGGCGAGTTCCGCCGTCACCTGCTCGCGCACCGCCGTGACGCGGATGCCGTAATGCTCCAGCAGATACAGGTAGAGCAGCTCCGCCACGTCTTCCGGACGCTCCGGGAAATCCGGCAGGCGCGCGGCCGGGAGCGAAAGTTCCTCGTGCATCACGGGGCGGCCTTCCACCGAGCGCAACCGGGTGAGGCTGACCAGCTCCGTGCCGGCCGGAAGTTCCAGCGCCGCCGCCTGCCGCGCATCCGCGAGCGTCCGAACGACGGAGAGGATCTGCGTGTGGGAGCGCAGAAGCTCGCCTGCCGGCCCGCGCAGCCGAAAGTGCCGGTAGAAGAAGCGAAGGCTGTGAGCGGGCGTGCGCCCGGTGACAGCCGTTCCCGTCTTGCGGCGGCGGACCAGCATGCCTTCGGCGACGAGATCGGCCAGCGCGTGGCGCAGCGTGCCCACAGCCACGCCGAAGCGCCGCGCAAGCTCCGCCTCGTTCGGGAGCACGAAGCCCGCCGGCCATTCCCCGACCAGGATGGCTTCGGAGACCTGCCGCTTCACGTGTTCGTAAAGGGGAACGGGACGCTCTGGATTGACAAGAGTGCTGGACCGGTCATTCATATAAAGAATATAGTTTAACCCTGCCTAAAGAGAAAGCACCCGTTCTTGCCAGCCGCCCTTTCCGCAGCCTTCGACAAGGCCCTTGCGCTGATCGCCCATGACGATGCGGCGGTCGAGGCCGAGCTCGGCCGGATGCTGGCCGTCGATACCAGCTATCCGCCGGGTGAAAACTACGGATCGTTCGCCGATCTGATCCAGGCGGCGACCGCGCCCGCCGGATTCGAACATCGCCGCGTCGTCGTGCCCGAAGAGCTCTGGCGCGCGCCGGGAGCGCGGGGCGAGCGGGTCAATCTCATCGCCACCCGCCGCACCGGGAAACCGGTCTGCTCCCTCTACTTCCACACCGATACCGTTCCTCCTGGCGAAGGCTGGAGCGTGCCGCCGCTCGGCCTCACGCGCGATGGCGACCGGCTGACCGGCCGTGGCGCCGCCGACATGAAGGGCACCGTCGCCGCGGCGCTCGCGGCGATCCGCGCCGCCGATGCCGCCGGGCTGGAGCTTGCCTACGATCCGGCGCTGCTCCTCTGCACGGACGAGGAAGGCGGCGCCTATCCCGGCATTCGCTATCTCGCCGAGCAGGGTCTCGTCGAAGGTCACCTGCTCAGCTTCAATGGCGGCGCGGCGCCCCGCATCTGGGCCGGCTGCTTCGGCTCGATCGACCTCCTTATCCGCGTTCGCGGGCGCGGCGGGCACAGCGGCGATCCCGGCAACGGCGTCAACGCGCTGGAAGCCGCTTTGCCGCTCCTCAACGCGCTCAATGCTCTGAAGCCGGCCGTCGCGGCCCGCGCTTCCGCCATGCCGGCCCCGCCGCATTACGGCGAACGCCCGCTTCACGGCCTGCTCACCGTCGCCGCCGTCCATGCCGGGCAGAAGGGCTCGTCCCTGCCGGCCGTCGCCGAGATCCTCGTCAATCGTCGCTATGCGCCGGAAGAGCGCTTCGAAGACGTGCTGGCGGAGCTCCAGGACGTCATCGACCGTGCGATGGAGACAAGTCCGGCGCTCGGCTACGACATGGAGACCACCGGCCACCTCATTCCCGTGGAAGACCCCAGTGGCCCGCATTGGCCGCGCTGGCAGGCGGCGCTGGCGAAGGGCTTCGGCTTCACCGAATTCCGGCCATGGGGATCCTCGACCTCTTCCGACATGGGCTTCGTCCAGAGGACCGGCCTGCGGGAAATCCTGCTTGGCGGCCTCACCCGGCCGGACAACAACACCCACGCTCCCGACGAATTCACGACCCTGACCGACGTGAAGGCGCTGGCCACCAGCATCCTGGCCTATCTCGCCGCCGACTTCGCACCCGACCTCATGCCGACTGCCCAAGATGGAGCGCAGCAATGACCTTTCTGAGCCTTTCCCGCCGCCGCTTCATGGCCAGCGCCGCAGCCCTCGGCGCCCTGGGCGCCATGCCGCTGGCCGGCTCCCTGCCGGCCCTTGCCGCCGCTCCCGCCCCCGCCACGAAGGGCGGCACGCTTCGCGTTTCCGTCGATCAGGCGGTCAGCGTCATTAACCCGCTGATGGTGCGCGTGAATCCGGAGTACCTCGTCGCCGAGTTGCTTTACAGCGGCCTGACGCGGCTGAAGCCCGACATGACGGCCGAGGCCGACCTCGCCCAGTCGTGGCAGGCCTCAGACGACCTGAAGACCTGGACCTTCACGCTTCGCCCGAACCTCGTCTTTACCGACGGCTCGCCCTGCACGTCGAAAGACGTGGTCGCGAGCTTCCAGGCGATCCTCGATCCCAAGACCGCCTCGCCCGGCCGCGCCGGGATCAGCGCGATCGAGGCGGTTGCGGCCGATGGCGACGACAAGGTGGTGATCACGCTGCACGGCGCTTCCGCCGACTTGCCCGTCATCCTCACCTACCCGAACGCCAAGGTCGTGCCCGCCGCCATCATCTCTGGCGGGCTGGACCGGCTATCCCGCGAGGCGGTCGGCACGGGCCCCTTCAAGCTCGTCTCCTACGAGCCGGACCGGCAGATCGTGGTGACGCGCAACGAGCATTATTACGAGCCCGGCCGGCCCCATCTCGACCGGGTGGAAGTGGTCGTCTACCCCGACCAGTCCGCCGGCACCTCGGCGCTGATCTCCGGCGATATCGACCTCGTCTATTCCACCGACGCGGCAGAGTACCAGCGCTACCAGAATGCCAGCGGCGTGGTGCCGCTGCGCGTGCCCTCCGGGCAGTTCCTCAACATCAACATGGGCTGCGACCAGAAGCCCTTCTCCGACGTCCGCGTCCGGCAGGCGCTGGCGCTCGCGGTGGACCGCGAGGCGCTGGTCGGCTTCATCGCCCAGGGCTTCGGCACGCCGGGCAACGACAGCCCGCTGAACCAGGCCTACCCCTTCTACAAGGAGCAACCGCTCAAGAAGCCGGATTACGACAAGGCCAAGCAGCTGCTGGCCGAAGCCGGCTTCCCCAATGGCGTGGACCTGACGCTGATCGCCTCCGACAAGCCGGGCACGCGCACGCAGCTCGGCATCGCGGTGCGGGAAATGGCCACGCCCGCCGGCTTCCGCATCAACGTGCAGACCATGCCGCACGCGACCTATCTGGATCAGGTCTGGAAGAAGGGCTCGTTCTATGTCGGCTTCTACAACATGCAGGCGACCGCCGACGCCATCTTCTCCCTGCTCTACACGTCCGACGCCGCCTGGAACGAGACGCGCTGGAACAACAAGGAGTTCGACGGCCTGATCGCCGAGGCCCGCACCACCTCCGACGGGGACAAGCGCAAGGAGCTCTACGGCCAGGCGCAGGAGCTGATGAACAAGGAAGTGCCCTCCGTCATCCCGGTCTTCTTCGACCTGCTCGCCGCGCGCCGCGACTATGTCGAAGGCTACGAACTGCATCCGCGCGGCGCCGTGTTCCGGCTGGACTACGTCTCGCTCGGCGCGAACGCTCCCAAGCGGGGCTGAGTTTTGTCGCTGTCCTGGTTCCTCAAGCGGCTGGCGCTGATCGTCTATACGCTGCTGATCGTGTCCGTCGTCGTGTTCGGCATCACCCAGGTCCTCCCGGGTGACGCCGCCCAGTCGGTGCTGGGCGAGAACGCGACGCCGGCGGCGCTCGCCGCGCTCCGCGTGAAGCTGGGGCTGGACCAGCCGGTGCTGGTGCAGTTCGCCCATTGGCTGGGCGGCGTGCTCCATGGCGATTTCGGCACGTCGATCCGTACCGGCCAGCCGGTCGGCCCCATGATGTTCACCGCGCTCGGCCGCTCGCTGATCCTGACGGTCCTGTCGCTGGCCTTGATGCTGGTCATCGCCGTGCCGCTCGGCATCCTGGCGGCGCTGCGTCGCGGCCGCGCCGCCGATGTCGGCGTCGGGCTGATCTCCTATCTCGGCGTTTCCGTGCCGGAATTCGTGACGGCGACGGTGCTCCTGATCGTTCTGGCCGACTGGCTGCAGCTTCTGCCCGCCACCGGCTACGTGCCGCTGGCCGAGCACCCGATCGAGGGGCTGAAGCACCTCGTGCTGCCCGTGCTCACGGTGTCGCTGGTGCTGGTCGCCCACGTTTCCCGCATGGTGCGCTCGGAGATGGTGGACGTCCTCCACAGCGACTATGTGCGCGCGGCGCGGCTGAAGGGCCTGCCGGAACGGGTGGTGCTGGTTCGCCATGCGCTCCGCAACGCGCTGATCCCCGTCGTCACCATCGTGGCGCTGGACGTCGGCTACGTCCTGGGCGGCATCATCGTGGTGGAGGAGATCTTCGCCCTTCCCGGCATCGGGCGACAGCTCATCGTGGCGATCGAGTCACGCGACCTGCCCGCCATTCAGGCCGGCGCGCTGATCATGGCGGCGACCTACGCGGTCGCCAACCTCATCGCGGACATGGTCTGCGCCCTTCTCGACAGGCGTATCCAGTATGACTGACACCTTCGCGCGGCTCATCCGCACGCCGCAGGGACTGGCCGGGCTGGTCCTGATCCTGCTGCTCGTCCTCGTGGTCCTGTTCGGACCTTCCATCGCGCCGGTCAACCCGGAGAAGATGGACTTCATGGGCCGCTTCGCCAAACCCGGCGCGGCGCACTGGCTGGGCGGCGACCAGCTCGGCCGCGACGTCTTCAGCCGCATCCTCACCGGCGCGCGCACCACCATCCCCATGGCCGTGGGCGCGACGCTCGCCGGCACGCTGGCAGGCGCCCTGCTCGGCACGCTTTCCGCCTATCTCGGCGGCCGGGCGGACGAGTTCATCATGCGCACGGTCGACGCGGTCATGGCGATCCCCGGCCTGCTGCTGGCGCTTCTCGTCGTCAGCACGCTCGGCAAGGGCGACCTCAACGCCATGCTCGCCATCGCCGTCGCCTTCGCGCCCGGCATGACGCGCATCACCCGCAGCGTGGCGCTGACCGCGCGGCGCATGGACTACGTCAACGCCGCGGTCGCACGCGGCGAGAGCGGCGCGTGGATCGTGTTCCGTGAGATGCTGCCCAACGTCACCGCGCCGGTCGTGGTGGAATCGACGATCCGCGTCGCCTTCGCCATCATGTTGTTCGCGACGCTTTCCTTCCTCGGCCTCGGCGCGCAGCCGCCCGCCTCAGACTGGGGCCTGATGATCTCCGACGCGCGCGTCTACCTGCATCAGGCGCCGTGGATGATCATCGCGCCGGGCGCCGCCATCGCGGTCGCGGCCATCGGCTTCAACCTTCTGGGCGACGGTCTCCGCGACGCCATGAACCCGAGGAACGAGACGTGACGGCGCTCCTCGACATCGCGAACTACTCGCTCGCCTATCGCACGCGCGGCACGGAAACGACCGTTCTCTCCGCCATCGACCTGGCCGTCGGCGAGGGCGAGGTCCTCGGCCTCGTCGGCGAATCCGGCTCCGGCAAGAGTTCGCTCGCCTGGGCGATCATGCGGGCGCTGCCTTCCAATGCGCGCGAGGATGGCGGGACCATCCGCCTGCGCGGCGACGACCTGCGGGCGATGGGCCCGGCCAAGCTCCTCGAAGTCCGGGGCGGGCGCATCGGCATGGTGTTCCAGGATCCCGCGACTTCGCTGAACCCGACGCTGACGCTCGGTCGGCAGATCGTGGAAGTGCTGAAGCAGCACCGCGGCATGGGTCGGGCCGAGGCGCACCGCGAGGCCGTCGAGGCCCTGCGCCGGGTGGAGTTGCGCGACCCCGAAGCGCTGATGGCCCGCTATCCGCACGAGGCCTCCGGCGGCGAGAAGCAGCGCGTCGGCATCGCCACCGCCTTTGCTTGCCGGCCGGAACTCGTGATCTTCGACGAGCCGACGACGGCGCTCGACGTCATCACCGGCAACCGCATCCTCGAGCTCTTCCGGCGTCTCCGCGACGAGACCGGCGTGGGCGGCCTCTATATCTCCCACGACCTGGCGCTGGTGCAGAAGGTGGCCGACCGCGTGGCGGTGCTGGACCGTGGCCACATCGTCGAACAGGGGGACGCACGCCGCATCTTCACCGCGCCGCAGGCCGATTATACGAAGCGCCTCGTCGCCGCCGTGCCGACGCCCGAGCATCGGCTGGTGGACGACCAACCCGCCGGGGGCGAACCGCTGCTGACGGCGGAAGACATCGCCGTCACCTATGGCCGCAAGCGGCTCTTCCGCGACAAACGCGTCGCCGGCAATCGCGGCATCAGCCTGTCCATCGGCAAGGGCGAGATCCTGGGCCTCGTCGGCGAGTCCGGTTCGGGCAAGTCGACGCTCGCCAAGGCGATCACCGGCATCAACCGCTTCACCGGCCGCATCCTCTACGACGGCCGCTGGGTCGAGCACGAACGCCAGATGGACCGGCAGTACCGCGCCGGCATCCAGATCGTCTTCCAGCACCCGGACGCCTCGCTCAATCCGCGCCAGACCATCGGCGAAATCCTGCAACGGCCGCTGCGTCTCTATGGCGGCGACGTGAAGGACGTGCCGAAGCTTCTGGAGCAGGTGCGGCTGCCGGCCGACTTTGCGCGGCGCTATCCGCACCAGCTTTCCGGCGGCCAGAAGCAGCGCGTCGCCATCGCCCGCGCCTTTGCCGCACGGCCGAGGCTGGTGATCTGCGACGAGATCACGGCGCCGCTCGACGTGTCGGTGCAGGCCTCCATCATCGAATTGCTGCTGGAACTCCGGCGCGCCCATGGCACGGCCTACATGTTCATCACGCACGATCTAAACCTCGTGCGCCAGATCGCCCACCGCCTCGCCGTCATCCGCGGTGGCGAACTGGTGGACCTCCTCAACGCCGAGGATGTCGGCGCCGCCTCCACCCATCCCTATACGCGCGAGCTGATGGCCGCGTCTTCCAGTCTCGTTTCCAACGGTTGATCCCATGACCCACGAAGAACTCCTCGGCTCCATCGACGAGAAGGCATGCCTCGCCTTCCTGAGCCGCATGGTGCAGCACAAGAGCTACAGCCAGACCGAAGGCGAGCGCGTGCTCGCGAGCTTCATGGCCGAGGAGATGCGCAAGCTCGGCCTGGATGCGGAGCTGACGCCGGTGGAAGGCGAGCGGGTCAACGCGGTCGGCCGTCTCAAGGGCACGGGCGGCGGCAAGAGCCTGCTCTTCAACGGCCATGTCGACACCAACCCGGTCACCGAAGGCTGGACCGTCGATCCCTGGGAAGGAAAGATCGACGACAAGTTCATCTACGGCATCGGCGTTTCCAACATGAAGGCCGGTGACGCCGCCTATTTCTGCGCGGTGAAGACACTGGTCGATGCCGGCGTGAAGCTGAAGGGCGACGTGATCCTCACCTTCGTGGTGGGCGAACTGCAAGGCGGCGTCGGCACCGCCGCGCTGATGCGGCAGGGCCTGCGGGCGGATTACTTCGTCAATTCCGAGCCGACCGACCTCGAAGCCATGACGATGCACGCCGCGGCCTTTACCTTCATCATCGAGCTGATCGGCAACACCCGTCACCTCTCCAAGCGCGAGGAAGCGGTGGACGCCATCATGGCGGCCTGCGACCTGATCCCCCGGCTGAACGCGATGAAGTTCAGCGGCGCGCTGTCGCCGGAGCACGAGAAGATCAACCGCGTCCATGTCGGCGTGGTGCGCGGCGCGCTCAGCCGTGCCTTCGAGGAATGGCGCCCGGCCCAGGTGTCCGATTACGTGAAGCTTTCCGGCTCCGGCCGCTACGCTCCCGGCCAGAACGAGGAAGCGGCGCTGGCCGACATGCAGGCGGAACTCGACGCCCTCGAGAAGCGCTTCCCGGGCCTGAAAACCGTGCTGACGCCGGAGCGGCTGCAGGGCCGGCAGACGATGCCGCCCTTCGAGGTGAAGCGCGACAGCCGTATCGTGACCACCATCAACGAAGCCTACCGGCGCGTGCGCGGCACCGAGCAGCCGACCGGCGCGGTCACCCCGCCCGGCTATTACGGCACCGATGCCGGCCATCTCCTCGCCATCGGCGGCATGGAAGGCATCGTCTGCGGTCCGGGCGGACGCTACAACACCATGCCCGACGAACGCGTCGATATTCCGGATTTCCTGGACATGGTGCGGATCTATCTCCTCACCATCCTCGATATCTGCGAAACGGCATGAGCGGGATCTTCGCGCCCCGGCTGGCGGCGCTCCGGGCCGTGCTGAAGGCGCAGGGCTGCGCGGCCATGCTGGTCGATCATGCGGAGCTGCTGGCCTGGATCACCGGCTACACCGTTTCGGAAACGATGTACCGCGCGGCGATCGTGCCGCTGGAGGGCGAGCCCCTCTTCGTGCTCCGCGCGCTGGACGCTCCGCCCTGCCGCGCCGCGGTCTGGTTCGCCGACGTGACCGGCTATGCCGATGACGAGGACCCCTACGCGGTCGTCGCCGAAGCGCTGCGCCGGCGCGGGCTGGCGGACGGCCGCCTCGGCGTGGACGCCCGCTCCTACGGCTTCACCGAACACACGGCGACGCGGCTCCGGGCCGCGCTTCCGGCTGCCGCTTTCGTCGATGTCGGCCCAGTGTCCGATCGCCTGCGCGCCGTCAAGGACGCACACGAGATCGACCTCCTTCGCCGTGCATCGGGCATTGCCGACCGCGTCATGGCGGAGCTTGCCCGGGAGGTGAAGGCGGGGATGCGGGTGCGCGACGCCGCCGCGATCGCCGCCGCGGCCTCGCTTCGGGAAGGCTCGGACGAAGGCGGTCCCGGGCCGATGCTGCGGGCGCGCGGCGACAGCGAATTCCTGCATGCGCAAGGCCTCGGCGTGGTGCTCGGCCCCGGCGACGTGCTGCATGTGGAGCTGACGCCCAAGGTCGGGAACTACAGCGCCCGGCTGATGCGGCCGATCCTTCTCGGCGATTGCGGCGACGCCGAGCGCGTCACCCGGCGGCTGACCGCCATCCAGGCTCGGCAGATCGAGGCGATGGTTCCGGGCGCTCCGGCCCGCGATGTCGACGCCGTGCTCCGCGACGCGGTGCTGGCGGAAGGCCTGCGGCCGGATTACCTCAACGTCACCGGCTACACCCTCGGCCTCTACGGCCGTACGCCGCGACCGAGCGACTTCTCCCTCTCGTTCCATCCCGGCAGCGACTGGCGGCTGGAGACCGGCATGGTCTTCCATATGTACGCCTCCGCCGCCGGTGTGGCGGTCAGCGAGACCGTGCTGGTGGGCTCGCCGCCGGAACGGCTGACGCGCTATGGGCCGGGGCCGATCCAGCTGACGGCCTAGACCGGAGCGACCGCCGTCATGGACATCGCACGGCGCTGCGATATTGTGCGTCGCCCTCCCCTCCAGCCCTTCGGAATCCCGCCTTGAAACGTATCCTCTGCATCCGTCACGGCCAGTCGACCTTCAATGCCGCGTCCGCCGAAACCGGCGTGGACCCCCTGCATTTCGATGCGCCGCTGACCGAACTCGGCCACCAGCAGGTCCGGCGGGCGCGCGAGGCCATGCGCGACATCCCCGTCGAGCTGGTCGTGACCTCACCCCTAACCCGCGCCTTGCAGACGACGCATGGCATCTTCGACGGGCATCCCTCAGGGCCGCGTTATCTGGTGGAGGCGCTGCATCGCGAGCGGCTGGAAAGCAGCTGCGATGTCGGCCGTTCCCCGGCCGAGCTGGCCCCGGAGCATCCGGCCTTCTCGCTCGACCACCTGCCGGACGTCTGGTGGCACGCCGAAGGCGAGCCGGACGAGCGCGGCATCTGCGTGGAGCCGCTGGAAGCGCTGCAGGCGCGTCTCGCGCAGTTCCGAATCGTCCTTCAGGGGCGGCCGGAGCAGACAATCGCCGTGGTCGGCCACGGCACGTTCTTCTTCCACCTGACCGGGCGCTGGCTCGACAATTGCGAGATCCTGGAGCTGCGGCCCGAGCAATGGGACGTGGCGGCCGAATAGCCGCCATCTTTTTCCCTTGGAAAGGAGAGGAACGGACCGGCCTCGGCCACGTTTCCGCATCTTTCCCGGGGAACTACTCTGATGAACGAACTGGCGCGATCGCGCGAGGCAGGAGCCGTAGCGGCGGAAGAGCGCGGGCACCGATCGAGCTCGTTCCCGAGATGGCCGGTGATCGGCCTCTTCATCCTTGCGGTCGGCGCGACGCTGTATGTGGCCAAGGGCTTCATCGTCCCGGTGCTTCTCGCCTTCCTGCTGGCACTGGTGCTCAGCCCCGTCGTCCGGTTCTTCGCCCGCCGCAAGGTGCCGGAATCGCTGACGGCCATCGTGCTGGTGGCGATCGCGATCATCGTCCTCTTTCTCGGCGCCTACTTCCTGAGCGGCCCCATCGGCGACTGGCTCCACAAGGTGCCGACGCTGGGCGCAGAGGTGCAGAACAAGCTGAGCCGGCTGCGCGGGCCCATCGAGCGGCTGCAGCACGCCAGCCAGCAGCTGGAGGAGATTGCCAGCGGTCCCAAGGGCGCGGCGCAGGAGGTGGTGGTCAAGACGCCTGCGCTGACCAACAGTGCGGTGGCCTATGCGCCTGACATCGTCGCCAAGTTCATGTTCGCCTTTTTCCTGCTCCTGTTCCTTCTGGCTTCCGGCGACATGTTCTACATGAAGCTCGTCCGCGCCATGCCGTCGCTGAAGGACAAGAAGACGGCGCTCAGGATCGCCCACGACATCGAGCGCGAGCTTTCCCGCTATCTCTTCACCATCACCGTCATCAACATTTCGCTCGGCATCGTTGTGGGGGCCGGGCTCTGGCTCATCGGCATTCCCACCCCCATGCTCTGGGGCGTGCTGGCGACGGTGCTCAACTACATTCCCTACGTGGGGCCGGTGATGGGCATCGTGACGGTCGGCGCCGTGTCGCTGGTGAGCACGGACACGCTGACGCATGCGCTCTACGGCCCAGGCTTCTATCTCCTCTGCGTCACCGTGGAGGGCCAGTTCCTGACGCCCATGATTCTCGGCCGGCGGCTTGAAATGAATGCCGTTTCCGTGTTTCTGGCGGTCGCTTTCTGGGGGTGGCTCTGGGGCCTTGTCGGCATGCTGATGGCGGTGCCGCTGATGGTTGCCGTCAAGATCTTCTGCACCCATATCGGGGTTCTGAATGCCTTCGGCGACTTCCTTTCGGAAGAACCCGAGCGCCACGAACCGCCTTCAGGCGGCACGGAGGAAACGGCCTCCGCAGTGTGAGGATCAGAGATCGCGGGCTATGCGGACCCTTGATCCCCGGAGGTCGAGGAGTTTCGATGCGAAGCCTCATTATCGTGATCGTGGCGGCGGTTCTCGTGATCGCCGCCTATGTCGCCTGGCCCTTCCTGGGGCTCTACCAGCTCGCCAGCGCCATCCATTCCGGTGACACGAACGCGGCGCTGGCGCGGATCGACGTTCCCGCCGTGCGCCGCTCCATCGTCTACCAGGCCCTGAACGAGGGCAGCCGGATCACCAAGGTCGGACGGCACCTCAAGGGCTTCGAGCGCCAGCTCGCGCTGAATGCCAGCACCAGCTATGTCGACCAGCAGCTCGCGGGCATCGTGACGCCGGATTTCATCGAGCAGCTGATCGCCAAAGGCCAGATTCCGGAAAACTTCGCGCCGGCCGACCCCTCCGCAACGCACGCCGTGAGCCTCCCGTCCAATCCGCTGCGCTACATCCACGGCTGGGGCCTCGTCTCGCCGGTGAAGTTCGAGGTGACGCTGGGCGTCAGTTCCAAGCAGGAGGACTGGGGATCGCTTGTCCTGAGACGGCGGGGCTTGCTCTGGAGGCTGACCGAAGTGTCGCTGCCGCAATCCGTCGTGCAGCGCCTCGCGGCCACCTTGAAGGCGAAGATGGAGAGCGGCAACTGGCCGGGTGGCGCCGCACCGGGCCGTTGAGAGTTTTCTTTCCGTCAGCGCCCGCCGAAACGCGCGTCCACACCGACCGCGCCCCCGACGGTGATCGTGGTGTCGCCCACCTGCGTGGTCGTCGAGGCCGGAGGCGCATCGGCGTCCTGCACGGCCTGGCAGCCCACGAGGCTAAGGGCCAGCAGACCGGCAACGATCAAGAAATGACGGCTCAACGTCGTTCTCCCACCGGGTATTCCGAGCGCGGGCTGGAACAGGCTGAAACATTTACCTGAACAGGAACCCGTCACGTTCACACGTGAACCTTTTCCCTGCTATTCCATTCTCCATACAGAAGAAACGGATGCAGGAAAGCGTCATGCGTAAAACAATGACAGCCGGCCTTGCTGCTGCGATGGCTCTCACCGCAACGGCTTTTGCCCCCGCCTACGCGGGCATGGCTTCCATGGGCGGCGATGCCGGCGTGAGCGCCCCTGTCCAGCAGGTTCAGTATTATGGCAACGACTGGCGTGGTGGCCCGCCCCCGCCGCCCCGCGGCCACTGGGACCGGGATGACGACTGGCGTCGCCATCATCGTCATCATGGCGACGCGGGTGCGGCCGTAGCGGCCGGCGCGGTCGGCCTTGCTGCTGGCGCCATCATCGCGGGCCAGGCTAACCGCGATCGCGGCACGGATGTGTCCGGTTACGTCTCGTATTGCTCGCAGCGTTACCGGTCGTTCGACCCCAACAGCGGCACCTATCTCGGCAGCGACGGTCTGCGTCACCGCTGCGTCGCTCCGTAAGCGAAGCGACTGACTCGAAAAGAAAAACCCCGCCGGTTTCCGGCGGGGTTTTTCTTTGCCCGTTTCCGGGCCTGTTCCTGGGTCTATTGCCTTCCCGTTCGCGCAGATCTTTTCGGGGAAGGTGTCCCAACACGGTCACCAGCTCCAACGGAACAGGGTCACGAGGTCACCGCGAAAGCGAACGGGCGGGCGATCCTTCTATCCGGAACTTGGCGGGCTCGTAGAAGGCGAACTTGCCCCGCCCGCTCCGCTTGGCGACGTAGAGCGCGGTGTCGGCGTGCTCCAGCAGGATCTTCAGTTCGCCGCCATCCTTGGGTGCGAGGGCGATGCCGACGCTGGCCCCGATCGAGATCTCGTGTCCCTCGACGCCGAACGGAGCGGCGATGGCCTGGATGATCCGCCGCGCCAGCATTTCCGCTTGATCCTGGTGGCCCACATTGAACTGCAGCACCATGAACTCGTCGCCACCGAGGCGGGCGACCATGTCGCCATCCCTCAGCAGACCGGAGATGCGCTGTGCCGCCGCGCGAAGCACCAGATCGCCGACGGGATGACCGAAGCGGTCGTTCACCGGCTTGAAATGATCGAAATCCAGATAATGCAGCGCCAGCATCGCGCCGCCGCGCCGCATTCCGCCGAGTTCGCTGGACAGACGTTCCCGTGCAGAGAACCGGTTCGGCAACTCCGTCAGGGGATCGAGACGCGCCAGATCGGCCATCTCTTCCTTGATGGCGATCTGGTCGACCACGAGATGATAATTGTAGTCCACCGTCTCCAGGCTGCCGAGCCAGAAGGCCGTGAGCAGCAGTCCATGGACGATGTAGAAGAAATTGAAGTCGAGCAGACAGGCCATAACGGCCGGCGCGCTCGCCAGCGAAAGAGTGGTGATACATATCACCGGCCGGATGGAAAGACGGGCGACGACCCCGGCGGCATAGCCGAAGATCAGGCCGGTAAACAGCATGTGGCTGGTAACGTCCCCGGCCGCGAAGACGCGAAGGCCGAGCAGGCCCACCGTCGCGGCGAAAACATAGCTCCCGTAACCATAGAAGCGCTGCAGACGCGCCGCCTTCTCGCGGCAGGTCTCGTTCGTCAACATCTTCCGGAAGTGGAGGACGAGAAGCACACGTACGAGGGAGACCAGCCCGCCGAACGCCACGAGCGCGTCGACGACGGGGTCATGCTCCCGCACACCGATCACCGTCCCGATGCAAACCAGGAGCATTCCGACGAGGGTGACGGGGAAGATCGCCTTGTAGAGAAGCTGGACAAGCTGGAGATAGACGCTGTCCGGGAGAGATTTTTCGGAAGCCCGGTAACGTGGGATCTGAATCAAGAGGCACGACCTTCTGAGACTTCGCCATCCTCGCTCAGAAGATCGCAAAGCCCGCGACTAACGACACGGTTGCACTCGCCCCACCAGCCAGCCAGCCCTCAACTCTCGGAGCCGGCAAAAGATCCGCCGCACGCCAAAATGTATGGTCAGGAGAAAAGATCGTCGTCCTTCAGCGCCTCGACAAATCCGCTGAACAACAGCGCCGCGCGTTGCCCGTCCAGGAGGCGAAGCTGGGCAAGAAGCGCATCGGCGTCGCGCCTCAGCCGGTCCAGCGCGCCGCGCGATCGGCCGTTATCCGTCAGCGACTTCGCAAAGCATACACCGAGTGCCGTGAAGGCGACGGCCGTCTCGGCATCGTCTCCGGAAAGAGTTGCGGCTACCATTGGCGTTCCCCGTTTCGAGCTTCCGACTTATCGATCGCAAGTGCGGTTTGTCCGCGATCCGGATGCGACCGCTTGGGTGTCGGTAAGGCAGGGAATGCCGGGCGGGGAACGAAGGTTCCGCCCCCTCCCCCTCCCGGCAGCCGCATGGGTCATGCGACCGGCACGTAGCTCCGCATCTTGCCGGGATTGAGGAGGCCAAAGGGATCGACCTCCGCCTTGAAGCCCATCTGGTCGCCCGGAACGCGCTTATGGCGGCTACCGTCTTCCAGCGTATAGACATGCGGATTGGCGATGAAGATGCCGTTCGCCTCGTGCTCGTCCATGATCTCGTTCAGCCGCTCCTCCGTCGTATAGCGGACGACCTGCAGCGCGGAATTGGTGAGCTTGCCGTCGAAGAGCAAGAACTCCATGTGCATGATCACCTCGTCGCCGAAGCGCTCGCGCATGGCCTGCACGAGCTCCAGATTGCGCCCGGGCGGGAACATGCTCTGCAGATAGGTCACGCTGCGATCGGCCTTCAGGATCTGCAGCGTCGTGTGGTTCCAGGTATATTCGAAGAGCGGCGTGGTGGCGGGCGTCGCTTCCGCTTCCACCGGGTCCTGTTCGAAGACGATCGTGCCACCGAACTGCCGGCAGAGATCGTGCAGGGCCTGCATGCCGCTTTCCGCCACCATGGCGATGACGATCGGCTGCTCCGGGATCAGCGCCTTCTGCAGCGGCTGGAAATAGCGCGGCAGCGGCCAGTCGATGACCGATACGAGCTTCTTCTCCACGCCGCTGGCGGAAGCCAGCGCCTGGCCGAATTCCGCCGCCTTGCCGAATTCGGCGAACGAGATCACCAGATCGCGCCAGGGAAGCGCCGGCGCCATGGGAATTTCCAGCTCCGTCACGATGCCGGTCGTGCCGAAGGTGCGGTTGATCTTGTTGCACTCCTCGCCGCGCAGCTCGATGATCCGCGGCTCCAGCTCCACGGTGACGACGCGCGCCGCGATGACATTGCCGGTCTCGCGCAGGCCGCCATAGCCGACGGAGCCGATGCCGCCGCTGCCGCCGCAGACGAAGCCGCCGATCGTGGCGGTCCGCTTGGTGGAGGGATACATGCGCAGTTCCCAGCCTTGCGGCCGCGTTTCGGCGTCGATGGCGTTCATCTTCGCCCCCGCCTGCACGCGAAGAACGCCCTTCTCAAGACGGATGACGCGGTTCAGCTCGGTGATGTCGAGCACGACGCCGCCCTTCAGCGGCATGGCCTGCCCGTAATTGCCGGTGCCGCCGCCACGGATCGTGATGGGCGCGCGATATTTCGCACAGAGAGAGGCGACCCGGATGACTTCCTCTTCGCTGCGGGGGGTGACCAGGAGATCGCCGGAGACATTGTCGAGCTGCGGCTTCAGAACAGGGCTGTACCAGTAGAAATCACGGCTGCGACGCTTCACCCGGACGGGATCGTCGGAGAACGGAATATCGCCTAGTTCCTGTGCAAACGCCTTCCAATCGATCATCGACAATTCATTTCCTCTTGGCTCAGGCTGTCGGACCAGCACGCTGCCCATTCCGGATGCAAAAGACGGACCAGCTTGCCAAGGCCCGGCGCATGGCACGCTTGTTGCTCGATGGACTGTAACCGATCCCGCCAAGCGGATCTTTTTACCGGTCCTGCCATGCGTGTCCTCGTCCTTTTCGCCCATCCGCTCTCCGACAGCTTCAGCGCCGCGCTGCACCGCACCGTGGTGGAGGCGCTAACGCGCGCCGGGCACGAGGTGGACGATTGCGATCTCTATGCCGAAAAATTCGACCCCGTCCTCTCGGCGGAGGAGCGGGCCCACTATCATGACGAGCCGGAAAACCGGGCGCCGGTGGAGGGTTACGTTCAGCGGCTGCTGGCGGCCGAGGCGCTGGTTTTCGTGCATCCTGTCTGGAACTACGGTTTCCCCGCAATCCTCAAGGGCTTCATCGACCGCGTCTTCCTGCCCGGCGTTTCCTTCCGCATGGAAAACGGCAAGGCAGTGCCGAACCTTCAGAACATCCGCAAGCTCGCGGCCGTCACCACCTATGGCGGCGACCGCTGGCGGACGCTGCTGATGGGCGATCCGCCCAGGCGCATCATGATGCGCTCAATGCGGGTGCGCATCAAACCCTTCAGCCCCGTCCGCTACCTCGCGCTGCACGACATGAACCGTGCTGACGAGGCCAGGCGCGAGCGCTTCCTTCAACGGGTGAAGCGAGAGATGGAGCGCTTCTAGGGCGCGGATGAGCGCAGGATCAGCGTAGCGGCTGCCAATCCCGCTCTTCCATTTCCGCAAGGTGGCGGCGCAGCAGCCGCATGTTCAGCGTATTGGACTTGAACAGGAAGTCCGCGATGTCGCCGACCACCGGCACAGAGCCGATGAAGAAATCGATCAGGATGTTCAGAAGCATGCGCCCCTTGGTCCAGCCATCGGCGCCCATGCGGTGCGCTTCCCAAACCAGCCAGAGCGAGATCAGCGCGCCCGCCCCATCGCCCACGACCGGGATGAGGCCGAGCAGGCCATCGAGCCCGATATGAATGCCGGCGATCGGTATGCGGAAGCGGCGGTCGAGCCAGAACTCCATCACCTCCATCCGACGCAGGAGCCGCGCGCGACGGCTGGCGGCCGAGGGGTCGCCGGCGCGGGTAAAGAGTTCAGCTCGGGAAGCAGATGTGGCACTCATGCCGAAGTAAATGGATTGGGGGCGACCGGGGTTCAACCTGTGCGCCAAAGTTCGTCAGAGACGATCCTTCAGCCGCCCCTGCCAGATCGCCAGCGTTACCAGCGCCTGCCGGAACCAGTCCGATCTCGGGATCGGCGGAATAGGCAGGTCGAGGAACGGTTGCAGCCCTTCCGTTCTCCCCAATGCCGCCTCGGCGAGCAGTTTCCCCGTATAGGGTGCTAGCCCCACTCCCTGCCCGGAAAAGCCGCCTGCGGCCCAGACATCCGGCCGGATCGCCCGTACGAAGGGCAGGCGCGGGCCGGTGATCGATACGACGCCGCCCCAGGCATGCGCGACCTCGGCATGGCGAAGCGCGGGATAGACCCGCGCCAGATGCGGGCGGACGAAGCTCGCGATATCGGCCGGCACATGGCGGGTGCTGCTCTCCCCGCCGCCGAAGATCAGGTGACCGTCGGCGGTCTTGCGCCAGTAGCAGACCACGAAATAGCTGTCGGAGGCGCATTCGCCGCCGGGCAGGATGTGCTCGCCCAGGGAGCCCAGGGGTTTCAGCGCCACCACGAAGTTGTTGAGCCCAAGGACGCGGCGGCTCGTATCGCTCTCGAACGGGCCGGAGCGGCCGTTGGTCGCCACGATCACATGATCGGCGCGGATCTCGCCATCGGCGGTGAGAACCACCGGCTTGCCGTCGCGGCGCAGTTCGATCGCCGCCGAGTTCTCGTGGATCGCGGCGCCCGCCGCTTCCGCCGCCTCCGCCAACCCGCGGGCCAGAGCGAGCGGATTTAGGTGACCGCCGCCCCGGTCGCGCGTGCCACCCAGATAATGCGCCGAGCCCAGCGCTTCCACGATTTCGTCGCGGCCGAGCAGGTCGATCTGGTCGTAGCCATAGCGGGTGTGCAGGGCCTCCACGAGTTCCGCCGCCTCATCCACGTAAGCAGGCTTGTGCAGGGCGTCGATCACCCCGGTCCGCAGATCGCAATCGATGGCGAAGCGCTCGACCAGATCGCGCACCAGCGCCTTGGCCGACTGCGCCATGTCCCACATCGCCCGGGCGCGCTCGAAACCGAACCGTTGCTCCAGCCACAGCACGTCCTGCCGCTGGCCGGAATGCAACTGTCCGCCATTGCGGCCGGATGCGCCGGAGGCGATGCGGCCGGCTTCCAGCAGCACGACCTCCGCGCCCGCCTCCGCCAGATGGAGCGCGGCGGAAAGGCCGGTGAAGCCGCCGCCGACGATGCAGACATCCGCCCGTCGCGACCCGGCCAACGCCGGCCGACGCGGCGCGGGCGTCGCCGTCACCTCGTAGAACGAGGGCGGGTAGTTCGGCATCCGGTCAGACGCTGAGAAGCAGGTATTCGCGCTCCCACGCGCTGATCACCGACTGGAACGTCTCGTGTTCCATTTCCTTGATCACGCGGAACGTGCGCACAAAGGTTTCGCCGAAGATTTCGACAAGCTCCGGCGTGTTCTCCAGAAGCCGCATGGCATCCAGAATGCTGCGCGGCAGCGGATGGACTGGATCGGTGCTGGCGCCTTCGACGGCCTTGTCGGGCTCCAGCTGGTTGACGAGACCGAGATAACCGCAAGCCAGCGAGGCCGCGATCGCCAGATAGGGATTGGCGTCGGAGGACGGGACGCGGTTTTCCACCCGCCGCGACTGCGCGTCTGAGAGCGGCACGCGCAAGCCCACGGTGCGGTTGTCGTAGCCCCAGCGCACATTGATGGGCGCGCTCGTATTGGGCGTCAGCCGCCGGTACGAGTTCACAAACGGCGCGAAGATGCACATGGCGCGCGGGATGTAGGTCTGCATGCCCGCGATGTACCAGAGGAAGGACTGGGTGGAGTTGCCCTCCGCGTCGGAGAAGACGTTTCGGCCGGTCTCCAGATCCACCACGGAATGATGGATATGCATGGCCGAGCCCGGCTCGTGCGCGATGGGCTTCGCCATGAACGTCGCGTAGATATTGTGCCGGAGCGCCGCCTCGCGGATCGTGCGCTTGAAGAGGAAGACCTGATCGGCGAGCTCCACCGGATCGCCGTGGCGGAGATTGATCTCCATCTGCGCCGTGCCGTCTTCGTGGGCCAGCGTGTCGATCTCCAGCCCCTGCTGCTCGGAGAATTCGTAGACGTCGTCGAACAGCGCCTCGAACTCGTTCACCGCCGTGATGGAATAGCTCTGCCGCGCCCGCTCCGGCCGGCCCGAGCGCCCAACGGGAGGCTCCAGCGGATAATCCGGATCGAGGTTCGGCTTGACGAGATAGAACTCCATTTCCGGCGCGACGACCGGCTTCAGGCCCTTGGCGGCATAGAGCGCGACGATCTTCTGGAGCACCTGGCGCGGCGCCACCTCGAAAGGCGTTCCGTCCTTGTGGAAGGCGTTGTGGATCACCTGCGCCGTCGGGTCGCTGGCCCAGGGCACCGCCGTCAGCGTGGAATAATCCGGCCGGAAGATGAGGTCGCCGTCGGTCAGGCCCTCGGCGAAGGCGATGTCCTCTTCAGGATAATCGCCGGTGATCGTCTGCATGAAGATAGAGCCCGGCAGCGTCAGCGGATTGCCGCCGAAGAACTTGCTCGTCGGCATCAGCTTGCCGCGCGCGACGCCGGCCTGATCGGGGATGATGCATTCCACATCCTCGATACGCCGGTCGCGGCACCACTGCCGGGCCGCCGCCTCGTTCTCGACACCTCGAGCCCCTTCGGGCGCACTTATCACGTCGACGGGATTCACTGTCATGCGGCGAGCCTATCCGATTTCGCTTTGCTCGCGAAGAGAAAGGATTGTGGGATGGCCAGGTTCCCTATGCGGCGAGGCGCATGACGGGGGCGATTTCCCCGATGTGGCGAAGGTCTTCCACGAAGCGGCGATATTCCGTTTCCCTGGCGGCCGGATCCGGCAGGCGCAGCAGGAACGACGGATGCACGGTGAGGAGGCCCGGCAGGCCCGGCCGCATTTCCGTGATGCGGCCGCGCTCGCGCAGCACGGAAACGGTGCGCCCGGTCAGCGAGCGGGCCGCCGTCGCGCCGAGGGCGACCACGAGGCTGGGCTTCAGGGTCGCCAGTTCCCGGTCCAGCCACCAGCGGCAGGCCTCGATCTCCCGGCCCTCCGGCTTCTTGTGGATACGGCGCTTGCCGCGCGGCTCGAACTTGAAGTGCTTCACGGCATTCGTGACGTAGGCCTGCCGGCGATCCAGTCCCGCCTCCTGCAGCGCTCGGTCGAAAAGCTGGCCTGCCGGCCCCACGAAAGGCCGCCCGGCGAGATCCTCCTGATCGCCCGGCTGCTCGCCGACAAACACCACGGGCGCATCGAGCGGCCCCTCACCGAACACCGTCTGCGTCGCCGGCCCGAAAAGCGGGCAGCGCACGCAGCTCGATGCATCCTGCCGGATCTCCGCGAGGCTCCCGGCCGGCAGGATGGCGGGCGCGGCCGGGACGTAGGGCGCGATGCGCTTGCGCGGTGCTTCGGGCGCGCGCTCCAGCATGCCCGCCGTCCGGTTGCCCGCTTCCGCCAGCAGCGACGGGATAAGCTCCGCCTCCGGCAGGTTGCGCCAGTACTTCTTCGGCATCTCCTGCCGCATCATGTCCGGATTGGAACGTGCCGGATTGAAGGTCGCGCGATAATAGGTGCGCCACCAATCCTCGAAATCGTCGCCCTCCGGCGCGTCCTCCTTGCGCACGCCCGGCCCGAAGCTGAGCTCAGCCCCGTTCCAGTGCATCGCGCCTTCCGGGGTCAGGATCGACCAGTTCATGGTGCTGAAGCGCCCGGTGAAGAACGAGGCGACACGGCGCAGGATGTGGTGCTCGGGCTCGAACCACGCGGCGAAACGTTCGCCCGCTTCCGTCTCCAACCGCCGGAAGCGGACAAACGCATGCATCTTGTGAACGTCGCGGCCGACCGCCTTTCGCAGCATGGCGAGGCGATGAACCAGCGGATCGGCGACCACGTGCAGGAGTCGCTTCTCGCCGTGGCGGATGCGCCAGAGCGCCTCATAGAGCAGCGCGAAACGCTCGCCGTCGCGATGACAGACCACGTCGGCCGCGAGCGGCACGAAGGCGGCGGGCACCGGAAATGGTCCGCCTTCCGGCAGCAGGCTCGCCCCGAACAGCGACCCCTCGCCGGAGGCATGCCACAGCACCTGCCGCGGCGGCACTTCCAGCGCGATCAGCCCGCGCGCCGCCTTGCGGAAGCCGTCGAGATCGTCCGGCCGCTCCAGCGCGACGTCGTAGAGGGCCGCACCTTCCGCCATCAGGCAAAGAGCCCCAATTGCTCGGGCGGCGGGGCGAAGAGGTCGCGCAAGGCGCTGCGGTCCAGAAGCATGGTCGGCCGATAATCCGGCGTCACGATGAAGGGCCGGGCCTTGCGCATGGACGCCTTCAGCCGGGCGAGGTCGTCGAAGCGAAGTGTCCGGTCCCGCCGACTGGCAATGATGCGATCCACCGTCCGCGTACCGAGGCCGGGCACGCGCAGCAGCACCTCCCGGTCGGCCTTGTTGATGTCCACCGGAAAACGCTCGCGGTTGCGCAACGCCCAGGCGAGCTTGGGATCGATCGCCAGATCCAGCATGCCGCCATCGGCGCCCTCGATGATTTCACCCGCGCTGAAGCCGTAATAGCGCATCAGCCAGTCCGCCTGATAAAGCCGGTTTTCCCGCTGCAGCGGCGGCGCCTTGGGCGGCAGCGCGGAGCTGGCATCCGGGATGGGGCTGAAGGCGGAATAATAGACGCGCTTCAAGGCATAGCTGGCATATAGCGTGGAGGACGTGTCGAGGATCGAAGCGTCGTTGGTCTCGTCGGCGCCGACGATCATCTGCGTGCTCTGCCCGGCCGGGGCGAAGCGCGGCGCTTTCGGCGTCGCCGCCTTTTCCTCGCGCGCTTCCTCGATCCGGAGCCGCAGACCCGCCATGGTGCCGCGAATGGAGCCGGTTCGCTTTTCCGGCGCGAAGCGCTTCAGCCCGGCTTCCGTCGGCAGCTCGATATTGATCGAGAGGCGATCCGCATAGCGCCCGGCATCCGCGATCAGCTCGGGGCTCGCTTCCGGGATCGTCTTCAGATGGATGTAACCGCGAAAGCCGTGTACCTCGCGCAGCGAGCGCGCGACGCGAACCAGCTCCTCCATCGTGTAGTCGGCCGACTGGATGATGCCGGAGGAGAGAAACAGGCCCTCAATATAGTTGCGCTTGTAGAATTGCAGCGTGAGGTCGACCACCTCCTCCACCGTGAAGCGCGCACGCTGCACGTTTGAGGAACGTCGATTGATGCAATAGGCGCAATCATAGACGCAGAAGTTCGTCAGCAGGATCTTCAGCAGCGAAACGCAGCGGCCGTCCGGCGTGTAGGAATGGCAGATCCCCATGCCGGTCGTGGAGCCGATCCCCTTCCTGTCGCGCGAGTCGCGCTTGGGCGCGCCGGAGGAAGAACAGGACACATCGTATTTCGCGGCATCGGCCAGAACGGCAAGTTTCTCAGGAACGGAAGACATGAGCACCTCTTCCGTTCTTTATTTGTTCCCCCAAGTAGATAAGTCAACCCGGCCGGAGCCGGGTTGACCTGATCCGTCCTCAGTTGCCGAGGATGTGACCGAGATTGAACTTGTAGGTCACGCCCAGGCTGGCCGTGACCTGGTCGGCGCTGCCGGCCTTGGTGATCGGCGAGCGGTAGGCGTCTCCGACGAGGCGGGTGTAGTTCACCTTGCCGATCAGCGACCACTTCTCGGTCAGAGCGTAGCGCGCTTCGAGGTTGGCGCCGACGCCGGTGATGCCGCCATCGGGGTTGAAGCGACGCAGGCCGGAGCGGCGCGAGTCGTCACCGCGAACGCCGTAATACTCGTCCATGTAGTCGTTGGTGGCGAAGGCGAGCTGCGGGCCGATCGTGACATTCAGGCGGTGCGTCGGGGCGAAGATCGCGTTGACGCCGGCTTCGCCGACCAGGCCGTGAGCGCCGCCGAAGGCGTAGCGCAGATCGGCGAAGGGCTCGAACATGCCGAACCGGTACGCCAGCCGGGCGCCGAGTTCGTACGTCGCGTCGACGTCATGCACGCCGTCGATGTCGTCGTATTTGTGCGACTTGCGCTTGTCGATGATGTCGAAAGACGGAGCGACGGAGAAGCCCTGGTCCGACGCGCTGCCGCCACCGAGGCCGAACAGCGTGAAGTTATGCAGCGCGACCGTGCCGAACGGATCGACGCTGTAATCCTTCGCGCCGGGATAGTCCGGATGGACCTCGCCGCCACCGCCGACTTCCAGGACGACGCCGGAGCTGGTGCCGGGCTGATCCACAGGCTGCGCGGGTGTGGTGATCGACTGGGCCATAACGGCCGAGGAAAGAGCCGTGGAGCCGAGAAGGACGAGGGGGAGGAGAAGCTTACGCACTGGGCGGCACTCAATGTTGCTGATTTGCGGCCATCATAACGCCGCTTCGCCTTAAAAGGGCGTTGCGGAATTGCATCACACTCGGTGCAATTCGTCTCCGCGCTGCTCGTGCGAGGGATCGCGACCCGCGATCGATTGTGTTGCGCCGCAAACAGCGTGTTGAAGCCCGTTACGAATGCGCTTTATGCTGCTCTTCGAGATCCGCACGCCAGACCGGCCGCGCGCATCCAACGAGGGGGATTGAAGCGTTGAGAAAGCTGCTGAAATGGCTGCCGGCCGCGGCGCTCGCTCTGGCCGCCTTCGGCCCGGCGCAGGCGGAAGACAAGGTCGTCCACATCTACAACTGGTCGGACTACATCGACCCGCAGATCCTGAAGGACTTCACCGCCGAGACGGGAATCCAGGTCGTCTACGACGTCTACGATTCCAACGAGATCCTCGAAACCAAGCTGCTCGCCGGCCACACCGGCTACGACCTCGTCGTGCCTTCTGCGGAGTTCCTCGGCCGGCAGATCAAGGCCGGCGTGTTCCAGAAGCTGGACAAGTCCAAGCTGCCGAACCTCTCCAACGCCTGGGACTTCGTCTACGGCAAGGTCGCGACCTACGATCCCGGCAACGAGTATTCCGTGAACTACATGTGGGGCACCACGGGGATCGGCTACAACCTCGACAAGATCAAGGAGCGCATGCCCGACGCGCCGCTGAACTCCTGGGACATGGTCTTCAAGCCGGAGGTGATCTCCAAGTTCAAGGATTGCGGGGTGGAGTTCCTGGATGCCGCGTCCGAGTTGATCCCGGCGGCGTTGAACTATCTCGGGCTCGATCCGAACACGACGGACACCAAGGACATCGACAAGGCGACCAAGCTTCTGGAAGCCGTGAAGCCCTATGTCCGCAAGTTCCACTCCTCGGAATACATCAACGCGCTGGCCAACGGCGACATCTGCCTCGCCGTCGGCTATTCCGGCGATATCGTTCAGGCCAAGAACCGCGCGGAAGAAGCCAAGCAGGGCGTCAACATCGCCTACACCATCCCCAAGGAAGGCGCGATGATGTGGTTCGACCAGATGGCGATCCCCGCCGATGCTCCGAATGCCGGCAACGCGCTGACCTTCATGAACTACATGCTGCGGCCAGAAGTGATCGCCAAGGCGTCCGACTACGTGTTCTACGCCAACGGCAACAAGGCGTCGCAACCGTTGATCTCCAAGGACATCACCGAGAACAAGAACATCTATCCGGATGACGAGACGCTGAAGAAGCTCTTTATCCAGAGGCCCTACGACGCCAAGACGCAGCGATACGTCACCCGGGCGTGGACCCGGGTCACCACCGGCCACTGAGCCTCCAGTATCGACGGCCCGCTTCGGCGGGCCGTTTCTTTCCCGGCCCCGACCATCGACGGACCCCACATGAAGCAAGCGCTTGGCGCGGTTCGCCGCAAGTTCCAGCCCTGGAACGATCCGGCTTCCCGCCCCTTCATCGAATTCCGCAACGTTTCCAAGCAGTTCGGCAGCTTCACCGCCGTCGACCACCAGACGCTGACCGTGTTCGAGCGCGAGTTCCACGCGCTGCTCGGCCCTTCCGGCTGTGGCAAGACCACGCTGCTGCGCATGCTGGCGGGCTTCGAGGAGCCGAGCGAGGGCGAGATCTGGCTGGACGGCAAGAACCTTGCCGGCGTGCCGCCGCATCGCCGCCCGGTCAATATGATGTTCCAGTCCTATGCGCTTTTCCCGCACATGAGCGTGGAGAAGAACATCGCCTTCGGCCTGAAGCAGGACGGCATGCCGCGGGGCGAAATCGCCGCCCGCGTCGATGAGATGCTGAAGCTCGTCAAGCTCGAACCCTTCGCCAAGCGGCGGCCCGACAAGCTTTCCGGCGGCCAGCGGCAGCGCGTGGCGCTGGCCCGCGCCCTGGCCAAGCGGCCCAAGGTGCTGCTCCTAGACGAGCCGCTCGGCGCGCTGGACAAGAAGCTGCGCGAGGCGACGCAGTTCGAGCTGGTCGGACTGCAGGAAAGCCTCGGCCTCACTTTCCTGATCGTCACGCACGACCAGGAGGAGGCGATGACCGTAGCCGACCGCATCTCCGTGATGAAGGAGGGCAAGATCGCCCAGATCGCCACGCCCGCGGAGATCTACGAGGCGCCCTCCTCCCGCTATGTCGCCGACTTCATCGGCTCGGTGAACGTCTTCGAGGGCACAGTGGAATCCTCGTCGCCCGGCCGGCTTCAACTGGAAACGGATCAGGGTTTCACGGTGCGGACAGCCACGGCCCCCGTGCTTGGCGCCGGCACGAAAGCTTGGTTCGCCGTCCGTCCGGAAAAGATGCGGATCGATCACGACCGGCCGGAAGGCGACGGCGTGAACATGGTGTCCGGGGAGGTCTGGGATATCGGCTATCTCGGCGACGTGACCGTCTACAATGTCCGGTTGGATTCCGGGAAGCTCGTGCGCGCCAGCGTGATGAACGCGCAACGCGCCGTTGCCCGGCCGATCAGCTGGGAAGAACGCGTCTGGCTCTCCTGGTCGGACGATGCCGGCGTGATCCTGCTGGATTAGGAGCGAGCCATGGCGGAGAAAGAGCGGACATCCCTGTCGCGCCGGGTCGTGACCTGGATTCCCTATGCCTGGCTGGTGGTCTTCTTCCTGATCCCCTGCCTCATCGTGCTGAAGATCTCGCTCTCGCAGACCGCGCTGGCGATCCCGCCCTATGAGCCCGTCTTCTCCACGTTCGCGGATATCCGCGACAAGGTCGGCGAGTTCAGCCTGGATAGCTTCGCGCTTCTCACGCAGGACAGCCTCTATTGGCTTTCCTACCTCTCCAGTCTGGAAATCGCGGCGATCTCCACGATCCTGCTGCTGATCATCGGCTATCCCATCGCCTACGGGCTGGCGCGGGCGAACCCGTCGATCCGCCCCTATCTGCTGATGCTGATCATCCTGCCGTTCTGGACCTCGTTCCTGATCCGCGTCTATGCGTGGATCGGCATCCTCAAGCCGGAGGGGCTGCTCAACCAGCTCCTGATCTCGTTGCACCTGATCTCGCAGCCGCTGGCGATCACCAACACCAACTGGGCGGTCTATATCGGCATCGTCTATTCCTACCTGCCCTTCATGGTGCTGCCGCTCTACGCGACGCTTGAGAAGCTGGACGTCACCCTGCTGGAGGCGGCGTCCGACCTCGGGGCGACGCCGCTGAAGGCCTTCTGGCAGGTGACGTTCCCGATCTCGCTGCCCGGCGTCGCGGCCGGTGCGCTGCTGGTATTCATCCCGGCCGTCGGCGAATTCGTCATTCCCGACCTGCTCGGCGGATCCGACACGCTGATGATCGGCAAGACACTCTGGCACGAATTCTTCGACAATCGCGACTGGCCGGTCGCCAGCGCCGTGGCGATCGTGCTCCTCGTGGCGCTGGTGGTGCCGATCGTGCTGTTCCAGAATGCGCAGTCCCGCGCGCAGGGAGCGAAATGATGCGGCGCTTCAGCACCTTCAATCTCGTCTCCGTCACCTTCGGTTTCGCCTTCCTCTACCTGCCGATCGTGATCCTGATCATCTACTCCTTCAACGCGTCGCGGCTGGTGACGGTCTGGGCGGGCTTTTCCACGCAATGGTATGTCGCGCTGCTGCACGACCAGGCGATCCTGGATGCGGCCTGGGTGACGATCCGCGTGGCGCTTTTCTCCGCCACGGTCGCGACGGTGCTCGGCACGATGGCGGCCATCGTTCTCGTCCGCCGCCGGCGCTTCATCGGTCGCACGCTGTTTTCCGGCATGATCTACGCGCCGATCGTCATGCCCGACGTGATCACCGGGCTATCGCTGCTTTTGCTCTTCGTGGCGCTGAACTTCGACCGAGGCTTCTGGACGGTGGCGCTGGCGCACACCAGCTTCACCATGTGCTTCGTGGCGGTGGTCGTGCAGTCGCGGCTGCTGAGCTTCGACCTGTCGCTGGAAGAGGCCGCGCTCGATCTCGGCGCCCCGCCCTTCCGCGCCTTCTTCCTGGTGACGCTGCCGGTGATCTTCCCGGCCGTCGCCGCCGGCTGGATGCTGGCTTTCACCCTGTCGCTGGACGACCTCGTCATCTCCAGCTTCACCACCGGGCCGGGCGCGACCACGCTGCCGATGAAGATCTACAGCCAGGTCCGCCTCGGCGTCACGCCGGAGATCAACGCGGTCTGCACCATCCTCGTGGCGCTCGTCACGATCGGGGTGCTGATCGCATCCGTGGTCGGCAAGACCGGGATGCGCGCGACCGAAGCCGCCTGAACGCACCCACCTGAACGCAATCGCCTGATCCGTCAGGGGGCGGTCGCGAGCGGCGACTGCGCCGGCGTCGGGCTCATCGGGACGGGACTTGTCGGCGTCGGACCCGTGGGCAGGCTTGTCGGCGGGTTCATCGCCGGAGCCTGGCTCGTCCCTGCGGCAGGAGTTTCCCCGACCGCAGGCGCGGCCGGGACAGGGGCGACCGTCTTCGGCACAACGGGGTTCGCACTCCTCTGGACAACCGGATGTGCGACCGTCCCGGTCAGGAGGAAGGGCACGGCCGTGCCCGGCGCTGCGGAAGGCGTCACCTTGCCGGTCATATTCAGACCGCCGTCCAGCAGGGTGATGTCGCCGGTCGTCTCCACCGCGTAATCAGGCGCGGACGAGGTGGCGCCAGCCACATGCGCCTTCCCGTCCCCGAAAGTCATGGGGAGGCTGACGCTGTCGGCGTCGACAAGACCCGTCGCGGGGATCGGCTGGTTCGATTTGCCCGCGCGCTCTGCCTGCAGCAGTTCCGCAAGCCCGATGCTCGGAAGCGATGCCTTCTGTGCGCTGGCGTCGGCCGTGCCGGCCAGCCCCGTCACCAGTTCGCTGAGCATGCTGCCCCCGCTCGTCAGGTTCGCCCGCATGGAAGCCTTGCCGCGAATGCCCTGGGGCAGATGCAGCGACGGAGCCGCCTGCGCAAGGTCGAACCCGCTCGCGCGGAGCACGCTGCCGACCTGCAGCTTGCCGTTGGCCGCGGCAGACGCGGACAGGTCGCCGGCCAGCGTTCCCTGGCAGAAGGTGCTCTGCGCGAGGCCGAGTTCGAGCTGCCCGTTACGCAACCCGAGCGTTGCGGCCGCATCGGTTAGCGTGAAGGCGCCGGCCGTCACCGTTCCGGCGGAGACGCGGATATCGGCATCCATCATGCCGAGCCAGGACGCGTTGATCGCGACATCCCGCCACGACCCTGTCTTGGAAAAGGCTCCCGGAGCGAGCGCCACGACATAGGAGGTAAGGTCCACCTTCTCGGAGGCCAGAGTGCCGGTGATGGCAGGCTTGCGACCGAAAGCGAGGCGGATCGCGCCCTGGGCGCGGTTGCCGTCGAGAACCAGTCGGGCATCGTCGAAGGACAGCTTGTCCTCCGTGTAGTTCGCCGTACCGGACAGCGACGCGGCGCCGAGCCCGGATCCCTGCCCGATGGAGCCGCCCGTCCAGCCGACGAAGCCGCGAAGGGAGGGCGTGGAGAGGTCGAGTGAACCGTTCAGGCGGATCTGCCGCACGCCGCTCGCCTCGCCCTTGAAGTCCAGGTTGAGGAGCGTCGACTTGATGTCGGCCTCGATCGGCGTCGCCCGTCGCCGCAGAAAGGCGAAGGGCCGATCGGCCCGCGCATCGATGCGGATGTTCTCGCCGCGCCAGACGGCCGATCCCTCAAGCGACAGGGGCCGGCGGACGCTGGACCAACCGACGCCCACATTGACGGCATCGAGCCGGTCGGAATTGCGGGAAGCGCGGTTGGTGTAGAGGATCGTGCCGTCCTGGATCAGGAACTCGCCGAGAGGCACGTCGCCGGAAAAGGCGAGCTGCAGGGCGGCAGCACCGGAATCGAAGTCCCAGTTGCGCCGCGCCCTTTCATCCCGGACCAGCTGTATATGCGGACGCACCATGGTGAAGGAGGCGATCTCCACCCGGCCGATCAGCAGCGGCAGGATACGGATCGTCGCCTTCAGCGAGTCCATGCTGACGAGTTCCGCGTCCTTCATCTCCGGCGGCCCGGCGATCTGGACGTCAGCAAGCTTGATGTTGATCCCGGGGAAGAGGGTGATCACGGGGCTGCCGCGAACGGAGACGTCCCGCCCGGTCCAGGCGGAGATCTGCTCGGCGATCCGTGTTTTCAGGCTGTCGCGCGGCAGGAGCAGGAAAACCAGGCCGCCGAAGATAAACACGGCCAGAACAACCGCAGCCAGGAGCCATGCAAGCCGCTTCATCAACCCGCCCCAGGACATTCAAGCCGGTCGGATACGATCTTCCGCCGGCCAAGGCAAGCACTCAGCCTTGCGGGAGCGCCGATCAACAGAAAGGATGAATGTCCCTTCCTTGTCATGCCAGAGAAAATTCGCAAGAACGCGAATCCGCTGGAACATGACTCGTGGGAACTCTATTGGAAGGGCAGCCGTCGGTTACAAGGCGGAAGTCGCTTATTTCAGCGCAGTAATAGCACGGGAGGATTCCACCGCTCCAACGGGATGGGAATGGCAGCCATGCAAGCGAAGCCAAGTCGGTATCTTTCCGGCCGGATCGTCGCCTCTGCCGCATTCCCCCGGCTTGAAAGAAACATATGGTAGCTTCTGTCACGGCCGCCGACCGCAAGACGGTCGAAGGCGATCAATCGCGCCCCGGCGCCTCCCGCATGGTGCCATTCGTCATCGCCCTGTTTTTCGCATGGGGCTTTGCCACCGTCCTGATCGACACGCTCATTCCGAAGTTGAAGGGCCTCTTCGACCTGAACTACGCCCAGGCGATGCTGACGCAGTTCGCCTTCTTCGTGGGTTATCTCGTTTTCTCGATCCCCGCCGGCATGCTGCTTGCACGGGTGGGCTATATCCGCGGCATCGTCTCGGGCCTGGTGATCATGGGGATCGGCTGCCTGCTCTTCTCGCCGGCAGCCGCGCTCGGCACCTATTACGGCTTCCTCATCGCCCTCTTCATCATGGCCGCCGGCATCACCACGCTGCAGGTCGCCGCCAATCCGCTGATCGCGGCGCTCGGCGATCCCAGCCGCGCCAGCAGCCGGCTGACCTTGGCCCAGGCCTTCAACTCGCTGGGAACGACCATCGGTCCGCTCGTCGGCACCGCGCTGATCCTGGGCGGCGGCGTGGCGACGCCCGACCTCAAGACCATGGCTCCCGAGGCGCTCTCCGCGTTCCGGCGCACCGAGGCCCATTCCGTACAGCTGCCGTTCATCGGCATCGCCGTAGTTTTGGCAGTCCTCGCCATCATCTTCTGGTTCCTGCGCAACTCGCCAGCCGCGCCCGCCTCCGCCCCGGCGAACGAAACGAACTCGTCGAGCTTCAGGATGCTGGCCCGCCCGCGCGTCGCGCTCGGTGCGCTGTCGATTTTCGCCTATGTCGGCGCCGAGGTCTCCATCGGCAGCCTGCTCGTGAACTACCTGATGCAACCCACCACGCTCGCCGCGACGGCGGTGACCGCCGGCCATCTGGTCGCCCTCTATTGGGGCAGCGCCATGGTCGGCCGGTTCATCGGCTCCGCCGCATTGCGCCGCGTGCCCGGCGGCGCGGCGCTTCTGGTCTGCGCCATTGTCGCCGCCCTCTTGGCGGCGGTTTCGCTCGGCACGACGGGCACGGTTGCCGCGGTCGCGGTGATCGCGATCGGCCTCTTCAACTCCATCATGTTCCCGACGATCTTCACGCTCGCGATCGAGGGCTTGGGAGAAGAGACGCCACAGGGCTCCGGCCTGGTCTGCCTGGCGATCGTCGGCGGCGCGATCATTCCGCCGATCACCGGCGTGGTCGCCGACCACAGCAGCCTCGCTTTGTCGCTGGTCGTGCCGATCGTCTGCTACATCTGGATCGCCGTTTACGGAATCCTGACCTGGAAGCGTATCGTGGACCGAAAGCCCGTCGCACGGACCTGACGCCTCGGTCTGGAGACGAACAGGGCGGCCGGAGCAATCCGACCGCCCTTTTCATTGAAGCGTCCGGTTCGACGCAAGCATCGCATCAGGCGTAGGTGTGCTTCTTTCTCGCCGCCCGAGCGTCGTTCAGCATGTCTCTGCCTGGGTTTCCGGGCCGGCCCCATCGTTCTCTCGCGAAGAATTCGCTGCGGCACGACGCTGATCCGGCCCTTCCCGGCGATCTTGGCGGGTCAGCGGCATTCCGGGATATTCTGACGCGTCTCTACACGATTGGGACGGGCAAGGCTGCTCCGGCACTTCCGCTGTACCAGGTTCTTCGCTGTGTGATGGGGAGCCGGGGCCTCAATGAGTCCTACCGGTTTCACTTCGACGGTTACGCCGTCACGGCGCTGCTGCCGATCGTGATCCCGACCGGAGAGGGACCGTCCGGCGACCTCATCATGTTCCCGAACACACGACGCGTCCGCAAGTCGGCAGCCGTCAATGTCCTGGAAAAGGCCGTCTACCAGAATCGCTACAGCCAGCGGATGGCCGCATGGCTGGTCCGCCGCGGGGTCCTGAAGCCGACGAAGCTGCGGCTGGTGCCCGGCAACATCTATCTCTTCTGGGGCTACCGGACCCTTCACGCCAACGAAGCCTGCCTCGCCGACCGCCTGCGCACGACGGCGCTGTTCCATTTCGGGGACCCCCATGGAGGGAGTGGCCTCGTGGGCGCCGTGAACGCCAGAGCCTCCGACCGCGGCGTCCGGGCGCGCGCTGCGTAGAGTCTCGCTGGGCGCTGGACTACGGGCAGGGCTGCGGCGAGTAAGGTGTTGAGGTTTGTCTCGTGGTGGAGCCCGCCGGACACAGAGGCGAGGCGCATGAGGCCTTTGCCTGCGCGGCGTCTGAACCTGCGCGACCGCCGATCCGGACGCTGATCATCGGCTCCTGCGCCGGTCTTCGGGCGGAGCGGTGGCTTTGCCATGAGGTGCATCTGAGCCTCCTCCAGAAGTAGTTCTGGACGTTTGTCTCGTGGTGGAGCCCGTCGAACCGTGCTCCGGCCCCGGGCCTTACGGTTCTCGCCTGCGCGGCACCCAAGCTTCCGCAGCCCCCGATCCGGAGGCTCATCTCGGCTATTGGACAGGATCGAGGAGTGT
>NZ_FOFG01000034.1 GCF_900110915.1 Faunimonas pinastri
GGCCGTCGAACGCCCGATCCCCTGCGCCGCCGCCGTGATCAGCGCAACCTTGCCGCTGAGAGTGCCCATGGTGTTCTCCTTCGGATGATTGGCGCTCCAGCCTGTCTTCGTCATTTTCCACCGAAGCCCGAGGTAAGCGAGAGCCCGCGGAAAATGTAGCGTTGCAGCAGAATCGTCAGGACGAGGCCGGGAAGAACGGAAATCGTGGTTCCCGCCATCAGGAAGTTCCATTGCGAACCCTGTTGCCCCTGGAACAAGGTCAGGCCGAGCGGCAAGGTCGCGTGATCGTTGCCGTTGGTGATGATCAGCGCCCAAAGGAAGTTGTTCCACTGCGCGGTGAACGTGAAGAGCGCCAGCAAGCCCAGCGCGGGTCCGGCCAGGGGCAGCATGATGCTGACCAGTATCCTCACGCGGGAGGCGCCGTCGATAAGCGCCGCTTCTTCCAGCTCGCGCGGCACCTGCAGAAAGAACTGACGGAGCAGAAACGTGCCGAAGGAGCCGAATGCCATTGGCAGGATCAGCCCCTGATAGGTGTTCACCCAGCCAATACGGCTCATCATCAGGAAAAGCGGAATGACCAGCACGGCTTGGGGAACCATTAAAGTTCCCATGTAGATCGCGAAGAGGGAGCCCCGGAACGGGAAACGAAGACGCGCGAAGGCGTACCCGGCCATGCTCGAGACAACCAAGACAATCAGGGTCACCGCCGCAGCCACGATAGCCGAGTTCAGGAAGAACCGTCCAAATGGCAGGTAGAGCCACGCCTGAACGAAATTCTCCCAATGTGCTTGGCTCGGCAGCAGTCGAGGCGGCACGGCGAGAACTTCGTCGTTCGTGCGTATCGCGTTGCTCACCATCCAGAAAAAGGGAAACAGGAAGGCCGTCGCAACGACAATAATCGCGGCCAAGGAGCCGATGTCCTTAGCTCCCCACCCACCGGGCTCTACTGAGCGAGGGGCTCGGGCAGCAGCTTGGGTGGCATCAAGCGTCATAGTGGACCCATCTCCGCTGGAGCCGGAATTGCAGGGCCGTCAGTCCCATAATGATCAGAAACAAAACCCAGGAGATCGCGGCGGCGTAACCCATGTGGTACGCGCCGAAACCCTGCCGATAGATCGAGAAGCCTAGTGTCGCGGTTGCTACGCCAGGTCCCCCGCGGGTCAATGCATAGACCTGATCAAAGATCTGCAGCGAGGTGATCGCCGTCATGACGGTACCGAAGAAGAGGGTCGGCGAAATCAGCGGCAGCTTGATCGACCAGAAACGGCGCCATGCTCCTGCGCCGTCCAGTTGCGCGGCTTCAAGGTAGGAGGGGGGCACGGTGTCGAGGCTCGCGCTGAACAGAAGAAGATTGTAGCCGAAACCCGACCACAGGGAGACCAGAACCACCGCCTGCAAGGCCCAGTTGGGATTGGTCAACAAGTTCGGGATTGGCAGGTGCAGCGCACCGGCAATCCAGTCCATCATCCCGCCCGGAGTGAAGATCAGAAGCCAGACAATCGCCAAGCCGACGAGCGGCGTGAAGGTCGGGAGGAAGAAGATCAGGCGAAAGAGGTTCTTGCCCCATCGCAGGCTGGAGATCCAGACGGCCACCGCGAGCGACAGGGCGATGTTCAGGATGACGTACTCAACGGTAAAAAGAAGCGTATTCCAGAGAACATGATAGAAGGTCGGATCCCGTGTCAGAAGATTAACGTAGTTGCTGATCCCAATGAACCTGGCCTTGCCCAGCATCTGCCAGTTTGTGAAGCTGAGGACGAGGGAAGCAAGAAGCGGCAGGATCAGAAAAACGATCAAACCAAGAAGGCTCGGCAGCAGGAACAGAAATGCCGTTCCCGTCTCCGATCGTTCTCTGGGTTTCGATGCTGCGCCGGGCCGACCCCACTGCCATGCGGCTGCTTCGCTCATGCAACTCTCCGATTGATCATGAAGGCAGGGAGAGGCGGTTAGGATCCGTCTCTCCCTGCTTGTCATAGCTGTCCCTGGATGCTGGAAAGCACATCGGATGCGGATTGCGAGCCACTGAAAGCGAGCGGAAAATACTGCTCGCACAGCGCATTGAAGGTGCTGATATTCGGAGCGACCCCGTAGGGCACACTGTGCTGGAGCGAATATTCCATCGCCTCGCGTGCGTTTTCGACGCCCGCGCCGGTTTTTGAGTACCAGTCGCCTTGCTGGGCGGTCCTGGCGGGGAATGCGCGGTTCTGGGACACCAGATATCGCTCGGCTTCCGGACTGGTCATCTCCTGGATCGCGATCCAGGCGTCATCCTTGTGCTTACTCGTCTGAGTGATCGCGAAACCGGAGCCGGCGACCTGAGTGACGCTTCCCGCAGTATCGGCTGGAATGGTGGCAAAGCCGATGTTGAACTTGGCGGTCCCTTTCACGTTCACGAGATCCCAAGGCCCGTCCACCATCATGCCAAGGCTGCCACTGGTGAAGCGTCCGACCGCCACGATCCCGGAAGCCGTGCCGCTGGCGGGAATCTGAGGGGCGATCTTGTCCTTGGCCGCGAGATCGGCATAGGCCTGAAAGGCATTCACCAGCTTGTCGTTGGTCAGATCGAAGGCATCGTCCTTGATGTAGTTCGCGCCAGCCGAGAGCATGAACGGCAGCCACTCGTTCGAAGTCGTCGCGAAGCCGTAATTGCCGTTCGCCGTCAGCTTTTGGGCGGCGTCGAGGAACTCGGCCTTGGTCCAGCCGGGTTTCGGCAGCGGAACATCTTTCTTCTGAAACATGTCCTTGTTGTAGAACAGCAGCCACGGACCGAGATCGTAGGGCAGAGCGTAGAGCGCCCCTTCTGTCTTCAGTCCGTCGATGATGGAGGGCTGGAAATCTACGACCGCGAACTTGGCCTTCGCGACATAAGCGTCAAGAGGTTCGAGAATACTGGAAAGCTCCGTCGTCCGCAGGCTCTGGAGCCCCACGATGTCCGGCAGTTGGTTCCCTGCGGCCAGCGTAGGCAGCTTGGTCCAATAATCGAGCCATGCCGCCGTTTGTACTTTGACGACAATATCGGGATGTTTCTCGTGCACCATGTCCGCGAGGTGCTGCCAAACGGCCGTCTCGGCATCGGTGTTGCCCCACATGAGCCAAGTCAATGTGGTTTCGGCATGGGCAAGGCTGGCGCTCGAAAGCAGGAATGCGCCGAATGCCGCTATCATCTTCTTCATGATCGAACCTCCCTTGTTTTTGCTCCCGGCCCGTGGGCCGGAAGACTTGGTGCGGTGATGCGAGGACGCTCAATCCTCCAGGAAGAGCTCGATCACGGGAACGAGGACGTCAGGCTTGCGCACTGGCAGTTCCAGCGTGACGGAGGTCGGGGCGACCTTCACCTGCGTTGGGTTCCAGGGATCCTCCTCGTCTGCGGGAACGATCAGGACCTCGCTTGCATCGTGCAGGAACTGCGCATACCGCACCTTGCCGGCGAGCCCGTCGAGATGGAGGTGGCGGAAGGGCCAGCTGAAAAGGTGAACGTAGAGACGGTTGCCCCTCTGGGTGAGACGGCAATCCTGAGGCGCCTCCAGGCTCGACTGCGTACATCCGTAGATGCTGCGGCCGTTCAACTTCATCCATTTCCCGTAGACGTCGAGCGCTGAGACGGCGCGGTCGTCGAGAAGACCACGGCCGGTGGGGCCGACATTCATGAGCAAATTGCCGCCCATGGAAACCGTGTCGACAAGGAGCCGGATAAGCTGGTCGGGGCTTTTCCAGGTGTCCTCGTCGCGGTGATAGCCCCAGGACCCGCTCAAGGTGTGGCAGGCTTCCCACGTGACATTTTCGCCCTTCACCTTCGGCCATTCGCGCGGAACGTACTGCTCCGGGGTCGTCACGTCAGCCGGAAGATCCACCAGGTCGAGCCGGTTGTTGATGATGATCTCGGGCTGCAAATCGCGCACGAGCTTAACGAGTTCTTCGCTTTGCCAGTCTTTGTGACCTTTGCCCGGCAGTTCATTGTGGAGACGATTGGGATAGCTGAAGTCGAACCAGATGACGTCGATCTTGCCGAAGCCGGTCAGCAATTCCCGCACCTGATCTCGCATGTAGCTGGCATAACGGCTGATATCGCGGCCTTCGTTCATCCGGGCCGCTTCGGGGTCGTTGCGCTGTGGATGGAAGGGGTCGACCGGGAAATCCGGATGGTGCCAATCGATCAGTGAATAGTAAAAGCCGACCTTGAGACCTTCCGCCCGGAACGCTTCGACAAAGGGCCCTAGCAGATCTTTGCCGTAAGGCGTCTCCGTGACCTTGTAGTCGGTCACCGCAGAATCCCAGAGGCAGAAGCCTTCATGGTGCTTGGTGGTCAGGACGACGTACTTCATGCCTGCCGCACGGGCCATCTTCGCCCATTCGGCCGGATCGTAGAGATCGGGATCGAAGTGATCGAAGTACTTTTGGTAGTCTTCGGTCGAGATCTCTTCTCTGTTCTTCACCCATTCATGTCTGGCGGGCAGGGAGTAGAGCCCCCAATGGATGAACATCCCAAACCGATCCTCGACGAACCATTGCTTCTTTTCGGCCGGCAACGCCGCAAGGCCAGGGGTGATCGTATTCATGGTCGAGGCTCCGGGAACGAAGGGGAGGGCAGTTGAAATCGGGTAAGCGCCGGCCGGGTTCGCAGGCGTAGAGTTCGGGGGCTGGTCAGACGAGAGAGGCTCGGCACAGCGGGGGCCGAGGCACATGTGGCCGACTCGATGACGCAGTTTGGGCTCGGTGAGCTGCCATAATGATCCACCCCTGATCCGACGGATGTACGTCGGTTATTTTTATGTTGCCTCGACGCTATCGGCCTGTTTGTCTGTCTGTCAAGTGGCCTGACCAGTCAGAATTGCGAGCTCGGAAAACCGCATGCCTTTCCAAACGGTTTCTAATCGAAAGCTATACGTCCAGATTGCCGACCAGATCACTGACCTGATCGGGCGAGGAGAGTTCAAGCCCGGCCAGCAGCTCCCCTCCGAGCGCGAACTGGCTCAAAAGCTTGGTGTAAGCCGTCCCACTGTCCGGGAAGCCATCATCGCCCTGGAGATCGCAGGCCTTATCGAAGTGCGCGTTGGCGTCGGCGCCTTTGTGCGTGAAAGGCGAGAGATGTCCAAGCTGCCGGCATCGGACCACTCGCCCCTAGAGATCATGCAGGCGCGAATGGTGGTCGAACCCGAAGTAGCCGCCCTTGCTGCCCTCAATATGACGGGGCAAGGGTTTGTTGCGTTGAAATCAGTTCTTTCCGACATGAAGGAAGAAACAGGTCGAGGTCGTTGGTCCCAAGAAAGTGACCGCAAGCTGCACCTCAATCTGGCTGAGCACTGCGGGAACCAGCCTCTCAACGAGATCGTGCATCGGCTGTGGGACGAACGCGAGGAAGAGCTCAGCGGGCGGTTTCATCAGCATATGGGGAGTCTGGCAGTCGTGCTGAAAACGATCCTGCGGCAGCACACGAAGCTTGTTGAGGCCGTGTGCAACCGAGATCCTGCCCTGGCTCGGATGTCTATGCATGAGCACCTGTCTTACGTTCATGGTCAGATGTCGGAAGCATGGGAATGAGCATTGCCATTCAGCGCAGGGCACGCGGGCTACGTATCCGGCCTTCAGTGTCGTTCAAGTACACTGAGGCGCGCGCTGTATACATGTAAGCCACAAACGTCCGCTTCGCGCCGATGCCGTTGAAGAGGTCGCGGTTGTACAGGCGATTCCCGTTGATTTCTGGGGCGGACTGAAAGCGGGTCGTCTTTTTCGGTTCAGGCTGGCTTCAACCCTAGCATCGGGATGAGCTTGACCATCTTGCGAAGGTTCTGAGCTGTCGCTGCGAGATGGAACTCGTCGCGTGCGCCATTCGGACCTCGTAGCCGCAGCCGATCCAGCTTCAGGATCCGGTTGAGATGCGCAAACAGCATTTCGACCTTCTTCCTCTGCCGTTTGGAGGTTTGCCCTTCCTCGATTTTCATGATGTCTCGCGCCATGTTGCGGGCGCCCTCGTGGATCGAGCGTGGGATCTTGCGGGCTGGCTCGCGCGGCGTGCACCTCGCCTTCAGATCACATGCTTCGTGACCTGCCCCTAAGAATATCCTCCACGCGGCGTTAGAGTCCGGCCCTTGAAAGGACGGACGGACGGAATGAAGCGAGCGAGATTCACGGAAGAGCAGATCATCGGGATCCTGC
>NZ_FOFG01000007.1 GCF_900110915.1 Faunimonas pinastri
TGGTGCCAACCCGCCGGGATGCCGACCGCATTTTCCGCGAGGCGATGGCCGTCTGCGGCGTCGATCCGGTCACGCGCTGGATCATGTGGCTGGGCCTGCGTGTCGGCGCGCAGCTTCCCGGCCAGGCGCGTAATGGACGATACGATTGAGCGGCGGCAGCTTCCGACCCAAAGCCGCCTCTCGATGTCCTTCCAACAGGACCCCGGCTTTCCCGAAAAGGATCGAGTTTCGGGAATGGCGGTGGTCGGCATCTAGATGCCGCCACCCCGAGGCCAGCTGTACCGATCAGATCGGTACAGCACCGGCCGCTGGTCGTCATCACCGGCAAAATCGTGATCGCTGCCCACTGGACGTCCGCGAGCATATGCTGTCGGTGACATGCCGACCTGCCGGGCAAATGCAACGCTGAACGTGCTTTGAGAGCTGTAGCCAACACGCTCCGCGACCTCGCTCACGCTGACATCGCCGCTGCGCAATAGCTCCTTCGCAAGCGACATGCGCCAGCCAAGCAGATACTCCATCGGGCGGACGCCGACCTCGCGGCGGAATCGATCGAAAAAGGTGGAGCGCGAGAGGGCGGATGCCTTCGCCAGTTCACCGATCGTCCACGGGTGGGCTGGCTCGCCATGTACCCGGCGCAATGCCGCTGCGACCCGTTCGTCGGCAAGGCCGCGTAGAAGTCCGGGCGGGGCGGTCGGCCCCGTTGTCGCGCGAAACGCCTCGATCAGAAGCACCTCAAGCAGGCGTGCGAGGACCACATCGCGACCGGGGCGTTCGGCGCGGGCTTCCTCGCTCAGCAACTCGACCAGCAGCGTCAGCCGACGCTCGCCACGCACGACGACCAGTTCGGGCAGCAATGAAACCAACAGCGTCGCGTCGTCCGATCCGAACGCGCAATAGCCGACCAACATGCGCGTGTCGGGCGTGCCGGGCTCTCCGAGGTGGAAGACGCCGGGCTTGACCTGGGTCGGCAAGCTCAAACGGCCACCCTGCGGTGGGACCACGCTGGCCATCGTGAAATCGTCGGCGGCAGGCAGCAGGATGAAGTCGCCCCTGCCAAGCCTGATCGGGGAGCGCCCCGCCATCGACAGCTCGCACCCCCCTTCGAGGACGGCTCCGTAGAACGGTCCCTCCGCCGGGGGACGTACAGCCCAGCTCCCGGCGGCCGTAGCCAGCTTGGAGAAGGACGCGCTGGGCCGAAGGAGGCCGATCACCTGGGTGAGTGGATCGTGCAGGATCGGACTGGCTCCAACAAACTACGGACTACCGAGCGTAGCAGGTCCGGGTGAGGCGAACTACGTCTTGGTCTTCACTGCGAGGAGTTGATTTTGATGCCTACCGTCCTTGTAACCGGCTGTTCCACCGGGTTCGGTCGCGAGACAGCAGCCTATTTTCTTGAGCAGGGATGGAGCGTCGTGGCGACGATGCGCGATCCATCGGCAAGCTCGCTGCCGGTTTCCGACCGACTTCGCGTGCTGCCACTCGATGTCACGGACCTAGAGAGCATTGCGGAGGCGGTTGCGGAGGCCGGCGCGATCGACGTGCTGGTCAACAATGCCGGCGTCGGTTGGCTTAACGCCGTGGAAGGCACTTCGATGGAGATCGTGCGCCAGGTGTTCGAAACCAATACGTTCGGGACTGTCGCGATGATGCAGGCGGTCCTGCCGGGCATGCGGGACCGGCGTGCGGGAGTGATCGTCAATGTCAGTTCCAGCACGACCATCAAGCCGCTGCCGCTCCTGTCGATCTACCGCGCGAGCAAGGCGGCCGTGAACGCCCTGACGGAATGTGCGGCCTTGGAGCTTGCGGAGTTCGGCATCCGGGCTCGGGTAGTTGTACCGGGTTCCGCGCCTGGAACCAGCTTCGGCAGCACTGCTCGGGCGCAGATCATGGCAAAAGGAGGTTTCCCTGACGCCTACGCCGGCTTCGCCCAGCAGACGCTGGCCGCCATGCAGCAGTCTGCGAGCGGCGAGGTGACTACTGCGCGGGATGTGGCAGAGGCTGTCTTTCGCGCAGCGACCGATCCTGACTGCCCGATGATCCTGCCGGCTGGTGCCGACGCGATCGCTTGGTCCGAGGGACGCTGAACAATTGCTTCCGGGCTTGCCCGGAAGCTTCTTACCCTTTGACATTACGGGTACGGATCTTTCCCGCAAACGAAGGTGTAGCGGGACGGCTGGTCGCATGGCGGGGGTGCACAGCAGTAGCCTATGCCGCTTTCCCGCATTCTGTTCCCAAATCACATTTCCCGAAATTGACTGATTAAGACGGAAAAAGGGAAACGGCTCAGCGACGGCCACGGCCCTCTCCTCGAATATAGGCTGTGGCCGCTCTCCACCCAATGCTGACACCGCGTCTACCAGACGCACTAATCCGAGCCCGCTTCCGGCGGGCTTTTTCTTTGCCCGGAGTTTCCATGAACACCACGAAAGCCGTCAGCGTCTGGATCGGTGACGATTGGGCGTTCCCGATCGCGCTGCAGGATTCGACCGGGGCGGCGATCGACCTGGCCGGCTATACCGTCACCGGCGAATTCTACCGGTACGGCAGCCTTGCCCCGGTCGCAGATCTCTCGATCAGCAACAACCGCCTGGAGATCACGGACGTTGCGGCTGGCGCCGTGACGCTCCGACTGGAGAAGGAACTCACCGGTTCCGTGCAGCCGCAGGAGTCTGACGCGGCGAACTTCCCGACCCGCATCCGCATCATTCTGACCGATCCCGCCGGCCACCAGCACACCGTCCGAATCCTGCCGATCCTGCCGGTCGATCCCCGTTCGTCGGCCGTGGTCGAGCTTCCGGCGAGCACGACCGCAAAGGTCTACGTTCTCGGGCCGCAGGGACCGAAGGGGGAGCAGGGCGAAGTCGGTGACGTGAACCCGGCCAACCTGCAGGCGGTAGAGGATGCCCAGGCGGCGCGCGATGCCGCCGGCGATTCCGCGCGGGAAGCTGCCGCATCGAATGATGCCGCCGGCAAAAGCGCCACCGCAGCGGCCGAGAGTGCTTCGGCTGCCGCCACGTCGCAGAAGGACGCCGGCGACTTCGCCGATGCTGCCAAGGGATCGGCGCAGGCCGCTGCCGCCAGCGAGACCGCGTCCACGGAGAACGCTGATGCGGCCGGCAAGTCCGCCATCGCGGCCGCGTCCAGCAAGGACACGGCGGCAACCGCCGCCCAGACTGCCACCGACAAGGCTGCCGCAGCCGCTGCATCGGAAAAGGCGGCGGGGGAGAGTGCAACGGCGGCTGCCACGTCAGAAAAGAACGCCGGCACAAGTGCAACGGCAGCGGCGACCAGCGCGACGGCGGCCAAGGCGGCGATCGCCGGCATCAATGCCCAGACAGCAAGCTACACGCTGCTGGCGAGCGACGTGAACCAGGTGGTGCGGATGAACGCCGCCGCGGCGACCGTGATCACCGTGCCGCCGGACAGCGCCGCAGCCTTTGCCGATGCGGCGACCGTCTACGTCAGCCGGGCGGGGGCTGGCGCCGTGACCATCGCCGCCGGTGCCGGCGTGACGATCGACGCACCGGCGAGCCTGGCGCTCCGGGCGGTGAACTCCACCGTGGCGCTCGTGCGCATCGCCGCGAACCACTGGCTTCTCATGGGCGACCTGGAGATTGCCGCGTGATCACATCCAGCGTCGTTGCCTCCGGCTACCGGCCGGCGCGGCAGCGCATCACGACCGAAACCAGGGCCGCTCTGGCCGGCATGACGGTCCAGCCGTCGGAGAAGCGCATCCTCGTCTATGACACGGCGATCCGCTCGCTGAAGTCGGCCGGGATCTGGTCGAAGCTCGGCTGGTTGTCGCTTCTCGCCGCTCATGACGAGCAAGCCGGCCGGCTCAACCTGGTTGCGCCGGCGCAAGTCGCCAGCGCCGTCAACTCGCCGACCTTCAACGCCGACCAGGGGTTCAGCTTCGACGGCGCTTCGAACTACATCGACACTGGCGTGCTTCCGTCCGCCGTTGCGGTCCTCACGCAGAACAGCGCACATGAGGGCGTCCGTGTTCGCACCGCTGGAACCAGCACACAGCCGCTGCTCGGCTCGTCGAACGCCACCGGGATCATGTACCTCTGGCCGAGAAATGCGTCAGGCGTTCTGGCCGGCCGGCTGAATACGTCGACGGCTGGGACCTTTGGGCAGGCGGCTACTCGGGCCGGCCATTCGATCCTGACACGAGCCGATGCCGCGGCAATCTCCGGCTACAAGGATGGTGCGCTGCTCGGCACTTCTTCGGTCGCGAGCGTCGCCCCGGGCACACAGACGGCCAGCATCACGCTCGGCCGCGGCGGCACCGCCGCCTATGCCGACGATCAGGTCTCGGCCTTTCATGTCGGCGCGGCCCTTACGGCGGATGATGTCGCCAAGCTGCAAACGATCCTCACGACCTACATGAAAGCGGTCGGTGCCGAATGATCATCCTCACTTCAGTCCAAGCCGACCAAGTGCGCGGCGAGACTAGCGAAGGGCATGAGCTCGAGCCGGTCCTGCTGGCCGATGGCGTCACCTTTGTCCTGCCGGAGGCTGTTCTCACCGATCCCGCGCATGCCGAGCGGCACGAATTGCTGGCGACCTTCCCGACGCGGGACGTTGCCGCCGGCGAGTATCCCCCGCCTGACGAAACCTGATCGGCCCAGCTGACCGCATCACGCCCGCCCATCGAGGCGGGTTTTTCTTTGCCCGGAGTTCCCATGCCCATCGCCATGAAAGCCTCCCGGGCGCTCTTCGCGCTGGAGCGGGAAGAGGAGGCGCTGCGCCTCAGGGCCTACCCCGATCCCGCCACGGGCGGTGCGCCCTGGACCATCGGCTACGGCCATACCCACGACGTGCATCCCGGCATGACGATTACCGAGGCGCAGGCGGAAGCCTTCCTTGCGGCCGACGTCGCCGAGGCCGAGGCGATCGTCAACCGCTCCGTCCATGTCCCGCTGACACAGGGCCAGTTCGATGCGCTGGTGGACTTCGTCTTCAACATCGGCCCCGGCGGCAAGTGGGCAGGGGATGGCTTTACCACCTCCACGCTGCTCGCCCGGCTGAATGCCGGCGACTATGCCAGCGGGCCCCATCAGCTGTCGCTGTGGAACCACGCGGCGGGCCGGGAACTCGCGGGCCTGACGAAGCGCCGGGCGCGCGAGGCGGCGCTCTGGACCGGAAAGCCCTACGTCGCGCCGTTGGCTGTGACCAAGGCGCGGACGGAGCGCGAGACCGCGATCATCCGGGGCGTGCAAGGTCAGCTGAAGGCGCTGCATTATCCCGTCGGCAAGGTCGACGGGATCTACGGCAACCTCACCCGCGACGCCATCAAGGCGTTCCAGGCGGATAACGAGCTCACTGACACCGGCCGCATCGACCAGTCGTTGCTAGACACCCTGAAAACCGGAAAGCCGCGGCTGCTCTCGCTGGAACGTCAGAACGCCAGCCCGGCCGACCTGAAGGACCGCCCAACGGTGAAGATCGCCGGCGCTGTCCGCAACACGGGTGCGGCGGCTGTTGGCGCGAGCCTCGCGGTGGGTGCGGCGCAGGCCGCGATCGCCGCGATGCCTGCCATCGCCTCCGCGCCGGTGCTGCACACGGCCGGCGAGGTCCTGCTGCAGGTCTGGCCGTTCCTCGCCTCGGCCGTCGGCGGCGCTCTCGTCTACGCGCTCGGCCGCCAGCTGCTCGGCGCCATCACCACCGAATTCCGTCAGGGCCAGCTGCTCTGATCCCACTCCCTTCGGAGATCCCCATGCACCGCCTCTCTCGCGTGGCAGCCGCCGCGCTGCTTCTGCTCGCCTGCCTTGTCGCTCCCGCGTTCGCCGGAGACGGCTCGCCCGTCACCGTCCCCTGGGGCGACCTGATCGTTTGGCTGCTCGTCACCTTCGGCGGCAGTTTCGTCGCGCTCGCCTTGGCGCTCTACCATCTCGTGCTGAAGCACCTCTCGGTTCCGCTCCGGACCTGGCTGCAGCAGCATAATGCCGACCAGCTGATCGAGCGCATGGTCGGCGCCGGTCTGAACTCCGTGGCAGGCGCCTCGCGCGGCAAGGTGCTGACGGCCGAGATCGGCAACCAGGTGCTGGCGGCGGCGCTGAACTACGGCTTCGCCCAGGCACCGAAGCGCCTCGCCAGCTATTTCGACCAGGGCCATGCCGGCGTCGCGGTCGCCAAGGCGGTCTATGCCCGCCTGAACATGGACGAGGACGCCAGCGCTCCGGATTTCCAGGCGATCGTCGCCCAGACCGCCGCGGCGGTTTCGGCCCGGTGATCGCGGCGGAAACGGTGATGCTCTTCAAACTCACCGCCGGAATCCGGACCCATATCAAGGTCCGCGTCGCGGAATGGGCGCTCGGCACCATCCTGTTCAACTTCGGCTGGATCCTGCTCCTGCCGGCGCAGACCTTCGACGGTCCGTCCTATGCCGGCATGGCGCGCGTCGCTCCGGAAGGAGTGTGGGGCCTCGCCTGCCTGATCGTCGGCGCGGCGCGGCTGGTGGCGCTCTTCATCAACGGCACCCGCCGCCGCACGCCGCATGTGCGCGCGATCATGGCGTTCCTGTCCTGCTTCTTCTGGCTGCAGATCTCGCTCTGCTTCCTGCAGGCGGGCACCGTGCCCACCGGCCTTGCGGTCTACCCCGTGCTTCTGGCGCTCGACATCTTCAACCTGTTTCGGGCGAGCTCGGATGCGCGCCTTTCCGATGAGGTCGCCCGGAATGGAAGGGCATGATCCCAGCGCCTGGTTCGAGTACCTGCCGCCCTGGGCGCAGGCGGCATCGAACTTCGCCGTTCTGCTCGTCGCCGTCGGCGCCGGCGCGTTCGGCTATCTCCGCAAGGGCGGCGCCCACCGTGAAGGGTCGGCGGAAAGCTCCGTTGCCGTCGTCACCGGCGGCGCGCTGGCCGACCGCATGTCCATGCAGGACCTGGCCGGCGCCATTCGCGAGCAGACCGGGGCGATCCGCGATCAGACCGGTGTCATGCGCGAGCAGACCAGCGCCGTGAAACGGCACGCCGACATCATCGAGGAACGCGCCGACCAGGACGAGGAAGAGCGCCGCATCGAGGCCGCCGTCGAGCGCCGGCTCGGTGAAGAGCTGCAGCGCCGAGGCCACCGGCGCGACGAGCGCGGCCGCTTCCGCTCCCACGAAGACGAAGACTGACCGGCGCCGATCGCGCCGGCTCCGTACCCATCCCCCATCCCCTGATTCCTGAACGAGGCTGATCCCATGGCCGAAACGAACACGCCTGAACCTGCCCGTCTTCCCGACGATGCCGCCTGCGAGGCCGCGATCGGCCGCCTGGGCGAACTGGACCGCGAGCTCGCCCGCATCGAGGCGGACAAGAGCGAGCGGGTCGCCAAGGTGTCCAAGGATGCCGAGGACCGCGCGAAGCCGCACCAGGAGGAACGGAACCGCCTCGTCTGGACCGTCGAAGCCTACTGCGCCGAAAACCGCAAGCGGCTGACCAACGAGGGCAAGAAGAAGAGCTTCAAGTTCGGCACCGGCGAGATTGCATGGCGCGCCGGCCGCTCGCGCGTGGAATTCGATGCCACGAAGTCCGAGGGCCTGATCGCCCGCCTGCGCAAGGTCGGCCTCAACCGATTCGTGCGGGTGAAGGAAGAGATCGACAAGAGTGCGATCGGCAAGGACGCCGCGGCGATCAAGGGTTTCCGCGGCATCAAGGTCGTGGACGGCCCGGAGCAGTTTGCCATCAAGCCGGTTGGCGCAGATCTGGCTGAGAACCTGTCGGGTTGAAAGAAAGGCCGCCCCGAAGGGCGGCCCCATGGTCGGTGTTTAATCGATCTCGACTGCCGGGCTCTTGCCGAGGATGTCATTGTAGGCGACATCGGTGAGGCTGCTGTCACCCGTCAGCGTGACAGAGGTGCCATCCCGACTGATGAGGTAACCGTCCGAATCGCCCGCGACGAACACGTACTCGAGATCGTCGTTCCCCGAGAGCAGTGTCGTGGCGTAGCTTGAAGCATCGGCCATGGAGCCGATGCCGGTGACCTTGGACGCGGTGAAGTTGTCCTCGGTGCCATAATAGCTGCCGAGGTTTACCTTGTCCTCGCCCGTTACAAAGTCGGAGATCGAGGCCCCAGCTCCGACCGATCCCAGCAGGAAGGTGTCGTTACCGATACCACCGACGAGGACGTCGTTCGTGCCGGTCGCGGTGATCGTGTCATCACCCTGGCCGCCATAGACCGTCGACGCATTGCCGGAAACAGTGAGCGTGTCGTTGCCGAGGTTGCCGTAGACGATATTGGCGTCCCCAGAAGCGGTGACGTTGTCGTCGCCCTGACCGCCATAGACTGTGGAAGCGTCTCCCTCGGCTGTGACGTTGTCGTCGCCCTTGTTGCCGTAAATCAAGGCGTGGTCGGCAGATGCGGTGATACCGTCGTCGCCCTGGCCGCCAAAAACAGTGGCAAGGTCACCGCTGGCGGTGATGGCATCCGCACCCTGGTTGCCATAGATCAGCGCGCCATCGCCCGACACGGCGATCGTGTCGTCATCGATGCCGCCAAAGACCACATCGTTGGCGCCGGTCAGCGTAACGGTATCTTCTCCCTGGCCGCCATAGACCGTGTTGCCGTTGCTGGCAGTGCCGGCGAAGTCGAGGATCTTGTCGTTGCCGAGATTGCCGTAGACGACGTTCTGGCCAGCGCTGTTTCCGTAGTAGTAGGACGTATAGATCGTGTCATCGCCCTGGCCGCCATACACCGTCGAGCCTTGACCGACGACGTAGACGGTATCGTTGCCCTTGTTGCCGTAGACGACATCCGCCGCACTACCGCCATTATAATAAGTGCCTGAGTAGATCGTGTCGTCGCCTTGGCCGCCATACGCCGTGGAGTTGTAGTCCTGGACGTCCATCCGATCGTTGCCGGCATTGCCATAGATGACGTTGCTCGAGCCACTGTAGGTCTCGACTTCATCATCTCCGTCGCCGCCGTAAGCCACGGAACCCGTCGTGGTGTACAGTTCGACATAGTCGTTTCCGGCGCCGCCATAGAGCACGTTGCCCGAACCGCCACCCGCTTCGATATTATCGTTACCTTCGCCGCCGTAAACGATCGAGGAACTGCTGGCACTCACGTAGATCGTGTCATTGCCGGCATTGCCGTAGATAACCGAACCCGAAGCGCCCAGGACGGTGACCCGATCATCGCCTTGGCCGCCGTAGACGGTCGCGCTTCCGCCGGCAATCGCGATCCGGTCATTGCCGAGATTGCCATAGATCAGGCTGTCGCTGTCGCGAGCGGAGATCGTATCGTCGCCCTGTCCGCCATAAATCGTGGAATTTCCGTCCGAAGCGCTGATCGTGTCATTGCCCTCGAAGCCATAGATGAGGTCGTCGCCACTGCCCGTGAGCGAGTCTGCTGCAGACGTTCCGTTAATTGTATCGGCCATTCAGTAGTGCCTCCCTGGTAAATCTGCAGAGCGAGCCCCCGTGCCCGCTCCCGAAATACCTACAATCCTTCTATTCTTGAAAAAGATGAAAAGAAAGTAGCTGTATGCCAGTTTCAGGTGTAAATAGAATTTAGCAGGTTCGATAGCCATTCGGATACTGCTCTCCAGAGAGCTCTCTTCCGATCTCACAGTCGGAGGGGAGCTTTTCTTCGCGTGCGCGCGTCACACTTCGTGATCGATCATCACCGTTCCTCCGCGGCGATCAGGTAAAGGGAGAGCGCCGCATTGGCGGCCTCGGTCCCGCGTGCTCCCAGCGGCAGTACGAATTCCGCGACGTTAAACGTTGTTGGCGACGCGGCTCACCGAAGGTTTCCGTCAGTTCTTCCGGGAAGTAAAAGCGTGCGTGCATCATCAGCAATTTCCGCTGACGAACCTGTGAAAGAACGGGTGCCATGCCCGTTCTTGTTCTCTTTCCGTTCCCGTGCATGATGCCGGGATGTATGTGGGCGAGACACCGAAAACTCTGGGCGAGGCGGAGCTTGCGGGCTGGACCCGATTCCTTGTCGGCTGCCCAAAGTGCCGGCTGTGGGTCGATCTGCCCTTCGAGGATGTCTGGCGCCGCTCGCCTTACCGGAGCCTCGCCGACATTGTGCCGCGCCTTCGGTGCCGGCGCTGCGGATCTCGGCCGGACAGTGTCGCACTAGAACGCACGATGTACCGCCACGCCGGCGGCACGCCGAAGTCGGAGAAATTTCCGCTCACAATGCTGGGCGAGCCAATACCTCGCCCAGATGAAGCTTTCTGAAGTAGCCCTGCCGGTGCATCTTCTCGATGAACTCCGGTAGCCGGCGCTGCGCTTCCCCGTCGAGTTCCGGCACATTGGCGGCCGGTTCCAGGGCCGGCAGCAGCAGATCCAGGGCACGCTTCAGTGCGCTGTCTCTTCCCACGCACAGATATTCCTGCCGGACGAGCTCCTGCAGGAAATAGAACGCGACCAGGCCGAGCACAGCGACCGACGATCCGGCCCGGGTGAACGGCTCCATTATCTCGCGATGGGCGTATTCCGAGCGGCGCAGGAGCCGGTTGCGGTGGCCGTCGACCAGGTCCGACACCGCTTCATCCGTCGCCTGCTTCAGGAGCAGGTGCGTCCGGATCGCCGTCTCGTCCTGCCGGTCCACCCCGTTGATCAGGACGCCCAGCAGGATCTGCGAGATCAGCGTGACTTCAACGCGCTGCCGATCGGTCTGCCGCTCAGGCACCTTCCGCTTCTCCTGTCTTTTGGCACGGAACATCTCCCACCTTCCTCCACCCCGGCAACCGTACGTCCGGCAATCCTTCCGCGCCTGTCGGCGTGGGTTGCTCGCTGGTGGAGCGGCGCAGGCTGGCGCGGTCGTTTGCGCTCACGGCTTCCAGCTTCCTGCTGAGTTCCTCGGCCCGCCGCAGCGCGCGGCTGTTGGCGCGGGCGGACGGGTCGGGCTCGAAATCCTCTCGCGCCTGCAGCACCGCATCGATGCGGATCATTTCGGCGCGGAGCCGGGCGGCATGGCGGCGGGTTTCGTGTGCGATTTCGGCCGGCGTCGGCATGAAGGTCCGGCTGATCCCCGGCGCGGTACCGTGATTGATGGCGCGGCAGGCGGCGATCAGCGCCTCGATCGGCAGGCCGGTGAGCGCGTCGAGGAACGCGGCCGCGCGGAATTCCGCGGCGCCACCCTCGCCGCGGCTTGGCCGGGCCTTCATGATCGGGAGGATCTGAGCTGCGACGTCCTGGTCGGAGGCGGGCGTCAGGCGGCCGCGCAGCGCCCGAAGTTCGGAGGCGAGGGAGCGCCGTTCGGCCTCGGTCAGCCCTCGGCGGGCGCGAAACACCAGCCGGCCGTCAACCTGCATCGTTCTGTTGGCGAGTCGCAACGAGGCGAGCGAATGCGGCGACGTCGGCATCAAGTCGCCGGTTCGTGCGATGGTCGGGAGCATGTTCGGTTCTCCTCGGCTGGAAGGGGGTGACGTTGGGCGGGTACTGGACGAGGGCAGGCGGCGCGGGCTGCAGGCGACGGTCGCGAGCCTCGAAGACCGCGGACGTGAAGTAATCCCAGGCGCGGACCGGACTTCCCCGATGACGGGCGGCGACGGCCTGGATGGCTGGCAGGATGTCCGCCTGGAGATCGCAGCCATGGGCGAGCCAGCGGAGCGGTGCGGACAGCACCAGCAGGCCGGGGGAGGCCGCGTTCAGGGCGTCACCGGCGGCACGGTGAAGCGCATCCTGCAGGCGGTCCTGCTCGGCACGGGTCCCAAACGCCACGGCAGACGCGGGAACCGGCTGGGCCGGGAAGGCGATCGAAGCGGCGAGGCGGCCGGCCGGGGTCTCTTCCGTCGAGGCGCCATGGCTCGGGAGCGCGGCAGCGCCCGGGTCATCAGCATCCTTCCGTTGGATTCTTCCGTTAGATATAACCGTTGATGGTGCCACCTCTGAGGGTGGCACCCCTGCCACCCTGGGGGTGGCACCCCTGCCACCCCTGAAGGTGGCACCCCCCTTGGCCTGCAGGGCGGCACCTGCGGGCGAGGGGGCGTCGGGAAGAGCGGCATCTTCCACGGCGAAGAAGTCCATCTGGCGCGCAACGGGCGCCATGTTCACGCGGTAGCGGGAGGTCCCGCCCTTTTCCTTGCCGGACTCGATCTCGATCCAGCCTGAGCGCTGCAGGAGGTAGAGAGCCGCCTGCACGGTTTTGCGGGAGTAGCGCAATTGGTCGGCGATCGACTTCTGCTTGCGGTAGCACCAGCCCGTCTTGTTGGTGTGCTCGGTCAGGATCAGCAGCACGTCCTTGGCGCTGGGCGTGAGCCGGCGATCCTCGGCGATGCCGCGAGGGGCAAGGGAATAGCGGGGGCCGACGCTCTGGTCGCTCATGCCCGCACCGACGTTCTTTTTGCATCTACAATATACTTGATCGAGCGCGATAAACGAACTACAAAAAGATCAGGCAACGGGGTGGCGCGATGTACAGCTGGGACGAAGGCAAGCGGGAGACGAACAACGCCAAGCACGGCGTTGATTTCACCGCCGCAGATGCCTTCGACTGGCAGACGGCCATGATCGTCGATGACGAGCGGTTCGCTTACGGCGAGCGCCGGGAAATCGCCTTTGGCTTCATCGGTGCCCGCTTGCACGTTCTGGTCTTCACCCGCCGTGAGGCCACCCACATCATCAGCCTTCGCAAGGCGAACAGCAGGGAGATCAAGCGCTATGTCGAAGCTCTCGGATGAGGCGCGGGCCAAGGCCCGTGCGTTGGCTCTCAAGTCGCTGGAAGACATCACGCCGGAAGAGGACGCCGCCATCGAGGCTGCGGCCGCCGACGATCCGGACAATCCGATCCTGACCGACGAGCGGATGGCGCGCATGCGTCCGGCCGCCGACGCCGCGCCGGAGATCGTGGCGCGCGCGCGGGGCCAGCGTGGTCCGCAGAAGGCACCCACGAAACAGCAGGTGACCATCCGCGTCGACCAGGACGTCCTGCAGCGCTTCAAGGAGGAAGGACCGGGCTGGCAGAAGCGCATGAATGCGGTGCTGCGCAAAGGCGTCGGGCTGGCGGGGTAAACTGGCGTCAAGCTGGCACCAATCCCCTGATCGCGCGCCGGACGGCCGCGATGCCGCTGCGGATCGATTCCTCGATGTTGCCCGTGCTGCGCGGCAGGCCGAGGCAGATGCGCTTGCGGCCGAGCTGCAGGATCAGCTTCGGGTGCTTGCCGAGCGCGACCGAGACGGCGATGCCGAACGCCTTCGCCTCTTGCCTCGCGCGGGCGAGGACCTGGCGGACATGCTTCTGAAGACGGTGACGGCTCATTGCGAAGTCTCCCTGCTCAAGAGGTCTCCAGCCGCCCGGGCGCAGGCGCCGCAGCGCCATGTCCCGAGCCGGTTGTCTCGAAGGTGCACGCCCGTGCCGATCGACGCCCAAGCACCACAGGCGCAGCGGAGCGGATGGCCGGTGCCGGGGCAGCGTGGACCGGTGTAAGACGGCGGGGCGGGTTTGCGCTGGGCCGCTGCGGCCGCCGGCGTGCCGAAGAGATCGGGCGCGCTCATGCCGCATTCGCCTCCCGGCGCAGCCAAGACACCGTCGGTGCGCCGTCAAAGCCGTGCAGCCAGACGAACCACGAGAAGTCCTTCGTCCCGCTGCCGGCTGCCGCGCCCTCCTGGATCACCGTGCCGGGCGGCATGGAGGGACGAGGGCCAAGGTTCCAGATGCGGAAGAGCGGCGTCGTTTCCAGCCAGGCACCGCGTTTGCCGCCACACTGCCACGTTGTCGGCAGCAGCATCGCGACCTTGCGCCTGGTGCGCGCCAGCGCCATGCGCACGAAGCATTCCGCCTTGTTGTCGCGCGGGTCGGCGAACTTGAAGGGTGGGTTGCTGACGACGTTGTCGAAGCCGCGATGCCAGACGCTGCCGTAAAACGCCTCGGCCGGCGGCCACTGGCGATAATCGGCAGGCATGTATCCGCCATGCGACGGCGGCCAGCGATGATGAAGGTCCGAGCCGAACGCCTGATGCCCGGCATCGCGGGCGGCTTCGACAATGCGGCCGAAGCCGCAGGCGGGATCGTGGATCGTGCCGGTGAACGGCTCGACCTCGAATAGCCGCCGCGAGCACCATTCCGGCTCGACATACCAATCGTCGGGATCGCGCGCCCAGACCTTCGCGTCTTTCAGGCGGGTGATGGCGTTCATCGGCCGGCCACCCGCAGCTTGCGCCGGCGCTGGACGTCCTCGACCGTGATGCCGGCGCTTTTCGCCAGGCAGGGATCGCAGTATTCGCGCCAGGCGCCCGGTTGGACTCGCTGGCCGCAGCAACGGCGATCATCCGCCGGCGTGGCGTCATTCCACAACGGATGGGCGCATTGCGTTTTACTCTCGCGCGGGAAGGGGATGCCGCCGGTTGGGACCGGCGCGGGCGCGCGCCGAGGAACCGGAACGGTGGCGGTGGTTGGTTCTGCCGCACACTTCGACGGCGGAGCGCTTGGCTCGGCTGGCGTTTCCGCCCTCGGCCGAGACGGGACAGGTAGGGCCGGGCGGGGAACAGGCGCCGCGTGGATGTGGGGCGCAGGCTTGCCGGAATTCGGAAGCTTGATGCCGCGACGCTGGCAGACGCCGATGACGGCGTTGCGGGAGACGTGCAGATGGCCGGCGATGTCGCTGGCGCTGAGGCAACCGGCCGCGATCGCATCCTGCACGGCCTGGCCGCGCTGCTCGGGAGTGAATTCGGCCCAGGTCATGCGTGGCCCTCGATCTCGTGGATGCGGGCCTTCATCGCCGGCGTCATGGACCAGCCGTTGCCCCAATGCGTGGCGATCTCCAGGCCGAAGGGGCGGAGCTTCGCCCGCAGCTTGCAGATGAAGACGTCGATGATCTTTTCTTCCGGCTGATCGCGCCCATCGTCCCGGTAGAGGGCCGCGAGCAAGGCGTTCCTGGTGGCGAGATCGCGTTTCAGAAGCACGCCGAGAACGCGGTTTTCGCTGCCGGTCAGCCGAAACTCGACGGGTGCCAGAAATTCCATGCCCATGGCCGCTTCCAGGATCTCGATCCGATCCTGCAGACGGTCGATTTCCGCTTGAAGGGCATCAAGCCGCGCGTTTACGTCCACGGGGTTTCCTCTTGAACCAGACGATGCCGAGCGCCTTCCAGCGCGGCACCTGATGCGCGGCCGCGAACGTCTTCGCTTCGCGTTCGGCGTCCTCGCGGGTGGCGATGATCGTGGTGACCAGGTCGGCGGCCTCGATGTCGCCGCTATATTCGGCGTCGGTCAGCAGCATCTCGGCGGCTCGGATCTGCTCCGCCGAGATCGGTGCGCAACCGGCCTCGACCAGGACCTGCAGGATTTCGCGCGCGGGCTTGACCCCGCGCCGGGAGATCAGCGCGCCGAGAGAGCCGACGGCAGATGTTTCGCCGATACGGTATCGTCCCTGCCCAGGCGGGTGGCGCGCGATCTTGACGCCGGCGCGGGCGCAGACTTGCGCAACCGTCAGCGCATCCTCGTCGCCGGCCGCAACGGCTGCGTAATGCATCTGCGCGGGGGTGACGGCGATGCGATCACGGTTGTGGCCGAGGAAGGCTGAAGCGCGCTCCGCGAGTTCGGCCGCTTCCACGAGCATGACCGGGATGCGCGTTATCTCTGGATGGGTGGCGGCGGCGATCGCCGTATGCTGGCCGTCGATAACCTCGAAGCCGGCATCCGTCTTCACCACGACGGGCGGCTTGAACCGGCGCCAGTCCCAGCCTCCGACAATCTTGCGGATCAGGCGAACCGAGTTGTCAGAGAGGTCGCGCTGATACGTCTCGTCGACCAGCAGGTCGAGCGGGCTCAACCATTCGAAGGTCGGCGCCGGCATGTCGACATCGCCAGGGGGGATGTCCGGAAGGGCGAGCGGCTTGATCTGGCGGGTCGTCATCAGGCGATCCCCAGCGCGTTCATGTAGAGCTCGAGGATCGATTCCTCCTCGGCCCGCTCCTTCGCGTCCTTCCTGCGGATCGCCACGATCTTCCGGACCGCCTTGGCGTCGTAGCCGCGACCCTTAAGCTCGCCGTAGACGTCCTTGATGTCCTCGGCGATGCCCTGCTTCTCTTCCTCGAGGCGCTCGATGCGTTCGATGAACTGGCGGAGCTCGCCTGCTGCCACGCCGCCGACGTCCGGCGTTTCGTCCTCGTTGGTACTCACTTCCGCGCTCCTGATGATGCCGATGATGAAGGGGAGGGATCGTTGCCGGCGCGCGAGCGGATGGAGGGCAGGACGATCGCGTCGCCGCGCTGGCCGCCGAGGGCGGCGTGGTAGGCCTGCAGCTTCTCGATCTGGGTTTCGAGCAGCTCCATCTCTTCGTGGCGTTCCTGCTCGGTGATGATGCCGTCGGCGACGTCGCGAGTGATCTTGGCGATCAGTTCGGCCGAGGCGCAGGTGACTTCGCTGGACAGCTGGCGCAGGCAGTCCCGGCCCGTGCTCTTGTCGCGGCGCACGACATCGCGCTCGAGCGCGTCGGCGAGGAACTCGGTCACGAACGGCCGCGACAGACGCCTCTCGGCTTCTGCCTCCAGCGCCACGATGACGTCGGCCGTCGGGAAGCACTCGGCATGTTCGTCGGCGGGGCTCGCATATTGCTGCAGGCGCTGCCAGCTGACGCGGACGCCCGGCACGCGCGCGGCCGGACGGAAGCCGCCCAGCGCGCGGCAGAGTTCGGCGAAAGCGGCCTTGAGGGCGCTTTCCTGCCAGGTGAGGCGGGTCTCTGTCATGCCCGCACCCCTGTGAAATCAGGTGCCGGAACCGGAGGGAGGCGCGTGGACGCTCTCCCTCCGGACGTCCTACCATCGGAAGTGCAACCTAGCCGATGGAGGAATCGCGAGATGGAACCAGAGAACCCGTACCTGACAGACACGTATCTCGCGATGGATGATGCGGCGTTTGTCATCCTTGCAGAGGTGATCCGCGTCCTCATTGCCGAGGGTCTGGCCGATGAAGAGGCGGTCAAGCGTCGCCTCCAAAGACTGGCCGATCTGCTGCAGCATGCAACCGGTGAGGTTGCGCGTGGAACTGTTCTTGGGGTGGCAAGGATGATTGAGGAGAAGGGAAATCCATTTCGGACGTGAACCCGTCACCTGCGTCGGCTTTCATCCCCGCTGCCAGATATTCGAACATGGCCGAGGCGCGCGCCGCGACGTGCGACCCTGGATTGGCCCGCGAGCCGTCCTGTCGGTCGACGACGTAGCGGCCCTCGGTTCCGCGCCGGCTTTCGACGGCTTCAAGGCGGGCGAGCCGGCGCGACAGGAGAACGACAGCGCCGGCCAGGAGGGCTGTGGAGGCGAGCAAGGGAAGGCGACCGTTCATGACGTGAACCCTGCGAACATGCGCGCGATCTCGCGCTCTTCTTCTTCGGTGGGGAGCGGGAAGCCTTCGGCGACGTGCCAGCAGGCATTGTCGTTGCCGGCCAGGTGATGCGATGCCACTCGCCGGCGCAGCTGCTGGGTGATCCAGCGCAGGACCCGCCTCATGCGCCGGTTCCTCCGTCGTGCTGGAAGACTGCTTCACGTGGCGGCGGGGGAGTGGCAAGCCTTCCGCCAAGCGGAAGCGGCTGAGAGTGGGAAGCGACCAAAAACTGCAGCGCACTATGCAGAAGCAGCAGGATCGCGAGCTGCAGGGCAACGCTAATGCCGATGAGCGCGATCAGAATCGAATTGCTCATGCGCACTTACCTCCCTTGTCGGTACCGACTTGCTGACGAGGTGACGGGGTGATCGCGGGCGTGCTGGATGGCAGGCAGGACAGACCCCCATTTGAGGAGATCGGCCGTTGAACGATCCCAGTTTCCAGCAGCATGCCGGCCACCCGGGTCCGCTCGATCTCAGCGACGGCGCTGTTGATGCCGGTGTCCAGGACCATGAAGGCGCGTCGCATGGCCGGGCGGGAGAGGAGCGCGGCGGTCATGGATGCGCGCTCGTCCTGAGGGCAGGCTCGGATGGCTTCTCCGAATACCAGTCAGCGGCCTGCACCTGGCCGTCCGTCAGGTCGGCAACTCGGTTGATGATTTCTGGCCGAGGGAAACGGTCGCCGCTGATGTAGCGGTGAACGGTTTGCCGCCTCACCCCGAGTTCAAGCGAAAAGTGCTCAACGCTTTTTCCGCTTTGCTGAAGCCACTGATCTAAGGTCATGCCGAATGATTGTCACCAATACGGTACCAAGTCAATCGAGAATGTTACCAAACTGGCGTCTGTCGCCGAAACGGTTACAAGGCGATAATGTCGAGATGGCAAGCGCACTGAAAAAGGCACGTGAGGGCAAAGACATGTCCCTGCAGGCGTTGGCTGATGCGGTCGGAACGACCCGTCAGCAGCTTTCGCGTCTGGAGAACGGCCACCGGAAACTGAGCAAGGAGTGGGCGGAGCGCCTGGCGCCCCCGTTGGGAGTTCGCGCGCAGGACCTCATGTTCGAACTTGATGAGCGCAGTACGGTAGAGCCCGGCCCTGAGATCGACCTCTCGCCCCAACCCGTCATCGGTGAAGTCGCCGCGGGCCTGTGGCTGGAAACGGAAGCGGAGATTGACGAGCCGCTAGACTGGCTTCCCTTCAATCCAGCACCGCATCTGCCTAAAGGGGCTTCCTTCATTCTGCGCGTGCGGGGAAACTCAGTCGACAAGATAGCGCCCGACGGAGCCTTCATCGTCTGCCTGAGCCTTGCGCAGACCGGGATTGCAATAAAGGGCGGGGATTTGGTCGTCGTGGAGCGGCGCCGCATGCAGGAGGGGTTGCGGGAGGTGACCGTGAAGCGAGTTCACGAGATCCCGGGCGGCTTCGAGCTCGTGCCGGAATCGACTGACCCGCGATGGAAACCGACCCGGTTCGAGTGGGGCAAGGAGCACGAACTCGAGGGGATTGAAATCCATCTTCTGGCGAGAGTCGAACTGGTTGTTATGAAGCCTTAAAAGGTGATTGGGGGGACAATGAAGCGGTGTCTTGGGTTCGCGTTGGTCGCCATGCTCTGGTCTGATCCTTCTTTTGCTTGGAAGGTGGACACGAGTTCGGACCCTCTCACTGACACTGAGATCGCCACGGCACTGCAGTTGGAGCCTGAAGCGGACTTTGCGATCGCGACGAAGTGCTGGAAAGGGCAGCCTGAGCGGACGCTCCTGTTCCTGATCACCGGCCAGAACTATGACGAGAGCGCGTCTTATCGGAATAGCCTGGATGGTCAGTTTCGAGTGGATAAGGAGCCGGTTCAGGAAGTTTCGTTTAGCCCGGAAGATCGCGGGGGTATGCTTGTGCTGCGGCTGTCCGATGAGGGCAGCGCGGTGTCCAAGACGCTAAGCGATATGGAGCGCGCCAGAACTCGGATCATTTTCGCGGTTGGCGGAACCATCCATGTCTTCCCCGCGGGGGACTCCCGCAAGGCGCTGGGAAAGTTCAATTCCGTATGTAATTCGGGGCTGGGCGCGGAGGCGGGTAGTTCCGCCGACTAGGCTCGTCACCGCGCGGTTCCCCAAACGGCCCAGAGGCTGACGTTTTTCCCGATGCTGCCTTTGCCCCGGCAATGGCTGCAGACTAGGCGCGTCTCGAACTCCCCTACATCGAGTTGCTCGTTGGCCGTCTGCTCGAGTCGTGGCTCGAATTTCACTGTCGAGCCGCAGTCCGCGCATTGGATCAGCAGCCAGGAGGTCTGCGCCACGGGTCGGAGGGGCCGCAGGTAATCTGAAATGTAATCTCGGGAAAGTTCGCCTCGCTGCCCCATGCATCCATCGTTCCTTGTTTGTTCCTACAAATCTCAGACCTTCATTCGTTTGTCGAATCGATTCCTGCGAAGGCTTGCTGATTTCTTAATGGTGCCAATTCGGTTACATGCTGCTTGACACCGTGTTACCAACATGGTGACATAAGAGCCGTCATCAACGACGGAGCGAGTTCATGGCCCTTGTCGATCTGCCTGCCGGCGCCGAGCCGCTGCGCTATCCCGCCTCTTCCATGCCGTTCAGCGCCGCGCGTTCGCCGCGCCTGGCTGAACTGAAGGAAACGACGGCTCTCGCATTGCGCGAGGCACTGAGCGGGATCGTGATCGCCGCCCTGATGATCACCCTTGTCGCCTGGAGCGGCGTGCTCTCGCCCTCCCTGCACAGCCTCTTCTGACCATCCCGTTTCGGGCTGCCACGCCTCCGGTGGCCCGATCGCGGCGGGATGGCTCCCCCAATCCTCCCTAGCCATCCCGCCGCATGCCTCTTTGATCCAAGGATCCAGTCATGCCTCCGAGAACAAACAGCAAGCGATCCCGCGAACCCTCGCGCTTCGCCAACAGCGTCTTCGCCTGCAAGGATTGCGGCCGCGAAATCGACATGAGCAGCACCCAGGCCGACGCGGTGCCGAACTGCCCGACCTGCGGCGAGCCGATGACGCTGGAAAGCTCCGCGCCGGTTATCGTCCATCCCGCCAGCAGCGGCAGGACCGAGATTGGCTTCGCGACGAACATCCACGCCAAGCCGACCGAGTGGGAACGGGTGCCCCGGCAGTTCCGCCGCGAGATCGCAGTCTGGATTGAGCGCGGTTACCGGCCGAGCGCCTTCATCGAGAGCATTCTCAAGAACGATCTGGCTTCCCACTGCTACTTCGCCGACGGCGAGACCACCGCGACGGGCCCGATCCTGCGCTTCATGCACCACAACGCGCCGCCGGAGTGCTTCGGCTCGGCTGCGGCATGCGAGGCCTGGAACAAGAACGGCGGCCTGGAAGGCCTGAAGGCGGCGAGCGAAGACCTGCAGTTCAGCACGACCTCGGAAGGGTTGCCTGCCGAATGGGACATGGTCCCTGCGCGATACCGGACTGAACTCGACCGCTGGTTCACGCATGGCGCTCGCCCGGAAGCTTTCATGTCGGCCGTGCTGCGAAACGACTTCGCCGGTGCCGTTGGTCGCTCCGATGACGGTGGCCGGTCGCTGAAGGCGATCCTTTCGTTCCTGACCTTCAACGCGCCGAACGGCTGCTACGGCTCGGAAGAGGCGTTCGCCGGATGGCTGGCGCAGGGCGGACTGGCGGGGAGGGCGGCTTGATGCAGGTCGCTCAACCCGTCCTCGCCGTCCTCGGCCGCGCCGAGTTCGCCGGCAACCTCCTGAAGCTGCCGGGCGAGTTGGACCGGAAGCTTTACACCCAGGTCGACAAGGTCCTCGTGGCCGCCGGCGGCAAATGGAGCCGGAAGGCGGCGGCGCACCTGTTCGCCGGCGATGCCCGCGCGGCGCTAGAGCCGATCTTCGCCACCGGCAAGGTCATCAACGAGAAGCAGGAGCTCGGGGCGTTCTTCTCGCCACCGGCCGTTGCTGATCGCGTGATCGCCCTGGCGGAGCTGGAGCGGGGCATGCAGGTCCTGGAGCCGAGCGCCGGCCATGGCGCGCTGGCAGCCCGTGCGCTGCTGGCGGGATGCGAGGTCGATTGCATCGAGGTCAACGATCGACACGTCAGCATGCTCTGCTCCACCGCCTACCGGAACGTCGTCTTTGCCGACTTCCTCAAGCTCGAGCCGCAGCAGATCTACGATCGCGTGCTGATGAACCCGCCCTTCGGCCGCCAGGCCGATATCCGGCACGTTCTCCACGCGGCGAAGTTCCTGCGCGCCGGCGGCCGCCTCGTCGCGGTGATGTCCGCCGGTGTGCGCTATCGCGTGAACCGGCTCTCCACCGAGTTCCGGGCCTTCGTGGAAAGCCGCGACGGCGAGTTCGAAGACTTGCCGTCGGACAGTTTCCGCGCCTCCGGCACCAGCGTCAGCACCTGTCTCGTCCGCTTCGACAGCGACGAAATTCCCTTTTGAGGTTCCCATGGGCACGAAAAACGACCCGGCGCCGCATGACGCCTATGCCAAGGCCGAACCGGACGAGCCGCTGTTCACGCTCCTGGCTCGCGACCCGCAGGCGCCTTTTCTGGTCTCCATCTGGGCAAAAGTCCGCGTCGGCGACATTGAGGCGGCCTTCGCAGTCTTCGGCAAGATGATGTCGGCCGTCGGGCCGGCCTACGCGATCCAGCCGGACACGGAAAAGGCCACCGAGGCCATGTACTGCTCCAGCGACATGTTCGCCTGGCAGCAGGCGAACGGGAAGGGGCGAGTCCATGGCTGACCTCTCCAAGCCAGTTCGCGCGGCAAACCGGACGGACGCCCATGTCGGCATGCAGATCCGCCTTCGTCGCCGTCTCAACGGCATGACGCAGGACAAGCTGGGTCACGCCATCGGCGTCAGCTTCCAGCAGGTCCAGAAATACGAAACCGGGGTCAACCGGGTCAGCGCCGGCCGGCTGGCCGAGATCGCCCGAGCCTTGGGCACGCACCCCGGCGCGCTGTTGCCGCCCGACGAGGAGACGCCCGCCAATGGCACCGGCATCCTCGACAGCGAAGAGGGCCGCGAGCTTGCCGCGCTCTATTCGATGATCCCGGCGCTCGCCCGCAAGGCGCTGCTGGCCGCGGCGCGACAGTTCGTTCCGCAAGGAGCCGCGCGTCATGGCTGAAACCGGTCCCGAATACCTGGTCTGGTCGACCGAGCATCGCGCTTGGTGGAAGCCCGACTGCGTGAGCTACACGTACCGGCTCGATGACGCCGGGCGTTACACCCGGGAACTCGCTCTTCTGATCTGCTCCGGCGCGCATGGTGGCTGGCGCGAAGGCGAAGTGCCGTCCGAGCTTCCGGTCCAGCTCGAGGATGCGCTGACGGCTGCCGGACAGGAGGCGCCCCGCCATGGGTGACCAGGCTGCCCCCGAAGCTCCGGCGAAGACTGTCCTGCGCTGGGCGCGGCGCATCGGCCTCTCCACAGCGCATCTCTACCGTAACCTGCCGGACGGCACGGCCGCCTCAGCCTGCCACCTGTCGCGCGCCTCGTCCGCGCTCCTCCAATCCGCCGGCCCGGCCAAGCGCTGCCAGAACTGCAAGAGGTACGACCATGGCTGATCGTCAGATCCTCTTCAGCGCGCCGATGATCCGCGCCTTGCTCGACGGCCGGAAGACACAGACGCGGCGGGTGGTCGGTAAGCGCGGAGGCCGAAGCCGCCCCAACATCTTCGACGGCACATGGGCGGATAGCTACGTGCTGGATCCCGGCAACGTGTCGTGGCGCGAGGACAGCACCCCATGGAAAGCGGGTGATCGGCTGCAGGTGCGCGAGGCGTGCGCCATTGATGGCAATCGAGTGTTCTACCGGGCGCGGCATGAAGAGGCTTCCGCTAGAGGCCCACGCGTAGACGTGCGGTGGCGGCCGTCGATCCACATGCCGCGATGGGCATCCCGCCTGACGCTGATCGTCACCGACGTGCGCGTGCAGCGGCTGCAGGATATCAGCGAAACCGACGCGATCGCCGAAGGGTTGCAACCGCACGAGGCACCGAACGGCCATGTGACCTATGAGGTGCCCGGCGCAGTCTTGGGGCAGACGCCGGAACGCGGCTTTCAGGCGCTTTGGAGCCTGATCAACGGCGACGACGCATGGGCGGAAAACCCGTGGGTCGCCGCGATCAGCTTCGACGTCGTGAAGGCGAACATCGACAGCCTTCCGGCAGAGCGGGAGGCCGTATGATGTGCGGCCTGAAAGCCTTCGCCTGTACCGAGGACGACGAGAGCACCGGGGCGGTCCTCTTCGCCACGCACGACATCGCCGCGAAGCGATGGGCAGCCAACGAATACGCTGACGGCGATATCACGCGTATCCAGTGCCGCCGCGCCAAATGGGCCGACCACCTGGTCGGGTCTGCGGTACCGGCGTCGCTCATGATTGAGCACGGGTGGCATTTCGAGTGCTCCGGCTGCGGCGCGCGCATCGACCTCAGTGAGCTGGACGAGAAGGGCCTCACCGTAGCAGGCGTGATCGGAATGCAGGACGATCTGGTTTTCTGCGGACCGGAATGCGCGCTTTGGTATCGCTCCCGGCGCGCTACCGCGAAACGCCTGGAAGCCGAAGCGATCATGTGGCTTCGCGGGATCGCTCTCCGCAGCATAGGGACGGTCGAGTTCGTCACCGGCTTTGGCCAAGAGCATGCTTATGCATCGGAACGTGGCGGGCGGTGGACCATCGAACAGGCGTTCGTGTCGTTCAGATTCGACGGCATGGAGATCGGCACGGCCTCTCTGCGCTATCACGGCCCGAGATGGTGCGGAGCGCACGGCCCGACGCGGCCGGAATGGTCGTGCTGCGCTGGCGACAAGGAAGCATTCGAGGCTTTCGCTAAGGCAAGACAGACGAGGGAGGCGGCATGATGCTCCCCGGCCAACTCTCCATGTTCAAGGCCAAGCCGAAGGTCGCGCCGTTGCAGATCCGGCGAAACGCCGATCTTTCGGAATGCGGCTCCTATCGCTGGACCCTCTCGCGTGTCTGGCGCACCGGTCCGCATGTCTGCTTCATCGGCCTGAACCCGTCGACGGCCGACCACCTGGCGGACGATCCGACCGTGCAGCGCTGGACTCATTTCGCCCGCAGCTGGGGCTTCGGCGGCTTCGTCGCCGTGAATCTCTATCCCTTCCGCTCGCCCAGCCCTGCCGATTGCCGGCGCTGGGCGGATTGGGAGAACAACGGGCCCGACTGGCATGCCCGCGACCGGCTGCACCAGAACGTCGACGTGCTGGCACATGAGGCCAAGCGGGCCGAACTCGTCGTGGCCTGCTGGGGCGCTGGCTGCTGGGACCGCCTCTGGACCGAGCACGCGATCGAGCAGATCCAGACCGGCGAGGCGCCGTTCCCTGACCTGTATTGCCTCGGCCGCACCAGCGCCGGCGCTCCGATCCACCCGATGGCGCGCGGCCGCTGCCGCGTGGCGAACGATGCCCAGCCGAAACTCTGGAGGCGCGCATGACCGCAGCCTATCCGCTCACATGGCCGCACCACATTCCTCGATCGAAGCCGCGCGAAACCGGCCGCTTCAAAACAACGCTGAATGGCGCGCTGAAGAACGTCAATGATTCACTCCGGCTCTTCGCCTCGGACAGCGGCAAGAAGCTTGAGAACATCGTCCTCTCGTCCAACTCAACCCTGGGCGTCTCCAAGCCGGACGATCCCGGCGTCGCGGCCTGGTTCACCTGGGACGGCTTGCAGGTCTGTATTCCCGTCGATCGGTACACGACCGTCGAAGCGAACCTGCAGGCGATCCACCACGTCCTCGAGGCGCGGCGGGTGGAACTGCGGCACGGCACGCTGGCGCTGGTGCGCGCATCGTTCCAGGGGCTGCGGGCCCTGCCGGCGCCGGCGCGGCGATCCTGCTGGGAGGTGCTGGGGCTCGATAAGCCCGGGCAGATGATCAACCGCGAGATCATCGAGCGCGCCTATCGCGAAAAGGCGAAGGCGACGCATCCCGATCGCGGCGGCAGCCAGGAGGCCATGGCCGAGCTCAACCACGCCCGGGATGAGGCGCTTCTGTCGGAGGCGGCCATATGACGAACGTCACGGCCCTCAATGCCATGCGCCGGGGGAAGCGCCCGAGTGTACCGGCGGGCCCGCCCTCTGTGTCGGAGCTGCAGCGGGCTCGCGCTACAGCAGCCCGGCTCGTTCTTCGGCATGGCGACGGCTACATGCCCCTGTTCGAACGGGTTGATCGGGAGATCGAGGCCCTCTCGCAGCAGGATTCCAAACTGGCGCGTCTCCGGATGCTAGCTGCGGGGTAATCCGTACGACCGACAAGGGGTCAATACTGTAGAGCCGTCTCGTGCGCGAACCGACAGACGTCTTCCGGCATCTCTCGCCCGAGCGATCGGTAAGTTAGGATAGCAGATATCATTTCCAGAGTAGCCGCGTAGAGTGGCCGCTCGAACGGATTATGTTCACTGGCTTGGTTATCGCCCAAAAAGTCAATGACAGAACGAGCCTCGACACGATTGTCTCCGCCAACGCAAGGGCCAATAAACACCCAAGTGGCAGAAAGCTTCTCAGCCAGCCTAGCATCTTGAGGAGAAAGCTCGTGCGCAGCCTCGACTTGTTCTAATATGTGGGCCAAAGTTCTTACTGTTTCAGCGTATTCGGGCTTCACAAGGTTTGCGGTCGCTGTTTGCGGAGAGGCAGCAAATGCCGCCAGCAGTCCCGCCATCGCACAGATCTTCCTCATATGTCCCTGCCTTGTCGAATCATGCTCGGTCATCCGGCGTGATCGCGAGTCGGAGAAGCCACTCCAGCTTGTGCTCGAGTGTCGGGCCCTCGCCATAGCGAGGCCGGTTGAACTTGTGGCCCATCAGATCCGCCTGCATTCGGTCTCCCATCTCGGCGGCGGTGAGCCGATCCTGAAACGTATGCCGGACCGAGTAGAGGCTGTGATCCTCACTTGGGAGGAGATGGTTCTCCCTGAGATATTTGTTTACCGCTGCTGACAGCTGTGAGGAGCGATCCACGTACCTCGGGAAACCCTCGGGCGCCTGTCGGAACGCATCCAGTGAGATCCCGACCAGCGGGATATCCCTTTCCGAATATCGGGTCTTCAGCCTTCTGGTGCCGTTCGCCCTGATTTTCACGTGCGGGATGGGCTCGTCCAGCAGGATGTCGGCTTTCTCCAAGCCGCAGGCCTCGATCGGGCGCATGCCGGTTTCAACAAGCGCCTGGACAAGCAATCGCGCATCGCGGTTGAGGCCGGCGAGCGCGGTGGGGCTCATGACGACGTCGCGGAGTGCATCGACGGGAAATGGCGGGCGCTGGCCCGCATCGTCGTCGGCCAGGCGCAGTCCGCCGAACGGCTTACCCAACCCAAGCTCCAGCTTTTCGTTGAGCGTGTCGACGAGCTGCGCGAGGTGGCCAATATCCTTATTGGCGCTGTTCGCCGTGAGGCTCTCCTCGACAACGCGCTCTACCCACCAGCTGCGGAATGCCAGTGCGTCAGATCTGGTAACCGCGGCGACCGCCTTATCTCCGATCACCCCGATCAGGTTCGCAACAGCTTTCATGCGCGGCGCCCGCCAGCGCCTGAGCTGGTCTTCCGACTTGCTGCGAACACGGTCGCGGGTGAGGGCGTAAAATTGCTCGAGCGCCGTCGACAGGGTCAGCGAGGGCGGAACGGCGCCGCCGGCGAGCGCCTCCACGACGGCGACCTCTTCGCGGCTGACCGGCCCCTCGGCGTGGACGGCTTCTTCGAGGCGATTAAGTCTCGCGAGGAGGTCCCGAATATCGCCGCCGGCTATATCGGCGGCCGACTTGTACTCGAAGCCCTCCAGCCGGGCGCGCTCGATTGCGCCCTGGAAGCGCTCGCGTGCGTCGGAGGATCCACCTCGGATCAGAGCGACCCAGAAAGCTTCGACCTCTCGTTCAATCGTCGGCTTCAGCTTTTCGGCGCGTTTCAGGTCGCGGGTTTCAAGGGAAACGCTGACGAAGGCACGCGGATCAACGTCGGCGAAGCGCTTCGGGACGCGTCGCCAATAGTGCCAGATCCCATCTTTTTTGAGCAGGTGCCTCGGCAAGCCTCACCGTCGCGTAATCTGCAATGTAAACCGGAAAGTAAACCGAATTCGGTCGGCAAGCATAGAGCGGCAGGGGCGGATTTCTGCGAATCTCAGCATCTCTGCGGGTGTTGCCGTCGGTGGTGAAAGGTAAACTGGCGGAGGGAGGGGGATTCGAACCCCCGAGACGGTTTCCCGCCTACACACTTTCCAGGCGTGCGCCTTCAACCACTCGGCCACCCCTCCGGGAAGTGCCCCTCCTTATAGGGGCCGGAGCGAGGACGCAAGGCCGTGATCGAACTCTTGTGTGGGCACATTGCTGCGAGCCCTTCCTTATCCTATCTCTTGGGCATGCTCCGGTTCATCTCGCGCTTCATCGGTTACTGGTTTCTGGCGGGCGCCCTCGTGGCGGCGGTCATGGACGGTGCGAAAACCATCGCCGCGAACTCGCTGACGCTGACGCCGCTGGCCGATGTCGCAAAGCTCGTCGCCCCCACGGCGTTCGACACGCTGCATGCCGCGTCTGCCCCGTTCTGGGCGCCGCTCGCCAACGCGGTGCTGGGCTGCCCGGCGTGGCTCGTGCTGGGCGTCGTCGGCTCGCTTCTGATCCTCATCGGCACGCTGCGTCGGCGCGAGACGATCGGCTGGGATGCGGCTGTCTGAACGCGAATCTCTGGAGCGAGAGCGGCCCGCTCCTGACGAATCAAGCCCGAGCCGGCCCCAGGGCCGGATATCCATGGAAAGGATCACCTGATGTCGATCTTCGATCTCTTTGCCAAGAAGACCACCATGACGCGGGAAGAGGACGCGCTGCCCGGCCGCCCGCAACCGCTTCCCACCGCCTCCACCCACTTCGTCAACGGCCAGTCGCTACAGGGGCCCTATCCCGAGGGCTCCAGGACCGCGATCTTCGGCCTAGGCTGCTTCTGGGGCGCCGAGCGCCTGTTCTGGAAGCTGCCGGGCGTGGTCGTGACGGCGGTCGGCTATGCAGGCGGATACACGCCGAACCCGACCTACGAGGAAACCTGCACCGGCCGCACCGGGCATACCGAGGCGGTCCTCGTCGTCTACGATCCCGACCGCATCAGCTATGACGAACTGCTGAAGGTCTTCTGGGAAGCGCACGACCCGACGCAGGGAATGCGGCAGGGCAACGATGTCGGAACGCAGTATCGTTCGGCGATCTACGCGACCGACGACGAGCAACTGCGCCGCGCCGAGGCCTCCCGCGACGCCTACGGCCGCGCGCTGGGCGACAAGGGACGCGGGGAGATCACCACGGAGATCCGCCGCGCACCGGATTTCTTCTTCGCCGAGGATTACCATCAGCAATATCTCGCGAAGAACCCGAACGGCTATTGCGGCATCGGCGGCACCGGCGTGACCTGTCCGATGCCGGCGCGCGAAGCGGCGGCCTGAGCCGGGCCGCCAGGATGAACGGGGGACGCTCCAGGCGTTCCCCGTTCATGCCCTCACTCGTGCACGAGGTCTTCGACCGCCTCGATCAGCCGCTGAAGATCCTGCGGCCGTGAGAGCCGGTGGTCGCCGTCGCGCACCAGCGTCAGCACGGCGTCGTCGTAGGCGAGGCGCTCCATCAGCGCCGTCGCATGGCCCCACGGCACGTCCGTGTCCCGCATGCCCTGGATCACGTGGACGGGGCAGCCTGTCTCGATCGGGTGGGGCCCGAAGAGATGCTTTCGGCCATCCTCGATCAATCCGCGCGTCAGGATGTACGGCTCGTCGGAATAGTCCGAGGGTTCGGCGTAGAAGCCCGTTTCCGTGAGGTCGCGCCTGGCCGCCTCGTCGAATTTCGCCCACATCAGATCTTCCGTCATGTCGACGGCCGGGGCGATCAGCACCATTCCCGCGAGCGCCTCCCGCCGGCCGGCCTCGCGCAGTCTTTTGGCGAGCAGCAGCGCCAGCCAGCCGCCCATGGAGGAGCCGATCAGGATCTGCGGCCCGGATGTGGCGGCATCGAAGGCGGCCAGCGAATCCTCAAGCCAGCGGGAGATCGTGCCATCGGCGAAACGGCCGCCCGACTGTCCGTGCCCGGAATAATCGAAGCGCGCCATCGCGTGGCCGGTTTTCCCAGCCCACTTGTCCAGCGCTTCGGCCTTTGTGCCCGTCATCTCCGAGCGAAAGCCGCCCAGCCAGAACAGGCCGGGATTGCGGCCCGGGCGGGAAAGAATGGCGATTTCGCGCGTCTCCCCGCCCGTGCCAACGGTGATCTGTTTCATTTCAGCGCCGCTCATTCTATGGGTCCCGGGTCCGTTTCGTGAGCCTTTGAATCCCCGTCATGCCGGAAAATGCAAGTCGACGCCGCCTGACGGTGCTGCAGACCATCCCCCGCCTGGAAGCCGGCGGGGCGGAGCTTGGCGCGCTGCAGGTCGCGGCGCGGCTGGTCAAGGAGGGTCATCGCGCCATCGTGGTTTCCGAAGGCGGCCGCATGGTGGCCGAGCTCAGGGCCGCCGGGGCGGAGCATATCGAGCTTCCCGTCGCCTCCAAGAGCCCGCTTGTCATGGCGCGCAATATCGGCCGGCTGGCCGATCTCGTCCGCGCCGAGAAGGTGGACGTGCTGCATGCCCGTTCCCGCGCCGTCGCCTGGAGCGCGCTGGCCGCGGCGCGTCGCACCGGCATCCGCTTCGTCACGACCTACCACAGCGACTACCGCGCGACCGGCCGGGTGAAGCGCTTCTACAATTCCGTCATGGCGCGGGGCGATGGCGTGATCGCCGTCTCTCAGGCGATCGCCGACAGCATCGTCGCGCAATATCCCTGGGCCGCGCACAACGTGACGGTGATCCATCGCGGCGTCGATCCGGTGCGCTTCGATCCCGAGGCGATCGCGCCGGAACGGATCGAGGCGCTCCGGCAAGACTGGGGCGTGGCGCCCGGCATGGCCGTCGTGCTGATCGCCGCCCGCGTGACGGCGCGCAAGGGCCATGCGGCTGCGGTCCGCGCGGTCGGCCGGGCGGCGGAACTGGGCGCGCCGGACTTCGTGCTGGTGTCCGTCGGCGACGATCATCAGGGCAAGGGCGAATATCGCGCCGAGCTCGATGCGCTGGCCCGGAATCTCGGCGTCGCCTCGCGCGTGCATTTCGCCGGCCACATGACGGATATGCCGGCGGCCTTCGCCGCGGCCGATCTCTCGCTCAACATCGCTTCGGCGGAAGGGTTTCCCCGCGTGGCGCTGGAAAGCCAGGCGATGCGGGTGCCCGTGGTCTCCACCAACCACGCGCCAGGGCGCGAAGCCGTTCTGGCGCCCCCGCTGGTGGGGGCGGGGGAGGCGACCGGCTTTCTCGTGCCCTTCGACGATTCCGAAGCCGTCGCGCAGGCCATCGCCGGCTTTTTCCGGATGGATCCGGCCGAGCGGCAGGCGATGGGGCGGCGCGGCTCGGAGCGTGTGCGCTCCCGCTTCACCATCGAAAAGCTGACCACGAGCACGCTGGCGCTCTACACTCGGCTCGTCTTCGGCGCCTGAATGTTCTTCTTGCCCGATCGCCGCGAGATCTTCCGGTGCATGTCGCCGGGCAGCCACACCATCGGGCTTTTCCGGCCTTTTTCGGAAGGTGTGAGTTGACTCCGGGGCCTGAAGGGCCACATTAGGAGCACGCGCGGAGGTGCGGCTTGTCCCCTCCCGCTATCCGAATCAACGTTCAGGAGAGTTCACATTCGCAGACCGTTCCGTGCACCGCCGACCACCAAGGAAGGCCCCCGCGTCAATGACGAGATTCGCCTGCCGGAGATCCAGCTGGTCGATCATGAGGGCGTGAACCGCGGCGTCGTGTCGATTCAGGAAGCGCGCGACCTCGCCGACGAGGTTGGGCTCGATCTCGTCGAGATCTCGCCGAATTCCCGCCCGCCGGTTTGCAAGCTCCTGGACTTCGGCAAGTTCAAGTACCAGTCGCAGAAGAAGGCGGCCGAGTCGCGCAAGAAGACCAAGACCGTCGAGGTCAAGGAAATCAAGGTGCGGCCGAACATCGACACCCACGATTACGAGGTGAAGATGCGCGCGGCCAAGCGCTTCCTTGAGGAAGGCGACAAGGTCAAGGTGACCCTCCGCTTCCGCGGCCGCGAGATGGCGCATCCGCATCTCGGCATGAAGCTCCTGCAGGGCATTCGCGGCGAGCTCGACGATATGTCGAAGGTCGAAAGCGAGCCTCGCATGGAAGGTCGCCAGATGATCATGGTGCTGGCCCCGACCGCGAAGGCGGTCGCTCCCGCCGCCGCCCGCCCGACCGCTCCCGCGCCGGAACAGGCTCCCGAACAGGCGCCGGAGAGCGCCTGACGTTTTGCAGGCAGCGGTTCATCCGCTGCCTGTTGAAAACCGCTGAAAGTTCCTGTATCCCCCTTGTCAGGCGCGCGGCGTCCTCCTAAGGTCCGCGCGCTTCACTTATATGCAGCCGTAGCTCAGCTGGTTAGAGCGTCGGATTGTGGCTCCGAAGGTCCCCGGTTCGAGTCCGGGCGGCTGTACCACCTAAAGCCACCGACTTCCTCAGGTCTCCTGGATCGCACCAGGCGACGCCCGGCGTCGCCGCAGGGTCGTTGTGCAACGACCTGATCGATCCCTTCGATTTATGATCCTCTCATGCGTCCTGACCGGACGTTCGCGGCGACCGAATCGCCCACCCACGCCCCTCGTCACCACCGGGAAGCCAGATCTTCCGTGCATCTCCACGCGGGTTCGCTACCCTCCTGTCGGGCTGAATCCATTGTCGAGGGAACGCTGGACGGGGCCGTGCAGCGGCGGATACTCACCCGGCCTCGACCGACTCAGGGAGATCGCTGACCTCGGCTGGGTTGAGCAGCGCAGCGATCGTCGCAAATCGTGGTGTAGAGCCCCCCGCATTCGGTCCTCCCGCGCATCGATATGGCAGTCGGCCGTCGAAAGGCTGTGCCGGGCTTCTTCTGGAGCGAGACCATGCAGTGTCGTTCATGCCGGGCGAGGCGATCAGGATTGCCCGATCACGCCGCCCCCCGGCGAAGCCCCAGCTTTTCCAAGATCCGCCTGGACCCAATGACCCGCGTCCTGACGAATTCGTCGGCCGCCGCGTTTCGGTAATCCTGCGCGTTTCTCGTCAGAGGCTCGGTCGGGCGCCGAAGGCGAGCACCCTCTCTATTGCCGCCGCCATGGAAAGCAGGTCGGCATCCCGGTTCATCGGGCCGACCAGTTGCAGTCCAACCGGCAGGCCTTCGCTCAAGCCGCAGGGAATGCTGATCGCCGGGTGCCCCGTCATGTTGGCGAGGCCGGAGGAGATCATCTCGCCGTCTTCCTCGTCGCCGGTGATGACGGGATCTTCGTGGGGGGCCACGAAGCCGACGGCGGGGCTCGCGATCGCGTCGACCTCCGCAAAGAGCGCCTCGACAGCTGAGCGAAGCCGTTCCCGCAGGCGCTGGGCCCGAAGGTATTCGATCGCCGGAACGTTCCGGCCTGCCGCCAACTGGCCGCGCGTGCGCGCCGCATATCCCTCCGGCCGCACCCCGGCCAGCGTTTCATGAACAAGGCTCGCCTCCGGCAGGAGCACTCCATGCAGGCCGGGATTGGCGTCGCGCGATCCCGCGATCTCGATCCGCCCGACCGCCGCGCCGGCGGCGGAAAGCTTCACCATCGCCTCCTGCATGAGAGCGCGGACGGGCAGGGTCAGCGCGGCGGAATCCAGATGCGCGCCGACGAAGCCGATCCGCAATCCGCCGATCTCGCGCCGGGCGAGGGGCATCGGCCTGCCCGCCATCCCCGCCAGCAGCAGCGCCGCATCCTCCACGCTGCGGGCCAGCGGGCCGGCATGATCGAGAGACCAGGAGAGAGGAAAGACGCCGTCCGTCGAAACCAGGCCGTAGGTCGGCTTCAGCCCCACGATGCCGCAATAGGACGCGGGAATGCGGATGGAGCCGCCGGTATCGGTCCCGACCGCCAGGGGCACGATGCCGGCCGCAACCGCCGCGGCCGAACCGCCGCTGGAGCCGCCGGACGTCCGGCCGGGATCGAAGGGATTGTTGGTCTGCCCGATCTCGGGATGGGCGATGCCATAGGCGAATTCGAGAAGGTTCGTCTTGCCGAGGATAATGGCGCCGGCTGCGCGCAAATTGCGGACGAGCTCCGCGTCGCGCTCCGGCATGACAGGAGCGACGGCCCGTGTGGCATAGGTCGTCGGCACGCCCGCGACGTCGATGATATCCTTGATCGCGACGGGAATGCCGTGCAACGGGCCGCGATCCTCCCCCGCCTGCAACGCACGCATGGCCTCGTCAGCCGCTCGGAGCGCTTCCTCGCGCATGGGCTCGAGAAAGGCGTTTAGCTTCGGCTCCAGCAAATCCAGTCGGGCGAGCGAGGCCGTGACGACATCCACCGGACCGAGGCGGCCGGACCGATAGGCCGCACCGAGATCTCGAACGCTGGCGAAGGCGATGTGGGATACGTCGGTCATGCCGCTTCCTCATCGTTGCTGTTCGGCGCTATTTGCCCCCGTCGACACTGAGCACCTGCCCGGAGATCCAGCCGGCGTGCTCCGAGGCGAAGAACAGCACGGCGTTGGCGATATCCTCGGGCGTGCCCAGGCGCTTCAGCGCGATGCCTTGAAGGACCTTCTCCTGCCCGTCCTCGCCCATGGCGTGCCATTGCCGCTCGCTGGCGGGATTGGAGCGGACGAAGCCCGGCGCGACATTGTTGACGGTGATGTTCCAGGGGCCGAGCTCGTGGGCGAGCTGCCGCGTCAGGCCGATCTGGCCGGCCTTGGCGCTGGCATAGGCCTGGATGCCGGTGAGGCTGATGCCGAGACCCGCCCCGGAGGAGATGTTGACGATGCGGCCGAAGCGCCGCGCCTTCATGCCGGGCGCGAGGGCCTGCGCGGTCAGAAACGCGCCGGTGAGATTGACGTCGAAGATGCCCTGCCAGTCCCGGAGGCTGATCTCCTCGATGGGGCGGCCGACCTGACCGAGGACGCCGCCGGCATTGTTGACGAGGATGTCGATGCCGTGGCCGGCGGCCTCGATCTCGCGGACGGTGGAGCGGATCGCTTCGGCATCCGTCACGTCGAGCCGTCGGATGTGGCAGCTCGGGCCCGCTATCGCCGCGGTTTCCGGCAGTTCGTCATCGAGGATGTCGCAGGCGAAGACGGTCGCGCCGACCTTCGCGAGGCCGACCGCGATCGCGCGGCCGAAGCCGTGGCCGGCGCCGGTGACGAGCGCGGTGCGGCCGGCAAGGTCGATCTTCATGCGGCCGCTCCACTGTCTGCCGGGCTGGTGTCGGAAAGACGATTCAGCTCGTCGAGATGAGCGACGTCCAGATCGGCCCGGCCTTCCTCGATGTCGTGGATGCGGGCGATGATGCCCGCCGTGATCGGCGTTCGCAGGCCGTGCTTGCGGCCGGTTTGCACGATGGGGCCCAGCTGCGCGTCCACCTCGGTCTTGCGCTTGCGCACGGCAAGGTCGCGCCAGATGCCGGAATGCGACTTCGCCGATTTGCGATTATGCGCGACCATCTCGTCGAAGGAGCGGGCGGTTTCCGAAGCCGGTGCCTCCGGCAGGAAAGCCCTGGGATCGAAGCCGTTGAAGGCTTCCAGCGACACGCCCTCGGCGCGCGCCACGGCGACGATTTCGTGCGCCAGCCGCGTCAGCAAGGGGCGGTATCGCTCGGTCGCGAGCACGTCGGCGATGCTGTCATTGGTCAGGGCGGTGGCGAAGAGCTGCGCGCCGTAGATCAGCTTCGCCCAGAGATAGCCAAAGATGTTGGGCGTCACGATCGCGGCGGGATCGAACATGCTGAAGAGGCGATGCAGGTCCTCCACGCGCGGCGTCCGGCGGCCGTCGAGTTCGCCCAGAACGACCGCGCCGCGACCGCCATAATGGATGATGCCGGGCTCCAGATAATCCGCGCCGAAATTGACGAAGCAGCCGACGGTGCGCTCGTCCCCGATGCGGGCGGCGATCTCATGCTCGTTCAGCCCGTTCTGGGCGGAGACGACGAAGCCGTTCCCGGCCACATGCGGGGCGAGATCGTCCAGCGCGGTGCCTGTATGGTGTGCCTTGACCGCGAGAATGACGCGCTCGAACGTGCCCTGCACCCCGGCCGGCATGAAGGCGCGGGCCTGGACGGTATATTCCTCGACCGGTCCGGTGATCTTCAATCCGGACGTGTTGATGGCGGCGACGTGATCGGCCGCCTGATCGACGAAGATCACCTCTTCACCGGCCCGCACCAGGGCCGCGCCGACCGAACCGCCGATCGCGCCGGCGCCCCAGACCAGGATCGGGCCACCGCCGGTCCCGCCGCTTCCCTCCACGCCGCTCACGACCACGGTCCCTCCATCAGGGCGCGCGTTTCCTTCACCGCGACGTCCCAGATCGCCAGCATGTCCTCATCGGGCCGCTCATAGTAGCCGCCGAAATTGCCGTCGCCGAGATAGCTCTTCACCCGGTCCGGATCCATGACGCGCATGCGGTCGAACTCGATCATGGGCTTCTGCTGGCTGGGCAGCACCACGTCCTTCAGCCGCGTCCAGGGGAAGTTCTCCATCCAGGATGCGTGCGAGGCGACCGGGTCGATCTCGTGCACCTTGGCGAGCGTCTTCGGCGCGTTCCACCAATTGTGGAACTTCACGGCGGCGCCCAGGTGGTCGCCCATCCACTCGATGGCGAAGCTGCCGGCCGGCGCATTGCCGCCATGGCCGTTGACGAGGAGGATGCGACGGAAGCCCTGCCGATGCAGCCCGTCGAGAATGTCGCGGACGATGGCGACATAGGTTTCCTGCCGCAGGCTGATGGAGCCGGGATAGGAGAGGAAATAGGGCGTGATCCCGTAGGCCACCACGGGAAAGACTGGGATGCCGAGCGGCTCGGCCGCCTCCGCCGCCACCCGCTCGGAGAGGATGGAATCGACGGAAAGGCTGAGGCCCGCATGCTGCTCGGTGCTGCCGAGCGGCACCACGGCGCGGTCGTCGGTCTTCAGGTAGGCTTCTACCTGGGACCAGTTCATGTCGCTGATCTTCATGACGCTTCTCTGTCCAGTTCGGCGGTGTCCGGCATCGGCGATTGCACGAGCGGAACGACGATCCGCTCGATCTCGCCGGGATCGGGGATGTGGCGGTATTCGATGGCCAGCGTGCGCTGGTCGAGCTTCTCCAGCACGCGCTCCGCGCCGCTGGCGAAGACGACGACGTCATGCGCCGGCAGCAGCGCTTCCATCTCCTCGGCGTCGAGGACCACCGCCGCGACCTCGGAGACATGCGGCGCGAAGCGCTGCACGCCGGGCTTCATCACGGGCAGGAATTCCGGAAAGCGGGACACCACGAGGACGCGGCTGCGCGGATCGAGCGAGGCGAGGGCGCGGCGCGTCGCCTCGGCGGGAATGAAGCTGATCGCGGTGACGGAGCGGCGGCCGAGCAGCGCCTCCACCTCCCGGCGGCGATGCGCGAAGGTCAGCACCAGATCGGCAGAAGCCGCGCGCTGCCGGTCCGCTTCGCTGCGCTGGAGCACATCGATGGTGATCGCTTCCACAATTGCCGATTTGCCCAGGGCTTCGGCGATCGCGCGCGCATAGCCGGCGGTGGCGGCGGGAAAGATGCCGGCCATCACCACCTGCCGGACCGGACCGCTTGCCTGCCTCGCCGAAAGCCGGGCCGCGATCAGCCCCGCGATCTCGCTGCTCCGGAGGCCAAGCGCGAAACCTTCCTCCACGAGCAGATCGATGTGGCGATGGAAATTACCGGTGCGACGGGCCATTTCGCCGGACCGCTCCTCGCGGCGCGCGATAAAGGTGCCGGATCCCGCCCGCGTCTCGATGAGGCCGGCGTCGCGGAGATCGCGGTAGACCTGCCCGACCGTCATGGCGGCGACGCGGAGCTCGTCGGCAAGGTCGCGAACGGAGGGAAGCCGCTCTCCGGGAGCGAGTTCCCCGCACGCAATACCGTATTCGATGAGCCCGCGAAGCTGTGCGCCGAGTGGCACAGGTAAGTCGCGATCAAGAACGAGACGCATGACGATCCTGCAATCTGTTCTACAGGGCTAGCACGGCAATCCGAGCCCCGACAATCGAGCTTAGTGCACAAAAAGCGGGCTGACGGCGCTCAAAATTTGGGGGCGGCGGTGAATTGACAGTCGGCTGGAGTGAAGAATAGCGTTCTATACGACTGGAACACTCGAACCGCCGAAACCGGCTCCGCCGGCCCGGGGGCTTTGCCGACACCGGAAGGACCCAAATGAAGATCTCCTTCAAGTTTGCCGCGACATCCGCCCTCCTGCTTGGCATCAGCCTGGCGACGCTCGGCCCGGCCGAAGCGCTGACCCGCGGCGGCACGCTCGTCTATGGGCGGTACGCCGACAGCCTCTTCGTGGAGCCCGTCCTGAACGACGGCAACGTCGATATCTGGATCCTGTCCAACATCTACGACACGCTGATCCTGCCCACCGACGACGGCAAGGGCCTGCAGCCCGGCCTCGCCACCGCCTGGCAGGTCGCGCCGGACGGCATGAGCGTCACGGTCACCCTGCGCGAGGGCACGATGTTCTCCGACGGCTCGCCGATCACGGCGGACGACGTGAAATGGTCGCTGGACCGCGCCCGCGACCCGCAGAAGGGCATCTGGAACTTCCTGCTGGAATCCGTCGGATCGGTCGATATCAAGGATCCCAAGACCATCGTGCTCACCCTGAAGCACCCGGACCCGGCGATCCTTTCCGCGCTCAGCGTCTTCAACACCTCCATCATGCCGAAGAAGCAGTTCGAGGCGGCGGCCGGCGCGGACGATGCGGCCAAGGCCAAGACCTTCAGCGAGCATCCCGTCGGCTCCGGTCCCTTCACGATCCAGTCGTGGAACCACGGCTCGGAGATGAAGCTCGTCAAGAACCCCCATTACTGGCGCAAGGGCGAGGACGGCCAGCCGCTTCCGTATCTCGACGGCGTCACCTTCGAGGTGATCCCGGACGACGCGACCCGCATCCTCAAGGTGCAGTCCGGCGAGCTCGATGGAGCCGAGTTCATCCCCTTCAGCCGCGTTGAAGAGCTGAAGGCCGACGACAAGCTCGACATGGAACTCTTCCCCTCCACCAAGGTCGCTTACGGCAATCTCAATGTCCGGCCGAAGCTGAAGGACGGTTCCGACAATCCGCTGTCGAACGAGAAGGTGCGGCAGGCGCTGAACTACGCCGCCGACAAGGATGCGATCATCGCGATCGTGACGCACGGAGTCGGCACCCCGATGAGCTCCTACATGTCGGCCGCGACGCCGATGCATGTGGGCAGCGGCACGGAATTCCCCGTGGATGTCGAGAAGGCCAAGAGCCTGATGAAGGAAGCGGGCTTCGACAAGGGCATCTCCTTCTCCTGCCTCGTCATCGCCGGCAATGTGGACGAAATCGGCATCGCCACCGCGCTGCAGCAGATGTGGAGCGAGATCGGCGTGAAGCTCAACATCGAGCAGGTCGACAACGCGACGCTGCAGGCCAAGTACCGCGCCGGCGACTTCTCCATGCGCCTGGGCTACTGGACCGACGACATCGCGGACCCGAACGAGATCACGTCCTATTTCGGCTATTCTCCGACGATCCAGGCGCAGCATTCCGGCTGGAAGAACGACGAGTTCGACAAGCTCTACGAGGCGTCGCAGAAGGAACTCGACGCCAAGAAGCGCGCTGACGAATATGCGCGGATGCAGGAGATCTACAAGAACGGGCCGATCGTTCCGCTCTACGAGTCGCCCTATCCGGTGGTGCTGAAGAAGAGCGTGAAAGGCTTCGTGCAGATCCCGCTCGGCAACAACATCTTTTCCGCCGCCCATATCGAAAAGTGATCGAACGAGCGCGGAGCCGGTCTCCGCGCTCGCCTTCCGTTTCCAATGATCGGAGATCTGCCGGTTGCTGAATCTCGGCTTCGTCGTGCGCCGTCTTTTGCAGATGATCCCCACCTTCGTCTTTATCCTGGTGGTGACCTTCGTGATCGTCCGGCTGCTGCCGGGTGATCCCCTGAGCGCGCAGGCCGGCGACCGGGTGACCGACGCGCAGGTGGCCCACGCCCAGGCCGAACTCGGGCTCGACCAGCCGATGCTGGTGCAGTTCTTCCTGTTCGTGAAGCATGTGCTGAGCGGCGATCTTGGCCGCTCCTATGTCGTGCAGATCCCGGTCTGGCGGCTCATCGGCCAGCGCCTGCCGCCGACGCTGATCCTGACCGCCATGTCGACGATCCTGGGCATCCTGATCGCCGTGCCGCTCGCCTTCGTCGCGGCGCTGCGCCGGGACAGGGTGTCGGACGCCGCCATTCGCGGCACCTTCCAGGTCGGGCTGTCCATGCCGGTCTTCTATATCGGGCTGGTGCTGCTCACGGTGTTTTCCGCCCAGCTCCGCTGGTTTCCGGTCGGTGGCTACGGCGACAGCATGGCCGACCACGTCTACCACCTGTTCCTGCCCTCGCTGACGCTGGCCGTCAGCCTTGCCGCCGTGCTGATGCGCAATCTCCGCACCGCGATCATCGACGTGCTCAATGCCGAATATGTCGATTTCGCCCGCGCCAAGGGGCTGATGCCGCGCGTCATCATGATCCGCCACGTGCTGCGGAACGCGCTGATCTCCAGCGTGGCGCTGCTCGGCCCGACGATCGGCACGCTGCTCGGCGGCGCCGTCATCACCGAGTCCGTGTTCGCCATTCCCGGCGTCGGCCGCCTGATGATCGACAGCATCTATGGCCGCGATTATCCCGTCATCCAGGGGCTGACGCTGTCGCTCGCGGTGGTGGTGTCGCTGATCTTCCTCGCCACCGACCTGATCCAGGCGGCGCTCGATCCGCGGGTGGCGCAATGACCGCGGCGGAGGATATCCTGTCCCGCCCGGCGGTGCGCCGTCGCCGGTTCGGCCTGTCGAACCTGCGCGGCCGCATCTCCTGGACTTTCGTCGCCGGCTTTCTGATCCTGCTGGCCTCGCTGGTGCTGGCCATCGCGCCCGGATTGATCGCTCCCTACAAGCCGGCCGCCTTCGACTACAAGGCGATTCTCAAGCCGCCGTCGCTCGCCCACCCCTTCGGCAGCGACAATTTCGGCCGCGATATCCTGTCCCGCACCATCTGGGCTTATCGCATCGATCTGCAGATCGCGTTCTTCGGCACCCTCTTCCCAGTCGTCTTCGGCACGTTCGTCGGCGCGATGGTCGGCTATTACGGCGGCTGGCTGGAAACGATCTTCGGCCGTGTCGTCGATGCGGTGATCACCTTCCCCTTCCTGGTGCTGGTGATCGCGATCGTGGCCGTGCTCGGCCCCGGCCTCTTCAATCTCTATATCGCCGTCAGCATCGTCGGCTGGATCTTCTATGCCCGGCTGATCGCGGCGGAGATCAAGGTGCAGAAGCGGCTGGATTACGCCGCGGCAGGCCGCGTCATGGGCTACAGCACGGCGCGCATCATCCTCCGCCACCTTCTTCCGAACGCGATCACGGCCGCCTTGATCTACTGGATGACCGACATGGCGCTCTGCATCCTGCTCGGCTCCAGCCTCGGCTATCTCGGGCTCGGCGCGCAGCCGCCGACGGCGGAATGGGGCGTGCTGATCGCCGACGGCAAGAACTACATGTCGACGGCGTGGTGGATCTCGATTTTTCCCGGCGTCGCCATCGTGATCACCGGGCTGGGGTTCAGCCTGCTCGGTGACGGGCTTTCCGACATGCTGAGGCCGAAACGATGAGCGCCATCCCGGCAGAACGAGCGCGGGCCGGGCAGGGCGCCACCCTTTCCGTCCGCGATCTCACGACGAGCTTCGACACTTCCGGCAGCCCCGTCACGGCGGTCGATCGCGTCAGCTTCGATGTGGAGCCCGGCCAGGTCCTCGGCCTCGTCGGCGAATCCGGCTCCGGCAAGAGCGTGACGCTGCGCTCGCTGTTGCGGCTCGCCCGCGCGCCGGCCGAGACGACCGGCTCCGTGCTCTGGGACGGTCGCGACATTCTTGCGCTGCCGGAAGCGAAGCTCCGCGCCATCCGCGGCAACGAGATCGCGATGATTTTCCAGGAGCCGATGACGGCGCTCAATCCGGTGCTGACCGTGCAGCGGCAGATCGACGAGAGCCTGCGCGCCCATACGCGGTTGTCCGCCCGCGACCGCCGCGTGCGAGCCATCGAGTTGCTCGATCTCGTCGGCATCCCCGCGGCGGCGGGCCGGCTCGACGATTACCCGCACCAGTTCTCCGGCGGCATGCGCCAGCGCGTGATGATCGCCATCGCGCTGGCCGGCGAGCCGCGGCTTCTCCTGGCCGACGAGCCGACGACCGCGCTCGACGTGACGATCCAGGACCAGATCCTGAAGCTGATCCTGGACCTGCGCGAGCGGCTCGGCATGAGCGTGATCCTGGTCACGCACGATCTCGGCGTGGTCGCGCAGACCTGCGACCGCGTAGCGGTGATGTATGCCGGGCGCATCGTGGAAACCGGCGAGGTCGGCGAAATCTTTCGCGAGCCGCATCATCCCTATACGCGCGGGCTGCTTGGCTCTGTGCCGCGCGGGGGAACGGAGCGCCGGCCGCTGCTTTCCATAGAGGGCACGCCGCCATCGCTCGCCGCCATGCCCTCCGGCTGCGCCTTCCATCCCCGCTGCTCCTTCCGCACCGACATCTGCTTCGCGGTGTCGCCGCCGCTGGAGCCCTTCGCCCCCGGCCGCCAGGTCGCCTGCCACCATCACCAGCGCGTCGCGGAGGCGGGACTGCCATGAGCGAACAACAGCGCCCCAGCCGGCCGTTGGAGCCCCCGATCCTTGCCGTGGACGATGTCGTCGTCCGCTTTCCCGTCGCTCATTCGATGCTGGACCGGCTTGCCGGCCGTCCGCCCAGGGCCGTCCACGCGCTGAACGGGGTGCGCCTGGAAGTCCGTCGCGGCGAGACACTGGGGATCGTCGGCGAATCCGGTTGCGGGAAGTCGACGCTCGCCCGCACCATCGTCCGGCTGATCGAGCCCAATGACGGCCGCGTCCGCTTCGAGGGCCACGATATCGGCAGCCTTTCCGGCAGCGAGCGCCGGGCCTTCAACCGCCGCGTCCAGATGATCTTCCAGGACCCTTACGGCTCGCTCAACCCGCGTATGACCGTGCGGCAGGTGCTGACCGAGGCCCTGACGGTCCATGCCATGCGCCCGAAGTCCGAGATTCCCGCCCGCATCGCCGAACTTCTGGACCTCGTGCGCCTTCCCGCCGATGCGGCGGATCGCCTGCCGCACCAGTTCTCCGGCGGGCAACGCCAGCGCATCGGCATTGCCCGCGCGCTCGCCGTGGAGCCGGAAGTGCTGGTGGCGGACGAACTCGTTTCCGCGCTCGACGTGTCCGTGCAGGCGCAGGTGGTCAACCTGCTGCTCGAACTGCAGGAGAAGCTTTACCTCACCGTGCTCTTCGTGGCGCACGACCTTCGTCTCGTCCGCCACATCTCGCACCGTGTCGCGGTGATGTATCTCGGCTCCATCGTGGAAATCGGCGATACTGAAGCGCTCTTCTCCGCGCCGCGCCATCCCTATACGCGGGCGCTTCTGGACGCCGCGCCGGACATGGACCCCTCGCACCGCACGGGCCGGGCCGGCGCGCGCGGCGAACTGCCGAGCCCGCTCGACATCCCTTCGGGATGCCCCTTCCATACACGCTGCCCCTATGTCTTCGACCGCTGCCGGACGGAGCGTCCGCTGCTGACGGAGCGCAATCCTGTCCAGCGCGCGGCGTGCCATCTCGTCGATTTCGGCCGCCCGGGCGCATCGATCGTCGCCTGAAGCACCAGTCCGCCAACTAACAAGCCCCGGAGATCCTCGTGAGCTATGCCCGTTTCCAGGAGACGATGGGGCGCATCAACGATGTCCTCTGCACGGTCAATCTCCTGAACTGGGACGCGCGAACGCAGATGCCCGCGGCCGGGTCGGCCACCCGCGCGTCGCAGATCGCCACGCTGACCGGCCTCGCGCGCGACATGGCGGTGTCTGATGCCTTCGCCGCCGCGATGGAGGGCGCGCTCGACGAACTCTCGGCCGCGCCGGCCGATGATCTCCGCCGCCGCGCCGTGGAAAGCACGAAAGCGAGGGTGGAAACGCTGCGGCGCATCCCGGAAGCGCTGATCCGTGAATCCGCCGACCTCAAGACGCGGGCGCAGACGCTCTGGGCCGAGCTGCGCCTGCGCAACGATTTCGAGGGCTTCGCGCCGACCCTGCAACGGACGATCGCCATCCAGCGAGAGATCGCCGCCGCGATCGGCTACGAGCGCCACCCCTATGATGCGCTCGTCGGCCAGTACGAGCCGGGCATGACGCTGGCGCGGCTGGATACGCTCTATGGCGAGCTGAAGGCCGGCATTCGTCCCTTGCTCGACCGCGCGCTCGGCCTGGAGCCGCCGCGAGCCGACTTCCTCGCCCGCGCCTATCCGGTCGGGGCGCAGCGCCGCTTCGGTGCGGAGATCGCGGCCCGCATGGGATACGATTTCGCGCGCGGGCGGCTGGACGACACGGTCCACCCGTTCGAAATCTCGTTTACCCGCAACGATGTGCGCATCACGGGGCGCTTCCGCGAGACCTGGCTGCCGGGCGGCCTCTTCGCGGTCTGGCACGAGGCCGGGCACGGCATGTACGAGCAGGGCATCGCCCCCGCCTTCGACCGCTCGGCCTTCACCACCGATCTCGTCAATCTCTATGCCGTCGGCGGCGCGAGCTTCGGCGTGCATGAATCGCAATCGCGGCTGTGGGAAAACCGCGTCGGCCGGTCCGAACGCTTCTGGGACCTGCATTTCGACGCCTTGCAGGCGACCTTCCCCGAGCAGCTGGCCGACGTAGACGGCCTCGCCTTCTGGCGGGCGGTGAACCGGGCGGCCCCGAGCCTGATCCGCGTGGAAGCCGACGAACTCACCTACGATCTGCACATCATCCTGCGCTCGGAAATCGAGGCGGCGTTGATCGGCCGCGAGATCGAGGTGGCGGACCTGCCCTCGGTCTGGGCGGAGAAGATGCGCGCCTATCTGGGGCTCGAGGTGCCGGATCATCTGCGCGGCGTGATGCAGGACGTGCACTGGGCCTCCGGCATGGTCGGCTCCTTCCCGACCTATACGATCGGCAACGTCATGAGTTCGCAGTTCTTCGCCGCCGCCTCGCGTGAGCCGGACATCGCCGCCGGGCTGGAAACGGGCGAATATGTGCCGCTCGCGACATGGCTGAATGAAAACGTCCACCGTCATGGCCGCAGCCTGACCCCGGACCGGATCCTGCAGCAGGCGACGGGCTCCGCTCTGGATGCCGGCCCGTATCTCTCCGACCTCGCGCGCAAGGTCGATCGGCTCGCCGCGACGGCGTAGCTGAACGGCGAGCCTCTACGATACCGTCGCGCGGCACACCGCCATCACTGTGTCGCGCAGCCAGCGATGGGCCGGGTCGGCATCCACGCGCGGGTGCCACATGGCCGAGATCGCGATTTTCGGCGTGCGGACGGGCAGATCGAAGCTGGCGAGGCCGTCCAACGGCGGTTCGGGACTGCCGTTCGGTCCGAGACACATGCGCGGGACGAGGGCGAGGAGATCGGACCGGCGCGCGATGCGGAGCGCGTTGCGGTGGCTGGGCACGACCGCGACGATCGCACGGCTGAGCCCGAGTTCCCGCAGGGCGTCATCGACCGGCCCGGTGAAGGTTTCCTTGCGCGAGGTCACGACATGCCGGCACGCGGCATAGCGTTCCGGCGTCACGGGCTCCGCCAGAAGCGGATGCCCGAGGCGCGCGACGCCGACGAATTCGTCGCGGAACAGGAGTTGCGTGCGGATCTCCGGCGCGGAAGCTCCGAGCACGCCGATCTCCAGGTCGATCCGGCCTTCCCGCAGCGGGCCGGCATCCTTGTCGGGCTTGGGCGCGAAGCGCAGGGCGACGTTCGGGGCAGCCTCGGAGACGGTCGCCACCAGCGGCAGTGAGAAGAGTTCGACGAAGTCGTCGTTGGCGCGAAGGGTGAAGGTCGTCCGGAGCGACGCGATATCCAATCGGCCCGGTTGCGGGCTCAGCACCGCCCGCGCGTCGCGGGCAAGCTCGTGAACCCTGCCGCGCAGTTCGGCCGCCCGGGGTGTGGGCACAAGTCCGCGCCCGGCGCGAACGAGAAGCGGATCTCCCGTCGCGGCGCGAAGCCGCGCCAGCGTCCGGCTCATGGCGGAGGAGCTCAGGCCGAGGCGGCGGGCGGCGGCCGTGACGCTGCCCTCCGCGAGCAGCACATCCAGCGCCAGGAGGAGATTGAGGTCGATATCGGCCTTGTTCATGGAACGAGCCTATTCCGCCCGCTGCTACAGACATAGCGCCGGATGCAATCATATCTTGAATCCGGTGCGTCTGGCGCTTGCCTTGCCGCTGCTCATATCTCCCTTCGACATCATCGGAAGGTATTGCCCCATGTCAGAAGCTGAACCTGGCGACCGCAGCCGTACGATCCTCCTGATCGGCGCATCACGCGGGCTCGGCCATGCCATGGCGGCGGAGTTCCTGCGCAAGGGGTGGAACGTCGTCGGCACGGTGCGCGGCGGCGGAACCCGGACCCTGCTGCACGACCTCGCCGACGAGCATCGCGACCGGGTCGGGATCGAGACTTTGGATATCACCGAGCCCGACGAGATCGCCGCCCTGCGCGGGCGTCTGGCGGGGCGGCAGTTCGACATGCTGTTCGTCAACGCCGGCACGACCAACAACGAGACCGAGACGATCGGCGAGGTGACCACGGACGAGTTCATCCGCGTGATGGTCACCAATGCGCTCAGCCCGATGCGGGTGATCGAGACGCTGGAGGACCTGGTTTCCCCGGACGGCCTGATCGGCGTCATGTCGTCGGGACAGGGCAGCGTCGCCAACAATACGAGCGGCATGCGCGAGGTCTATCGCGGCAGCAAGGCCGCGCTCAACCAGTACATGCGCTGCTACGCGGCCCGCCATGCCGCTGGCGCTCGCCCGATGGCCCTGATGGCGCCGGGCTGGGTCCGCACCGAGCTGGGCGGGCCGGACGCGCGGCTTACCATCGAGGAAAGCATCCCCAATCTGGTCAACGTGCTGTTCGCCAAGCAGAACCGCCCGGGCCTCGAATATCTCGATTACCTCGGCCGGACGGTCCCTTGGTGAACCGGAAAACTCCCGTCAGGACTTCGCCCCGGCTGCTTCCGCCAGCGGGCGGAATCGGAACGGCGGAGCTCCTGCCGACGCCTGTTCCTGCTGACCCAAGGCGCTCGCGTCAGCCGCCGCCCGGGTCCGCTGGCGCCGTCCGCTCGCCGCTTGAGAAGGTCCAGAGCCGGTTTGCCGAGAAGGACCAGATCAGGAGCAGGCCGGTGGTGGCCATCTGCGCCGGAAGATAGGGAAGCCCGAGGCGGACGACGAAGGCTTCCATCAGCGCAAGCGTCATCAGGAAGCCCCCGCCCGCGACGGCGACGAAGCGCCAGCCGGCCTCGGCGTGGGAGCGCGTGCTCCTGAAGGTCCGCGAACGGTTCAGGCGATAGGAAATGACGCCGCCGGTGAGATAGCCGGCGAGCGTGGCGGGAAGCGGCGCGATGTGCGCCGCTTCCACCATCGCGATCAGCACGGCGTAGTGCGCCGCCGTCGCGATGCCGCCGACCAGCAGGAACGACGTGACCTGCCGGAAATCCTCGCGGCGAGCGCTTGGGGCGAGAGGCAATCCGCGGCGCCGCCCGGTCCGGCCGGTGGCCTCCGCGTCGCACCGCCGGGCGGCGGGCCCGATCATGCCGCGGCCTTGCATGGCGGCCTCGTCACCTTGCTGCGTGGCCAGCCGGGCCACAGCAGGGCAGGCAGATCGGGCCGCCTCATCAAGGCGTCGAACTCCTGCCGCCGCCGCCCGACCACAGGATCGAGCGCGGCGAGTTCCGGGTCGGGAAAGCCCGGGTGGCACATGATCAGGTGGAGTTCGCCGGGCGCGCGCAGGAAGCGCTGAAATTCCTGCCCGAACGACGCTTTTTCGTCGAAGGGGGAAAAGCCGGCGAAGCTGTCATTGGCCCGGAAGCCCGCCTCGCGGACGGCTTCAGCGAAGCCACGGGCCAGGGTCCCGACGAACAGCGCCTTCGCGACCGGCCCGCCTCGTCGCAGTATGCGGTCGGCGCGATCGGCCGGGTCGCGGACAAGCAGCGCACGGCCGGCGTAGCGCTCGCGCAGCACGGAGAGCAGGGCGCTGCGGACCGTTGGCAGGACATGGACGTGCTGGTGCCCATCGACGAAATCCGGCGCGTTGCCGATTTCCCGTTCGAAGCGGTCCAGCTGGCGGTGGATCTCGGCCCGGACGCATGCCTCGGGAAGGCGCCCCGAGAAGGCAAGCGCCATCAGCCTCTTCAGGGCGGGAAGATCGCCGGAGGGCGCCAGCTCCGGGACGGGGGAGACCGCGCGTCCCGTCGTGAGATTGAGGTGCAGGCCGAGAGCCAGTCCCAAGCGAAGCTCGCGCAGCGGCGCCGCGTCCCGCTTCCACCGGTCCGTCGTGACCATCGCGCCCGTCGCCGACAGGCGGCCGGCCCGGCCAAGCGCCAGGATCCCCCGGCTCACGCCCTCGGCGAGGCCGTAGTCATCGGCGCAAAGGACGATACGCATGTTGGCTCCATCCTTCCCTCGGCCGGACGCGCCGCTTCCGCGGCCAGTCCGATCTCCTCGCTGACCAGAAACAGCGGCCGCCCCTTTACCTCCTCGTAGACGCGGGCGAGGTATTCGCCCATGAAACCCAGCGAGATCAGCTGGATTCCCGAGAAGAACATGATCGACACGAAGAGCGACGGGAATCCCGGTACGTCGGTGCCGAGAAGAACGGTCTCACCGATGAAGTATGCGGCATAGCTGAGCGCCACGAGCGACACGGCCGAGCCAATATAGGACCAGATCTTCAGGGGCGCTGACGAGAAGCAGATGATGCCGTCGATCGCGAACTTGGCGAGGCGGCGGAAGCTCCACTTGGACGTGCCGGCGGCCCGCTCCGCCACGCGGAAGGGCACCGTGGCGGAGCGGAAGCCCACCCAGGCGTAAAGCCCCTTGTTGAAGCGGGTGCGCTCGCCCAGCCGGTTCATCGCGGCCACGACCTTGCGGTCGAACAGCAGGAAGTCGCCGATCCCCTGCGGCAGGCGCGTCTGGCCGAGCGTGGCGAAAAGCATGTAGAACGTCCGGGAAAAAAGGCGGCGGAGCGGCCCGTCGGTGTCGCGGTCGGAGCGCTGCGCGAAGACCACGGAATAGCCCTCGCGCCAGCGCTGCAGGAGCGTCGGAATGGTTTCCGGCGGGTGCTGGAGATCGGCATCCATGGTGACGACGACGTCCGCATTCGGATCGGCGTAGCGCAGGCCTGCGGCGATGGCGGTTTCCTTGCCGAAGTTGCGGCTGAAGGAAATGGCCGTGATGCGCCGGTCGATCCGGTGCAGTTCGCGCAGGGCCCTGAGCGTGCCGTCGGCCGAGCCGTCGTCGACGAAAAGCACGCTCCAGTCGACGCGCATGCCCTCCAGCACCGCGGCGAGGCGCTGGATCAGGAGAGCGACGCCCTCCTCCTCGTTGAACACCGGCACGACGACGCAGAGGCGGGTCGGGGCGCCCGCCCGGCGCTCGGCCTGCGCATCGGAGCGGTCCGCCTGCGGGCGGATGCCGGCAAGCGTCAGCGGGTGCTGGTCAAGCATTGCGCCAGTCCTCCACGCTTGCCCGGCGATACTCCGCCCACGACCCCTGGCTCTTGTTCTTGAGCGCCAGTTCCGTGCGGCTGGTAACGCCGAGCTTCCGGAACACGGTATGGAGATGCATCTTCACCGTTCCCTCCGTGATCTGCAGGTCGTAAGCGATTTCCTTGTTGCGACGGCCGGAGCTTACGAGGCCGACGATGTCGCGTTCCCGCGCCGTCAGCGTCACGGGCTTGAGTTCGCCCCGCAGCCGCGATCCGAGGATGGATTCCATCGCGAACTTGGCGACCTCCGGCTGGATCCAGGAGGAGCCGGCGGCCACCGCCTCGATGCAGGCGAGGAGGTCCTGCGCCGTCGCCCGCTTCAGCACGACGCCGAACGCCCCCTCCCGGATCGCACTGGCGATGTCGGGAATATCGAAGCGATCGGTCAGCATCACCACGCGGGTCGGCAGGTCTTCCGCGCGGATCGCCTTCAGGACGCCGAGGCCGCTGATGCCGGGCAGCGCGATATCCACCACCACCAGATCGGGCCGTTCGCGGCGGATCGTCCGGAGCAACGGCTCGGTTTCGGTGCAGGCCGCGACGACATGGAACCGGGGCGCCGGAAAGGCGGTGCGGAGCCCCTGCAGCAGCAAGGGGCGCTCGTCGGCGATGGCGATCGTGACGGGGCCGGGTTCGCGGCTCCGGTCGTAGTGCCGGTCGCAAACGAGGCCGGAGTCCTGGCCTGGGGTCTGGGAAGGCGCGAAGATCTGCCGGGCGATGCTCATGGGCGTCTCCGTGCCGGGACAGACGCGAAAGGCGCGGTCGGCACGGCTCCAGTCGTACCCGCGGGACCGCCGGTGAAATCCAGGCACATGGCGAGCGGGCATGTGCAGAACGTCTCTGCAGCACGGTTCATATTCTCTGCCCCATAGTCTTGAATGCGCCTTGGAGCGGCGCTTGTTCAAATATTAACGCCCGTTAAGTTTCTGGTCCTAGTGGGTACAAAGGTGCATCACCTTAAACAGAGGGGATCATCTTTCCGGCGCTCGACCAACTTACCTCTGCCGGCCATCAACCTTCGGCGTAAGTTCTTGCGCGTCGGGTTAGGGACTTGCATCCCGCCGGAGCGAATTCACGCGTTCACCTAACTTTGGTTAGATCTCCAACTAACTAACGCTGAATTGAGAACTTCCCGCATCGCCGCGATCCTCGCTTCGGTCGGCTGATCGCACCCTCCGGGAGTGCCACCCAGCCGTCAGATCCAGCCGCATCCGGCTCCCGCCGGGCGGCCCGACCTCGGACAATTCCGGCCCGGGACGATCCTGGATCTCCGAACAACCGGTCCGCTTCCGCAACCCCCGCCGGGGCGCGTGGCGGTCTGTCTTGCAAGACGCGGAGGATGCACGGTGCTGCACGCGAATATTGAGAGAGCGGCTGTCCTTCCCGGTGGACCCGGGCCGGCCGGGGTTTTCGGAACCCGCCGCATCCTGGTGACGGGCGGGGCCGGCTTTCTCGGCTCCCACCTCTGCGAGCGCCTGATCGGCGAAGGGCATGAGGTGATCTGCCTCGACAACTTCCAGACGGGGCAGGAGCGCAATCTCCGCCAGCTTTCCGGCCATCCGCGCTTCGAGTTGATCCGGCACGACGTGGCCGAGCCGTTCTCGGTCGAAGCCGACGAGATCTACAATCTCGCCTGTCCGGCCTCGCCGCCGCATTACCAGGCCGACCCGATCCACACCCTGAAGACCAGCGTGCTGGGCGCGCTGAACGTGCTGGAGCTGGCGCGAACCACCGGCGCCAAGGTGTTCCAGGCATCCACCTCGGAGGTCTACGGCGACCCGCACATGCATCCGCAGCCGGAAAGCTACTGGGGCCACGTCAACCCGATCGGCCCGCGCTCCTGCTACGACGAAGGCAAGCGCTGCGCGGAAACGCTGTTTTTCGACTATGCCCGCCGCCACGACGTCCGCATCAAGATCGTCCGCATCTTCAACACCTACGGTCCCGGCATGCACCCGGAAGACGGGCGGGTCGTGTCGAACTTCATCGTCCAGGCGCTGAAGGGCGAGGACATCACCATCTATGGCGACGGCTCGCAGACGCGATCCTTCTGCTTCGTCCACGATCTGATCGACGGCTTCGTTCGCCTGATGAACTCGGGGCCGGAGGTGACCGGGCCTGTCAATATCGGCAATCCCGGCGAGTTCACGATGCTCGAACTCGCGAGCCTCGTGGTCGACCTCGTGAATTCCCCGTCCCGCGTCGTGTTCCGGCCACTGCCGACCGACGATCCGCGCCAGCGCCGGCCCGATATCTCCCGGGCGGACGCGGCGCTCGGCTGGAAGCCCAGGGTGCAGCTCGCCGACGGGCTGCGCATGACGATCAGCTATTTCGACGCCCTGCTGCGCGAGACCGCGACCGCTGCGACCCCCTATCGCCGCGCTCATGCGAGGGCGATGGCATGAGCGGCGGGCGCATCCTCGTGACCGGAGGGGCCGGCTATATCGGCAGCCATACCTGCAAGCTCCTGGCCCGGCAGGGCTATGAGCCCGTCACTTACGACAATCTCGTCACCGGCAACCGCGACGCGGTACGCTGGGGCCCGCTGGTGGAGGGCGACATCGCCGACGGCAACCGGCTCTGCCGCGCCATCGTCCGCTACGAGCCGGTGGCGCTGGTTCACTTCGCGGCGTCCGCCTATGTGGGCGAATCCGTCACCGATCCCGCCAAGTACTACCGCAACAACGTCGCGGGTACGCTGGAGCTTTTGGATTGTTGCCGCCGCTCCGGGCTCGGGCGGATCATCTTCTCCTCCTCCTGCGCCACCTACGGCATCCCCGCCGCGTTGCCGATCCGCGAGGACACGCCGCAGCGGCCGATCAATCCCTACGGCCGCAGCAAGCTGATGGCCGAGCACATGCTGGGCGATTACGCGGCTGCCTACGGGCTGCGCTACGTGGCGCTGCGCTATTTCAACGCCTGCGGGGCGGATCCTGATGGCGAGATCGGCGAAAAGCACGATCCGGAAACGCATCTGATCCCGCGGGCGCTGATGGCGGCGGCGGGCTCGGTGCCGCACCTTTCCGTCTTCGGCGACGACTATGCCACCGCCGACGGCACCTGCGTGCGCGACTACATCCATGTCAGCGATCTCGCCGAGGCGCATTTCCTGGCGGCCCGCCACCTCCTTGCCGGCGGCGACAACCTGACCGTCAATCTGGGCGCCGGGCGGGGCATCTCCATCCGCGAGATCCTGCAGGCCGTGTCGCGGATCACCGCGCGGTCCGTGCCGGTGATGATGGAGCCGCGCCGTCCCGGCGACCCGCCGGCGCTCCTGGCCGATCCCGATCTTGCCCGCGAGCGGCTCGGCTTCTCCGCCCGGTTCTCCGACATCGACACCATCGTGCGCACCGCCGCGCCCTTCTTCGGGCTGGAGGTCAGGGCATGAGCGAGCTTCAGGCCGGGAAGGGGGCTTCCTTCTCCCTCATGGAGACCGGTGCCGGAGCGATGCCTGCGGATGCCGGTATCGGCGATGCCGGGATCGTCACGGGGGGGCGCCAGCGCCCGTCGCCGGTGCTGCGGTCCATGTTCACGCCGCTGCAGGCCGTGGAAATGTGGGTGCTCGCCGCCGCCTGGATCGCTTCGCTCGTCTTCTTCTGGGCCTGGTGGTTCCGGCCGGAGCATGTGATCGGCACCGGGCGGATGGTGGCCAACAGCCTGATCCTCGGCTGGCTCTCCGTCATCCCCGCCTATTTCGTCTTCATCGCGCTCAGGGCGCAGGTGCCGTCCGCCGCCGTGCCCGTGCGTCCGGGCCAGCGCGTCGCCATGGTGGTGACCAAGGCGCCGTCGGAGCCCTTCGCAATCGTGCGGGAAACGCTCGAGGCGATGCTCCGGCAGACCTATGCGCACGACACCTGGCTGGCCGACGAGGATCCGACGCCGGAAGCGATCGCCTGGTGCGAGGCCAAAGGCGTCGCGATTTCCACGCGCAAGGGCCGCGCCGACTATCACCGCGCGACATGGCCGCGGCGCACCCGCTGCAAGGAAGGCAACCTCGCCTTCTTCTACGATCGCTTCGGCTACGATCGATACGACTTCGTGGCCCAGCTCGATGCCGACCACGTGCCCGCCGGGACTTATCTGGAGGAGATGCTTCGGCCCTTCGCCGATCCGCGTATCGGCTACGTGTCCGCGCCCAGCATCTGCGACCGCAATGCCGGGGAGAGCTGGTCTGCCCGGGCGCGGCTCTATGCGGAAGGCGCGCTGCACGGCGCCCTGCAGGCGGGCTACACCAACGGGCTCGCGCCGCTCTGCTTCGGCTCGCACTACGCGGTGCGCACGGCGGCGCTGAAGGAAATTGGCGGCCTCGGCCCGGAACTGGCGGAAGACCATTCCACCAGCCTCTTCATGAATGCCGGAGGCTGGCGCGGCGTCCACGCGATCGACGCCATCGCGCATGGCGACGGTCCGCGCACCTTCGCCGACATGGCGACGCAGGAATTCCAGTGGTCTCGCAGCCTGATGATGATCCTGCTGCAATATACGCCGGGCCTGCTGGCGCGGCTGCCGTGGCGGCTGAAGCTGCAATTCCTGTTCTGCCAGATCTGGTATCCGCTGTTCTCGCTGATGATGCCGGCCATGTACCTGGTGCCGCTGGCCGCGCTCGTCTTCGACGTCAACATGGTGGGCGTCACTTATCCCGAATTCGCCGTCCGCTTCGGGCTCGCCACCGCCTTCCTCCTGGCCTTCGTGATCCGGCTCCGGCAGCTCGGCGGCACCCGGCCCGGCGACAGCAAACTGGTGAGCTGGGAGGCGACCTTGTTCCTCTTCGCCCGCTGGCCCTGGTCGCTGATGGGCGTCGTCGCCGCCTGCCGCGACTGGTGGATGGGCAAGACGGTGGAGTTCCGCGTCACGCCCAAGGGGAACGACGGGGTCTCGCCGCTGCCGGTCCGGGTGATCCTGCCCTATGCGCTGCTGTCGCTCGGCTCCGGGTTGCCGGTGCTGCTGCTCGGGCCGCGGCACACGGCGACGGGCTTCATCCTCTTCGCGCTGATGAACTGCCTGCTCTACGCGCTGCTCACGCTGACGATCCTGATCGGTCATCTCCGGGAGAGCTGGAACGGTCGCCTCCGGTCGCTGGCGGGCTGGCTCTTTCCCTCGCCGCAAGGCGCGCTGCTGCGCACCGGCCTGCTCGCGGTGATGCTGGCCGTGCCGGCGATCGGCGTGCCGCGCGAAGGCGGCGAGGGGCTCCGCGCCGTGCTTGCCGGCTCGGCGGCGGTCGCTGCCCGCATTCCCGGCCACGATTGGCTGGCGCGGGCGATGTTCAGGACCTTTCCGGAACGGGAGTATCTGAGATGATGCCGATCAATCGCGCAGTCGCGGCAATCCTGATGGGCGCCGCTGCTTTCGGCTCCCTCGCGGCCTCGGCCGCCGGGAAACCCCAGATACCGAGCGGGCGGCAGCCCTCGCCGGTGGAAATCCGCGCCATGTTCAGCGGCCGGCAATGGGTCTGGCCGGACGGGGTGGGCATCCTCGCCGCCGATGGCACCTTCACGGCGCGGGCCTTCAAGGGCAACACGGCCTGGACGTCGGCGCGGGGTGCCTGGTTCCCCACGAGCACCGGGCAGATCTGCTTCCGCGCCGTCTGGTTCTTCAAGGGCGGACAGCGCAGCGAGACCACCTGCCATTCCCACCGGAAGATCGGCCGGATGATGCAGGAAGAGCGGGATTCCCTCGGCCGCTGGTATCCCTTCAAGACCAATCCCGGCCGGGCCGATGACGAGATCAACAACCTGATGCGCCGCGATCTCGCGCTGGCGAGCCATTGAGACTTCCCCAAAGCCAATCGAGAGGAGTTGGAGCATGCGCGTTGCAGTGATCGGTGCGGGATATGTGGGGCTGGTGTCGGGCGCCTGCTTCGCCGAAATGGGACACGAGGTGGTCTGCCTCGACAAGGATCCGGCCAGGGTCGCCTCGCTGCTTGGCGGTCGTGTGCCGATCTACGAGCCCGGCCTCGACGAGATGGTGCGGGCGAATGTCCAGGTCGGGCGGCTTTCCTTCTCCACCGACCTCGCCCCCGCCGTGCGGGATGCCGAGGTCGTCCTCATCGCCGTGGGCACGCCGGCGCGCCATTCCGACGGGCGGGCGGATCTCTCATACGTCTATGGCGCGGCGCGCGAGATCGCCGAGGCGGTGGCGGGTTATACCGTGATCGTGACGAAATCGACCGTGCCGGTCGGCACCGGCGACGCCATCGAGCGCATCATCCGGCGCCACCGGCCGGAAGCGCGGGTCGCCGTCGTCTCCAATCCGGAATTCCTGCGCGAGGGCGCGGCGATCGGCGATTTCATGGAGCCGGACCGCGTCGTGGTCGGCACCGAGGATTCCCGCGCCCGCGCCGTCATGGCCGAGCTCTACCGCCCGCTTGCGGAGCGCGGCGCACCGGTCCTGATGACGGGGCGGCGAACCTCGGAGCTCATCAAGTACACGGCGAATGCGTTCCTCGCGATGAAGATCACCTTCATCAACGAGATCGCCGATCTCTGCGAAAGCGTGCACGCCGACATCGCGGACGTGGCGGACGGCGTCGGCCTCGACAGCCGGATCGGCGCCCGGTTCCTGCAGGCCGGTCCCGGCTATGGCGGCTCGTGCTTCCCCAAGGACACGCTGGCGCTGTTGCGCACGGCGCAGGATTACGGCGTCTCGCTGCGGCTGGTGGAGGATACGGTCTCCGTCAACGATGCGCGCAAGCGGGCGATGGCGCGCAAGGTGATCGAGGCGCTGGGCGGATCGGTGGAAGGGCTGACGGTCGCCGTGCTCGGCCTCACCTTCAAGCCCGACACGGACGACATGCGCGAGGCGCCGTCGCTCTCGCTGATCGACGCTTTGCAGCGGGGCGGCGCCCGCATCCACGCGCACGATCCCGCCGGCATGGAGCAGGCCCGCCAGCACCTGGAGGACGTCGCCTTCTTTGCCGATCCATACCGATGCGCCGCCGGCGCCGACGCGGTGGTGCTGATGACGGAATGGCAGGCGCTCTGCTCGCTCGATCTGGCGCTGCTGCGCGAGGCCATGGCGGGCGTCGTCTTCGTCGATCTCCGCAACGCCTATCCAGAGGAGCAGCTGCTCCGCCACGGCTTCTTCGTCAGCGGCATCGGTTCGGCGCCGAAGCGGCCGCGCCCGCAGGTGGTGGCGGCCGACGGGCCGGCGATGATCGACCGCAGCGCGACCCATTTCGGGATGCCGCCCTCCGACGATGAGGACGACGCTTCCGCGACGGGCCGGCAGGCGAACGGCCACTCCCTCGCGCTGACCGTCTGAAGGCCCCTGGGAGGGCTGCTCCGGCGGCCTTGCCCCTCGCCACGAACCCGCAGCCGCCGGTCTCCGGCTGCTGCCCGCACACCACCGGTTCTTCGGACAGGAAAATCCAGCATGCCAGCAAGCGGAAAGATCGGGAATCGCGGAGATCTCGCGATGATCTGCGGCGTGATCGCCCTGTCCTCCATTCTCTACATCGGCAGCCTCGGCTTCACCTCCGACGATTATTCCTTCCTGTCCGCGCTCGCCTTCGCGCCAGACCAGTCGCCGCTGGGCATGTTCCGGAATTTCTGGGGCGGCATCGTTTCCATCCGACCGATCCAGATCCTGAACCTCGTGCTGCTCTACAGGCTCTTCGGCTTCCATGCCTTCGGCTATCACCTCGTCAATCTCGCGGTCCTCTGCGCGACGGCCTGCATGCTGCTCGTCGTGCTCCGCCAGTTGCGGGTGCCGCGACTGCCGGCAGTGGCGATTTCGCTCCTGTTCCTGCTGCTGCCGCATGCCTCGACCGACCGGTTCTGGATCGCCGCCTTCCAGATCCCCTTGAGCCTGCTCTTTTTGCTGGTGAGCATGCATCTCGACCTCCGGTCCGTGCAGGTCGGGCGGGATGCGGGCCGGCTTCGCTTCTGGACGGGTGAGATCGCCAGCATCGGGGCCCTCCTTTGCAGCGGGCTGGCCTACGAGATCGCGCTGCCGCTGTTTCTGGCGGGTCCGGCGGCGATGCTCGCCTTCAACCTTTTTTCCGGTCCGCCGCACCGTCCCTGGAGCACCGTGAGCTTCGGTCGCGACCGGCTGGTGATCGCGGCCTGCCGGGTCAGCACGCTGCGCTCGGTCTATGTCTTCGCGCGCAATTTCCTGATCGTCGGCGCGATCTTCGCGTTCAAGTCGGCCATGAACCAGCGGGGCGGCCTCTCCGGCGGCGCTTCGGCCCTTCTGGGCCATCTGCTCGCCAATGCCCGGCAGGCGACGGCGAGCGGAGGCGGCGAGGCGGATTTCGGACTGAACGTGCGGCGCTTCCTCGGCACCGCCTATGTCGACTACGGAGTGGCGCTGCCGCTCACGGCCTGGCGCATCTGGCGGGAATTCGGCGACTGGAGGGAACTCGCGCTGGCCGTGACCATCGGCGCGGCGGTGGCGGTCTGGCTCGGCTTCGCCGCCCGTCGGCAGGCGCCGCTCAGGCCTTCGCAGATGCTGCTGCTGGTGGGCCTCGGCCTCCTTGTCTCGGCCCTCGGCTGTGCCGTTTTCCTGCTTGCGCCCGACATTCAGTTCACGCTGGCCGGCATCGGCAACCGCGTCTTCATGGTCTCCGTCATCGGCACGGCGGCGGTGCTCGCCGGATCGGGCGGGCTCGCCGGCTGGATCGTCACGGCAGCGGTGACGGACCGCCCGGGCTCCCGTCTGGCGGGTCTGGTCTTTGCGGCGCTCGTGGGGATCTTCGCCGGCAGCGGTGCCCTGATGAACACGGTGATCGGCTCCTTCTGGGTCGATGCCGCCGAGCGTCAGCGGGCTATCCTCGCCGATATCCGCGACGACGTGCCGAGCCTGCCCCGCGGCGCCGTCCTCATTCTCGACGGGCCGTGCCGCTACAGCGGGCCCGCGCCGGTATTCGAATCGCCTTGGGACCTCGCCAGCGCGCTGCAACTCACCTACGGCGACCCGACGATCCGCGCCGACATCGCGAGTTCGCGTCTGTCGATCGGCGACGATGCGCTGGGTAGCTCCCTCTACAGAACGGCTTACCGATATCCCTATTCCCCGACGCTGCTCGTCTACGACCGGACACATGGCCGGCTGCAGGCGCTGCCCGATCGGGACGCGGCGGAAGGCTATTTCCGTGGGGCCGACCGTTCGCCCGACCGGTGCCCGCCGGCCTTTGAAGGCGTAGGGGTCCCCGTCTTCGCCGCTCTCCTGCCCTTCGCCATGCCGCTCAGCGGGGCCGATGCTCCCGTCACCGCCCTGGAGGTTCCGCCCTCCGGCCCCGGGCTGCCCGTAAGCCCTCCGGTGGCCGTGGCCGCGGCCTTGGCCTTGGCAGATGCGAACGGGGAGAACGACGCCCCGGCCTGCTCGCTGCGATCCCTGCTGCTCTGCGAGGCCGATGCCATGAACGGCCCCATCATGGATCTTGCCCGTGCGCGCCAGTTGCGATCGGCCGCGCTTCGGGACGTCCGTGCCTCGATGGATTGACGCGCGCTCGCGCCCGACCGGATATTGTCGGATGCGCGAGGCATCCGGCATGCCTGCGTCTCCCGCAGCGGAGGAAACATGCCACGGCTGACACGACGGCACTTCTTTTCCGCGGCAGGGCTGGTTCTGGCGGCCGGCGGCGCAGGCGTCGCGGCAAGGCTGCGCGGCGAGGTCACCGCCGCGGCCGCCGCCGCGCAGGGCGCCGTCCCCCTGCGGCTCGGAGCCTACGATCCGGAACGGCGGCTGGCGGGCATGAGCGGCCTGTCCGTCCATCATGCCTTCATCGCCTGGAACGACGTTTCGACGGTGCCGGAGGAGCGGCATTATGCGCGCAGCCTCGGGCGCCAGCTACTGCTGACGGTGGAACCGTGGCCCAGGAAGCGGGATAGCGAGGCGGAACGCGAGACGCTGTTCGCCGACATCACCGCCGGACGGTACGACGCCGAGATCAGCGCCCTTTGCGCGACCCTGCCCGGCGAGGGCGAGGAGGAGGTGTTGCTGCGTTGGGGCCATGAGATGGAGGATCCGGACGGCCGGTATCCCTGGGCCCAGCAGGACCCTGCGGGTTTCATCGCGGCCTATCGCTATGTCGTCCGGGCTTGCCGGGCGCTCGTGCCGCATCTCCGTTTCGTCTGGTCGCCGAAGGGCGAAAGCGGTCTGGCGCGCTATTATCCGGGCGCGGGAGACGTGGATCTGGTGGGCCTGTCGGTCTTCGGGCTGGAAGCGGCCGACATGGACAATACCGGTAGCGCACAGGATTTCCCGGCGGCGCTCTCGGCGAAATATCGCCGCGTCGTCCGTTTCGGCAAGCCGCTGGTGATCGCCGAGCTCGGCGTCGCCGGCGGTTCGGACTACCGCAGGGCGTGGCTGGACAGCATCGCCACCGGCGCCCGCCAGTTTCCGCTGCTGCGCATGGCGGTCTATTTCGACGACCGGGAATCCAGCGCCTGGACGGGTTACGGCACGCCGGACTGGCGGCTCGACCGCGAACTGGCGATGCAGTTCAGCCGGCAGGGGTCCCGCGCCTGAAGCGGCGGCTGTGCCCGTCGCTATTCGCGGCCTTGGTGGCTGGGGTGGCAACCGGGGTGGCGGCTGGCTCCCGGCGACAGGCCGAAAGCCTTGCGGAAGGCGGTGGAGAAATTGGCAGGGCTGGAATAGCCGGCCAGGAATGCGGCCTCGGCGATGCTGACGCCGTTCCGCTCGATGGCTGGCGGGCTCGATGCAGCTTGCGGAGGTGGAATACGTTCGCGCGCGCGATACGGCCGTGTAGATCGCGACGGGCGGCGCCTATGTGGCCAGGAAGGGCGGCATCGCGGCCGGCACGGGCTTCACGCCAGAACAAGCGCAGGAGAGCCTCGTGACCTTGCTGGCGGAGCCGGGCCTCCACGATCTCGGCGCCGTCAAGCGGGGACGTGCTTTCGGGCTCTGGCAGTTCTTCAACGATACGCCGCTGAATGTCGTGGCGATCGAAATCCCAGGGGCAGGCGGCTTCCGCCAGCACCGTGCGCTCGGCGTCCCGCGCCTTGACCAGCCGCGCCAAGCCGCCTTCTTCCAGCAGCAGCGCGTAAGAGCGGTTCAGCCCTGCACGCGCGCCGCGAGGTCGGCGCTCGGGCCGAGATGCACCGTCAGCGTGCTCTTGTCCGTGTAGTCGGCCCGTTGCCGCGTGCCGTACCCGGCTGTCAGATCGCGGCTTCCGTAGCGGGGTCGAACAGGCGCAGGTTCTCGGGGTCGATCTGCAGCCGGACGGGTTCGCCGCGCGCCGCCGCCATGCGCCCCGCCTGCGAAACGGTGATCGGCGCGCCGGCAAGCCGCGCCTCCATGAAGGTCATGCTGCCCGTGGATTCCAGAAGTTCCACCGTCGCCTGAAGGCCCGTCGCGTCCGATGCCGGGCGGATCTGGAGATGCTCCGGTCGCATGCCGACAAGGATCTCGCGACCCGGCTCGACCTCGCGCCCGAGGTCGATCCGCTGCCCGTCGGCCTCGCCCAGAATGGCGGTGCGGCCGTCTTCCGCGACCCTTGCGGGCAAAAAGTTCATCGACGGCGAGCCGATGAACCCGGCGACGAAGCGGTTGGCCGGCCGGTCGTAGAGATCCAGCGGCGCGCCCTGCTGCTCGATGCGCCCGGCGCGCAGCACCACGACGTAATCCGCCATGGTCATCGCCTCGATCTGGTCATGCGTGACATAGACGGAGGTGGCGCCGAGCCGTTCGTGCAGCCGGCGGATTTCGCCGCGCATGCGGACCCGCAACTCGGCATCGAGGTTGGACAGCGGCTCGTCGAACAGGAAAACCTTGGGATTGCGCACGATGGCGCGGCCCATGGCGACGCGCTGGCGCTGGCCGCCGGAGAGTTCGCGCGGCTTGCGGGAGAGCAGGGCGGTGAGCCCCAGCGTGTTGGCGGCGGACTTCGCCCGCTCCAGGATCTCCTCGCGCGGTCGCCGCTTCAGCCGCAGCGAATAGGTCATGTTCCGCTCCACATCCATGTGCGGGTAGAGCGCATAGGACTGGAACACCATCGCCACGTCCCGCTCGCGCGGAGGCCGCGTATTCATCACCTCGCCGGCGATGCGGAGCGTGCCGCCGGTGAACTTCTCCAGCCCGGCGATGGTGCGCAGGAGCGTGGACTTGCCGCAGCCGGACGGACCGATCAGCGCCACGAAGGAACCGGCCGGGATCTTCAGGTTGATGTCCCGCAGCGCGTGGTAGGCGCCGTAATGCTTGTTGAGGTCGTCGATTTCGATCTGGTTCATGGTGCGCCCCTATTTCAGTGCGCCGGCGGTGAGGCCGCTGACGATGCGACGCTGCAGCAGGACGAAGACGATCAGGATGGGTGTGATGTAGATGGCGGAATAGGTCATGATCCCGTTCCAGTCGTTGATCTGCGGGCCGACGAATTCCGACAGGCCGACGGTCGCCGTCTGCAGGCTCTTTTCCGAGATCAGCGAGCGGGAATAGACGAACTCGCCGAAGGATTGCAGGAAGATCAGCACGGAGGTGACGAGAATGCCGTTTCGCGCCAGCGGCACGATGATGCGGAAGAACGCGCCGATGCGCGAATTGCCGTCGACCAGCGCCGCCTCCTCCAACTCGCGCGGCACCTGCAGGAAGGTGGAGCGACAGATCACGATGTAGAGCGTCAGGACCTTGGCGGCCTGCGCCAGCGTCACGGCCAGGCGCGGCGTGGCCAGCAGGCCCATCTGGTTGAAGGCGACGAAGAGCGGCGTCACCATCAGCGAGGAGGGCAGGACCTGCAGCATCAGCACCGTGAAGAGCGCGACGCTGGTCCAGCGATTGCGGATGCGGGCGAGGCTGTAGGCGGCCCCCGTGCCGATCACCACCGTGATCGCCGTGACGCCGACCGCGATCACCAGCGAGTTCCACAGGTACGACGCCATGGAATGCTGGAGGAAGACCTGCCGGAAATTCCACTGCGGGTGGGGGGGCCAGAAGGTCGGCGGATACTGGAAGATCTCCGTGCCGGATTTCAGCGCCGTGACATACATCCAGTAGAGCGGAAACAGGTAGACCGCGACGCTGACGAGCGCGACGGCGAGCAGGATGTATCGCTTCATGCCGCGACCCTCACGCTGACTGCTCGTTCGTGGTGGAGCGCACGTAGATCGTCGCCACCACGATCACGACCGCGATCATCATGACGGCGATGACGCTGCCGGCGGAGATCTCGTAGGTCTCGAAGGAGAGCTGCCAAGACCAGTATTGCGCGACGTTGGAGGAGTTTGCCGGCCCGCCCTTGGTCAGGCCGGCGATGAGGTCGAACTGCTGCAGGGTCAGGATAACGCCGAGCGAGACGACGGCGCCCAGCGTCGCCCGCATCATCGGCAGGGTCATCGAGAAGAAGCGCTGGAAGGCGGTGGCGCCGTCGAGCTCCGCCGCCTCGTAGATATCGCGCGGAATGGCGGCCAGACCGACGGACAGCAGGATCATGTTGAAGGGAATGCCCAGCCAGATGTTGGCGATGATCACGGCGTAGAGCGAATAGGCGGGATCGGAGAGCCAGAAGATCTTGCCCGTCACGATGCCGAGATGGTTGAGCACGTAGTTCAGGACGCCGAAATCGCCGGCGAAAATCCATTTCCACACAGTGCCGACGACGAGGCCGGGCATGATCCAGCCGGCGAGGAAGAGGCCGCGCAGAAAGGTGGCCGCGGGGAAATCCTGCTGGAAGAGGAGCGCCAGCCCGAAGCCGAGGCCGAGCTGGAACACGATGGAGAGCAGGACGAAGATCGCGGTGTTCTTGACGATCAGCCAGGCTTCCGGCCGGTTGATGACGTCGATGTAGTTCTGCCAGCCGACCCAGGGCCGGTTGAAATCGGTGATGGAGAACATGTCCACCGACTGGAAGGACATGATCACGTTGTAGACGAGCGGGAAGGCGGAAAAGACCAGGAGATAGGCGACCGCGCAAAGGATCAGCACCGCGTCGAAGCCGCTGCCTTCCCGGAAGGTTCTGAAAAATGCCGTCATGCGATCCTTCGCCTTTGGTGCCGGGGAAGGTCGCGCCGGGATCGCTCCCGGCGCGACGGGGGCGACATCACTGGGTGAGAAGCGGCTTGATGGTCTTCTGCGCCTGCTCCAGCGCGGTCTTGGCGTCGGTCTGGTGCGTCAGCGTCGACTGGATGGCCGTCTGGATCGCTTTGGAGATCTTCGGCCAGTTGGGGTTCGGGCCACGGGCGCGGGCGTATTTCAGCTGCTCGGTGAAGACGGCGTAAGCAGCCGGCCATTTCGGATCGGCGACCACGGCGGTCTTCACCGCCGACATCATGCCGAACTCGTTCCAGTTCCGGTTCGCCTGCGAGTAGACGTATTCCAGGAGGCCGAAGGCTTCCTGCGGGTGCTTGGTCGTCTTCATGATGACGTTGTTGAACTCGCCGAGGGCGGAGGCGCGGGGCGATCCGTCCTTCTCCACCGGCAGCAGCGCCACGCGGAAGTCGAACTTGGCGTCCGACTGCATGCGCGGCAGCTCCCACGGGCCGGAGATCACCATGGCGGCGTTGCCGGCATTGAAGGTGCCGGTGGAATCCCACTGCGAGCGGATCAGCGTGTCGGGCGAGGCGAGCTTCTCGTCGAGGAGCTTCTGCCAGAATTGCAACGCCCGCACGGCGCCGTCGCTGGCGATGGAATCGTAATCGGCGCCGGCGGTCTGCACGAAGGGCAGGAACTGGAAGGTGCCCTCCTCGGTGCCGACGGCGGAGAAGGCAAGGCCGTAGACGTTCCTGGCCGGGTCGTTCAGCGCCTTGGCGTCCTGATAAAGCTCCTCCCAGGTGCGCGGCGGCTTGTCGGGGTCCAGTCCCTTCGCCTTGAACATGTCGGCGTTGTAATAGAGCGCCAGCGTGTTGGAGCCGCGCGAAATGCCGTAGATCTTGCCCTTCCAGGTGCCGGAATTGCGCGGGCCGGGGAAGAGGTCGTCCGGCTTGATGACGCTCGACTTGGCGATGAGCGGATCGAGGTCGAGCAGCACGCCGCGCGAGGACACCATCGCGTTGTCGGGATTGTCGACGGCCACGACATCGGGCGCGTTGCCGGTCGCATAGGCCCGCGTCAGATCGTTCAGCATGTTGCCAAGATCGACATGCTTGATGTTGACGGTGATGTCGTCGTGCTTCTTGTCGTATTCCTGCGCCAGCACGTAGGATTGCTGGCCCTCGTGCTCGGTCGTCCAGAACTGCAGCGTCACCGGCTCGGCAAGTGCCGGAGCGCCGGTGGATGCGGTCAGGAGCAGCGCTCCCAATGCGGCTTTGATCTTCGACATGGCAGCCTCCCTAAGGCGTTGCTTCGGCTTTGTTTGATCCCGCTTCTGGCTGCGGGTGAAAGGTGCCGGGAGGACGGAGGAAGCCCTCCCGGCGGCTCCCATTCGGGCTGTTGTTCAGGCTAAGGCTCGGGCTCCGGCGGGGTTGGCGACGAACTCCGCGCCCCCGCGGCACCGCTTGAGGTAGTTCAGTCCGGCGACCTGGCCCGTCATCTCCAGCGCGTCGCGATAGACGGGGTCGTGCCAGCCCTCGATATCGATGGAGCCGGTATAGCCGGCGAGGCGGAGCTCGGAGATGACGTCGGTCCAGTTGCTGTCGCCGAAGCCGGGCGTCCGCATGAAGACGAAGGGCACCTTGCCGAAGACGCCGTGCTCGCGGATCACCTCCCAGCGGATCGTCGCGTCCTTGCCATGGACATGGAAGAACTTCGGCGCCCATTTGCGGATCTGCGGCATGGGGTCGATCAGGTAGACCATCTGGTGGCAGGGCTCCCATTCCAGCCCCAGATTATCCTCCGGCACCTCGTTGAAGATCAGCTCCCAGGCATCCGGGTTGTGGGCGATGTTCCAGTCGCCCGTCGCCCAGTTGCCTTCCATGGAGCAATTCTCGAAAGCGAGCCGGACGCCCTTGTCGGCGGCACGCCTGGAAAGCTCGCTCCACACTTCGCGGAAGCGGGGCAGGGAAGCCTCGATCGGCTTGCCGCGAACGCGCCCGGTAAAGCCGGCGATCGTATGGGCGCCGAAGAGATGGGCATTGTCGATCAGCGTCTTCCAGCCTTCCAGCGTCTGCCGGTCGGTATCGGTCTCCTCCAGCGGATTGCCGAACATGCCGAGCGTCGACATCGTGACGTCGGCGTCCCCGATCGCCTCGCGGAGCTCGCCGGCGAGGCGCGGAATGTCCTTGCCGCCCAGCGTCTGCCAGAAGAAGGGTTCGATGCTTTCAAAGCCGTGCGGCAGGATCTCGCGGACATAGGCTGCGGGGTCGGCGATGTTGCACTTCACCATCGTGCCGATGCGGATCGCGTCGGCTGCGCCGGTCGCGTTCGCGGGAATGTCGGTCATGTCTGCTCCGGGATCTCGATTGCGACGCGCCGGCCGGTTTCCGCGCTTTCGATGGCGCCGAAGACCATGGCCAGGCTCTGGATGTTTTCGCGGTTGATCGTTTCGGGCGTGCCGCCTGCGCGCACCGCCTCCACGAAATCGGCGATGACGCCGGCATGGCCGCCGATCCGCATTTCCGGCGGGGGCGGGGGCACCTCTACGGTCCGCATCTGCGAGAAGAAATCGCCGGTTGCGGCAACCGCCTCCGCCTTGAAGGTGTCCTCGCCGTCCCAGGTGAGGGTGCCGGTCTCGCCGATCACCCGCCACTGGCTTTCCCAGCTCGTACGCAGGCCTTCCGCGCACCACGAGCCGCGATAGGTGAAGACGACATGGTCCTCCATCTCGAAGATGGCGGTAGCAGCGGCGCCTTGCGCGTACCAGGAATTGGACGGGTTGCTCTCGTGGCAATAGACGGCGAGCGGTCGCCTGGCGGAGACGTAGCGGCCGGCGTCGAAGGTGTGGATCGCCATGTCGAGCAGCAGCACGTGTTTCATCTCCTCGCGAAAGCCGCCGAAATGCGGCCCGAGGAAGAAGTCGCAGTGCAGGGACGTGATCTTGCCGATCGCGCCTGAATCCAGGAAAGCGCGCATGCGGCGCACGCCGTCGATGTAGCGGCGGTTCTGCATGATGGCATGCAGACGATGCGTCTCGTCCGCCGCGGCCAGCAGGGCCCGCGCGTTCTCCATCGTGTCGGCCATCGGCTTTTCCGAAAGCACGTGGCAGCCATGGCGGAATGCGGTTTCGACGACATTCCGGCGCGCGGCGGGAACGACCACGTCGAAGAGGATGTCGGGTTTCGTTTCGGCCAGCACGGCGTCCAGATCGGTCCCGATGACGGCGTGTGTCAGGCCGAACTGATCGGCACGCGCCTGCGCGGCCTCCCGCGAAAGATCGACGAGGGCGACGACCTCGAAATCGTGGATCTGTTTTGCGGCGTCCAGCCAGGCGCGACTCATCGCACCGCAGCCGACGAGCGCTGCACGCAAAGCCATACATCCTCCCGTGGTTCCGCCCGGGGTCTTCGCCCCGGCTGGGATGGAACCGTAAACGTTTACGACGCTATCACGAAGCTTTAGGATGTCAATCGCCCGACCCACGGCGAAGCAGGATTACGAAGCCATGAGTATCCGGGATCTCGCGCGTGCCCTCGACATCTCCATCGGGACGGTGTCGCGCGCGCTGAACGACCGCGCCGACGTCAATCCGGAAACGCGGCGGCGGGTGCTGGAAGCGGCGGCGGCGATGGGGTACGCGCCCAACCAGTCCGGCCGCTCGTTGCGGCAGGGCACGACCAATGCGGTCGCCTTCATGATTCCCAACGACCACGACGTGGCGGCGCTCGGCAACTCGTTCTTCATGAGCGTGTCGGATGGGTTGCAGCCCGTATTGATGGAGGCGGGCCTCGACCTCTTCGTGCTGCTCTGCCCGTCAGAGATGGACAAGAACGCCTTTCTCCGACGCGTGGTGGAACGGCGCATCGCCGACGGCGTCATCATCTCTTCCATCGAGCGGCAGGATTCCCGCATCGACTATCTGGTTGGGCGCAACGTTCCCTTCGTCGCGCTGGGGCGGTCGCTGTCGGGCGGCGCCCATGCGTGGGTCGATCTCGATTTCGAGGGCGTGATCGCGCAATCCGTGTCGCGGCTGGCGCGGCTCGGCCACCGACGGATCGCCTTTTCCAGTGCGGGCGGCCGGATCAACTTCAGCTTCATCTTCGCCGAAGCCTATCGGCGCGCGCTGGAGGCGGAAGGCCTCTCCTTCGATCCCGCGCTGATGATCCGCGAGGACGGCACGGAGGAGGGCGGCTACCGGCTGGGCGACCGTCTGCTCGCGATGCCGGAGCCGCCGGGCGCGGTGATCCTTGCCGACGAAACCATGGCGATCGGCCTTTACCGCCGGCTCTATGAGGCCGGACTGACGCCGGGGCGCGACCTCGCCGTCATTGGCTTTCGCGACAGCCCGCATTGCCGCTTCCTGTCGCCACCGCTCACCTGCTTCCGCCTGTCGCTGCATGACCTTGGGAGGCGGCTCGGCGAGATCATGCTGGAACGGCTGAAGGGCGGCGGAGGCGCGGATCGTCCACCGCAGGAAATCTGGCCGATGGAACTGGTGGCGGGGGAAAGCGACGGGCGGCCTAGCCACCGCCTCCGACCGCCCGCAGCGAGCGCCTGAGCCCGTCGATCACCGGTTCACCGGTCTGGGCGACGTTGAAGCGCATCAGGTCCGGCGCGGACTGGGTGACGCTGAAGACGTTGCCGGGCGCGAGGACGATGCCGCCCCGCAATGCGGCCCGGGCCAATTCTGCGCCGTCCGTTCTCTCCGGCAGTCGGCACCAGAGGTAATAACCGCCGCGCGGCTCCACCCAGGGACGGATGCCCAGCGGCTCCAGCAGTGCCGACACCTCGCGCCGACGCCTAGCCAGCCGCGAGCGCAGGCCGGCGAGATGCTTGCGATAGCTGCCGTCCCCGAGGGCGCCGAGCACGATCTCGGCGGCGACCGGGCTGGGACCGCCGAAATTGGTCGCCACCTGCAGGTCGACCAGTCCCTCGATCCAGTCCGGTCGCGCCGCGATATAGCCGCAGCGGATCGAGGCGGAGAGCGTCTTGGAGAAGCTGCCGATCCGGATCACGCGGGAAAGCCCGTCGAGGGCCGCCAGTCGGGGCGATGGCTCGGGTTCGAAATCGGCGAAGATATCGTCCTCCACGATCGTGAGATCGTGCGCCGCGGCCATGATCAGGACACGGTGCGCGGTCTGCGGCGAGAGCGATGCGCCCGTGGGATTGTGGATCGCGGAATTGGTGATGTAGAGGCGCGTGCGATGCGCTTCGAGCGCTTCGGCGAAACGGGCGGTATCCGGGCCGGTCGGCGTGTAGGGCACGCTGACGACCCGAACGCGGTGGGCGCGCAGCAGAGCCTGGAAATTGAAGTAGCAGGGATCGTCCAGCAACACGGTGTCGCCGGGCTGCAGGAGGAACCGGCAAAGGAGGTCGATCGCCTGCGTGCCCGATGCGGTCAGCAGGATCTGGTCGGTCCCGGCGTCGATCCCCTCGGCCGCGAACTGTCGCGCCAGCAGTCCGCGCAGGGCGAGGGAGCCGCGCGTGGAGCCGTAATCGGCCAGCAGCGTGTCCTCGGCCTTCGCCAGATTGCGGATCGCCCGGCGGATCGCGCCCTCGGGCATCCAGTCCGCCGGCAACCAGCCGCATCCGGGCCGGAGCACACCCGGCGCCGCATCCAGCGATTGGCGCGACACCCAGAGCGGGTCTATCTCGCGATCGAGGCGCGGCCCGACCTCCGCCAGCGCCAGCGGCGGCACGGCTCCCGCGACATAGAAGCCGGAGCCGGGGCGTGACCGGATCAGCCCCTCCGCCGCCAGCCGGTCGTAAGCCTCCACCACGGTGGAGGGCGAAACCTTCATGGCCTTCGCAAAGCCGCGGATGGAGGGAAGCTTCTCGCCCGGCGTCAGGACGCGGCCGCTCATGCGGCGGCGGATCTCGTCCATCACGTCGCCCGTGCGCGTGGCGGGCCTGCCCGCATCCGCATTTCCGACATCGCGCCCAAGCGTGTGGCTCCGATTATCCATACAGTTCGGGGGCACTGTACGGGACCGTTCCTGTCGCGGCCAGCGCTTACGGGGTAAGCGCGGAACCGGAACGGAGCTCGTCATGCAGCGGAAAACCGAAGGCTGGGGCAGCGGCCTCCTCGGCGTCATTATCTTCAGCGGCTCGCTTCCGGCGACCCGCGTGGCCGTTGGCGGCTTCACGCCGCTTTTCCTCACATCGGCGCGCGCGATCATCGCGGCGTGCCGCGCGGCCGCGCTGCTCGTCCTTTTCCGCCAGAAGCGGCCGCCGGCGAGCGACTTCGCGACACTCGCCGTGGTGGCGCTGGGCGTCGTCGTGGGTTTTCCGCTGCTCACCGGACTGGCGCTGCAGCACATGAATTCCGCGCATTCCATCGTCTTCATCGGGCTCCTGCCGCTGGCGACGGCGCTCTTCGCCGTGCTGCGCGGCGGGGAGCGGCCCAAGCCGGCCTTCTGGTTCTTCTCCGTTCTGGGTGCGCTTTCGGTGGCAGGCTTTGCGCTCCGGCAGAGCGGTGGCGGCTCTCTCGTTGGCGACCTGCTGATGGTCGCCGCGATCCTTCTTTGCGGTCTGGGCTATGCCGAAGGCGCGACCTTGTCCCGCCGCCTCGGCGGCTGGCAGGTGATCTCCTGGGCGCTGATCGTGGCCCTGCCGGTCATGCTCGTGATCGGCGTGGCGACAATGCCGCATGTCTGGAGCGCGATCCGCGCGCCGGCCTGGGCGGGGCTCGGCTATGTCTCGGTGTTCAGCATGCTGCTCGGTTTTCTGTTCTGGTATCGCGGGCTCGCGCTGGGCGGCACGGCAGCGGTCGGCCAGCTTCAGCTGCTTCAGCCCTTCTTCGGCCTGATCCTCGCGGGCGTCCTGCTGGGCGAACCCGTCGCCTGGCCAATGGTCGCGGTGACGGGCTTCGTCGTGCTCTGCGTGGCCGGTGCCCGGCGATTTACCTGAACGCCGGGTCTCGTCAGCCCTGCAGGAACACCTCTTCGCCGGTCCCTTCCGGAACGGGCTCGGGGCGGGCGCAGGTGCTTTCGATGGCGATATGCCGCCCCTCCGCCGAGGAGCGCCCGAAGGCTTCCATCACCTCCAGCGCGTGGAGGGCGAGGTCGCCGTTGGCGCGGTGCGGGCGGCCGGCCCGGATCGCCGCCGCCATGTCGAAGACACCGATCATCCGGTAATCCGCGACTGACTTGCCGTCGTCCAAGGATCGGTTCGGCGTGCCGAAGGGTTGGGCGGAGATATCGACCGGCTGCCACTCGCCGTCGCGGTCGGTGACCTCCGGCGTGCCGCCGAAGAAGTTCGGATCGGGGATGAGGAGGCTGCCTTCCGAACCGTAGAGCTCGAAGGGAATGCGACGGTTCTTCCACACGTCCCAGGACGCGGTCAGGGAGACGTTTGCGCCGCTGGCGAATTGCAGCACGCCGTTGACGGTGGTCGGCACCTCCACCGCGATCTCCTCGCCCCGTCGCCCGGCGCTGCCGATCGTCCGCTTGGGATAGCCCTGTGTCGCCACCGAGGTCACGCGGGTGACCGGCCCGAGCAGGTTGATCAGCTCTGTCACGTAATAGGGGCCGACATCGAGAATCGGCCCGCCCCCCGGCTTGAAGAAGAAATCCGGGTTCGGGTGCCAGCTCTCCATGCCGCGCGAGATGACGGCGGCGGAGCCCGCGAGCACGTGGCCGATGCGCCCGCCGTCGATCAGTCGCCGGCAGGTCTGGTGCGCGCCGCCCATGAAGGTATCGGGCGCGCTGCCGACGCGGAGATTGCGGGAGGAAGCCGCCTCGGCCACGGCGCGGGCGTCCTTCAGGAGCGCGGCGAAGGGCTTTTCGGAATAGACGTGCTTGCCCGCTTCCAGCACCTGCAGGCTGACGCCGGCATGGGCGAGCGGCACGGTGAGATTGATGACGATCTCGATCGCGGGGTCGGCGAGAAGCTGGTCGATGCCGAGGGCCGCGATGCCGTATCTGGCCGCCTGCGCCTCGGCCGTTTCGGGCCGGAGGTCGGCGCAGGCCTTGAAGCGCACGAGTTTGGAATTGGCGGCGCCGGTGAGATAGGCGTCGCTGATATTGCCGCAGCCGATCAGGCCGAGTGTCACGGGTTCCATGGGAGGCGTCCTGGAGTCGGAGAGGGAAAGGTCAGACGGGCAACCGCGCGAGATAATCGAAGCTCGCCTTGGCGAACGTGTCGGGGTGTTTCGGATTGTCGTGCTCGACGACCATCCATTTCGCGCCGACGGAGCGCGCCTCTGCCCAGAGCTTCCGCCAGTCCAGCGTACCGGAGCCGACATCCGTCCAGCCGTCCTCGTCCGTCTTTTCGCCGGCGGGCGCGATATCCTTCACGTGGACGGAGATGATGCGCGCGCTTTCCCGCGCCAGCCATTCGGAGGGATCGGCCCCGCCGCGCGCCAGCCACGCGACATCCGCCTGCCATGCCAGCGGCGCTCCGGGGGCCCCTTCGAAGAGGTGGGCGAGGGCGGGCCTCCCGTCCTCCATCGGCGCCAGCTCCCAATGGTGATTGTGATAGCCGAAGCGGATCCCGGATCCCTCCATGCGGCGGGCGATCTCGCCGAGTTCCGCTCCGAGCCGCTTCCAGTGCGCGCCGTCGCCCTGCCGGTCCGCTTCCGCGAAGGCGGGCATGAAGAGTTGCTCCAGGCCGATCGTCCGGGCGGCATCGACCACCCAGTCGAGCCGCTCGCGCAGATCCCCCATGCCGACATGGCCGGATGGGGCCTTGAGCCCGCGCGCCTGCAATTCCCGCGCGGTGCCGGCGGCATCGGCGAAGTGCGAGCCGATCGTCTCGACATTGCGATAGCCGGCGTCCGCCACGGCATCGAGCTGCCGGACGAGATCGCCGTGATTGCGGAGGCTGTAGAGCTGGATGGAAATGACGTCGCTTGCCTTCATGACGATGGCCTCTTGAACAATGAGGGGGATCAAAGCCGGTTTTCCGTCTCGGCGGAAAAGACGGAAGCCTTGGAGATGTCGAAGCGGAGCCGCGCGTCATGCGGCAGTCCGCGCGCGCGATCCGGCGGCAGGCGCACGGAGATCGTCCGCCCCGCCCAGTCGAACCAGCAGAGCGTGTCGGCGCCCATCGGCTCGGTGAAGCGGAGTGCCGCCTCCACCACGACGTCCTGCGCCGCGCCGCCGGTCTCGTCGGCCAGCGAGATGTCCTCCGGGCGCAGGCCCACCACGATGGGTTGGCCGTCGCTGAGCCGCTCGGCGAAGGGGTAGGCCTCGAGCGGCAGCGATTGCGATCCGACCACCGCCTTGAGGCCGCCGGCGGTGGACAGCGTCGCGGGAACGAGGTTCATCGCGGGCGAGCCGACGAAGCCCGCCACGAACAGGGTCGCCGGCCGCTCGTAGAGCGTCTGCGGATCGGCATATTGCTGCACAACGCCGCCGCGCATGACGGCGATCCGGGTCGCCAGCGTCATCGCCTCGATCTGGTCGTGCGTGACATAGACGATGGTGGAGCCGAGTTTCTGGTGCAGCCGCTTGATCTCGACCCGCATCTCCGTCCGCAGCTTGGCGTCCAGATTGGAGAGCGGCTCGTCGAAGAGGAAGACCTTCGCCTCGCGCACCAGCGCCCGGCCGATCGCCACGCGCTGGCGCTGGCCGCCGGAAAGCTGGCCGGGCTTGCGGTCGAGCAGCTCGCGGATCTGCAGGAGGTCGGCAACCCAGGCGACGCGACGCCCGATCTCCGCGCGCGGCACGTGGTTGACCTTGAGCCCGAAGGTCAGGTTCTGCCGCACGCTCATGGTCGGGTAGAGCGCGTAGGACTGGAACACCATGGCGATGCCGCGCCGGCTCGGCTCCTCGTCCGTGACGTCGGTGCCGCCGATGCGGATCTCTCCGTCGGTGGTCTCGTCCAGTCCGGCGATCGTGTTGAGCAGGGTGGACTTGCCGCATCCGGAAGGGCCGAGCAGCACGGTGAACTCGCCCGGCTCGACCTCCAGGTCGATATCGCGCAGCACATGCAGCGCGCCATAGGATTTGTTGAGGTGGCGAATGGAAATGCCGGCGCTCATGCGGTCAGCCCTTCACTGCGCCTGACGCGATGCCGCGCACGAAGTAGCGGCCGGACAGGAAGTAGACCAGAAGTGGGGGGATGGCGGTGAGCAGTGTCGCCGCCATGTCGACGTTGTATTCCGCCTCGCCCATCGTGGTGGAGACGATGTTGTTGAGCTGAACGGTCATCGGCAGGTTCTCCCGTCCGGCGAAGATCAGGCCGAGCAGGTAGTCGTTCCAGATACCCGTCACCTGCAGGATGAAGGCGACGATCAGCATGTTCTTGGACATCGGCAGCATGATGCGGAAGAAGATACGGAAGAAGCCGGCACCATCGACGCGCGCCGCCTTCACCAGCTCCTCCGGCATGCCGGCATAGAAGTTACGGAAGATCAGCGTCAGCACCGGCAGGCCGAAGATCACGTGGATCAGCACGATGCCGGGCAGCGTCCCGTAGAGGCTGAGGCCGGAGAAGATCTTCACCAGGGGATAGAGCATCACCTGGTAGGGAATGAAGGCACCCAGCATCAGCGCGGTCAGGATCAGGTTCGCGCCCCGGAATGACCATTGCGACAGCGCGTAGCCGTTCATCGCCCCGGCGAAGATGGAGAGGATGACGCTCGGCACGAGGATCCTGACGGAATTCAAAAAGCCGACATGCAGGCCCTGGCAATAAAGCCCGGTGCAGGCGGAGAACCACGCCTTGGCGAAGGGCGCCAGAGTGGGGGCATGGGGCCACGCGAAGATCGTGCCCTGGCGGATCTCGTCCATCGGCTTCACCGCCGTCGCCGCCACGATCAGCAGCGGAATGGCGAAGAACAGGGCGGCGACGGTCAGGAAGAGGTAAAGTCCGATCCTGCCGGCGGGGCTTCCCCGGCCCCGGCCCCGCGCCTTCGCGCCGGCGGAGGTTTGCGGCAGCACACCGCCGATCGCGACCTGCCTCACCGGTTCTTCCTCCCGAGCTCGAAATAGAGATACGGGCCGACGGCGGCGAGGACCACGATCAGCATGATCACCGCGCCGGCGGAAGCGAGGCCGATATTGGCGCGTTCGAAGCTCATGTCGACGACGAACTTCGCGGGCAGGTCGGTCGAAGTGCCCGGGCCGCCCTTGGTCATGGCGATGACGAGGTCGTAGCTCTTCACCACGTCGATGGCGAGAAGCACCACGCATGTCACCATCAGCGGACGGAGCATCGGGATGACGATGCGGAGATAGGCCCGCCACCGGGGAATGCCCTCGACCCGCACGGCGCGCCAGATCTCGCTGTCGATGCCCCGGAGGCCCGCCAGCATGATCGCCATGATCAGGCCGGTGCCGTGCCAGATCGCGGCGAAGACCAGCGTGTAGATCGCGTAGTTGCGGTCGACGATCCAGTTGAAGGTGAAACTCTCCCAGCCGAGGCTGCGGACGAAGTGCTGCAGTCCCATGGTCGGGTTGAGGAACCATTGCCACGCCAGTCCCGTGACGATGAAGGACATCGCCAGCGGGTAAAGGAAGATCGTCCGGAACACGCTTTCCAGCCGGATCTGCTGGTCCATCAGGATCGCCAGCAGCGTGCCCAGCACGATGGCCGCGACGATATAGAGGCCGCCGAAGATGAACATGTTGGCGAACGCCGTATGCCAGCGCGCCGTGTGGAAAAGGCGCACATATTGCGCCACGCCCTGCAGCGAGTAGCTCGGCAGCATGCCGGAGCGCGTGAAGGAGATGTAGATCGTCCAGAGAATGCTGCCGTAGAAGCAGACGATCATCACGACGACCGTCGGCAGCAGCACCGCCTTGGACGAGGCATTGCGGATCGCGAGTGCAGGCATGACGCCTCCCGAGCGGCAGGACGGATGACGGGGAAGGGCGCTCCGGCACGAGCCGGAACGCAGACGTTCGCTGGTCGCTGCCTACTGGTCGCCGGCGATGATGCCGGAGAAGCTCTTCGCGGCCTCCTCCGAGGTCATGGAGGGATCGCTCCAGAACTGCGCGACCAGGTCGCCGAGCTGGCCTTCCGCGTCGGCGCTCATCGCGAGGGCCGCGTTGGGCAATTGGTTGTCCTGGACGGACACGACCTTCTTGCCGAGCTGGCTGCACATGTCGAGCGAGCCGACATCGGCGTCGAGGCGCGGGGGAATGGCGCCCTTTTCCTTGTTGAAGGCGACCTGGACCTCAGGGTCCATCATCACGTTGGCGAGGAGTTGCTGGCCCTTCTGCTTGTCGGGATCGTTCGTCTTGGGGAAGACGAAGACGTCCACCGTCATGATGTAGGCGTCCTGGTTGCCCGGCGAGAGCTGGCAACCGAACTCCTTGCCCGGGGTCAGGCCCGCCGCCTTGAACTCGCCCTTCACCCAGTCGCCCATGATCTGGAACGCCGCCTTGTCGCTGGCGACCAGCATGGCCGTGTCGTTCCACTTGCGCCCGGCCATGCCCTCGTCCGTGAGCGGCTTCAGGCGCCGCAGCATGTCGAAGGACTTCACCATCTCCGGCCCGGCGGCCGCATCGGCATCGTGGTCGATCATCACCTTCTTGTAGAAGGGCTTCCCGCCCACGCCGACCATGACGGAGCGAAACAGCAGCGCCTGCTGCCAGGGTTCGCCGCCGACCGCCAGCGGAATATAGCCCTTGGCCTTGATCTTGTCGGCGGAGGCGATCATCTCGTCGAAGGTCTTCGGGGGCTCCACGCCCGCGTCGGCCAGCACCTTGGTGGAATACCAGAGCCAGTTGTCGGCATGGATATCGACGGGAACGGCGACGAAATGGCCCTCATAGCTGGCGTTCCTGGCGATCAGCGGCGGGATCTTGTCCGCCCAGCCGCCGGCCTTCGCCTCCGCATCGAGATCGGTGAGGATGCCCTGCTCGGCCAGCTTGCGCACCGCGACGCCGATGTTCCACATCAGCGCGGCGGGAGGCTGGCCGCCGGCGATCCGGCTCATGGCCAGCGCCTGCGCGGGCTGGCCGCCGACCACCGCGTTGTCGATCCACTTGCCGCCGCGCTTTTCGAACTCGGTGGCGAAGACCTTGACGGCCTTCGATTCCGAGCCGCTCGTCCACCAGTGAATGACATCGGCAGTCTGGGCCGAGGCATGCGAGGACGGGGCAGATGCCAGCGCAAAAACCGCCGACAGGTAAAGCGCCCTGGAAAACTTCATATCTTCCTCCCACTTCTCGTATATTCGGCGTCCGTTGATCGAGCGTCCGATATTGCACTGCAGAGAAGCACCCTGTTACTTTGCATTGCAGCAAGTAAGGGTCTATCCGAAAACGCTACAATCGATTACATCTTGCGTCAACGCATGAATGAGCTGCTGCCTTGACGGACCGGTTCGTGGGCTCACGGCCCAAGATGACAGATGTGGCAAGGCTCGCGGGGGTCTCGGTGGCGACCGTCAGCCGCTCGCTCGCCGGCTCGCCGCTGGTGACGGGGGAAACGCGCGAGCGCATCGAGGCGGCGGTGCGCGAGACCGGCTATGTCGTGAACCACATGGCGCAGCGGCTGCGGCTGCAGGAATCCCGGCAGATCCTGGCGCTCGTCCCCGACATCGCCAATCCCTTCTTCGCCGAGGTTCTGGTCGGCGTGGAGGGGGCGGCGCACGAGGCGGGATTCAACGTCCTGATCGGCAACACCGCCGACGACCCGCGCCGCGCCGATCTTCATGCCCGCCAGCTCCTCACCGGCGGTGTCGACGGGATGCTGCTGATGAACGGCCGCCTGCCCGACGTGCTCTTGGGCAAGGCGCATGACGGGCGGCTTGTCGCGGTGGTGGAGCCGGTTCCGGGCAAGAAGCTGCCGACGGTGGAGATCGACCAGCGCGCCGCCGCGGGTGCCGCGACAGAGTATCTGGCCGGGCTCGGACACCGCCGGATCGCACATATCACGGGCGTCGTCGCATCGACCGTCTCAGACCTGCGGCTCCGGGGCTACCGCGATGCGCTGGCGCGCCTCGGGCTTGCCGTGGACGAGCACATGATCGCGGCCGGAGACTACACGATAGCCGGCGGCGAACACGCGATGGCGAGGCTGCTTGCGAGCGGAGAGCGTCCGACTGCGGTGTTCTGCTCCAGCGACGAAACCGCGATCGGCGCGATCAAGGCGATCAGGGCGGGGGGGCTGAGCACGCCGGGGGACATCTCGGTCATGGGCTTCGACGATATCCAGATCGCCGCGGCCTACGATCCACCGCTGACGACGATCCGCCAGCCCAAGCGACTGATGGGGGCCGAGGGCTTCCGTTTGCTGGCCGACAGGATCGCGGGAACGGCGTCATCCGTCCGCAGCGAGCCCCTGCCTTTCGAACTCGTCATCCGCGCCAGCTGCGCCCCGCCGAAATAGGCGACTTCCCGACGAAGATCTTCTGTTCGCTCAGCTCAGGATCTGGCCTAGAGCGGGCAGATAGCTCATGGCTTGGACGCATGAGACACGATCGACTCTGCGCAAGCGGCCACAACCTCGCCGACGCCTTGGCCAGCGGAATGGGATTCGTGGTCGGATTCCACCCAATGGACGTCTTTGCGGAAGCGGCGTCATCGGCGGATCACGTGATGGAAGTCGACCTCCTGAACGGCGCGGTCGTGCGGGGAACGGTCAGCGAAAATCTCGCCTCAGCGGTTGCCGCCTTCGCGGAAGCACCCCCGCGCTCTGGCGTGAGAATGGCGCGAACGTAAAGGATTTCACGACCCTACGAATTGCATTCGATGCGAGCCTGCCAGAGCGAAGGTGTCGCTCGCCGTCCGGGATCGAAACGGACATCAGTCGGTCACCGAATAGATGGGCGTGCCGCTCAAGCGGCGGCAGGTCATCGACGGACGAAGCCGAATTCGCCGCGCGACGAGGCAGGCCTGTAGGACCGGCGGCTGACCGTCTTGAAGGGTTGAAGTCCAGCCGCAGCGCCGCTGGCCGGACGGTACCGCCGCTGAGACGATGATGCCGCGTTCGATGTGGCCGGGCGGAGAGCTTTCCCCGCCCGGCCTCGACGTTTATTCCGCGGCTTCGCGCAGCGGCTCGTGCAGGGCGCCGGGCAGCCAGCTGCCATGCTCTTCGATGAGGTCGTCCACCAGCGACCAGATCTGGTCGACGCTGAGTTCGGCCGCCGTATGCGGGTCGAGCATCGCGGCATGATAGACATGCTCGCGCTTGCCGGTGAGAGCCGCTTCCACGGTCAGGCGCTGCACGTTGATGCTGGTCTGCATCAGCGCGGCGAGGTGGATCGGGATCTCGCCGATCTGCACCGGCTGGACGCCGTTCTTGTCGACGAGGCAAGGCACTTCCACGCAGCAATCGGCGGGCAGGTTGCTGATGGAGCCCTTGTTGATGACGTTGGCATAGACCACGCGGCTGACGCCCGTCTCCGAGCTGTGGATGATCTCGGAGGCGTATTCGCTGCTGCGCTTGGCCTCGATCACCGTGTTCGGGTCTTCCATCTCCGCCTGGGTCTTCTCCCAGTCCGCGATATGGACTTCGCAGCGCCGGATGTATTCATCGAGCGGAATGTTGAATTCCTCGATCAGGTCCGGACGCTCGCGGTGGATGTACCACGGCACGTACTCGCTGAAATGCTCGCTGGATTCCGTCACGAAATAGCCGAAGCGCTTCAGCAGGTCGTAGCGGACGCGGTTGTCGGCGGGCACGCGGCCTTCGGCGAGAACCTTGCGGATCTCGGGATAGAGGTCGCGGCCGTCCTTCTCGAACTTCAGGTAGAAGGCGATGTGGTTGATGCCGGCGGCGACATAGTTGATATCGCCGGCCGGGACGCCGATGTCCTTCGCCAGCTGGGCGGCCGTGCCGCGAACGCTGTGGCAAAGGCCGACCGTGCGCACGCTGCTGCCACGGTTCAGCGCCCAGACGTTCATCGCCATCGGGTTCACGTAATTGAGGTGCAGCACGTCGGGGCAGAGCCGCTCCATGTCGTGCACCATCTCCAGCTGCACCGGGATCGTGCGAAGCGCGCGCATGATGCCGCCGATGCCCAGCGTGTCGGCGATCGTCTGGCGCAGGCCGTATTTCTTCGGGATCTCGAAATCGGTGACCGTGCAGGGCTTGTAGCCGCCGACCTGGATCATGTTGATCGCATAATCCGCGCCGTCCAGCGCGCGATCGCGGTCGGTGGTCGCGATGATCTTCGGCGAGATCTTGAGAAAGGCCGCGATCTTGCGCGCCACGATCTCGGAGGTGGAAAGACGCTCCGCGTCGATGTCGTAGAGCCAGATTTCGCTATGGGCGAGTTCGGGATAGCTCAGGATGTCGCCGAGCAGGTTCTGCGCGAAAACCGTGCTGCCGGCGCCGATGAATGTGATCTTGGCCATGAATGCCTCCAATCGATGTTGCGGGGTGGGCTGCCGGCCGAGGGGTCGGCGCCGCTGGGTGGATCAGGCGACCAGCACGACCTTGGTGAGGTGGCGCGGGGCGGTGGAATCGATCTTGCGGCTGACGGCCAGCCGTTCGCCGAGGATCTGGAGGGCAGGCAGGCAGATGAGGCCGCGCAGGATCTCTTCCGCATCGAGCGAGATGGACAGGTCGCCGGGGCCGCCAAGGCCGATCACGGCGGCGCCCTTGGCCCGAAGTTCGGCCACGAGCTTGGTTTCCTCGGGCAGCATTTCCGGGCTGTAGAGCATGACGACCAGCGTCCGCGCCTCCACGAGGCTGATCGGGCCGTGCCGATATTCCATCGGATGGTAGGCCTGGGTGTAGCTGAGGCTCATCTCCTGCAGCTTCAGCGAGCCTTCCTGGGCGACACCGTAGAGCGGGCCGCTGCCGAGATAGACGAAGTGCGAGCGGCCAGAGAGCAGCGGCACGATTGCGGCATCGAGCTCCCGCATCACCCGGTCGGCCTCGCGCGTGACGTCCGGGCCGACGGGGACGCCGATGAAGCGCAGCGCCATCAGCACCATCAGCGAGGCCGAGGACGTCATCACGATGCCCTCCTGCGGATGCGTCTCGGCAAAGATGACGTGATCGGAATGGCGGGTCAGGCTGCTGTCGCGGTCGCAGGTGATGCCGATCACCTCGATGCCGACGCTGCGGCTGCGTTCGGCCGCCTGCACCGTCTCGGTGCTCTCGCCGCTGCGCGACAAAGCGACGACGGTGACGGCCTTCTCATCGCGGACATAGGCCTGCGCGCGGTGCGTCCACTCGCTGCCGGGTACGGCCAGGGCCTGGATGCCGCGCAGGTTCATCGTGGCGGCGATGCACTGGGCCAGATAATAGGACGTGCCGCAGCCGACCACGACGTAGGACTTCGAGGCATCGGCCCGGATCGCGGGCTCGGGCGCTCCGTCCCAGAACGGGAACTGCTCCACGATGCTGCGCTCTGTGGCGTTCATTTGAAATACCTTCTCCTGGGTTACTTGCCGGCGCCGGCAGTCAGTCCCTGCACGAGGAACCGGTTGAGGAAGACGACCACGACGAAAGGCGGCAGGATCGCGAGGATGCCGGCAGCGTTGATCAGGCCGAAATTGAGGTCGTGCCGCGATGCGAGTTCCGGGATCATCACGGTCAGCGGCTTGGTGGCGTAGGTCGGCGAGAAGACCAGCGGGACGCTGAACTGCTGCCAGACGCTGAGGAAGGTGACGATGGCCGTCGCGATCAGGCCGGGCATGGCGAGCGGCAGCACGATGCGGAACAGCGTGTAGAGCCGGCTCGCCCCGTCGATCTGCGCCGCCTCTTCCAGCGACTTCGGCAGGCTCAGGAAGAAGCTTCGCATCAGCCAGAGCGCCAGCGGCAGGAAGGCGGACATGTAGATCAGCGTCAGGCCGAGATAGGTGTCGACGAGCCCGAGCTTGATCATCAGCCGGTAGAGCGGAATGATCACGGTGTAGCCGGGGACCGCGAGGGTCGCCACGACAAGGCCGAAGACGATGTTGCGGCCGGGAAAGCGGAGCCGGGCGAAGGCATAGCCGCCCAGCGCCGCGACGACGATGGTGCCGAGCGTGCCGGCCACCGCCGTGACGAGGCTGTTGATCGTGGCGGCCCGGAAGTGCGGCCAGATCGACGCCCCCGTCGCGTTGTCGGCCGCCCCCTGCAGGCCGAGCAGCCCCGAATAGGTCTTCAGCGTCGGCGCCGGCGGAAAGGCGTGCGGCGGCACGGCCGTCAGGTCCACCGGCTGCATCAGGCTGGAATTCAGCGCCCAGTAGATCGGCCCGAGCGACCAGAGGAGCACCAGCGCGATCAGCACGCCCTTGCCGATCTTGGCCGGAGTGAGCGCCTCCGACAGGCGCAGGGAAAGGGCCTCACTCACTGTGCGTCTCCCCGCGGCCGCGCAGGACGAACACCGAGGAGACCGCCAGCGATGCGAGCATCACCAGGATCGACAGCGCCATCCCGTAGGACATGTGAAGGTTCTGGAAGGCGGTCATGTAGACCTCGATCAGCAGGCTGCGTGTATCGAGGCTGGCACCGCCGAGGATCCAGGCCTCGTCGAAGAGGTTGAAGGCCGTCACCGTCGACTGCGTCATGGCGATGGCCAGCGGCCCGGCGGTGAGCGGCAGGGTGACGGAAATGAAGGTCCGCCATGACGAGGCCCCGTCGATCTTGGCCGCCTCATAAAGCTGGGCGGGGATGCCCTGCAGCGCCGCCAGCATGATGACGGCGGTCAGCGGCAGCATCTTCCAGACATGCACCAGCGCGATCAGCACGAGCGCGGCCGTCCGGTTGTTGGACCAGACGAAATCCCCCGAGATCAGGTGCAGTCCGCGCAGGATCGCGTTGATCACGCCGTAGGTCGGATTGAACATCCAGCTCCACATCAGCGAGTTCACGACCGACGGGATCGCCCACGGGAGAATAATAGCGGCCAGGAGCCATTTCCGGGCCCGGCCCATGCTTTGCAGCAGGAGGGCGAAAGCGACGCCCCCCAGCGTTTCCAGCACCACGGCGAGGAGCACCAGCCACAGCGTGTTGGCGGTCGCCGCGCGAACCTCGGGATCGTTGAAGAGGCGCGTGTAGTTCGTCATCCCGATAAAGGGAGTGCCCGGCCGCATCGGATCGATGCGGAACAGGCTCTGCCCGGCCGTCATGACGAGCGGGAAGAAGACGAGCGCACCCATGACGACGATGACGGGCAGCACGAGGGAACCGCCGAGCAGCGCTTCCCGGGCGTCGCTTCCGGTCAACCGCAGCCGTCGTGTCACCCGAACGCGATAAGAGTCGGTCATCGACAGGGTCATGGGTACGCTCTCCCTTGCCCCGCCTACTGCTGCTGCGCCGACTGGGCGCGATCGGCGATCTGCTTCACCGCCGCGTCGACGGTGATCTGACCCTTGGCGACCTGGTTGATCGTCGCGGAGACAGCGCCGCTGAACTCGGAATACCAGGCAGGCGTGCCCTGCGAGAAGATCGCCTGGGTATAGGCGCTGTACTTGGCGATCTCCGCGCCGCCCTGCAGCTTGCCGTCCTTGGCGAGCCCTTCCAGCGCGGACGTTCGCGTCGGCAGCACGGACACGGCCGTATAGATCTCCGGCTGGTGCTCGCTCCACCACTTGATGAACTTCACCGCGGCGTCCTTGTGCTTGGAATTCACGGGAATGCCCATCGCTTCCGGCAGCGCGATCGTCATCGGCTTGGCCGGATCGGCCGCTGCCAGGCTGTAGGTCACCTGACCCACCACCTTGGATTTCTGCGGATCGTTGTAGGTCGCGAGGTCGTAGGGATGCCCGGCCAGGTCGATCGCCGCATTGCCGCCCGCGAAGGAGGCGGTGACCTGCATGTCGGTGAGGCCGGTCATCGCCGGGTTGATCAGGCCGTCATGCAGCCCCTGGGCGATCCATTCCAGCGCCTTGTAGCCGGCCGAATCCTTGGCGGTGAAAAGCGGCTTCCAGTCCTTGTCGAAGAGTTCGCCGCCGTACATGCGGGTGAGGAAATACCACGCGGTCGAGGTGCCCTCCGCCGCCGCCAGCGGGATCGACACGGGGTAGTCAACCACCTTCTTGTCCTTCAGGATCTTGGCGTCCTTCAGGATGTCGTCGGGCGTCTTCGGCGCCTCGGTGATGCCGGCCTTCTTCAGCAAGGCCATGTTGACGGAGTTGACCCGGAAGTCGTTGGCATAGGGCACGCCGTAGAGCTTGCCCTCATAGGTGAAGACGGAAGCCGTCGGCATGTCCTTGATCAGGGCCGCGTCGAACTTGTCGTCCAGCGGCGTGAACCACTTGGCCGCGCCGAACTGGCCGATCCAGGACCAGTCGAACTCGATCGCATCGGCCGGGGCGGTGCCCGCGACCATCGAGGTCACGATCTTCGGCCGGATGTCGTCCCAGGACATGGTCTGGAGATTGACTTCGATGCCGGATTCCTTGGTGAAGCCTTCCAGCAATTGCCGCGTCGTGGCATCGGCCCCGAAGGACGGCAGCAGCACGGTGATCTCTTCCGCCTGCGCGGCTGCCGCGCAGAACAGCGTCGTCGTCAGCGCCGTGGTGGCCAATGCCGCCGCGAGCTTCCTTGAAATTCCTCTTCCCAACATGTCCGCTCTCCCCTTTTTGTGAACGGCCTAAACTTCTGGAAACCCGGCCAGCGATTTCCCCAATCGCGAAAGCCAGGTCTCATTCACGGTCCAGCCGGCGTCGCGGGCGGCGCGCCAGAGCGCCCCCCCGATCGGCGGCAGGGCCGGATCTGTCGGTCGGGTCCCGATCTTCGCGGTGACGCGATCCAGCAGGATACGGCTGCGGAAGGCGCCCCCGGCGAAGCTCCAGCGGATCTCGCTTTCGTCCGCTCCGGGCTCGACGATCGCCTTCCATGCGGCAAGGACATGCGCGGCAAGATGCTCGGCGGCGTCGTCGAGGATCCGTAGCGCCTGCGCGTCGCCGGTTTCCGCCGCCCCGTCGACGAACTGCGCCAGACGCGCGAGGTCGGAGCGCGGATGCGTGCGCGAGCCGTACCAGTCGATCAGCGCTTCCTGCCGGTCGTCGCGGGAAAGGCCGAGATGCGTGAACAGCGCCTCCGCCAGCCCGCTCGGCGGCAGTCGGCCGTCGATCATGCGACTGACGCGGGCAATCGTTTCCCGGCCGATCCAGTAGGCGCTGCCTTCGTCGCCGAAAGCATCGCCCCAGCCGCCGACCCGGACGTTCTCGCCCGCCGCCGATGCGGCCCAGGCCATGGAACCCGTGCCGGCCAGAAGCAGCACGCCGGGCTGGCCGACGAAGGCGCCCTCATACGCCGCATGGACGTCGTTCAGCACCCGCAGCGGAAACGCTCCGAACTCCTGGGCGGCGGCCTCCTGCGCGGCGGACACGGCGGAAACCTCGCCATATCCGGGGAGCCCGAACACGGCGGCTTCGGTGGACGGCAGGAAATCGACCGCGCGCGCCTTCAGGCGCTGCAACACGCCGCGCCAGTCGGGCGCGTCGAAAGGATTGCTGCCCGCCTCGCGGAAGCAGGCGGCAGCCGTGCCATCCGGCCGGGCGACGGCCAGCAGCGTCTTGGAGCCGCCGCCATCCAGGCCGATCACCACCGGTCCGGCGCTCGCATCGGGTGCAGCCGCAGCGATCACGCCTCCACCTCTCCCGCTGCCAGCACGAGATCGGCGCCGAGATCGGCGACACGGCTGCGCCAGTCGGTCGACAGCCCCTCGTCGGTGATGATCTTCATGCCCGGCGCGAATGTCGCGACCCGATACGGGGCATGCAGGTCGAACTTGGAGGAATCCGCCAGGAGGACAGGCTGCCTCGTGCGGTCGAGCATGCGGCGGTTCAGGCTCGCCTCGATCACGTCGAGCGTATGGAAGCTGCCATCCTCGTGGACCGCGCTGAAGCCCATGAAGAGTTGGTCGAACCAGAGGTCGTCGAGCGTGCGCTCCGCCTGCGGCCCGACAAAGGAAAGGTTCTCGTTGCGAAGCTGGCCGCCGATGACGCTGACGCGGAGGTCGGGAACGTTGGCGAGTTCATAGGCCACGGCCAGACCGTTGGTGAAGACCGAAAGCGGCATGGGCTGCAGCCGAAGGAGCCGCGCCACCTGCAGCACCGTCGTGCCCGCATCGAGGAAGATCGTGCTTTGCGGCCGGATCATCTCCGTCGCGCTGCGGGCAATCGCCCGCTTGGCCGCGATGTTGCGCTTTTCGCGAACCCGGAAGCCGAGCTCCACACCGGCGGTTTCTGCCAGCCTGACACCGCCATGCGTCCGCTCGACGGCCCCTTCGTCTTCCAGGCGCTGCAGGTCGCGCCTGACGGTCGCCAGCGAGGCGCCCGTGGCACCGCAAAGCTCCTGCACGCTGGCCGAGCCGCGCGCATAGAGATGGTGCCGAATGATCTCAAGCCGGTCGTCCGTCATCGATCCTCCTGACCTCCAGATGATCAGGAGAAAAGATCAGAGTCAATCAGGATGCTGATCGTATGTGAGCATATTTAGGGCTGATCGTGATCGTTCCTTCGCCATAGCGCCCAGATCCGTGGCTTCGGGAGCCAGCGAACCGAGAACCGGGAGGCCGGTTGATCCGTTCGAAGTCCTGTCGTCCTTGATCATCCGCGATCGAACTCGGCGGCACCGCACGCCTGAAGGATTTCGCGGATGGGGGTGCCGCTCCGGGCCATAGTTTCGGCGCGCGACCCCTCTGCCCGGCAGGCGGCCTCGTCCCGGTGAGCGGCGCCGCGATCCTCATGGCCAATACGCTGCTGGCCGCCTCAGCGCCGATTGTGCGAAACTGCAAGAAAACGCGGCTCGAATAAGCGGGGAAGCGATCCGCGCACGGCATATCTGCCGCCCGCTTGTGGTTTTCGTCCCTGATCCTGCATAGATATCGGCCATGAAAAAAATCGGCTTTCTCTCGTTCGGGCACTGGACGCCCTCGCCGCAATCGCAGACGCGCTCGGCCTCCGATGCGCTGCTGCAATCCATCGAACTGGCCGTGGCGGCCGAGGAACTCGGCGCCGATGGCGCCTATTTCCGCGTGCATCATTTCGCCCGGCAGCTCGCCTCGCCGTTTCCGCTGCTGGCGGCGGTCGGCGCCCGCACGAGCCGCATCGAGATCGGCACGGCCGTCATCGACATGCGCTACGAGAACCCGCTCTACATGGCCGAGGACGCGGGCTCCGCCGACCTCATCGCCGGGGGCCGCCTGCAGCTCGGCATCAGCCGCGGTTCGCCGGAGCAGGTGATCGACGGCTGGCGCTATTTCGGCCACCGACCGGCCGAGGGGCAGAGCGACGCCGATATGGGGCGGCAGCGCACGGAAATGCTGCTCGACGTCCTGCGCGGCGAGGGCTTCGCCCAGCCCAATCCGCGGCCGATGTTCCCGAACCCGCCCGGCCCGCTCCGCCTAGAGCCGCATTCGGAAGGTTTGCGCGATCGCATCTGGTGGGGCGCCGGCTCCAACGCCACGGCGGCCTGGGCGGCAAAGCTCGGGATGAACCTGCAGAGCTCCACGCTCAAGGACGATGAAACCGGCGAACCCTTCCACGTTCAGCAGGCAGCCCAGATCCGGGCCTACCGCGAGGCCTGGAAGGAAGCGGGACATGCGCGCGAGCCGCGGGTGTCCGTCAGCCGCAGCATCTTCGCGCTCGTGGACGACCGGGACCGCGCCTATTTCGGCGGCTCTCGCGAGGAGCAGGATCAGGTCGGCTTCATCGACGAGAAGACCCGGGCGATCTTCGGGCGCAGCTATGCCGCCGCGCCGGACGCGCTGGTGGAACAGTTGCGGCAGGACGAGGCGATCGCCGAGGCCGACACGCTGCTCCTCACCGTGCCGAACCAGCTCGGCGTCGACTACAACGCCCACGTGATCGAGGCGATCCTGACCCACGTTGCGCCGGCGCTCGGCTGGCGCTGACCGCGCGACGCCGATCGGGGAGATCGGGCCGAGCCGCGCCCTCCGCAGAGCCCGCTTCGATCTTCCTCAGCCCCTTGGCGACTGCCAGGGGGCGGGTCGCCCGACGCGGCAGCCGCGACCTTCAAGAAGCCGAATTCGGCGGCGCTCCCGTCCCATCGCGCAAAGGCGAGGCTTCCATATTTCTTCGGGTGGGCATAATCCTGATATAAATTGTCAGGATTTCGATTTCCGCCTCGGTGTTCGCTGGCCAAGCGCGCCGATCCGTCCGCCGGTCATGTCTTCGCAGGAGAGATAAATGTCAGAGATGCTTGAAAACGGGGCGGCTGCGGCGTCCGGGGCCGGTCGCCATGAGATCGTCCGCATGCGTCACGAGATCCGCCGCCGCACCCTGACGGTCGCGGCGGTGACGCACGTCACGCCGAAGATGCTGCGGGTGGAACTCACCTCGCCGGAGCTTGCCGATTTCGACAGCCGTTCGCCGGACGATCACATCAAGCTGTTCTTCCCCGTCGAAGGCGGCGAACCCTGCATGCGCGATTACACGCCCCGCGCCTTCAACCGCGAGAAGCATTCGCTCACCATCGACTTCGCCCTGCATGAAGCCGGCCCGGCGACCGCCTGGGCGATGAACGCCAGGGTGGGCGACGAGCTCCATATCGGCGGCCCGCGCGGCTCCATGGTCGTGCCGGACGATTTCGACTGGTACCTGCTGATGGCGGACGAGACCGGGCTGCCGGCGATCGGCCGGCGGCTGGAGGAACTCCGCCCCGGCGTTCCCGTCTTCACGGTGGTCGTCGTGGACAATCCGGGCGAGGCGCAGGAGATCGAGACCGCCGCGGACTGGACGCCGCGCTGGCTATGCCGCGAGGAGGGCCGCGACGAGGCGGCGACCATGCGGCGCGTGGTGCAGGATCTCGCACTGCCCGATGGCGACGGTTACGTCTGGATCGCGGCGGAAGCGGGGATTGCCAAGTCGTTGCGGAGCTACGTTCTCGATGAGCTCAGGCATCCGCCCCGCTGGATGCGCGCTTCCGGCTACTGGTCCAATGGCGAGCCCGGCGCACACGAAAATCTCGAATAGAAAAAGGGGAAGAGCAGCGCCTGCTCTTCCCCTTCGATCTTTCGCCCGGATCGTTTGCCCGCGCGGTTTGACAGCCGGTTCGGACGACGCCCTAGAGCATCGCCATATAGGTCGGCAGCTCGTTCATGTTCGGGACGACCACCAGGCGGTTGATCAGGCCTGCCCGGAAAGCCGCCAGGAAGCGGTTGTAGTCCTTGAAGACCACGCAGCCGTTGGACTGCGACCGGTCGCCGCCGCCGATATACATGTAGGGATGGGCGAGCAGGCCGTCGCGGTTGTACTTCTTGCGGCCGTCGGCGGGCAGCAGCCGGATGGCGGCCGCGCCATGGAACAGGCGCTCGCGGGCCACGAGGTTGTAGACGTTGGGCGGCGTCGGGCCACGGTTCTTCTCGTGGACGAAGCGCGCGTCGTCCTGCATGCGGGAAAGGCCGGAATGGGCCTCCAGCCGCTGGCCGTTCGGCAGGCGAACGCTGGCCGAAGCGATATCGTAGACGGCCACGCCGCTCGAGGGTCCCGGCAGGTTCGCCATGCCGCCGCCGCGACCGAAAAGCCGCCCGAAGATGTTTTCCGACTTGCCGCCATCGACGTCTTCGTCCGGTGACGCATAGGCGAGCGTCGTCGAATTCTGCTGCCGCGGCACCGCCATGCGGGTCCCCGGTTCCGGTCGCGTGGCCGGGGTTTCCTGCGTGTAGGACGCCTTGATGATCGGCGCCGCTCGTGCGGGCTCGGCCTCGGCGCGCGCCACCAGCGTCGGCCGCTGGACGGGTGCCGGAACGGGAGATTGAACGGGAGACTGGGCCACGATGCTCGGGCGCGGCGAGGGGAGAACCATCGGGATCTCGGCCTCGACGGAGGCCGGGGCTTCGGTATCCGCGCCGAGTTCGGCCGTAACGATCGGTCGGGCCGTCGGGATCCGCAAGGCCGACGCGGAAGCGACCTCGAGGGAGCGGGCGCTGACGTCGGGGGCCGGCTGGGGCAGGGACGCCAGCGTCACCGGAGCGGCCGCGGGAGAGGCCGCAAGCTGGGTCGGAAGCTGGCCCGGAAGCTGGCCCGGAAGCTGGAAAGCCTCTTTCCACTCCGGCGTGGTGCTGCGGAAGCGGCTGGCCAGTTCCGTCGCGGCGATGCGGACCGGGGCGGCGAGATACCCGCCATACCGATCTGAATTCCTGGCGAGTTGCATCGGGGTCGGCTGCCACGCGAAGCGGCCGTTCCGGAGCAGCGTTCCGCGATCGGCCGAACGCTCCTGATGGACGACCAGCCGGTCGCCGCGCGGAGCCAGAGGGTAGCGGTGGGAGTTTGCATCGCCCTCCGTGCCGGGGGCCTGGACAGACGGAAGCCCAGCGCCCGCAGATGCGGCGGCGTGCAGGGAAAAGAGGTGCGTGCGCGTTGCCGGCAGCGCGACGACGGCGAGAGCGGCGGCAATGCTGGTTCCGACGAGGGCCGTGGACATCTTGCGGAACCCGCGCGAGGAACGTCCACCCGACGAGGAATCATCAAAGTTTCTGATCATCACGCGCCTTGCCTCGCTGGGTGGGGCCGTTCCGGGTTGCCGAGCACCCGACCGGTTGCTCGTTATCGCGAACTATGGCTACCGAATCCTTAACACAGACGCGTCTTCCCGTTTAGGGAGAGGGTTCATTTGTGATCGCGGAGCCTACTAGCGCGGGATTGTGCACCAAAAGAGGACAAAGATACCGTCCCGGTGCGACAAGAAGGCTCAACATCCGTCGCTGAGCAGAAGCCCGCAGGCGGGAAATCGCCCTCCCGGGGAACACGACGAAGCGGCCTCCTGCCTGCTCAGCAAACCGTTTCGCGCTGGGGGAGGCAAAGCCCGTCGGCGAAGACATCCATCAGGCGCACGGCGCTTTCCTGCCAGCCCGGTTGGTCATGCATGTAGCAGACGCCGATCAGCGCGCGCAGCAGGTCGGCCGCATCGACGTCGTCGCGGATACGACCCGCCGTGACCGCCCGGTCCAGAAGCTGCCCGACGGCCCTGGTCAGGTTCTCGAAGGTAAAGGCGGAAAGCTCCGAGCAGCCATAGGCAACCAGCGCGAGCGAGGCCACCATGCCTTTCTTGGTCGCCACGAACTCCACGCTGGAATGCATCCAGCGGCGCAGCGCCTCGATGGGGTCGGCTTCCCCCTTCAGCTCCTCCGCCAGATCCACCAGATGCTGCACCTCGCGCCGGTACACGGCCTCGAACAGCGCCTGGCGTGTCGGGAAGTGCCGGTAGAGCGTGCCGATCCCGACGCCGGCGCGTCGCGCCACCGCCTCGAGGCTGGCCTCGGGTCCGCCGGCGCTGAACACGCTTTTGGCCGCTCCCAGCAGGCGCTCGCGATTGCGGGCCGCATCGGCGCGCAGTGCTTTCACCGGTCTGCCTGAACGCTCTTCCATGGTCGTCCGGTCTCTGCCCCTTGAAAACGGAGGCTCCCTCCGTATATTTCACCGCAGAGCGAAGCGACAAGCACCCATCGAAGTTCGAGCCGCCCGGCACCCGCGCTCTGCGTCACCGTGCCGCCGGACGACACGATGACCAGAACTTCACCGCAGCGCCCACGGCGCTGCTCCCTCTTCAGTACAGCTCTGATCGGAGCAACGCATGAGTTTTTCGATCACTCTCACCGTGAACGAGGTGGCGCGCACGGTCACCCTCGACGACCCCCGCGTGACCCTGCTGGACCTCCTGCGCGAGCGGCTGGATCTCACCGGCACCAAGAAGGGTTGCGATCGCGGCCAGTGCGGCGCCTGCACCGTGCTGGTGGATGGCCGCCGCATCAACTCGTGCCTGGCGCTGGCGATCAGCCATGACGGGGCGCAGATCCGCACCATCGAAGGACTGGCGAAGGGCGACGAGCTTCATCCCGTTCAGGCCGCCTTCATCGCCCATGACGGTTTCCAGTGCGGCTTCTGCACGCCCGGCCAGATCATGAGCGCTGTCGGCCTGATCGAGGAAGCGCAGGCGGGCGCCGATCCCGAGCGCGTGCGCGAGGGCATGAGCGGCAATCTCTGCCGCTGCGCCGCCTATGCCGGCATCACCCGGGCGGTGCTGGACGCGCAGGAGCGCATGGCCGGAGCCGGACGAAAGGACGCCGCATGAAGACCTTCGATTACGTCCGCCCCGCAACGATCCCGGAAGCGGTCGCCGCGGCATCCGCCCCCGGAGCCGCCTACCTCGCCGCCGGCACCAACCTTGTCGACCTGATGAAGGGCGGCATCGCCCAGCCCGGCCGGCTGGTCGACATCGGCCATCTGCCCGGCCTCGACCGTATCGAGCATATGCCGGATGGCGGCGTCCGTATCGGCGCGCTGGTTCGCAATGCCGATCTCGCCTACGACCGGGACTTCGCCCGCCGGTTCCCGGCAGTCGCCGAAGCGCTTCTGTCCGGTGCCTCGCCGCAGCTCCGCAATGCCGCGACCGTCGGCGGCAACCTGATGCAGCGGACCCGCTGCGCCTATTTCTACGACCTCGCCAGCGCCTGCAACAAACGCGAGCCCGGCAGCGGCTGCGATGCGCTGGGCGGCGAGAACCGTTTGCACGCCGTGCTCGGCTGGAGCGAAAGCTGCATTGCCACGCATCCTTCCGACTTCTGCGTGCCGCTTGTCGCCCTCAATGCGACGGTGGAGATCGAAGGCGCGGCGGGACGGCGCGAAGTGCCCGTGGAAAGCTTCCACCGCCTGCCCGATGGCCATCCGGAGCGCGACAGCGTGCTGGAGCCGGGCGAACTCATCACCGGCGTGCGCCTGCCGGCCGAGGCGGCGGGTTTCGCCGGCCACGCGCGTTACCTCAAGGTCCGCGAGCGCACGTCCTATGCCTTCGCCGTGGTCTCCGCCGTGGCGGCGCTGCGGATCGAGGACGGCGCCATCGCCGAGGCCCGCATCGCGCTGGGCGGCGTCGCGCTGAAACCGTGGCGGGTGCGCGACGCGGAGGCGAGCCTTGCCGACGCGCGGCCGGATGCGCCCGCCTTCCGCGAAGCCGCCCGGATCGCGCTCGCAGATGCCCGTCCCTCCGGCGAGAACGGCTTCAAGATCGAGCTCGCCCGCCGCATCGTGACGCGCGCGCTCACCCTGGCCGCCGCTGGAACGCCCGACCGGGTGCCGGCGCTTCCGGCCTCTCCCTTCGCCCCCGTTCCCGGAGAACTGTCGCATGTCTGAGATTTCGCTGACGCAGAATCCGGCCCATGTCCGGCACGGCTCCAATGTCGGGCAGCCGCTGACCCGGCGAGACGGGCTTCTCAAGGTCACGGGTGCGGCGCGCTATGCCGCCGATAATCACCCGGAAAGCATGGTCTATGCCGCGCTGGCCGTGAGCAGCATCGCACGCGGCCGCGTCACGGCACTGGATGTCGCGGCGGCGAAGGCCCATCCCGGCGTCATCGATGTCATGACGCCGGAGAACCGGCCACCGCTCGCCGAAGATCCGGACGCCAAGAACCACCCCTTTATGTTCCGGCTCGACGTCCTGCAGAACGATCGGGTGCGCTACCCCAACCAGCCGATCGCCGTGGTGATCGCGGACACGCTGGAAGCGGCGACCGAGGGCGCGGCGCTGCTGGCGCCCCGCTACGATGTCGAGCCGGCGCGAGTCGGGCTGGACGGGAACGAGGTCTTCACGCCGCAGGGCGTCGGCGTCGGCAACCCGCCGAACGACAGCCATGGCGATGTGGAGGCGGGTCTTGCGGCCGCATCCCGCCGCGTCGAGGCGACTTACGAGACGCCGGCCCAGTACCACAATCCGATGGAGCCGCATGCCATCGTCGCCGCCTGGGACGGGGACAGGCTCTCCATCGATACTCCCACGCAGGGCCTTGCGATGGCGGTCGGCCGGGTCGCCGGCCTGTTCGGCATCGCGCCGGAAGACATCCACATCCGCAGCCCGTTTCTCGGCGGCGGCTTCGGCGGCAAGGGCGTGATGTCCGGCCCCCAGGTGCTCGGCATCCTGGCGGCGCGGATGGTGGGGCGGCCGGTCAAGCTGGTGCTGCGCCGCGAGCAGATGTACGGCCCCGTCGGCCATCGCGGCCCGACCCGGCAGACCCTGCGGCTCGGCACGGCCGGGGACGGCGCGTTGACGGCGCTGGCGCACCACACCCGGACCGCGTCCAGCACGTTCGACGACTTCTTCGAGCCCGCTTCCAATGCGTCCCACACGCTTTATGCGAGCCCGGCAATCGCGACCAGCCATGATGGGGTGCGGCTGGATACGGGAACGCCGATGTTCATGCGAGCGCCCGGCGAGGCCACGGGTTCGCTCGCGCTGGAAGGCGCCCTCGACGAAATGGCGGAAGCCTGCGGCATGGATCCGCTGGATTTCCGGCTGAAGAACTATGCCGAAGTGGAGCCGACATCGGGCAAGCCGTTCTCCTCCAAGGCGCTGCGCGAATGCTATGCGCAGGGTGCCGAGCGCTTCGGCTGGGCGGCCCGTCCGCTGCAGCCTCGACAGATGCGGGACGCCTCCGGCCTGCTGGTCGGCTGGGGCATGGGCACGGCGACCTTTCCCGCGCTGATGTTCCAGGCCGAGGCGCGCGCCGCCATCAAGAGCGACGGCACCGGACTGATGGAAACCGGCGCGCAGGACATGGGGCAGGGCGCCTGGACCGCTCTGGCGCAGATCGCCGCCGACGGGCTCGGCCTCGACATCGACCAGGTGGAATTCAGGGCGGGCACCTCCGACCTGCCGGACGCCGGTATCGCCGGCGGCTCGGGTCACACCGCAACCGCCGGCATGGCCCTGCACGATGCCGGCGCGAAGGTGATCGCCCGGCTCGCCGACCTCGCGACCTCGGCCGAGAACTCGCCCCTGTTCGGGGCCGGGAATGCCGGCGTGGTCGCCCGCGACGGCAGGCTCTTCCGTCGCGACGACGAGAGCCGCAGCGAAAGCTATGCCGACATCCTCGCCCGTGCGGGACTCCCCGAGATCGAGGCGCGGGGCAAGAGCGCGGCCGATCCGGCGGTGCGGAACGCCTACGCCATGCATGCGCACGGTGCGGTCTTCGCCGAGGTCAAGGTCCATCCTGAGCTCGGCCAAATCCGCGTGACGCGGCTGGTCGGCGCCTTCGCGGCGGGCCGCGTGATCAATCCGCGCATGGTGGAGAGCCAGTATCTCGGCGGCATGATCTGGGGCGTGTCGTTCGCACTGCACGAGCATGCGATCACGGACAGGCGTTCCGGCCGCATCATGAACGCGAACCTCGCGGAGTACCATGTGCCGGTCAACGCCGACATTCCGTCCGTGGAAGCCATCCTGGTCGAGGAACACGATCCCCACGTCAACGCGCTCGGCATCAAGGGCGTGGGCGAGATCGGGGTCACCGGCACGGCAGGCGCCATCGCCAACGCGGTCTGGCACGCGACGGGCATTCGCGTCCGGCATTTGCCGATCGGGCTGGAGGGCCTGCTCGCGGGCGGCCTCGGGGACGCCTGACAAGGGTCTTGCGGCCCCTGTCGTGACACTGTCGTGACAGCAAAAGGACGGCCGGCATCGCCGGCCGCCCCGTCGGCCGGTGCGGTCGGCTTGGTTATCCGTCTAGATCCGGGGCGCGACGATCTGGCCGCGGCTGGTCGCGACGCCCATTTCAAGGCTGTTGGCGATCCGGTTCGCCCGCTCGACGAAGTGTTCGGCAGCGGCGGGCGGGCAGACTTCGCGGGCCGTCTCGCCGAAGATCGCGAGCCAGCGGGAGAAGGCGGCCTGGTCCAGCGGCAGCGGCATGTGAACCCGCATGGGCGTGCCGTGATAGCGCCCGGTCATCAGGGCCACCGAGGACCAGAAGTCGCAGAGCTTGGCGATGTGGGCTTCCCAATCGGCGATGTGGGCGTCGAAGATGGGGCCGATAAGCGGGTCCTGCCGGGCCCGTCCGTAAAAGGCGCGGACCAGCTTTTCGATCATGAGGTCGTCGATGCCGGTGCGCCCCGCGATCTCGGCGGTGATCTGCGCCCGCCGGTCCGGACCGCCGGCAACGACCTTCAGATTCGGGGAAGACACTGCGAGCTCACTCCGTGGACGATGCGCCTCAGCGCATCGTTGTATGGATCCCGGTCGGGGACTGCGAGGCGTAATAATCCGCCGCCTGCTGAATTTCCTCCGGCGTCATCGCGCGGGCGACGTTGCGCATCTGCTGGCTGATGTCGTTGCGCCGGTCGCCCCTGGCGAACATTTCCAGTTGCGTCCGGATATAGACGGCCGACTGGCCTTCCAGCCACGGGCTGCCCGTCTTGTTGTCGATCCGGCCATGACAGGAGCCGCAGGGCGCGATGCCGCGCAGCGGCGCGCCATTGATCACGATGCGCGGCTGCGGCTGGTCGGAGGCCGGATGGTAGCCGGGCAGGCGCGGGAGGTAGGCATAATAGGCCGCGACGTCCTTCATGTCCTGGTCGCTGAGCTTCACCGCGAAGGGGGTCATCACGGCATTCACCCGCGCGCCCGACTTGAAGTCCTGCAATTGCTTGAAGACGACGCTCGCATACTGGCCGGCGAGGTTGGGCGATTGCGCCTGGCTGACGCCGCTCGGACCATGGCAGATCGCGCATTGCAGGGCGATCGTCGCGCCCCGGCCGATGGATTCGGCCGGGGGGTGGGAGAGCATGCCGGAGGTCAGGACCACATCGGATGTCTTGAAGCCCGGCTCGATCGGGGCCGAGGCCGAGCGCGCCGTCGGCACGCCGGCGGCGCTGCAGATCGCGTCCCAGATGCCGGCGAACTTGATGTCCTTCTGCGCGTAGGGCAGCAGGATCATGCCGAGCGCCGCGACCAGCAGCACCAGGGCGGCCGTCAGGCTCACGCTGATCACGAACCAGGGATTGCGGCGGGAGAACAGAGGTTCGCTGGCCATCATCGCGCTCCCACATAGACCGCAGGCACCGACGTATCCTTGCGCACGGCGAGATCGAAGATCGGGAAGGCGTAGTTGGTCAGCGTCAGCGCGATCATCAGGCCGACCCAGAGCCCGTGGCTGTTGAGGGCCACCGGCACCCGCACCGGCGGATGGACCGCGACGCTGAACCGGTATTCCCCGGCCTGCGTGCGCGGCGTCATCATTCCGCGCGCCAGCACGGCGAGGAACATGAAGCCGGAGATGACCAGGATGAAGCCGCCGAAGGCGGAGACGATCACCGAGATCGCCTCGGGCTGGAGCTCGGGGCTGGTATAGTCGAAGAAGGCCATGCGCCTTGGCATGCCGAGAATGCCCACCCAGTGCCACGGGAAGGTGGTCACGATCATGCCGATGAACCAGAGCCAGAGCTGCGCGCGCATCAGCCGGAGATCGGTCAGCGCCCGGCCCGTCAGGTGGGGCCACAGGTCGTAGGCGATCGCGAAATACATGATCACGATCGCGCCGCCGAAGATCAGGTGGAAATGGCCCGTGATCCACTGGGTGTTATGGATCGTCGTATCCAGCTGGTAGCTCATGTTGATGAGCCCGCCCGCGCCGCCGAAGCCCAGCATGACGAAGGAGAAGGCGACGGCCAGCATGATCGGGTTCTGCCAGGGCAGGACCTTGAGCCAGCCGAAGATGCCCTTGCCGCCGCGCAGCCTGCCCGCGATTTCGACCGAGGCGCAGATCGTGAAGACGGTCAGGAGCGTCGGCAGGGCCACCAGCGCCGTGAAGGCTGAATGGATGAACTTGAAGCCGGCACCGACTTCCGGATCGGCGAAGACGTGGTGGATGCCGATCGGCATGGCGACCACCAGGAACAGGATGAACGAGATCCGCGCCATGGTGTCGGAGTAGAGCTTGCCGCCGATCGCCCGCGGCACGATCGTGTAATAGGCGATATAGGTCGGCATCAGCCAGAAATAGACGATCGCGTGCAGCGTCCAGGAGAAGAACACGCGGCTGAGGCCGGCGTCGATCGTGTGCTTGAAGCCGAGCGCCACAGGCAGGATCTGCAGCAGCACTTCCAGCGCCGCGCCGATGGCGGTCCAGCCCCACAAATAGGATCCGGCCACATTGGCGAACATCGCCAGCGGCACCGGCACGCCGGGGTTGGCGCGCTTCCAGACCCGCAGGTTGATCGACATCAGCGCGACCCAGATCCACGAGCCGACGACCAGCAGCACGACGCCGATATAGAAGAGCGGGTTGGCGATCAGCGGCGGGTAGAAGGTGTAGAGCACCGAGGCCCAGCCGAGCGACACCGGGATCATCGCGACGACGGCGCCGCCGGCGACCAGGAAGAAGGACGCCCAGGCCCAGCGCGGGCCGACCAGCGGCTGCTTCAGCGCCAGCTGGCTGATCGCATAGCCGAAGCCCATCGCGATCAGCGTCGGGAAGGCATAGCCCATCACCGTGCCGTGCGCCGTCAGCGAGCGGTAATAGAGTTCGGGATTGCTCAGCCAGGGATGCAGCGGGCTGCGGATGTACATCTGCCATGCGCCAAGCAGCAGCGCGACGCCGAAAAGCACGAAGGCGAGGAGAAAATGGGCAAGGACGAGCCGCTTGTTACTTAACACAGGTCAGCCTCCGGTTGTCGGTGCTCATGGCGCGGAACGTGTCCTTGTCGACGACCTGAACCTTGCCCCACATGCCTTCGTGGCCGACGCCGCAGAATTCCTGGCAGGGCATGAGATGGTCGCCGGGCTCCTTGAAGCGGGCGTTCATGACGGAGACGTAGCCCGGCACCAGCATGGTGTTGATGTTGGTGCCCTCGATCAGGATGCCATGCACCACGTCGGCGCTGGTGGCGCGGAGGGTGACCGGCGTGTCGGCCGGCACCACGACGCATTGCGGGGTGAAGGAATATTGCTGGCCGATGGCGCGCACGGTGACGCTGCCATCGGGCTCCACGGCGCTGCCGAGATTGCTCTCGATGAACTCGCCGGAGAGATGCAGGGTTGATGGATCGGCCGTCTCCACCCGCGCCTGCGGCATGGTGGCCTGATGGATGCCGGCGAAGGCCGCCATGGCGGCGAGCAGCACGATGATGGCGACCGACAGGGTCGCCCAGCGCTTCTCGATCCGCGCCGCGATCAGCGCGCTGGGACTGTGCCCGTGCTCGCTCTGGATGTCTTCAGAACTCACAGGGCAGCTCCGCGGGGCACGAATACGAAGAGATAGAAGGCGAACCAGATCAGGACGACGATCGCGGTGGCGATGCCGGCCAGCACGAGGGCGCCGCGAGGTCCGGCCTCCACGATGCGGTCGACGGCCTCGTCGTCGGACGGAGTGGTGGCGACGGAAGGAGCTGAATTGAGCATCGAGGCCTCAGTCGAGCGGGGCGGAGCGAAGGGCGTTGGCGTCGGCGGCGGACACGGGTGCGCCGCGATTGCCCCAGGACGTGCGGATGTAGGTGACGACGGCGGCGATCTCGTTGTCGGAGAGCGACTGCGCGAAGGGCGGCATGCCATAGGGATGCGGATTGCCCGACGTGCCCGGCGGATAGCCGCCGTTCAGCACCATGCGGATCGGGTTCACGGCCGAGCCCATCTGGATCGACTGGTTGCCGGCCAGCGGCGGATAATGCGGGGGCATGCCCTTGCCCTCGGCGCCGTGGCAGCTGGCGCACTGGCGGTCGTAGACCGTCTTGCCGAGCGACAGCAGCAGGCTGCTTTCGGTGGTCGGCAGCGGCGAGGCGGCCGGCTCCGGCGGCGTGCCCTGCGCCAGGCTCTTGAGGTACACGGCCATGGCGCGGGTATCCTCGTCGGACAGGTACTGCAGGCTGTTGTAGACCACCTCGGCCATCGGCCCGTAGACCACGCCGCGATGCGAGACGCCGCTTTTCAGCAGGTCGGCGATGTCCTTGATGCTCCAGTCGCCGAGGCCGGCCTCCTTGTTGGAGGTGAGCGAGGGGGCGTACCAGTTCTGCATCGGGATGAGGCCGCCCTGGAAGGCCTTCGATTCCGAGCTGCCGCCGAGCGCGTTGATCGCCGTGTGGCACATGCCGCAATGGCCGAGGCCCTCGACGAGGTAAGCACCGCGGTTCCACTCGTCCGACTGCTTCGGATCGGGCCTGAAGGTGCCCTCGCTGAAGAACAGCGTGCGCCAGCCGAGGATCAGCGAGCGGTTGTTGTAAGGGAACTGCAAGTCGTGCGGCCGGTCGGCCTGGCGAACCGGCGGGATCGTCCGGAGATAGGCGAAGATCGCATCGCTGTCTTCACGCGTGACCTTGGTATAGGACGTGAAGGGCATCGCCGGATACAGCAGGCCGCCATCGGGGAAGCGGCCCTCGTGCATGGTCTTGTAGAAATCGTCCGCCGTCCACTTGCCGATCCCGGTTTCCGGATCCGGCGTGATGTTGGACGTATAAAGCGTGCCGAACGGCGTCGGCATGGCGCGTCCGCCGGAGAAGAGCTTGCCTTCCGGGGTGGTGTGGCAGGCGACGCAATCGCCGGCGCGGGCGAGATACTCGCCCTTGGCGACGAGATCCCCGCCGACGCCGACGCGCGTCTGGGCCGGCGCGGCTGGCTGGGTTGGCGCCGGCGGCTGGCTCTGGGCCTGCGTCGGTGTGGCCCCCGACGTTTGTGCCGGATTTTGGGCGAGCGCCGCCGTGGAAGCTGCCAGCGCCAGCGCCAGCGCCAGGCCGGACAAGACTTTCTTGAAGAGGTGCGAAGGTTTCAAGCGTCCTCTCCTCATCGGGTGGGCTCGCTGCCGCAGGCGAAAGGCAGCGCGTAGCTGCCCTGCGCGGCGGGCGAGGATTCCTTGGGGGCGGGTTGCGCCGACAGGTAGGCGGCGATGGCCCTCACGTCGTCTTCGGTCAGATGGCCGGCGACGATCTGCATGCAGTCCGGCGCGATGGCCGTGCGCGTGCCGTAGCGCCAGGCGCCGAGCTGCGCGCTGATATAGGACGCTCGCAGGCCGAGCAGGCCGGGAATGCCGGGCTCCATGCCGGTCAGCGACGGACCGTGGCAGCTGGAGCAGGCCGGGATCTCGTGGGCATAGTCGCCCTGCGTCACCAGCGTCCTGCCGCGCTCCATCACCTCCGGGCTTGCATCCACGACGGCGGGGGCCGGCAGCGGCGGATGCTGGGCCGCGAAGTAATCGGCCATGTTCTTCAGATAGTCCGGCGGCAGGAACTCCAGAAGATAGTTCATCGGCGGGTAGTGCCGCCGCCCGTTCCGGAAGGCCAGCAGCTGATTGTTGAGGTAGCCCGAAGGCTTTCCCGCCAGCCGGGGGAAGTACGGGTCGCTGGTTCCCTGGCCGTTGGCGCCATGACATGGCGTACAGGCCTGGACGCGCGCCTCCATCGTGTCGGGAGCGGCCTCCGGCTGTTGCGCCTGGGCCCCCGCGAGCGGAGCTGCTGAAAGAGCGAGCCAGACCAGCACTCGCTTAAATCGAATTATCACCGTGCACATCTCCACGATGCGTTCACGGAGACTTTACGCGGGATTGATCGGGTCTCTTTGCTTTCGAGCAAAGAGGCGTTTCGACAGGAATGACGGAAGGTCGCACCTCGTTTTTTGATGGAGATCAATGCGGGCGCTCTACAAAGTCCTAGGCCTGCAAGTTGAGGAGTGCTCGCGGCGGTCGCTTGTCATGGCGAAAGCCGCGCAACCGCAGCGAAATCTACCGCGCCGTCTCGATAAGTCCGCAAGAACGGACATGGGCGCCGGTTGATGCTGCAGAGACAGATCATGGATCAGCCGATGACCCCCGTCCGGACGGAGGGGACGCTTCTGGCCGGCCTCGGCCCCGAGGCTCTGAAAGCCCTGTCGGCGCGATCCGTGCAACGGACCTTCGCGGCGAACGCGCACCTGTTTCATCAAGGCGACCTGCCGACCCATCTGTTTCAGGTCTGCACCGGCCTCGTGAAGGTCGTGCAGATCAGCGCCGGCGGCGCGCAGACCACCTTGCACATCATGGGGCCGGGCGAGCTGATTGGCTGCCTGGCGGTGGTCCAGCAGTTTCCGTTTCCCGCCAGCGCGGTTGCCAGCCAGGACACGGTGGTCCTGTCCTGGCCGGCGCCGCAGCTGCGCGACCTGATGAACCAGTTTCCCTCCATCGCGGCCAATGTGCTGCGCGAGGTCGGCGCCAGGGCGCAGGAGATGGCCGACCGCGTGGTCGACATGCTGCACAAGGACGTGGAGCAGCGCATCGCCGGCGTGCTCCTCAGGCTGTCCTCCCGCGTCGGGGAGGTCTGCGAGCAAGGCGTGCGGCTCGATTTCCCGATCACCCGCAAGGATGTCGGCGAGCTTGCCGGGGCCACCTATTTCACGGTGAGCCGAACGCTGGGCGAGTGGCAGAAGCAGGGCATCGTCTGCACCGGTCGCGAGCGCATCATGATCGTGGCGCCCGACAGGCTGGCGCAGATCGCCGGCGGCTCGTCCTTCGCCTCCGGCTGAGCGGCAGCCGGAGCGGCCCGCAGCTCCGTCCCGGGCTCAACCGCTGGAAGTCGCCGAGGTCCCTCGCGTCGATCAGCGGATCGGGCGCGCATTCCGCGGCCAGCTTCTCCACATCGTTGATCAGGATCGTCTGTCCCGCCACGTTGATGCCGTGCTTTCCAGCTTCGACAGGGCGCGGGAAAAAAGGATTCGCGCGTCACGCCCAGTTCCCATGCGATCAGCGTCTTCTCATAGGGCAGGGCGACCCTGTCCGGCGTGCCCTGCCGTTCCGCCAGCGCCAGCAGGTAGCAGCCGACGCGCTGGGTCGACGAGCGCAGCTTCAGGTTCTTGATCTGCCGCACCATGCGGCGAAACTGCTGGGCGAGGCTGCCGGTCACCGCCTGCGCCAGCGCCGGCTCGCCACCGACTCGCGAAACACGCCCGCATGGATCAGCAATAGACGCGCGGGCTCCGGCGCGCGCGCCTGCATCAGGTAGGGCGCGCCGCTTACCACCGCGGCCGGGATGATCAGGTCCGGCCCCCTCACCGCCTCGATCAGCACCTCGCGCCTCTCCGAAGACTGGCCGAGAAGCTGGATCGACCCGGCCAGCACGACGAGCTGGAAATTCGGGATCTCACCCTGCTCGAAGAGCACGGTGCCGGCGGCGACGCTGTGCTGGATGGCATTGGCCAGGAGTTCGGCCCGCTTTTTCGCCGGGATCGCGCACAGGAGCGGCAGTTCCTCCGGCGCTAACTCCACCATGTGCAGCCCCTCGGGAAGCGGGGCTGCGGGTCAAGATCAACGCCGTCGCGCTGAAGGGCATCACCGAAAGCGAGCTCCACGATCTCGTCGCCTTCACGCACGGGCAGGGCATGGATCTCACCCTTTTCGAGACCCTGCCGCTCGGCGATATTGGCGCGGACCGCACCGACCAGTATCTGCCGTTGACGGAGCTCCGCCGCGCGATCGAGATGCGCTGGACGCTGACCGACACGGCCGAGCGCACGGGTGGCCCGGCCCGCTATGCCGCGTCGCGGAAACCGGCGGCCGCATCGGCTTCATCACGCCGATGACGCATACCTTCTGCGAAACCTGCAACCGCGTCCGGGTCAGCGCGACGGGCACGCTTTACACCTGCCTCGGGCATGAAGACCGGATGGACCTCAAGGCGGCACTGCGCGGCTCGGAAGGCGACAAGGCGCTCAACCGGGCGATCGACGCCGGCATCCGGGCCAAGCCGGCCGGCCACGATTTCCAGATCGATCGCGGCGGAAAGCCAGCCCTCGGCCGCCACATGTCGGCGCCGGGCGGCTAGGCTCTCAGGCTTCTCGCGTCTTAGACGGAACTCAGCAGGATGCTGGTTTCGCTGTTCAGGATGCCGTCGATCATGCGGACCTCGCGCAGCACGCGGTCGAAATCCTGCAGCGAGGAGGCGCGCAGTTCCGCCACCAGATCCCAGGCGCCATTGGTCGTGTGCAGCGAGTGAAGCTCGGGCATGCCGCGCAGCTTCTTGATGATCGCGGTCGTGGACTTGCCCGCTACCTCGATCATCATCACCGCGCGGATCGCGCCCTCGTCATTGTCCTGCCGCACGCGGACGGTGAAGCCCAGCACCGCGCCGCTGTCGAGCAGGCGCTCCAGCCGCGCCTGCACGGTGCCCCGCGTCACGCCCAGAATATCCGCGAGCTTGGAGATCGCCGCGCGCCCGTCGACGCGCAGCACCTCGATCAGCTTGCGGTCCAGATCATCGAGCCGATGCATCGCCCTGCTTGGTCATATCCGACATTCTGCGAGCTATAGCACGTCACCGCCGCGTTTTCGCGCGTCCTGCCCGGCAATCTGCAATCGGTGGTCAGTTGACGGAGAAGCCGCCATCCACCGGGAGCGCGACGCCGTTGACCATGGAAGCGGCGTCGCTGAGGAGAAAGGCGATGACCTCGCCCACTTCCGCCGGCTCGATGAAGCGGCCGAGCGGAATGCGGGAAAGGAGAGGACCGCTCTTGGCCGGGTCGCTCCAGGCCTTCACCGCCATCGGCGTCAGCGTCACCGTTGGATTGACCGCATTGACGCGGATGCCCTTCCGGCCGAGTTCGTTCGCCATCACCCGCGTCATGGCGTCCAGCGCGCCCTTGCTGGCGCAATAGGCGGTGTGGTCGGCAAAGCCGAAGGACGAGGACAGGCTGGAAACGTTGACGATCGCGCCGCCCAGCCCCTTGGCTAGGCGGTCGCGGGCATAGGCCTGCGACAGGATCAGCGCCGCGCGGGTGTTCACGGCATGGAGGAAGTCGAAACTCTCCACGCTGGTGTCCAGGAAGGATTCCAGGATCGTCGTGCCCGCGCAGTTGACGAGATAGTCGACCGGCATGGCTTCCTCGGCCGCCGCCAGCGCCGCGGCGGGATCGGCAAGATCAACGACCAATGTGCGGCAGCCGATTTCCTCCTTCAACGACTGGAGGTCCTCCGCCGAGCGCGTCAGCGCCACGATTTCAGCGCCCTTGCCCGCCAACAGCACGGCCGTCGTGCGGCCGATCCCCTTGCCGGCGCCGCTGACTAGAACCGACTTGCCTTTCAAACTCATCCCGAACTCCATCCCCTCGATACATGGAGCCCCGGCGCATTGGCCGGGGCTCTCTCTTACTCGAAGTCTATTCGGCCGCCTGGCGCGCGTGCGGGATGACCAGCACCTTCACCGCGTCCGGCCGGGCGGAGACTTCCAGCGCCTCGTCCCAGTCGTTGAGGTCGTAATGATGGGTGACGATGCCCTTCGATGTCACGAGCTTTCGGCTGAGGAGATCGATGGCGACGGGATAGCAATAGGGGCCGAGATGGGCGCCGCGCACGTCGAGTTCCTTGCGGTCGCCGATGATCGACCAGTCCGCGCTGGTCTCGTGGCCGAAGACGGAAAACTCCACGAAGCGTCCGAGCTTGCGGATCATCTGCAGGCCCTGCGTCACGCCGATCGGCGCGCCGGTCGCCTCGATGTAGACATCGCAGCCATAGCCGTCGGTCATCTCCTTCACGAGGGCCACCGCGTCCTGCGTCTTCGGGTTGATGGTGACGTCTGCACCGAAGCCGCGCGCCAGTGCCAGCCGCTCGTCGACCGGATCGATCACGATCAACTTCTTCGGCGTCTTGAGGTGGGCGACCTGCGCCATCATCAGGCCGAGCGGGCCGGCGCCGGCGATGACGACAACGTCGTCCAGCTGCACGTCGCCGCGATTGACGGTGTGGATCGCGCAGGCGAGCGGCTCGACGATCGCGGCGTCCTCCAGCGGCATCTCGGCCGGGATCTTGTGGACGCGGGCGTTGGCCGGGAAGCGCATGTACTCGGCCAGCCCGCCGTCGGCGCTCAGCCGCTGGAAGCCGAAGATGTCGTGCTTCTCGCACATCCAGTAGGAGCCGGAGCGGCAATAGCGGCACTTCTCGCAGGGCACGATCTGCTCGGCGATCACCATGTCGCCTTCCGCCACGCCGAAATGCTCGGCCGCGCCGGGTCCCATTTCCTCCACGAAGCCGAAGAATTCGTGCCCGGCGACGACCGGGGCCTTCACCCACGGATCGTTCCAGAACATGCCCGCGCCGGACCAGCACTTGCGGTCGGACGCGCAGATGCCGCACGCGCCGACGCGCACCAGCAGCTCGTTGGGACCGGCATCCGGCCGGGCGATCCGCTCCAGCCGGTAATCCCTGGGGCCGTGGCAGACCACGGCATTCATGGTGGTGTTCGAGTTCATGGAAACGTCTCCGAAGCGAGAGAATGGAGGAGGGGTCAGGCGCGCCGTTCGCGGCCGATAAAGATGGCGAGCAGGATGATGCCGCCCTTGATGACGTTCTGGACGTATGGGTCGAGGCCCATCATGTTCAGCCCGTTATTGAGGACGCCGAGGAGCAGTGCGCCGATCAGCGTGCCGATGACGGAGCCGCGTCCGCCGGCGATGGCGGTGCCGCCCAGCACCACGGCGGCGATGGCGTCGAGCTCGAAGCCGATGCCGGCATTGGGCTGGCCGCTCATCAGGCGGGAGGTCAGCACGATCGCGGCGATCGCGGCGGTGAGGCCGCTGACGGCATAGACGATCAGCTTGGCCCGGCCGACCTTGATGCCGGACAGGCGCGTCGCCGTCTCGTTGCCGCCGATGGCGTAGACGTAGCGGCCGAAGGGCGCGCGCTCCAGCACCACCCAGGCGACGAGATAGACGACGAGCGTGATGATGATCGGCGTCTGCACGCCCCAGACCGCGCCGTTGCCGAAGAAGCGCATCCATTTCGGCAGGCCGCTGATCGGATAGCCGCCGGAATACATCAGCGCCAGGCCACGGGCGACGCCCATGGTGGCGAGCGTCACGATGATCGGCGGCATTCGCGCATAGGCGACGAGCAGGCCGTTGAAGAGGCCGAAGCCGAAGCCCACGCCCAGGCCGACCACGAGCGCCAGCACGGGTTCGAAGCCGTGCACCATCATGCCGGCCGCGATCGTGCCGGCCAGCGCCATCACCGCGCCGACGGAAAGGTCGATGCCGCCGGTCAGGATCACGAAGGTCATGCCGACCGCGACGATGGCGTTGATGGAAACCTGCCGCATCACGTTGGTGAGGTTCGCCACGGAGAAGAAGCTCCCGCTGGCGAAGATCATGATGACGATCACCGCCACCAGCCCGATCAGCGGGAAGAAGATCGGCGAATGGCGGAAAGTCTGGAAGGGGTTGCCGACCGAAGCCGAGCCGACCGAAGCCGAACCGGACGGCAGCGGCGAAGGGTCTGCCGGGCGGGCGACGTCGAGATTATTGCTGCTCATGGGATTCACCTGCCGTCGCGAGACGCATGACGTTTTCGGGGGTGATCTGCGGGCTTTCCAGCGTGCCGACGATGCGGCCCTGCCTGAACACGGCGACGCGGTCGCACATGCCGACCACCTCCGGCAGTTCGGAGGAGATCATCACGATGGAGAGCCCCTTTGCGGTGAGGTCGCGCATGATCTGGTAGATCTCGGCCTTGGCGCCGACATCGATGCCGCGGGTGGGCTCGTCGAAGATAAGGATATCGGCGTGGTGGTCGAGCCAGCGGGCGATGACGACCTTCTGCTGGTTGCCGCCGGACAGCGTTTCCACGACGGTTTCGGTGCTGTTGGCCTTGACGCGCACGCGCCGCATGGCGTCCAACGCGCCCTGCCGCTCGCGCCCGCGGTCCACCAGCATGCCCCAGCGGCGATACTTGGCGAGGTTGTTGAGCGTGATGTTGCTGCGGACGTTGAAGGGTGTGATCAGGCCTTCCGTCTTGCGGCTTTCCGGCAGGATGCCGATGCCGTTGGCGAGCGCCTCGCTCGGATCGCGGATGGAAGCGGGCTTGCCGCGCACCTGCATCGTCTTGCGGACCGCCGGCTCGTAGCCGATCACCGCCAGCGCCGTCTCGGTGCGGCCGGAGCCGACGAGACCGGCAAAGCCCAGGATCTCCCCCTTGCGAAGCTGGAAGCTGTTGACCGGGCTGCGCTTGTCCAGTTGCAGTTCCTGCACGTCGAGCACGATCTCGTGGCTTGTCCCGACCTCTGGCTTGGGCGGAAAGCTCTTCTCGATTCGGCGGCCCACCATCATCTCGACGAGTTCGTCGACATTCGTCGCGGCAACGTCGCGGTCGCCGATCCGCCGGCCGTCGCGGAAGACGGTGATGCGGTCGCAGACCTGGAAGATCTCCTCCAGATGGTGGGAGATGAAGATCATCGCGACGCCCTGGCGCTTCAGCTCGCGCATGATGGTGAAGAGGTGCTCCGCTTCCGAGGGGGTCAGCGTCGCCGTGGGCTCGTCGAGGATCAGGATGCGCGCGTTCAGCGCCAGCGCCTTGGCGATTTCGATGAACTGCTGCTGGGCGACGCTGAGCGACGCCACCGGCATGTGCAGCGGGATCGCGACGCCGAGCCGTTGCAGGATGGCTTCCGCCTCGCCGCGCATGAGGCCCCGCTGCATCAGGCCCAGCGCGTTCCGCTTTTCGCGCCCGAGAAAGATGTTCTCGACCGCGTTCAGATGCGGGATCAGGCTGAATTCCTGGAAGACGATGCCGATGCCGGCGTGGACGGCATCCTTGTAGCCGGCGAAGTGATGTTCGACGCCGTCGATGGCGATGAGGCCGGAATCCGGCTGGTAGACCCCGCAGAGGATCTTCATCAGCGTGGACTTTCCGGCGCCGTTCTCTCCGAGCAGCGCATGGATCTCGCCGGCTTCCACCGACAGGCCGACCTCGGACAGAGCCCGGATGCCGACGAAACTCTTTGAGATGTTCTCGACCTGGAGAAGGCTGGCCATGGGTGCGTCCCTCCGATGAAGCCCCGCGCCCCGATGGCGCGAGGCCGGGCGCGGGGCAGGGCGACGGGGAAGGGCGAGGGGCCGGTTACCAGCTGAAGCCGGCGGCGTTCTTCTTGTCGACGACCTTCACGTCGATCGGCACTTCCTTCGGCACGTTGGCCCCCCAGAACTTCGCGAGCGCCATGCCGAGACCGATGCGGATCTGGTCGCGCGGGAACTGGGCCGTGGTCTCGATGAAGGAACCGCCGCCCTTGATGGCGTTGACCGCCTCGGGCGCGCCGTCCACGGAGGTGAGCTTGATATCCTTGCCGCTGGCGTCGATGGCGGACATGACGCCCATCGCGCCGCCGTCGTTGACGGAGAAGATGCCTTTCAGGTTCGGGTGCGCCTGGATCATGTTCTCGGTGACGGAAAGGGCGGTATCGCGCTCCTGCTTGCCGTTCTGCACGTCCACCAGCTTGATGCCGGACGCTTCTCCGAGCGCCGCCTTGCAGCCTTCCACGCGCTGCAGGATCGGCACGACCGGAATGCCGTCGAGGATCGCGACCTCGCCCTGGCCGCCGAGCGCCTGCGCCAGATACTTGCAGGACTGGTAGCCAGCGTCGCGGTTCTTGGAGCCGACGAAGCTGTCGACCGGGCCGGACGCGTTGGCGTCGACCGCCACCACGACGATGCCGGCGTCATCGGCCGCCTGCACGGCCTGGCCGATGCCGACGGAATCGGTCGGGTTGACGATCAGGATCTTGATGCCCTGCTGGATCATGTCCTCCACGTCGGAGATCTGCTTGGACACATCGTGGCGGGCGTCGGTAACGACGACGGTCGCGCCGATGGACTTGGCCGCGTCGTCGAGCGCCTTCTGCATGCTGACGAAATAGGGATTGTTCATCTCCTGGAAGGTCATGCCGATCTTCAGGGGAGCGTCCTGCGCGACGGCGGCGCCGCCCATGCAGGCTAAGGCGAACGTGGTGGCCGAAGCGGCCTTGAGAAGCGAACCCATCATGTGAGGTTTCCTCGTGTTTATCGTTGGTTGGTTCTTTGTCGGCCGGCGCTTTGTGCGTCCGGGTCTTCCTCGGGCATTTCCGGGGCGGGCGGCCCGGCCGTCTCCTCCTCTTCTGGCGGAGCTGTTCAGGCCGCGCTCTGCTGGGGCGCCTGGGCGGCATGCAAGGCGCGGAAACGCGACGGGGGCATGCCCTTCAGCACCAGGAACTGGTGATTGAAATTGGAAAGGTTGTTGAAGCCGACGTCGAAGCAGATGTCCGTCACCGCCTGGTCCGGCTCGCTCATCAGGAGCTGGCAGGCGAGATTGATCCTGAGCCGGTTGACGTACTGCACCGGCGTCATCCCCGTGTGGCGTCGGAACGAGCGGCAGAAGGCGCTGGGGCTCTGGCCCGCGATGCCGGCAAGGTCGGCCATGCTTTCCCGCTCGGTCAGGTGGCGGGAGAGGTGGTCGAGAACCCGGTTGATCGGGGCCGACAGATAGGCGGAGGGATCGGGCTGGTAGCCGCAGCCGACCAGGGTCGCGGGGCGTGGGCCATGCAGCAGCGCATCGAGGATGCCCATGAACAGCGCGATCCGCCTCGGTCCCTGCGCGTCGATCAGTTCCGCCAGCCACGGCTTCACGATCTCGGCCGTCGCGGGGGAAAAGAGCAGCCCGCGCCGGCTGCGCTCCAGCATGCCTTCGAAGCAGGCGAGTTCGGGAAACGCCGCCATGCACGTCTGGATGAAGGCTTCGGGAAACTGGAGGATCAGCCCGCGCCGCTCGATGGTCGTGCCCTCCGGCACGTTGCTCACCCAGTTGTGCGGCAGGTTGGGCCCGGTCATCAGCAAATTGCCGGGCTCGAAATCGCCGATGAAGTCGCCGACGAAATAGCGGCCCGACGTCTCCACCACGAGGTGAATCTCGTATTCCGGATGGAAATGCCAGCGCACCGTGCGAAAGGGATAGCCATGCGACCAGGCCTTGAAGGACTCGCCCGGGCTGAGCTGAACCACCTCCAGATCGGGCTTCATGCTTCCCTCCCCCGATATGCGTTTTGTAACGTTCTTGGCCGGCCCTTCTTCTGGCCGACGCTTCTTTCGGGAAAGGATTAAGGATGCGGCGGCTGCCCCGCTACCGCGTTTCCGCTGTGGGGCCGATGGTTTTTTGATCTTCCGGGCCGCGAAATCCGCAAGCGTTCGGTTTCGTGCAGATCAGCCATGCTGCCGGTTCGAGACATGGCCATGAGGCGCGGCATTCACCGCGCCCCGGGGCGGTCGGGTTCAGGTGGCGAAAAGGCCATCCGGAACCGTGTCCGACGCTGCGGCTGGAGACTGGCTTAGCCTCCGCCGAAAAGAGCCATCTGCGTCGCGACTTCGTGGCTGCCGCGCCAGATCATCTCAAGCGCGACGAAAAGGATGATCGCCAGCCCGATCCAGGCGATGAAGCGGAAGCGCTGGAGGAGCCGGGCGATCAGGGTTGCCGCCGTGCCCATCAGGGCCACGGAGATCAGCAATCCTACGACGAGGACCTCGACGTGCTCCCGCGCGGCTCCGGCTACGGCGAGGACATTGTCGAGCGACATGGAAACATCGGCGAGGATGATCTGGAGGAGCGCGCGGCCGAACGTCTTTCGCCCCGCCTGGGCGTCGGCGTCCGCCTGCGCGTCCGCCGATGCGCCGCTCCCCGCCCGGATTTCCCGGTACATGCTCCAGCAGACGAAGAGCAGCAGAAGCCCGCCCGCGAGCGTCAGCCCGACGATGTCGAGGAGCTTCACGGCAACCACGGCCAGCAGGATGCGGAGGACGACGGCGCCGGCAATCCCCCACAGGATGACCTTGCGCCGGATCGAGGAATCCACCCCGGCGGCCGCCATGCCGACGGCGACGGCATTGTCGCCGGCCAGGACGATGTCGATGAAGAGCACCTGCAGGAGGGCGGAAAATTCCGCCAGCATGAACGACTGGGACAATCGTGGTTCCTTCCGCTCGGGACGCGGGTCAGGACTTCAGGGCGTCAGGCAGCGGCCGCGCGGTGGCGGTCCGCCTCACCTCAGAGCAGTGCGAGCGCCGGGGCCGCCCGGGTTTTGCGGCGGCTGGCCTGCACGTCCGGATCGGGATCGAGACCGGCCGCCAGCAGCGCGCGGGTATAGGGCTCCTTCGGCGTGTCGAAGATCTGCCGCACGGTGCCTTTTTCCACCAGCCGGCCGCCCTGCATGACGACGACGTGGTCGGCGAAATCGCGCACCACCGGCAGATCGTGGGCGATGAAGAGGAAGGCGATGCCCAGGTCGCGGCGAAGCTGGTCGAGGAGGGCGATAACCTGCGCCTGGATGGAGACGTCGAGCGCGGAAACCGCCTCGTCGCAGACGATGAGGTCCGGCTCCAGCGCCAAGGCGCGGGCGATGGCGATGCGTTGCCGCTGCCCCCCCGAGAACTGGTGCGGATAGCGGCGCGCGTGGTCGGGCGAGAGCCCCACCTGCGTCAGCAATTCCGCCACGCGCTCCCGCCAGCGCGCCTTGGGCAGGATGTCGGGATGGATCGCCCAGGCTTCGGAAATCAGCTGGAACACCGACATGCGCGGGTTCAGCGACTGGCTCGGGTCCTGGAACACCATCTGGATCTGCCGGCGAAGCGCGAACATGTCCCGGGTCGACATGGCGAGCAGGTCGCGGCCCTTCCAGAGCGCCCGGCCCCCGCTGGCATCCTCCAGCCGCAGCAGCGTGCGCGCAAGCGTGGATTTGCCGGAGCCGCTTTCGCCGACCACCGCCACGGTTTCTCCCGGCAGGAGATCGAAGCTGATGCCCTTCAGCGCTTCCACGGCGCCGTAGGATTTGGTGAGGTTCTCGATGCGGAGCAGCGGCTCGCCGGTGGCGACCGGCTCGTGCATGGCGCCCTTGCCGGGCGCGGCGCCGATCAGCCGGCGCGTATAGGGGTGGGCTGGATTGTGGTAGACGTCCCGCGCCGTGCCGGTCTCGACCACCTTGCCGGCATTCATCACGACCACCCGGTCGGCCACTTCCGCCACCACGCCGAGATCGTGGGTGATCAGCAGGAGGCCCATGCCGGTCTCCTTCTGCAACTCCTTGAGCAGCGCCAGCACCTCCGCCTGCACCGTCACGTCCAGCGCCGTGGTCGGCTCGTCGGCGATCAGGATGTCGGGCTTCATGGCGAGCGCCATGGCGATCATCAGGCGCTGCCGCTGGCCGCCGGAGAACTGGTGCGGATAGCGGCCGAGCGCGCCTTCCGGATCGGGAATGCCGACGCGGCGGAGAAGCTCCAGCGCTCGCTGGCCGGCGGCCGCGCGGGAGATCCCGTGGGCCGTCATCATCTCCGAGATCTGCCAGCCGACCGAATAGGTCGGGTTCAGATGCGCCAGCGGATCCTGGAAGATCATCGCGATGCGCTTGCCGTGGATGCGGCGGCGTTCCTCGCGGCTAAGCTTCAGCAGGTCGCGTCCCTCGAACAGCACGCTGCCGCGCGCGATCTCGCCCGGCGGGATATCGATGAGGTCCATCACCGCGCTGGCCGAAACGGACTTGCCGGAGCCGCTTTCGCCGAGGATCGCCAGCGTCTCGCCGCGGTCCAGATACCAGCTGACACCGTCCACGGCGGTCACCGGCCCGGCCGCCGTGTGGAAGCGGACGACGAGGTCGCGGACTTCGATCAGGTGTTCGCTCATGCTTCGGTTTTCCGCATTTCCAGGCGCCAGCGCTGCACGGGATCGAGTACGACCCGCATCCAGTTCGACAGGAGGTTGAGGGAAAGCGTGGTCAGGATGATCGCGAGACCCGGCCAGAAGGCGAGCCACCATGCGTTCGCCAGGTAGGAGCGGCCCTGGCTCACCATCAGGCCCCAGGTGATCTGCGGCGGCTGGATGCCGATGCCGAGAAAGGAAAGCGAGCTTTCCGCCAGCATCACGAAGGCGAAGTCCAGCGTGGCGATGGTGACGATGGTGGGAATCACGATCGGCAGGATGTGGCGAAGCACGATCCGCATGCGCGAGGCGCCCATCACGGTCGCCGCCTGCACGAACATGCGTTCGCGGATCTCCAGGACCTCGGCGCGAGTGGTGCGGAGATAGACGGGGATGCGGGTGATCGCGAGCACCACGATCAGGTTTCCGACCGAGGGCGCCAGCATGTAGAGGACGATCACGGCGAGCAGCAGCGAGGGAAACGACATGATGATGTCGGCCAGCCGCATGATGATCTGGCCGCCGCGTCCGCGCGAATAGCCGGCGACGAGGCCGAGCACCGCGCCGACGAGCGCCGAGCAGGCGACCGCCCCGCAGGCGACTGCCATGGTGTTCTGCGAAGCGACGATGATGCGCGCGAGCAGCGGCCGGCCGAGCGCGTCGGCGCCCAGCACCGCCAGCCAGCCATGCGCCAGGCTGAAGGGCGGCGCGTTGCGGGCGCGCAAATTCGGTCGGGTCGCGATGTCGTTGAGGAGGTACGGCCCGAACAGGGCGCAGGTAATCACGATCAGCAGGAAGATCCCGGCGCAGAGCGCGAGCTTGTCGCGGTACAGCATCCTGAGGACGCGGGTTGCCGCAGTGCCTCGGGGAACGGCGATCGCTTCGGGAGTTCCGACGATTTCGGTGCTCAGCATGGTCAATACCGGATGCGCGGATCGAGCAGGGCATAGCCGAGGTCGATCAGGATGTTCATGACGAAGATTGCCAGCGCGGTGACCATGATCGCGGCCAGGATGACGTTGAAGTCGCGCTGCAGGATGGAATCGATCATCAGCTTGCCGACGCCGGGAAAGCCGAAGATCGTTTCCACGACAACCGCGCCATTGAGGAGCGACGCGGCCTGATCGCCGATCACGGTGATGACCGGCAGCAGCGCATTGCGCAGCGTGTGGACGAAGATGATCGACTTGGTCCTGACGCCCTTGGCCCGCGCGGTCTTCACATAGGCCGAGCCGAGGGTGGAGAGCATGGACCCGCGCACCACCTGCAGGATCAGGCCGAAGGGGCGGATGAAGAGCACGCCGATCGGCATGATCCAGTGCCACAATGTCCCGGTGCCGGAGGTCGGCAGCCAAGACAGCTTCACCGCCAGCAGGGTGATCGCGACGATGGCGACCCAGAAGTCGGGCGCCGCCGCGCCGATCAGCGACAGAAGCGAGACGAAGCGGTCGAAAAGGCCGCCGGCATTGAAGGCGGCGAGCGAGCCGCAGACCACCGCCGCCAGCGTCACCAGCACCATGGTGATGACGGCGAGCTGGAAGGTCCAGACAAAGGCCTGCAGCACGACGTTGATGGCGGGGCGGGCCTGGCGGATGGACTCGCCGAAATCGAGGTGCAGCAGGTCCCAGACATAACGGCCGAACTGCACGATCAGCGGATCGTTCAGGCCGTGAAGCTGACGGAACTGCTCGCGCATCTGGTCGCTGGCATCGATGGGGAGGAAGAGATTGGTCGGATCGCCGGTCAGCCGGGACAGAAAGAACACCAGGACGATCAGGCCCACGAGCGAGATCAGGCTGGCGGTAACGCGTTGCCGCACGAATCTGAGCACGGGTTCCTCCCTTCAAACGCAATCACGGGGCGACAGCGCCGAAGCGCCGCCGCACCGCGCTTTTACTTGAACTTGATCTCGGAGAGCTGGAGCTGTCCGTTCAGCGCGATCGAGGGCTTGTAGTCGAGCTTCGGCGAGATCCGGGCGAAGCTCACCATGTGGAAGAGCTGGACATCGGCCACCACGTCGTCATGGAGGTAGGTGAAGAGCTCCGACCAGAGCTGGTTGCGCTTGTCGCCGGTGGCTGCCGTCGCCTGCTTGATCAGGTCGTCCACATGCGGGTCGGAGAGCGTCGACTGGCGACCGTCCGAAGCGTATTTCCAGAACATGGAGAAGACCGGATCGCCGCGGGCATTGTCGTGCTGGGCGGCGACGAGCTGGGGCGCGCGGCCCTTCTGGAAGGGCTTGGAGTAGATGCCCTCGAACTCGGCGACCTCGTGCATCTTGAGATCGACGTTGAAGCCCGCGTCCTTCAGCATTCCAAGCGTCGCTTCCATCACTTCCGTGACGTTGGGGAAGAGGTTGGTCCGGCCCACGAGTTCGAGCTTGGTATCGACGGGAACGCCGTCGGCCTTGGCTTCCGCCAGAAGCTTCTTCGCGCCTTCCGGATCGTAGGGGAACGGCTTCAGGTCCTTGGGCACGCCGGCCGTCGTGGAGGGCACCACGGTGGTGGCGATCTCCGTGCCCTCCGGCAGCAGCGAGCCGATAAAGGACTGGCGGTCGATCGCCATGTTCAGCGCCTTGCGCACCCGCTTGTCGTTGAGCGGCGGCATGGAGTCATCCGGCCGGATATAGAGCGTTTCCGAGTTCGGATAGGAGAAGTCGATGCTCTTGTCGGTCGCGTCCTCGGCGGAGATCGCCGGCGCGATATCGGCTTCGCCGGTCTTCACCATGGCCGCGCGGACGGCGGAATCGGAGCGGAACACGTAGGTCGCCTTCGCCACGGCGGGCTTGTCGCCCCAGTAGCCGTCTCGCTGCGTCAGCACGATGCGCTGACCGGGCGTCCATTCCGCGAGCTTGTAGGGACCCGTTCCGATCGGATTGCGCGTGAACTCGACCGGCGTTTCCGACGGTACGATCGTCAACAGCGACATCAGCAGCGGCAGCACGGGCTCTGCCGGGTCGGTCTTGATATCGATCGTGTGGTCGTCGACCACCGAGGGGGTGATCTTGGTGTCGCCGAAGTAGCGGGACGTTTCGCACGTGATCTTCGAGCTCATGCTGCGCTCGATGGAGTGCTTCACGTCCTCCGCGTCGAAGGTCGAGCCATCGGAGAAGGTCACGTTCTGGCGCAGGTGGAAGCGCCATGTCGTGGGATCGACCTGCTCCCAGCTCGTCGCAAGCCGGGGCTTCAGCGTGCTGTTGTTGCGCACGTCGATCTCGGTGAGCGTCTCCGAGATGTTTTGCAGGATGACCCGGCCGATATTCGACCGTGTCGCCATGCAGGGCTCGAGGAGATCGGTCTGTTCTCCCAGCACGATGGTCACGTCGCTCTTGCCCTGCGCCATCGCCGCGCCGGACCAGGCCAGCATCGACACGAACGCAATCCCGGCCAGTTGTTTCGCCTGTTTCAAAGGCACCTCCCGTTTCGACCGTCGTTCTTGATGCCGGCCTGGCAGGAGCCGAGCCGGCATTGCGGATGCGCAGGGCCCGGCGGTCGGCGGGCCTGCTGTTCTGCACCGGACATTGCGACCGGCAAGCCGCTCCCGAGGGGCGACCTTTGATCCGAGCTTGTCCCAGCCCCGGGATCTTGTCAACAGGTGTCAAATGATGGTCGGATATAGAGGGAATCACATCAATATTTGTTATCACAACTTATTGCAGATAAAGGGAAATCCTCCGAAATAGGCCTGCGGCAATCGAGTCGTGAACTTGCCAAATCGAATTGACCGTCGATGCTGCGCCGGGTGATGCGGGGCGGAAGAGTGTCGATGAATCCGGAAGAGATCGCCGCGGCCATGACGGGTCGGGTAGCCCCTGACGGGGAAGGGCGATCCGCTGCCTTCCTGCCCTCGCCGATGATCCAGAACCACGCGGCATTCCTGGCGTTCCTGCCGGCCGGGGTCTCTGACGGGGCGCTCGCCTGCGCATGGTTCGGCGGCACGCTGGAGGGGAAATCCGATATTTCGATCTTCGCCTCGGTCCTCTCGGCAGACGGCACGCAATGGTCGAAGCCGACGCAGCTGACGGACGATCCGGCGCGTTCCGAGCAGAACCCGGTCATATCGGTCAGTCCAGCGGGGGCGATCACGCTGTTTCATACGGCCCAGCCCGCAGGAAACCAGGACGAGTGTCTGCTGCGGCAGCGGCCCTTGTCACAGGCCGGGGAAGGGCTGGTTTCCGGCCCTTCGCACGACCTCGGCCTGCCGCGCGGGACATTCGTGCGCGCGCCGCTGCGGTTGCGCGACGATGGCGCATGGATGCTGCCGGTTTTCTTCTGCAACGCCCGGCCGGGCTGGCGCTGGACCGGCAGACACGACACGGCGGGCGTTGCCGTTTCGGCGGATGCGGGCGAAACATGGTCGCTCGCGCAGGTGCCGGGCTCGCTGGGCTGCGTCCACATGACGATCGTTCCGCTCGGTGACGGCTGGCTCGCGGCCTTCTTCCGCCGGCGTAAGGCCGATTCCGTGTTCCGCACCGAGAGCGGCGACGGTGGGCGCAGCTGGTCGATACCAGCACCCACGGATGTGCCGAACAACAATTCCTCCCTCGCCGCTATTGCGCTGGCGGATGGGCGCGTGGCTCTGCTCTGCAATCCGGTCTCCGCCGCCGATACGCCGGACCGGCGGCAGTCGCTCTATGACGAGCTCGACGAGGAGAACACTCGGCCGGACACTCGGTCGGATACGGGGCCAGACACCGGGCCAGATAGGGGCGGCGAGGCGATCTGGGGCGTGCCGCGCGCGCCGCTGGCGCTCTGCCTGTCCGAGGATGGCGGCCTGACTTTCCCGCTCAGGCGGATCGTCGAGGACGGGCCGGGCACGTGCCTTTCCAACAACTCGCTGGATGGCCGCAACCGTGAGCTCTCCTATCCGTCGATGGTGGAAGGCCCGGATGGGGCGTTGCACATGGCCTTCACCTTTCACCGCCGGGCGATCAAGTATGTCCGCCTGGCGCCGGGCTGGGCCGGTTGAGCCGCTCCTGCCGCTGAGGTCGGTGTCGGGTCAGGCGCGCGCGTCGCGGAGATGGCCGGCGGCGGCCTTATCCAGATGGTTCAGGTCGGAGGAGATCGAGGCGAAGGTGTAGCCTTGCGCCAGCCGCCGCGCGGCGACGGTGCCCTCATTGGTATGGATGCCGGCAGCGATGCCGGCCCGCTCCGCCACCTCGGCGATGCGGGCGAGCGTCGCCTCGAATTCATCCGCAAGCGCTTCGTCATTGGCCGTGCGACCGCCCAGCGAGAGCATCAGGTCGGCGGGGCCGACATAAAGCCCATCGACGCCTTCGACGGCGGCGATGGCTTCCAGATTGGCGAGCCCCTCGCGGGTTTCGATCATCACGACACAGGCGACCTCGTCGTTCATGTCGGCGGTGACCGGGCCGGAACGCAGGCTTGCGCGCATCGGGCCATAGGAGCGCACGCCCTTGGGCGGAAAGCGGCAGGCTTCCACGGCGGCCCGCGCCTGCTCCGGCGTATCCACCAGCGGCACGATCACCCCTTCCGCGCCGGCATCGAGTGCCTGGCCGATCACGCCGACATTGTTGGCGATCACCCGCACCAGCCCCGCGCACCCCGATTTGGAGAGGGCGGCGCCGGCATCCACGGCGATCAGCCCGTCCAGCAGCGCGCGATAGTCGAGAAAGCCGTGCTGTGCGTCGAAGCAGACATAGTCGTAGCCGTGGCGCGCCACCCGCTCCTGCACCGCCGGGACCGGCAGCTGGGACCAATAGCCGACGAGAGACTCGCGGGCGCGGAGCCGGCGGGCGAAGGTGCGGGAAATCATTGGGCTTCCTCCAGTTCCAGGCGACGCCCAGCCAGCCGCGATGCGTAATCGAGCGCGGACAGCATGTTGACGTGATTGGCCTTGCCAGTGCCCGCGATGTCGAAGGCGGTGCCGTGATCCACCGAGGTGCGGTCGATCGGCAGGCCCAGCGAGACGTTCACCGCCGTATCGAAGGCAACCAGCTTGATCGGAATGTGCCCCTGGTCGTGATACTGCGCCACGACGAGATCGAAGCCGCCCTGGAAGGCGCGGTGATAGACCGTGTCGGCGGAAATCGGCCCGACCACGTCGATGCCCTCTGCCTTTGCCGTTTCCACGCCCGGCCGCACGTAGTCGTCGTCTTCCGTGCCGAACAGGCCGCTTTCGCCGCAATGCGGATTGATGCCGGCGACCGCGATGCGGGGCTTTTCATAGCCGATGCGCTTCAGATGGTCGTTGCCGGCCCTGATCGTGGCGAGGATCCGTTCGGGCCGGGCGCGATCGATCGCGCCCTTCAGCGATATATGGGTGGAAACGTGGATCACCTTCAGCCGCTCGGAAGCCAGCAGCATGAAGGAGGATTTCGCGCCGGTAAGCGCCGCCAGCATGCCGGTATGGCCGTCATAATGATGGCCGGCGGAGTTCAGCGCCTCCTTGTTGATCGGCGCGGTGACGATCCCTGCGGCGGCGCCCGACTGGGCCATCTCCACGGCGGTCCTGATATATTGGAAGCACGCCTCGCCGCAGCGCGGGCTGAGGACGCCGAAGCGGTCCGGCAGGCCCTCCACCGGCACATGGACGAGGGCGACGCTACCTTCTCTGGAAAGTGTGCCGAGATCGTGGAACCCGAGGTCGATCGAGGTCGCTTCAGCGGCGCGTTCGAGAGTGTTGCGGTCGCCGACCACCACAAAGCCGGAACGCGAGGCGGCAGAGCAGCGGGCCAGCGCCTTCACAGTCACCTCGGCGCCGACGCCGGACGGATCGCCCATGGTGATGGCGATGGGGGCATGGTCCCGGTTTGGAGCGCTCACGGGTTCCTCCTCATGTTTTGGTGCGGTTTTGACTATGATCTTGGAAAGTTGTCAAATACAATCTCTTCCGAGACGATCGGGCAGCCCTTCGGTGGCCGTGAAAGATCAGGGAAATCGCGCCTTTGAGGAGCGGAAAGAAACGTGGGGAAGGAAGATGACAGATTGACCGGCTTCGTGCGGCGGGGGCTATCCACATGATCAGGGCCTTGCTGGTCGCGGACGATCTGACGGGCGCGCTGGACTCCGCCGTCGCCTTCGCAGAGCGCGGCCTGCGCACCGTTGTCGCCCGCCGCCCGTCCGGCCTGCGAGAGGCGTTGTGGGCGGCCCCGGACGTCCTCGCCGTCAGCACGGCCACGCGGGAGGGGAGCCGGGAAGCTGCCATCGAGGCCGTCCGGTCCGTGGTGTCGGCCCTGGAAGGCTCCCTGCCGCCGGTCATCTTCAAGAAGGTCGATTCCCGTCTCAAGGGTCACGTCGCGGCGGAAAGCGAGGCGCTGGCCCGCGCCACCGGCCGCGAAACCCTGCTGATCGCGCCCGCCATTCCCGATCTCGGGCGGATCGTACGGGAGAAGGCGGTTTCCGGTCACGGGATAGACGCGCCGATTTCCATTCCCGCAATCATGGGTTCGTGCGGGCTCGCCTGCGAGATCCCCGATGCGATGTGCGATGCGGATCACGAGGCGGCGCTGGCCGCGGCCCCGCCCTCCACGCTGCTGGTCGGCGCGCGCGGCCTTGCGATTGCGCTTGCGCACCGGCTATCGGGCACCGCGCCGGAAGCTCCTGCGCTTTTGTCCGCTCCGGTGGTGCTGGCGATCGGCTCGCGCGATCCGGTCACGCTGGAACAGGTGGCGGAGCTGCGACGGGAACGGGGAGTGCGCGAGATTCCGGCCCCCAACGGTCGCGTTCCGCCGCTTGGGGCAGACGTGAGCCGGGAAGCCGGCGGCGTGCTGCTGGTGCGGATGGTGCCGGGCCCTGTCGCCGTGACTGCGGGCGAGGCGGCCTCTGTCTTCGCAGTCAGCCTCGCCGATGCGCTTCGCCGGAACCCACCCGCGACGCTGCTTGCCTGCGGCGGCGAAACGGCGGATGCCCTCCTTGGCGAACTCGGCGTCGCCACGCTCACGATATCGGGCGAAATCCTGCCGGGCGTTCCGGTCTCCACCGGCCGGGTGGGCGGCCGGGAGGTCGCATTCGTGACGAAATCGGGTGGGTTCGGAACGCCGGACGTGTTTTCGCAACTTGTCAGCTTGATCGACAGGGCCGCAAAGGAGCGCCTCGATCCGACTGGAGCCATGGAAGTCCAATGACGACGGAAGATCTAGACCGGGAGAAGCCTGAGAGGCCGAGGAAATCGCTCGCCGATCGGACCTATCACCTCCTCTACGGCCGCATCACCAACGGCAATTACACGCCGAACCAGAAGCTGCCGCCGGAAACCCAGCTATCGCGCGAGTTCAACGTGTCGCGCCCGGTGCTGCGGGCAGCCCTGGAGCGCCTGCGCAACGAGGGGCTGATCTATTCCCGGCAGGGGGCCGGCAGCTATGTCCGGGCGGCGCAGGCCCAGGCGCTCGGCTTCGCGCGGGTCGAGACCATCGCCGATATCCAGCGCTGCTACGAATTCCGGCTGACCATCGAAACCGACGCCGCCTTTCTGGCGGCGCAGCGACGTAACGAGGCCCGGCTAAAAGAGATGGAAGAGGCGCTCGACCTCCTGAACACCGCGACGGGCTCCATGACGCATCGCGAGGACGCCGATTACGCCTTTCATCTCGCGATCACGCGGGCGGCGAACAACCAGTATTACGAGGCGTCGATGCGCGCGCTTCGCGAGCACATCCATGTCGGCATGAAGATGCACGGCCAGTCGCTGATGTCGGATGGGCCGAAGGGGCTGCGTGAAGTCTTCGAGGAGCACGGGGCGATCTTCGAGGCGATCCGGAACAGGGAGCCGGAGACGGCGCGACAGCTCATGCGCCAGCACATCGTCAATTCCCGCGACCGCCTGTTCGGTGGAGGCCTGATCGACCTGTCTTCCTGATCGTGGCGGGTCCCCGCCGTCGCTCAGAGCGGCGACGGCAGGGTAACACCCAGCCGGTCGGCATGCGGCTTCAGCCCATCCACGATGCCGGGATGCAACGTCACGCCGTCGGACAGCGCCTCGCGCTTGCGCCGCAGCGCCGCCTCGCCTGGCAGCCGGACGCGCTCGATGCCGGGGCGCGGTGGGTTGGCGCGACAGGCATCCGCCAGCCAGCCGGTCTGCCGCAGAAAGGCGTCGCGACCGCCGAAGGCTTCGGGATCGTAGACCTGCACGGTCACGGCGGCGTTGGTTCCCTTGGGTGCATCGGCGCGACCGTAGCCGGCGAGCCCCTGCGTCACCGCCTCGGCATGGAGCGCCATGCCGTAGCCCTTCTGGCCGTGGTCGTAGCCGCCGGTCGGCAGCAGCGTGCCGCCCTCCTGGATCGCCCTGGGGTCGCGGGTGGGTTTGCCATCCTTGTCCATCAGCCAGTCGTGCGGGAACTCCTGACCTTCGCGGATCAGCCGCTGGCTCATGTTCACCGTGGTAATGGAGGCGGAGATGTCGATCAGGATCGGCTCGCCCGGCGTGGGAATTCCATGGGCGACCGGATCGGGCGTGTAGAGGCCCTTCGTTCCGCCGAAGGGAGCGACCTGCGCGCCGGACGGGCTGGAACTCGCGACCGTCACCATCATCCCGCGATCGGTGGCGATCGGCAGGTAGGCGGCGAGACAGCCGACATGGTGGCTGTCGCCAATGACGACCGTTGCAGCCCCATGCGTGGCGGCGCGGTCGCAGGCGAGCTTCACCGCTTCGGACGTCAGATAGGCCCCGGGCAGGCGCCGCCCGCGCCAGGTGATTACCGCGCCCCGGTCGGCCACCACCTCCGGCTCGCCGGTCGTGGTCATCACGCCGTCAGCGATGCTGTCGAGGTACCACGCCGCCAGCGCCAGGCCATGCGTCGTGTGGCCCATCAGGTCGGCTTCGACGAGATAGCGGGCGACCGCGCGCGCCTTGTCGGCCTCCAGTCCGGCGGCCGCGAAAAGCTCCTCCGCCGCCCGTTCCAGCGCGGCGGGCTCATACCTGAAATCCGTCATGCGTGTTCAACCGATTCCGTCTGGAAGATTTCCGGATTGAGGACGCGCGTGGGCCGGCCGCCGGCGATCAGTTCCTCGATGTCGGCGATGTTCATCAGCCCGATCCGCTCCACCGCTTCCAGCGTGTCGCCGCCTGAATGCGGGGTGAAGACGACCTTCGGGTGCCGGAAGACCCGATGCGAGGTGTTCGGTGGTTCCTGCTCGAAGGCGTCGATAGCCGCGCCGCCCAAGCGTCCGGCATCCAGCGCGTCGGCCAACGCATCGAGGTCCACGATCTCGCCGCGCGCGAGGTTGAGGAGGCAGGCCGACGGCTTCATCAGCGCGAGCTTCGCGGCATCGATCAGCGCGGCATTCGATTTGCCGCCGAAAATGTGGAGCGAGACGAAATCGGAGTGCCGGAGCAGGTCGTCCAGTTCAGCGAGTTCGACGCCGTGTTCCCGGACGAAAGCGAGGTCCGGGTAGAGGTCTGACGCGATGACCGAAAGGCCGAGGGCGGAGGCCTTGCGTGCGAGAATGCGGCCGATATTGCCGAGGCCGACGATGCCGAGCGTCTTGCCCTCGATCTCCGACCCGACCTGCCGGTCCCAGCCGCCGGCGACGACGCTCTTGTGCCCTCCGGGAATGTTGCGCGCCCAGCCGAGCATCAGGCCGAGCGCCAGTTCCGCCACGGCGTTGGCATTGGCGCCCGGCGTGTTGAGGACGGGGATGCCGCGCGCGGTGCAGGCGGGAACGTCGATATTGTCGATGCCGACACCATGCTTCAGCACGGCCTTCAGCTTCGGCGCTGCGGCCAGCGTCTCCTCCGTAACCGGGACGAGACCCGCGACGAGGTAGTCGATCCGTCCGAGGTGCTCGGACAGACCTCCATCCGGCAGCGCCTTGTCGGCGCAGCGGATGAACTCCCATCCGGTTTCGCGAAGTCGGGCGGGAACGCGACCATGCAGGCCGAAGCCCGGCGATGTCGTCGCGACGATCGTCACGCAGGAACCCCGGCGTTTTGGAGGAGGTCGTGCTTTCGGAGTATCTCGCGGATAACGGCGTCCTGCTGGTCGTTCGGCAGCAAGGCCGGCTGGCGGCTGGCGCCGACGCTCGGATCCATCAGGCAGAGCGCGCGCTTCACCAGTGCCGGCGGGTAGCCAAGGGCGTAGAGATCGACCCGAAGCGCCGTGAAGCGCTCCTGCAGGCGCTCGGCCTCGGGGATGTCGCCCTCGTTCACGGCGCGGCAAATGCCGGCAAGCACGTCGGGCATCACGTTGCCGAGGCCGGAAATGCAGCCCTTGGCGCCGTTCTGCATGGACCAGAGCACCAGCGAATCCGGCCCGGAATAGACGGCGAAATCCTTTTCGGCGTCCCGCGACACCTGGAGATACGCCTCCAGCGTTTCCTGCGCGCCGCCGCTATCCTTGATGCCGGCAATGTTGCCGTGCCGGGCGAGGGTGGCGGCCGTTTCCGGCTCGATGTGGTTCTGGGTGCGGGCGGGAATGTCGTAGAGATAGACCGGCGTGGCAACCGCGTCGGCGACGGTGGCGAAGTGCCGGACCAGCCCTTCCTGCGTGCAGGCGATGAAATAGGGGGTGATCACCGCGATGCCGTCGACGCCGATGCGGTCGAACTCGCGGGCGAGCAGCACCGTTTCGTGGGTGGCCGGCATGCCGGCATTCACGATCACCCGCGCCCGTCCGTTCACCTCGTCGACGACTTCTTCCGTCAGGCGGACCTTTTCCTCGAAGGTGAGCGCGGTGAAATCGCCGTTGGTTCCGGCGCACAGGATGTTGTTGCCGGCCTGAACCTGCCGCCGTACCTGCCGCCGCGTCGCCTCGAAATTGATGCTCTCGTCCGCGTTGAAGCAGGTAACAAGCGCCACGAAGGTCTCATGCGTGCTCATGCGATGTCGGCGCTCCCTCTGCTTCGGTGACCGCATCTCCGGCGGCTTCGGTGCCGATCATCGGCAAATTGGTCTGGATGTCAACACGCGTACGGCTACTCGGCCTATGTCTGGCCGGGGGCACTTTTCGGAATAAACGGAAATCTGCGGAACTCCGCCATCTTCCCGTTCCCGAGCGTCGCAACTCCGACGAAAACTGCCGATCAGCACGGGTTATCATCAGTTGACAAGTTGTGCTTCCGCTCACTATCGCTTGAACAAGGCCGAACGAAAGGCCGCCGCTTTCGGTCCGGGCGGCGAAGCTGACAAATGCCGGCCGAAAGGGAGGAATGGCATGACCCGTCTCGATCATCCGCTGGAAATGCTTCGCCCGCCCTGCGTGCGCTTCGGCACGGGGCAGGTGGGCACCCTGGCGGACTGGCTCGCCGCGGCAGGCTGCTCCCGCCCTTTCATCGTCGCCGATGCCTTCAATGCCTCCCGCCTGAGTGCGCTCGGTCTGGGCGAGCCGCGGCTTTTCGGGGAGGTCAAGCCGGAACCCGATCTGCCGAACCTCCAGAAGGCCGTCGCGGCGGCGGAAGCGGCGGATCCCGATGCGGTGATCGGCTTCGGCGGCGGCAGCGCCATGGATCTCGCCAAGCTGGTGGCGGTGATGGTCGGGTCCGGCAAGGGGCTGAAGGACATATCCGGGCCGAACCGCGCGCCGGCGCGCCGCGTCCGGCTGGTGCAGGTCCCGACCACCGCCGGCACCGGCAGCGAAGTGGGAACCCGGGCTCTGGTGACCGATCCCGAGACGCATAACAAGATCGCGACCGAAAGCCCGCACATGCTGGCCGATCTCGCCATCGTCGATCCGGAGCTGACGGCCAGCGTGCCCTCATCGGTGACGGCGGCGACCGGAATCGATGCCATGGCGCATTGCGTGGAGGCCTTCACCAGTCGGCGCTCCCATCCGATCATCGACGCCTATGCCCTGCAGGGGATCGAACTGGTGGGCAGGTTCCTGCCCCGCGCGGTGCAGGACGGCAGCGACATGGAAGCGCGCGCGGGGCTCAGTCTCGCCGCGCTTTACGGCGGCGTCTGCCTGGGGCCAGTCAACACGACGGCGGGACACGCGATTTCCTACCCGCTCGGCTCCCGCCACGAGATCGCCCACGGCATCGCCAACGCCATGATCTTTCCGCATGTGCTGGCGGCGAACGCCTCCGCCGTTCCGCAGAAGACGCGACTCGTCGGCCGCGCACTGGGCTTCGACGCATCGAGCGACAACGCGACCTTCAACGGCGGCTTCGCCTTTTGCGAAGCGCTGGGCCTCGACATGGCGCTGTCCGCGCACGGCGTGCCACAAGACGACCTGCCGGCCATGGCGCGGGAGGCGCATGCGATCCGTCGCCTGCTAGACTTCAATCCTCGCGATCTCAGCGAAGCCGACATTCTTGCAATCTACGAGGCCGCTTACTGATGCCCTGGACACTGCTCCCATCCGCCCTTGGCGATGACGAGGAACTCGCGCCCTTCGCCACTCCGATCCGGGGGCAGGAAGGCGAGCGAGCCTTCTTCCCCGTGGCTTCCGAAAAGGACGACGCGCCGGGCCGGTCCGTGCTGTCGGTCTTTCGTCACCCGGAAGCGTCGGTGGATGCGGCAGGCTTTATCCGCATCGGCAAGATGGAGCGGCATCCGCACAGCAGCCAGAGCTTCCTGCCGCTGAAGGTCGGGCGCTGGCTGGTGATCGCGGCGCCGGCGTTGGCCGACGGTAGTCCCGACGTCGAGCGGGCGGTCGCACGCCTTGCCGGGCCGGGCGAGGGCATCTGCTACCATCGCGATATGTGGCACGCGCCCATGACCGTGCTGGACGGGCCCGCCGACATGGCGATGCTGATGTGGAGCACCGGCACGGCCGCCGACACGGTGAAGGTCGACCTGCCGGAGGAACTCATCATCGATCTCACCGGCCCCGGACTTGGGAGCTCTCAGGCGCGGCGCTGAGCCTCGCCATTGCCTTCACCCATCTCAGGCCCGGCGATCGGCGGCCACAATGTCCTCGCAGCCGAGAGGCGTCGTGCGGAGTGCCGCCGAGAGCCGTGAGGCGAAGGCCGCTTCCAGCGCGACTTCGCAACCGGGCGCAGCGCGTGGTGGCGACCACACCGCGGAGTCGGAGTCCTTGCTAAAGCGGGATAGAGCGCCAACTCGCCTTCCGGAAGCGGGCTATGACGCGCGTGCCGTTCGCCTCTACGGCCCGCGCCGCCTCCCATCCCTTTGGGGGGGGCAGAGAGCGCTTCCGTCACCGCCGGGTGGAATGCGGCGCCCACCCTGTCCTCCAGCACACGGATGTGCCGTCTGGAAGCGGGCTTTAGTCCGGCGCGATGAGATCTGATGGAGGGAGCGGAATGCGCATTGTGGACATCCGGGAAGTCACGGCCCCGATCGCTTCGGCCATCGCGAACGCCTATATCGATTTTTCCAAGATGACGCTTTCGCTGGTCGCGGTGGTCACCGACGTGGTGCGGGACGGTCGCCCCGTCGTGGGCTACGGCTTCAATTCCAACGGGCGCTACGGCCAGGGCGGCCTGATCCGCGAGCGCTTCGCACCGCGCCTGATGGAAGCCGACCCGAAGACGCTTCTCAACGACCAGGGCGACAATCTCGACCCGGATCGCATCTGGGCGACCCTGATGAAGAACGAGAAACCGGGCGGTCACGGCGAACGTTCCGTCGCGGTCGGCACCATCGACATGGCGGTCTGGGACGCGGTGGCCAAGATCGCCGGCAAGCCGCTGTTCCGGCTCCTGGCCGAGCGTCATGGCCGCGAGGCCGATCCGCGCGTGTTCGTCTATGCGGCCGGTGGCTATTACCATCCGGGCAAGGGCGTGGAGCAGCTGCGCGCGGAAATGCGCGGCTATCTCGATCGCGGCTACAACGTCGTGAAGATGAAGATCGGCAACGGCCTCGCCGAGGATCGCCCGCGCATTGAGGGCGTCCTGAAGGAGCTGGACGGCAAGGCGCAACTGGCCGTGGACGCCAATGGCCGGCTTAACCTCGAGGATGCCATCGCCTACGCCAGGATGCTGCGGGACTATCCCCTGTTCTGGTACGAGGAAGCTGGCGACCCGCTGGATTACGCGCTGCAGGCGGCACTGGCGGAGTTCTATCCCGGGGCGATGGCGACCGGTGAGAACCTTTTCAGCCATCAGGACGCGCGCAACCTGCTTCGATATGGCGGCATGCGGCCGGATCGCGACTGGCTGCAGTTCGACTGCGCCCTTTCCTATGGCCTCTGCGAGTACGAGCGCACCCTGAAGGTGCTCCAGGTGGCGGGGTGGTCGCCCAGCCGCTGCATTCCGCATGGCGGCCACCAGATGTCGCTCAACATCGCGGCCGGCCTGGGCCTTGGCGGCAACGAGAGCTATCCCGATCTCTTCCAGCCCTATGGCGGCTTCCCCGATGGCGTTCGGGTGGAGGACGGTCACATCACCATGCCGGAGCTTCCGGGTATCGGTTTCGATGGCAAGTCCGCCCTGATCAAGGTCATGCGCGCGCTGGCGGAGTGAGGAACACCGGCAGCACACAGGGCCGGGAAAGGCTGCCCGGTGGGGAGTGCATGTCCCGCCGGGGCGGGCTTGACGGCTGGTGTCGGTCCGCTGACCGCAGGTGCTCGCGGCGTTCGTCCCCGGCGCGCTGATCGCATGTATTTTCCCACACCGGGGCGGCGCTTCGGCCGCTGGGCAACGGCTGCGTCCGGCTGACCTGCACGGCCGCTCATCGGGGCTTCACCGGCGCGGCGCGCGCCATCACCGACCATCATCTGCAACGGGCGATAAGCGCCTGCGGACCACCCTTCCCGAGGAACGGGAGCTCTCCGAGTCCGTTGATTCCGTAATCATGCGGTCGCTGCCGCAATGGATCTTGCAATCCGGAAAAGAGGAGAAAGCCCCATGGGCCTGTTCACCAAGGACATAAAGACGCTGAACGATCTCTTCGTTCATGGTCTCCAGACGGTCTACTATGCCGAGCGGCAGATCACCGAGACCCTGCCGAAGATGATCGAGCTGGCCACCAGCCCGGATCTGCGAAACGGGTTCGAGAAGCACCTCAGGGAAACCGAGGGGCATCGCCGCCGACTGGAGCAGGTCTTCCAGATGCATGGGGTGGAGGCCGAGGAGGCGACTTGCCCGGCCATCGACGGCATCATCAAGGCTGCCAATTCCACCGCCGGCAATATCGACGACAAGCAGGTGCTGGATGCGGCCCTGGCCTTCGGCGCGCAGATGGTCGAGCATTATGAGATCGCGCAATACGGCACACTAGTCGCCTGGGTGCGCGAACTGGGCCGGGACGACTGCGCTTCCGTGCTGAGCGAGACGCTGGCGGAGGAAAAGGCCACGGACGAGAAGCTTACGCAGCTTGCAGAAGCGCGGATCAACGCGGCCGCGGAGCGGAAATCCGCCTGAACTCTCCATTGTCGCCGGGCTGTGCCTTCAGCAGTCCGGCGGTTTCCGGCGAACTCGGTCCTGGCGGCACCATGCGGTGCTGATCAGGGACAAACGGCCTCGAAAGCCGCCTTAAGTTCGTCGGTTTGGAAGGGTTTGTTGAGCGTCAGCGTGCCCTCGAAGGCCGGGTTCAGGCCCTTGGAGCCGTAGCCCGTGGCGAAGAAGAAGGGCAGGTTCCGGCTCTTCAGCACTTCGGCGATCGGGAAGGATTCCTTGCCGTCGAGATTGACATCGAGGATCGCGACATCGGCATCGACGACGCGCGCGGCGGCGAGACCCTGCTCCAGCCGCATGGCCATGCCGACCACGACATAGCCGAGGTCGATCAGCATCTCCTCGATCAGCATGGCGACGAGCATGTCGTCCTCGACGACGAGAACCCGCTTGGGTTGACTAGGCGTGTTGATGATTTTGTCCTCTGTCTTCGCTGGGGAGCGGCGCATCGACGGTGCAGGCCAGCCCCTCCGGGTGGTATTCTATGGTGACGGTGCCCCCGAGTTCGGCCGCCAGCCCCCGTTCGATCAGGCGGGAGCCGAAGCCGCGGCGCGTCGGCGGCAGGACGGTGGGGCCGCCGCTTTCACGCCATGTGAGATGCAGATGCCTCGCCTGCTCGGTGACCGCAACGGACCATGCGATCTCGATCCGGCCGAAATCGTTTGAGAGCGCGCCGTATTTCACTGCGTTGGTGGCCAGTTCATGGAACGCCATGGAAAGCGACAGGGCAGTCTTCGGCGTCAGCCGGACCGACGGACCCGAGATTCGGAACCGCTCCTCGTCGCCGCCGATATGGGATTCCATCGTCCGGGATACAACCTCCCGGAGATCCGTCCCCTCCCAGTTCTCGCTGGTCAGGAGATCGTGCGCCTTGGCGAGGCTGATCAGGCGGGCGGTGAAGCTGTCGCGCGCCTCCGCTAGGGAATCGGTGCTGCGCAGCGTCTGCGCCGCGACGGCCTGCACCATGGCGAGCGAGTTCTTGACCCGGTGGTTGAGCTCGTTGACCAGCAGGCGGAGATGCTCCTCGGAGCGCTTTTTCTCCGTGATGTCGAGCACGGTGCCGATCACCCGGCCTATCTCAGACCCGGTCTCCCCATCGACGAAGGCGCGGGCGCGCGCCACCACCCAGCGCTGGGGACCGCCCTCGCGGTCGAGGATCCGGAATTCGATGTTCAAGTCCTCACGGAGTTCCGGGTTCAGCATCCGCGCGAAGGCGGCGCGGGTCGCCGGCACGTCTTCCGGATGCAGCGTCTCATAGACGGTTTCGGCCGTGATGCGGCTGTCGGCAGGCGTTCCCAGAATCAGGCGGGTCCGGTCGGACCAGACGATCTCGCCGGTGGAGAGGTCGATCTCCCACATGCCGAGTTCCGTCGCCTCGATGGCGAGCGACAGGTTGGTCGCGACCTCCGACAGGCGAGCTTCCGCCCGCTTCCGGTCGGTGATGTCGCGGAAATAGACGGAGAGGCCGGTGGCGGAGGGAAAGATGCTGAGATCGATCCAGCTGCCGCTGAGCATGGAACGGGCCTCGCATCGGACGACCTTGCGATTCCGCGCCGCCTCGAGATGCGCCTGATAGGGCAGGCTGCCCACGGCCTGCGGGAATTCGTCCCAGTAGACCTTGCCCAGAAGGTCCTCGCGCCGCCGACCCAAAAGCTTTTCGGCGCGGGCATTGATGTAGGTGAAGCGCCAGTCGGTACCGACGGCATAGAAAGCATCGCTGATGCTTTCCAGAACCGTGCGGTTGAAGCTCTCGCTTTGCGCCAGAGCCTGTTCCGTGATCTTCCGGTCGGTGATGTCGATGGCCGCCCCGGGAAACTGGACGGGATTTCCGGCCGGATCGTACTGGCAGCGTCCGCGCGCCAACAGCCAGCGCTCCGCCCGGCCGGGAGCGCAGAGCCGATACTCCGCGGAAAGCTCGGTCCGGTCCTCGATGGCCCTGCGGATCGCTTCGCTCACCCCCGGCCGGTCCTCGGGGTGGATGCTCGCCATGAAGTCGTCGATCGGCACGCCTTCCTTCGCCTGCCGGGGATCGACGGAGAAGGAGAGCGCGAAGCGCTCGTCGGTGATCACGCGGTTGGCCCGGATATCCCAGTTCCAGAGACCGATCACTTCGACCGCATCGAGGGCAAGCTTCAGCTTCTCCTCGCTGCGACGGAGCGCGTCCTGGGCGCGGACGTTTTCCTGGCGGAGCATCTCCTGCTCCGTCCGGTCCCGAAGGATCTTGAGATAGCCTTCGAACGCCTGCGTTTCCGGGTCGATTAGGGGCATCATCTCCCCATTCGCCCAGAAAACGCTGCCGTCCTTGCGCTGGTGCCAGCGTTCGTCGGAGGCGCGGCCCCGGGTGCGCGCCTGCTCCATCTCGGTGGCGGGAACGCCCCTGGTGCGCTCCTCCGGCGTGAAGATCACTTCCGCGCTCTGGCCGAGGATCTCCTCCGGCTCCCAACCGAGGAGCCGCGTCGCTCCGCGATTCCAGCTGGTGATCCGCCCCTCGATGTCCAGCGTCAGGACGGCATAGTCGACCGCGCTTTGCAGGATCGCTTCCAGATGCCGTTCATGGGCGCGGCTGGACAGGTTCGAAAGCTTGTTTTCCGGCATTCTGGGGTACGTCTTGGATCATCCAGGGTAGCGGGACCTAGCCAGAGGGGGGCTCCGGCTGTCAACAAACGCGCGCCACGGCGTCCATTAACCGCAGAGCCTCGCCCGGGTTCCGCGCAAAGAGGCAATCGCTGCGCGGCGGCAGGATGATGCGGCCGGGCCGGCGGGGCTCCGCCGGTTCCTAGTCGACGCGGACGCGAATGCGGTGCCACGCGGCGCTGAGATAGCCCTTGAAGTTCCAGACATCGTCGGGACGGGAAGGCTGCGTCTGCCCGGCGGCATCCCAGGCGCGGACGACCAGTTCGTGTTCGCCCTTCCAGAGATCCACGGCGATGTGCCAGAAGGTCCAGCTCCAGGGCTGGTCGCCCTTCTCTTCAAGCGTCGCCTGCTGCCAGTCGCGTCCGCCATTGACGGAGACGTCGACGCGGACGATCGGTCGCCCGGTGGCGATCGCGTAGCCGCGCACGGTGGTGCTGCCGGCCGGCAGCGTGGTTTCCGGCCCGGGTTCGCAGATCGCGGAGTTGAGCGGCATCTCGTAGATGGCGGTGCCGCGCGCCGGGTCCTGCGTCTCCGGGCTCATGTCCGGCGGAAAGAGCAGGTAGTCGTGCCGCTGCTGGAAGGCGTTGGACGGTTTCGGCTGCACCCGGATCGCCGAGACCCACTTCACGCTGCGCACCCCGGCATAACCGGGTACGACGATGCGAAGCGGCGCGCCATGCTCGCGGCGAAGCGACGAGCCGTTCATCCCCCAGGCGAGGATCACCTCGCCGGACATCGCCTTCTCCAGCGGGATGGAGGCCCCGTAGGGCGCGTCCTTCGCTCCCTCGTTCCGGGCGATATCGAGCGCTTCGAAGGCGACATGCAGGCCCGGCCGTTCCCGCACGTCGGCTTCGCGCAGGACGTCGGCCAAAGACGCGCCGATCCATTCGGCGTTGCCGATCGCGCCCGGCGCCCAGGGATCGCCCGTGGTGGCGCGGACTTCCTGCAGGTCGGCGCGGCGATTGCCCGCGCATTGCATCACCGCCGTGACCGTCCGCGTCTCGAACCGGCCCTGCAGGTCGCGCAGCGTCCATGTGCGCTCGCGGGCTACATCGCCCTTCACCGTCACCCGATGCTTTTCCGCGTCCGGCTCGGGCATGTTCCCATGCGTGCGGATGTAGAAGTCGGCGGTGTCCGTCAGGAAACGGCTGCGCAGGCGAGCCAGCGGCGGCTCGGCGTTCAGCGGATCCCGGCTGTGGACGATCAGGTCGGGCTTGTCCTGGAAAAGGCCGAGCATGGGGAGTTCTCCGGTTTCGGCTTAAACCCGGTGGGCCGAGCGACGTTGCATCGGGCGGGAAGGCGAGTGCCGATCCCCTTGCCCGCGGGCGCAAGGGCACGATCCGTTGCCGGACTGTCCGGGATCGCTGCCCTTTCGGTCCGCATGGTCCGGGTTTATCTGCTCCCCGTCGGCCCGTGAGCCGATGGTGGACAGGACGGCATGGCACAGGATCTGGAACTCGGACTCGATACATTCGGCGACGTCACGAACGACGCGGCCGGAAATGCGCTGCCGCACGCGCAGGTGATCCGAAACCTCGTGGAAGAGGCGGTCCTCGCTGATCAGGTCGGCATCGACTTCATCGGCGTGGGCGAACATCATCGCGAGGATTTCGCGGTCTCCGCGCCCGAGGTGCTGCTGGGCGCAATCGCCGCGAGGACCAGCCGCATCCGGCTGGGCTCCGCCGTCACGGTGCTGAGCTCCGACGACCCGATCCGCGTCTTCCAGCGTTTCGCGACGCTAGACGCGGTGTCCAACGGACGCGCCGAAGTGATCCTCGGTCGTGGCTCCTTCACCGAATCCTTCCCGCTTTTCGGTTTCGACCTTGCTGACTACAGCGTGCTGTTCGAGGAAAAGCTCGACCTCTTTGCAGCGCTCTTGCCGCAGGAGCCGGTGAACTGGCAGGGCTCGACGCGGCCGCCGCTTTCCAGCCAGCTCGTCTATCCGCCGGTTGAAAACGGTCGGCTGAAGACCTGGATCGGCGTCGGCGGCAGCCCGGAATCCGTCGTCCGCGCGGCGCGTTATAATCTACCCATGATGCTGGCGATCATCGGCGGCGATCCGCAGCGCTTCGTTCCCTATGTCGATCTCTACAAGCGCGCCTTCGCGCAGATGGGCACGCCGGTGCAGCCGGTCGGCGTGCATTCGCCGGGCTATGTCGCGGAGACCGACGAGCAGGCGCAGGCGGAGTTCTGGCCGGACTACAAGAAGATGCACGACCGCATCGGCGCGCAGCGCGGCTGGCCGGCGCTCGCCCGCGCTTCCTTCGATCACGAGGTGCGGAACGGCTCGCTCTATGTCGGCTCGCCGGACACGGTGGCGCGCAAGATCGCCGCGACGGCCAAGGCGCTCGGGGCTGCTCGCTTCGACCTGAAATACAGCGCCGGGCCGCTGGGGCACGAGAAGATGATGCGCTGCATCGAGCTCTACGGCACGAAGGTGGCGCCGACCGTGCGCGAACTGCTCGCCTGAGCTTTCAGGACGGATGCGGGCTCAGGTAAGGCCCGCATCCACCAGAAACTGAGCGCCGGTGCAGCCGCCGGCATCCTCGGAAGCGAGGAAGAGCGCCATGCGTGCGACATGCGTGGCGTCGAGGCGCACCTTGAGAGCCTGCGCTGCCAGGATTTCCGCTTCCGATTCCGGCGTCTGCCACAGCGCCGCCTGCCGCTCCGTCAGGATAGCGCCGGGAACGATGCAATTGACCCGGATGCCGTGGCCGCCCAGTTCGCGCGACAGGGTGCGGGTCAGGCCGACGATGGCGGCCTTCGCGGTCGTATAGGCGACCATGCCCGGCCGGCCCTTGATCCAGGAGGTCGAACTCATGGTGAGGATCGAGCCGGAGCCCTGCGCCTTCATCTTTTCCGCGACCGCCTGCGAGGCGAAGAACTGGTGGTCTAGATTGAGCGCCAGCCGCCCGCGCCAATAATCGGGCTCGACATCGGCCATGTCGTGCCGGTCGTCGTTTCCGGCATTGTTGACGAGCACGTCCACCGCGCCCTCGGCGCCCTCGATCTCCGCGATGGCGGAGCGGAGCGCGGCTATGTCGGTGAGGTCGCAGACGTGGAAGGTTGCGCCGGGCAGGGACGCGGCCAGCGCCTCGCCGGTCTCGCGCCGGATATCCAGGAAATGCACCCGGCTTGCCTGCGTCGCGAATGCGTGCACCAACTCCGCGCCGATGCCGGAAGCGCCGCCGGTGATGACGACGACCTTGCCGGCAAGGCTCGCGTAGCGGGTATAGGCGGCGTCAGGCGCCATGCTGCCGGCCCCGGTTCGGCGGCGTGCGAGCGGGGCCGGAGCCTTCGTTGACGCCTTCGGTCCAGCCCTGCGTGACGAGATCGCTGCGGATCCGCCATTTCAGGATCTCGGCGATCAGTCGCTGCTGCGTCGCCCCGTGTTCCGGATCGTCCCAGAGGCTGTTCACCTCACGCGGGTCGGCCTGGAGATCGAAGAGCTGGCCCTCGTCGCTGTCGACGAAATGCACGAGCTTCCAGCGGGCGTCCCGGATCATCGTCATGAACCGGGTGCCGCTGAGGATGCGGTCGCCCGCATGCTCGGAGAAGACGAAGTCGCGCGCCTGCGTCTCCTCGCCCGTGAGGTAAGGCAGCAGCGACTGTGCCTCCATCCAGCGCGGCGGCGTGATGCCCGCAAGCTCGAGGATCGTCGGGCCGAAATCGAAGAGCGCGACGAGATCGTCGACGCGGCGGGGCTGCACCCGGCCCGGCGACCAGACGATGGCCGGCACGCGCACGCTCTGCTCGTACATGGTCCATTTCTGGCTGTGGCCGTGATCGTTCAGGCAGTCGCCATGGTCGGAGGTGAAGACGATCACCGTGTCATCCAGCACGCCGCGCCGGTCCAGCGCCTCGATGAGCTTGCCCATCTGCGTGTCGATGATGGAGACGTTGGCGAAGTAATGCTCACGCTGGCGGCGAAGCTGCTCGGGCGTGGGATCGGCGAGATGCACCACCGCGTCGTGATCGACCGCCAGGTGCTGCTCGCGAAGCTTCTTCAGAGCGGTCGGCTGACGCTCGATCGCTTCCCGGTCGAGGATCGCCTCCGGCAGGTCGCGGTTCCGGTATTTGTCGATATAGTCCTGCGTCGGGTCATAGGGCGGATGCGGGCCGGGAATGCCGATCTGCAGGAAGAAGGGCTCGTCGCCGCCGTAGCTGTCGAGCCACATGGCTGCGAATTCCGGGACGAAATTGTCGGAGTGCAGGTCCGCCGGCAGCTCCCAGACGAAGGCGCCCAGCCGCTCGCGATAATCGGCGAGCCGGCGATAGGTGACGCGGCTTGGCTTTTCCAGCCCGCGCGCCCAGAAGGCCTTGTCCCAATGATCGAGGAAGAAGGGCAGGCGCGCCGTCGCGCGGTCCTTGTTCTCCACCACGTGACGCTCGTGGAAGCCGAACGCGTCCTCGAAGGGCGAGGTGTGCATCTTGCCGACATTCACGCAGCGATAGCCGGCGGCCGAAAGCTGCTGCACCCAGCTATGCGTCCACGGTTCGTCGTTGCGGTAGACGCCGTTGGTATGGGGATAGAGGCCGGTGAAGAGGCTCGCCCGCGACGGCGCGCAGGAGGGCGACGTCACATACATGTGGGTGAAGCAGACGCCCTCCCGCGCCATGCGGTCGAGATTGGGCGTGTCCATATAGTCGAAACCGGCGGCGGCGATCGTGTCGAAGCGCTGCTGGTCGGTGATGACGAAGACGATGTTCGGCTGCTTCCGGCTTCCCAAAGGCATTCCTTCCGCGATGGCCGCCGCAGAGGGGCGGCGGCCGGGTTCAGTTCGCTCGAAGGGGCCGATCAGGCCTGGATGAACAGGTCGTTGGCGTTGTACTGCGCGGGCGGCAGCGGGTTCGGCAGCATGCCGAATTCCTTGAACATCGTGTTGAACTGCGTCAGCCACTTGTCGACCGTGCCGTCCTTGGCGAAGCCTTCGAGCTCCTTGCTGGTCAGCATCTTGCGGCTGTGCGCGACATTGGAGGTCGCCTGCAGCGGCGCGTTCAGGAACTTGGCCGTCAGCTCGACGGACCGGTCGATATTGGCGACGCGGTAGTCCATCGCCTTCTTCATCACGCGGATGAAGCTCGTGACGAGCTTGGGATCCTGCGCGACGATCTCGTTGCGCGCGACATAGGTGTTGATGAACGAGGTGTCGGGATAAAAATCCTTGTTGCCGATCAGTTCCTTGAGATTGGGCACTCGGGCCTTGATCACGTCGATCAGCGGGTACCACAGACCGGCGGCGTCGATCTGCTTGGACGAGAAGGCCGCAACGACCGTGCTCGGGTCCATCGGCACGATCTGCACGTCGGAGAGCTTCAGCCCCGCCTTGGCCAGACCGAGGCGCAGGATCATGTCGCCGGAGGTGCCTTGCGGCACACCGATCTTCTTGCCCTTGAGGTCGGCGATGGAGCCGATCTCCGGCTGCGCGATGATGCGGTCGCTGAAGCCGATATCGTTGACGCCGATCACCTTGGCGCGGCCGCTGGCCGGCAGCCACAGCGCGCCCGGCCCGATCGTGCCGAAGTTCAGGCTGCCCGCGCCCATGGCCTGGATCTGGATGGGGCCGTTGGTGAAGACCTTGAGGTCCGGCTTCAGCCCCTCCGCATCCCAGAGCTTCTGGTCCTCGGCGATGGCGAAGACGCTGGCATTCGGGAAGTCGGCGATATAGCCGATGGTGAGGTCGCCGGAAGCGGCTTTCGCCGGGCGGGCGAAGGGCAGCGTGCCGACAGCTGCGGCAGCGGCGGTGGTCGCCATGAAGGCGCGTCTGGAAAGCATGTCGTTCCTCCTGAGTTTTTGGCGTCTAATGCTCGGCCGGGTGGTAGACCGAACGCCATACTTCGTTTCTGAGCGCCGCGAATTCCGGTGACAGCCGCATCTCTTCCGTGCGGGGATAGGGCAGGTCGACCGGGATGATCCGGTGCAGGCGGCCGGGACGGGAGGCCATCACGATGACCCGGCTGGCGAGGTAGACCGCCTCGTCGACGTCGTGGGTGATGAACATGACCGTCCTTCGTTCCTGGCTCCAGGTTTGCAGGAGTTGATCCTGCAACTGGACGCGCGTCAAAGCATCGAGCGCTCCGAAAGGCTCGTCCATGAGAAGGATTTTCGGGTTCACCGCGTAGGCGCGCGCGATCGCGCACCGCTGCTTCATGCCGCCGGAAAGCGTTTTGGGCAGCGAATTGGCGAAATCCCCGAGGCCCACCAGCTGGATGAAGCGATCGGCGATCTCCCGCCGCTTCGCGCGCGGCATGCCGGTGATCTGCAGGCCGAACTCGACGTTCTGGCGTACGGTCAGCCAGGGGAACAGCGCGTATTGCTGGAAGATGACGCCGCGCTCGGGACCCGGCCCCGTCACTTCCGCACCATCCACGAGGACGCTGCCGGACGAGGGCGTGATCAGGCCGGCCGCGATGTTCATCGCCGTGGACTTGCCGCAGCCGGACGGGCCGACCACGGTGACGAACTCGCCGTCCTCGATGTCGAGCGACAGCTTGTCGAGCGCGAGGAAGCTCTTCTGGCCGGCAAGCTCGAAGCTGCGCGAGACGTCCTGGAACGAGATCTTGGGTATCATGCCTTTTCCTGCCAGGAGGTCAGCGCGCGATCGATGGCGATGATGATGCGGTCCATGAGGAGACCCAGGATGCCGATGGCGATCAGGCTCACGAAGATGGTGGGCAGATCGTAATAAAGCTGCGCCTGCTGCATGCGGAAGCCGAGGCCGGACTGCGCCGCGATCAGCTCCGCCGCCACCACCGTCGCCCAGGAGGAGCCGAGGCCGATACGCACGCCCACCATGATGAAGGGCGTGGAAGCCGGGATCACCACGCGGCGGAAGATCGTCATGTCCTTTGCGCCGAGCACGCGCGCGGCATTGACCAGTGTCCGGTCCACCGTGATCACGCCCTGATAGGTCGCGACCACGCTGGTGAGGAAGGCGGCCAGGAAGATCACGAAGATCTTGGGCGTTTCGCCGATGCCCATGGTGACGATCGCCAGCGGAATGATCGCCAGCGGCGGAATGGTGCGGAAGAACTGCACGTAGGGCTCGATCAGCCCGCGCGCGATCCGGTACCAGCCCATGAGAAAGCCGACGGGGATGGCCACCGCGATGCCGAGCAGAAAGCCGGACAGCACGCGGCCGAGGCTGGCCAGCGCGTCGGACAGGAGCAGCGCGCTGCCGGCCAGTTCCACCCCCTTGCGCAGCACCTCCATCGGGCCGGGAAGGCCGACGACGCCGAGCGACGTGATGGCCGCCCAGATCGCGATGCCGAGGACGACGGCGACGATGTTGATGCCGAGCATCGCGCTGCCGGAGCCGAGCAGGCGACCGGTCAGGAAGCCGCCGGGGCGGGGTGGCGCGGCGCTGTCGGTGGAACTCATGCGTTGTCTCCGGCGCTGGCCTGGTTGAACTTCATCGGGCCGGCGCCCCGGCGCACGCAGCGGAAGCCGATATGGATCGTGGCGCTGTCGATCATCTCGGGATGGCGGGCAGCCGGCCGGTAGCGCCGGCAATAATTGGGGGCGCAGAGATGCGAGCCGCCCTTCAGCACCTTGCGGGGGATGCGGATCTGCGGCTGCTGCGGGTCGTAGCTCCGCGCCTCGTCGGCGACGCGCGGATTGCGGGCCGAGCAGCAGGACTTTTCGCCCGCCTCAACGTGGCGTCCGCTCCAGAAATCGTCGGTCCATTCCCAGACATTGCCGATCATGTCGAGAAGGCCGAAGCCATTCCCGGGATAATTGCCGACCGGCGACGTGCCGAAATCTCCGGGAAGATCCGGCGCGCGCATCGGGAACTCGCCGCTCCACGTATTCGCCATGCGCCGGCCGTCCGGCGTGAATTCGTCGCCCCAGGCATAGGGTCTGGCGTCCAGCCCGCCGCGCGCGGCATATTCCCATTCCGCTTCCGTGGGCAGGCACTTGCCGGCCCAGCGGGCATAGGCTTCCGCATCGGCGAATGCGATGTGGACCACAGGGTGGTCCATCCTGTCGTCGGCGAGGTCGTTCACCCCGTCCGGCCGTCCCCAGAAGGCACCGGGCACGAAGCCCCACCAGTCGCCCCAGAAGCGGAGGTCGACCGGGCGCGACGGCGAGGTGAAGACGATGGAGCCGGCCTTCAGGAGCTCCGGTTTCGCGCCGGGATAAAGCGCCGGATCGGGCTGGCGCTCCGCGATCGTGCGGTAGCCGGTGGCGGCGACGAAATCGGCGAACTGCCGGTTGGTGACCGGCGTCCGGTCCATCCAGAAGCCGTCGACGCGGACCTGGTGGGCCGGGCCTTCCTCCGGATAGTGCTCGTCGGAGCCCATGCGAAAGGCGCCGCCCTCGATCCACACCATGCCATCGGCGGCACGCGGCGCATCGCCCGTGGCGGCCGCCGCGCTCCCGAGGTCCTGCGCCGCTTCAGCCGCCGGGTTCATCGCGCCCCCACATTGATGTCGCGGGTCCGGTAATTGGACTCGATCAGCCAGTCGCGGATGACGTCCAGGAGCTCGCGTCGCTTGTCGATATGGGCCGGATCGCTCCAGAGATTGTGCACTTCCTTCGGATCGTTCTGGAGGTCGAAAAGCTGGCCTTCCTCCGAACCCTTGAAATGCACGAGCTTCCAGCGCTCGTCGCGCACGCCGGTGATGAACTCCGTGCCGGACAGTGCGACGTCGCCGGCCTGTTCGCAGAAGACGTAGCGGCGCGGCGTCCAGTCCCGGCCTTCCAGCGCCGGCACGAGGCTCTTCGCCTCGAAGTCGGCCGGCGGGGTGATGCCGGCGAATTCCAGGATCGTAGGCCCGAGATCGAAGAACTGGCAGAGCCCGTCCACCGTGCGGCCGCCCTCGAAACGGTTGGCGGTGGACCAGATGATCGTCGGCACGCGGGTGACCACGTCGTACATCGACCATTTCTGGATCAGGCCGTGATCGCCCAGGCATTCACCGTGATCGGAGGTGAAGATGACGATGGCGTCCTCGAGATAGCCGCGCTCGCGAAGCGCATCCAGGAGTTCGCCCACCTTCTGGTCGATCAGTGTGACGTTGCCGAGATAGTGCGCCCAGAGCCGCTGCATCTGCTCGCGCGTCGGATCGAGGTTCCAGACGACGGAATCGTGGTCCACGTCCACGTCGTGCTGGCGTTTTTCCTTCAGCGCGGAGGGGAGTTCGTCCATCTCCTGCTTCGTCGGTTGCGGCAGCGGCAGGTCGTCCCTGTCGAGATAGGGCTCGGAATAGCGCGCCGGCGGATCGTAGGGCGGATGCGGCCCGGGCATGCCGACCTGCAGGAACAGCGGCTCGGTCTGCGGATAGGTGTTCACCCACCATTTCGCCATGTCGCAGACGAAGGCGTCGGAATGGAGGTGCTCCGGCAGCTCCCAGTCGAAGGCGCCCAGGCGCTCGCGATAATCGTCGCGCTTGCGGTATTCCTCGCGCTGCTGCTTGACGAGGCCGTTGGCGGCCAGCGCCTTGTCCCATTCGTCGAAATACCAGCGCCCCTCCATGTAGCGATCCTTGTTTTCCACGACGTAGCGCTCGTGGAAGCCGGAATCGGAATCGTAGGGGATGGTGTGCATCTTGCCGACATTGACGCAGCGGTAGCCGGTGTCGCGCAGGCGCTCCACCCAGGTCCGCTGCCACGGCTGGCCGTTGGCGAGGATGCCGGTCGTGTGCGGGTAATAGCCGGTGAAGAGGCTTGCCCGGGACGGCACGCAGGACGGCGCGGTGATGTGGCATTCGGTGAGGGCCACGCCTTCCTGCACCATGCGGTCGAGGTTCGGCGTGACGGCATAGGGAAAGCCCAGCGCGGCGATGGAATCGTAGCGCTGCTGGTCCGTCATGATCAGGATGATGTTCGGCTTGTCAGCCATGGCGAGGTCCTGTGTCTCTGGCCTGTCGGGCGTCACGAAGCCAGCCGGCTCGGCCTTGTGGGAGCAGAGCGGGTCTTCCGGACAATCGTGGCTGCGGATAGCATGTCGTTTCCTCTCCTGGCCATCGCGTTGACCGCGACTGTTCTTGGCTTGGCGAGCAGGCTGGCATAAAGTGAGCGCTCACGCAACGTTCACTCCGAGCGTCCGATGTCCGACGCGGCTTGAAGGGGAGGCCAATGGCCCGCAACAGCGACGAGGCGCCGTCGGCGACCGTTCCCGATCCGGACGAAGTCGGTGCTCGCCCAGGTGCCCGGCCGGAACGGCGGGGCACGACGACGCTCGCCATGGTGGCGAGCCGCGTCGGCGTCTCCCTCAACACCGTTTCGCGCGCGCTGCGGGCGCCTCATACGGTTCGCCCGGAGCTGAAGCGGCGCATCGATCAGGCCCTGCAGGACCTGAACTACGTGCCGAACCGGCTGGCCGGGGGACTGGCGGGCACCCGATCCGACATCGTCGGCGTGGTCATCACCTCGCTGTTCCATTCCGAATTCGCCGCCGTCGTCGACACGCTGCAGGCGCAGCTCCTCGACCGCAACCTGCAGGTGATGCTCGGCAATTCGCGCTACGACCCGGAAGAAGAGCGTCGCCTCGTCCGCTCCATCCTGAGCTGGCGCCCGGCCGCCGTGGCGATCGTCGGCTGCGACCACCATCCCGAGGCGACCGAGCTCCTCGCCTCCTGCGGTGCGCCTATCGTGGAGATGTGGGACGTCGGCGGCGACATCATCGATTCCGCGGTGGGCATGGATCACGAGGCGATCGGCCGGGCGCAGGCGGAGCATCTGCTGTCGCGAGGCTATCGCCGACTGGCCTTTCTCGGCAGTCTTCGCGAGGCGGATGCGCGCGCCCGCAAGCGTGCTTCCGGCATGGCGGCGACGCTCGCCGAAGCGGGGCTGCCGCCGCTCGTCCGGATGACGCGGCCTGAGGGCGGCCATCCCGACCTCGGCGAAAGCCTGCTCCACGAGCTTCTGGCCGCCCACCGGGACGTGGACGGTATCGTCTGCAACAGCGACGCGGTGGCCTTCGGCGTCCTTCGCGGCCTGCGTCGCGTCGGTCAGAACGTGCCGGGCGATCGTGGCGTGGTCGGCTTCGGCGACGTGGATGCCGGCAGTTGCATCAGTCCGACGCTCACGTCGGTGCGTCCGGCGCGCCACGCCATCGGTCGGCTCACGGCGGAGACGATCCTCGCCCGCATCGCCGGGGAGGAACCGCGGCGGATCACCGTGGACTGGGAGCTGCTGGAGCGGGAAAGCACCGCCCGCTAGGTCACCGGGCGGGGCAGCCTCATTCCTTTCCGGCCAGTTCGAGCGCCGCCGGCGCGTGTCCGCGCGCGGTCTCGCCATCGCCGTGCCGGTGGTCCACGATCCGCGACAGCGCCCTGAGATGGCCGAGCATCAGGTCGACGGCGCATTCGTCGCCGTCGCGGATCGCGCGGACGATGCCGATATGCTCTTCAGGGGCGCAATCGTTGTCCTGCTGCGTGCCGTGGGCGGCGAGGCCCAGCGCGGTGCGGCTGACGAGATCGCCGAGGATTTCGTGCAGCACGGGATTGCGCGAGAGTTCGGCCAGTACGGTATGAAACTCCCCGGCGAGGCGGATGATGCGGCCGTTGTCGCCGACCTGTCGCGCCGCCACTTCCGCCGCGAGATGAGCCTCCAGCCTCCTGACCGCCTCCCGTTGCATCTCGCCGTCGAGACTGCGGATCGCCGCGATCACCGTGGGTTCCAGCGCGCGGCGGACGGCGAACGCGGCCTCCGTTTCCGCGATGCTGGGGGAGGCGATGAAGGCGCCGCGATTGGGTTCGAGCTGCACGACATGGCGCTGCGCCAGGAGCCCCAGGACCTTGCGGATGCGCGCGCGGGTCACGCCGAAGATCTCCGCCAGCGCCTCTTCCGTCAGCTTGGTGCCGGGGGCGAGCCGCTGCTCCGCGATGGAATTCAGGATGTGATCGAAGATTTCACGCTCGGTATTCGGCCCTTCCGGCCGCGCCGGGGATGGGGCCGGGGATGGGGCCGGGGATGGGGCCGGGGATGGGGAAGTCCAGTCGGCCCGCTGCATCGTCTCTGCCAGGATGTCCGTCGCGGGGGCGGACGATAGAGTTTTCGGATTAAAACTGCAATCCGGCGTAATTGCCCAAAAAACCATCACTATATGACTATAAAACAAGCTGTGAACACGGCGGGTTTTACTTCAGTCTTTGACCGGGATGATTGTCGACAATCCTGATGTGAGGGCTGGATGGCGTTGGGCGAGGACGGCGAGGCACGGGGCAAGGTCGAGTTCGTCCGCGTCAGCAAGGCGTATGACGGAGCGATCGCCGTCCATGACGTGGACCTGCGGATTCCCGCCGGGTGCTATTGCTGCCTTCTCGGCCCGTCCGGCTGCGGCAAGAGCACGTCGCTCCGGATGCTTGCCGGCCACGAGATCGCGACCTCGGGCGATATCCTGCTCGACGACCGTAACGTGACGCTGCTGCCACCGGCCCGGCGCAGCACATCCATGATGTTCCAGAGCTACGCGCTCTTTCCGCATCTGACGGTGGCGGAGAACGTCGCCTTCGCCCTGCGCATGCGCGGCGTCGGCAAGGCGGAGCGGCTCGGCCGCGCCCGCGAGATGCTGAAGCTCGTCGATCTCTCCGCGCTGTCGGAGCGGCGCCCGGCACAGCTTTCCGGCGGCCAGCAGCAGCGCGTGGCACTGGCCCGCGCCCTCATCACCAGCCCATCCGTCCTGCTCCTCGACGAGCCGCTTTCCGCGCTCGACCCGTTCCTGCGCCTGCGTGTGCGCGCGGAGTTGAAGCGCCTGCAGAAGGCCCTCGGCATCTCCTTCGTCCATGTCACGCACAGCCAGGACGAGGCGTTGGCGCTGTCCGATCTCGTGGTTCTGATGAATGCCGGGCGCATCGAGCAGCAGGGCACGGCGGAGGATCTGTTCAGCCGACCGCGCACGGCCTTCGTCGCCCGCTTCATCGGCGCCCACAACGTCATCGATCTCGGCGACCGGGCGGTCGCGGTCCGTACCGACCGGACCGCCGTGCTGCCGGCCAGCGGCGTCTCCCGGTTCGCCGATGGCGACGTCGGTCGCATGGCCCGGCCCGCCGTCGTGCGGGCCGTGGAATATGCCGGAACAGGCTTTGCCGTCCATCTCGTGGACGAGGGAGGCGCCGAGCTTTCGGCGCTGATGAGCGAAGGGGATTTCCACCGTGCGGCGATCGGGGAGGGGGAGAGCGTGGTCGCATCCTGGGCTCCCGCCGACGCGCACGCGCTGGAAGGGGGAGCAATCTGACGGAACGCCACCGCATCCAGCGGTCCCGTTCGGGAAGACGCCAAACTTGAGAGGGGAATGGGAAATGACGAAGGACAACACGGATATGGGTCAGGCGGCAGGAACGGCTTCCGGCCTGTCTCGCCGCAGCTTTCTGAAAACCGGCGCGGCGCTGGCCGGCGTCGCGGCGGGCGCGGGCGTCGGCAGCGGCGTGATCACCGGCTTCCCGGCCGTGATCGCGGCCGAGCCGGTGACGCTGCGCTACCTGTCCACGGCGACCAACCAGGCTCCCGCGATCGCCGAGCAGGCCTTCAAAGATATCGGCATCAAGATCGAATACGTGACGGTCACCACCGACGACGTGACCAAGCGCATCATCACGCAGCCGAATTCGTTCGACCTCGTGGATACGGAGTATTTCAGCCTCCGGAACCTGATCCCGTCGGGCAACCTGATGGGTCTCGACGCCAAGAAGATCAAGCTGGCCGACAAGATCGCCCCGGTCATCACCAAGGGGCAGGTCGACGGCAAGACGATCGGCGACCAGGGCACGGCGCCCAAGAAGGTCTTCTACCTGGAGAGCCAGTTCTCCAAGAAATTCGCGTCCGAACCGACCGAATGGATCACGCTGATCCCGACCACCTACAACGCCGATACGCTGGGCATTCGTCCCGATCTCATCGGGCGGCCGATCGACAGCTGGGCGGAACTGCTCAACCCGCAATTCAAGGGCAAGGCCTCGATCCTCAACATCCCGTCCATCGGCATCATGGACGCCGCGATGGTCATGGAAGCCAGCGGCAAGCACAAATATGCCGACAAGGGCAACATGACCAAGGAGGAGATCGACCTGACGATCGCCGCCCTGATCGAAGCCAAGAAGGCCGGCCAGTTCCGCGCCTTCTGGACCGACTTCAACGAGAGCGTCAACCTGATGGCATCGGGCGAGACGGTGATCCAGTCCATGTGGTCGCCGGCCGTCACCGCCGTCCGGCTGAAGGGCATTCCCTGCAAGTTCCAGCCGCTCAAGGAAGGCTATCGCGCCTGGGCGTCCGGCTTCGGCCTGCCCAAGACGCTGAAGGGCAAGCAACTCGACGGCGCCTACGAGTTCGTCAATTGGTTCCTCTCCGGCTGGGCCGGCGCGTACCTGAACCGGCAGGGCTACTATTCCGCCGTGCTGGAGACGGCAAAGGAGCACATGGCGCCGTACGAATGGGCCTACTGGATGGAAGGCAAGCCGGCCGAGCAGGACATTCACGGCCCGGACGGCGGCCTTCTGGAAAAGGCTGGCGCCACCCGCGACGGCGGTTCCTATACCGAGCGCATGGGTGCGGTCGCCTGCTGGAACGCCATCATGGACGAGAACGCCTACATGGTCCGCAAGTGGAACGAGTTCATCGCGGCCTGACGATATCCGGCCGGGGGACATCGCCGTCCCCCGGTTCTCTTCCGACCCACGAGAGATGATCCGCAAATGACAATCCGGGCGCGCTGGACGTCCTACTGGCAGGCGACCCCGCTCGTCGTGGTGCTCGGCATCTTCTTCGTGCTGCCGCTCCTGGTGATGCTGGCAGTCAGCTTCTGGACCTATACCGGCTATTCCATCGCGCCGGCCTTCGTCACCGACAATTACCGCGACGCCTTCGATGGCTGCGCCTCGCAGTTCCCGACGCTCTGCACCACGTTCCGGACCTATGCATCGACGCTGAAGTTCTGCGTGATCGTCTGGGCGCTGACGCTCGTGATCGGCTTTGCCATCGCCTACTACCTGACCTTCATGATCCGCTCCAACACGGTGCGGCTGATGCTGGCGCTGCTCTGTACGATCCCGTTCTGGACCTCCAACGTCATCCGCATGATCTCGTGGATTCCGCTTCTGGGACGAAACGGCCTCGTCAACCAGGCGCTGGTCGGCGCGGGTTTCATCCACCAGCCGCTGGACTGGCTGCTTTATTCCGACTTTTCGGTGATCCTCGCCTTCGTGCACATCAACACGGTCTTCATGATCGTGCCGATCGCCAATTCCATGGCGCGCATCGACCGTTCGCTGGTGGAGGCCGCCTATGATTCCGGCGCGACGGGCTGGCAGACGCTGCGGCACGTCATCATCCCGCTGGCGAAATCCGGCATCGCCATCGGCTCGATCTTCGTCATCACCGTGGTGATGGGCGATTTCATCACGATCGGCCTGATGGGCGGGCAGCAGATCGCCTCGGCCGGCAAGGTCATCCAGACGCAGATCAGCGCCCTGCAGTTCCCGATCGCGGCCGCCAACGCCATCGTGCTGCTCGCGGTCGTGCTGATGATCATCGCGCTGCTGGTGCGCTTCATCGACATCCGCAAGGAACTCTGACCATGGGCGAGCGGCGCTCCCTCTCCTTTTACGTCCTTTCGGTCGTCTTCGCGCTCTACGTGCTGTTTCTGTACGGGCCGACGATTACCATCGTGCTCCTGTCCTTCCAGGGCCCGCGGGGCGGCATGACTTTCCCCATGAACGGCTTTTCGCTGCACTGGTTTTCCAACCTCTGGCAGGGGATCGGCGTGCCCTATGTCGTGGACGCGTTGTGGAATTCGTTCCGGCTGGGGATCACCGCGACGATCCTGACGGTGGTCATCTCCGTGCTGGCGGGGCTCGCCTTCCGCCGCCGCTTCATCGGCCAGAACCTCGTCTTCTACGCCACCATCGCCAGCCTGATCCTGCCCTCCATCGTGGTTTCGCTGGGCATCGCGCTGGAATTCCAGGTGTTCGACCAGGCGATAAAGTCGGTGGGCGACGCCTACGGGATCGAGGCGATCCAGGCGAACTACCAGACCGCGATGGGCCTGATGACCTCCGGTCTCGGCGCCCACCTCACCTGGACGCTGCCCTTCGGCGTGCTGATCATGTTCGCCGTCTTCAACCGCTTCAACCCGGCCTTCGAGGAAGCCGCGCGCGATCTCGGCGCCTCCTCGTGGCAGACCTTCCGCTATGTCGTGCTGCCGCTCATCGCGCCGTCGCTGGTGGGGGTCGCGCTCTTCGGCTTCACGCTGTCATGGGACGAAATCGCCCGCTCCAGCCAGGCCGTCGGCGCCGACAACACGCTGCCCCTGATGCTGCAGGGCCTGACCACATCCGTCACCACGCCGGTTATCTATGCGCTGGGCACGGTGACGACCGGCATCTCGTTCGCCGTGATCCTGATCGCGCTGGGAACCGTGCTGCTGGTTCAGCGGCGGCGGCTGCGGCATGGATCGGACGCCGGCAAGGGGCTGGTCTGACCGCCTGGCTCAGCCGTTTTCCGGCAAGCCGGGGCCGCGGAGAAGCTGGCCGAAGCCGGGTTCGGCGACGATCCGGCGATCCGCATAGACCGCGCGGCCGCGCACCCAGGTCCTGAGCACGCGCCCGCGCATCTCCTGCCCGACATAGGCGCTGTGCGGATTCTTGTAGAAGAGATCCTCCGACCTCAGCACCGAGACCGCGTCGGGATCGACCAGCGTCAGGTCGGCATCGGAGCCGGCCGCAAGCGCGCCCTTGCGGGGGTAGAGGCCGAAGAGCCGGGCCGGATTGGCCGAAATCATGCGGACGAGATCGGTCCACGCAAGGCCGCGCCGCGCGACACCGGCGGTGATGAGGGCGGGCAGGGTGGATTGCAGGCCGCTGATGCCGCCCCAGGCCTTGAAGATATCCTCGCAGCCAGCCTCCTTTTCCTCGCGCAGGCAGGGGGAATGGTCGGAGCCGATCACATCGACCGCGCCCGCAAGCACACGGTCCCACAGCGCCTCGACCCGTTCAGGCGAGCGGAGCGGCGGCGCGCACTTGGCTTCCGGGCCGATGCGGACGAGATCTTCCTCGCTGAAGAAGAGGTAATGCGGGCAGGTCTCCGCCGTGACGCGCACGCCCTCCGCCTTCGCATTCGAGATCAGGTCGATACCCTCGGCTGTAGAGACATGCACGACATGGAGCCGGCTTCCGGTTCTGCCGGTCAAGGCCAGCGCCGCGCGGATGGCGGAAAGCTCAACCTCCGGCGGTCGCGCCTCGCCCCAGGCCCGCCGGTCGGTTCTTCCCCGATCGCGAAGCTCGGCCATGAGCTTCTGGCTCATCTCCTCGTCTTCGGCATGGACCGCGACGAAGGAACCGAACTCGCGGGCCCTGATGAGGCCCACCTGGAGGATCACGTCGTCGACGCGCGGAAAATCCGTGGAACTGGCGCACATGAACGCCTTGAAACCGGCCACGCCGCCGGCCTGCAGATCGGCGAGATCGGCCCTGTTGTCGTCGACCAGCCCGCCCCAGAGTGCGTAATCCACCAGTGCGGACCGCGCCGCCGCCTGCTGCTTCAGGAGGAGCGCTTCGGCATTCACGGTGGGCGGCGATGCGTTGAGCGGCATTTCCACGACGGTGGTGATGCCGCCGGCGGCGGCCGCCTGCGTGCCCGTCAGAAAGCCTTCCCAATGCGTGCGGCCCGGCTCGCTGAAATGGACGTGGGCGTCGACAAGGCCGGGGAGCAGCAGCATGCCGCCGGCATCGAACGTCTCGCTCGCCCCGTGCTCCGGCTCGCCCTCGACGAGCGCGACGATGCGGCCGTTCTCGACCAGAACGCCGCCGCGAAACGTATCGGTTTCGGTCACGATCTGGGCGTTGCGGATATAGAGTTCAGCGGAGAGCATCCGGCATCTCGCCCGATCTGAGAGGAATGCCCGATGCTATGCATGGCCTCCTTCCGACGCAACTCGGGAACGTTGTCCGGCCTGGCAACCCACCGGAACTTCGCCCGCGAAAAAGCCCTGCCGTGCGGGACGCGGCAGGGCTGATGAAGGTGGCTTCTTGCCGGATGCGGGAGGCCCGGAAGACTACCTGTCGGTGATCTCCAGGCGACGGTTCACGCTGAGTGCCAGCAGCGTGCAGACCGCGCCCGACAGGAGGTAGGCACCCGTCATGTAGAGGCCGACATGGGTGGAAAGCCAGAGCGCCACGAGCGGAGCGAAGCCCGCGCCGACGAGCCAGGAGAAATCCGAGGTCAGCGCCGCGCCCGTGTAGCGATATTCGCTGGGGAAGCGCGAGGTTACCGCGCCGGCGGCCTGGCTGAAGGAAAGGCCCAGCAGGCCGAAGCCGAGGATCACGAAAGCCGACTGGCCGACTTCACCGCCGCCCAGGAGCAGCGGCGTGACGAAGCTGAAGATCGCGATCAGCACGGCGCAAATGGCGAGCATCCTGCGACGGCCGATGCGGTCGGCGATGACCCCGGCGATCACGATGGTGATCGCACCCAGCACTGCACCGGCGAATTCGGTGCCCAGGAAGGCGCCGGCCGAGCGATGCGCGAACAGCGTGACCCAGCTCAGCGGGAAGATCGTGACGAGATGGAACAACGCGAAGGTCGCCAGCGGCACGAAGGCGCCGATGATCAGCGGATTGCGGTGGTTGTGCCACAGATCGGAGATGCTGCAGGGCTCCAGGTCGTGGTTTTCGAGAAGCCGGGCGAACTCTTCCGTCACGACGAGGCGGAGCCGGGCGAACAGGGCCACCACGTTGATCGCGAAAGCGACGAAGAACGGATAGCGCCAGCCAAATTCCAGCAGGTCGTCGGTGCTGAGATTGCTGACGAAGAACCAGAACAGGCCGCTGGCCAGCATGAAGCCCAGCGGCGCGCCGAGCTGCGGCATCATCGCGTACCAGGCGCGCTTGTTCTGCGGGGCGTTGAGGGCGAGCAGCGAAGCCAGTCCGTCCCAGGCGCCGCCGAGCGCGAAACCCTGACCGAGCCGGCAGATCGCCAGCAGGTAGATGGAAAGCGGACCGATCTGGTCATAGCCCGGCAGGAAGGCGATCACCGCCGTGGAGCCGCCCAGAAGGAACATGGCGATCGTCAGCTTGGTGCCGCGGCCGTAGGCCCGGTCCACCGCCATGAAGATGACGGAGCCGACGGGGCGCGAGAGAAAAGCGAGGGCGAAGATCGCGAAGGAGTAGAGCGTTCCCGTCGGCGCATCGACCATCGGAAAAAATACGCGCGGGAAGATCAGGACCGAAGCGATGCCGTAGACGAAGAAATCGAAGAATTCGGCCGTGCGCCCGATGACGACGCCCAGGGCGATCTCGCCCGGCGCGATGCGCGCGTCGGACGAAACCAGCCTGGCGTCCCGTTCCAATGGCGATGACGATGGACCGGCATATGCGACCCGATTGCTGCTCATGTCGTCTTCCCGTTCTGGTTGCCGCCGACACACTAAGACGGCCCAGCTAGCCAAACGCAAGTTGGACCAAACCGGTCTGCGGCATGGTGCCGCGCCCGGTGCGAGATCCTTCGCATGGGCAAATTCATCAGGTGCAACATCGCGACCGTCGAAGCCATTGGATTCAGCCGATTCGCCGCCCTGCGCGAGAGGGGTGGCGGCGGCGTTTCCGCATGACCGGCGCAAAATTGTTCCCGGTGGGGCGAAACGTCCACTAGGAAGCCGGCCGGCTCTGCTTTACCGCAAGTGCGAGAACGGACAGGTCCCGAACGCAGCGGTATGTCTTTTAAAAACCTACGCCCCCTCCTTTTTTCGCCCCTCGCTCTTCTTCTGGGCGGCTGCAACATGGTTTTGATGCAGCCCTCCGGGGATATTGCGGTGCAGCAACGCAATCTCATCGTGGTGTCCACGGTGCTGATGCTGCTGATCATCATCCCGGTGATGTTTCTGACAGTGCTGTTCGCCTGGCGCTATCGCCGGTCCAACACGGACGCCCACTACGATCCTGACTGGCACCACTCCACGCGCCTGGAAGTCGCGATCTGGTCGGCGCCGCTCTGCATCATCATCGCGCTGGGCGCGATCACCTGGCTGAGCACGCATACGCTCGACCCGTATCGCCCGGTCAGCCGACTGGACGGGACGCACGCCGTTCCCGCCGGCGTGAAGCCGCTGACCGTCGAGGTCGTGGCGCTCGACTGGAAGTGGCTGTTCTTCTATCCCGACCAGGGCATCGCCACCGTCAACGAACTCGCCGCCCCGGTGAACGTGCCGATCGAGTTCCGGATCACCTCCGCGACGGTGATGAACTCGTTCTTCGTTCCCGCGCTGGCCGGCCAGATCTATGCGATGGCCGGCATGGAGACCAAACTCCACGCGGTGATCAACAAAGAGGGCGAGTATAACGGCTTCTCCGCCAATTACAGCGGCGCCGGCTTCTCGCACATGAACTTCAAGTTCCACGGGCTGACCCAGGATGGGTTCGACCAGTGGGTGCAGAAGGCCAAGTCGCAGGGCGGCAAGCTCGGTCGCAACGAGTACCTGCAACTGGAGAAGCCCAGCGAGGCCGAGCCGGTCCATTACTACAACTCCGTCGATCCGCAGCTCTATTCGGCGATCCTCAACATGTGCGCCCAGCCGGGCAAGATGTGCATGAGCGAGATGAACCAGATCGACGCCAATGGCGGCGCGGGCAAGGAGAGCGAAGCCAACAAGGCCAAGCTCCAGTATGACGGCCATCGCGCCCAGGAAGGCGTCGAGGAGCCGGGTGCGACGTTCCCGGCTTCCGGCCGCCCGCCGAACACCAACGTGCAGCCGGAAGGCATGAAGCCCGACGCGCTGTCTCCCAAGGTGAACGGGCAGGGGCCGAAGCCGGGCGAAAGCCAGGGACAAGAGCACGACATGCCGGGCATGGACCCGAACATGCCGGGGATGAAGCCCAGCTCACCCGCGCCGAACCAGTTGAATCAGCAAGATTAAGCCTGTCGCTGCGCGCTTCCGGCGCGCGGCGTCACTCCAGACAGTTGGACGAGTGTCTCAATGCTTAACTCAGACCTCCTGAAGTTCATCTTTGGACGGTTGACGATCGAGGCGATCCCCTACCACGAGCCGATCCTGATCGTGACGTTCGTGGGAGTCGCCATCGGCGGACTCGCGCTCCTCGGCGCCATCACGTATTTCCGGCTCTGGAATTACCTCTGGACGGAATGGTTCACGAGCGTCGATCACAAGAAGATCGGCATCATGTACGTGATCCTTGCGATCGTGATGCTGATCCGTGGTTTCTCGGACGCCATCATGATGCGCGCCCAGCAGGCCATCGCCTTCGGCAGCAACAACGGCTATCTGCCGCCGCACCACTACGACCAGGTCTTCACCGCCCACGGCGTGATCATGATCTTCTTCATGGCCATGCCGCTGGTGACGGGCCTGATGAACTTCGTGGTGCCGCTGCAGATCGGCGCGCGCGACGTGTCCTTCCCCTTCCTGAACAACTTCTCGTTCTGGATGACGGTGGGCGGCGCGGTCATCGTCATGATGTCGCTGTTCGTCGGCGAATACGCGCGGACCGGCTGGCTCGCCTACCCGCCGCTGTCGGAGGCCGCCTACAGCCCCGGCGTCGGCGTCGACTATTACATCTGGGGCCTGCAGATCGCCGGTGTCGGCACGACGCTGTCGGGCATCAACCTGATCGCGACCATCGTGAAGATGCGCGCGCCGGGCATGACCATGATGAAGATGCCGGTGTTCTGCTGGACCTCGCTCTGCACCAACGTGCTGATCGTGGCCGCATTCCCGGTTCTGACCGCCGTTCTCGCGCTGCTGACGCTCGACCGCTATGTCGGTACGAACTTCTTCACCAACGATCTTGGCGGCAACCCGATGATGTACATCAACCTCATCTGGATCTGGGGCCATCCGGAGGTCTACATCCTCGTCCTGCCGGCCTTCGGCATCTTCTCCGAAGTCGTCTCGACTTTCTGCGGCAAGCGCCTCTTCGGCTATGCCTCGATGGTCTACGCCACGATCGTCATCACCATCCTGTCCTACCTTGTGTGGCTGCACCACTTCTTCACGATGGGTTCGGGCGCGAGCGTGAACTCCTTCTTCGGCATCACCACGATGATCATCTCGATCCCGACGGGCGCGAAGATGTTCAACTGGCTCTTCACGATGTACCGGGGCCGGATCCGCTTCGAAGTGCCGATGCTGTGGACGATCGGCTTCATGTTCACCTTCGTGATCGGCGGCATGACGGGCGTGCTCCTGGCGGTGCCCCCGGCCGACTTCGTGCTGCACAACTCGCTGTTCCTGATCGCCCACTTCCATAACGTGATCATCGGCGGCGTGGTGTTCGGCCTCTTCGCCGGCATCAACTACTGGTTCCCGAAGGCCTTCGGCTTCCGGCTGGACCCGTTCTGGGGCAAGATGTCGTTCTGGTTCTGGCTGGTCGGCTTCTACTTCGCCTTCATGCCGCTCTACGTGCTCGGCCTGATGGGCGTGACCCGTCGCCTCAACCACTTCGACGATCCGTCGCTGCAGATCTGGTTCATCATCGCGGCTTTCGGCGCGTTCCTGATCGCGCTCGGGATCGCCTCGTTCATCGTGCAGATCGCGGTCAGCATCCGGAACCGGGAGAAGCTTCGCGACTTCACGGGCGATCCGTGGGACGGGCGTACGCTGGAATGGTCCACGGCCTCCCCGCCGCCGGACTACAACTACGCCTTCACGCCGGTTATCCATGACCACGATGCGTTCGCGGACATGAAGAAGCGCGGCTACAAGCGTCCGCTTGAAGGCTACCGCCCGATCCATATGCCCAGGAACACCGGGGCGGGCGTGATCCTGGCCGCCTTCAGCGTGATCTTCGGCTTCTCGATGATCTGGTACATCTGGTGGCTGGCGGCGCTGAGCTTCGCGGCGATCCTGATCGGCGCGATCGTCCACACCTTCAACTACAAGCGCGACTTCTACATCCCCGCGGAAGACGTCGTGCAAGCTGAGAACGCCCGCACCACGCTGCTGGCCGGAGGCGTCTGACACCCGTGACTACCAAGACCGACCTTACCGCACCGGGAACCGTCCCCGTCTTCTTCGTCGAGGAAGAGCATGGCCATGCCGAAGGCAGCACCATGCTCGGCTTCTGGATCTATCTGATGAGCGACTGCCTCATCTTTGCGGTCCTGTTCGCCACCTACGCCGTGCTCGGCCACAGCTATGCGGCAGGTCCTTCCGGGAAGGACCTGTTCGAGCTGCCGACCGTCGCGATCAACACCTCGATGCTGCTCCTGTCCTCCATCACCTATGGCTTCGCCATGCTGGCGATGGACAAGGAACGGCAGGGCCAGATGCTGTTCTGGCTGGTGATCACCGGGCTCTTCGGCCTGGCTTTCGTCGGCCTGGAACTGACGGAATTCGCCAGCCTCATCCGTGAGGGTGCCACCCCGCAGCGCAGCGCCTTCCTGTCCTCGTTCTTCACCCTCGTCGGCACGCACGGCCTGCATGTCAGCGTCGGCATCATCTGGCTGGTGACGCTGATGGTGCAGGTGATGAAGCACGGGCTGATCCCCGAGAACCGCCGCCGTCTTCTTTGCCTGAGCATGTTCTGGCACTTCCTGGACGTGATCTGGATCGGCGTCTTCTCCTTTGTCTACCTGATGGGAGTTCTCGTATGAGTTCGCAGCCGCACGACGCCCGGCTGGTGGGCCACGACAGCGACACCAGCGGTCATGGCTCCATGGGGGGCTATGTCACCGGCTTCATCCTGTCGGTGATCCTGACGGCAATCCCGTTCTGGCTGGTGATGGGGAACGTCCTGAACGATTCCCGCCTGACCGCCATCGCGGTCATGGGCCTCGCCGTGGTGCAGATCGTGGTTCACATGATCTGCTTTCTGCACATGAACACGAAATCGGAGGGCGGCTGGACGCTGCTCTCGCTGATCTTCACGCTGGTCATCCTTGTGATCGCGCTGAGCGGCTCGCTCTGGGTCATGTATCACCTGAATACGAACATGATGCAGATGACGCCCGGCGATGCGATGAACATGCCGTAACGCTTCCGGCCGGGGCGGCAGCGATGTCGCCCCGGCCGACTTTCTTCAGGGTTGCAGAGTGACCGTTTCCGAGCCCGCCGCCGAGAAGACCCGCCCGCGCTCGCCTCTGACCCTCGTGTTCCTGGGAACACTGACCCTCCTGCTCTTCGCGGCATTCATCGCCCTCGGCACCTGGCAGATCGAGCGCCGGGCCTGGAAGCTGGACCTGATCGCCCGTACCAACGAGCGGGTCGCCGCCCCGGCCGCTTCGCTTCCCCCGCCTTCCGACTGGCCAGCCGTTACCGCCGAACGGGATGCCTACCGGCATGTCCGCGCCAGCGGCGCCTTCCTCAACGACCGCGAGACCCTGGTGCAGGCCGTCACCGAGAAGGGCAGCGGCTTCTGGGTGCTGACCCCGCTGCAAACGGCGGACGGCACGACTGTCCTGATCAATCGCGGCTTCGTCCCGCCGGAGCGGCGCGACCCCGCGACGCGCGCGCAAGGGCAGATCGCGGGACCGGTCACGGTCACCGGCCTCCTCCGCGTCACCGAGCCGAAAGGCGCGTTCCTGCGCTCCAACGATCCCAAGGGTGATCGCTGGTATTCGCGCGACGTCGCGGCCATCGCCACGTCGCGCGGGCTCGACCGGGTCGCGCCATTCTTCATCGATGCCGACGCCACGCCCAATCCCGGCGGCTATCCCGTGGGCGGGCTGACGGTGATCGCCTTCCACAACAGCCATCTCGTCTATGTCTTCACCTGGTACGCGCTGGCACTGATGGTGGTGGGGGCAGCGTTCTACGTGGTGCGTGACGAGCGGCGGCTTCGTCGGGGTGCGGAGCCCGGGAGGAGCTGAGGGGCTCTTCCAGCCCGTCGTCCGGCGATGATATGAAGGCTTCCGCAGTTCGCTGCGGAGAGGGCGCGCGCAGGGCGGCATGATCGAGAGAGTGCAGGAGCGGGGCCAGGGGCGGAGCGAGAGCCAAGGCGAGGAACGGGTCCATGATCGGGGGCTCCGTCCGGAGGACTCCGCCCGTCGGCAGAACATGCTGCTGCTGGTGCAGCTTCGCTGGCTCGCGGTCGCGGGCCAGGTCGTCACGATCCTTACGGTGAACCTGGGGCTCGGCATTCCGCTGCCGGCCCGGGCGATGTTCCTGGTCGCGCTGGCGCTGGTGGCCCTCAATCTCGTTTCGTTGCTGCGGCTTCGCCGGCCTCGTGCGGTCACCAATGCCGGCCTGTTCATGGCTCTCCTGCTGGATGTCGCGGCCCTGACAGCGCAGCTTTACCTCAGCGGCGGCGCCAGCAATCCTTTCGCTTTCCTCTATCTTCTGCAGATCGCATTGGGCGCGGTGCTCCTCGATGCCTGGTCCATCTGGGCGCTGGTGCTGGTGGCACTTGCCTGCTTCGCCGGGCTGACCGAATTCTCCCGGCCCATCGTCTTTCCGTTGGCTGTGTCAGCGGATCCGATGAAGCTGCAGGTGGAAGGCATGCTGGTGTGCTTCGTGCTGGAAGCCATCCTGCTCGTCGTCTTCGGCACCCGGATCGGCGCCAACCTCCGGATGCGCGACGCACGACTGGCCGAACTCCGCCAGCAGGCGGCGGAGGAAGATCATATCGTCCGCATGGGACTTCTGGCGTCCGGCGCGGCGCACGAACTCGGGACGCCGCTGGCCACCCTCTCCGTCATACTCAGCGACTGGAAGCGCATGCCGGCGCTTGCCGCCGACGCCGAACTGGCGCAGGAAATCGGGGAGATGCAGGCCGAGGTCCAGCGCTGCAAGGCGATCGTCACCGGAATACTTCTCTCCGCCGGAGAAGCGCGGGGGGAGGCTCCCGCCGTCACCACCGTGAACGGCTTCCTGGACGAGCTCGTCGAGGATTGGACTGGCGCCCACGCCGCCACGCACCTCGCCTACGACAACGACTTCGGGGAGGACCTGCCGATCGTCTCGGACGCCGCGTTGAAAAAGATGATCGTCAACGTGATGGACAACGCCTCCGAGGCCTCGCCGGGCTGGATCGGGCTCAGCGCGACCCGGGAGGCGAATGCGCTGGTGCTGGAGGTCGTGGACCGTGGTCCCGGCTTCGGGCCGGGCGTTCTCGCCCAGTTCGGCCGGCCCTACAACTCAACCAAGGGACGGGCCGGCGCCGGGCTCGGGATCTTTCTGGTGGTGAACGCGCTTCGCAAGCTCGGCGGCGGCGTCGCCGCGCGCAACCGCGCCGAGGGGGGAGCGAGCGTCACGCTGACCCTGCCGCTGGCGGCGCTGTCGATCGGAGGTGGCAATGGCGGATGACCGGCTTCTCCTGATCGTCGACGACGACGTCGCCTTCGTCCGGACGCTGCGCCGCTCCTTCGAGCGCCGGGGCTACAGCGTCGTGACGGCTGCCAGCGGAGCGGAGCTGGAGGCGCTCCTGACGGAACACCGGCCGAACTTCGCGGTGGTCGATCTTCGCCTGGACGGCGCCTCGGGGCTTGCCTCCGTGGAAACCCTGCATCGGAGCGACCCTGAGATGCGAATCGTGGTGCTCACCGGCTTCGCCAGCATCGCGACGGCAGTCGAGGCGATCAAGCTCGGGGCCTGCCATTACCTCGCCAAGCCCTCCAACAGCGACGACATCGAGGCGGCCTTCGCCAAGGCCGGCGGAGATGTCTCCGTTCCGCTGACGGAGACGCCGACCTCGATCAAGACGCTGGAATGGGAACGCATCCACCAGACGCTGGCCGAGACCGGCTTCAACATCTCCGAGACCGCGCGCCGTCTCGGTATGCACCGGCGCACGCTCGCCCGGAAGCTGGAAAAGCAGCACATCAAGTAGAACTGCCGGCAAGCATCTGGCGGGCGAGCCGTTTGGCGCGAGTTGTTCGGCCTCATGAATGTTTGTAAGTCTGGCTGACTTCAGCTAAGGCCACGGCTGTAACAGACATCCATGTCTTTTCCGAAAGCTCTTCCCGTGCCTTCATCAGCCAGCCAGACCGTTCCCGGCAATTCTCCGCGACGCATCCTTCTTGCAAGCCTTGCCGGCACCACCATCGAGTTCTTCGATTTCTACATCTACGCCACGGCGGCAGTGCTGGTATTTCCGAAGCTGTTCTTCCCGAACAGCGATGCTACGACGGCGACGCTCCAGTCTTTCGTGACCTTTGCCATCGCCTTCTTCGCCCGCCCGATCGGGGCGGCGATCTTCGGCCATTTCGGCGACCGGATCGGCCGCAAGGCGACGCTCGTCGCGGCGCTGATGACCATGGGGCTCTCCACCGTCGCGATCGGCCTCCTGCCGGGCTATGCCTCGGTCGGGGTGCTGGCGCCGCTGCTCCTCGCGGTCTGCCGCCTCGGACAGGGTCTCGGGCTTGGCGGCGAATGGGGCGGCGCGGTGTTGCTCGCCACGGAGAACGCGCCGCGCGGCAAGGAAGCCTGGTACGGCATGTTCCCGCAGCTCGGCGCGCCCGTCGGCTTCATCTTCGCGGCCGGCAGCTTCTTCATCCTGACGGAAGCGTTGACGGACCAGCAGTTCTTCGCCTGGGGCTGGCGGATTCCGTTCATCGTCAGCGCCGTGCTGGTCTTCATGGGGCTCTACGTCCGCCTCAGGATCGCTGAAACGCCGGCCTTCAAGCGCGTCGTGGAAAAGCACGAGCGGGTTCGGGTGCCCTTCATGAGCGTCGTGACGGAGCATCCCGGCGCGCTGTTCCTCGGCACCTTCGCGGCCATGGCGACGTTCGTGATCTTCTACATCATGACGGTTTTCGCGCTGAGCTACGGCACCACGGCGCTCGGTTATACGCGTGGCCAGTTCCTGCCGATCCAGATGCTGGGCGTCATCTTCTTCGGCCTGACGATCCCGGTGGCCGCCGTCCTCGCCGACCGCTACGGCCGGCGCACGACGCTGCTCTGGACCACCTTCGCCATCGGCATCTTCGGGCTGACCTTCACCATGCTGTTCGGCTCAGGCCATCTCGGCTCGGTGATCGCGTTCTTCATCATCGGCCTCGGCCTAATGGGCTTCACCTATGGCCCGCTCGGGACGGCCCTCGCCGAGATCTTCCCGACCTCGGTGCGCTACACCGGCGCGTCGCTGACCTTCAACCTTGGCGGCATCGTCGGCGCGTCGCTCGCTCCCTACATCGCCAGCCGCCTCGCCTCGACCTACGGCCTTGCCTATGTCGGCTATTATCTCACGGCTGCGGCGGCGATCACCTTCCTGGCGCTGCTGGGCTTCGCCATGCTGCAGCGGCACGACGCCGTCGACACCACGGCGGCGGGGCTTCGCTCCGGCGCGTAACGGCCGCAGCCTGACGCGCGGCCACCGACGCAGCACAAGGTCGCACGCGCCGTTCGCCCGTTCAGCTCGACCCGCAGATAGGATAGGGAGGGGATCATTCCCCTCCCTTATCTTTTTCGAGGCTCGCGATGGATCGTCTGGACCCCAAGAAAACCGCGCTCGTGCTGATCGATCTCCAGAAGGGGATTCTCGCCATGAACACCGCCCCGCTGACGACCGATGCGGTGCTGGCGGCGGGCAAGCGGCTCGCCGAAGCTTTTCGCAAGGCCGGGGGCACCGTCGTGCTTGTCCATGTCGGCTGGTCCAAGGACATGGGCGACGCGATGAAGCAGCAGGTCGACGCCCCCATGCAGCGGCCGGCCGGTGGCTTGCCGGCGGATTGGTTGGAGTTCGCCGAAGGCCTGGTGATGGATGGCGATCTCTGCATCCTGAAGCGCCAGTGGGGCGCCTTCCACGGCACCGAGCTCGACCTGCAGCTTCGCCGCCGCGGCGTGGATACTATCGTGCTCGGCGGCATCGCGACAAATTTCGGCGTGGAATCTACGGGCAGGGCCGCCTGGGAGCATGGCTACAACGTCGTGTTCGCCGAGGATGCGATGGCGTCGCCGGCCGCCGAGATGCACGACTTCGCCGTGCAGAAGATCTTCCCGCGCCTTGGCCGGATACGCTCGACCCGGGAAATCCTCGAAGCGATCGGCTGATCCCTTCCGCCCCGCTGAAGGGGCCTCGACACGAATTTGCCCTTGCGCCTTCCGGCGCAAGGTGCTCGTTAGGGTCATTCGACTGGACCCGGTGAAAATCCGGGTGGCTCTTCCGGCCGCCGATCCGCCGGACAACGCATTCGACCCCGTCTCGTCCAGATGAGACGCTCGTCCCTTGCGAGTTCCACATGACAGTTTCGCCACTCCGTCAGGAATGGCTGACGAACCCGGTCCGCGAAATGCTGGCCGGTGCCGTCGCCACCTTCGCCCTGATCCCGGAAGTCATCGCCTTTTCCTTTGCCGCCGGCGTCGATCCGCAGGTGGGCCTTTTCGCTTCCTTCGTGATCGGGATCGTCATCGCCTTTGCCGGCGCGCGCCCGGCGATGATCTCCGCCGCCGCGGGCTCTGTCGCCCTGGTCGCCGCGCCGCTCGTCCATTCGCACGGGCTGCCTTACCTGTTCGCCGCGGGCATTCTCGCCGGCCTCATGCAGATCGCCTTCGGCCTGCTCCGGCTCGGCACGCTGATGCGCTTCGTCTCCGCCTCGGTGCGGACCGGGTTCGTCAACGCGCTGGCGATCCTGATCTTCTCCGCGCAGGTGCCGCAGGTGCTCGGTGCTGACTGGATCACCTACGCGGTGCTGGCAGCCGGGCTGGTCATCATCTATCTGGTGCCACGCATCACCACGGCGATCCCGTCGCCGCTGATCTGCATCGTCGTCCTGACGGTTGCGAATATCTGGCTCGGCCTGCCCTTGAAGACGGTCGCCGATCTCGGCCGCCTGCCGGAATCGCTGCCGATCTTCTCGCTTCCCGCCGTGCCGCTCGGCCTCGACACGCTCCGCATCATCGCGCTGCCGGCTCTCGCGATCGCCATGGTCGGCATGCTGGAATCCATGATGACGGCCAGCGTCGTGGACGAACTGACGGACACGCCGAGCAACAAGAACCGCGAATGCTCCGGTCTCGGCCTCGCCAACATCGCGGCGAGCCTCTTCGGCGGCATCGCCGGCTGCGGCATGATCGGCCAGACCGTTTCCAACGTGAAATATGGCGGGCGCGGCCGGCTCTCCACGCTTTTCGCGGGGGCGTTCCTGCTGATCCTGATGGTGCTGCTGCGCCGGTGGGTCTCGCAGGTTCCCGTTGCTGCGCTGGTCGCCATCATGGTGATGGTGTCCATCGACACCTTCGACTGGTCGTCCCTCCGCGCCCTTGTCCGCCATCCCCGCACGTCGAGCTTCGTCATGCTGGCGACCGTGCTGGTGACGGTGGCGAGCCACAATCTGGCGCTCGGCGTCACGGTCGGCGTGCTCCTGAGCGGCGTTTTCTTCACCTCGAAGGTCGCACGCCTGCTCAATATCGCGCGCGAAGTGGACGCGGGTGCCGGCCGCATCGCCTACCGTGTCAGGGGGCAGGTCTTCTTCGCCTCCGCCGACATGTTCGTGGACGCCTTCGACTTTCGGGAGGCGCTCGGATCGTCGGTGCTGATCGACGTTTCCGCCGCCCATTTCTGGGACATCACGGCCGTGTCGGCGCTGGAGAAGGTCGTGGCCCGCTTCCGCAGCCACGAGGTGCCAGTGGAGGTCGTCGGCCTGAACCGGGCGAGCGCGACGCTGATCGAGCAACTCGACAAATCCGTGGCGGCCGTCGAGACCGCCGAGTTTCGGTAGGGGCCGGACGCTCTTTCACCGTCCGGCCGCTGTCGCCCTGGCGCCCTGGCGTCAGGCTTTCTCGGTCGTGCGGCGGTTCTGGCGGTTGCCGACGAGGTTGTCGACCACGCCGGGATCGGCCAGCGTCGAGGTGTCGCCGAGGTTGGAATAGTCATCCTCGGCGATCTTGCGCAGGATGCGGCGCATGATCTTGCCTGAGCGCGTCTTGGGCAGGCCCGGCGAGAACTGGATCTGGTCCGGCGATGCGATCGGGCCGATGTCGCGGCGCACCCAGTCGCGAAGCTCCTTCTTCAGCTCGTCCGACGGCTCCTCGCCCTCCATCAGCGTCACGTAGCAATAGATGCCCTGCCCCTTCAGGTCGTGAGGGTAGCCGACCACCGCCGCTTCCGACACCTTGGGATGGGCGACCAGCGAGGATTCCACCTCCGCGGTACCGAGTCGGTGGCCGGAAACGTTCAGCACGTCGTCGACGCGACCGGTGATCCAGTAATAGCCGTCGGCGTCGCGGCGACAGCCGTCGCCGGTGAAGTACTTGCCCTTGTAGAGCGCGAAATAGGTTTCCACGAAGCGCTTGTGATCGCCATAGACGGTGCGCATCTGCCCGGGCCAGGAATCGGCGATGCAGAGATTGCCGTCGCCGGCGCCTTCAAGCGCGTGGCCTTCGCCGTCGACCAGCACGGGCCGGATGCCGAAGAAGGGCAGGGTCGCCGAGCCCGGCTTCAGCGCCGTCGCGCCCGGCAGCGGCGTGATCATGTGACCGCCCGTTTCCGTCTGCCACCACGTATCCATGATCGGGCACCGGTCCTCGCCGACCACGTGGTGGTACCAGTGCCAGGCTTCGGGATTGATCGGCTCGCCCACCGTGCCGAGGAGGCGCAGGCTCTTGCGCGAGGTCTGCTGGACGTAATCGTTGCCGGCGCCCATCAGCGAGCGGATCGCGGTCGGCGCGGTGTACAGCGTGTTGACGCCGTGGCGGTCGACGACCTCCCAGATGCGGGCCGGGGTCGGCCAGTTCGGCACGCCCTCGAACATCAGCGTCGTCGCGCCGTTCGCCAGCGGCCCGTAGACGACATAGGAATGGCCGGTGACCCAGCCGACATCGGCGGCGCACCAGTAGACGTTGCCGTCATGGTAGTCGAAGACGATGCGGTGCGTCATGGCGGCGTAGAGCAGATACCCGCCGGTCGTGTGCAGCACGCCCTTGGGCTTGCCGGTCGAGCCGGAGGTATAAAGGATGAAGAGCGGGTCTTCCGCGCCCATCTCCACCGGCGGGCAATCGGCGGAAGCCCTGGCGACCTCCTCATGGAACCAGAGGTCGCGGCCCTCCTTCATTTCCACGGTGCCGCCGGTGCGGCGAACGACCAGCACCGATTTCACGTTGACGCCTTCGGCCGCCGCGCGTTCGACCGCCTTGTCGGCATTGGCCTTCAGCGGCACCGGCTTGCCGCCGCGCAGGCCCTCGTCGGCGGTGATCAGGAAGGTGGAGCGGCAATCCTCGATGCGGCCGGCCAGCGAATCCGGCGAGAAGCCGCCGAAGACGACGGAGTGCGTCGCGCCGATGCGGGCGCAGGCGAGCATCGCGAAGGCCGCTTCGGGGATCATCGGCAGGTAGATCGTGACGCGGTCGCCGCGTCGTACGCCGCGCTCCTTCAGGACGTTCGCCAGCCGGCTCACCTGGTCGTGCAACTCCCGGTACGTGATGTGGCGGGGCGTCTCGTCGGGGCTGTCCGGCTCGAAAATGATCGCGGTCTGCTCGGCGCGGTCGGCGAGATGCCGGTCGATGCAGTTGGCGCTGACATTCAGCGTGCCGTCCTCGAACCATTTGATGGTGATGTCGGGATAGGCGAAGGAGGTGTTCTTGACCTTCGTGAAGCGGCGGATCCAGTCGAGTCGGTCAGCCTGCTCGCCCCAGAAGCCGTCGGGATCGTCCAGGCTCTTCCGATACCATTCGGCATACCGATCCGCGTCGATATAGGCGCGCTCGGCCCAGCGTTCCGGTACGGGATAAAGGGTCTGGTCGGTCATGGCGTTCTCCCTGATGGCGGTAGCCGCAACGAATGCGGTCTCTGTTGGGGCCATTATGGAAGCGCGAGATGCGCTCGTCCATCAGGCAAGGCGCGTCTCAGGCGGGTGGAGCGTCGCTTTCCAGCACCCAGACGGTGGTTTTCTTGATCTCCGAATCCTCCAGCGCGCGGGTGACCGGCACGGAGTACGTGGCGCGGGCGGACAAGCGTTCGCGCGGCAGGTAGGAGCGGCCGGGATCGCCGATCAGCACCGTCGCGCCGCGACGCACCAGGGTTGAAAGCCAAAGGACGAGGCGATCCGCCAAGGGCTTCTCGTAGAAGACGTCGCCGGCGAGGATGACGTCCCAGCCGTCGTCGCGGCCGATCAGGTCCTCGTGCGCGATGGGCAGGTCCACCCCGTTCGCCTCGGCATTGGCGGCCATCGCGCGCACCGCGAAGTCGTCGATCTCGGCGGCGACCACGCTGCCCGCGCCCGCCTTCAGCGCGGCGATGCCGACGAGCCCGGATCCCGACGCGAAATCGAGGACGGAGCGACCGGCGACCTGGTCGGGATTGTCGAGGATATAGCGGGAAAGCGCCTGCCCGCCGGCCCAGGCGAACGCCCAGTAAGGCGGGGGCAGCCCGGCTTCGCCGAGTTCCTCCTCCGTCTTTTCCCAGAGCGGCAGGGCCTCGTGGGCGAGGAGAAGGGTGATCTCCGGGACAAGCGGCGGCGTCATCGCCAGCGTGTTGTCCCGGATGAAGCGTCCGGCCTCGGCCGGCGCGATGGGCGGCGTCATGATGCCGCCGGGGCGAAAGATGGGGTCAGCTGCCGCTGACCCGCTTGGACTGGCTCTTCAATTCGTCGATCTTCTTGGAAGCGTCGGCCTTGGAGAGCTTGTCGTCGAATTCCCCGCCGGTCTCTTCCGACAGCGTCTTGAGATAGAAAGCCTGCGCGCCCGTCATCGGCTCGTCGCCCGTGACCCAGTCGTCCGGGTCTTTCTCTGTATTGGAACTCGTATCCGTCTTCGGGTTCTGCTCGGACATGATCGTCACCTGCTGAAACAGCGTTCTGTTCCGATAATGTTCTCATGCCCAAGCCGTTCCCTCCGGATCCGATCTGCGAAAGCGAAGCTCAGGCCGGAACGGTGAGCCCGCCCATTTCGCAAACCATCCGCCACTCTTCGTCCGTAACCGGCTGAACGGAAAGCCGGGAATTGCCGGCAAGCACCATATTCTGCAGGCGGGGATCGGCCTTTACCTCGTCCAGGGTGACCGGGCGCGGCAGGTCGGCCACCGCTTTCAGGTCGACGCAGGCCCAGGTTCCGGTCGGATCGGTGGAGTCCGGGTGCGCCTCGGCGATCACTTCCACGACGCCGACGACGGCCTTGCCCTCGTTGGAATGATAGAAGAAGCCACGGTCGCCGACGGTCATGGCGCGCATGAAGTTGCGCGCCTGATAGTTGCGAACCCCGTCCCATTCCTGCCCGGCGTCGCCCTTCGCCTTCTGCATGGCGAAGGACCACTTGAAGGGTTCCGACTTGAAGAGCCAGTAAGCCATGTCGTTCCTGAGCGTGCCCGTGTGCGTCTCAGGCGTTCTCCGCCTTGAGCGGGCGCGTGACAAGGCCGTCGATGGCTTCGTCCACGGTGATCGCACCGTCGAGGATGGCGGCGACCGCCGCGATGATCGGCGCGTCCACCTCATGTTCGCGCGCCAGCAGGGCGGCGGTGCGGGCGGTGTGCGCGCCCTCGGCCAGGGGCTCGCCGCTGGCGAGGAGTTCGTGGACCGAACGACCTTCGCCGAGGCCGATGCCGAAGGAGGTGTTGCGCGACGCCGTGCTCGTGGCCGTCAGCACGAGATCGCCGAGGCCGGAAAGACCCATGAAGGTCTCGGGGCGAGCGCCGAGCGCGGTCCCCAGCCGTGTCATTTCCGCCAGACCGCGCGAGATCAGCGCCGCGCGGGCGCTTTCGCCGAGACCCTTGCCGGCAGCGATGCCGCAGGCGATGGCGAGCACGTTCTTGGCCGCGCCGCCGAGTTCCACGCCGACCGGATCGTCGCTGGCATAACAGCGGAAGTCGTCCGTGGAGAGGGCGGATGAGACATGCCGCGCGACCGCCATGTCGGTGCTGGCGACGGTGACGGCCGTGGGCAGGCCGTGCGCGATCTCGCGAGCGAAACCGGGGCCGGACAGCGCGCCCAGCACCGCGCCGGGCAGGCACTCCGACAGGATTTCCGTCTGGCGCAGGCCGGTGTCGCGCTCCAGTCCCTTGGCGCAGGCGATCACCGGCACGCCGGGACGAAGATGGGCGGCGAGTTTCTCGGCGGTGGCGCGCGTCGCCTGCGACGGAACGGCCATCAGCACGAGATCGGCATCGGCGGCGGCGGAAACGTCATGCGCGGCGTCGATCTCGTCGTGGATCGCGACCCCCGGCAGGTACTTCTCGTTGGCGTGGCGATCGCGGATATGGCCGGAATGAATTTCGTTGCGGGTGACGAGGCAGACATCGCGGCCGGAGCGCGCGGCCACCACTGCCAGCGCCGTCCCGAAGGCCCCGGCGCCGATCACGACCACCCGCTGCAGATCCATCGTCATGATATTCCTTTCTGATTCCAGTATCAGGCGCGCGCGCCGAGCCGGCCGGAGCCATGCATGGGTTCGGCGCTTTCATCGAGCGGCCAGCGGGGCCGGGCCGGGAGTTCGGGATCGGGGCTTAGCCCTTCGGCCAGCCTCAGCGCTCCCGCCCAGGCGATCATCGCCGCGTTATCGGTGCAAAGCGCCATCGGCGGGGCAACGAAGGCGAGGCCCATCCCGTTGCAGAGCGTTTCCAGCCGCGCCCGGATCGCCTTGTTGGCGGCGACACCGCCGGCGACGACAAGCGCGGTCGGCGCGCCGATCTCCTCGCGCATCAGGGCGAGCGCGCGGCGGGAGCGGTCTTCCACCACTTCTGCCACGGCCGCCTGGAAGGAGGCGCAGAGATCGGAAACGTCCCGCTCGGTCAGCGGTGCCGCGTCTTCCGCCGCAAGCCGCACGGCGGTCTTCAGGCCGGAGAGCGAGAAGTTGCAGCCGGGCTGGCCCTTCAGCGGACGGGGCAGGGGGAAGCGCGTCGGATCGCCGGCGAGCGCCGTCTTTTCCACGTTCGGGCCGCCGGGATAGGGCAGGCCCAGCATCTTCGCCGTCTTGTCGAAGGCCTCGCCCAGCGCGTCGTCGATCGTGGTGCCGAGACGGCGGTAGCGGCCGACCCCCTCCACCGCGACGAGCTGCGTGTGGCCGCCGGACACCAGCAGCAGGAGATAGGGAAAGGCAGTGCCGTCCGTCAGCGTGGCGGTCAGCGCGTGGCCTTCCAGATGGTTCACCGGCAAGAGCGGCAGCCCGCGCGCGGCGGCGATCGCCTTGGCCGTCATCACGCCGACCAGAAGGCCGCCGATCAGGCCCGGTCCGGCGGTCACCGCGATGCCGTCGAGGTCAACCCAGTTCCTGCCGCTTTCGCCCAGCGCCGCGCGGACGAGGCCGTCCAGCGCTTCCACATGGGCGCGCGCGGCGATCTCCGGCACCACGCCGCCGTAGATCGCGTGATCCTCGATCTGGCTGAACACCACGTTGGACAGGATCGTCCCGCGCCCGTCCGCCTCGCGACGGACGACCGAGGCGGACGTCTCGTCGCAACTCGTCTCGATGCCGAGCAGCGTCACTCCGCGCACCTGCATGTCGTCTTCACTCATTGCGATTCAGGGAGCCAGCCTTTAGGGGTTCGGGCTTATTGCCCGCGAGGCTCCTAACATTTGAGGGCGAGGTGGCGCAAACAAGCCCCACAAGCATGAAGATCGGTACGCGCGGCAGCGCTCTTGCACTCTGGCAGGCGAATGCCGTCCGCGACGCGCTGATGCAGGCGCACGGACTGCCGGAAGAGGCGCTGGAAATCGTGGTGATCCGCACGTCCGGTGACCGGATCCAGGATCGCGCGCTGCTGGAGGCAGGCGGCAAGGGCCTCTTCACCAAGGAGATCGAGGAGGCGCTTCTTTCCGGCGCCATCGATCTGGCCGTGCATTCCGCCAAGGACATGCCGACCTTTCTGCCGGACGGCCTGACCCTCGGCGGCTATCTGCCGCGCGCCGACGTGCGCGATGCCTTCATCTCCGGCGTCGCACAGACGGTGCAGGACCTGCCCCGCAACGCGGTGGTGGGAACGGCATCGCTTCGCCGGGAGGCGCTCCTGAAGCGCATCAGGCCGGATATCGAGGTGAAGCTCCTGCGCGGCAACGTGCCGACCCGGCTGAAGCGGGTGGAGGACGGCGACTTCCACGCCACGCTGCTGGCGGCGGCGGGGCTGGAGCGGCTGGGGCTGCAAGCCCACATCACCTCGCTCCTCGATGTCAGGTCTTTCCTCCCGGCCTGCGGGCAGGGCGCCGTGACCATCGAATGCCGTGAGCAGGATGGCATCACCCGCACCGCGCTGGACGCGATCAACCACCTGCCGACGCAGCTCGCGGCGGAATGCGAGCGCACCTTCCTTGGCGTGCTCGACGGTTCGTGCCGCACGCCGATCGGCGGCTATGCCTCCGTCACGGCCGACCGGCTTTCCTTCAAGGGCATCATCCTGTCGGAAGACGGACGCGATTTCTTCGAGGTGGAGGAATCCGGGGCGGCTGCCGACGCGGCGGAGATCGGCCGGCGCGCCGGACACGACATCCGCACCCGCGCGCCGCGTGAGTTCCTGGAAAAGCTCGGCATCGCCTGATGCGGCTGCTGATCACCCGTCCCGAGCCCGACGCGACGAGAACCGCCGAGGCGCTCGCCGCGCTCGGCCACGAGGCGCTGGTCTCGCCTTCGCTGGCCGTCACCTTGCTGCCGGACGTGCCGCTGCCGAGAGGTCGCTTTCAGGCGTTGATCGCGACCAGCGCCAATGCCCTGCGCGCGCTCGCCTCCCATCACGAGCGCGCCATGGTGCTGGACCTGCCCATCTTCACGGTCGGCGACCAGAGCACCCGGCAGGCGCAGGAGGCCGGTTTCGCCAATGCCGTCTCGGCGGAAGGCGCGGTCGACGAGCTGGTCGCGATGGTGTCGTCGCGGCTGAAGCCGGAAGGCGGCCCGATCCTCTATCTCGCGGGCGAGACGCAGGCGGGCGACCCGGCGGGGCAGCTGGAAGCCGCCGGCTTCGCCGTGCAGACGTGGGTGCTCTACCAGACGGAGCCTGTCGTCCGTCTTTCGCCGGAAGCGACGCTGGCGCTGCGCAGCGGCCATATCGACGGCGTGCTGCTGTATTCCCGCAAGAGCGCGACCGCCTTTGCCCTGGCGCTGAGAGGCGGCAGGCTTTCGCCGCTGCCGGAAAACACCGCGATCTATTGCATTTCCGAGGCGGCGGCCGAGCCCGTGCGACGCCATGCCCGAGGCCCCGTTCTCGTGGCCGAGCGGCCCGACGGGGCGCATCTTTTCGCGCTGCTGACCGCGCCGGAAGGCTGAATCGACGCGTTAACCCGGTCCTCAGCCTTGTTTGCATTAGATGTTGGCCCGATGTAGTCGAACGGAATAAGCCGGCAGGCGTTTAGCCTGCGAACAAGCGCAGCCGCGCTTTCACGGAGACAGTCTTGGCCAAAGATCCCCGCCAACCCGGTCCCGCAGGCGCGGGTCAGTCGCAGGAAGCTCAGAAGGGCGACGACACCTCCCGCACCCCGTCGGCCGCCGACAGCGCGCGCGACCGTCGGCTGACCATCGACCTCCCGGCCAAGGATGTATCTCGCGCCGGTGAACCGTCCGCCCCGGCCTCCGCCGGCGCGACACCCACGTTCACGGACAGGGGTGCGCCGTCGTCTCACACGGATGGGGGTGCGAGTGCCCCGACCGGTGGCATGACGAGCGGCGAGCGCGCGCAGGCGGCGGAGCCCGCCAAGACCGGGACGGCCGGGCCAGACGCCGTGCCGGGCGCGACGTCGAACATGCCAACCTCGAACAGCGCGGCCTCGAACGCCTCCACGAAGCCTTCGACGGTCGCCTCCACCACCAGTCCGAAGAGCGAGCCGTCGAAGCCGGCTTCGCCCGTCATCGAGGCCGCCGGGTCACGCGCTGCGGAGACCAGGGCCGGCGACAGCGGGAAGCCTGATGGCGCTGCAAAGGCTGCCGCAGCTTCGGCAGCATCGACCACGGCCGCGAAGTCCGGTCCGACGGCCTCCACAACGCCCGGCGGTGGCAGCGCCAGCGGTTCCGGGCCGGCAAGCAGTGCCCCCCGGCGCGAGAGCGCGGATGTCGCCGCGCGCAAGAGTTCGGTCTCCATTCCCGCGCTGCTGATCGCGGCTATTCTCGGCGGTGCGCTCGGAATGGGCGGGGTCTACGCGCTCCAGCGATCCGGCCACTGGCCGCAGGCGACGGCCTCGGCCCCTTCCGGCGACGTGGCGACCAAGGCCGAAGTGGCTGATCTTCGCACCCAGCTGCAGCAGGTGCAGGGCACTGTCACCGATCTGCAGGGACGCGCGCAGGCGGCTCTGGCGGTCGCTTCCGGCGAGGGCGGCCAGAACGGCGCCGACCAGAACGCTGTACAGGATCTCGGCACCCGGGTCGCAGCTCTGGAAGCCAAGCTGACCGCGCCGGCGACACAGCCGGGCGAGGGGGCACAGCCGGGCGCGGGCCCCGCCGATACCGCCGCTTCGGGCCATCTTCGCGATCGCCTCGCCGCGCTTGAAGGCAAGGTGAACACCAATTCGGACGCCGTGAACGGCAAGGCCGATGCCACAGCCATCGCCGATCTCGGCAAGCGCGTCGACCAGCTTCAGGCGGCGGTCGGCACCGGCGATCAGGTCGCGCCCGATTCGCTTTCCGGCCGCCTCGCCTCCCTCACCGACCAGTTCGGCCAGTTGCGCGATTCCATCGGGCCCACCGCGATCTCCGCCATGAAGCCGGAGATCGACCAGCTCGGCCAGCGCGTGGACCAGATGGCCGGAACGGTGGATCAGCTGAACGGCAAGGTGCAGGACACGCAGACCACGGCCGCCACCACGCTCGCCAACATGGCGCAGACCACCACACATGTGCAGCAGCAGCTGACGGAGGTGACCGGCACGGTGGCGCAGCTCTCCGATCAGGTCGCGCATGCCGCCCCGAGCCAGAAGATCGACGAGTTGACGAAGGCTGTCCAGGCGGCGCAGAGCCGCGCGGATCAGGCCGCCGCCGTGGCGCCGGTCATCGCCGCCAACGGCCTCGTGGACGCCGTGCAGGGGGGTAGCTCCTTCGCGACGGAGCTGAAGGCCGTACAGACAGTGACGCCGGGGGACGCCGCCATCGGCACGCTGGAGCCCTATGCGGCTTCCGGCCTGCCGCGGATCGCCGACCTCAAGCAGGGTTTCGACAAGGTCATGGCGAGCCGCGTCTCCACGGCGGATCTGCCGGCCGAGGGCGGCGGCACACTGACCCGGCTCCTGCAGAGCGCCAAGGGCGTCATCAAGGTCACGCCGGCCGGCCCCATCGAGGGCAACAGCAGCGCCGCCATCCTGTCGCGCATCGATGCCGATTTCGACAGCGGCAACCTCAAGGGCGTGCTGGACGAATGGAACGGGCTGCCGCAGGCCGACAAGGATGCGACGCACGAATTCATCCAGCCGGTGCAGGCCCATGCCGCGGCGATCGATCTCGCCGGCCGTTTGAGGGCGAATGCCCTCGGTCAACTCAGTTCAGCGAAGTAGGTGACCGATGATCCGTCTCCTGATTGTCGTCGCCGTCCTCTTTGCCGTCGTCCTCGAGTTCCAGTGGCTGAAGGGCACCTCCGGCGAGGTCGCGCTGACGCTGCACGGCAATGTCTATTCGGTGGATCTCTCCACCGCCGTCCTGGGCCTTGTGGTCGCGCTGGCGCTGTTCGCCGTCATCGTGCTGCTGCTGCGGTTCCTCGTCCGCATCCCCGCCAATTCGGGACGCCGCCGTCGCTGGCGTCGTGAGGAGCGCGCCCGCGAAGCGCTGACGGCGGGCCTCCTCGCCGTCGCGGCGGGCGATGTCCGGGGCGCGGAGCGTGCGACCGGCGATGCGCTGCGGCGCATTCCGAACCGGCCGCTGACGATGCTGCTGCGCGCCCAGACGGCGCAGCTCAAGGGCGATCATGCCGAGGCCGGCGAGGCCTTCAAAGCCATGCTGGAAGAGCCGGACGCCCGCATCGTGGGCCTGCGCGGCCTCTACATCGAGGCGGAGCGGCAGGGCAATCACGAGGCGGCGCGCCGCATCGCGGAGGAAGCGCGGCAAGACGCGTCCACCAGCCCCTGGGCCTCGCGCGCGTTGCTGCGCTATCAGGCGGCCGAAGGCGACTGGGCCGGCGCGCTTGAACTCCTCGGCAGCTACAGCCGCACGCTCGACCGCAAGGCGGCCCGCCGCCAGCGCGCGGTGATCCTGACCGCGCAGGCGCTGGACAAGGAGATCGGCGAGCCGGAAACGGCCCGCAACGCCGCGCTGGAAGCGCATGAGCTCGCGCCCGAGCTCGTGCCCGCCGCCGTGGTCGCGGGCCGGCTTCTGTCCCGGCTGGGCGAGGTACGGCGTGCCTCAAAGGTTCTGGAGGCGACCTGGAAGGAAGCGCCGCATCCGGAGATCGCCGAGGCCTATGCGCATGTTCGCTCGGGCGATTCCGCCACCGACCGCCTGAAGCGCATGGAAACGTTGCACCGCCTGCAGCCGGATGCGCCGGAAGCGCGGATCGCATTGGCGCGCGCGGCGGCGGAAGCGCGCGAATGGGAACGTGCCCGCACCGCGCTGGAGCCCCTGGTCAAGGACCGGCCGGACCAGCGCGTGCTGATCCTCATGGCCGAGATCGAAGAAGGCCAGTCCGGCGATCGCGGCCGGGCGCGCGAATGGCTTGCCCGTGCCGTCAGAGCGCCGCGCGGCCCCGCCTGGACCGCAGATGGCGTGGTGCTGGAGCAATGGGCGCCGGTTTCGCCCGTCACCGGTCGCCTCGACGCGGTGGAGTGGAAGCTCCCCCTGGAAGAGCCGGAAGCGGTCGCACTGCCGGACCTCGTGCAGGACGCGCTCGGCCCGGACCAGCCGCGACAGGTCGGCCGCTTCGTCGAACCGCAGGGCGAGACGACCGGCGGTGCGGAGCGAACGTTCGAGATCGACGGCGAGCCCGTTCCGGTGGATGTCGCGATCCAGGAAGAAGAGCTGGCCCGCGCCGCGAAGTCCGGACGCACGGCACCTGATCGCGTCACGCCCAGCCCGGTTGTGACCGGTCCGACGATCGTGGCCCAGCCGGTAGCCATGCGACCCGCTGCGCCGGTTTCCGGCAAGACGGACGGACCTGACGCGGTGATCGTGGATGGCCCGAAGCCGGCCCCGACGGCCCAGCCGGTCATCGGCAGCGGAACGCAGCCGCCGAAGCTCGTCACGCCGCCGCTGCCGGACAGGCCGGAGGAAACGCTGGTCGCCGAGGAAGACCTCGTGCCGCCGTCCCCCGACGATCCGGGCGTGGAAGAGGGAACGGCGAAGGAGCCGCCGCGCCGCTTCGGCCTGTTCTAGGCCTGTTCCGTGCCCGGGCGGGCGACCCTTTCCGGTCGCCTTCCCCCGCAGTGTTTTTCCGGGAGGAAGTCGTCAACAGGGCTATCTGATGGCTTGCTCCCGAGCCCGTGACCTTGTATGAGGCACCCATCGCCGCTTTAGCTCAGTCGGTAGAGCACATCATTCGTAATGATGGGGTCAGGTGTTCGAGTCACCTAAGCGGCACCATTTTCCTTCCAGATCCGGTTTTCTTCACCTCGGCGGTTTCCGTTCGGGGTCGTCCCGCTCGCGGTGTCGCGGATGCGACGCGAAAGACCGGCCCGGCTTTCGCCGAACCGGTCTGACACCCGACAGGAAGGTGGAGTTGCGTCGCGACTATTGACGGTCGGCCGCCCCGATCCCGTCCAGTTCGGCGACGACATCCTCGGAAAGCTTGAGCTCGGTGGCCGCGAGGTTTTCGCGGAGGTGGCCGAGCGACGAGGTGCCGGGGATCAGCAGGATGTTGGGCGAGCGCTGCAGCAGCCAGGCGAGGGCCACCTGCATCGGCGTTGCTCCCAGCCGTTCCGCCACGCCCGACAGCGTGGAGGATTGCAGCGGCGTGAAGCCGCCCAGCGGGAAGAACGGCACGAAGGCCGTGCCCTGCGTGGCCAGTTCCTCGATCAACGCGTCGTCATCGCGATGGGCGAGATTGTACAGGTTCTGCACGCAGACGATCTCGCAGATCCCGCGTCCTTCCGCGATCTGCTTCGACGTCGCGTTGCTGAGGCCGATGTGGCGAACGAGGCCCTGCTGCTGCAGCTCCGCCAGTGCGGTGAGGGGCGCCTCGATCGAGCCCTCGCTGGGACCATGGACGTCGCCCATGATGCGCAGGTTGACCACGTCGAGTGCGTCGAGGCCGAGATTGCGAAGATTGTCATGCACGGCGCTGGCGAGCTCGGCGGGCTGCATCGCCGGGTTCCACGATGCGTCCTCGCCGCGAACCGCTCCGATCTTGGTGACGATCACGAGATCGTCGCCATACGGGTGCAGCGCCTCGCGGATGATCTGGTTGGTGACGTGCGGGCCGTAGAAGTCGCTGGTGTCGATGTGATCCACCCCGGCGGCAACGGCCTCGCGAAGCACCGCGATCGCCGCCTCGCGATCCTTGGGCGGCCCGAACACGCCGGGGCCGGCAAGTTGCATCGCGCCATAGCCCATGCGCTTCACATTGTGGCTGCCGAGCCGGAAGCTGCCGGCTGCATCGAGATTGGTCATGGTTTTCTCCGTTGCTGCTGGTCTTCCATATGGATCAGATGCCCTTGGGTGATAATCCGGTATAATCGGGACGGGTTGTACGAAAGGGTGGACAATGAAGGAGCTTCAGGATCTCGCGGCTTTCGTGGCGGTCGCGCGCGCCGGTGGGTTTCGCGAAGCGGCAAAGGCGGGCGGCGTCTCCGCTTCCGGTCTCAGCGAAGCGGTGCGGCGGCTGGAAACGCGGCTCGGCGTTCGGCTGCTCAACCGGACGACCCGGAGCGTCGCGCCGACGGAAGCCGGCCAGCGTCTGTTGGAGCGGCTGGTGCCGGCCTTGGGCGAGGTGGAAGCCTCGCTCGATGTGGTCAACGCCTTTCGGGATCGCCCGGCCGGCACCTTGCGGCTGAACGTGCCGGCAAGCGTCGCCCGCCTCGTGCTGCCGGAGTTCGTTCCGCCGTTCCTCAAGGCTTATCCGGACATCCGCATGGAGGTGATCGTCGAGGATGGCTTCGTGGACGTGCTGGCCGCCGGCTGCGATGCCGGAATCCGCTACGGCGAAAGGTTGGAGCAGGACATGATCGCCGTCCCGATTGGTCCGCGCACGCAGCGTTTCGCCACCGCCGCCGCACCCTCTTACCTCGACGCACATGGTCGCCCGGAGCATCCGCGCGACCTGCTGTCCCACGCCTGCCTGCGCGGCCAGTTCGCCAGCGGTAATATCCCGCCCTGGGAATTCGAGCGGGACGGCGAGGTGTTGCATGTCGATCCGGACGGGTCCCTCGTGGTGCGCCTCGGAGCCGCGGTGGACCTTGCGATCGACGCGGCGCTGCAGGGCCTCGGCATCATCCAGCTCTTTGAGGCGTGGCTCGCCCCCCACTTCGAGAGCGGCGCGCTGGAACCGGTGCTGGAACCGTGGTGGGAAAGCTTCCCCGGCCCCTTCCTCTATTATCCCGGCCGGCACCACTTGCCGGCCCCGCTTCGGGCTTTCGTCGATTTTACGCGGAGGGGATAGCGCGTCCGCAGACGCAGCCTGGTCAAAGCCATCCCCCCTCGACCGTGCTTTAAAAAGGCTCCCTTACGTTTTCGGTTGACCGGAATGGCTGGACCTTGGATAAATATCCAACAGGTGTTGCGTATCTGGGGTTTGGCCGAATGGAGGGTCGTATGCCGTCGCGCACGATTCCGAAGCAATTGCCGACAGGCCAGGGGTCGGAAGACGCGCGGGTAGAGCGGACCCGAGCCCGGCTTGCCCAAGCGGTATTGTCGCTTGCCGCCGAGCGCGACATCACGACCGCGTCGGTGGCTGAACTGGCGCGCCGCGCCGGCGTAAACCGAAGCACCTTCTACGCGCACGCACAAACCCCGGTGGAACTGCTGACCCGCGTGCTTTCGTCCGAACTGGACGAAGTCCGCCGGCACACGATGGAGCAGCTGGACTTCGACGGGCGGCTGCTGCGCTCCCTTACGCGCTCGACCCTGTGCGAGATCGTGGATCACATCATCAAGCATGAGGCGGTTTATGGCGGCACCAGCCACGCCTCATCGATGTTCGCGCTGCGCATCGTGCTCGCGGAGCACGTCGAGCAATCCGTCCTGATCGTGTTGCGCGAGGGATTCCTGGTGGCGCCCGAACCGGGACCCGAGGCTGCCGCGCTCTATGCCGCCTTTCTCGCTCACGGCGTCGCCGGGGCGGTGGAGGCGTGGCTGCACCTTCCCGCACCGCGCGACGAGCGCGTGCTGCTGACCGCCATCGAGGCCATGTACCCGTCCTGGTACGCGCCCGACCCCGGCCCATAAGGGCCTCAAGCAAGACCAACCAAAGGAGAAACGCCTTGAAAGCTGCTGTACTCAACAAACTGGACGGAACGTTCGCGGTCGAGGACGTCCAGATCGACAAGCCACGGGGCCGCGAGGTGCTCGTCGAGGTGAAGGCTTCGGGCCTGTGCCATTCCGACCTGCACATGGCCGAAAGCGACTTCGGCGTTCCGTTGCCGGCCGTCTTCGGCCATGAGCTCGCCGGCATCGTCAAGGAGATCGGCCCCGACGTGCGCGAGTTCAAGGTCGGCGATCATGTCGTGGGATCGCTGATCCAATATTGCGGACATTGCGAAGCCTGCCTCGACGGACGCACCTACCAGTGCGACCACCCGGAGGAAACGGTGCGCGGGCCTGACGATGGCCAGCGTCTCACGCGCAACGGGCAGCCCGTGACGCCTGTCTTCGGCACGTCCGCTTTCGCCGAGTATTCCCTGGTGCATGAGAACCAGCTTGCCAGGGTGCCGGACGAGATTCCCTTCCCGCAGGCATCGATCCTCGGCTGTGGGTGCGTGACCGGCGCGGGCGCCGCGATCAACACCGCCGATGTGAAGCCCGGCGACACGGTGGCGGTGATCGGCGTCGGCGGCGTCGGCCTCAACGTCATCTCCGGCGCGCGTCTCGCCGGCGCGGGCCGGATCATCGCCATCGACATGCAGCCGGCCAAGGAAGAGCTCGCGCGGAAGTTCGGCGCAACGGATTTCATCGACGCGGGCAAGGGCGACGCGGTCGAGACCGTGCGTGCGCTCACGGGCGGCGGCGTCGCTCACGCCTTCGAGGTTATCGGTCTCAAGCCCACCTCGGAGCAGGCCATCAAGATGGCCCGAAAGGGCGGTGGGGCCTATCTGATCGGCGTTCACAAGCCCGGCGCGCCAATCAATGTCGACGTGCTCGTGGACCTCATCTCCAACCAGGTGACTGTGAAGGGGGTCTACATGGGTTCCACCAATATCAAGCACGACATCCCGATGTATGCCGACCTCTATCTGCAGGGTCGCTTCAACCTCGACGACCTGATCTCCAAGGAGATCAACATCGCCGAGATCAACGACGCCTATCAGGAACTCAAGAAGGGCGCGATCGCGCGCAGCGTCATCACCTCCTTCTGACCGACATCGAATCGAGAGGACAAGATCATGGCATACAGACTTCTGATCGATGGCAAGCTGGTCGATGGGGCCTCCACGCTCGACGTGATCGACCCTGCTACCGGCGCGGTATTCGAAACGTGCGCGCGCGCGGACGAGGCGCAGCTCGAACAGGCGATCGCGGCCGCCAAGCGCGCGTTTCCCGCCTGGGCCGCGCTTGGCCACGAGAAGCGCCGGGACTACCTCAACCAGCTCGCCGACGCGATGCAGGGACGTTACGACGAGTTCTGCAAGCTGCTCACGCGCGAGCAGGGCAAGCCGCTCGCCCAGTCGCAGTTCGAGGTCGGGGGCGCGATCGCGGCCTTGCGCTATTTCGGCGAGCAGGACCTGCCGCTGGAAACGATCCGCGAGACCGAGGACGGCAAGATCCTTGAGCAGCGCACCCCGCTCGGCGTGGTCGCTGCGATCACGCCCTGGAACTTCCCCGTCATCCTGTTGATGATGAAGCTTGCCCCCGCACTCAGCGTCGGCAACACGATGGTTGCGAAGCCGGCTCCGTCCACCCCTCTGACGACGGCTCTGTTCGGCGAACTGGCGGCGGAGATCCTGCCCCCGGGAGTGCTCAACGTGATCGTCGACGCCAACGATCTCGGCGGCAAGATCACCGCGCATTCCGACATAGCCAAGGTGAGCTTCACCGGCTCGACCGGCACCGGGAAGCGCGTGATGGAAAGCGCAGCCGGCACGCTCAAGCGGCTGACGCTGGAACTGGGCGGCAACGACGCGGCGATCATCCTCGACGATGTCGACGCCAAGGAGGTCGCGCCCAAGGTCTTCCAGGCGGCGATGGTCAATGCCGGCCAGGTCTGCCTGGCTGCGAAGCGCGTCTACGCCCCGCGATCGATGTACGACGCCATCTGCGAGGAACTGGCGAAACTCGCAAGAGAAGCCGTGGTCGATGACGGCCTCAACCAGGGCGCGGAGATCGGCCCTCTCCAGAACAAGCAGCAGTATGAGAAAGTGCTGGAGATCATCGAGGAGGCCAAGGCACAGGGCAAGGTGATCGCCGGTGGCGCCGCACTCGACCGCGAGGGGTATTTCATCGCGCCGACGGTGGTGCGCGACCTGCCCGACAGCGCGCGACTTGTGCGCGAAGAGCAGTTCGGACCTGCCATCCCGGTCCTCGTCTATGACACGATCGAGGAAGTAATCGAGCGCGCCAACGACAGCGAATACGGCCTTGGCGGCACGATCTGGACCAACGATGCCGATCGCGGTCTGCAGGTCGCGCTGCAGGTCCAGTCGGGTACCGTCTGGGTAAACAAGCATCTCGACATGCCCTTCGACGTGCCGTTCGGCGGCGCAAAGCAGTCCGGTATCGGCCGGGAGCAGGGCATCGACGGGATGAAGGAATTCACCCAGGCCAAGATCATCAACGTGGCCAACAAGATCGCGGCATAAGTCTGCCGGATTTCGAAGCACCTGAGCTGGTCCGGCCGTCCCGCAAGGGGCGGCCGGTTGCAAAGGGCTTCTGACGAAGGGTGGCTGCAAGGCACCGCTCGGGAACCTTTACAGATGCCCGAGGGTATCGAAAATTCCATCGCCGCCGACTTCGCAGTTGCCGCCGCCAGCCGATCTGCTTCCTCGAAGCTGACGGAGGCACGAACCGACGCGACCCCCCCCGGATGGACGGACACGCCTCGGACCATCCGCGCGGCCTCTGCCCTCTGCATCACGGCGAACACGACCTGCGCTCCGTGGCTGCCGTGAAGCTCTGCGACACCGGCGCTGACGTGAACGGCTCCGCCGATGCGAGTGCTTCCGGCTCCGCTGCCGCAGTCGCTGGAAGCGACGGCAAACGGCTGGCGCTTGTTGTCAGAAGGGCCGTTCCTGCCGATCTGCCTTGGGGCGGCTTCTCTTCTTTGGCACAAGCCAACTCAGGTAAGTTGGATGTGCTCCCGGCGAGTTCGGAATAAAGGGAACAGGAGCAGCGCCGTTCGCCGCTCCCTTCTCTCGTCAGGGTGGGCTCAGCGCTCCATCACCGGGGTGACGCCGCCGGAAACGGAAAGACCTCCGTCGATGACCTGAGACGTCCCGGTGGTGAACCAGGCCTCGTCACTGGCGAGGTAGAGCACCAGATAGGCGACATCGATCGGCCGGCCCATGCGGCGCAAGGGCTGAGCGGCTGCCGCGGCATCGATGGACGCCTTGTCAGGGAATGCTTCATCCACCATCGCCGTGTGGATAACGCCGGGATCGACCGAATTAACGCGGATGTTGAAAGGGGCGAGTTCGATAGCGGCCGCGCGGGACACCGCATCGACCGCACCCTTGCTGGCGGTATACGCGGTGAAGCGACCGCAGGCATTGACCACGGCGAGAGAGGCGATGTTGACGATAGAGCCGACGCCGGCTTCCTTCATGTGCGGGATCACCGTCTGCATGCCGACGAACTGACTCCAGGCGTTGACGTCCATGGTCCTCTGCCAGTGGGCGTAGGTGACCTTGTCGTAAGATGCGGGCGCGAGAATGCCAGCGTTGTTCACCAGGATCGTGATCGGCCCGAATTTCTCGACACCCTGTGCCACGACAGATGCCCAGTCCTCTCCCGAGGAGACGTCATGCTTCAGCGCCAGGGCCGCACCCGGACGTTGCGCGTTGATATCGTTCACCACCCTGCTGACCGCATCGAGATTGATGTCGGTCGCGATCACTGATGCGCCTTCGGCCGCGAGCAGCCGTGCCTCGGCCTCACCTTGGCCTGTACCTGCGCCTGTCACTATCGCGACCTTGTTCGAAACTCGTCCCATCCCGTGCATCCTTGTTGATTGAGCTTTGCCCCCGGACGGGGCGCGCAATAAGTGGTCAACGATGTCCACTTTAGCAAGAGCCTTTGAAAGGAGTGCTCGCCTTCGGTTGCGCAGTTAGGATAGGAAGTGCTGATGCCGCCTCTGTCCGAGACCAAGCCGCTTCGCTCTGATGCCGCCCGTCGACGTCGTGCGATCCTGGATGCTGCCCGCTCGATCTTCACGAACGAGGGCATCGAAGTGGCGATTGAGCGGATCGCAATGGAGGCCGGCGTGGGACGTGCGACCGTCCATCGCAATTTTTATGATCGTAAGGGGCTTCTGATAGCGCTGCTTGACGAGGAGCTCGATCAGTTCGCGGCAGACGTGGCGGCAGCGGATCTTCTCCTCCACCCGACAGCGTTGATCGACGCCTTCGTCCGCCTGTCACTCAACAATGCCGCATTGCTTCCGCACTGGCAGGCGATGAATTCGCGCGAACCCGAGTTCTCTCGCGTCCGAGACAAGTTTCTATCGATCGTCGAGGCGGCGCTACCTGCCATGAAGGCATCGGGGCGCATGAGGGACGATCTGACAGCAGCCGACCTCGAACTGATCGCAGGGATGCTCGGCGCGGCGCTGAAGGGCGATACAGAACGCGCGCGGCAAGACCTTACCGCTCGCGCCCTTGATATCATCAAGAACGGGGTAGAGCGCCCTGAGTAGGGTTTACCCTCTCAGTTAAGCTGAATCGGATCAGGCGTTCACCAGCCTTTCACGCTGACGGGTGAGTTGTCCCGGCTTGCAAGGCCACTGCGCTCCTGACGAAGGTGCGGCTGCGGTATGAAGCGGTCCAGACGTGCCGATGAGCGCAAGTCGGCAAGTGCCCTTCGTCGATACGGCGTCTGCCTGCGCATGAACCCAAGCCCGTCTTGGGCGGGCTTTTTCTTTGCCGGGAATCTCCATGAGCCCCACGAATGTCGTCACCGTCTGGATTGGTAACGAGGGGCGTTACAGATTGCGCTGCAGGATTCAGACCGGACGGTGATCGACCTGACCGGCTACACCGTCATCGGCAAGTTCTACCGGCACGGCAGCCTTGCCGTGGTCGCCGGCCCCGGTGAGCAAGAGCCATCTGGATCAGTGACAGTCTATGTTCCGGGGCCGCAGGGAACGACGGGGAGCGAGGCGAGATGGGTGACGTGAACCTGGCGAGCCCGCGGCAGTCGACGATGCGCAGGCGGCGAAGGATGCGGCTGAGCCGTCGAAAGCAGCTCAACGCAGATCCTGAAAGCCGAGCGTACGGGATTGACTGCACCAGAACCCCGACGTGCTGCATAAGGTCAAGCAAGCGGTGGACGGAACGCCGTCCAGGCCGGTGTTGCACGCCGGCTACCGTTCCGGCGCGGGTTCGAAGAGGCCGAGCCTTATGCTGGCCCGGTTCTTCGAAGCTCCGCGGGCTTGCTCATGACGGAAGAATGCCGCGGCCTTCGCCTGCCCGACGGGCGGAAGCTGTCTGACGGGCGGAAGCTGTCTGACGTTGGCGATCTCGACGCGGCGCTCAGATCCTTACCCGTCGAAAACGAGACACGAGCGGATAGCTCGCCCAATCTGAAAGGGGGCGACGTTCAAGCTGAAGCAGGTCGAGGCAAGGGGGCCGATTGGAACCGGCAGCGGAGTTGCTCGCACGCCACGTTCCCGCTCGAAAGCTCAATCATTTCGGCAGCATTGGGAAATGGTGCCCAGGGGCGGAATCGAACCACCGACACGCGGATTTTCAATCCGCTGCTCTACCCCTGAGCTACCTGGGCTACCTTCCGGTCCGGCCGCTTCAGCGGCGCCGGAAAGTGACGCGCTTATAGGCAAAGGAGCCGGGTCTGTCCAGCACCTCAAGCGCACTTATTCAAAATCTTCGTCATCCGGCACGGTGGCGCTTTCGCTGCCCGGGATTACGTAGGATCCCTTGAGCCAACGGTTCAGGTCGATGTCGGCGCAGCGCTTCGAGCAGAAGGGGTAAGCGTCGGGCGCCGCCTTCTTTCCGCAGATAGGGCATTTGCGCTGAGGGCGCAGCGGCACGACCTTGGCTTCTCCCCGGTCGTCGCTCAAAGCCCTTCTCCCCAGCCATGGCTGACGGGAAACCGGTTGCCCTCCAGAAGCGTGACGGTCTCGAAAAGCGGCAGGCCGACGACATTGGTGTAGGAGCCGACGAGCCGCGTCACGAAGGCGCCGGCGCGGCCCTGGATCGCATAGCCGCCAGCCTTGCCCTCCCACTCGCCGGAGGCGAGATAGCTCTCGATCTCGTCACGCGACAGGCGCTTGAAGCGGACGCGCGTTTCCACGAGCTTCTGCCGGCATTTGCCGGCCGGCGTGATCAGGCACACGGCGGTGAAGACGCGGTGCGCGCGGCCGGAGAGCAGGCGCAGGCACGTCGCGCCCTCGTCGGAAAGCTCGGGCTTGGGCAGGATGCGCCGACCGACGGCAACCACCGTATCGGCGGCCAGCACGAAGGCGCCCTTGAGTTCCGGGTCCTGCTCCACGGCGCGATGGGAGATCTCGGCCTTGTTGCGGGCAAGCCGCTTGGCCAACGAGCGCGGCAGTTCGTTCTTCTCCGGCGTCTCGTCCATGTCGGCGGGCACGAGCCGGGCCGGCGTGACGCCGATCTGGTTCAGCAGGGCGAGCCGGCGCGGCGAGGCGGACGCGAGCACAAGGCGAGGCTGTTCTGTTCGGGAACTCGGCATGGCGATCCGGCGCTGTTGGGAAGGACGGGGAGAGCCCGTTCCTAGCCCATTTGGGGTTTTCTGTGAACTTTTAACAACCGCGAGTGCCGCGGCCCTTCCGGCGCGAAACGATCGCGGATGCGATGGGCCAGGAGATCGCGGAGATCGCGATAGCCGTCCAGGATCTGCTCGCGCGTGGAGAAGGTTTCGGTGAGGTTCGCCGCCGGATCCATGGTCGGCCAATATTCGACCTCCAGCGCTTCCGTCCGCGTCAGTTCCATCGCGTAATGGTGCGCTTCGGGCGAAAGCGTGACCACGAGATCGAAGTTCAGGTCATGCAGGTCGTCGAGGCCGCGCGGGCGATGCGGACCGAGATCGAGCGCCACTTCCTTCAGGACGATGTCGACGAAGGGATCGCGATCGCCGGGCAGGATGCCGGCGGAGGCAAGATAGAAGGCCTTGGGAAAAAAGCCTTCCACCAGGGCGGCGGCCATGGGCGAACGGATGCTGTTGCGTCCGCACATGAAGAGGATCGAACTCGGGCGCTTGCTCACATCGTACCCCGCCAGTGCAGGGCCGCGATCAGGGTGAAGAGGCGGCGCGCGGTCTGGAAGTCCATGCGCGCGGTTCGTGACAGGCGCGCGCGCAGGAGCTCGGCGGCTTCGTCGTGAATGCCGCGACGGCCCATGTCGATCGCCTCGATGCGGGTGACGACACCGCTGCGCAGCGCCTCGCGATAGCTGTCGCAGACGATGCGGTAGTCTTTCAGGATGCGCCGGAAGGGAACCAGCGACAGCGGGTGCGTCGCCGTGCTCTCATCCGTCTCGCTCATGATGTCGAAGACCAGGCGGTCCTCGGTGATCGACAGGTTCAGCCGATAGGGACCGGGCACCGTCGCGACCTCGAACTCGCTCTCGGCCACGAGGTCGCGAACGGCGACGCTGCGCTCCTGCTCCATCTCCGCCGAGCCGTTGCCGGCGGGAAGATCCAGCACGATCTCAGTCAGCCTGTTGCGCGTCTCCTGGTCCATGGCGGGCCGTCAGAGATTGAGCCGGATCCCGACGGAGCGGGCATGCGCGGCGAGGCCTTCCGCTTCGGCCAGCCGGATGGCGGCGGGCGCGAGTTCGCGCAGTCCTTCCGGGCTGCAGCGCAGCAGCGAAGTCCGCTTCATGAAATCCAGCACGGAGAGGCCGGAGGAGAAGCGTGCCGACCGGGCTGTCGGCAGGACGTGGTTGGAGCCGCCGACATAGTCGCCGATGACTTCCGGCGTATGACGGCCGAGGAACACCGCGCCGGCATTGCGGATGTCCTTGAGCAGCGCCTCGGGATCGTCCACGGCGAGCTCCAGATGCTCGGCGGCGATCCTGTCGATCAGCGGCAGTGCCTGACGGAGCTCGTCCACCACGATGATGGCGCCGAAATCGGTCCAGCTCGCCCGCGCGGTTTCCTGTCGCGGCAGGTGGATGAGCTGGCGTTCGACGGCCTCGGCGACCTCGTCGGCGAGCGTCGCGTCGTCGGTGATCAGGATCGACTGCGCCGCCGTGTCGTGCTCGGCCTGGGCCAGGAGATCGGCGGCCAGCCAGTCCGGATCGTTGCGGCCGTCGGCCACCACCAGCACCTCGGAGGGGCCGGCGATCATGTCGATGCCCACCGTGCCGAAGACCTGCCGCTTAGCGGCGGCGACATAGGCGTTGCCCGGCCCGACGATCTTGAAGACCGGCGCGATGGTCCCGGTGCCGTAGGCCAGCGCGGCGATCGCCTGCGCACCGCCCACCTTGTAGATCTCGTCCACGCCGGCGATGCGCGCGGCGGCAAGCACCAGCGGGTTCAGCCGGCCGTCAGGCGCGGGAACCACCATGACGAGCCGCTCCACGCCGGCAACCTTGGCCGGCACCGCGTTCATCAGCACGGAGGAGGGATAGCTCGCCGTCCCGCCGGGCACGTAGATTCCGACGGCGGAGATCGCCGTCCAGACCGAGCCGAGCTCGATGCCGAGTGCGTCGGTATAGCGGTCGTCCTGGGGCTTCTGGCGGCTGTGATGGGCATGGATGCGGGCGCGCGCGAACTCCAGCGCCTTCACCGTCTGCGGGTCGGCCGCCCTGAACGCCGCCTCGATCTCCTCCTCGCCGACGCGGAAGCCGCCGGGGGGAGTGGGATTGCGGTCATATCGCCCGGTGTATTCTGCGAGCGCCGCGTCCCCACGGCTTCGCACGTCATCCACGATGGTGCGCACGGCACGCTCGACGTCTTCGGAAACCTCCCGCTTGGCAGCGAGCAGGGCGGCGAAGCGGGCCTCGAAATCGGCCTCGGAACTGCGGAGAAAGATAGCCATGTCAGTCTAATCTGTGTCTGGGTGTCATCCGGGCGGACCATTGCGGCCCGAGATCGGCAAGGCGGGCCTCGATGCAATCCACTTCGAGGCGGATCGTGGCGCCGCCGGAAAAGACGAGCGTGAGATGGCCGTGCGGGGCGGCATCCTCGAACTGCAGCGCCAGCAGGGACAGCACATCGTTCGGCCGGCTGCGGTCGATGCCCTGCGATTGCACCGCGAAGACGCGGTCCAGCGTGAGCGCCGAGCGCCGGCGCTCGGGCGCGCCGAACCGGAGCTTGCGAACTTCCCAGGCGAAGCGGTTGCAGCTCAGCGTGAGGCGCCGGTCACGGGGGAGATACACAAGGTCCCGAACGGTGAGCACGGCATCCTGGAGAGCCGCGGAAATGACCTGCAGGTCTTCCGTGTCCAGGGCGGCGAGGCGGAGGCTGTCGGCAGCGGACATGGGCACCGTTCAGTCTGGAGAACAATTGCAAGGGTCGTAGGGCGTTGCCCCGCGTCCGGCAAGGTCGGCTCCAGCTTTGTTGATCGGTCCGGCACGCGGGTCGCCGCTGATCGCCGGTGTCGAACGTTTCGTCTCAGGCCCGGGCCCGGCCACCAACCGCCGCGCGCCGAGAGCGCGGCGGGTGAAAGGACGATCAGGCGCGCAGGCGCTCGATTTCCGCGCCGCAGGCGGAAAGCTTCTGCTCCAGCTTCTCGAAGCCGCGATCCAGATGGTAGACGCGGTTGATCGTGGTCTCGCCGTCGGCGACGAGCCCGGCGATCACCAGCGACACGGAAGCGCGCAGATCGGTCGCCATGACCGGCGCGCCCTTCAGCGACTTGACGCCCGTCACTGTGGCGCGCTGGCCGTCGAGGTGGATGTCCGCGCCGAGGCGGGCGAGCTCCGCCACATGCATGAAGCGGTTCTCGAAGATCGTCTCGGTGATCTCCGAGCGGCCGTCGGCGCGGGTGATCAGCGCCATGAGCTGCGCCTGTAGGTCGGTCGGGAAGCCCGGGAACGGAGCGGTCGTGACCTTCACCGGGGCAAGGCCCGCGCCGTTGCGATAAATGCGCAGGCCGTGATTGGTCTCGGTGATCTCGACCCCGGCCTGAACCAGCACGTCGAGCGCGTTCTGCAGGAGATCGGCGCGCACGCCTTCCAGCGTCACGTCGCCGCCGGTCGCGGCCACGGCCATGGCATAGGTGCCGGTCTCGATGCGGTCGGGCAGCACGCTGTGGGTGCAGCCGTGCAGGCTGTCGACGCCCTGGATGTGGATCGTGTCCGTGCCGGCGCCCTCGATCTGCGCGCCCATCTTGATGAGGCAGGCGGCGAGATCCTGGATCTCGGGCTCGCGCGCGGCGTTCTCGATCACCGTTTCGCCGCGGGCCAGCGTCGCGGCCATCATCACCGTGTGGGTGGCGCCGACCGAAACGCTCGGGAAGCGGACGCGGCCGCCCTTGAGGCCGCCGGGCGCGCTCGCCAGCACGTAGCCGCTTTCCAGCTCGATCTTGGCGCCCAGCCCTTCCATGCCATGCAGGAAGAAGTCGACGGGCCGGGTGCCGATGGCGCAGCCGCCGGGCAGCGAGACCCGCGCCTCGTGCATGCGCGCCACCAGCGGGCCGATCACCCAGAAGCTCGCCCGCATGCGCGAGACGAGGTCGTAGGGAGCCGTGGTGTCGACGATCTCCTCGGCCCGGAAGTTCAGCGTCTCGCCCGCATGCCCGCTTTCGCCGATGCGCTTGCCGTTGACGGTATAGTCGACGCCGTGATTGCCGAGAATGCGCTTCAGCAGCGCCACGTCGGCGAGATCGGGCACGTTTTCCAGCGTCAGCGTTTCCGACGTGAGCAGGCTGGCGATCATCAGCGGCAGGGCGGCGTTCTTCGCGCCCGAGATCGGGATGCTGCCGTTCAGCCTGTGGCCGCCAGTGATTCGGATTCGGTCCATACGGATTTCCTGGTGTCTGGTCTTGGAGGACCGGATTGTTTCATTCGCCCCGACCGGCCGCGTGGTCCTGATCGTCCGCGTTGCCACGATCGGTTGCGTCGCCCTGGTCGAAGGGTGGGCCCGGATTGCGGTCTGCCGCGCGATTCGTCGCTCCGGCAGCCTTGCGGCGCCTGAGATTGGCGCGCAGGGCCTCGGCAAGACGCTTTTCGCGATCCTGCTTAGAGGTGCTGACTGAGTCGCGATCCGTGGCCATGACCGTTGTGCATAGACCAGACCGGCCGCACTGCAAAGCAAAGTCCCTCGCAGGACGGAGGATTACTCGCAGACGTTGTACAAAGGATTCGCACTTGGAGCGAAAATCCGGCAGAAGCACGTTCTGTTGGGGAACTTACCTTTGGTGGGGTAGGTGGTGCATTCCAGTCTGGAAGATCCGGGGGGCGGCCGCAGGCGCCTTTTGCAGGGACGTTTGCGTCTGCGTGGGGCTGGCGCGACTCTGCGCGAGGCCGTTCCGGCTTTGCCGACCGCGCAAGGCTCGGCGCGGGTCGTCCATCTCGGCCGGGCTCACCGGGCGCTGCCGCCGGAGATCGCCTTTCTGGAGCGCCATGGCTTCGGCCGCCCGCTGCTCGACACCGCCGCCCGCCTTGCCGATCTTCGCGGAACAAGCCCGCGCGACGAACTCTTCTCCTTTCCGAGCTTCGACCGGAATAGCTACTGGCGCCTGCTGGCCGATGACCTGGGGCTGGAATATCTCCCCGATCTCCACGGCGCCGACCTCGATCCAGCCGCCGGTCCTGTGGTGAGCCAGGCGCTCCGCCGCGCCGATACCGTGCATGCGATCCTCGGTGGCGAGGCGCTGTTGGTCCGCGCGCCCGACGGTGAGGGAATAGAGTTCCTCCGCGCGTCGCTGGCGCGGCTGCCGGGGCTCGACCAGCGCGTTCGTATCGCCGCGCCGGAGGCGATCCGCACCCTGCTGCTCGCCCGCCGCCGCGCCGCCTTCCTGCGCCTGTCGGTGGAGCGGCTGCGGCGCGCCATGCCGGATTGCTCCGCCTCGAGGCTGCACCGGGCGGGGTTCTTCAGCCTCGGCATCGTCTTCGCGCTGGTCGCGCTCTTCATGAGCGTGATCCTGCACCCGATGCCGGTCTTCTCGGTCGCGGCGGCGCTGGTCACGATGTGCTTCTGTCCGGCCGTTGCCTGGAAGCTTGCCGCGGCCTTTATCCGGCCGAAGCTGCCGGTGGGCGAGCCTCTGCCCGATCATCTGCTGCCGACCTACACGATCATGGTCGCCCTCTACCAGGAGGGGGACGTGGTGCAGGACCTGCTCTCGCATCTCGACCGGATCGACTATCCCCGCTCCAAGCTGCAGATCCTGCTGGTGCTGGAAGAGGACGACGCCGACACGCATTTCGCGGCCTGGCGCGCCTACGCGGAGCGGCCGTTCGAGACGGTGCTCGTGCCGCCCTGCCGCCCGCGCAACAAACCGAAGGCGCTGGTCTACGCGCTGCCCTTCGCGCGCGGCGATCATGTCGTCGTCTTCGATGCGGAGGACCGGCCCGAGCCCGGCCAGCTCCGGCAGGCGGCGGCGCTCTTCCACGAGGACCCGGAGCTCGGCTGCCTGCAGGCGAAGCTGACGCCCGACACGCACGAATCCTGGTACGCGCGCATGTTCACGCTGGAATATGCGACGCATTTCGAGGTGCTGCTGCCGGCGCTGGCGGCCTGGAAGATGCCGCTGCCCTTGGGCGGCACGTCGAACCACTTTCCCCGCCACGTTCTGGAGCGGGTGGGGGCGTGGGATCCATTCAACGTCACCGAGGATGCCGATCTCGGCGTTCGTCTCGCGCGCTTCGGCTACAAGGCCGCGATGTTCGGGGCGCGCACCTTCGAGGAGGCGCCGGTCACGCTCGGCCAGTGGTTGCCGCAGCGGCGGCGCTGGATCAAGGGGTGGATCCAGACCGCGCTGGTCTGCTTCATGGCGCAGGGCAGCGGACGCCGCGATCTGCCCCTGGTCAAGGCGCTCTCCGCCCATGTGGTGCTGACGATCGGCGTGCTGGGCCTGCTGCTTTATCCCGTCTCCATCCTCGCCTTCGTTCAGGCGGTGGAGCAGATGCTGCGGGGCGTGCGGTCGCCCGATCTCGCGGTCAACGTCCTGTCCTGCCTCGCGGTGCTGAATGCGGGGATCTGGCTGTTCGGCTCGGCGGTGGCGAGCCTGCGAGGCTTACGCTCGGCTGGAGCGTGGAAGCTCGCGCCGCATGTCCTCTGGCTGCCGATCTACTGGGCGCTGATGTCGCTGGCGGCGTGGCAGGCGCTGTTCCAGGTCGTGCGCGATCCCTTCCATTGGGAAAAGACGAAGCACGGCGTCGCCCGTCACCGCGGCGGCGCGGTTAAGGGGGAGCCGGAGCGGCGCGGGATCGCGGGTGGCCTCGGTCGAGCCCGCGTCACTGCGCGGCTCGGGAGCCTTTGGCTTTCCCGCCGAAAAACTGCCGGATCCGCACCGCCACCCTGAGCAGCGCACGCACCGTCTGCATGGTCGGGCCGACGACCGCCTGCGGTTCCAGGGCCAGGCCGGCCGAAATCACGCGCCCCTCGTCGTCCGTGTCGCGCACGACGAGATCGACCGGGCCGCAGCCGACGCGGTCGCCGACTTCCGCCCGGCCGCCGAGCCGATCGGCCATGAAGCGGGAGATGGTCAGCTCGGGATCGGCCGTGGGCACCTGCGCGCCGTAGGCCTGCGCCAGGCCGGCCACCGGCTTTGTCGGATCGATCACGAAGGCGCCGAAGAAATCGTCGTCGTCGGCCGCCAGACGCGCCGGACTGCCGAACAGCCGGTCGAGAAGGCGGGTGTAGCGCGGCGCGGCGAAGAGATAGACGTAGTCGCCTTCCTGCAATCGCCCGGCATACTGATACCGCATCGACTGGCCCTTGCGGATCACCAGCGAGGGACGCGCCCAGCGCGGCACGCGCTCGCCCAAAGCCACGGGGCTGTTCCCGACGATGCGATAGACGACCAGCTCATGATGCGCGCTGCCCGGCAGCTCCAGCTCGACGCGCTCCACCAGCCCGGTCTTCGGCGGGATGACGAGGCCGAGCCGCGTGGCCAGAGGCGTGATCGTCCAGCCATGCACCAGCAGCGAGGTGAGCACGACGATGAAGGCGACGTTGAAATAGGTCTGGCTGTGGTCGATGCCTTCCGCCAGCGGCAGGATGGCGAGCAGGATCGAGACGGCACCTCGCAGGCCCACCCAGGAGATGAAGGTGCGCTCGCTGCTCTGGAAGCGGAACGGCCAGAGGCAGACCCAGACGGCGAGCGGCCGCGCGATGAAGATCAGCACCAGCGCGATCAGAACGGACGGAAGGGCGATCATGGCGAAGCGGGCGGGATTGGCGAGCAGGCCCAGCATCAGGAACATGATGATCTGCGCCAGCCACGTCATGCCCTCCTGGAACCGCTGCAAGGTGGCCTTGGCCTTGAGCGGCCGGTTTCCGGCATAAAGACCCGCGACGTAGACGGCGAGGAAGCCGCTGCCTTCCACCTCGCCCGCCGCGGCGAAGATGACCAGCGAGGCCGCCAGCACCAGCACGGGATAGAGCCCGTGCTCGAAGTTGAAGCGGTTCACCATCTTGGTGATGAGAAAGCCGCCGATCAGGCCGAAGACCACGCCGAGGCCCATCTCCCGCACGAAGCTGAGGACGAGGCCAGGAATGCTGATCCCGCCATGCGCGCTGCCGAACCGGATCAGCTCCACGAGCGTGATGGTGAGGAAGATCGCCATCGGGTCGTTGGCACCGGATTCGATCTCCAGCGTGGAGCGCACCCTTTCGCGGATCGGCGTGCCGCCGACGCGCATCAGAAAGAAGAGGGCGGCCGCGTCGGTGGAGCTCAGGATCGCGCCGAGCAGCAACGATTCCGGCCATGAAAAGGGGAGAACGACATGCGTCGCGAGAGCGATGAGGCCGGCGGTCACCAGCACGCCGACGGTGGCGAGCGCCAGCGCGGGACCGGCTGCCTGCCGCAGCGACGCCAGCCGCATCTGGAAACCGCTGTCGAACAGGATCACCGCCAGCGCGAGGTTGCCCACGACATAGGCCGTGGTGGCGTCGTCGAAATGCAGCCCGAGACCGTCCTCGCCGGCAAGCAGGCCGACGGCCAGGAAGACCAGCAGGATCGGCGCGCCGAAACGGAATGCGAGCAGGCTCGTGAAGATCGCGATCATGATGAGCCCGGCGCAAATCAGGATCGCCGGGTACAACAGATCGAGCATCAGCAAACTTTCCTCAGTCTATGTCGGTCGCGCGGCGGTGGGCTTCGCCCCGAGCGGGTTCCCGTTCCAGGCCGGATCGGATCAACGCGCGGGGGACGCCGGCGGGGCAGGCTCGTCGGGGCCGCCCCCGTCCAGGTGAGCCCGGGAGAGATAATCCCTCAGCGTCGTCACGATCAGCGCATGATCTTCCGTCTGGGGCAGTCCGGACACCGTGATAGTGCCGACGAAACCGGCCGACTGGACGAAAAGCGGGAAGGCCCCACCATGCACGGCGAACTCGCGCTCGTCGAGGAGATATTTCTCGTGAAACGACGTACCCTTGCCTTCGGAGCTCATGCGCATCAGCATCGTGCTGTGGTGAAAGCGCTCGACCACCGCACGTTTGCGGCGGATCCATTCCACGTTGTCGGGCGTGGCGCCGGGAGCGGCATAGAAGAAGAGCCGCTCCGCCCCCTGCATGATCTCGATGGCGATCGGCAGCCCGCGCTGCAGCGCCCGCAGGGCGAGGCGGGAGCCTATCTCCCAGGCGACCGCATGGTCGAAATGGGGAAAGCGAAGCTCCGCCTCCTGCCGGGTCAGCTCTTCGACAAGGCGCGCGTAATCGGTCATCGGTCTCCCGCCGTCAGAACCCGCCGATTGAACAACATGGCCGCCGCCTTTTCCAGTGCGCCGTGTCCGCCACTGGCCGAAGATCGCGATCGCCCCGGCTGAGTGGCGGCAATCGGCGTGGGAAGTGAGAGGTGCTGGCGGGAGGGGTTGCCGGGATCGCTGTGGCGGGGCGTTGAAGGCGCCGCCGGACCGCCCATATATTCGTTATGCAATGGCCGGATGCCCGTCGGGGTCCGGCATGCGAAGTCGCTTGCGAAGGACTTTGCGGAATGTCTCGTATGACTGCCTTTTCAAGCCCGCTGCTGTTGGGCTTCGACGATATCGAACGGCTGCTCGACCGGGTATCCAAGACCTCGGCCGACGGCTACCCTCCCTATAATATCGAGCGGATCGTTCCGCCCGGCGGGGAGGTGCAGGACGCCGGCGCCGAGGAAGGCGCCGGGCCGACGCGGATCCGCATTACGCTGGCCGTGGCCGGTTTCTCGCCCCGCGATCTCGATATCTCCGTGGAGGAAAACGAACTCGTGATCCGGGGTCGCCAAACCGAGGAGCAGGGTCGTGAGTTCCTTCACCGGGGCATCGCAGCCCGCCAGTTCCAGCGCACCTTCGTGCTGGCGGACGGAATGCGGGTCACCGGAGCGGATCTGAAGGACGGGCTTCTGGCTATCGATCTCGAAAGGCCGGAGCCGGTCAAGACGGTTCGCAAGATCCAGATCGTTTCGCGCGACTGAGCCAACAAGGAGCCAAGACATGAGTAATACGGCACCGAACACAATGTCGGCCGACGAGCTGGAAAGCTTCGGCGACAGCGGGCTCGCTTATGTGCGTCCGGTCTGGTCGGATGAAGTGCGTTCGCTGTTTCCCCAGGCCCCGGATCTTGCGCCGGGCCTCAAGCTCTGGGCGCTTCTGACGGCGGAGGGCCAGCCGATCCTGCTGACAGACGACAGGTCGGTCGCGATCGCCAACGCCCACGAGCACGATCTCGAGCCGGTCAGCGTTCACTGATCTGTCACGCCGGTCCGGAGAGCCTGCGGGCTCGCGCCGGATCGGTTTCGATCCCTGAAATCAGGGGCACGCCTGCCGCGTTTTCCTGCGGCACCGCGCGTCAGGCGAGGGCGTCCGAGGATTGCGGATTCACCGGCGCCAGCAGGAGCGCCAGCCCGGCCGCCTCGTTGGTCGCGCGAAGATCCTTGGCAAATTCCGGATCGCGCAAAAGCCGCGCCACGCGGGCCAGCGCCTTCAGGTGATCCGCGCCCGCGCTTTCCGGCGCAAGCAGCAGGAACACCAGATCGACCGGCTGATCGTCCAGGGATTCGAACTCCACCGGGCGGACGAGGCGCGCGAAGACGCCTGTCATGTGCTCGATGCCGGGAAGCTTGCCGTGCGGGATCGCAACGCCATGCCCCACGCCTGTCGAGCCCAGCTTCTCGCGTTGCTGGATCGTGTCGAGAATGTTCTTCTCCGGCAACCCGGTCAGGCCCGCCGCAATGGCCGCGAGTTCCTGCAGAACCTGCTTCTTGCCCTGCGCCTTCATGCACGGAATCACGGCTTCCGGCTTTAGGAGATCACTGAGGTTCATGGAAACATCCCGGCTGTGGGGCGGCATCGGAACCGGACGCTCTCGCCCGATCCTGCTGCTGCTTGTGCCTGGTCCTTATCAAGGGCTCTGTGGCGGGTTGCCTTGCTGGCGCAGCCTCGACTGCGCCTGATCTCGGACGGCCATGGCCGAGGCCCGTCCGTTTCTTTCAGCGAAGTCCCGTTCGTCGCAGCGAGGCGGCGCCGGGAGGGAACTGCGAGGCGGACGTGTACGCGCCGAACCTGGTGAAGTCAATCTGACGCATCCGGGAGCCCTCGGGTCTGTTTCGATGAGCCTTCATGAGGCCAAGGCACGCCGCTTGTCGCGCCGGCGCTGCACCGATGAGGCGATGCCCATCATCTCGCGGTACTTTGCGACCGTCCGGCGGGCGATGTCGATGCCGTCGCGGTCGAGCAGGGCCACGATGCCGTCATCGGAGAGGACAGCCTCGTTGTGCTCGGCGGCGATCAGCTGGCGGATGCGGTGCTTCACCGCCTCGGCGGAATGACCCTCGCCGCCATCGGTGGCGGGGACGGAGGAGGAGAAGAAGAACTTCAGCTCGAAGACGCCCCGCGACGTCGCCATGTATTTCTGCGCGGTGGCGCGGCTGACCGTGGATTCGTGCACGCCGATCGCGTCGGCGATGGCGCGCAGGTTCAGGGGCTTCAGCCGCGACACGCCGTGCAGCAGGAACTCCTCCTGCTGGCGCACGATCTCGCTCGCCACCTTGAGAATGGTCCGGGCGCGCTGGTCGAGGCTCTTCTCCAGCCAGCTCGCCTTCTGCAGGCATTCCGACAGAAAGCGCCGCTCGGCCCCATCCGGCAGCTTGCCGCACACCTTGGCGTGATAGCTCCGGCTGACGAGGATGCGCGGCAGCGTCTCCTCGTTGAGCTCGACCAGCCAGCTGCCGTCACGCGCCTTCCTGACCAGGATATCCGGAACCACGGTGGGGGCGAATTCATGCGAAAAGGCCAGACCCGGCTTCGGATCGAGCGCCCGGATCTCCGCGATCATGTCTCTGATGTCGTCGGCATCGACACCGCAGACGAGGCGGAGAGCCGCGAAGTTGCCGGAGGCCAGCAAGGGCAGGTTGGCGCAGAGCGTCTGCATGGCGGGATCGAGCCGGTTCTTCTCCGCCAGCTGCAACGAGAGGCACTCGGCGAGATCGCGGGCGAAAATGCCGGTGGGTTCGAAGGTCTGGCAGCGGAGCAGCACCCGCTCCACATGCCCGACATTCGTGCCGAGTGTCGTCGCGACGACTTCGGTCGTCGTGGTGAGATAGCCGGCGGGGTCGAGTTCGGAAAGCAGATGCGAGGCGATCAGCCTGTCGCCGGCGTCCCTGAAGGTCGTCTCGATGCGGCGTTCGAGGGCGGCGGTGAGGCTCTCCTGTTCCTCCGCCCAGTTGTCGAACTCCCCCGATCCGCCTTCCGGGGCGGGGAGGCGGGAAGCGCCTGACGAAAGCGAGGAAAAGCTTTCCGGCAAGGCGTCCGAAAGGGTGTCTGAGCCGCTGTCATGCGGGGAAACGTCCGCCGGCTCGGCGTCAAGCTCCCGCAAGGCGACGATGCCGTCTTCGGCAAGGGTCTCGGAAACCGCCGGCGCTTCGCTGTCGGCGGTGGTTTCCCCGCCGCGCTCCAGCAGCGGATTCTGCTGCAATTCGGTATCGAGGAACTGCTCCAGCTCGAAGCTCGACATCTGCAGCAGACGGATCGCCTGCATGAGCTGCGGAGTGATGACCAGAGACTGACTCTGTCGCATCTGAAGCTTGGCGGAAAGACTCATGACACCTGCCCCGCCGCGCCCGAAGGCTTCAACTCTCCTTCCGGCCCGGTTCTTGCATGAAGCTTAATCGGGCCTTCGGATAAGTCAAAGCCTGAACTGCTCGCCGAGGTAGACGCGGCGCACATCCGGATTGGCGACGATCGCTTCCGGTCGGCCCTCGGTCAGCACGTGACCGGAATGGATGATGTAGGCGCGGTCGATCAGGCCCAGCGTTTCCCGGACATTGTGATCGGTGATCAGCACGCCGATGCCGCGCTGCGTGAGGTGGCGCACCAGCGCCTGGATATCGCCGACCGCGATCGGGTCGATGCCGGCGAAAGGCTCGTCCAGCAGCATGAAGGACGGTCGGCTCGCCAGCGCCCGGGCGATCTCGCAGCGCCGCCGCTCGCCGCCGGAAAGCGCGATGGAGGGCGACTTGCGCAGATGCGTGATGTGGAATTCCTCAAGGAGGCTGTCGAGTTCCTCCTCGCGCCGCTTCTTGTTGGGCTCGACCACCTCCAGAACGGCGCGGATATTGTCCTCGACGTTCAGGCCGCGAAAGATCGATGCTTCCTGCGGGAGATAGCCGACGCCCAGCCGCGCGCGCTGGTACATCGGCAGATGGGTGATGTCGAAACCGTCCATTTCGATCCGCCCGCCATTGGGCCGGATCAGGCCGGTGATCATGTAGAAGACGGTGGTCTTGCCCGCGCCATTGGGGCCGAGCAGGCCCACGGCCTCCCCCTGCCGGACGGCAATGGAGACATCCTCCACGACGACGCGCGACTTGAAGGCCTTGCGCAGCCCGCGGGCCACGAGCCACCCTTCGCTGCCGGAGAGCGCGGCGCCTTCGGCAAACTCGGCGGAGCGCACGGCCTGCCCGATTCCGGCGTCAGGGCGGTGCGGCTCGCTCGGGGCGCCCTTCGGGGCAGGGCGGGCGGGGGAATTCCGTTTCAGCAGGATAGTCCGGTCCTCGGGTTCGGGAGTGGCGCGGTCAGCGCTTCTTCGCTGCGGGGGCGCCACGCTTTCCCTGGTTGCTGGACGGCGCAAGAATGGTCTGGACGCGCCCGCCCTGAACATGCGCTTCCTTGGTCTTGAGGTTCACGGTCAGGCGATTGCCCCGAACGACATTGCCGTTCTGCGTCAGCACGACGTTGCCTGTCATGGTCACCATGTCGGTCGCCATCACGAAGGTCGCGTGGTCGCCGGTGGCCGTCTGGTCCTGGGATTGAACGACAACCGGCCCGGTGGCCTCGATGCGTTCGATCGAGCTGCCCGGCGCGCCGGCCACGCCGGAAGCAGCCGCGCCGCCGCCATTCGCGCCCGCGCTCTTGCTGGCCGCCCCGTTGCTGGCAGTGCCGGTGTTGGCAGCATTGGTGCCGCCCCCGGAATTGCCGCCGGCACCGCCCCCGACGCTGCCGGTGTAGAAGACCTGCATTTCCGGGGTCTTCATCAGCGATTCGCCCTGGCGAACGCGGACGTTGCCGCGATAGATCGCGAGCTTCTTGGCGTCCTGGATCTCCAGCGAATCCGCCTCGATCTGGATCGGATCGTTGGAATTGGCGGACAGGCCGGTGAAGGCCGCGCCGGGGTTCTGATCCTGCGACTGTGCGAACGCCGCGCCGGCCCCCAGCAGCGCCGCCGCCGCGAAAATCCCCGTTCTGAGAATATGACCCGAAATCATTTGGCCTGCCCGCCCCCCTGATCGGCCGCCGTGGCGGCGCCTTCCTCATTCTGCCTCTTGGGAGGCATCAGTGTCGAGCGCACGCCGCCCTCAAGCCTGATATTCTGCCCGCCCTCGCTAACGGAGAGTGTATCTCCGCTGGTCTGGCTGTCCTGATAGTGCACTGTCACCTCGTTGGGTGAAGTCATCGTGCCTCCCTTCAGGTCGATATCCGCATCATGCATTCGGACATCATAGCCGTCGGTCGATTCAATATTGATGTTGCCGTAGAGCTTCAGCGTGTTCTTCTGATTATCGAAGTCGCCGCTCTCCGCCGAGATGTTGGCCGAGCCCTGGCTCGGCAGCTTGATGACCCCGTTGATCGCCTTCAGGTTCACCTGGTTCGGTGAGCCCAGCGCCTGAACCGCCTGCGTCGCGTTGATGGTGTATTCGCGATGGGACTTGTCGAAGCCGGTCAGCTTCGGATCCTGCATCACGATGCCATTCTTGGTGATACTGAGCTTCAGCGCGGAAAGATCCGGGAGATTGTAGCTGGCGAGCTTGGCGATCACGGCGAAGAGCACCAGCGCCAGAGCGCCCGAGACGGGCAAAAACCGGCGGAGGAAGCGGACGGTCCGGCTGTGCCGGCGGGCGGACAGGAAAGCGCGCGTGCGCATCCGCGATCCTCGCGTCGGCAGGGCGGGATCGAGGGGGCTTTCACCGTTCATCGTGGCCGGTATCGACAAAGTCACGTTCCTTCAGTCCCGGCAGGCCGGACCGCGAGGCATCCATCCAGTACAATTGGGTTGCTTTCGCGGCAGTGGCAAGACAGCTCCGCCAGGACCGGGGAAGGCGGGAGGAAACCCAGCACCGAGCGTCGGGAACCGGAGCCAGGCCGGGGGCCCGAAAACAGCGAAGGCACGACAGGCAAACCCGTCAGGCGTGAGCGAAGATGTCGTTGTCCTCCCAGCCCAGGAGATCGAGTTCGGCCCGGGTGGAAAGAAAGTCGAAGCAGCGCTGCGCCAGGTGCAGCCGCCCTTCGCGCGCCAGCCGCTCCTCCAGCACCGCCTTCATGCGGTGGAGATAAAGGACATCGCTGGCGGCATATTCGAGCTGCTCGGCGGAAAGCGTCGGCGCGCCCCAGTCGGACGATTGCTGCTGCTTGTTCATCTCGACGCCGACGAGTTCGCGCGCGAGATCCTTCAGTCCGTGGCGGTCGGTATAGGTGCGCACCAGCTTGGACGCGATCTTGGTGCACCAGACCGGGTTCACGTCGATACCGAAGGCCTGTCGGAGCGTGGCCACGTCGAAGCGTGCGAAGTGGAAGATCTTGACGACCGCGGGATCGGTCAGGAGCCGCTCGAGATTGGGCGCGCGCTGCTGGCCGAGAGCGATGCGCACCACGTCGGCGCTGCCGTCGCCCGGCGAAAGCTGTACCACGCAGAGGCGGTCGCGATGATGGTTGAGGCCCATCGTCTCGGTGTCGACGGCCACGCTGTCGCGGTAGCGGGACAGATCGGGGAGGTCGCCCTCATGGAACCGGATGGTCATGGGCGATGGTCTCCGTCTGTCGTCTTGGGGAGGGCGACGGTCGCAGAACTGCGACCGGGAATGGTGCCCAGGAGAGGATTTCGCCATACCCGAGCTAACTGGTTGAAGAACAACAAGATTTCTCCGCGTTCAGGAGGCGTTGTTTATCACCCCTGTAGCACACTGGCAACCCGCTCAGCGCATCGCGTCCTTCTTGCCGCCGAAGCCAATCCGCCGATAAGCTTAAAGGCGAGTCAGGGGGAGGACATTGGTTATGCAAAAGAAGGTTTTTTCGCCCTTGCTGGTAGTGTCGTCTTTTTTGATGAGTGCTCCTGCATGGGGCTATTGTTCGGAGCCAAGCTTCAGCAGTTCAGCCCCGAATGCCCCATCAAGCTCCTCACGTCCTAGTGTTCCCTATTGCTTAGAGGAGTACCGGATCACCGGACGTCCCACTTGTCAGAGTTGGGAAATAGACAGCTATAAGTCTGAGCTGCGGGACTACATCGAGAAGCTTCAGCGATATGCAAACGAGAGCATCGACTTCGCCAAAGAGGCCATCTCCTTCGCGAAGAATGCGCAGGCCTATTCAAAGTGCGAGGCCACGGAAGCGGCAAACAGAGATTGAACGGGATCGGACCCGAGAGCCCTTAAGTGGCAGTGGGCGTTAAACGTGAGGGAGCGACACTCGGGCGTCACTCAGCAAGTCTGCTGCTCAAGCAGACCCGGCGGTGCATCGAAGCCGTGAAGCTCCCACTTGCGTCGGCGAGGGCACATGAAGGCAGAACAGGTCTCGCCTGAGTGCAGGATCAGCGTGGCCGCTTCATGGATGCTCGCGCGTTTGGGTGGAAGTTTAAAAACCATTGCTTGGCAAAGACTTAGTGCGACAGAGATCGCTATCTGCGTACTATAAGGACACAGAGGGGCCCTCTAAGCAGCTACGCTCCGGTTATGAGACAACCATATCATCTCCTTCACCTCAGCGGCATCCAAGATGGACCTCCTTCCTTCTCCTTTGTCCTAGCCATTAAGTGACCAACCAGAGAGACCTCTAGGCCTGTCACTCAGTGGTGAGGGTGATTAGGTCTCCTCTCCCTTCAGCTCCTTCCGCACCACTGGAAGCCTTGCCAGGACGTGTAGCTCTGCCGTCTTCTCCATGATCGCTATAGCTTCGTCAGCCCGAGAGGCCGCGACCATGATGCCATCGTGCATCCCGAGCGCGGTGATCCCCCTCTCATTGAGCGCCAAGGCGGCATAGACGAGAATGCAGCTCTCCTTCCACATCAGGTGGAGCCCCAAGCCCCTCTCGAAGCAGTCCGCCAAGGACGGGTGATGATCGTGGATGGTGTCTCTGATCCGCCGAATGGACCACCCGGCGGGCAGCTTCGCCGCCACCTCGGCGGGAAGGCCTCGTTTCGGCCCGTCGTTGAATAGCAGCGTTGCGACCGCTGCCTTAACGCCATCGCGATGCCCTTCCAGGCCCGGCACCGCGTAGAGGTCAATTCCATCCTCCGGCTGCGGGTGACCCATCCCCAGCAAGGCGAGCCTCGGGAACAGGCTCTTGAAGTCGAGGTCCGCTATCGGCTCCCCATCGATCCGGATGAAGCGCCTCTGGTGGCGCTTGAGGCTCTGCCACCACCCTCCGAAGAGCCGGCCGCCCAAGTCGAAGCGGGGCTTGTTGTCCCCGAGTGGCTGCGTGAAGTACCTCCGCAGAACCCGCTTAGACGTGTCCACGGGCTCGTCTCCGGTGAACCGGATATCGGCCGTCCTGAGATGACGGTTGATCCGGGCTACCTCGGCCCTGAGTTTCTTGGTCTTCCCCGTATCGCGGTAGTCGGACTGGGTGCTCCGGCGCTCCCATCGAGTGCTTCCCGGCATGGTCGGATTGTCCGCAAAGCCCCACTCCTTGCGGGTGAGGATGATGGTCTCGGGCTCCTCTTGCTCGATGTCGTCCAGCGTTGCTCCGGCGGCCCTAAGACGCTCCTGGAAGCTCTCTAAGGGAAAGATGATGGTAGTGAGGCCAGTCTTCTTCGATCCAGGCTGTAGCCCTATCCAGCCCGCTTTTTGAAGGGCCGTGAGGGCTTCCGAAAGATTCCGGAAGATCTTGCGGCTATAGCGCGTCTGCGCCTGGCCCTGGACCCTGAGGAACACAGCCAACCTGCTATCGCCCTGAGGAGGAGCAAGGCAGGCACAGGTAAGATTTGCCACGACCGCATCCAGCATCGCGAACTGCCGCTGGGCGGCGTCTGAGCGCTGCTGACGAGACCGCACCGCGCCCTCGTTCAGGAGTACAACGGCTTCGCGGGTGAGGACACGAAGAGGGGAATCAGGCCGGCTGGAAACCCACTGTTCAAACGGTGGTGCTCGATCAGCGGCTCCGTTCATGCTGGTTGCCCCTTACTGAGGAAGGGCGGGAAACCGTCTGCCTCGGTCACGATCACGGCGTCGAATTCGCTGGAGAGCCTCAGCTTCAACATCACGTCTCTTTTATCTCGGGCGAGCTTGGAAGCCCCTGCAAGCATGTGAGCATCTTCTGGGGCACCCGAGACGACCTCAAAATACTCCCGAAGCTTCTGAAGCCGCTTCCATTCTTCCACATTCAAGTAGGGTCTTCCACCTCTCGACGGAGAGGGATGGTCGAAGTCGAGGGCAAGCCGGTCCACCAACCAGCGACCGCTAACGTGGATGACGAGCTTCACCCCTTCTGCGCTTTGAACGACCAGGCGCGGGATCGCACGCATCGCCATAGCGCAGCCCTCTATGGTCTTCCCCGATCCCCAGTTCTTGTAGAGAGGTCCCGGTCCCTCAGGCCCAACCTCGAAAAGATAGGCGCCGTATGCCGCCGCAACGGGTGCACCCGGATGACTGCGAGCCCTGCCAGTGATGCTGTAGGCGATGAAGGCGTGAAGGATCGTGAGATCGTTCTTTCGCGTGGACGAGTTCTTTCGGGGATGATGATGCCTCGATCTTCCTGGCGCTCGGGGACGGAGCTGGCGTGCAGCTCTTGCTGCCCCTTGGAGGGACCGTGGATGGTTGATGGTCGAGGAGTGGCGTATGTCTTTCGTTTCCCCCTGAGAGTGGCCCAGGAGGCCTTGTGGGGGCCTCCCGCCGTTCGAGGGTGTTTGGATGAGCAACTGGGGCATATCGTTCGCTACCGCATCGGCCTCGGAGCGGACTGCTACCTGTCTCGGCCATTGAGATAGGGGCGGGCTGAGTCGAAGGTTGATCCGTTGATGATGCAGGCGGTATTCCGAGACCGGGGCCGACGAGCTCTTCGGGGTGCCCAGGCTAGCCGTCTTGTGGCGGCTGGTCGGAAGGCAGGCACTCAGAGAAGCATCAAAGCGGCCGGAGAGCGCTGGGCTTGCAGCGTGTCGGACATGCCGACTCATGCTGTTCCCTCTTCCTCAGGATCACAGGGGCCGAACCCCCAGTTCCGCGTGTCGTCCGTTATCACCGCGTCAAAGTCACCGAGGCCCTTCTGAAGTGCCTCCCCAAGTTTGGCCTTAGCCAGCTTCGAGGCTCGGGGGAGAACAGGGGTATCTTGAGTGGCGATGACAAAGCGATGCCGTAGCGATTGAAGCTGACGCCATTCATCAACATTGCTGTACGGCTTCCTCCGGGTTTTGGGAGGATTGTCGAAGTCGGTGGCCAAGCGGTCGGGCAGTCCAGGGCCTTTGACGTACACCGTTAGATCGGTGCCCTCCGGATATTCCTCAATCAGGCGGAAGATTGCCCTAGCGAGCATGATGAGGTCCTCAGCAGCCTTACCGGCACCCCAGATCGTTCGCCACGGCGCTGACGCCTGCGGGTTGGTTTCGAAGATGACCCCGGCGTAGGCTGCCTCAATGGTGGCCGCGAAGCCTTCCCGGCGTTTGCCGGAGATGGCTGCGGCTAGATAGGCGTGGACGGAGGTCGGGCTTTTCTTTTGCATGGTATGTTTCCTTTCTGGATGATGTCTCGGAGGGCCAGGGCGAGCGGAGCCTTGCGCGGGGTGACCGGACTTCGTTCGACTGATATCCACGCGGGAGACTTGGAGGCTCGTGAGCCGGCACAAGCCGAGATGGAGAAGGAGCGGAGCTTGCTCTGTTCGAGGCCTCGTCCCGCTTGCTTCAAGCCAGGCGGATTGAGTTCGAGCCTAGGGAATGCGGTTAGGCTGCTTCTTCATTCGGTCGCCCTAAATGGCCATCCCGCAGCCGACCGCTCCTTCAAGTGGGATGTCTAAATGCTCCGGGCCGGACGATCGCTCTCTCTTCTGGCGTCCAGATGCCGGGCGGAGCTCACACCGATTGCGTTGATTAGTCGGAAAAAAGGGGTGAGGAGGAATGACTGAGTAGCAAGCCATTCGGGTGTCGCGGTCGCGCGACAAAGCTGGCCTGCGGCACCGCTCGACCGCCCACGCAAATGAGACGCCCCCGCTTGTTGCCGAGGACGTGAGCAGAACTGGGAGAAGGAAGTGCTCCGCTACGCGCTTGATGTCTTGTCGCACTTGATGCGCAAAGCCGAACGCGCCGGAGAGCCAGAGAACGGATATAAGAATGCTCACAAGCAACCACTCCCAATTGGCAAGAACCAAGTACGGGCGGGAGTGGTGGACCCCTGGAGCTGGGCTTCCTCTCAGAGGGAGAGTTGGTGGCGAAGCCTAAGCCATAGTTGATGCTAGCTAGGCGATGCCAATCCTGCAAGACCCGTCATCCGCCTTCCTGGCAGCTGTCTGGGCTTTCGATCCGGAAGGACTTTGCCGAGCGGCCCGAGTGTGACCACGGGGCCCTTGACGATCACGCCGGGGAGGAGGTTGGCTTGTGTAGCCCCGCCGCCTCAAGCGCCCGGTACACTGAGCCGCGCCCGACGCCTGTGAGCTTTACGATGTCGGAGACACGCTTCCCGTCCCTGAACAGCGCGACGACTTCATCGGCTTTGGCGCGAGCCGTAGGCTTTCGACCCTTGTATCGGTTCTCCGCCTTGGCCTTGGCGATGCCCTCTGCCTGCCGCTCCAGCATGATCTCCCGCTCGAACTGCGCGATGGCCGCCAGGACGTTGAGCATGAGGCGGCCCGTAGAGCCGGTCGTGTCGAGGGTCTCACTGCCGAACTGGAGTATGCAGAGGCCCACTTTGCGGGAGTGGAGGCTGTCTGCAAGCTCTGCTACGGATCGCACGTTGCGCCCCAGGCGGTCGAGCTTCGTGACGACCAGCTTGTCTCCCTCTCGGAGGAACCGCAGAGCCTCATCCAGCTCCGGTCGTTCCGTCACTGACGAGCGCTGCTCGCTGAAGATCCTCTCGCATCCTGCCGCTTTGAGGTCTCGAAGCTGAGCCTCCAAGCCTGCTTCCTGCTCGACGGTCGAGGTCCGCGCATATCCCACCAGCATCCGTGTTCCCTGAGTGTCCATTAGGCTCAAGAGATGATGAGTCGTGATTGTCCGAAAGTCAATGGGGCTCTATTGGACACAAAGAAGGGGAGGGGCGGACACGTCCGATAGCTCCTGCCCTAGTGGACATGGCGCCTGCACTCGCAGTGGCGCACGTAGGGCTTGCCCTCACGTCGCCAGGTGCTAAGCTAGCTTTCGCTAGAGGCGGTCTGACAGGCCGCTGCCCGAGGCAACCTCACTTAGATGACGATCCAGAAGGTCACGGTAAGCAGCGCCGTGGCCTTCATTCTCCTCCCCCTTCAAGACGCATGCCTCCACCCGCGCTTAGGTCCGGATGGTAGGCTGTGCGCGGGTGTTAGCCCCCACCGGGGGGAATGCGTTCGCTGCCGCGTGAAATATCACCCCTCGCGCGGGTGACCCTCGCGCAGACTCCTGAGGGGGGCAAAATCAGTAAGCCACGCACCGATTTTCCGAATGATCTAGAAAATTGGAGCGGGCCGCCGGTATAGAGGATGTGCCGCCCGTAATGATGCTTGTGAGCGGCAGTGGTATACGGGATCATCAACCACATGGCAAAATGCACAGCACCAGTAAACGGTCACCACTCAGCTAGCGCTGAAGCGGCCTGCCCTGCATGCCGTGAGCGCTACGGTCGCTACAGCAGCTACGGGACCTACTCGTCCGGTTCCTACTCCGCTTCGGCCAGCAGTGGGAGTAGCCGGAGTAGTGTCGGCGGGTCCGGCAGTAGCGTCGGTGGAGCCGGTAGCGGCGTGCGGCCGAGCTGGTCGCGAGCCGGTTCGTCCGTGATGTACACGCCCGCCGAGGTGCGGGCACTTACGCCGATCCGCAGCAGCGTCGAAAAGCGAGCGCCCCTGCCTGACCGTCGGGACGTCTTTCTCTGCCACGCGTGGGACGACCGGAGAGGGGCTGCCAAGGAACTGCACGATCTTCTCGAGTCGCTTGGTGTCTCGGTCTGGTTCAGCGAGAAAGACGTCGCCCTCGGCACTTCGTTGCTACGCGAAATTGATAAGGGGCTGGCCAAATCGAGAGTTGGGATCGTGCTGGTGACCCCTGCACTGCTTCGCCGCGTTCAAGGCGAGGGCATTGCGGACAAAGAACTTTCGGCGCTTCTAGCGCGTGACCTGCTCGTCCCCATTGTGCACGATACGACGTATGAAGCTCTCCGCGAAGTAAGTCCTCTGCTTGGGTCACGAAGCGGCCTTAGCACCGCAGAGGGGCCAATGGCGGACGTCGCGGCTAAGCTTGCTGAGCTTGTCGCCAGCTAGCTCTACGATTTTGTTAGAGGAACGACGAAGGGGCAGGGCGGCCAAGGTACCCGTGCCGCTGCGGAACAAAATGCGTTCAGCACTCTATGAGCGAGCTATGGTTGTGGCGTGATGATGTCACGAAACTTCTTCGGCCGACGCTAGGCCTGGCCTGCCCCCAATCGGTGGCCCGTTTCAAATCTAATGCATTGTTGGCTTGTCGGCCACGCTTGAGGCGGCCGGGGAAGCGGGTTGTGTTGGCGTCGCCGGCCACAGCACGGCGTTGGGTGCGGGCGGCTTGTAACCGAGCGAAGAGTGCGGGCGACGGGTGTTGTAGTGCTGCCTCCAGCCCTCAATGATGATCCGTGCCTCGGCCAGGCTATAGAACAGCTCGCCGTTCAAAAGCTCATGACCTGCCCCTAAGATATCCTCCACGCGGCGTTAGAGTCCGGCCCTTGAAAGGACGGACGGACGGAATGAAGCGAGCGAGATTCACGGAAGAGCAGATCATCGGGATCCTGC
>NZ_FOFG01000038.1 GCF_900110915.1 Faunimonas pinastri
TCGAGCTGATGAAACGCTCAGGAGACGGTGCGACAGCCTGAGCAGCACCCCCGGAAATCCTCCAGCCGGGCGGTCCAAACTCGGGGAGCACGTCAGCACCCCCGGAAATCCTCCAGCCGGGCGGTCCAAACTCGGGGAGCACGTCAGTGGCGCCGCCGCCGTAGTTCAGGCCGGCGCCGTTTGATGGTTTCAGTCTCCGGCTGGACTGCCACCGCCGGATCAATCCCATCAACGCACGTGACAAAAGCAGACGAGCGTACGAGATCGTCGAACACCCGAATCTCACAACATTCGCGCCATTGTCAGGAGCCACTAAGAAGACGGCCGGCAGAAAGTCTCTTGCGATAGACGACGGCTCCCGAGTGACTAAGAAGGACAATGGCGCCTAACAGAGCGTCAAGATCGGTGTAAACCTTCGGCTCAGCTCGAAAGTCTGATTATCTCGCAACATGGCTGGCGGGAAGAGTTGACCGATGGCGAAATCGTCAAGGTGACGAGCTGCGCACGGACGACATCGCCGAGATCCGGAGCTGTTCGACCGGGAGTGCGATCGTTCCTGTGGCCGCCCTATGCTTTGAAGAGAACGGCTGAAGAACAGAAGTCGCAGAGGCTGGACACAGGCGGTTTTCTAAGGCAAGGGCTCTGAAGCGCTTCTAGCGATAGGCCGGCTTAGCTCAGTTGGTAGAGCACCTGATTTGTAACCGGAAGGTTTCCACGGCCGATCAGTGACTTAGCCGTAAACGGCCCGAAGTCGACCGCTTGCGTTTTCAATGACTTACGCGAGGCGAAGTAAACGGACCGAGACCCACTTTTGGTCCGGATCGACAACCGCTACATACCGAGCGCGACAGCAGCGGGGGCCGCTGAGCGACGTTCTGAAACGTCGCCCGTCATGGCGATCCTGCAAGCTGGTGTCCTCGCGTCATGAAAAGCCGCCGAACTCGCCAGTGCTCCAGATTAGGAATCTTGTCGGATCACCTGAACTGCAAAATGATTCCTGCAAACTTCCCTCCCAGGGGGCTTAGCGACATCAACGCCTTAGGAAAGGTTTGCAAACCGCCGGGGAACATCGACGGAGCTGCTGTTACCGCCGGTCAAACTGCTCATGGCCGTGGGATTGCACGTCAGGTGCTCACTGAGCAGAACGTGCTCACACTTGGCTGAGCGTCAACTCATCAGCGATTCGATCAAGGGCGACGTCAACTCACTGCACGTATAGCTCATCGCCGAGGCTGAGGGCTGAGCTCTCGCTCAAGCGTGCAGCCGAGCCTCTTTTGTGCCGCTCTGCCCTTGAAGTCACTCGGATACGAAGATACTCCGCCCATCCGTATGCCGATCCAAGGAGGGGGGAATCCATGCCGGACAGGTTGACCACGAGATCCGTGGGAGAGGACGATCGTCATATCGGCGGAAAGGTGCGAGACAAGCGGCGGGAACTCGGGATTTCGCTCCAGGACCTGGCTGAGATGCTGGAGATCAGCCCGCAGCAGATCCAGAAGTACGAAACCGGTCAGAACCGCCTTTCAGCCTCTCGCCTGTCCCAGATCGCGACAGCCCTGAAAACCTCGCTGTGCTTCTTCGTGCCACCTCGGACGCCCTGCTGAATTCAGTCCAGCAGCCGCACGACTGATTCCGTGATGCTGCTGGTTTGAAGAGAGAAGGCTGCCGGAGAACGGCCGCCTAACACTCAGGTAACAGTCGGCAGAGCGGCAACGTCTCTGACTCCGGCGTGCCGCCCAGGTGCCGGAAGATCGTGCGCTCGAGCGCGACGCGGTCCGGCCGCGATCCGCAGCGCCCGCACCGAAGGCGCTGCACGATATCGGCGAGGCTCCGGTAAGGCGATCGGCGCCAGACTTCGTTGAAGGGCAGCTCGACCAACAGTCGACACTTCGGGCAGCTCACCAGGAATCGGGTCCAGCCCGCAAGCTCCGCCTCGCCCAGCGTTTTCGGTGTCTCACCCACATCCATCCCGGCATCATGCACGGGAACGGAAGAAGAACAAGCACTGGCATGCGTCTTGCCGGTCAGTTGACGAAAGCACCGGGCGGCAACAATCGGCAACCCTCCGAGATGCTTCGTCACAGGGCTGCAGCTTCCCTTTCGAGCCCAATTGATGTTTCTACTGGCGGTAGAAGCGGGAGCGAAGGAGCACCGAGATTGGGCGAGCGAGCCAAGTGGGTAGACGGCTACATCGGAGCAAGGCTTCGTGCCTATCGAGAGTCGTCCGGTCTGACCCGAGAGGAGCTCGCAGAGGATGTAGGGATCGCGGTTTGCCGCCTCATCGAATGCGAAGACGGAAGCGCACGTGCCGGCGCTGCTCTCTTGGTTAGGATGGCTGAAGCGTTCCGGATCAACCCCGATCGCTTCTTCCCGCCCTCCGAGCCGCTCCGGTCGGAACTGCCCGATCTCCCTGTACCGAGGCAAAAAGAACGCTCGGCACTGAGAGGAGAAACCTCACGCGCTTCTGCGGCGATTTCCCAAGGTCTCAAGAGAACTCACTGACGTTGATGGGTGTTTTCCTGGGCGAGGAAAAGGGCTTCCTCCGGGTAATCTCCCCCAAGCACATTCACTTCTTGGGCAAGGCTTTGGAGAAGTTCCGAGGCCACTCGGATGATGTCCCAGCGGTACTGGGACAACTCGTCCTTTTTGTTCTCCTCGATGATCTCGACCAATGCCGGATCCGACTCGATCATGGTGATCCAGGCACGGATTACAGCTCGCTCTCGCACCGTCTTCGCGTCGGATTCCAGATATCGCAGGTGGGTTCTAATCAACTCTGTCGGCAAGACACGGCTCCAGCATAGATCGTATGTACGCTCTGCCAGAATCCTATCTGTTGGAAGCCACACCACTCTGTTTCAGATCAATTGGTCAAAAAATTTAACTCATGTGGGAGTTTCGCCACGAAACTGAAAAAATAGGCGGCCCCAACTATCCGGCTGAGTCTTGCCGGACCTCGCCCGACGCCTAGATTTCTGATGTTTCAGGAGGATCCCGATGCGTTTTCTGGCTGTCGCTCTCACTTCGCTCGCCCTCGCGGCCGGCGCTCCAGTCGTTGCAAATGCCCAGACCGCGAACAACGATCACATGAAGGCCTGCGCCTCTCAGTGGAACGAAATGAAGGCCAAGGGAACAACGAAGGGCCAGAGCTACCGTGACTTTTCGAAGTCATGCCTGTCCGGCGCGAGCCAAGTTCCCGCCGGTTCAACAGCTCAATGCAAGGATGGCAGCTACATCCAGACCGCCACTCATCAGGGCGCCTGCTCTCGTCATGGTGGCGTGGCCAAGTGGCTCGACGGG
>NZ_FOFG01000029.1 GCF_900110915.1 Faunimonas pinastri
TCGGCAAAAGCGGCTCAATCACCCGCCACTCCGCTTCGCTGAGATCGTAACGCGCCATCACCATGCTCCTCCCCGAACAGGTGAATCAGCCTTCGGCCAGAAGCTCAACCCTTAATGAGTTCAGAGCCTAGTCTTCGTCCTCTTGCGCCCCGGCGAGCGCATAGGCCTCGTGGCTCGCCGGCCCGAGGACTTCCTCGTCCTGGATCGCCTGATCGATCGCCACGATGGCCTGTTGCAGCTCCGAGAAAAGCGGGGCGTAGTGCGACGAGGTAGATCTGGGATCGGCCATTTCGCTCGCCATGCGCCGGCGCTTGGAAACGAAGTTCGCGCGCGCCTTCCTGAGATTTTCGATGGGCTCTTCGTAAATGGCTGCCATGGCTGCGTCCTGACGGTCGATGGTCGAACCCCCCGTTCGATTAGGACGCCCCGGCAGTCAGTGGTCAATCACTGCAATGTCACACTTCGCGGCTGTTTTCAGCCGTGGGCTTTATGATCGGGAGCCGGCGGGCTGGCCGCCGGCTCCCGATATCCAGCTCGTCAGCCGGGCGCGATGGGGGTCACGGTTGCCGGTGCGGGCTCGGCTTTCCCTTGGACCGTGCCGAAGCGGATGCCCCTCGCTTCCCGCCCGAACCCGGCAAGCACGGCCACCACGACCGCGACGATGCCGGCGACCAGAGCGAGGGCAAAGGCGTAGTCCCCACCCCGAGCCTCCGCGATGCCGGCCTGCAAGGTCGAGTTGTAGGACGCGAGCAGGTTGCCGAGCTGGTAGACCACGCCGGGGAAGGTGCCGCGGATCGCGTCCGGCGAGATCTCGTTGAGATGCACGGGCACCACGCCCCAGGCTCCCTGCACGAAGAACTGCATCAGGAACGCGCCGATCGCCAGCCACACGCCGCTGGTGGAATAGGCCCAGAGCGGAATGACGGGCAGGGCCAGGATGGCGGCGATGACGATGGCGCGGCGGCGTCCGATCCGCTCGGAGAAGGCCCCGAAGAACAGGCCGCCCAGGATCGCGCCGATATTGTAGGTGATGGCGATCGCGCCGGTCTGGTGCGTCGACATTCCGCGCTGGGTCTCCAGGAAGGTCGGATAGACGTCCTGCGTGCCGTGGCTGAAGAAGTTGAACCCGGCCATCATCACGATCGCCCAGAGCGCGAGGCCGATGTGTCCGCGCAGGGCGGCGACGACGCCGACCTTTTCCGCCCGCTGCTGTCGCCGCAGGAAGGCCGGCGATTCGTCGACGTTCCGCCTGATGTAGAGAACCAGCAGGGCAGGGATCACGCCGACCATGAACATGCCGCGCCAGCCGATCAGCGGGAACAGCGCGAAGAACACGATGGAGGCGAGGAGATAGCCCGAGGGATATCCCGCCTGCAGCAGGCCGGAAACAAGGCCGCGTAGCTTCGGGGGCACGGATTCCAGCGTCAGCGAGGCGCCGACGCCCCATTCGCCGCCCATGGCGACACCGTAGAGCGCGCGCAGCACGATCAGCACGGTCAGGGAAGGGGCGAAGCCGGAAGCGAATTCAAGGATGGAATAAAGCAGGACGTTGACCATCAGAGTGGGTCGACGGCCGAACCGGTCGGCGGCGAGCCCGAAGATCAGCGCGCCGATAGGTCGGGCGGCCAGCGTCAGCGTGATCGCCAATGTCACCGCCTTGACGCTGGTGCCGAAGTCCGTGGCGATATTCTTCAGGACGAAGACCAGGATGAAGTAATCGAAGGCGTCGAGCGTCCAGCCGAGATAACTCGCGGCGATGACGTGCCGCTGGCCTTGTTCCAGGCTGCGGAAATCCGAAAGGATAGACATGCTTCCTCCCCATTTTCCCCTTGAGGGAAAGAAGGAGACTAGACCGGTAAGTCACACTTACAATGGCCGGCCGGCGACCATGATGCCGCAACCCGGGGCGGTTCTGCCCGCGCGGGCACGTCCCGTCGCCATCCCGAATCGCTTCGGGCAAAAGATCCGGCGAGGCCGGGCGCTACTCCGGCAACGAACTTATGTGGCACCGTCCGTGAAGCCTAGGGTTCAATGCCCGCCACGTCAGGCTTGCGTGTCTGCGTTCCACGCTGCTCGCCAGATTCAGTGTCGCATCGCTGCGAAGCTGTCATCGGAGAGTTTGGATCGAGATGATTAATGAAGCACTAAGAACCTGCGAGTAGAATGATTCGTCTGCACTGGCGGTCTTCAGAACAATTCAGAAGATCGCCTGCCAGCAATGAATGTTTGCCTGCCGATCATGATTGTTGCTCAAAAGACACAGCCGATCTTGTTCGTTCATCACTCGGGATCGTGATGAGGTCATGAACGTTTCATTGCTCTCTTGTTAACCACATTACCTGCCCCTTGGCTCATTGCTCTTTTCTGGAGAGAATCGTGTTCGATAGACGTGCGTTCCTGATGCTAGGCGCCACCTCCCTGCTGGGTGCCTGCGCCGGAGTTTCCGGTCCCCTCGGTGGCGCGACCAGCGGCCCCAAGATCCTGTACGGACCCAAGGACGAGAAGTTCAAGGTTCCGCCGGTAGACCTGTCCAGGATCGATTCGCAGTTCTGGAGGCAGGTCGTCGATGACCCGACGGGCGAGGCGCCCGGCACCATCGTCATCGCCCCCGACCAGCGCTTCCTCTTCCTCGTCATGGAAGGCGGCAAGGCCCGTCGCTATGGCGTCGGCGTCGGCCGCGAGGGCTTCCTGTGGGCCGGCAAGGCCACGATCCAGCGCAAGGCGAAGTGGCCGACCTGGACGCCGCCGGCCGACATGATCGCCCGCGATCCCCGCTCCGCGCAGTTCGCGCATGGCATGCCCGGCGGCCCCTCCAACCCGCTCGGGGCGCGCGCGATGTACCTCTATCAGGGCGGACGCGACACGCTTTACCGCATCCACGGCACCAACGAGCCCTATACGATCGGCCATGCCATGTCCTCGGGCTGCATTCGCATGCTCGATGCGGATGTGATCGATCTCTACGACCGCGTTCCCGTCGGCACCAAGGTGGTCGTCCTGCCGTCCAAGGGCACCGCGATCGCGCTGGGTTCCTGAACCGGACGGCGCGAACGAAAAGGGGCCCCTGCGGGCCCCTTTTTTCTTGTCCCGCAGATCGGGTTCACTCCTCGCCGGAGCGAGCCTTTGGATCGAGCTTCTCGAAGCTCTCCACCACCCCTTCGGCCTCATCGGTCGAACCGGCCTGGGTCTTGCGATGATCCGCGCCGCGAGCGTCGTCGCCGTAGCGCTTGTTTTCGTTATGGATCTGGGCGCCGAGATCGCCTTCGTCGGGGATCGCCGGATCCGTCGTGCCGACATGCTGGTGGCCTTCCACCGTGCCGTGACCCATTCCGTGCTGGCCTGCTTTCGCCATCTTCTGCTCCTGAGGTCTGATCGCGCCGGGCGCTTTCATCAAAAGACCTGCTGCCGGGATTGGTTGCGGTGCCCCGCCCGGCGAGGTCGTCGCCACCGACCGCCAGAGGGGGAGCGCCCGGTCGTTCCCTGCCGTCCGCCGGACGATGTGGAAAGCGCGCCCGGCGTGCCGCCAAGCTCGATCGGGACGCCCTGTTGCCCGCTCCGCGCGGTCTTTGCCGCAGCGCCGGATGTGGCGCGGCCGATGGCATGGCCGGAGCTGCGGGAGGTATTCGCCCCGGACCCATCCGGGGATTCGCGGGATCCGCGAGTTCTTCGGGCGTCAGGTTTCCCGTGTGTTCGGTTCGTCCTTCTGCCTCGTTACCGCCCCGTGCCTGGCGTTGTGGCTGCGATGGGAACGTCAGGATCACGCGCCGGTCCGGCTCGCTTGACCCGCTCCTTCCCCCCAGTCCAGCGAGTCCATTCAGGCGTACTCAGGTGCACTCGGGCGTACTCGGGTGCACTCGGGTGTACTCGGGTCTACTGGGGGTCCGCCCAAGTCCGCCTCTGCCATTGCCGCTTATTCGGGGCCGGACCGCCAATCGGGTGCCCGGCCCTGGCCTTTCGAATGACCCTTGGCCTTGACGGGGGAGCGGGCATGCGCAAATTGACCTGTCGTCAAGAGGAGCTACCATGCGTTTGAAAGTGGGTTCGGGTTGTCTGATGGGGGTCGCGCTGATGGCCTCGTCCCTGCTGGCCGGACCTGCCATGGCGGCAAGCTGCGGCGGCGCCGCCGGCTTTGATAGCTGGCTGGCCGGGTTCAAGCGCGAAGCGGCGCAGCAGGGCGTCTCCGCCAATGCGATTTCCGCGCTCGATAACGTCCGCTTTGATTCCGGCATCATTGCCAAGGATCGCGGTCAGTCCGTCTTCTCGCAGAGCTTCCTGCAGTTCTCCAGCCGCATGGTTTCCAACAACCGGCTGCAGAAGGGCACGTCCCTGATCCGGAAATATTCCTCCAACTTCTCGCAGGTCGAGCGCCAGTACGGCGTACCGGCGGCCGTCATCACCGCCTTCTGGGGCCTCGAGACGGATTTCGGCGCGGTGCAGGGCAATTCGCCGACCCTGCAGTCGATCGCGACGCTGGCCTGGGATTGCCGCCGGCCCGAAATGTTCCGGCCGGAACTTCTCGCCGCGCTGCAGCTCATCGATCGTGGCGACGCTACGCCGGACCAGATGCGCGGTGCCTGGGCGGGCGAGCTCGGCCAGACCCAGTTCATGCCGTCATATTACTTGAAATACGCCGTTGACGCCGACGGCGACGGCCGCCGCGATCTCGTCCACAGCGTGCCGGACGTGCTGGCCTCGACCGGTAATTTCCTTGCCAGCTACGGATGGCAGCGCAACCAGCCCTGGCTGCAGGAAGTGCGCGTGCCGACCGACCTTCCGTGGGCGGAATCGGGGCTGGATATCCAGCATCCCCGTTCCTTCTGGGCCAAGCTCGGCGTGACGCAGGCGAATGGCCGGCCGCTGCCGATGGACGGGCTACCGTCCTCGCTGGACCTGCCGATGGGCCGTAACGGTCCGGCGTTCCTGGCCTATCCGAACTTCCAGGTCTTCCTGAAGTGGAACCAGTCCGCCGTGTACTCCACGACGGCCGCCTATTTCGCGGCGCGGCTCGACGGGGCCGGTCCGGTCCATTCGGGCAATGCGCCGGTCACGGTGCTGAGCCCGGCCGAGGTCAAGCAGCTCCAGACCGCGCTTGTGCGGCAGGGCTTTGAGACCGGCGAGATCGACGGCAAGCTCGGCGAGGCGACCCGCGCCGGCGTGAAGAAGGCGCAGATCAAGTACGGCCTGCCGGCGGACGCCTATCCGACGCCGGAACTGCTCGCCCGGCTTCGCGGCGGCTGAAGCCAGGGACAGGCCGCGCATTGCAACTGCGCGGCCGTCCCGTTTAACTGCCGTCATGACCCGCACCGCTCTCTATCCCGGTAGCTTCGATCCGTTGACCAACGGGCATCTCGACATGCTTCGGGCGGCGCTGACGCTTTGCGACCGGCTCGTCGTGGGGCTGGGCGTGCATCCGTCCAAGAAGCCTCTGTTGTCGGTGGAGGAGCGGATCGCGATGATCGAGACCGTCGCAGGTCCGATCGCCGGCGCCTCGGGCGTCGCGCTGGAGGTGCGGACGTTCGACAATCTGGTCGCCGATTTCGCGCGCGATGTCGGTGCCACCATCCTGATCCGCGGCCTCCGGGACGGCACCGATCTCGATTACGAGATGCAGATGGCCGGGATGAACCGGACGCTTGCGCCGTGGCTGCAGACGGTGTTTCTGCCGGCCAGTCCGGAGGACCGTCACATCACCGCCACTCTGGTCCGCCAGATCAGCGGTATGGGAGGAGATGTCAGCCGCTTCGTTCCCCCGGAAGTCGCGCGGCGGCTGAAGATGGGGAAATCGGACGCCTGATTGCGCCGGTCGGGAACGAGTGGTTTCCCCGGGCCTTTCCCTCAGGATCACCTTTTCAGAAGGAACCTTCATGTTGAAAGCCAAGATCGCCGGCGCTGTCGCTGCCGGGCTGATGCTCCTGTCCACGCAGGCCTTCGCGCAGCAGGCGAACGATCCCCAGAACACGCTGGTGATGAAGCTGAAGGACGGCACGGTTCTCATCCACCTGCGTCCCGACATTGCCCCCAAGCATGCGGAGCGGCTGAAGACGCTGGCCTCCAAGCACTTCTATGACGGGCTCAAGTTTCACCGCGTGATCGCCGGCTTCATGGCGCAGACGGGCGATCCCAAGGGCGACGGGACCGGCGGCTCCGACCTGCCGGATCTCAAGGCGGAGTTCTCCAAGGTGCCGTTCACGCGCGGCGTGGTCGGCATGGCGCGCTCTTCCGACCCGAACAGCGCCAACTCGCAGTTTTTCATCACCTACGCCGATGCGCCGTTCCTGAACGGCCAGTACACGGTGGTGGGTGAGGTCGTCAGCGGCATGGATGCCGTCGACAAGATCAAGAAGGGGCCGGAAGCCGATAACGGCATGGTTCCCAATCCCGACAAGATCATCACGCTGCGCGTCGCGGCGGACGAGAAGTAGCAGGAGGCTCGAATGAGCGAGACGAACGATCCCGAAAACACGCTGTTGCTGGAAACCTCCAAGGGGCCCGTCACCATCCGCCTGCGTCCCGACCTGGCTCCCGGCCATGTCGCACGCATCAAGGAACTGGTGCGTCAGGGCTTTTATGACGGTCTCAAGTTTCACCGCGTGATCGACGGCTTCATGGCCCAGACGGGTGATCCGCGCGGCAACGGCACGGGCGGTTCCGGCCAGAAGCTGCCGGCCGAATTCAGCGCCGAGAAGCACAAGCGCGGCACCGTCTCCATGGCCCGCGCCGCCGATCCGAACTCCGGCGACAGCCAGTTCTTCATCTGCTTCGCCGACGCTCCGTGGCTCGACAAGCAGTACACCGTCTGGGGCGAGGTGACCTCCGGCATGGACAATATCGACCAGATCCAGAAGGGCGAGCCGCCGCGCAGCCCCGACACGATCAACTCGGTCAAGGTCGCCGCCGACGCGGCCTGAGATGAGCGGGAACGCCAGCGTTCCCGTGCTGCGCGTCGCGAGGCCGGCTAACGACCTCGCGGCGCTGCAGCGCTTCTATGGAGATGCCGCGGGCTTTGCCGTCCTCGGCAGCTTCGACGGTCATGACGGATTCGATGGCCTGATCCTCGGCTATCCGGGCGCCGGCTGGCATCTGGAACTCGTGCGTGAGCATGGCACCTCTGCGGCGAGGGCCGCCGGCGAGGAGCATCTCCTCGTGCTCTATCTGCCTGACGCGGAGAGGTGGCAGGCGGCGGTCAGCCGGATGGAAAGCCACGGCTTCCGCCCCGTCCGGTCCAACAATCCCTACTGGGATCGCCGTGGCCGGACCTTCGAGGACCCGGAAGGCTATCGCCTTGTCCTCCAGAATGCGGCATGGCCACTCGATCCGCCCCAGGCCCATTCCGAATAGATTGAGACCATGCGCGTCGACGATTTCGATTTCGAACTTCCCGAGGAGTGCATCGCGCTCCGGCCCGCCGAACCGCGGGACGCCGCGAAACTTCTCGTCGTCCGCCCAGAGGCGCGTCTCGAGGACCGCATCGCGCGTGACTTGCCGGACCTGCTCTCGCCCGGCGACATCCTCGTCTTCAACAACACCCGCGTCATCTCGGGCCAGCTTTCCGGCACGCGGGAGCGCGACGGCAATGTCGTCGCCGTTTCCGCGACGCTGATCGAGCGAATCGACAGCCGCAGCTGGTGGTCCTTCGCCAAGCCCGGCCGTCGCCTCGCGCCCGGCGACCGCATTCGTTTCGGGGAAGGTGAGCGCCTGTCCGCCACCGTGGGCGAGAAGCTCGACGACGGGCGCATCCGCCTCGATTTCGACCTCTCCGGGCCGGCGCTGGACATAGCGATCGCCGAAACCGGCGCGCCGCCGCTGCCGCCTTACATCGCCTCCAAGCGCGCCGCCGACGAGCGCGATCGCAGCGACTACCAGACCGTCTACGCCGAGAAGGACGGTGCCGTCGCGGCGCCCACGGCGGGGCTGCATTTCACCGACGATCTGCTGCGCCGGCTGGAGAAAGCCGGCATTGGCCACGCCTTCGTGACGCTGCATGTCGGCGCGGGTACGTTCCTGCCGGTCAAGGTCGATGACACGGCAGACCACCACATGCACACCGAAATCGGGACCCTGGACCAAGCCACGGCCGATCGCCTGAATGCGGCACGCGCCGCCGGGCACCGGGTCGTGGCCGTCGGCACGACATCGATGCGGCTCCTGGAAAGCGCCGCTGGCGAAGACGACGTCATCCGCCCGTTCTCCGGCGGCACCGACATCTTCATCACGCCGGGCTATCGATTTCGGGCGGTGGACGCGATGGTCACCAACTTCCACCTGCCGCGCTCGACGCTCTTCATGCTGGTTTCCGCCTTTGCCGGCCTGGAAACGATGAAAGCGGCCTATGGCCATGCTATTGCGAGCGGCTACCGTTTCTACTCCTACGGCGACGGCTCGCTGCTGTTCCCGGATCGCAAGACATGACCGAGTTCACTTTTGCCCTTCACGCGACCGACGGGGATGCCCGCACCGGCGCGATCCACACGCCGCGCGGCCTGATCCGCACGCCCGCTTTCATGCCGGTCGGCACGCAGGCGACCGTCAAGACCATGTATCCCGGCCAGGTGCGCGAGCTTGGCGCCGATATCGTCCTCGGCAATACCTATCACCTGATGCTGCGGCCGACGGCGGAGCGCGTCGCGCGGCTTGGGGGCCTGCATGAATTCATGCGCTGGCCGCATCCGATCCTGACCGATTCCGGCGGCTTCCAGGTCATGTCGCTGGCGCAGCTGCGCAAGCTGGACGAGAAGGGCGTGACCTTCCGATCCCACCTCGACGGATCCAAGCATCATTTGACGCCGGAGCGCTCGATAGAGATCCAGCAACTCCTGGGCTCCGACATCGTGATGCAGCTGGATGAGTGCGTGGGGCTGCCCTCCGAGCGCGCGGAGATCGAGCGCGCCATGCGGCTGTCGCTGCGCTGGGCGGAGCGTTCCAAGCAGGCCTTCGGCACGCGGCCGGGCCACGCGCTCTTCGGCATCGTGCAGGGCGGCGACCAGCCGGACCTCCGGCTGGAATCGGCGAAGGGGCTGACCGAGCTCGGCTTCGAGGGCTATGCAGTCGGCGGTTTGGCCGTGGGCGAGCCGCAGGCGGTGATGCTGGATATGCTCGATGTGACCTGTCCGGCGCTGCCGACCAGCCGCCCGCGTTACCTCATGGGCGTGGGCACGCCGGACGATATCCTGCAATCGGTCAAGCGCGGCATCGATATGTTCGATTGCGTGATGCCGACGCGGGCAGGGCGCCACGGTCTGGCCTTCACCCGGCGCGGCAAGATCAATCTCAAGAACGCTCGTCATGCCGACGATCATCGTCCGCTGCACGAGGAAAGCGCGTGCCCCGCCTCGCGCGACTATTCCCGCGCTTATCTGCACCACCTCGTTCGCACGGGCGAGGCGTTGGGCGCGATGCTGCTGACCTGGAACAATCTCGCCTACTATCAGGAGTTGATGGCCGGCATTCGCGCCTCGATCTCGGAAGGGCGATTCGAGGACTTCATGGCGGAAACGCGGGAAGGTTGGGCACAAGGCGACATCGCCCGCCTCGATTGAGGCAGGCGATGCGAACATTTCAGAGATGAGGTTGTCTGTCTTCGCTCCGACCGGATGACGGAGCGGGTAGCCTAGATCAGGGTGCCAGGAGCAGCCTCTATCGCGCAGTTGGCGATGTGCCAGGCGCCGGCATTGTCCTGGGTCATGCCGAAGCTGGCATGCCACTGCAGACCCTGCTTGTCCTTGATGTAGAAGCTGGCGCTCGTCTGGCCACGCGACTGGGTGATGCTGTCGAAGGTCAGTTGCTGAGCATAAGCCAGCGGGGGATGGGAGGCGGAAAAGGCGGTCAGGACGGCCTGTTCGCTGCCATAGCGCTTCTGCTCGGCGCGGGGCGCCAGAGCGTAGACGGCCTTGGCGTTGTTGTTGGAGACACCCCAGACGAAGACTTCGACCGCCGTGCGGATCGAGTCCGCGTCAGTATTCGTCGGCATGGTCTTCATGACCACGGTAGTCGCCTTGCCAATCACCGGGATCTGTTCTTCGGCGACAACAGAGGAACCTGTTGCGCTTACCATCAGAGCGCTGCAGATAAGCAGCGCGCGGAGCGGCTTCCTACCGAACAGTGCTGAGTTGACAGTGCGACGCATCTTCGTGGTTCCTCGTCCCTTGGTGTCGGAATAATTGTCAAGAGGGGAAAATGTTCCCGATTGGGACAGATCACGAAATCGGGATTAGGAGAATCGTAAGAAGGAGAGCCGGCTTCGGGAATCCTTTATGGTCTCGAAAAGCCCGCTCGGTCCCGGTTTCTTGCGGGACATACGATGTGGGCGAACCCTTTTCCGGGTTCCCCTTGGCTCCGAATTCCGGTAAATGCCCGAGATCGGCATCGCGGCACAGTCCGCAACGATGCTCGCCGAACCGGCGGACCCCCAGTCCCCCGACACGGACGAGCCCTTAGCTCAGTGGTAGAGCGGCTGACTTTTAATCAGTAGGTCGTGGGTTCGACCCCCACAGGGCTCACCAGCTTTCTCAAAGACTTAGCCGAACAGCTGTGAGAACAGCCGGAGAACATGGGACCGCTTGGGACCGTTCCCACGTCCCACGTGGGAACTTCGCTTGCTCCATTGCTCGTTAGCCGCACCTTAGCACTCTCTCCCCTTGTCGAATGTCGCTCTTGATTACCTTATTATGTTCTTGATATGTTCTGATTTGTGTGGGATTTTGTTTCCCGGGAATCGGCTTAAGGTTGAACCCCTCAACTTGGTTGAGGGAGGAAGTTGTGGGTTTCCTGAGTGATGCAGAGATTGATTCTCTTCGGCTGGCTCGCATGAGCCTCCATATCGTCGCGGACGATGCCGACTTTGAACCTCAACCGGAACTGCCGGTCGAGCACGATGACTTCTTACTGCAAATCCTGAGGGATGTTGCATCCGACAGCATCTATCGCTTTGCCGACAGGTCTAGCACCCGGGACAGAATTGAAGAAGTTGCCCGCCGGGACATACCCTTCCATGAAGGCGCGCAGGCACTGTCTTCAGATTTCAGGCGATTTCATACCGGCAATATGAGAGACGGGGCATTTTTCGTCTTCGAATTAGGCGTCGCTGACGAAAGCACACGGATTTATGCTTTGGTTAAGTACGACTACAGCCAAGCGTTGGAGCTGGTGCAGCGGGAGGGAGCGACAGCGCTGCGTCGGATTGTGGAAGCTTTCGTGAGTGACAAAGCTTCGATCCAGAAAGCTGCGCTTGTCAGAACCGTCGATGGCGTGGCGGAACCCGGGATCTCCACCCGCGACCGAATGGGCCGGCCCGCTCCGACGCTGACGAGCTACTTTCAAGACTATCTGCAGGTCGAGCGGGAGCGGAATGATCAAGACCTCACTCGAGAGGTTAGGGACGTCGTGCGGACGGCTCTTCAAGATAACAAGGAATACCTTCCTCGTGGTGGGGTGGCTGTCGGTTTGGCCAGGGCGCTAGATGTTCTCCGCAATGCGCCTGAAATCAATGAAGACGTCGTCCGTCAGGCAGTTTGGGTAGGTGCTGGTCAACCTGAAGACGCAAGGGTGAGGGGGACGCTTGACACCTCGGTGAACCGTCTTGTCAGAAGGCGTCGCCTCGAAGGTGTTGCGTTTGCACCGCACCAGGAAGGTTTGCCGCGATCGGTACGACGTCAGGTGCAAACTGAAGAGGGCGTAACTCTCGAATACAACACGGCTCTGGAGGGCCAAGCCGTTCGTAGAGAAGAGCAACCGAACGGAGAAACGCGCTTCGTGGTGACAACAAGGAATTACACCGATGGTGTTATCACCGAACGCGGTAGGCGCCCTGATCGATGATTGGGAGGCACAGCGGAACGTTTCCGTTGTTGAAGCCAATCATGCCCTCACCCTGGCCCGCTTGGACGTAACCCGAGCTCGTCAAGCCACCGAGGCTTTAAGAGGGTTGGGCTGGCCCGTCGGCATTGTGGACGCCGCCCAACAGCCAACTGACCTAGAACAACTCGACCCCGACTTGGAGCCGTTTATCGTTACAGCTGAAAAACCGGATCCTGCAGCTGGATTGAGGTTTTTGACCCAAAGTGGTTTCGTCAAAGCTCTAGTCGAGAGAGAAGATGGAGGTGTTTGGCAGGTCGCCGCATCTGAGCTCGCTTTCTCGACGGGGTTCGCTTCAATTCATCCTTGGGGTGGGGGCGACGTGTTTGCCGCTGCTTCTGAAACCAAAAGCCCCTTGGACTTGGTGCGAGAGGCAGCAGAGAGCAGAGTGGTTCCAGGCGACATACGAAGATGGTTGCTGCGCTCGCCCGTGAACGATCAGCTTTGGAATGACAAGGCGTTCGCAAGTTTCGCGGCGCAGGCGGTTCCTGCTTTGCTTCGCAGCATAGCCGCTGAAGTAGTTGGAAGGCGAACGGCTGTTTTTATCGGACCACCAAATTTGAGCATTGATCTACCTGATCAAGATCTCAGTCGAGATCTCGGAAGCTCGGGATTTGGTGAGCTGCAAGCCATGGTGGGTTGGGTCTACGAAGAGAAGGCGGCTGCAGAGCAGCGACACGCACTTATAGGAGCAGAACTTGCTCGTTCATTTCCGAGGGGCGTGCCTATTGGAAAGGCGCTGCCAATTATCGGAAGAGATGTACTGAATGGCGCACGTCTAGCATATCAGCTTAGCCAGTCCGATTTGGGCCGACAGGCGCTAAGCGCTCAAGGCGATCTCCGCAAAATGATCGCGGAGGATGCCTCTAAGGCGGCGGATAGCACCAGGGCGCTAGTCACCGCGATAAGCGTCTCTCTGGCAACCGGTATCGGGCTAGTGGCTGCCCGCTCCACCTCTACCACTGCACCATGGATCCTTTCATCGGTGGCATTGGTCGTCGCCGCTTATCTTCTTAGTGTCACGGTTTCAGGATGGTTGTACTTGAAGTTGCAGCGATCTCTGCGTGAGCAATGGCGTCACAAGATATATCGCTTCATATCGGACGTTGACTATCGGGAGATGGTCCTCACGCCAGCTAAGCAAGCTGAGTTTCCATATTATGTGGTAGCATCCGTAGGAATATTGGTGGCTATAGTGCTCATTCTTGTCGCCGTGAGTAATTACGATGAGCCGTTATCGAAAGTCTTGCATCAACTAGAACTCTGGCCGAGGTTGATCCGCACGGCCGGAGCTTGGGTCACGTGTTGAAACAGATTGCCATAGCTGGTCGGGATTACAGTCGGGCACCCTTCTTTTCTAACCACGCGACGAGCTTTCCAATTGCTGCGGCTGCTCGCTCGGGATCTTGGCCGAGGTAGTGCTTGAGGATGCCGTAGGCGGACTGTTCGGTGTGGCCGGTAATCGAGCAGATCTCCGGCACTGTGCAGCCTGAGTTCGCTAACCAGGTCACGGCCGTGTCGCGCAGGTCCTGGTCGCGAAAGTCAGCCAGGGAAGGGCAGGGCGGCCGATCCTTTTCCTCTTCGCCGGCGACGGCGGCCGCGCGCACTTGGCGAAATACCTTCCCGTAGCGGCTCGGGTCAGAGAACGGCCGCTGGCGCTCCTCGTCGATCACGACCTGAGGCCAGCGGACCTTCTCTTCCTTGCGCCGCTCGCGTGCTTCGGCCAAGCGCGTCAGGAGAGCCGGTGCTGGCGGAACGATCGCGACTGCACCCGTCTTGTTCTGGCGAAAGAAGAGCCGGCCGTCGACCATGTCACCGCCCTCGATCTGCAGGCGATCGCCCTGGCGCTGACCGGTGAACAAGCCGAGCAGGATGATATCTCCGATTTCCGGCTTGCCGATCGCATCGGCCGCTGCGACCAAGGCCTGCATCTCGGGAATGGTGCCCACGCGGATCCGCGCTTCGGCTTGGCCGATGCCAAGTCCTTTGGCGGGATTGTGTGCGACGCGGCCCTTCCGCTGGCCAAAGCTCAGGGCGGCGCGCAGCGTCGCCATGGTGGCGCGGGCGACGGATGCGCCCTTTGCCTCGTCTAGGGCATCATAGAGCCCGTCGAGCACAACCGGCGTCAGTGCGGCCACAGGGCTTACCCAAAGCTCGGGATCGAAGTCCTCAAGCACTCGGGCATTCTGCCGGTAGAACTGGATCGTCTTGGGAGCGAGCGGCTTGCGCCGTTTGCGCCCTTCCTGTGTCTGGCCGCCGGAAAAACGCGGGCTGGCGTGCCAGTCGCGGAAGAGATCCGCGACGGTGTAGAGCTTCGGCCCGGCCGGTTTCGCCACGCGCTTGCCGACAGTCGCCGCGGACTTCCGAGCTTCAAGCTCCTTGAGCAAGTCCGCAGACCAGGCAATTGCCTCGTTCAGTTCGAACCACCGGCCATCCGGGTGTCTTAGGTCGCGCCCCTTGTAGCCCAGGGTGCGCAGGTTCTTACCCGGCCAGAACCGCGGCCGGCCTTCCCGCCAGGTTCGTGAGGAATGCGGACTGTGACGTTGCCCATGGTACTCCCCGACCGAGGCGCGGGGCACGATATGCGCTCGGGTACACGTTTGACTAGAGGACGCACGGCAGGCCTGGCTGGTCGGCCATCAGGATGCATCCGGGACCGCTGATAAGCGATCCGAACAGGCGGCCGGAAACTTGGCAGGTCACGCTGCCCGGCCGCCGTATCGCTTCTCGAGATTGCTGCGGGCCGTTTCGACAGCGACTTCAGCAACGTCTTGGGCCGAAGCTGCTTCCGAGTTTCCATTTCCCGAGATCCAAGCGTCGACCGCCGGCTTGGACCAGAGCGCGCCTGACCTGCCCCTGAGTTTTCATCCAGCGGCGACCTGAGTCCTGGCGTTTGTTACGCTTCTCAGCGCGGTGTGAGCAACAGGCCGTCCCGCGCAGC